>PAJV01000013.1 GCA_002706765.1 Gimesia sp.
TTAAACTATCAATGTCCCGACCAGTTCGAGAGAATATACGCTCAACAACTGGCCGCATAATTCACTTTTCGGGAGTCCGCCAGTCTTGGGCTATCGCAAGAAGCGTATGTGGCGTCCGACTCTTGTACTGGGTTCTTTTTTACATTCAATATTTTTGAGGTAACTGAACTGTTCTTGTCTGCGTTGAGAGTCCGCAGTAACTCTGCATATGAAAGATCGTTCAGCTTTTGTTGGTGGTAATAGACAACTCCATTTCCATAATATGCAGGAGAAGCTTGTCGCTTTAATGGAGAGTACGAATCAGGAAATAATAACGGATCACCATTTGAATTATGAAAGATGTGCAGTATGCCTCCCGAATAGACCCACTCTTTAAAGGCTTCACGCCGCGTTTTCTCCCATCTGGGAAGGTGATCTAAGAGCATGATCTGTAATGCATCTGTCGCCCCTGTAACGGGAGGATAGAGATCCTCGGGAAATTGCTTGATACCAGGGATGACAGTACTCAATCTGTCTGGTGCGACCAGTTGTATAATTGACTTATCTGATACCGGGCGGGGAGACAGGAAAGTTTTTGAGTGCTGAATGCCTTTCTGGCTCCAACTGATTCTCCAGTTGGCATTAAAGTCAGAAATATAGGGATAAAACTGGAGCCATTTCTTTTCGAAGGGGGCAACGTATGTGGTTGCCGCAAGGGCGATATCAATTTGTTGTCCTCGAAAGGATTCCTGGTGAAAAAAGATTTCACCTTCAAACGGTGTGGAATCCGGGTTCTCGACCAGCACAGTGACAGGATTAATGTGATAAGCAGTAAGGCGATCATTAAATCCCCATCGAATATCATGAAATTCAATGGCTTCGGCAACCTGTTCGCTCGTAACAACGAACACTAGAAGTACGAGTAACCATTTCAAGTATAAGTTAGCTGGAAGCATTTTATGAATTCTAAAATTCTCCAATCAGATTCGAGTCGTGTCGGTTAGCAAGGTTTTTGAGAATCAGTTCGTCGGTCAACTGGCTGACATATTTAACTGACCCATCTCCAAAACAAAAGTGGGCTCCACCTGTATGATTGCTTGAGAATCCAGCTGATTTCAGCAACGATAAACGCTCTTCCGGGGCTAGCTCTTTTATTACTTTGGGAGACTCATCTGAGAAATCAGGAGATGATTGGGTTTCAAATTCATTCATCTCAGCTAAATCGGAGTTCTCTTCAAAGGAATAATGTCCTCTGCCTCCATAGTTAAATCCCAAACCATAGTTCTTGGGTGTAGACATGTTGGAATTGATTTTGCTACCCATATTCCTGAGAGTAGAAGATGATCCGGAGGTCCAACTCAAAAAACCACCATCGCTTGCTTCTCCTATAAATATTGTATGTGATCGACCATCCTTTAAATCTTTTTCTCGGATACTGCTGTTTAAAAATAAGACGCCATTATTGTTTATGTCTATAGGTGACTCCACGTCATTATGACAGCCAGTATAGTTCCAGGTGTCATTTGGATTAGATGGACAATAAAGTCCGGGGATATTGTGATTAGCGATTGTGCGATTTTTTAGATCGTAAACGCCATATTTAAAATCATAATTGATGAAGGCCGTTTTTTCGTCCAGTTGTGGTAGTATTTGAATCAACCAGCCTACATGATACCCAACAGGTCGATTCAGAATTGGGCCGCTCGAATTAACGGTTCCCGAAGGAAGAACACGATGTGCCATCTGGTAATTTTGCAAAGCCAGGCCGATTTGTTGAAGATTATTTTTACAAGTCGTTGCCCGTGCTGCTTCTCGAGCCTGCTGCACTGCGGGTAATAAAAGTGCAATCAGTATCGCGATAACCAGAATGACTGTAAGTAATTCGATCATCACAAAACCAGAATGGTGCCTGAGGCTTTCTCGAATTAGTTTCATGGTGCAACAATTTTACAGAAGAATAGAAATACGTGTGACATTTCAATCAGTTAAAATTCTGAGAGGAGCTGGCCATCGTGCCGATTAGCCAAGGCTTCATAGACAGACTGATTGATATTTTCGCTTAAAAATCGAATAGCACCATCACCGATACCAAAATGGCTCCCTCCTGTATGGTAACTCGAAAAACCGCCTACAAATGATTTTTTATTGCTGGTATTGGTGACTGGAGTATCAGAATCAGTTCTTTCATCCTCTGGCGTGAAGCGTCTTTCATATGCGTCCTGTCCGGTAAATATCTTTCCGTCATCTGAATTAATCCGAGTGCCGGAATTACGGAGTGTGGAGCGTGTTCCCGAGACCCATCCCAGTTGATTTCCTTCGATAAATTCACCGACAAAAAGAGTTTTCGAGCAACCATCCAGAATGTCGTCATAACTGACACTGCTGTTTAGAAAAAGGACTCCATTAGTATCTTCACTGATCGATGCTTCGATATCGTTTTGTACTCCGGCATAACTATGACCCTGATTCGGATTTGATGGACAATGTAAAGTAGCAATACGATAATTGGCAACTTCCTTGTTTGCGGGGTCATAAACACCTCTATCAAAGTCATATTTATTGAAGGCGGTTCGCTCATCCAGATAGGGTAAAATCTGCAAAAGCCAACTGACATGATAACCTTTCGGTTCATTGAGGATAGGACCGGTGGGATTGACCGAGCCTGGTGGAAATACATTGTGGGCCATCTCATAATTTTGCAACGCCACATTGAGTTGGAGCAACTTGTTCTTGCAGGATGATCTACGTGCTGCTTCTCGTGCCTGTTGAACAGCTGGTAGCAGCAGGGCGATTAGTATGGCTATGATTGCGATCACTACCAGTAATTCGATTAAGGTAAAACCTCCACGAATTCTCCGCTCATAACCAGAATTAGATGATGCCAGGTGTTTCATAACAATTCCTTCAGTTTAGCTTGTCTTTAGAGAAGGAGAATAAATTCTCAATAATTGAATTTTAAAGCTGGACTGGCCATTCATGAATGACGCGAACCCGTTTGCTTTCGTCTGCCGGATAGCTTGCTTTGGTTCGAACTAAAATGGTACTTTGATTTTGTTCAGAATTTCTCTCAATTTCGATAATCACCTCTCCAGGATATACCCCACCCATTTCCTCTGACGAGATCTGCCAGACCTCACCAGAATAATCCATGTTTTCTTTAAGTCTTCTAACAGTGCGTTGGACAGCAGCTTCGCCAAGCCAGGTTGCCTGTAGATGGAATTGCGATTTTTTTAATTGATTGATTTCAAGTGAGGTCTGCTTTAACAATTCACCGACGACAGCCAATGCAAGAATCAGGCAGACTAACGGGATTATGATAACGGCGCCCTTACGGGAACCGGGTATGAGATTGTGGTTCTGAGAGAATGAAGAATCGAGATCGATTAATTTCATAACTCACCTAAAGCTTATTGCTCTTTATTTATTACATAAGAATATTTCCGGTTAATCACTGCATCAAACTGGAGTGTACTATACGGCATTTTGACCGTCTCATTTTCATGAGAATTATCAGTTGTCATTTTTAACTGCAGGGAAGCAATCTGGCGCTGGTTGATATTTTCAATGCGAAAATGAAGTTGCCCTTCTGAAATCGGATATTCATTCCGTGAAATTAACTTATCAGAAATTATTTGTTCGCGGCTGATAAAATTTCCATAGCTGTTTTCGCCAGCTGAGTAAATTATGAAACGGTCAACCCCTATATCTAACTTCAGTTTTTGTCGTTGTTGTTTCTTTTCCGATATGAGTGATGCCCTTCTGGCAGAGGCGATGTCTTGTCGAAACTGCTTCGATAATCTCTGGATGTTAAATGATTTATGGATGCGGTCTGTTCCTTGTAACTCTACTCGCATCAGAAATGCCAGCATGGTTACTCCCACAGTAAAAATGACCGAGATTAACGAAATCATTACCAGCATTTCAATCAGGGATACACCATGAGGCGCTGATCGAATAAACTGAATTCTGCAATGATTAACCTGCAGGCGATTCATGTTTTATCCTCCAGATTATAAAACCAGATCGAGAGTGAAACAGGATCTACAATTTCTCCATATGGATTTTGCCACGTCAGTTGGATAATCAGTTGTTTTATCGCAGGTAACTTAGGGTTTTCTATCAGGTTGAAGGCGAGTTTTGGCTCTTTTAAAGATAGTTCTTTCGTTACTTCTTCCTGGTATGAATCCAGTCTTTGGGAAGTAAGGCTGTTCCAAGTTTCTTCTGCTTTCAATCGTTCTGACAGATTGGTCAGGGTTGTCGTTGCAATAAAGCGCTCGTTGAGGGACTTTCTCTGAAGATTGACGACACGTAAAGTCGGTATTGTTATGGAGACAGCTGTGCTGACCAGGATTAATGAGATAAATGCTTCAAAGATGGTAAATCCTGACCGTTTATTCCATTCTGAATTATTCTGATGTTTGTATATCATGGAATCTAATTTCAACTGAGATCAAATATTAAATGAATCATGGGGATAAACAATGCAATGACAAACAGTCCCACGACGACTCCCAGAAAACAGACAACAACTGGTTTTAAGAGATCTGCCAGTACCTTCAGTTTTCTGGTTCTGCGTTGTTCTATCGTGAATGCCAGTGACCTCAATACTTCGGGCAGGTTGCCAACACGCTCAGCTGTGTCACAAAGTGCCGCTTCAGAACGGGAAATGATTTTAGCATTCTGTAGAGACTTCCAGAGGTTTTCACCTTGATTAACACTGGTTTCTACAAGCCGCGATCTTATTTTAACATCTGACCAAAGGTGGTATTGAGAAGCGGAACTTAATGCGACCTGAGGCTGTTGTTGTGCCGAAATGGATTGGGCTATTTGCCTCAGGCAATCAGGTGTATTTAAACGCGGGAACCAGCCTGTGAAGTGAGGCACTCGTAGATTTGACCACCCGTAATAATTCCCAATGTGTATCAGAATTAATAATGTAAACGGGACTGAAAAGACTGGTAAGAACAGAAAAAAATTGGCAATGATAAATTCACTAAGATTAATCACCGTAAGAGTCATGGGAGGGAGTTCGGTGCCGAAATCCATGAATATCTTTTTAAACTTGGGGATGATCCAGTACATGATAAAACCTGCAACTGAAAACAGGATCGTTCCAATGACGGTCACATAGACCGCAAGATAGGTACCGCTTGGATTCCCTGATTCGTTCTTCAGGTATTTTGAAGACTGCACGGCAGCATCGCGGAGCGCTATACCCAGAGTATTGCTTTCTTCTCCAATACGAATTGCTACGACAGCTGATTGAGGGACGAGTCCTGGAGTATCAGAGAGGGCGGTTGAAAGAGAGATGCCTGAATACATTCGACTACTGAGTAATTCAATTTTAGTTCGATACTTTCGTGTTTGCGTTTCTGCATAGGCATCAAGTTCAGGACCCAGTGGAATATTTTTTTCAACACATAATGTTAATAACCAGAGTAATTCAGATTCATTAGCCCGTTTGTTTAATGAAAATATATTGATGAGAGAACTGAGCACTAAGCATGCCAGTAGTAATGGTAAAAATGATACTAATATGGGCAGGAAGATGAGTGAGGGGAGTCCCACCAGTATCCAGCCGAAAATCCGTATTGATTGAATTTTCATCTGCAATCGTTCGGGCAGGTCGTATTCCTCCCCCTGATTCAGAGCGGAAGCTACTTGAATACACTGAAGTTCCTGAAAGATGGTAACAAGATAGAGAATCAGGCTGGGGATAACCAGAAGTAAAGCACCCAGGGATGACTGTTTGTTGAATAGGATAACAATAATGCTGAGACCAGTTAAACCAAATCCGCAGAGCATCAGGAAAAACGAAAACAGAATCCAGCAGACTTTAATCAGTGGGTTAACGCCTTGGTGACCAAAGTCTTTTATTCTGCGAGCCAGCAGAATTGAGGAGACTCCTGCGATCGGAAAATAGGCAAAAAATGCCAGACAGAATATAAGACCAAGTGATTCCACTGACGATTTAACTTTCTAGTAATCTGGTGATTACGAGAGATCATTGAGGAGCTTTATGAGCGGTAAGTAAATTGCCCCGATTGGGAATGTAATAATAATTAAGATTCCAGCTAATATGATTGGCTGTAGAGCAAATACCAGAGAGCCGGTTTTCATATTTGCTTTGGCCTGGAAAATATTGCTGCTGGCTCGTAAAGAATCGATAAATATGTCTGGACGATCTTGCCAGCGAAAAATATGGATAAAGCTTTTTGAGAACTGAGGAATTCCAGAAGAGGTTTCTGAGAGACTTAAGCCTTCTTTCATTCTACTTTTCAGTACTTGGCAACCCGCGATCAGATTGGGGTCGTTAGTTGTCTTTGCAGACAGTTCGATGGCATCAGGAAGATATATTTTTGCTTCAGTCATAGTGGCCAGCATACGACAGAATTGAGCATAAGAGGTATTGCTGAGAATACCACCAAATACAGGGATCTTATTAATCAGCCGTCTACGAACAGGCTGTAATTTAAATAAATCGAAACCGAACCAGAAAGCCACTGATAACAGTAGAAACCAACCCAGAATTTGGAGACCATGTTCAGAAAGTAGATCTGAAATTTGAAAGGCTAGAACTGTCAGGCTGGGTAATTCAGTGCCAAATCCCTCAAATATCGATTCGAAGCTGGCAACTACTGTAACCATCAAAAAATAAAGCAGCAGAAAAGAGGCCGCAATAAGCACTCCAGAATAAAAGAGAGAAATTTGAATTTTGTGACGAGATTGCGCGAGACACCTTTGGCTTTCGATATAATCTTCGATGATCGATTCCAGGTGTGCGGTTTGAGCTCCCGCCAGAATAATTGATTCCAGATGATGTGGTATTGAATTCAAGTTTCGACCTAAGCTGTCTTCGGGGGGCATGCCTTGTTCCAGATCATTTGCAATATTCTGGAAGATGCGAGACAGCTTCCGAGAACTGGTTTCTTCAGCCAGTGTCAGAAAGCTGGCTGACAGCGGAATTCCATGGATTTCCGGTTGAGAAAAATTCGGTAAATCGCTTACATATTCTGAGTCCGAATACCAGGCAGCCTTTCCAAAGTCAGAAAGCTGCACACATTCAAAATTTTCTATTTCAAGACGCTCCGATTTTCCGGCATCGATGTCGCTCTCGGATAATAACAGGTCAACTCGCAGGATTTTTAAACCTTGCTCCATCAGTTTGATTCGAGCAGATTCATCACTTGCTGCTTCAATAATTCCTTGCAGTTCCTGCCCCTCTTTATTCAGACAGCTATATGAATAGCGACTCATTATAATGTGGGACTCCCTAGCATTTTTAATAACTCAATAAAAGGAAGAAAAACGATAATGGCGTAACTGGCGGTGATACCACCAGCCACTATGACGAGTAATGAGATCGGAAGAATACGTTTCACCCAATCGATGCGATTTGAAACTCGCGATTGATAAACGCGTGAAATTTCAGAAAAAATTCTAACGAGATGGTTTTGATGCGCATCCTTTATCAACATCTTTTTTATATAAGATGGAAAATATTCACTGTTTTGAATTCCATCTGGTAATGAAGAACCGCTTTTCAACTTTTTAGAGAGTAATTCGGATTCTGAAATCAGTTTCGAATTTCCGGTAGAGCCAGCCGCCAGCACCAGCGCTTCATGTAATGGAACATGATAGGAAAGCAGGATGCTGATCATTTTTGTAAAAGTCGAAAAATTCATTTCCGAGATCAATTTTTGATATCCTGGTATCCAACCATAGGCAACTGTGGTAAATACACCCTTGTAGAAAGAAGTGTTTTTCTCTCTTGTAAGGAGGAAAGAGAAACGGCTTGCTTTCCAACTGATGATCAAGGACAGAAATATTACTGGTACAATCAGAAACCAGCCCTGATAGAAATAAAAGAACTTCGCGACTAAATCCATTAACCGCGTATTGGGGACTTCGAACATTTTGTGAATCTCAAGCAGTTCCGGAAATATGATAAAGCAGGCGAATAGTGAAAGAAAAAAAGCCATGACCAGCACAATGCCAGGATATATCAATGCTATACTGATTTCCTGACGCAGTTCCATCCTTGATCGTGCAAATGCGGTATAAGCCGACAGTGCTTCCGGCAGTTTTCCCATTCGTATGGCTGATTTCAGCAGAGATATATACGAATGGGGTAGATCATTCGCCCCTGGCTCAATGGCTTCTTCCAGAGAAAAACCTTCTTCTATTCTAAGAGCCAGCTGTTCCGTGAATCGTTTTGAATCTTTATTTAAATGTTTGGCTGCGTTTCGCAGTCCTTGATCAAGGGGGATCCCTGCGCGAATCATCGCGATCAGTTCATCGTTTAAATCTACCAGATTAGCGATCGATATTTCCGGCATCTCTTATAATCAGACTTAAAATTGAGGTTCGGTTTTTAAATTTCGGGCGGGCCTGTGGCCGGATGTTCATTCTGCTCCTTCTGATAATATTTTGCTACATGTTTCTTGAAAAAATATTCCGATGTGAAAGCCAGTCGATTGAAACTCATTGAATTCTGCTACTGATTAATAGATCCCGAGTGGAACAGATTTTGTTTAAAATTCATCTCACTCCTTCGGGAATAACAGGATCAGTGGCAGCAACTGATATATCAGTATGTCCTTATCCCAGGTCTCCTGCCATGATCTCTTCAGAATTACAGTTTACAGAATCCAGAATGCAAATTAAAAAGGGATGCAGAAAGCAGAGTAAGTATTGCATGTGCTTAAACTCTTGGTGTAAAAGCGATTTAAAAGAAAATAATTCAATTCTGGAAAGTGTCACTTCAATGATCCGAACAAAAATAAAAGCGGCGCTGCATACTTCTCAACCGGGAGAAACAATCAAGGTTTGTGGCTGGGTTCGTACACGTCGAGATTCTAAAAGTGGATTTTCTTTTGTGGAATTGAATGATGGCAGCTGTATGGCCAATCTGCAGATTGTGATTGATCAAAATGTTCCAGACTATGAAAGAGTGATAAAAGATGTGACCACCGGGAGTAGCCTTTCGGTGACCGGCAAGGTGATTGAGTCACCTGGAAAAAACCAGAGAATTGAATTACATGCAGAGTCGTTCTATCTGTATGGTACTGCGGATCCCGAAACATATCCGCTACAGAAAAAACGACATAGCTTTGAGTTTTTGAGGGAAATTGCTCATTTGCGCCCACGCACAAATACTTTTGGAGCAATTACGAGGGTCCGGAATGAAGCTGCTACTGCGATCCACCGATTCTTCCAGACGCGGGGATTCGTTTATATCCAGACTCCCATTATTACTACCAGTGATTGTGAGGGAGCTGGAGAAATGTTTCAGGTGACCACACTCAATTTAGACCGACTGGCTCAAGTCCAGACAAAGATCGATTTTTCTCAGGACTTTTTTGGAAAGCCGGCTTCGCTGACCGTCTCTGGACAATTGGAAGCAGAAATATTTGCAACATCGATTGGTGAATGTTACACATTCGGTCCCACTTTTCGAGCTGAGAATTCAAATACAACTCGTCATTTAGCCGAATTCTGGATGATTGAGCCTGAGATGCCCTTCTACGATCTGCAGGATAACATGGCACTGGCAGAGAGTTTTGTGAGAACTGTTATCGGTGATGTTCTGGAGAATTGTGCCGAGGATATGGAATTCTTCAACCAAAGGATCGATAAAACAACTCTTGAGACCTTACGCAATATTACAGAAAATGAATTTATTCGCATCTCGTATTCAGAAGCGATCGAGATTGTGAAATCCAGTGGCAAAGAATTCGATTTCCCCATTGAATGGGGTAGCGATATGCAGTCTGAACATGAACGCTTTCTGACGGAGGAGCATTTTAAGCAGCCTGTAATAGTATATAATTATCCCAGAACGATTAAACCTTTTTATATGCGCTGCAACGATGATGGCAAAACAGTTTGCGCAATGGATGTGCTTGTTCCTGGAGTCGGAGAAATTATTGGCGGAAGTCAGCGTGAAGAACGTTATGATATTCTGGTAGACCGTATGCAAGAGGGCGGCTTAAATCCAGATGAATATTGGTGGTACACCGATCTGCGTAAATATGGAACTGTACCACATTCAGGATTCGGATTAGGCTTCGAGCGTCTCATTCAATTAATCACATCAATGACAAATATCAGAGATTGCATACCGTTTCCCAGAACTCCCAAAAATGCAGAATTTTAACGAAATCAGGCGTACAAAATTCTTCAAGGGTTCAATAAATACTTTTTGAACCAGTCCACAACTGCCTGACTGGCACGGTTTTGGTCTTCACCTTTAAAGCCATGTGCAGCATCTTTAATAACGATCAGTTCGGCTGGAACTTTTTGTTCTTCGAACTTCTTCATAATATTATTACTATGACTTATGGGGACCAGTTTATCCTGGTCTCCATGTATGAGCAGTGTTGGCGGATCATCAGGGGTCACATGGAGAAGGGGAGAAAAATCATCTGCCAGATCCGCTTTGAACTGCAGAGCAGGAAATCGGTGGTAATAAGGAGACTTCTCATCCACGAATTCTCGAATATCGGTTGGTGGGTAATAGGCGGCAACTGCTGCTACCCGATTACTGTTCTTTAAAACGGGGTCTTTTGTATCAGGATCACCTTGATCAGAAGTCGTCCCGAGTATTAGCGAAAGATGTCCGCCTGCACTGCCTCCCCAGACACCGAGCTGATTGGGATTAACGCCATATTCCTGTGCGTGCTGTCGAATGAAGCGGACACTGCGTCGAACGTCTTCCACCACTTCCGGGATTTTAAATTTGGGGCTGCTACCATGCCTGACACAGAAAACGGTGAATCCCTCTTCCAGTAGTGGATTAAACCAACCCAGCATACTTTGAGGCTCAGTCCAACGTGAATACCAGCCGCCACTCACCATAAACAGCACTCCCGCTCCATTGGGCTTTTGAGGTTGGAAAACGTCGAATGTCAATGCCATACCAAATTTGTGACCATAAACTACGTCTGGAATAATTTTAACTTTTTCATCTGCAGCTCCGGAATGTCTGGGAAGTAGAGTCAGAATAAGAAATACACAAGCCAATACCGATTTCATCTAATCTCTCCTAATATTCTTTTCCTGGAAATGACATTACGAATGAATTCTTATAGAAGCCTGTTGGTTAACAAAGAAAATGGCAGTTCATGAGTAGTAAGTGCTGAGTGTTTACCTGGAAGCAAAGTCTTATCCTTGGATTATCTTGACCTTCCCGTGCCGATAGCAAGGATAGGGATTCAATATCATTTAAATCTATTTGAGGTTGAATGGGTAGTCTTTGAAGCTTGTATATCAAGCTTCCCATCAAATCCCGTAAACGAGGAATGATCTACGAAGTATCTTCTTCCGTGATCTTGCAATGCAAAATTGACTGATCTGGACTCCGATTATGTGGAATATTTGCTTGAGCTTGAACAGCATCTTCATGCCCATGAACAAAAACAAGAGGATTCAGGAGTTGAAGCAGCAATCCGTCAGGCTCGATCTGGCGACATCCGCCCTTATGTTAATATCCAATGGCCTGAAGCGGTGCTTGATGACTGGCAGTGGGATATTCTCGAATCGATGTTTGATCCCACGATTCGCCGTGTATTTGTTAAAGGAAATACAGGTTGTGGTAAAGGGGCTGCAGCGGGAATCGCCTGCTGTGCTTACTTTCATATCTGGGACGATGCAAAAATCATCATTACACGAGATTCTGTGAGAACAGCTCAAAAAATTGCCTTTGGCGAGGTTGATAAATGGTGGCGAAAAATGCGGTGCAAGCCACCTGGGAAACTTTTAACTTCTGGCGTGTTCGATACCAATCAGCATTCAATTTCGCTAGCTAACCCGCAGCATATTGAAGGCTTTCGAGGTGCACATTCACCCCATGTACTATTCTGGTTTGATGAAGCGACTGCACCCAATCTGGAAGATAAATATAAACTGGCCAATACGCAGGCCAAAAAATTTCTCGCGCTGTCAAATCCATCGACCTTATCCGGTACGTTTCGGGAATCCTTTCCAATTGTTGATCCCGATAAAACGCAGACGATTATAGATCAATTTGGCAAAACTCGGTGTATCACAGTCAGTGGCTGGGAATGCACAAATGTGAAAGAAAAATGTCTGGAGCAACCCGTTGCGCCGATCGGGGGTATCGAGATTGCTGGTACTTATTACTCACATGGAAGCCCCATCGCGGAGAATGATTTCCAATTGGTGCGCCCGCGAATTCCAGGGCAGACCTGTTATGACGAATTCATGTCACTTCTGAATGATGCAGATCCTCTTATACGTAATGTATATGCACTGGGAAAATTTCCTGATCAGGATCCTGAAAAACAGGTTATCCTCCCAGACTGGCTGTTAGAGCCTGTGAAATTCTGGACTCGCTGGAATCGTCTTTCTCTGAGAGCCCGGGAGCAATCTCATGAACTTGCGTTGAAATTGTTAGAGCGGATTTTGCCCGTAGAGAGTTTTGGGCTGGATGTAGCAGCATCAAGGTATGGTGATACTTCTGTTTTAGCAGTGGGAGGGCAATATGGGATTCGGGCTGTCCATGAGTGTCAGTTTTCTGATACCCAGCAGACGATGTGCTGGGTACTGGATACGGCGCAAACATATGGAATCGACTTAAGTCAGGGTATCGTGCCGATTGGCATTGATTGGGGAGGTGGGTATGGGAACGCGGTGGGGGACCCCTTGAAAAAAAGAAATGTCCATGTCATAGAAATTCATGGCAACGCAACCAGTATTCTGGATTCCAAAAAATATGCAAATAAGAGGGCAGAGTTGTATGGGGAGACAGCAAGAAGGCTTGACCCTGCTGGTGACTTTCGCATGATGCCATTTGCTCTGCCTGATAATCAACGGCTCAAAGAAGAACTGGTGGCTCCTGAAAAAATATTCGCTGGCCATGATGGCGAAAAATTCTATATCACCCCCAAAGGAAGACGTGGTTCAGATGCGAGTTACAACGGGAAAACGCTGCATGAAAGATTAGGAAGATCACCCGATCGTGCTGACGCTGTCGTTTATTGCCTAAGTGCATTGAGGAATCAGCGGCGGCGCCAGTTGATGGTCGCCTGAAGATTTAAATGCCCATTCATAATATGATTCTCTTAAACCGGAAAAAAGGCTTCAAATGTGGAATCCATTCAAACAACTTAAAACACGCTTAAAATCAAATCGGTTTGCTGTTGCATTACGAGCAGTTTTGGGGGCGGGGCAGCCGGGGTCCTGGAGTAGTGATCATAGCAGGGAAGCTGATCAATATTCTGGATGGACTTTTGTTGCGATCCGGGCCATATGTCTGCAAGCAATGCAGGCATCAGTTTCAGTTTATGATGATTCAATTAATGGCTCCAAACAGCAAAGACTAAAAGAGAAAATTCAAAATAAAAGCGGATATTCGCAGTTCAAAAGTTTGTATGCCGGGGAATATGGTGCAGCAGAACCGCTCTCTAACGAACATCCGATTTGTAAAATATTAAAGCATCCCAACCCGACTCAATCTGGCGCCTCATTTCGCTATGAACGTGTCTTACAGCTTCAACTGACAGGGACCAGTATTGTATGGAACGTGCCCAATCAATTCGGAAAAACGGTCCAGAGGTATGTTATTCCCACGGCGATTGCCACCCCGGTACCTCCCAGTCATGAATTTCCGGAAGGTGGATACAAAATCCAGACTCCCTCTCTCAGATATTTTAGTGAGTCGCATGGCAGTTCATTTGCAGAAACGAGTATGTTTCATCAAGTCGTAGGAAATGTAATTCCGATTTCTCAACTCCAAATATCACGTTGGCCTCATCCGGTTTATAAAGATGATGGACAGTCTCCGGTAAGTGCTGGAGCAAGATGGGTTGATTCTGCCAATCAAATTGATTCCGCTCGATGGGCACAGATGAATAATGGGGCAGATCCATCGATTGTCGTAACATGTGGCAAAGACATGAATCCGACTCGTGAAGAGCTCGAAGCAGCAGCAGCGATGTTTGAGCAGAAATATGGAGGAACCGAAAACACAGGAAAGGCGATCTTTACTACAGGAGAACAGGTTGTTGCTCTCACGGCGACTCCCCGGGAAATGGATTA
This sequence comes from Gimesia sp., assembly GCA_002706765.1. Taxonomy (GTDB): domain Bacteria; phylum Planctomycetota; class Planctomycetia; order Planctomycetales; family Planctomycetaceae; genus Gimesia. The sequence goes on from PAJV01000013.1 coordinate 14,041, forward strand.
TAATTCTTCTTTTATTCAATTCAGAGATGCAATTCTTGCCTTGCATGGAGTTCCGGGAATTGCTGCAGGGATCTCGGATGGAGGAAGTTATGCAGCATTTTATGCGAGCCTTAAACAGTTTATAAGCCTTACTGTTCAGCCAATACTTGATCTATTGGCAGAAGATGATACCGAGCATCTAGCATCGCAATTTGGAAAACATCTTACCGTAGAGATTGAGGCAACCCAAATTGATGATCCGGATCTGCTTGAAAAAAGGCTGGCTACAGATATCCGTGCAAAAATAATCAAAGTCGATGAATTGAGAGCAATCAGGGGGTTGCCTCCCCTGGGACCTGAAGGAGGTGGCGATCACCTTGTCAGTGAGGGGAGATCAAGTTTACTACAGAAAGAAGATGAAGAGATAGATAAACATGACTCTGATTCGGCAGCTCCCAGACTGCAAAAAACTAAGCTTTCTAAAAAAGAATTCAAAGTCTGTTGAGATACCCTGAGTGAGTACAAGTCCAAGGTGGCAGACCAGCCAATGTTCAGCTGTGGGCAGATTTATTGCTGCGTTGATAAGAGGCAATCAGATAGCTGACCAGACACCCGCTGGCAATATTCACAGTGACCGCAGCGGGGGCAATCCATTGAAAGCTGATTGGATCGGGTTCGTTGGGGCCCATAAAGATTGGTCCGGAGAATGCAATTAAGACTGCAGTTGTCGTTCCCAGGATTGCCCCGACAATAACTCCTGCTGGTCTGGAATACGGAACAAACAGAGCAAAGAAAAACAGGCAAAAGATTGGCGTGGTCAATAAATTTGCTGTTTTGTTGGTTACAGCTGTTATATTTCCAGGGATGCTTCCCATGACAGAGCTGGATAAAACCACGATGGTACCAATACCAAATGCCAGCAGTCGTGCAGTAAAAACGTGACCCTTTTCTGTGCGCGGAGATTTGTCAAACCGATCTAGAAAGTCTGTCATGACAACCGCCGTGATAGAGTTAACTCCGGAATCAATGCTGGACATGGCAGCGGCAAACATAGCTGATACAACGCATCCAGAAATTCCGACTGGAAGATGATAGGCTATATAGTGCGGAAAGAATTTGTCAGCATCTATTTTTAGATCGATTCCTGCAGGGATTTCGTTTGGAAATTCTTTGAAGTATCCCAGTAAAGCAAAACCAACCATGGCTAATGTGAGTGAAACAATAACAGAAACGCTTAATTGAACTGCCAGGGACTTTCTGGCTGCACTTGCATCTTTTGTAGACATAAAGCGTTGGACTGAAACCTGATCACCGCAAGAGGTCGCGACATACCAGACCAGTATTGAGAGAAACGTTCCAACATACGTCACTCGTGTTGACGGATCGAAGCTGAAAAAAGGTTGAGTATCCCAGTTTTGATCCCATTTTGTTGGAAACCAGCCAAAACCACCCAAATGATAAGTAATTGTGGCAATGACCAGTAAAGCGCCACCAAATAAGAGAATCGTTTGAATTAGATCTGTTATCACGACTGCACGCAATCCACCCAGTGAAGTGTAGATAATCGCAACCAGACCTGTCCCTAATACGATATAGGGAATCCATTCTTCGCCAACATTCAGCATGGTTGTAATCGCTTTAGCTGTCAGATAAACCAGCAACGACATCCAGATCAATCGCAAGCTGACAAACATGACTGCTCCGAGTAATCGAATGCCCAGCCCCAGTTTTTCTTCCAGTAGTTCATAGGCGCTGGTGACACGTTGTCTCATATAAACCGGGATCATTACAAAGCCAACAATAAGAAAGATAAATGGCATCGCGAGATCTTTTATCAGATATACAGGTCCTTTTCCCAGGATTTCACCTGGCGTCGAGAGATAGGTGATAGTGCTAAGCAGAGTGGCAAATAATGAGACCCCGATTAATATGGGATTCATCTGTCCGCTTCCGACAAAGTATTCCGATGTATCTTCTTGACCTCGACTGAAGTGCCAACCCAGGAAGATAGTTGAGATCGCATAAATTGCTATAATCACCCAGTCTATGGGGTGTAAACCGGCATTTAAGGCGAGAGGTTCGGGGGAAGTCTCAGCCGCCAGAAGAGGACTTTCAAGCAAACAAAATATCAACAGGGATGAACTGAAAAATAACGATTTCAATATTCGGTTTCCTACTGAGTAGATGTTGTTTCAGGAGCTGCAACTGGAGACTGGTATTTGGCATTAAGAAATACAAACATCGGAATTTCTTTCCAGTATGCTGATTGAGACTCCCAATTTCAATTCTGTATGATCCAACTTCGTAGTAAATCACTCAGACCTCAATTATGATATTAAGGCAGCATTTGGTCCGGTTAATAGAGTTGTTGCCGGCTTCTGGATACACAAATAAGGCAATTCGAGTAATAAAATGGCCCTTTCAAATGAAATTCGATTCAGTAAAAAGAGAACCTGGAGCCACGATTTACCGATCAGTTATCTGATGCAACAGGGAGTTGAAAATCCTGGAGTTCTATCGCTGGCGGCTGGATTAGTTGATCAAAACAGTCTGCCAGTTTCCATTACAAAAAACGCATTTGAATCTCTGTTTTCAGATTCTGGGGCAGCCAGGGAAGCACTTCAATACGGGACGACTGCAGGTTCGTTGTCTCTTAGAAAATTACTTCTAACACACTTAACTAACCTGGAACAGAAATCAGCTGAAGAACTGGGAGTGACAGTAGACAACTTGATTGTCACAACAGGTTCACAACAATATTTGTCACTCTTAGGTGAAGTATTACTTGATCCAGGTGATATTTGTCTGGTTGCAGCGCCCACTTATTTTGTTTTTCTCGGTGTATTACAGGGATTAGGAGCCCGAATCATTTCTGTCGATACAGATGAATCCGGAATGCGTATGGATTCTCTGGATTCAACGCTGGAAATGTTGGAGTCACAAGGACAGTTGGACAGAGTGAAAATGATTTATCTCGTAAGTGATTATGAGAATCCCTCAGGATTATCACTTTCGGTAGAACGGCGAAAGCAAGTCATTGGTGTTGCTCAAAAATGGTCAAAACAACATCGAATTCATATTTTAGAAGATCTTGCATATCGAGAACTCTGTTATGACGGGCCTGTTCTGCCCAGTATCAGGAGTTTTGACAAGACAGGTGAAACTGTCATTCTCACCCAAACGTTCTCGAAGAGCTTTGCTCCCGGGTTGAGAGTCGGATTTGGGGTGGCATCGAAACAGGTGTGTGCGGCCATATCAGATAAAAAGGGAAATGATGATTTTGGCTCAACAAATATGAGCCAACATATCTTGGCAGATGCTCTTCGTGAAAATTTATATTATGATCATGTGGATTATTTGAGATCTGTATATCGTGAAAAACGAGATTGTATGCTGGATTCTGCGGAGTCTTATTTCTCAAAATTCAGGAACGTGCATTGGATCCACCCGAGGGGTGGACTTTACGTGTGGATGACTTTGCCTGAATCAATAGAAACAGGGTTTCAAAGCCCACTGTTTCAGAAAGCGATCCATCAGGATAAAGTCATGTACGTACCAGGAGAGTTGTGCTATGCATTCGATCACGGCATTGATAGCAGTGAGCAACCTGTTATACAAAAAAATCATATGCGGCTGACATTTGGTGTTCAGAACATTGAAGGGATACGAGAAGGAATGAAGAGGTTGTCAGACGCGGTCAAGTCATTCATATAAAACAAGTTATAGCTGAAAAGGATACAGCAGTTTCCCCAGATGTCTTGTTTGAATTCTGGATTGTATTCAAGCGACTTTAACGATTATGACGATAGGCTGGAAAGGGTTTGATGGTTTGATTCGTAATTGAGTTTCCCCACGTGAAAGACGTCTCGGGTGATGGAATCAAATCATATCTCATTATCTCACGGAATTCCTGTCAGAATAAGAAGTAAAATGGGTATTTGTGATTCCTGCCATTCCGGATGTTGTCGCTCTTTTGCAGTCCCAATCTCTGGTGCAGATATTCATCAATTTACGCAATACCAGAATAAGAATTTCTGGGACTTTGCTTGTCGCTGGGAGGACTCGGAGGGACTGATATCTCGCAATTTAGCTCCCCATTTCTTTTTTGAAGATGCACTAAATGTGCCTTTTGTCATTTGCCTTAAGCATATTCCAAGTGTTTCGTTTCCGGGTACCACAAAGTGTCGATTTCTCATGGAATGTTTACCGGATGAGGAACATCCAAAAGGTTTAGGACGTTGTAGTATTTACCATTCACGTCCCCATACCTGCCGCAGTTTCCCGGCAAAACTGAACGATGACAGTGAACTGGCAATATTATATGAGATTCCTGCCAACGGGAGGAACGGCGAACCTGCATACGATCTTTGTTCCCGTCAATGGACTCCCGCGGATTTAGAACCAAATGAAACGATACAGAGTCTGGTTATTGCAAAATACGAAATGACTTTTTTTAAAAAAATCGCAGTAGTCTGGAACCAGAATCCTGGTCCGTGGAATTCATTTCCAGAGTTCATCAATCTGATTTATTCAAATCGCATTTCTTCTTCTGAACTCAGCAATTCTAATCAGAATCAGTCACAAGTAGATGCTGAGTCGTTACCTAAAGCGGCATAATTCATAAATGTAGTTTATTGATATAGCTGCGCCTTCGGGCTTAGATGAATTGTATCCCCGCAGTCTTTCGGTATCGCATCACAATTAACCATAGCATCTCTCGAACTGTCATGCTCGGTTCCAAAGTCCCTGAAGACAATACAATAAATCGGGACATAGTCCAGAACTAATTTGTCTTAGAATGATTTGTATCGAATCAGGTCGAAAAATTCTTTTCCTGTAGAGTATAAATCAGAGACACGGGACACTCAACTTTGAACCGGTGAGAACTGAGTTCATCCTCATACTGAAAATTGAGCAGTTCATCGTGCAGGAAAAAGTCAATATTGTGATTTTAGTATCTTGACCTGTGTATGCCGAATCTTAAAACACTGCCCTGTCGCAAACATGATATGTTTCTCAGCGGGGTAAACAGTGAATACAAACCAGAGTTCAGATTCATTTGAAGTTCTTCTCAAAAACCGGCAGCAGACATTTGGAGCTTTCTGCAAGATTGCTGGTAAAGCTTCAGAACTTTCACTGGCAAGTCAGACTCATCCGATGATCGATGAAAGACTGATGTCTGCCCGAGCAATCATCAACACACCTCGCGAAGACCGCGAAGGTGACATTATCGAACCTGCGGGAGTGCAGCTTGAAAATTTCCGTAAAAACCCGGTAGTTCTCTGGGAGCATGGTTTAGGCGAAATTACATGCCCCATCGCAAAATGCCAGCATCCGGATGGCCGTCTGGCAATTGAAGTAGACCAAGAAAAAATATCTGCGACATCTTATTTCACTTCCAAATCACTGGAATCGTTGCAGATATTCCACCTGATCGCTGAGGGCTTAGTCAGAGCAACTTCGGTACGTGCTCTGCCAATAAAATCATCAACCAGGAAAACAGCAAATTCCAGAATTGGAATAGTATTGGAACAATGGGAACTGATTGAATGGTCTTGGGGTGCATTAGGCGTCAATCCAGATGCCATCGCTAGAACCCTTGATCGGGGAACGATTGAAGGCCGCAAAATAGTAGAGCCGCTATTAAAATCACTACGAACGGTGCTCCCTCAAAAAAAACACCAGATACCTGGTTGGTCGCTAACGGGTACTGATGATGTAACGGACAATCAGCATCTTCCATTAATTTTATCTGAAAACATAGACAACCCACGAGTGCATGATACCAGTAGTCGTCCGAAGCTGAGAGACCAGCCACAAAAATTATCAGCTTCAAATACTGAGAACGAATACGATCTGGGAATGTCCGTACCGCCAGGCGCTCTGATTTTAAAATCGATTTCAAGCTGTTTCTCAGATATGAAAAAAAATGTGAGATCAAAAACAGCAGAACTCGAAAATTCGCCCGTTAAGTCGTTTCTGGAAAAGCTGCTCTTAACACTAGAGTTTGAACAGGAAAACTTAAAGAAGACGTTTGCAGAGAATTATGCCCAGTTCAAGCTTGTTGATGACAATTCTGAAGAACTGAATGCGAATAACGATTCTGATTCGATTGATTTTCCTGGAGCAAGTGAGATTACGCACAGATTGAAACGGATTGCTTCAAAAAATCATTCTGAATCAGCTTCACAGCTCCATGCTTTCTCGGATCATCAATGTCAGCAAATTGCAGATGTAATCAAACGAACGAACCTGTTGGCTCAACAGAAAAAATTCTGCGATGAAAATCGACTGTTGGAGAATGTCGAAGCACTATCGCGTGTAGTAAAAGAATTACGGCAGAAGGTATCCGATCTGCTACCTCACATCTGATGTGGTCGCAATTGACTTCAATGGAAAGTGATATCTTTGCGCCGATGTAAAATGCTTATTAAAAATAATTTATCAGAAAGGACATTCTATGTCTGAAACACTCGAAGAAAAAGTAAAGTCTCTCTCATCAAACATTGAAAATCTTACTAAAAGTGTAGATCAACTAAATGGCCCAGATATGAGCGGCATTCATCATGATGAACAGGGACGTCTGGCAGCTTATTGGGAAACGGAGAAAAATCAAACGGACCATCAGGCTTTCAAAAAAACGTTCTCCGGGCAGAGGAGCCGCGCATTCCCCCTTGGTTACAAACCATTTTCAGAATTTCAATCGTTTGGAGATTTTATCCGCTGTGGATTTAAAGACCGTAGCGAAGTCATCGCCAAGACAAAAAAATCCTGGGGAATGTGCAAATCGATTCAGGGAATGTCTGAAATTGTAGGCGCGGACGGTGGCATCGCGGTATTACCTGAGTTCCATCAGGAAATTCTGACACGAATTTATGAGAACGACATTTTCAGCCGCACAGATCATTATCGGGTCGCTGGAAATAATATGACGTTCCCGACAGATTCGGAAACCAGCCGCACGGATGGAGCTCGTTCAGGGGGATTGCGTGCTTATTGGGTGGGTGAAGGCGACCCATTAACAGGTTCAACACCGAAGCTCGGAGAAACGACGCTGAAACTTAACAAGTTGGCAGTGTTGGTTTATCTGACAGAAGAGTTAATTAACGACAATGGAATGGCTCTTGAATCTTATGTAAACAAAAAAGTCACTGAGGAAATGGAATTTATGCTGGGGGAATCCATCTTCAATGGCAATGGTGTTGGAAAACCACTGGGCGTGATGCGATCTTCTGCAAGAGTGACAGTTCCTAAAGAATCTGGTCAGGCGGCAAATACGATTTTGGCAGAAAATATTTTACAGATGTGGAGCCGTATGAAAGCATCTTCACGAATGAATTCTGCCTGGTTTATTAACCAGGATACTGAACCGCAGCTCCATCAGATGAGTCTGGGTGTTTCCACTGCTGGTGGACAGTTAGTTTATATGCCACCTTCCGGACTTTCTGGGGCGTCTTATGCGACTTTGATGGGACGTCCTGTAATTCCAACAGAGTTCAACGAAACCTTGGGGACAGAAGGAGATATTCTGCTAGCCAGCCTCGATGACTACATCACCATCAGTAAAGGCGGCATTGAACAGGCAGAATCCATGCATGTTGAATTTCTGACGGATCAACTGGCGCTGCGATTTATTATGCGAATTGATGGAAAGCCGTGGGAGACACAGCCATTAACTCCTTATAAGGGAACTGCGACACAGTCAAGTTTTGTCACTCTGGCGACTCGTGCATAGTTTTCCATTTGCAGAGAGTAGTTGATTTACTCTGCTGGTCCAATTTATTTCATGCAATCTCGATTATTTAGGAACTCATTAAATGTTTAATAAAGAATTTTTAGAAGGTCACGATATCATTCCTGCTTTTATGCCGATCGACTTGTCGGCGGATGTGAATACAGGGGACAGAGTCAACCTCCAAAATTATGACCGGTGTCTCTTTGTATTGTTGGCATCCATCGGTACTGCCGGAGATGACCCTGTGATTTCAGCGCAGCAGCATACTGCTGCGAATTCAGGTTCATCCAAGCCACTTAACTTCAGGCGGATTCGACATAAAGTCGGTGCTACAGATATCGAATCTACTGGTCAGTTTATGCTTGTGGAACAATCGGAGGCAGCCAGTTTTGATACTGATTCTATTGATGGTGCCGAGAATGAGGCATTGATTGCTATTGAAGTGATGGCGAAAGATCTGGATTCGGATAATGGATTCACTTTTGTTTCATTTAATGTGGATGATGTGGGTTCCAACGCCCAGCTAGGAGCAGGATTTTACATTCTCCAGGGGGCCAGCTATGTCAACGAAATTCAACAGTCTTCCATTGTATAGACTTTGAAAGATGACACCTGATGCACAAAGGTTTTGGGAAGACCTGGTTACATAACACAATAAAACTCAATTAGTCAGTGCTGATCTCTGATTCAAAATAATTATTTGGAGTAGTAATTTCCAATGTCGCTGACCACAAAGGCCACAATCAAAACTCTCATAGGCGTCAGTGATACCTCACTGGACGCTGTGATTGATTTATTGATCCCTCAGGCCGAAGCGATCATCAAAGGGTATCTGAAGCGGGAGATTGAAGAAGCGACGTACACAGAGTACTACAGCGGCTCAGGTGACCAGATCATTGTTCTCAATCAAACGCCCGTCCAATCCATTACCTCAGTCAACGAAGACTCAGGCGGCTACTATGGGGACGGCACGGATGTTTTCCCCGCCTCTTCTCTGTTGGTTGAGGGAACCGATTACGTTCTCCGGAAAGACGATGCCACCAATACCGAAGTCAGCAAAAGCGGCATTCTGTACCGGATCGGTAAAGCATGGCCCAGGCCCTACTCCCGCTTACGTGGTCAGCTGGCGAGCGCACCCGGTTTAGGACTGGGGAATATCAAAGTGGTGTATGTGGCCGGTTGGGCAACTGTGCCGGCTGATATCACATTCGCTGCGAATAAGCTCGTTACGTCGATGCTGGCGTCTCGTAAACTGCAGGGGCGGGTTGAATCGGAGAGCATCGAAGACTACTCGTACACGCTCGCTGGTGCCGACGACGAAGCCAAAATGCTGGATAGCGTCAAAGGCTCTCTGGCTCGTTACAAGAAGGTGGTGATCTGATGGTGACGACTCAAGATCTGGACTACCTGTATCTGAAGATGCCAGGAACGGAACCGGTAACCCTGACGACCCGACGTGGGGCAGCCAACACAACAACCACGGTATCTGTCTCCCATGCGTGGATGCGAGACATCTCGAGGGATGATATCGCCAAAGGGCTGGCGGTATCGGCACACGAAGGCATCGTCTGGAATATCCCCAACGTCTTACTGGCCGGGACAGAGATCGAAGTAGACGACACCATCACCGATTCATCAAGCGTGAAGTGGAGAGTCCAGTCGGTGACTCGGACTCGCCTGAGAACTCACTGGCGTTGCATCTGTCGGAGAGAAAAATGACAGCCATCCTGGAAGACATCCTGACAGCGGTGAAAACCCAGATTGAGGGGCTGGATCTGGCGGATATTGCCGACGCATCTATCCGCATTCTGAAGGAGCCGACCACCCGCAACTTCGCAGCAGCTGATTTTCCGGCAGTTTTAATCGCTCCCAAGACACCAAAACACAACCCATCCCAGGGTACCAACCTCAGAGACCAGATCGAATATCAGATCAGCGTGGTCCTGGTGGACTCGGACGAAGACCAGGTCGCCAACCGAAACAAGTACCTCACATGGTACGAAGCCATTGTGAAGTCATTCCGCACTCCCCGTTTAACCGGAGTTGCGTCAGTCGTAAACAGTTATGTTGCCCCCGGTGCGGTCGTTGATCCAAGCTGGTTTGAGGCAGGAGAGTATCACGCAGGTATCACCCTGTGGTTTGTTAGTTGGGAAGCGAGAACATGACCGAAGAAAAGTTTGAAATCGAATCCAAAGACGCGGAGTTCCTGAAGGTCAGCACCAATATCCACGGGGGTTTGCGGTTCAAAACCAGTAAAGAATCCGAAGCCGTCAAAATGTATGCCGAGCAGATCAGCACTGACCGCAGAGCATATGGCCCTGCCGACGTGAAGAAGATGTCCGGCTTCAAAGTCATCACAGTGAAGGACAAGACGCGATGTCTAAAACCCTTACAACCAAAGAACTCGGTGGATTCCTCAACGGCGTTGTCAACCGATTAGAGCAGCCCAAAGCGTCCAAGGTTCTCAGCGAGTGGAATGACGAGCTGGCCGGGGATCTGGCGAAAGGCTTCCTCAGCGGTGAATCACCTGACGGGGTTCCCTGGGCTCCGTTGAAGAATCCACGACCACCGGGACACAACCCCGGAACACGACCGTTGATCGACACAGGCGACCTGCTGCGAAGCGTGGTCTCGGATGGGCCGGGGCATATTGAGATTGTGACAGACGATGCGACGACATTCGGAACCAATATCGTTTATGCCGGAGTGCATCAGGACGGATCGAAAGAGGACAGTAAAAACAACATACCGGCAAGGCCGTTTATCGGCATCCCGGACGAATCATTAGACAAGGCAATCGAGATGTTGTCCGGTCACTTAATCACCACTATCGACGCGATTTAATAAGGATAGACTCATGACATTAGGCATCGGAACATTTACCCGTGTGGCAATCGATAGTGCATTGCCGTTTGACGCAAGCAGCATCCCGATTGAGATCGTAGGCGCTGAGTCTCTGGTCGAATCGCAGACGATTGATGAGACCGGTGGTACGACCGGCACCACAGAACACATTGTCGAGCGTACCCGTTTGGGGCAGAAACGCTGCTCAGGAACCATTCGAGTTCCCGCAAGTAAGTTGGCCCTCGACACGCTCCTGCCATTGATTCTGGGGGCTGCTGAGTCCACAGACAGCTTTGCTCTTGCGGACTCTCTGCCCGAGTTTGTGATGATGATCGACCGAGATGAGAAGGTTTACTCATATTCAGGCTGCCGGATTGCCCGCGCAACCTTCAACGGATCATCCGGGCAGATGGTCATGGTGGATCTGGATATCGAAGCCGAGACTGAATCCGAGGGGGCTGCCGGCTCATTCCCAACTCTGGCGACTCCCACAGAAAGCCCATACCGGTTTGAGGATGGTGTTCTCACTATCGTTGGTGAAGCTCGGGAGTTCAGCGAGTTCAGCCTGGTCATTGAAAACCAGCTGGATACAGAACGCTTTGAAAACACGCTCACCCGCGTGGATATCCCATTACTCGACCGGATCATTACCCTGGGCACCAACCATCCATGGAGTACGGATAACCTCGACCTGATTAAACAGGACCTCGCCGGGGCTGGGGGATCTCTGGTGCTGACAAACACCGAAAGCGACGATGCGTTGACCTTCACCTTCGGAGCCATCCAGTACCGGAGCCATCGGACTGCCCCGCGTCAATGCCGACGGCGATACTTCATATTTCGAATACCGCGACCAGTACCTGAAGATCGGTGCCACCCTGCTTAACATCGGAGACAAGCAGGGCGACGGCTCGGAACGCATCAAGATCAACCTGGGATCTGTCCAGACAACAGCCCTGATCACCAACTCGGGAGACAGCCCGGACGGCAACACCCCTGCGATTCTGCTGCTGGGAACACACGCCAGCAACACGATCAACATCAACCGGGGTTCGCTGGGAATTGCCTACTATCCGACAGAGGTCGCGACCGTCGCCACATTACGGCAGGCGTTCTTCGATAACGCTCTGGACGACACCACGGTATATCTCGGAGCTGGTGTCGCCGTTGCTGACATTGTCAAGAGCGGTGGCGTGCTGGATATCAATTCCGACACGACCTCATTCCGCCAGACAGCAGGCACCACCACGATTCACGCCGGGGCACATACGGTGCTTAACATTTTGGCCGGGCTGCTCAATTACAACTCGACAGGCACTCTTGCAGCCGTGAATCTGTCGGGTGATGGCGTGCTGGTGTTCGATCAGGACGCACGGCCCAAAGACGTGACCGTGATTGACAAGTTCACCGATGAGTCAGAGATCTTCGACGAATCGGGCAGTATCGCCAGTCCGGTGATTGACCTGAACAATTGCGGTGACCTCAGTACCATTCACATGGGACAGGACTTCAAACTGACCTTCGGGGCCACATCATGAGCAATTTCGATCAGGGCATCGGATACGTTTTCTATCCGGGCATCAAGCAGATCGTCAGTGCGAACTATTCGCGCTCGCACGGCATCACTCCCGACGTGTGTCAGATCGAAATGGCACCTCAGACTCTGAATGCCAGCGACTCGGATTACACGCCGATTGAGCCTGATGGTTACCTGCTGTTTCAGTTCGACGAATTTACCAACGATGCCCGCACAGGTCGCACACAGATTCTCCTGCAGGGATGCCGACCGGACAGAGCGTCTGTCAGACAGTCCGCGACCTCGAAGAACTGGACGATCCCGATTTATGATCGTCGCTGGAAGTGGAAGTTTGGCAGCTTCTCCGGTCATTGGAACGTCAAAAAGAACGGCGAAATCGAACCCCGCAAAAAGAAAACGCCGCGGCAACTGGCTGATATGTGCCTCGAAGCCATGGGCGAACAGAACTACGACACCCGTGACCTGCTCGACCTCGAAAAGAAACAGTCGCTCCCGTACCGCAATCAGATCTTTCCTGAAGTGCACTGGGACCGCATTCCCCCGGCACAGGCCCTGAACGAGTTGGTGACGCCATTGGGCTATCGCATCTGCTTAGGCTGGGATGATCGGGTGAGAATCCGCAAGTACGGTGAAGGGGCATTGCTTCCCACTGAGGACCTGATGTCAGGGGGGTTTGAAGCGAATCTGCCGGAGACACCTGATTCGGTGACGGTCCTGGGCGGGTTGACCATGCACGAAGTAATGTGGATGCTTGAAGCGGTCGGGCTCGACATTGACGGCGAATGGCGACCGATCGACCACTTGAGCTACCGCCCTAAAGAGGGGTGGAAGATCTGTTCTCCTGGCGTGTTCGATGAAATTAAAGCCCCCTTGGAAGAGATCGAAGCGGAGAAAACTTCCGGTGCCCCGGTTGACAAAGCCAAGTACCTCAAACTGAAAGAGCAGTACAGCCTCGCGATCCAGACCGTCTATCGCTGCTATCGGTTGAAGTACCCCGCCGGCGGGAAGAGTGAATCAGAGTACCTGCGTTTAAATTATGACCACTATGGTGAGTCACTCGCCAAGGCAGTTGATAATGGCGAACGGCGTGGAGATCGTGATTACGACTATCGGGCCGAAAGTTATGACGAAGCCCGGCGAGAACTGTTCAAAGCCACAAAACCTGTTATCCCCGGACCGTGGAAAATCGATCCCCGCACCGGCAGACGTGGCGATTACGTGATTGAAGAATTCGAGCAGATCCTGCCGACCTTCACCACCCGCGCTGAACTGGGCATCGACACTTACTCAGGCAAGCTGATTCGTAAACCGGTTGAGGTAACCGGGATCTACTTCGATGAAACCAAAGGTGGCAATACGCTCTCCATGGCGGACCGGATCTATAGCGTCGAAGGCGATAAGTTCTCGATCATCCCAGAGCTGGGAATCATTCGATTCAACGAACCGATGTTTCGTTTCAAGAAAGAGAAGGTCAAAGACAAAGACGGGAAGACATCCAAAGAGGAACACGAAGTTCCCTACCCCGCTGAGCTGCGGGCACTGATCGCCACCCCGCTGAAGAACCTGGTCGGCGAACCGGCTCGCTACGAGCACAAAGAGGAGTTGAAATCCAAGTACCGCACAAAGCCTGCCCCGCTTCCCGGTGGGCTGAAAGACAACCCCCGCAAACTGCCGGGCGGCACCGACACCAAAGCGGTGATTAAGAATGAAATCGTACTGACTTACAAAACTGAGTATAAGCTGGAGAAGATATACAACGACGAATTCCCCGACTGGTTTTACGTCAAGGAAGTCACCAGCAACGAAGAAAAAGAGAACCTGAAAAGCCAGGCCCTCGCCGCGATCGATGTGGAGAACCTGCGAATCACCTCAGAAGACTCTGGTTCTGGAGTATACGCAGGTCTGAAGAAAATGGAGCTGGACGGTGCAATTCAACAGGTCGCCATCACCCGCACCACATCAGACGGCATGACCACCACCATCTCGCGTAATTCCGAAGTGAATACGATTGTGCCCCCGTTCGACCAGCGGCAGCGTGACCTTGCTCTGAAAGAGCTGATCAAACAGCAGGAACAGACCGTAGACAAGACCCAGCAGCCGGAGGATCAGTAGTGTTTAACTCTGCCAAACCAAGCCCCGGCGAATGGTTCAGTTGTCTGAATGTCGGTGATGACAAAATCGTTGACAAAGACGAACGCCGCAAGGATAAAGACCTGTTGATTCCCGGTCACTCGCTGGTTGAAATCGTCGGTGTCCGCACGCTAAATGGTGACACTCCGGTGTTTGAGATCCGTCTGCCGGTCGGCGACACTGCAGCAGGGCAGGATGAACCAGCCGACGCAGATGGTAAAGTGCCGAAGTACGTCACCAACGGCATCAACTTCGCATTCACTGGCCCGAAGGTGATCACCAAGGGGCAACTGGGCCGGATTAAGTACGCTCCCGCATTCGTGCGTTACGAGGGCGATGAAAGCGACAACGAGAAGATTCACGGCAGATATGTCAGGCCGGAGAACAGCAGGCTGTCAGACGCAACCCTCGACGGCCTGGAGCTGCTTTACGGCACTGGCACAGTGCAGCAGTTGATCGGTGATCCAGCGGGACACCTGAAGCTGCCTAACGATCTGACCAAGGCGAGCCGGTTCAAGATTCAGCACCAACTGCTCGGCTGGAATGTCCACGGGATTTATAAAGTTACGACAGGCGACAAAAAAGAAAATAAGGACAGCACGAAGAATCTCCTCGCGTTCGTTGCACCGGCGAATCAGATTGCTGCACCGACTCCGGTCAGGTTCATTACTCATGAACCGTATTCCACATTTACACTGCGGACATATCCCCCTGACAGTTATGACCTCGACGGTGACAATCGGTCGAATCAAGACTATTACAGAATGGTGGACGGAGAAATAAAAATTCCGTGCAGCCTGTTCTACTGGGATCCGGACGGCAACAGCAAGCAGATGATTGAAATTATAGGCGATTCCATCAATGCGGAAATCAAGCTGGTGTTAGAGGGGCACGAAACAGAACCGTTTTCCCTGCTCAAGCAGTATCTTTCGGAAGAATCGCTGACCACCCTGATTGAGGACCTGCCGAACGTGGGGAGAGGAAATGTCTCTGTCTCTCTCTGGCCGGGGCACTGGCTGATTGAGTTCATCGGCGATCTGGCAGGTGTCGTGTTCGATCAGTTCGTCATCGACAAGCCAGAAGATTCCGATTTTGAATGCCTGTCCTACTACACGAACTGGGCTGACAGCAGGGTTGATGACGAAGTGCTGTTTCCGATCCCGCTGGCCGGCAAGTGGGACGGCGATGATGACGCGATCAATGACGCCGTGGCAGCAGGTTCAATCGGCTGGGCGACCTGTGCCCCAGGGATCGGACTGGTTGCCCCCACTGTTCAATGCCGCGATTATAACGGCGATGGAACCCCAGATTTATAAGGTGTGAAATGGGACAAACTGATTGCGCCATGTCACTGATGAAAAAGCCCTGCCCGCGCTTGAGATTTCCCTGTAATCGCTGCGGGGCAAAGATCGTCAACGCGGGTCTGCAGTGGGAAATAGATATTCCGCTGTATAAAAAGTGGTATTACATGGACGGGCTGATGGTGCAGAATGCCCCCGCTGGTGAGCCGATCAGCACGGTTACTGTCAGACGTTATCACCCGTTTATTGATCCGGAAACGTCGAAGCCTTCTCCCTGCAATTTCACGGGGCCTGCTGCCGTCGAATCAACGCCATTATTTACAACGGGCCAGACTCCCGCTGATTATGGAACCTGGGTTCAGGATTTTGAATGGTTTAATTTCGGACCCCCACCACACGGGCCAGACAACTGGAATAACTTTGTTCGTCTCCATCAGTGCGTGGTGGATTTCGAGCAGGCCGAACTGGAAGAGGGGAGCGGGGATCTGGTCAAGCCGGGACGCTGGCGTATTAACCTACAGGTTTTGCAGATTGCAGCCGGAACCACGACTCCCGAAGAGGCAGAGTTTGACGAAATCTATAAAAACTATGCCATCGGTGCCAGTTATGTTCCCTGGGGTATTCTTACGGAATTTGCAGCCCAGATCGTAGGTCAATACTATCCTCCCGATGATTTCAATTGCGTGATTCCAGCCGGTGAAACCCAACGCTGGCACAGATCCGTTCCCACACTTCCGATTCTTCCGTTCGGCGTGACATCGTACACCCGGGAGACACTGCCAGACGGTTACGACTGGAACGAAGATTTAGCCGAGCCCAGTTCAGGCCCGTTTTATCCCACAGGCTTTGAGAATCTGAACGCATATTATGCCCCTCCCTACATTGATGTGAGACACGTTAAGATATGACACTGACCGTCGAAGCAAAACAGAAACTCTGTGAAGCCTGCGAGTTCAAGCGTAATTACCTCTGCCGGAAACACGGTGATGAGGTACGGCGACTGGTCAAGACTCGATCAACCTGCGAAGGCTGGGGCAATGTCAAAGCAGTTGAGACCCGTGGTATCAAATCGCTGACTGTCGTCTCCTGCTACTTCAACCCCACTGGCAGTGATTCACGCCTGGATAATTTCAGAGCGTTTCAGGCCGCACTGGGTGTGCCTGTGACTGTTGTGGAACTGTCGTTTGATGGAACATTCCAGATTGACGGTGCCATTCAGCTGAGAGGCGGTATCAATCAAAACCTGATGTGGCAGAAAGAACGGTTGATCAATATCGGGATCCAGTCGCTGCCGGCAGACGTCGACGCGGTTGCCTGGATTGATGCTGACCTTGTCTTTCAGAACCCCGACTGGTACGAGCAGACAAAAAGCCTCCTTGGCACACATGAGTTTGTGCAGCTGTTCGAGCGGATTGAGTATCTGGATCCGGATGGAAACGTGGAACGGTCGCTCCCCAGCTGGTCAGCATCACGCAACGGTCAGAGAATGCCGGGGGGAGCATGGGCCGCGCGACGGGATGCAATCAGTGGCGGAATTCCTGATACCTGCATCATCGGCGGCGGTGACTGGTCGCTGGTCAATTCCTGGCCTGTCGATCAGAAAACAGGCTGCACACCTGGCACAGTGCGACATCTATTCCACGGAACCCAGGCAGGCAGGCAACACGGCACGCGCGAAAAGATCCTGAAGCGACACCATTTCAACCCGCAATACGATATTGTGATTGACCCGAAAAACGGGCTGTGGAAGTGGGGGACATTTAAGCCGGAAATGCAGGCAGATGTGAGAGCGTATTTCCAGAATCGAAAGGAAGACAGGCAGCCCGTAAAACCAGCCCCCCAGGAAGTGAAGCCAGCCAGAGAACCGAGGCTGATACCGAAGCTGTATTCGCCAGTCGAACCTCAAAAACACCGGGAAACGTTCGCCTGTGATGTGATTCTCCCGTATAGCCAGCCAAACTATCAATACCTGGAGGACTCCATCAAATCAGTTCTGAACCAGAATTTTGTCCGGACGGTGATTCACCTGGTGAATGATGGAGTGGATGAAGACCCGATCGGGGAAAAGTACTCGAAGCTGGAAAATGTGCGCTGGTATCAGAACACTGATCGACCTGTGGGGCCTTATGTGATCTACAACAGGCTGTTTGATTACCTGGAAAGCGACCTGGTCGCAAATCAGGATTCAGATGACCTGTCACTGCCGATGCGACTTTACAAGAGCATTCAGTTGATTCAGCAGGGGTTTGACGTTGTGGGCGGTTCCATGGAGCAGTTTGTTTCCTACGACGATCCCAGCGAGCGAATGAGGCGCGCCCTGACCTGGAAACCGTACCACTATTCCGGGAAAGTTTATGCTGCTTCACCATCCGGGACCGTGGTGAATTCCACGATGGTGATGAAGAAATCCGTTTATGAAGCCTGCAATGGCATGGCTCCCTGGATTGCCGGGGCTGACAGCGAGTTTTACGAACGTTGTATTCAGGCTGGTTTCAAAGCGGTGGCCATGCAGGACATCGTAGCACTCAGACGGTTACACGATCCCTCATTATCCAATGACCAGGTCAGCAGCGGGCATGGTTCCAATCTGAGGGAAGAAATCAAGCGAATGACTGCCGAAAGCATTGAACGGCAAAAGCAAGGCCCAGATCATTCCATTGGAGGACTGGCAAAACATCGAAACGACAATCAATTGATTCAGATCAAAGGGAAATGAAATGGTAGACTGCAGAAAATCAGACTTTTATGACGCGAAATATGCCGAAGGCGGTTTCGTTTACAATGAGCAGCGGGAACGGGACTGGCTGAAAAAACACCTGGTCGACCGGTTCAATCTGCAACCTGGTGACAAGCTGCTGGAAGTAGGCTGTGGAAAGGGCCTGCATTCGTCCCTGCTGGCTGACCAGGGGCTTGATGTGTATGGAGTCGATATTTCCCGCGTTGGTATCGAGGCAGCCCAGGAGCGGGGTTCACAGGCTCATTTCATCGCTGCCAGTGCTTCAGACCTGCCGTTGTATTTTGATCATGGATATTTTGATGTGATCTTTGCCCGTGGAATGTCCTGGTATCATTACGAACTCGACCGGGAAATGAAGCTGGGTGTAGACCCGCGCATCGAGACAGCCAAGTTTTTCCGGTTCCTGAAGCCGGGCGGCCTGTTCGTTCTGCAAATCAAAACTGATTTTTCCGGCAGCAGGCCGGCGGGTGACGTGCACCATAATCGACTGAGTGACTACCGGGGCCTGTTTGAGCCCTTGGGGGACATCGTCCACGTGTCGAACATGGCCGGGGTGGAACTGATCGATGACAACCAGGCAGCAGAGGTCAAAGGCGGGGTTGTGATTGCGACGCGGAAGTGATATTGAAAGAACTCAATTGGCTGAGGTGACTTTGAGTCTATGGTAAAACGAGTTTAGTTATCGAGGAGTTACAAACTTTCAGTGACCGTTTGCGGAATCAGTTTTGATAAGGGCTCATCATTCCACTAATGCTCATTCCTGAGAGCGTTAGCTGAGAAGAATCTCAGCCACAAATTTATAAATAAAATATCAGCTATGATAATCCACTTCATTTAAGGATCAAAATCAACTCGATTTATTAGAGCAACCGTGACTACATTGGTGTTTGAGCTACAATTCAGTTCTGATCAGGTTGAGCCAGATTTTGTATCTGCAATCAATTGTCTCACAAGATCTTCAACTTGTTTCACATTCTGAATTGCCAGAAATCCCAAGTCGTGCTGTTGCCGGGTGTTGCTCTGTTCAAAGCGGAATTCTTTATCAAAGATGAGATCTCCAGAGCCATCTTTCCATTGTTTTCGATGCAGTTTGCCGAGACTCTCTGGTTCGAAAGATCGGATATCAGTTTTAAAACCCCCGTTAAAGATAATTGCTCGATTTGAAGTTAAAACATAGGCAGTATTCCGAGCTTTTCTCATCATCCAGAATGGTGAAGTCAGCATGCCGAAACCAATCAGGACGAATGGGATTCCAAACAGTGGAAAGAAATCAAATCCTTTTTGAAAATCAGGAATTTTAAAGCCAGCCGCTCCTGCAATCCAGAACAGTGCAAAAGCTGTCCACGGAATACCAAACAAAACAATACCGATTGACCGCATACTAAAATGTCTGGGTATCGGTGTTCCGACCCAGGTGATCTGCTCTCCTTCATTGAGTTCAGACTGAATCAATGATTGCAAATGCAGTGGAAGCTGCCAGAGACTCGAAGTTTGATCGTCCATTCTGAGTTATTACCGGCAATCAAAAAAACTGAAATGAAAGAGTTAAAACAGCGGTATCGGGCAGGTTAGCAATAATACTGTAGTCAATTTGCTAGATGAAAACGAGAACAGGGTTTTTCAGGTTGGCTATCAGATTTAATTAGAAATCTGATGCTTTCTCCAACTCACGATGCCGACTTTTGCAATAGACATTCAATGTTAAACCAGTTTCCATCCCTTGCGATACTCTCGACGGATATACTGATCCGACTCGGGAGCGTTGGTTGCCTTCATAGCCTGGGAGTCCCAGTGCAGTTTTTTACCCGTGCGATATGCAACATTACCCAGATGATTGGCTTCGGTAAGCAAACCTGCGTATTCGAAATTGCAGGTTGTCGGCGCACCGGTTTTGCAGGCATGAATCCATTCCGCATGATGACCCAGAGATTTTGGAATGAAGGGCTCTGGACGTTTGAAGTCTGCGAATTCTTGTTCGGGTAATAAGACATGTTTACTGTAATCTGACAGCAGCATGCCTTTTTCACCGACGAATAACACCCCATTGGCCCATTGCGGAATTTTACCTTCCTGCCAGATACGGGGCTTGTTTGTTCCCTGGTACCAGCCCACCCTAACAGGGGGCATCTCTCCACGTTGACCGTATTCATAAACGGCCTGCATCGAAGCCGGTGCGATTTCTTTCTGGACGGGTGGTCCTTCCGCTTCGATTGTGAGCGGGTAATCCAGCTTCAATGCCCAGAAAGGCAAGTCAATCCAGTGGCTTCCCAGGTCGGACATTGTGCCATTGCCAAAGTCCCACCACCGATACCATTTGGGTCCAGGAAAATAAATATTATTGAAAGGACGTTCCGGAGCAGGACCTACCCAGAGATCCCAGTCCAGTCCTTTTGGAATCTCGTCAGTATGACTCGGCCGTTTTTCCGAGTATACAAGATCTTTTGCGGCGCGGGCTGCTTCTTCGGAAGGATGCCAGCCCCACGCCCGCGAAACCCAGACATGTGCTTCCTGAACAGGTCCAATCGCGCCGGATTGAATCAGTTCGACGACCCGGCGGTAATTGTCTCCCGCATGAATCTGGGTACCCATTTGAGTGGCGACATTCGCTTTACGGGCTGCTTCCCGAATCACACGTGCTTCCCAGACACTGTGGGTCAGAGGTTTTTCGCAATAGACATGCTTTTTCATCTGCAGTGCCGGTAGTGTTGCGAAGGCATGCGTGTGCTCGCAAGTGCTGACGACGACGGCGTCAAACTGATCAGGGTGATCGTACACTTCGCGAAAATCTTTGAACTGTTTTGCTTTGGGATGACTCTGTGCAGCGCGAAACAAATTCTGTTCATTCACATCACATAAAACCGAGATATTCTCAGAAGAGACCGAACGGAGATTACTGCCACCTCGTCCCCCAGAGCCAATGATGGCGATGTTGAGCTTTTCATTCAGGTTAGTTCCCCGGACTATGGCAGGGGCGCCGAAGCCAATTGCGGCGGCAGCCGATGCAGAAGTTGCCAGAAATCGTCTGCGATTCATGGAACAATGAGTCTGGTCTGCTTTTTCCGGTTGATCTTGCACAGGAAACCTCCACCTCTGTATGAAATAGTCTGAAAGCATGGGATCGCTTTAATAAACTATCGTAAACTATGGCAGGATTCAGAGGACAAGGCAAGACAAAAGGAGAGACTCTGATGAATTCCGTTCTGATTGGAAGCCGTCTATTGCAGGTCAGTCATTTGAGCACTGGGGGCAACTTCCTGACAGGTTCAGATCTTCACTGAGCCAGTGCTGATGACAGTCACAACATAGATCCAGTTGACCTGGATATTCTTCCAGAAGATTTAAATAATCGACGATTTGTGCATGAATCTCAGAGTCGCAGGTGAGCTTCCTGCTGAGAACGAGTGTTTCATTGATTAACGCAGCCGAATCCGTGAGAAAGGTGGCTTGTCGTTGATCAAGCTGACAGCGACCCCGTAAAATCCGCCCTGCCTGGCAGCTGCTTTCTACAGACCAGAAATGTCCTGCGCGCCAGTTTCCTTCACTGGTTGGTTGCAGATAAACTTCGACACGATTCGTTTCCGGGCCCGTAACGGGTATACGAATGATACTGACTGGTTTACTTAACTCGGATGATTGCTTAGCTGGTTCACTCTGTTGCCATTGCAGGCCATTTAAGGATGGCGCCTCGGGTTCTGTGATCGATACTGTTTCCTCTTTGAATTCTTCCTCTGTTAATTCATATTGCTGATTGAGAAACTGCATCAGTTGCTTGCGGCTGGTATTTCGTTCCTGTCTGGTCTGCTTAAGCTTGAGTCGAAGTTGCTTCAGTGAATCTCCTGCCTGATTGAAGCGGATAATCAATGATTTCAATTGCTGTGGTACTGTTAAAACGGTCTCTTCGTGTGTACTGTCAGATTCCGGCGTACTCAATTCCTCCAGAAAATCCAGTGACTCACCGTGATACCAGCAGCAATATGCTTTACGCCACACATGCCAGCCCGTTGTATCGAACAGGTAGGGATTGTCAGTGAGTGGCACTTCGGCTTCACAGGCATTGAGCGCCTGTTCTATGATTTCTTCTCGTGATAAAGATGCCAGTTCTCCCTTCATTTCCAGTAATTCACTTTCCATAAAATCAGGAAGTGATGCAAACTCAGCCTGGTATACTTCGTCTGCTTCCACGCCAGCATTGATCCAGGTCTGCAACTGTTGAATTTGAACGGGTGCGAGCTGTGCCACACGTGACTGAGAAAAATCAATACCCCATTCAGCAAGTTGACCACTGATGGTGCGGCAGCTTATTTCATTGATATCGGTTTGTGAAAACTGGTTTGTCATGTACGTACTTTCTCTGTGAAAAAAATGAATGTGAATCCGAATGTGTCAGGACGAGAAGATCAGAGACAGCTCACGGCAAAAGTGGCGGTTCCCTGTTGACACTGCGTTAAAGCAAGTCGTGCGGTTTCAGTACGAAGGGAGACCGGTAAATAATCACCCAGAACCTCAACCGTAATCTCATCTGGCAGCAGGCCTTCCTGCTTTGGCACGGTTGTTGAACCATAGGGAGTATGAATCACTTCCCATCTGGTCTTATTTTCCAGTTCGGTGATAGCCTGTTGTTCAACATGCTTCAGGTCGTCCCATGCCTGTTCGGCTATTGAAAATCCCTGCTGACTTTGAAGGGTCGACTGATAATGGGCTTCGAAAATCTGAATCATCTCTCGCCAGCCTGTGATCGCCGCTTCGTAGGATTGTGCCATTGCCTGACAGACTTCCGCTTCTTCCAGATCGCCTTTCAGACGTTCCAACTTCGATTTTTCCTGATTCAATTTACGAACCAGCTGCTGAATCTGCTGTTCCTGCTTCATCAATAGTTCGTTGCATTGCTCCACATCATGGGAAGCTTCACCTGATGTCAGGCCCTCGTATTCATCTTCAATTGTCAGCAGATTGGTGTAACCATTTTTTATTGCTTCGGGAAATTCTAAAGCGGATTGCCCACTCTCCGTTCCCGTTTTCGTGTTTCTATTAAACGGTAAGAGCTCATTCTTCTCGTTTGATTCCTGCTTATGATCCATACGTGTCAAGCCTCCATATATAAAGATGTTTTCAAGCCAGGTTTGGAATCGCGAAATGCGTTCAGCGGTCTTTCCCGGAAGTCAGACTGCTCAAAGGTCTTTGCGAATTTCTCCCAGGGTGTCAGGGGCAATCAGTTCCAGAGTGACACTGCGATCTTTCACTCCCACACAACCGACATAGATCTCACCAATACAGCCGGCTTCACCTGGAGTGAGTGTGATCATCTGAGTGACCGGTTCTGCCACCAGCGTGATCCCCCGCGACAGATAATGATCACGTTTGATCCAGCCTTTCCGTTCCAGGGCGCGCAGATGGCACATCACTCCATTTGATGATCGTATTCCGAACTGCTCTCCAATTTCCCGCACTGTCGGCGATAAACGTTGCTGGGTGATTTCCTGTTTGATAAATGAGTAGATCGCCTGTTGCTTTTCCGTCAGTTTTTTTCTTGTCGAAACTTCAGTGGTCTGCATTTGAAAACTCCCTTGTGTACTGGTGAAGTGCTGTGCGTTACGTGGGAATTATAGCGGGAAAAAAGCAGTCTGATTTTTTCACTGCAGGCTTCAAATCTCCGAAAAGATTGATGCCGCCAGTTCGCGACAAAATCTGAATATTTGCGAAAGATGCTGCCTGCTGAGGCCAGAAAAAGTTGTGATTTTTTTATTTTTTCAGCGCGCGCACTTTCTGTGAAAGCAGGACATGAGAAATCCAATCCTCAGTTCCAATGCAACGAGAGGCAGCTACTCAGTCATTCGACCAGTGGGGAATCTGATTAATTCTTCAGAATCCTGTTTGTGCCCATTCTTTACTTTGTTTACAATGTCATGTCCTCCCTGAGATTTAACCCGGGTATCTTCATTCGTTGACTTATTTTCCTGCCTGATAAGGGTGACTGCTGTGAATCTTCTTCCGAATAATAAATCGATTCTGAATGTTTTTTTTCTGGTGGTTCTGGTTGGTCTCTTTCCATCAGTGAAAGTGACCGCAGAAGATCTGCCCCGTGTTCCAGAAGGCTTCAGCATCGAACGAGTCACCAACAGTGAACTGACGAAATATCCGATGATGGCAGGCTTTGATGATCGCGGACGGCTGTTCATCGCGGAAAGCTCAGGCGAAAACACACCTGCTCCCCAGTTGATTAAAGAACCAAAAAGCATGATCCGCATGCTCGTTGACCGGGATGGCGATGGTCGTTTTGATCAGAGCACTGTATTCGCAGATAAGTTAACCCTCCCGATGGGCGCACTCTGGCATGAGGGGTCACTCTATGTCGCCAGTCCTCCCAATATCTGGAAGCTGACGGACCACGATGACGATGGGGTAGCGGATGAGCGAAAAATCATCGTCGATTCCTTTGGCTTCTCCGGGAATGCTGCGAGTATCCATGGATGCTTTCGTGGGCCGGAAGGACGGCTCTACTGGTGTGACGGCAGACATGGTCACGAATTTAAAGACAAGTCAGGAAATGTTACGAGTAAAGGATTGGCTGCCCGGATCTTTTCCTGTAATCCCGATGGCTCTGATATCGAGGTGCATTGTGGAGGGGGGATGGATAATCCCGTCGAGATCGATTTCACTCCCGAAGGAGAAATGATCGGTTCGGTCAATATTCTATTGAACCGACCCCGAGTGGATTGCCTGGTACACTGGATGGAAGGAGGCGTTTATCCGCACTTCGAAGACTGTGTTGCTGAATTCAAGCGTACGGGAGAACTGCTGGGGCCGATTACTCGTTTCGGTCACGTCGCTGTTTCGGGCATGCTGAGTTATCGCGGTTCCCAGTTTGGGCCGGAATATCAAGGTAACATTTTCACTACAATATTTAATACTCACAAAGTCATTCGTTCTCAACTGGTACGCAACGGCGCTACATTTGAAACCAGAGAAGAAGACTTCCTGGTATCGGAAGATCCTGATTTTCATCCGACTGATATCATCGAAGACGCCGATGGCAGTCTGCTGGTCATTGACACCGGCGGTTGGTTCCGCATTGGCTGTCCCCAGTCTCAAATTTCAAAACCAGATATTCATGGTGCCATCTATCGTATTCGTAAAACAGATACCCCCTTACTGAAAGATCCTTATGGGTTGGCCCTGGACTGGAAATCGCTGTCCCCCAATCGCAAGCTGCAATTGCTGAATGACACACGACCATTTGTGCAACAGAAGGCAATCGAAGAACTGGCCGATGTGGGTGATCTGGCGGTGCCACAACTTGCAAAAGTCATTACTTCACCCAGCGGATCTTTTTATAACGATACCAGCAAGCGCAATGCGATCTGGACTTTATCTCGCATCGGATCAGACAAAGCGGCTGTTGCAATCAAAGGCGGCTTGAACTCTTCCACGAGTGTGCAGATGACGGCGGCGAAAGCACTGGGAAGTCTACGAAGTTCGCAATCTGTAGAAGAGTTAACTCAGTTGTTGAAACAGGATCAACCGGCTGTGCAGCGTACTGCTGCCACTGCGCTGGGCCGCATCTGTGAAGCAGGTCGACGGGACTCTGTCCCGGATGAACAGTTGCAGTCAGTGGTGGACTCTCTCTTTCAAGTAATCAAATCAGGGTCTCCTGATCGAACGCTGGAGCATGCTCTCATCTATGCCTTGATTCGCATCGACAACCGCAATCTGGTTCTCGCAGGCCTGGGTGATTCCAGTCCGGCTGTCCGCCGGGCAGCATTAATTGCTCTGGATCAGATGAATTCAGGGAATCTGACACGGGAACTGGTGACCCCCCTGCTGGATACCGATGACCCGGCTTTGCAGAAAGAAGCTCTTACGATTATCGGCGAACATGAGGGCTGGGCCGGAGAAACATTAACATTGTTGAAAACATGGTTAAGCGAAGCGGAACTGAACCCGGAACGGGCTGCCGTCCTGCGAGGCTTTCTCGTCGCGCAATCTGCGGATTCCGAAGTGCAATCACTAATTGCTAAATCACTGACCGATGCTGAAACGTCACAGTCTGCGAAAGCAATTCTACTGGAAGTGATCCAACGTTCTGCGTTGAAAGAGTTTCCTGTCTCCTGGCGTTCTGCATTAGAACAGACTTTGCAGACCGCTAAACCTGAGTTACAGATTCTCGTCATCCGTATTGCTCAGACTCATGATCTACCGGATCTCAATGGACAG
The DNA here is from genome assembly GCA_002706765.1 of Gimesia sp. Taxonomy (GTDB): domain Bacteria; phylum Planctomycetota; class Planctomycetia; order Planctomycetales; family Planctomycetaceae; genus Gimesia. The sequence goes on from PAJV01000013.1 coordinate 40,515, forward strand.
TTGACATCTTTAGCCCTGGATGTGAAACAGCCGGCTTCTCTGCGAATTGAAGCATTATCCGCTGTTGGCGGTCATTTAAAAAGTATCGACCAGATTACATTCGATTTTCTCATGTCCCGGATGAATGAAGAGTATCCTCCCCTGGATCGACTGGCGGCGGCGAGAGCATTATCCGCTCTACCGCATTCAGCCGAACAGTTGATTCAGTTATCGAAACAACTGGAGGCCCCGGGACCACTGGCACTGCCTGTTCTGCTGAGAGCTTATGCGAAAAGTGTTGATGAAAGTGTGGGCCAGGCACTGATTACCGGATTGAACAGTTCTTCCGCTGCGACGAACCTGTCCGCGGATGAACTGGCGAGTCTATTGCAGAAATACCCTGAATCGGTCCAGCAGGCGGCAACACCATTGTTGAAAAAACTGGGCGTTGATCTGGCAGAGCAGAAAGCACATCTGGAATCGTTAAAACCTCTACTCACAGAGGGGCGGCTGGAAGAAGGGCGTAAAATCTTCTTTGGTAAGAAAGCGGCCTGCTCAGGCTGTCACGCGGTAGAAAATTCTGGTGGAAAAGTCGGCCCCGATCTCACGAAAATCGGCGCTATTCGGACCGGGACTGATCTGCTCGAAGCGATCGCACTTCCCAGCGCCAGTTTTGCGCGTGGCTATCGCTCTTATCTGGTAGTGACAGATGCCGGCCGCATTTATACGGGAGTCATCAGTCGCGAATCCACGGATACCGTCTACCTCAGAACCGCCGATCTGTCCGAAGTCCGAATCGCCCGTGATGAGATTGAAGTAATGAAAGAGTCGCCGACATCCATCATGCCCAAAGGGCTGGAACAGCGTCTGTCACAGCAGGAAATACGGGATTTACTTGCGTACCTGCAGAACCGCAAGTAAAGTGGAATCAATGTCCCTGATTCCTCTGATTCCAGCCGTTAAAGGTGCGCTATGTTTAATGGTTCCTTTGTATTACGCTGTCTGTTCTGCTGTATCATAATCTGCTCATTCTGTGTGGTTAAAAACTCTCAGGCAGCGGAACAGCAGAAGCGACCCAATATTCTGTTCGCAATCGCCGATGACTGGGGCTGGCCACATGCGGGCGTCTATGGCGATCCGGTAGTCAAGACTCCCACCTTTGATCGGCTGGCGCGTGAAGGTGTGCTGTTTCAGAATGCATTTGTTTCGTCGCCTTCCTGTACTCCTTCACGCGGGGCCATTCTGACCGGGAAATACCACTGGCAACTCGAAGCAGGGGCGAACCTGCATTGCATTTTTCCTGACAAGTTCGAAACGTATCCGGAAATTCTCAAAGCGAATGGATATCAGGTAGGTTACACCGGGAAAGCCTGGGGACCGGGACGCACCGAAACCGCCGGTCGCGAACTGGCGGGAAAACGCTTTAAGAGTTTTCAGGATTTTCTGCAGCATCAGAAACAAGGCGAGCCGTTCTGTTTCTGGCTGGGCAGCAGTGATCCGCATCGCCCTTATGAAGCGGGGACCGGGGTGCAGAGCGGCATGGATCTTTCCAAAATCAAATTGCCTGCCTGCTTTCCGGATGCTCCAATTGTCCGCAGTGATGTCGCCGACTATTACTTTGAAGTTCAACGTTTCGACAAGCTGGTGGGTGATGCGCTGAAGTCACTCGAAGAAAAAGGCGAACTCGATAACACCATCGTATTCATGACCGGCGATCATGGCATGCCGTTCCCGCGTGGAAAAAGTTGTCTGTATGATACGGGTACGCGCGTGCCTCTCGCAGCCCGCTGGCCCGAAAAAATCAAGCCCGGACGCTCGGTCACCGATTTTGTCAGCCTGATTGATCTGGCGCCCACCTATTATGAGGCAGCGGGAGTGAAAATTCCGGCAGATGTGACCGGTCGCAGCCTGATGCCTGTCTTGACGAATGCAAAATCAGGCCGAATTGCAGACAACAGGAACGAAGTTATCTTCGGTAAGGAGCGGCATGTGCCTTCACAGGAAGCACCCGACATGGGGGGCTATCCCTGTCGTGCCATTCGTACCGATGACTTTCTTTACATTCACAACTACCGACCCGATCGCTGGCCGGCAGGGACCCCTGATTATCAACTTGCGGCCATTCCCGGCACCTGGTATGGAGACTGTGACAACGGCCCCACCAAGACTTACATGGTCGAGAATAAAGATAAGGATGAGACTCACCGTCGGCTGTATGAACTCGCATTCGGCAAACTTCCCACCGAAGAACTGTATGATCTGCGGAATGATCCCGATCAGTTGCAGAACGTTGCCGCCGATCCCATGTACGAGATGGTCAAAGCGAAACTGGCAAAAGAACTGCAACAGCAACTCGTGGCCACCCATGATCCCCGCGAGTTGGGGCAAGGGGATCAACTGGAAAAACATCCCTACTTAGGCGGTGGTCCCAAACATCCGAGCTTGGAAGTCAAACGGAAAAAACAGGGCAAGAAACCGAAGAAAAAGTGAAACAGGAAATTCTGTCAGCAGTCGTTTTTCTCTGAAACAGAGATGTTTTCGCTTAAAAAATCAATGACTTGTTGAAAGCAATCAATTGTTCTCGGGGGAATTTCTTTTATTTGGACATTATAGAACTTGTTTGCGCTATCGTAAAAAATAGTAACTCCTTCAGGTAATTCGTAGACAATCCAATATCGTTCGCGGATATATTTGGGAGCCCGAAGCTGAGTTTCACGCAGGTGTTGCTTCATTACAGAAGCCCGGCAGTCCCGACGTTGTGATTGAACTTCATAGAAAACATAAGATGGTTTATACGAGTAATCGAACGTTTTATTGCACACGGGACAGGTAAGTACTGGTAGCTTGTTGCTGCAGGCCTGGCGAACTGCAATAAGCTCTACTTCACAGTCTGGGCAAATGCCATGGAATCCAGGAGGATGCTCCGGTTCAGATTTCCCAAAAGGCCACATGACTCGTTTCCTCCTGTTGTTCGAGATTCCACTGTCTCGCGAACCCACCTGCTGCTCGGAACACATCGCAGTTGATTTCAAGATCGTCCAGCAGTAGGGCGTTACTGAATGTAAAGGACTGGCGCTTGAGCCAGTTTGCAAAAAAGCGTTGAGGGTCTTCTCTTTTTAATATACGCTGTTCGCTGGAGCAGAGGATGTCATCAAATAGTTGAACCGTAGAGGCAAACGAGATGGTTTCTTCCTCAATGCACTTCCTTTGCTGTTTCGCCTGTTGAATGGCTTCAAAAAAACAGTCCATATTATCTGTCGCAAGGACAATTTTTGTCCCCGCTGTTTTGGCATCTTGTAAAGCTCGAACCAAAGGAGCGTTGATTCGCATCAATTGGCAGTCTTCGATTACTTTGCGATTCAGATAGTCCAGCGGAAATTCAGGACCCGGAGTCATCTGAAATGATTCGATGATTTGATTTGACGTCAACTCTCCTCGCATCCAGAGATGCACCCTGTCGATTTGGTGATTGAAGAGATTTTCTGTTGCCTCTGATAACTGTTGATGCAGCGGGTGCCATGCATTCCTAAGAATTGAGATCCAGAACGGGTCAAGGCTCAACACTCCATGCCAGTCTACGAAGATCACCTTGATTTCTGTAGGCTGAGTCTGCTGAAGCACGAAGTGTCTCCGGTTTCCGTTGAGTTTATTCCAGGTTCTTTGGTTTCTGGTTGGGTGGCTGATCGGAGTGAGCAGCCTGGTAGAGCCGATCAATAAATTCGTCTGTCATGCCTGTCTCTCTGCGTGCTTCCCGGTTGAACGTATAGCCTACAGAAAGTGCAGCGCGGATGGGCCAGTGCAGGTGCTGTTCGTAGGCTTCCCAATCGGAAAGGTGATCGGGCTTTAACTGACGGAGCCAGTGCAGGCCGAAGGCGACGTGTTGAATTTCATCTCGATAGACGACCTTCATCAAAGCGGCACTGCGCTGATCGCCGGCATCCAGAAAGTACTGCTCGAATTCCCCGGTATGATCCAGATTGCGCCCTTCAAAAGTCAGAGGCAGGCCGGCCAGATAATCGAGCAGACTTTCATAACTAAGCGCCTTCTTCCAGATATAACAGTTCACAGGCAGACTGCCGAACTCCAGTCCCTGGATTGCGGCCCGCTCTTTATGCATGCGGGTGTGTCTTTGTTCGTCGGCCATGATCGCGCACATGCCCTGACGAAATTCCGCTGGTGCATCGGGAAAAGCACACAGAATATAGGCCATCACTTCCAATGCCTGCAGTTCATGGTTCGCCATGATGTGATGGGCGAGCGCCCGTTTTTCCTGCTCGAACAACGCAGCGGGTTTCGGCATGGCAGGCGCGGTGCGGGGGGCGGCGAACTGCAGATTGGCCGGTCGCGTCGGTTCTTTGATGCGCAGCGGTTCTCCCGGACTGTCGTCGCTTAAAATCGGAGGGGCGGGCTTCAGTTTCTCTTCCAGTGAATCACTGAGGAGAACCCGTTCTGCAAACTCACGAATTTCCATACTGGTCAATTTGTTGTAGAAGGAATGTAGCGGGTACGAAAGAGGGCCACACAGCCAGTCACTTTCAGTTCCACGTCAGTATAACGACTCTGCAACTGATATTGTAACTCTTCCAGACTGTCTGCTGAGTTAGTGAAGATCTTTTTCTCATTATAGAAATTCATCAACTTGCAGGCAGACAGACTGCGAGGAACTCCTTCTGCCAGAATGGTCGAGCCCGAGATGATCGCTCCCGGATTCAACCATTGATTGAGGTGATCAAACAGGGTTGACTTTGAATTCAGATCGCCGGGCAGGCAATGCAGCAGATAATTCAGACTGACCGAGTCGAATCGATGTGGCTGGTCGGGCAGGGGCTGCAGAATATCTGCCTGATATGTTTCCGGAGCATATCTGCTCGCCCGACTGGCGGCCGCTGCGAGGCTGTTTGGATTCAGGTCGAGCAGGCCCAGTCTGACGCTCGCATTTGGAAATGAGCAGTGATCCAGATAGTAACCGGTGCCCACACCTACATCCAGATGGTTGCTGGTCAGGCTCTCGTTCATCCAGTTTAATATGGCTTTCGTACGGCACTTCCAGATCAGGGAATTAGAAATGCCCAGCACCCAGAGATCATAGATCGATAAAATGCGTTTGGAATTGACGGCCTGACCGGCGGCGCTTGCTTCGGATTTTGAGTTCATTCAGAGATATTAATCAAATTCACTCGGATTGGGAATTGTAATCATCCCATGGCACGTACCAGGTATCCCCCGGGCAGGCGTTTGACCACTTTGCGCATTTCCAGAATCGTGAGAGTGGAGAGAATCCGTGAGGAATCGAGATTACTTGACTGGACGATTTCGTTGAGATGTTGTGGCTCCAGCGTGACGAGGTTCAGAATATCACGTTCAAATTCACTTAACGAGAGTTCGCGGGGCGTATGAACTTCCCGGTTCTGCGCTGTCATTACCGGTGCTTTTGCCGGGCCCAGTCCCTCCAGGATATCATCCACATCCCGGACGAGCATGGCACCATCGCGAATCAGGTCATGGCAGCCGGCACTGGCGGGGTGATCGATACGGCCGGGGACGGCAAATACTTCGCGTCCCTGTTCGTAAGCATGCCGCGCGGTATGCAGGGCACCACTTTTGCGCCCCGCTTCGATCAACAGTACACCCATGGAAAATCCGCTGATGATGCGGTTTCGTTGGGGAAATAAACCAGCGACGGGTGCCTGATCCAGGGGAAACTCGGTGACGATGGCTCCCTGCCGGGCAACCTGTTCCGAAAGTTCCCTGTGTTCGGGAGGGTAAATGTGCGCCAACCCGGTCGCCATGACGGCGATCGTTCGTCCTCCCGCTTTGAGCGCGCCGGTGTGGGCCGCCTGGTCGATGCCTCGGGCAAGACCACTGACAATGGTAATCCCGGCGCGTGCCAGTGCAGCGGCGATCTTTTCTGCCTGCTGTAATCCGTAGTGTGTGCATTTGCGTGAGCCGACGATGGCGACAGCCAGCTCATCTTCCGGCATCAGGCTCCCTTTACAGTAGAGCAGTGAAGGGGGATCGTGCATTTCTCTCAGGAGGGATGGATATTCAAGCGATTCCTCAGACAAGATCTGATAACCGGCTTCGCGACAACGGCGGAGTTCGTCTTCCGCAGTCGATTTTGCCTCGCGATAAATGATCGCATCTGCCAGTTTAGTCCCGATGCCCGGTACATTGAGCAATTCCTGGCGAGGCGCGTTCAGGATTTGAGCCGGACTGCCAAATCGATCCAGTAACGTCCGTCGAATCCGCGGACCGACTCCCCGGATCAGATTCAACTGAATCAGTTCGAGCAGTCGCTGATCAGATTCCTGTATTGTTTCGTCCATATGAGCAGGACCTTCTTTTAGAGTAAATCCGTGATTCACGAACGTACATGCTCTCAGAAAAGTAAGGAAAAAACAACCAGAGCGGATCACATTTAATCATAGCACCTCTCAAGCTAGTATACTCGGTCCAAATGGCCCGGGAGAGGCTAGAGTAAGACTGGACACAAGTTAAGATCGGCAGTCATTTCCGGAGAAGCGACTGTTCACACTTGACAGTAGCTGTCTGCAGCCTCTAAACACGAAGCACACCATTCTGAACTCCGTTAAGGTCAAGTACATGCTGGACAAGATCTTCTTTATCATTGCCTGCATCATCATTCCCGTTTTATGGGGCGTGATTGTGAACTGGATCTTCAATCAATGGCAGGATCGCTCGAACAACAACTCAGACGACGATTATATTTTCCCTGATTATCAGATCTGAGGCGGCGGCGTTATGGGTTTTGGATGGTTTGACTTTTTTCTGATCTCATCTGCCGGAGGCTTGATTGGCTTTCTGGCGGGAATGTTCGGTGTGGGAGGAGGGTTCCTACTGGTCCCCATTCTGAATATTGTGCTGGGAATTCCGATGGAACTGGCTGTCGGCGCCAGTGCCTGCCAGGTTTTAGGGCCCGCAACCACATCGCTGCTGGCGCGGAAGATCAAGTTCCGGGATCTGTTCTTCCCGCTGGTAATTACGGGGGGACTGTTACTCGGCGTCATAGCGGGAACAGGAATTCTGGAACACGCGAAATCATCCACTTCTGTCGTTCTCAATGCAAGAAACATCATTGTCGCGGATCTGGTGGTACTGATTGCCTATCTGTTTATGCTGACCGGCCTGGGAGTGCTTTCGTTGCGAAGTGCCCGTCGCGATGATTCTGAGTTGAAAGGGACGCTTTTTACAGAACGGTTCCAGATCCCTCCTGTGGCCCGCTTTCCCAGCCTGGTGGAGGAACCCCTCTCGATTCCGGTCATTGCCTGGTTTGGACTGGGGCTGGGACTGCTCTCTGGTTTATTGGGAATCAGCGGAGGCCTGCTTTTGTTTCCCGTGCTGATATTCGGGCTGGGCATTCCCACCCATCGAGCCATTACCTGCAGTCTGATGATTGTCTGGATTGTAGCGTTCCAGTCCACAATTGCGCATGCCTGGCATGGCAATATTAATATCATGATTGTGATTGCCCTGCTGTTAGGCGGGACAGTAGGCGCCCGGCTGGGCTCTGATCTGAATGCGCGGCTGAAAGGGCTGCAACTGAGACGGCAGTTTGGCTGGTTATTACTCTCGGTGGCTCTTATGATTGGGGCGCGGCTGGTGTTTCTGCTGGCAGGTTAAAACATCATCAGAGGAGATGAAACAATGGCAAAAAAATCAATCCTGTTTTTAACGGGTGACTATGTAGAAGACTATGAAATCATGGTCCCGTTCCAGGCATTAACAATGGTGGGTTATCAGGTGGATGTGGTCTGTCCCGATAAAAAAACGGGTGAAATCATCCGGACTTCGATTCACGATTTTGAAGGCGATCAGACCTACTCCGAAAAACGGGGACACAACTTTACGCTCAATGCCACTTTCGCTGAAGTGAATGCAGACGACTATACCGCTTTGCTGATTCCCGGCGGACGGGCTCCGGAATATATTCGACTGAACGAACGAGTAATCGAGATCGCACGGCAGTTTGCGACCGCAGGCAAGCCGATCGCTGCTATCTGCCATGGACTGCAGCTGCTGGCAGCCGCCGGTGTGTTGAAAGGCAAAAGCTGTACGGCTTATCCGGCGTGTGCCCCCGAGGTGACTCTCGCCGGAGGCACGTTTGTAGAAACACCCATTGATGGCGTCCACGTGGATGGAAACCTGGTTTCCGCACCTGCCTGGCCAGCTCATCCGCAGTGGCTGGCTGCGTTTCTGGAAGTGCTGGGTACGAAAATCGAGTTATAATTTCACCTGCCGAAGTTCTGGTATCCTATTTCAATCAGGGAGATACGTGGATGTCGTGTTGTTCAATTAACTGGTCGACCATTGGTGCAGCGCTGGGCGGACTGGCAGTCATTTTAGGAGCCTTCGCAGCACACGGCATCGATGGCTATTTTGCTGAGAAATATGCCGGTCAGGTGAAAACGGTGACCGGCGTGGAAGTGCCTACGGCGCAGAAATATCTGAACGATTTCAAAACCGGAGCGCAGTATCAGATGTTTCACTCGATTGCTTTGGTCCTGGTCGGATTTGCCGGACTGACTTCACAGAAGAAAAAGCTGTTGAATCTTGCCGGCTGGTGTTTTCTGCTGGGGATCATTTTTTTCTCCGGAAGTCTTTACGTTTTAACACTCAGTGGTCAGACTTTCTGGGGAGCCATTGCCCCGATCGGGGGAACGCTGTTCATTGTCGGCTGGTTTTCTTTTGCTGCAGGAATCTGTTCCTGTGGCGGAAATTCAATCGATGTGACAGGGCCCGAAACTCCTTCCTCAACGGATGCCTGATTTGCAGGACATCGTGATATAAAATGATCGACCACGATCATCCCCACCTTCTTTTCAGAATGAGAAACCTATGCTGATTTTTGATGCACACCTTGATATGGCCTGGAATGCCTGTGAATGGAACCGGGACCTGGAATTACCTGTCAGCGACATTCGCAAGTTTGAACGGCAGTTTGAAAATATTATCCCCGGAGAAGCGACCGTCTCCTGGCATGCTCTTCGCAAAGGGGGCGTGGGGATCACGATCTCCACTCTGTTGCCACGTCTGCATCGCAAAGATGCGGCGTTGACACATTATCAGTCGAGAGAAGCCGCCTATGGTGTGGCCATGGGGCAACTGGCTTATTACCAGGCTATGGTAGCAAAAGGCGTTTTGAGAGAAATCCCGGACAGCAGCACACTCGCCAGTCATGTCGCCGAATGGGAGGCCAATGAAGCAGCTGCCCGCGCGGAAGGCAGTACGATTCCCATTGGTTTCATTCTGAGCATGGAAGGGGCGCCTCCCATTCTGTCACCCGAGCAGATTGGGGACTGGTTTGATGCGGGGCTGCGAATTTTAGGTCCCGCCCATTATGGACCTGGTCCCTACTGTTTTGGAACAGGCAGTGAAGGGGGGCTCAAAGAGCAGGGGCCCGCGCTGCTGAAAGAGATGGATCGGGTGGGCATGCTGCTGGATGTAACGCACCTTGCCGATGAGACGTTCTGGGAAGCGCTGGAGATCTTCGAGGGACCAGTACTGGCCAGCCATCACAACTGCCGGTCACTGGTGAATGCCGACCGCCAACTGACGGATGAGCAAATTAAAGTATTAATTGAACGGGGGGCTGTGATTGGTTGTGCCTTTGATAACTGGATGATCAAACCAGGCTGGACGATTGGGGTTTCCGATCCCAAGACGACCTCCGTCGCAGATATTGCCAATCACACCGATCACATCTGCCAGCTGGCGGGAAATGCAAAACATTGTGGCCTGGGAACCGACCTGGATGGTGGTTTCGGAAAAGAGCAGACCCCCCACGATCTGGATACAATTGCCGATCTGGAGATGTTTGCCGGGATTCTGGAAAAACGGGGATACAGCTCCGCAGACATCAAAGGCATCATGTCACAGAACTTTGTGGATTTCTTCCTGAAGGCATTGCCCCAGAACTGAGAATCTTAAAATTGAACTCTATCTATCACGCCGTATCCTGTTGTATTTCAATAGGATACAGCGTTTTTTATTTTTCGGGCCAACTTTTTGAAAAACTTTCAAGAACCTGAAATGAGCGACGAATAACTCCCTGTGACGTGGCCGATCGGTTTGGCCTACTGTTCCGAATCGAACAATTGTTGTTGTATTGAGGGAGTCTGGACAATGATATTCATGTGTAAAAAATTTGTAATAGGTGCTGCAGTGCTGGCCACGCTGGGAACCTTCGTATTTGGCCGCGATGTGGTGAGCTATGTAAAGACAGCTGGCAATTCTGTCAGACAGGCGGTCAAATCGGAAGTCCCTGTTGATTTTGAAGTCGACCGGGCTCGTAAAATGGTGGAGGATCTAGTGCCTGACATTCGTCGTTGCATGCATGTGATTGCAGAGCAGCAGGTGGATGTCGAAACACTGCAGAGTGAGATGCAGGAAACAGAACTCGCTATGAAACAGCAGAAAGATGCGATGTTTACACTGCGTTCGGACCTGGAATCCAACGAGACGGAATTTGTGTACGCAAGCCGGACCTACAGTAAAGACGATATCCGCAGCGACCTGGCACAACGTTTCGATCGTTATAAAGTCGCCACCGACACTCTGAAGCGAAACGAACAGATTCTGAAAGCGCGCCAGAAGGCCCTGGATGCCAATCGCGAGAAGCTGGAAAACATGCTCTCCGCGAAGATGGACATGGAAGTACAGATCGAGCAACTGGAAGCACGTCTGAAATCAGTTCAGGCAGCGGAAACCGTGAGTAATCTGGAAATTGATAATTCCCAGCTGACACGCGCCAAAAGCCTGATTAAAGACTTGAATAAGCAGCTGGATGTCAAAGAAAAGATGCTGGATGCAGAAGGAAAATTCACAGGCCTGATTCCCGTCGATACCAAAGTGGAAGAAAAGCGGGATGTGGTCAAGCAGATGGATGAATACTTCAAATCCAAATCAGGCGACCGTGTCGCCGTTCACTAAAATCGACTGAAAGACGAACGTAATTGGCGCGAGTGGTGGCAGGTGGCTCTTGTTTTCGAGTAGAGCTGCCTGCCCCCCTGCCCGTTTTATTTCGTGATGAAATCTAAATGTTCCCCTGCGAAAAATAGATTCTAAGACACCATTTGCTGAAATCATTCGCTAAAATCAAGAGTACATTGTTTTAACCACCGTGCCTCTTGCTTCCTGATTCCGGAGAATTACCTTGGGCTTCTTCACTTCATCATCCCGACAGGATCATTCAGCGAAATCGTCCGCTGGCGTGAGCTATCTGTTGTGGATTGACGGAGTCGGGACGTACCTGGTTTATCTGCCCGAAACTCTGAGGATTGGCGGTCCGGGGGAAACAGGAGTGACAAGCGGCCTCGCATCGGACTGGGCTGATTTGTCATTACTGGCGAATCTGTCGCGACACCACGCATCGATTATCCGCTCCGGAGAGAATTATTTTCTGGAAGCACAGGCCCCCGTTTTCTGTAATCAGCGAGCAGTCAACGATCGTGTCTTGCTCACGGATCAGGCGGCGCTTAGACTGAATACAGACACAGTACTCACATTTCGACAGCCTACGGCATTGAGTGCTTCTGCCTGTCTCGAATTCACAAGCCATCATCAGCCACAACAGCGACTGGATGGCGTCGTGCTGATGGCGGAAACCTGTCTGCTGGGAGCGAGCAGTGAAAATCATATTGTCTGCCCCCACTGGCCGGGGACTGTGATTCTGTATCGCCAGGGAAATCAGGTCTTGTGTCGTTCCAGGTTGAACATCGATGTGAATCAGGTGGCTGTTTCTGAGGGAGCCGTTTTAACCCCGGGTTCTCTGGTAACCGGACCTGAGCTGCGTTTTCGCTGGGAGGTTGTTGCTTAATTTAACATGGGGTTAATCGTGCCAACTGGATTGTTACATCATGGAATTTGGAATTTTGATTTTTGTCGTTCTGGCGTGGCTGATCGGTTTGGGGCTTACGATCCTGGGAATTGTATTCTGGATCTGGATGTTGATTGACTGCCTGAAGTATGAACCTTCAGAAGGGAACGACAAAGTGATCTGGGTATTAGTCATTGTGTTGCTGAACTGGGTGGGAGCACTGGTGTATTATATCGTGCGTCGTCCGGAACGAATTAAGCAGATGGGGCAGTAATCAGAGTAAATTAATTGATCCACGGCCGCATTAAGAACGTTATTAAAATCGTCGAGAATCGAATCGTATACCGTACAACTGTCATGTTGTTTAACGGATGGAACGAAACATGAAATTCACCTTTGCACCAGAATCGAAACCTTTAGCAGGATTTACGATCAAACGCGCCATCGACCGGGGCGGATTTGGTGAGGTGTACTATGCACTGAGTGATTCCGGTAAAGAGGTTGCTTTGAAGCTGCTGCAGCAAAATATGGATATTGAGTTGCGCGGTGTGACGCAGTGTCTGAATCTGAAGCATCCCAACCTGGTGACCATTTTTGATGTCAAAACAGACCATGACGGCGATCACTGGGTGGTCATGGAATATGTCTCAGGACAGGGCCTGGATAAAGCGTTGCAGCAGTATCCGCAGGGCATGCCTATGGAGCAGGTTCGCTACTGGCTGTCGGGCATCTCGGAAGGGTTGTCCTATTTACACAGTCGCGGCCTGGTACACCGGGACCTGAAGCCTTCGAATGTCTTTCGCGATGGTGAGACGATCAAAATTGGCGACGTTGGTTTATCCAAATTCATCACTCACAGCCGCCGGAGTGCGAATACACAAAGTGTAGGGACCGTCTATTACATGGCTCCCGAAGTCGCACGCGGCCGCTACGGTAAAGAAGTGGACGTGTACGCCGTTGGTGTGATGGTTTATGAAATGATTACAGGCGTCGTCCCCTTTGATGGAGAGTCGACTGCAGAAATACTGATGAAACACCTGTCAGAAAAACCGGACCTCAGCCGCTTACCGGTACATCTGCGGGCGGTCATGGGACGCGCTCTGGAAAAAGATCCTGACAAACGAGTGGGGGATATCAAAATATTCAAACAGGAGTTCGAACGCGCAATCTTCCAGCGAAATTCTTCAACGGAAATTCCTGAAGATTCATTTGAGTCACATCTGGCTACGCCTGCAGGCGCTTATGATACGAGCGTGGGTTCACACCACGAAGACACGTCTTATGTCAAACGGGAAGTGAATACTCTACTGACCCCGATGCTGTTTTTGTTTCTCTTTCTGATCAGCGGCCTGTTATTCGCTGCCTCAAGTACCCGTGCCGGTATGCCGGTATTTACGGTTGTGATAGCGTTGGCACTCTTCTGGGTTGCCGTTTCCCTGTTCACCAAAGCTGGAGCGGCAGCCGTTTCAAGAGGATTTTCGGCGATCGTAAAAGGGCCGCCACCGATCAGTAATTTATGGGACAAAAAGCACAAAATTCAAAAAAGTCAGACTGCAGATCAATATCGGGAATCCAATCTTGAGAAGACCCAGATTATACGAGAAGCAGAACGAAAGAAAGCCGAAGCCCAACGCCGGCAGGCACATAACAGGAACCGTCAGAAACCTTATTATCCCCGCGCCTTAACCCCGCGGACTCCCCGCATAATTTCAAACCGGACGCGGCTGTACAACCTCTCGGTCTCGATGATCAAGGCAGCAATCTGCACGCTGGTGATCGTCGTGGGGCTGGTCTGTTTTACCGATGGTTCTTTATTTCAGGGAGCGATGGGTGACATGTCCCGGGGGGTCATGCGGGGATACAACTACGCCCCCTTCTGTCTGTTAACGTGCGGAACGCTCATCGCTGCCTGGAGTGTGTTAGCAGTCGCGAAACTGACCGAAGGCAAGCCTTACGATCAGAGCACCCGCCGCATCATCTGGCTGACAACCGGAGCTGTTGTCGGCGCAGTGATCTACCTGCTGCAGACAGAAGTCCTGATGACTACAATTGGTTCTGCAAAAGAGGATTATCTGGGGTTGAGACCACTGTTCGATGCTGTCGGCCCGAATTCACTGGTTCTGGTGAATGGGCAACCCAGCCTGTTCAGCTATGTGATCTTTTTCGGAGTTCTGTTTTGTTTCCGTCGCTGGTGGTGGCACGCCGATTCATTCCGCCCCCGAAAATTCCGGGTTTTGTCTGTGCTGATCACAGTCTTCACCGCTTACATTATTACAGCCATCTGGGCGTTTCCGATGATCCCGGCAATGTGCTGGGCAGCCATTATTTCGAGTGTCGTGCAGCTTTCTGCCAGCTGGATACCAGCCGAACAACGTTTTATTGAAATGAAAGGGGGCGCACAATGATGGTCAGTATACTTGAACTGTTGGTTTTGGTGCTTGTGGTCCCGGTGATCATTCTGATCGCAGCCGTTGTTGTTCGTTATCTCTCTCAGAAGAATGGAGCGCTGCTGGTAACCCTGGGGGGACTGGCGGTAATGGGGTTCATATTTCTGGTATTTGCCGGCTTCTTTTATGTGAGTGTAGAATCCAGATCAGCAACTCGCGTTATCCAGGAATCAACGATTGAAGCAGAGGCCGAGGCTTTGCGGCAGCATATTGGTGATCCCCTGCGGGCCGTTCCGGAATCAAATCGCGTAGAAACGGAAATTTCAGATGATGTGTTGCAGGAACGAAGTATAGAGAATCAGCCATTGGTGGCCTCCAAACCCGGCGTTCCTCAAAAAGCAGATGATCTCGGATTAAAGAACTCTGCTTCTGTACCGAAGGATGCGGAATTACCGGGCTGGGTGATTGAGGGAATGAAAACGGCAGTGATGCAGAAACAAAATCTGTTTAACAACAGCCGCCCGGTCTTTCAGTCCGGCCTGTTTGCGACGCGTGACGAAGCCCTTCAGGACGCGCTGGCAAATGGGATGCACCAGATGCAGGCAAATTTGACGATGCGTGAGCCTCAGCTGAATCGCAGTAAGCTGAAACTGACTCCGGAACTGGTTCGCCAGACGGCTTACCGCCGATCTTACTACCAGACGGTCGAACATGATTTTGGTGACGTGTTGAAATCAGGAGACTCATTCAAGCAGAATATGTTTCGAGCCTATGTTGAGCTTGATGACTCACCTGTAGTGAGACATCAGTTAGTCACCCGTTGGAAGCAGAACATTGGAAATGAACGTAGTCTGTGGGTGGGCGGTCTCTTCGGACTGATGACATTGATCTGCATAGGAGCAGCCGTTTATTTGAGAACCGACTCGAGTCAGGCTACAATCCATTCGTCTCACTAATTTCTCTTCTAATCAGTCTGTGATGGACTTATGCCGATCGACGAAGCTGACCAGCTGCTGGTCTCACAAATCAAAGCCGGTGACTCGGAAGCCTGGTCTGAACTGATCGCCAGATATGAAGGTCGGCTGCTCGCATTTGTCAACAGCCGCTTACGGAATCTCACGAGCAGCGAAGATGTGGTTCAGGAAACATTCCTGGGATTTCTGATCAGCCTGCCCAATTACGATCCAGGAACGCCGTTAGAATCATTTCTGTTTGCCATCGCTTCCCATAAACTGACAGATTTATTGCGCAAGCAGGGGCGACGTCCCACCATTCCTTTATTTCCGGACGAAAGCGGTGCGCGGGATAATCATCGGGAACCGGCGGGGCATGCGCGGGTGGCCTCGAGTCTGGCACGCAGCAAAGAACGCAGATTCAAAGAAGAGCAGATCATCTGCATAAGCCTGCAGACGCTGATTGAATCCTGGATTAAGAATGGCGAGTTCGAACGGCTGCAGTGCATCGAACAGCTGTTTGTCTCAGGAAAAGCAAATAAAGAGGTGGCGACACAACTGCAGATCACAGAGCAGGCAGTTGCAAATCATAAGCACTTTGTGGTCGGCAAACTGAAAGATGCGATTAAGACAGCCCGGATTCATGATGCGGATTTCGCCGGCCTGGGATTGAATTAAGCGAAAAGGATCCGCGCAGCAAAAAACCTCGCCTGATCATCACAGGACGAGGTTTTAATCTTCTCAGGTCAGCTGCCGCATCAAATTAGAATTTGATGTGCTTGCGTTTTGCCTTACGTGCTTTGGCACTGGCAGGACGGCGACCATGATTTGCTTTTTTCAATTTACGCTGTGTTTTAGCCATGACTTTATCCTTTGATGGTCTTCAGATATTGCTGATCGAGACCACACGTTGACTGATGAGGTCTTCTGTAATTATCGGTATCGGGTCGGGTATTCTAGTCAAAGCCTGTCTTGAAAAAAAGCCATTCAATCAAAAAAACACCACGCCTGAGAGGATTTCGTCGACTTTTGTCCGGGTTTTTGGACTTAAAATCGATTTGTAAGCCCTCTGTTATGTGGACTGTTGTTCTGATTCGGGGTAGCATGGATCAGATCAGCTGGATACTGGACAAAACGATTTCGGTTTAACTGAAGAAAATCAACATGCTGGCCAAGCTATTTACCTATTCGCTGTTTGGCATTGATGCCAAGCCTGTGGAAGTGGAAGTCGATATCTCTCCCGGGGCGATGCCTAAAACGATTCTGGTGGGGCTGGCCGAAGCAGCTGTCAAAGAGAGTACGCATCGTATTGAGCGGGCGCTGGTCAACAGTGGCTATAACCGTCCCATCGATCGCATTGTCATTAATCTGTCTCCCGCGGATCTCCCCAAGGACGCTGCTTCGTTCGATCTCCCCATCGCGCTGGGTCTGTTGACTGCCAGCGGGCAACTGGCTTCAGATCGCTTTCAGGATTATGCGGCAGTTGGCGAACTGGCACTGGATGGCACGATTCGCCCGGTGCGCGGTGCTCTCTCAATGGCGCTGGCAGCGCGGGAGCAGGGTAAACAGGGTTTACTGGTTCCCGTTCAAAATGCAGAAGAAGCAGCTGTTGTAGATGGACTGGATGTCTTTGCCGTCGGGACCCTGGCGGAAGCCGTTGGTTTTTTCACAGGCTCTTTACCAGTTGAACCGGTAGAATTCTGCTGGGAGAATGCCCTGGAAGAACATGGCCACTACGATATCGATTACAGTGATGTGAAAGGACAGGAATACGCCAAGCGGGCCATTACGGTCGCTGCTGCCGGAATGCATCATTTATTGATGTGATGTCAATAAACCCTTTTGTGGGAAACAGCGATTTTTTAAGTAAGAAGTAGGAGAAAATGAAAATGGTTTGTCCAGAATGTGGAAGTATGAATGTTAAATATGATTATAGAAAACCAACTTTTCAATCTGGACAGTCTGCTACCTATTCAAGAGGTGCAGGAAGAAAGCTCTGTTCTGATTGTGGCTGTGACTTGTCCGCAGTACAACAACCGCAGCAAACTGTAAAACAAGAAGAAGTAGAACAGCAACCTTCAGTTAAGTTTAAGGTTACAATCGAATCTCCTGATCAGAATGAGATTGATGATATAATTGAGAAGGCCAAATCTGATTTACAGAATAATTTAGCTAATATTGATCATATTAAAATTACTGAAATAATCCCAAGTGATTTAAAACCAACCATTGGTGCAGGATATAAGGTAGAGGTCAGTGGTATTATCTACCTTACAAGCGCTGATGAGCTTTCAATAGAGCAACTGCAATCTGCTGGTGAAAAATATTTTGGTGATACATTCAAACCACATCCATAAATCTCTTATATTTCATTTTTGGTCTCAAATTTGGATGCAGTAATAGTAAGAGTGTATTGAGAACAGATAAATCATTGAACAGGAGGCATGGGAGTCCCTGTTGTTAATTCGTAGATGATTTTCACAGTAGTCAATACTTGTGCTATGGGGGTATTTTTGAGTGTGGCTATTGATCAGACTTTTTTTCCCATTTGCGTATTGAGTCGAACTGATCATTTCTTTTTCTTGTTTCGAACTGGCTTTGGCGGTTTCTCTTGAGTTATTTCTGCCTTCCTTGGAGTCTTGGGGCGGTTGAATGGAACTACCCCCTCTGTTATCCGAGTTCCCTTCTCTTCATTACTAGTCATTCTAATTCACTCTTATTTCTTTACCTGCTTGTTTGATTGTGATGGTTTAGTCTGTCCCTTACCGTGATCTTTCGGTGGTTTGGGAGACACATATCCTCTTTTGATTGAATCGTCTGAATTATCGCTCATTACTTTTTATCCTGTTTGGGTTTATCTGGCTTACTGACTTTTGCTTCAGTTTTCATAGCTTTTGGTGGACTTGCTGGTACTCTGCCTAATTTTGCATTTTCCTCGTCGTCGTCACAATTCCTTAAATTGAATTCTTTATTCATAAATCAATTCCTTACAAATTTAGATAAACGAAAATGCCTAAAAAGATTGAACCAAGTATGAGAAAACCGAATGATGCAAGGTTGCAGTATTTTACATGATCCATTTTAGAATCATATATTTTCAATTTAACCTCATCCCAAACTAAATCCGGTTCCAAGACTTCTTCACGATAAAATCGAGTGCAGGATTGACTCAACAAGAAAGATGTAAGGGTTGAGAAAAGACACAAGAAGGAAAAAAACCAAGATACTGCAAGATAGAACTTTGAGCATTTTTCAATATTATCGATGCTATTGACAAAAAGGATTGAGAGCGAGAAAGCACCACTTGAGAGAGCGACTAGAAGCTTGTCGTATTGTTCCGACTCTCTATGCTCCATTTCAATAGTCTTTTCCCTTTCGCTCAAATACAAATCATATTTCTTCTGATCTTCTTCAGTCATTGCGATTAGGTTTTCTATCTGAAATGAGTTTGTTTTTAGGTTCAGATTTTGGGGGTGGCGCTTGCGGTCTTGCAGGTGGTTTCGCTGGTCTGGGCGGTATCACGCCATGTTTTCTCTCTTTATCTCTGTCGTTCATGATTCAATGCTTTCAAAATACTTTTGCTTCTGATTGGTTTATTAGTCTTTATCTTTTGGTGGTTTTGGTTTCGGTGGTTCAGTCTTTTCATTCGTAAGGGGCTTTGCAGGCTTCGGCGGAACATAACCACCATTGATTTTTTCTTTACGCATGGGGATCAATCTCCTTTTGGCTTTTGAAACAGTCTCAATATTATACAAAATATCGAGAAGTAGTGTACGGTTGGGGTTGAGTGTTTTTCTGCTGGTTACAAATAGATGTTTTCCAAAGATGCAAGCTAGATGTGTAGTGTGAGAATCTTGGGCCAATGTTCACACTATTTTTGCTTTAACACGTTCCTGCATCGCTTTTACCTGCTCTGCTGTCAGGTTTGGCTTCTTTCCTTTTTCGCAACATCTTCTTCTCTTTCTCATCGGCTCCTTTTGCTGCTGCTTCATAGAAGTCCCAGAGCACAATCAAGACTAAACCACCATTAAAATTATTTGAATTCATCACAGCCATCCTCATTTGCGCATGAAAGGACACCGGCAAGATCAGCAAAAATCCTCATTCAAGGAGATCAAAATGCTGCTTGCCCGACTGTTCCTCATCTCGCCACTTTGGGTGGCATACTTTTGCCATGAAACCTACAACGGCCCGATGCACGAAGAGATGAGCTTCTCCACGCTCCTGATCATATCTGTGGTCGCCTACCTCGTTCTGTCTTGGAAAGACAGTGGGCGGGCACCTCGGTCGGCAATCTCGATTATCATGAGAAACATGGTATTGATGTACTGCGTGGTGTGGTCTTTCCTGCTACTTTTCGGGTGCAGTTGGTTTTTCTGGTACATGATTTCACACGCTACCCTCTGGGTCATTCTATTCTGGCAATGGGTTGCTCATACCATCGCTCATCATTTAATTTACCCCTATGCGGACCCGAACTACCACTCCTTAAGGAAGTCTGGCTGGCATCCATTCTGGGACACTACCGTCTACAATCACGACAGCGAATTGATCAAGGATGGTGGCTTCGAGGAACCGATATACGAAGGCTTTGTGCCGCCTCCTGATTGGAGATTTCAGTGTCCTGTTTGTGGCGCAAGGCAACAAACCAATTTCGGTGTATGTTGGAGATGCGACTACGGAGCAGATGGTGATGATACGGCATACCATCAACGCTGGGGAATTTGACAAGTTCTGCCCACTTTCCAAGGTGGACTGGGCATCAAATGAAGTGGGCTTTTCATTGAATAACATTTAATTAACAAGACTGTCTCAAAAACCAACACCCTCCTAAAATTTCAGTCAATAACTGTGGATGACGCTGGCTCCTGACTGTATATTGATACACGAATGCTTCGACTGTTTGCCGAAGCTATTAAAAGAAAAAATATAGGAGAACTAGTTAACGGCCTTGAAAGGCCATATTGACAATTTGAATGACGTGCGAACGTCAAGTTTTGCTTCCCACTAACCGACCAACCTGAGCCGTAAGGTTCTTGAGCAACAGAAGCAGTGCTTGGACGAACGCTCCCCGAACGGGGGGCGTCGGCCTTGTACTGTTCTGTTGCGCCCCTTGGTCGGGGTAGTGGGAGCGGTCATGGTTCGGCGCTCCCTCTTTTTGTGCGCTGATATTTATCGGACGAGGACACCGGCAAGACGACAAAACAAAGTCAGTTGCACAAATTCTGGGAGAGCACAATGCCGCAAGAATGGTACTACACGAAAGACGGTGAAAGGCAAGGCCCAATCACATCCAAGCAGTTGAAACACCTTGCCAATGTTGGTGAACTTCAGCCAACCGATTTGGTGTGGACAGAAGGAAAAGACGAGTGGAAGCCTGCGAGTATTGTAAAGGGATTGTTCCCTACGAAGACAGATTCGCCAACGCCACCACCGGTCCCCGGCTCAACGAATACGGCCAAAATGGATACGGCACCTGCTCTTTGGAATCCAACTGCCATTCGATTATGGAGTTTGCTTTTTACGTGGGGCTTTGGTGGATTTTTGATGGCTCAAAATTGGAAGTCATTGGGGGAGCATGAAAAAGCAAAGAAATCGATGATATGGTTTTATTCAATATTTGGTTTCATCTTTCTTGGGCTGATAACACCTGATGATGATTTCACGCTAAAAATATTTCGTTTTGTAGGACTTGGAGTTCTTGCAGCATGGTCAATATTTTCGGCACAGCCTCAAATAAATTATATCAAAGAGCGTTTTGGAAATGACTATCAAAGACGTTCTTGGGGAAAGCCAATTGGCATTGTGTCGGCGAGTTTATGCTTTCTGCTTGTGTTTGCCCTGCTCCCTATGCTGCTTGGTACACCGGCAGAAGTTCTCACAGTCCGGTACGGAAAACTCGACGCTTATCCGGGCATCAGCCTTGGGAATGCCATCGACGAGTTTCTATCTGACCCCGAATGGTCTGTTATCGAAAGTGAAGACGGCAATCACTTCGTCAGTATCACTGGCGGAATGACGTATCAGGAAAAACCCGTGAAAGCATTGCTCCAGTTTCTTGTCGTCGATGATCGCTTTGAATTTACCACTCTTGAGTTTAATGGAATCGATCAGAATGAAATTATGAGAATAAGTCTGATGGAAAAGATGATGAGTGATTTCATTGATTCGGCGGGATCGAATGCAGGCGGTGTGGTGCCACAAGAGACGGCATCGCAAGTAACGACATTGAGCGATTCAGAGATAATGGACTTCATTGATAACACCAAAGAGTACAAAGGCAAGGTCATTAGAATGATACTGACGATGCCTAGTGGTTTTCTTCGATCAGGTGGATCGATTGCGTTCTATGCTTTTGTCGGGACCAATAAGCTTGACGTGATGATTAACGTTGCGCCGTCTTCTGTAGATTCTTTGGCAGAGTTCAATTCCCTCGACGATCTTCCAAATGCAGATCTATTTTCCAAACTTGAAGTCACATTTCTGTGTGAAGAGGGTTCCTTGAATTACGGAAATCGAGCGATCCGAATTGAACGACCATAATAAAGTCAGGACACAAAAAAACATCAGCGTAATTTAGCAAAGGGAAAGCCGTGAGTACATGTAACTATTGTGGGCGTTATTTTGTTTATCCAACAGACCATTTCCCTACCAGTCATGTCGATGCTTTTGCTGGCACTTATTGTAGCCTTCAATGCAAGAGTCAGGGAGAGGGGCATCAACAGAATGAAAAGAAAGAGAACGCCGAAGTATTTTTCATGATTGTAGCCGGAGTAATCTCTTTAATTGCATTTGTACTTCCCCTAATCATAAAGGGGGGCTCGATGTTGTTCTCTTGGATTCAAGTTCAATTATCGGGAACTCAATCAAATTCATTTGTTAGTCAGCAGACTCAAGAAACAGACGATTTAGAGATCAATA
Organism: Gimesia sp.; assembly: GCA_002706765.1. GTDB lineage: Bacteria > Planctomycetota > Planctomycetia > Planctomycetales > Planctomycetaceae > Gimesia. The sequence continues at coordinate 62,591 of PAJV01000013.1, forward strand.
TAGTTGATGAGAGTGAACCAGTATCGTTTCCATCAACAACACCTCCCCATTCTCAACCAAGAAAGAATCGCCCGAAACAACTCCCTCCTGCTCTGCCAAAATCATTTTCTTCAACGAAGCACAAATCGAAATCTAGCCCTCCACCAATTCCAAAAACGATTCGATCAAAAGCAGAACCGCCACCACTTCCAATGGATATAAGTCAAAAAAAACCTCGATCACAATGAACCGTCGCTCATTAGGACACCGGCAAGCCCATCCAACAATACATCCTGCAAATCCCAGATTGGAGAACCACATGTTTCGGTCGAAAGTTTCTATCGTATCGCTGATATTGTTTTTGTTGATTTCAGTAACCGTTCAAGCAGAAGTCGTTTCCATTGAAGCAACGGTCAAATCTATTGATGCGAAAGCTCACACCATTACCGTCCAGAGAAAAGACAAAACAACAGAATTAGATGTCAGCCGCAAAGCAAAAATCACACTGCTCGATAAGGATGCAACACTTGAATCACTGAAAGCCGGGCAAGAAGTCACATTAACATTCCACACAGAATTGGAGATCGTGCTAAAGATCGAAGCCAGTAAAGAGCCAGAAAAATCCGAGGTTTTGAATCTGTCGGAATTCAATACGAGTGAGACAGATATGACTCCGTGGCTGTCATCTGACGGCTTGACAATTTATTGGAGTGCGGGAACATTTCCTTCAGATTGGTGGATCTGGACTGCTTCTCGAAAAGATGCAAGCTCATTGTTTAAAGACAAGAAGCGATTGTTTCGAGGGCATTCACCAGTCGTGAGTCACGACGGGTTAGAGTTAATTTTTAATGCTCCTGACTCTCCTAAATTCTTTGCTACTACAAGGGATTCGACAGAAGATGAGTTTCGTAGGCCAAGAGTGATTGAAGAATTGCGATTTAACAAGGAAAATCAGTCCGCTCCTCGTTCGCTCTCACATGACGGGTTGAGTCTGTATTTTGATTATTTAGATAAGAAGCATAATCCAAAATTCGAAATTTGGTTCACGACCCGAAAGAATCGTAATTCCGCTTGGAAGCCAGCCCAGCCTGTTAAGATATCTACACAAGATGCTTTGAAAGGATTGTCGTTCACTCAGCCCTTTCTGACGGACGATCAATTGGAGATGTATGTGGTCGTCGGAAAGGAATCTGAAAAGCCGAATATACGATTTGGCATCCTCTCAAGAAAAACTCTTGATGCGCCTTTTTCGTCCATTCGATATATCGACCATCAAGGATGGCAAAGGCCCGTTTCCGAATTGCCTGACCCCACGCTACGTCCATGCCACGCAGGAACTATTCCTCATCTCAAGACTTCTCTTTCGGTCTGATGATGAAACCAAAAAGAACGGCATAGATTTGTGGGTGGTGAAGGACTTCATTCCTCCCCCAGCACCTTGAATTGAAGCAACGACGTTATGGCTTCGCATAAACACTTTCAGTAGATCACCGACTCAATCGCATCGGCTGCAACACTCCGAACAGACGAATTTTCATCGTTTAGCAGTCGCTTCAACGCAGGCACAGCTTCTTTGGCCAACTCGCCGAGTTGTCCGAGAAGCCATGCCGATTGGCATCGAATACCAAAGTCGTCGCTCTTCAAAGACTCAATCAGAATCGGAAGCAACTCATCGGCTTTCGATGGGTCGATCATCAGAATATGCCCCGCTGCCGATACACAGGCGAATTCGTCGTCACTTCCAATCCACTTCTCCAGAATTGGAACGGCCTCTTTCGCCTTCGTTCCGAGCCTTGCCACAGGTGCAAGGGCGGCGATCCTCACAATCCGGTCGGGGTCTTCGAGTGTCTTAATCATGGCTTGGAGTGCAGGTTCGGTATTTTGGTCGATGTGTTCGAGTATTTTGAGAGCGAAGATGCGAATATTGAAATCGGGATCTTTGAGAACTTCGATGAGAGCAGGGATCGCCGCTTCACCGGATGGCAAAATCGCTTGCTCGGCGTCAAACACCCGGTCGGTATCAGGCCGATGGGCGAAGGTTTGGATGAATTCGATGATGTTATTGTTCATGTAGGTATCTATCCGTGAATTCTGGGAATTCCATTGCATCTGATGATTATCAATCGTGGTACTGACCCACCCTTGGGTCTCTTCCATCTCCTTCATGTTGGCAAGACTTTGGCAAATTGCGAATCATTCTGTTTTTGCGATGTCATCAGGATCATCAGAGGGTGGTTCGGGTTCCTTACAGTTCTTGCGGCATCTGCTTGGGTTATCTCGTAAATCATCGAGAATTTGGGATTCTCCTGCTGGCATGGTATAAAGTATTCTTGAAACTCATGATTTTATCGAGTGAGGATTTTCCATGAATTATGACGAGTTTGTTTGGCATCCACGCTACACTGATGCGTCAAAACCTTCGGGGCACAACATACCTCTGAAAAAGGTTAAGGCTTCGTGCATAGCTCATTCCAATGAAACAATTTATCCAGACTCGGCGATTCCAGCGAACCTCGACAAGCAAACTCCGTCTTGTGTTCAGATTCACTATTACGTTGATATTCTAAAGCAATGCACGAAGTGCAAACGAAAATTCATTTTCTTCGCTCAAGAACAAAAATTCTGGTATGAAGAACTTGGTTTTGTAATCTATGCGGGGTGTTCTTCGTGTCCTGAGTGTCGAAAATTCAAACAAAAAACTCGACACACATTTCAAAGATATTCCGGTCTAGTCTCTAGGAATGAACTGTCTGACGAGTCACTCGCCTTTCTCGTGGACGATGTGATATTCCTTTGGCAAAACAAGATATTAAAAAATGAGCACAAGTTAGGACGAATCAAGAACATAGCAATCGAGCGTATTCCAAACCATGAAGCAACTAGAAGATTGCTGGAGTTGCCAGTCTTTCGCAAATAAATATGGAAACCAATCAACGGTGTTAGGAACACCTACTTCACATTAAACATTGATTCTTACTGTGAGAGTGAGAAGTGGAAAAACAGATCAAAGTAGCATTTCAGAACATTAAACATTGATTCTTACTGTGAGAGTGAGAAGTGGAAAAACAGATCAAAGTAGCATTTCAGAAGTTGTCAAAGATTTGGGCTTATCCGCTAAAGCCGAAAGAGATAAGGCGATGGCTCATGGAATCCAATGATTCAATGAATGAATTTAATGTCTACTTCATGCAGAAGGAACACGAATCTTACGGCGCTCTATCAGCACGTTTTACTTTTCACGGAGACTTTTTGTTCCCAGTCTCTGTTTACGTTCATGCCACTGCCCCGTCTGATCGTGAAATGACAAGGGCGGTCTTGATGAATCATGCCCGACCAGCCCTGTGTCGGTGGTTGTCTGAAATTGACATGTCAGGAACTCTTACAAGCGACGAAACGAGGATTTTCACATCACCGCTACGAATTGAATTTTATGTGTGTGAGGGTGGTGGTTTAAAAGTAGTTCGATTTGAGCAACGTAACAAAACCAAAAAAACAAGATTGAAACTGGGCTTGGAAAGTTGGAAACAAATCTCGGTTGAAACTATCGGGGGTTAAATTATTCGTCTCAATAAAGCGTTGAGGTCAGGATTGCTCCACCCCTTCATGACTGGTTGCCATGCGTGCCGCAATCTGTATGCTACCCACTCCCACTGCATCGCATCCACACATTCTCGAACTCTTGGTGCGTGATTTGCGTCGGAAGAAACTGAGGATCGGAGGCAATATTTTCGATGGATGGTAGAGGCTCGATGCTTAGCTGGGTGTCGCCAGATGCTCTCTCGTGGTCAGCATAACCGACCTTGCCATCTCGATATTGTTCTACCTTTCTCATTTCCATGCGATCTTCGTCGAGTTCTGAGTAGAGAAGAATCGGGTATAAATTGTTGCTGTGAAACCACTCGACTTTCAAGTATTCCATCGATTCCCTCTGCGGTCATCCATCGGGATCGGTCTACTGGGATAGAATCGGGCAGCCGTGGCTGTCCTCCACACTTTCCACATGCTTTTCCATCATTCTGTCCACACCACCGACCACGCTTTGTTTTCTTGAAGTATTCGCAGTTTTCATTGTGCCTTACGTTGGATGATGTATTCAACCAAAACATTGTTTCGGGAGTATTGTCTGGTCTTCTCTTTCTGGCTCGATATTCCCAAGGAGGCAGTGGATTGGCATCAGCCACAACCACCATCACAAGTAATGCCTGCTCTTGCCTTAACCTCTTCTATCTTGTGAAATATTACAATTGGGTATTGCTGCCTTCAATTTCATTACTCCCTCTTCCGTGACTTTAGTTCCTATCAAATTCAATAAAGTTAGTCTGGTAAGCCCTTTAAGATGTACAATTCCTGCATCACTGACGTTGGTGTATGAAAGGTCCCAATGCCGTCAGATTGGTCAGCCCTTTGAGATGCATAAGTCCTGCGTCAGTGATGCCGGTGCGATAAAGGTTCACTGTCGTCAGACTGGTCAGCTCTTTAAGATGCAAAAGTTCTACGTCACTGATGGTGATGTAAGAAAAATCGACTCGAATGACATTGCCTGTGTCATCACGATGAATCTGTCCCCTAAGTGCCTTAATCGCTTCGATTGCCTTTTTTTTCGAGTCGATATCAGGTTCCGGGGCGATCACTGGTTTCGAATCGATAGCAGGTTCCGTGCTGGCAGCAGGTTCATCTGTGTATCCACACTCGCAACACAATAGAAGAAAAATGAATGTGTTGAAAATCTTCATAGAATATAATTCTTGTGAAAAATGTGATGGACCGAATTAAGAAGCTTAAAAATCGAACAGATCGCTAACTCTGTAAAAGTTGATGGTATTGTTGTTAGACATGTTATCAAAAAATGAGTTTTACCACATCAAAGGCTTTGATTCGTTCTTCCAAAACAACCAACGACGACGTTCGAGGTGTGTTGCAGTCCCAATGGCGAAGGGATCAGTTTCTCCTGTGTCCAAGTCAATGATGCTTAGAAAACCAGCGTATGTAGTAACGACAAGTTGCTTTCCGTCTCGACTAATATCAATGTCTCCCACGCTCGATCCTATAAAATGCTGCCATCTAAAATTACCATTCACATCAAATGCACGTAGATAACCGCTGGCATCACCTACAATAAACTCGTCATCTCGTGTGACAGCAGCGTAGACTCTGGACCCTTCTTCAAGTTGAACAAAGCGATCATCCGGCTCATAGGCTTCTGTCTTCAGACCGGGCAGGAGCCTTGTGGGAACTCCTATTGTCATTCCGTTGTAAAAGTGACACGAGTTGAAAGCAACCAATTTTCCATCAGAACTGAATACCGAAAAGTGTGGATATTCACTCATTGGACCAATTTCACTGACGACTTCCAATGTCGTTGCATCGAAAACGAAGTGCATACTCGATTGGTGGCCAGCAGTAATGAGAGTCCCATCTGGAGAAATTGCTCCATGTTCCATAGAAAGGTCGTAGATGGGTGGGTCTTCAGGATATTCTTTCTTTAACCACTCGAAGTGTTCTTTCATTTCTGTTTTGGTTGGTAGCAACCGGAAAGCTCTTTCTTTAGTCAGAATGAATACTCCTTCTGGACTCACAAGCAGTGCCTTATCACCTGTATCAAAAGGCGTGATCTTAGTGATGGTTGGTGGTCCTTCATTCGGATCAACGGTAAACCCATTCGGCACGCCTTCATTTCCTTGGGGCCACTTCAACATTGACCTTACAGGTCCGCCCCATCCTTCTTGGATAGTGACTCCCTCGTGTCGAGCAAATGCAAACAGTTCATGGTTTGATGAGCGTCCAATCGAAATTATGTCTGACGAAAGCGGTTCCACTTTATCACCATCAATAATGACAAATCGTCCATTCTCGAAAGGAGAGCCGATTCGTAGAACAATTTGACCATTATTTAACAACAATACAACGGGAAGACTCTGGGCATTCTTTTCAATCAATCCGATGAACGGCCCATGAGCACGTGGAAATCTATTATGGAGGTCGTCAACATTTCCAGATTCATTCGCTCGTCGAATAGCGTCCAAGACGGCAGTTGCCATGGGCTCTCTTTTGTCTTTGGGCTCTGCTGATTCCGGGACATTTTCCCAGCCATCCTGTAACCCTTTCTGAATAAACCGATTCACCTCCGTCACATATCGTTGACTCTCTTGTCGCCAACGAAGAGATAGTTCATTTTCAGACAGTTCATCGGCGTTAAAAATATCGGATTCTTTTGGCATTGTAGTGTCCTCTTCTGGAAGGATGGAAGAACTGCATCCATCAAAACATACTATTGCTATCAGCAGCAATAATTGAATGGTTTTCATTCTTGTTCTCTAACTATCGTCGTCGATTTTGTAACCGAACTCGCACCAGCAAATCATTCAAAGTAGATGCACTGTTAGGTACTTCGGGTGACGTTAAGGACTCCTCGATATCTACAGGGTTCGAAAAAAATGGTTTAATTTAGAAATATCATGCGAACTATTAAGAGGCTCCTTTATGTCATGAAATCTGATTGCAAGCAACACATTTTCATATTTTAAGAGGTATCAAAGCCTATCCTTTGATACTGAACATCGTAGAATAAATTAGAAGTGAAATCTGGTCTTTTGAATATGATTGAATCAATCCGTCATTTCTTAAATATTTTCGTGTGTAAGATAATTAAATGAGTGAAATAGACGCTGCTCAGAAACTCTATGAGCGTGGTGCGACCCACTTTGCTAGTGGAGAGCTTGAGCAGGCACTTCTCTGCTTTGACGAACTCTTACAACTCGATCCATTATCGGCTCAAGCTCACAATGGACGAGGAGCCGTACTTTTCTCACGAGGGGAGCTTGAGTCAACAATTGCTGAATATAATGAGGCGATTCGTCTTGATGCCGATTATGCAAAAGCATATTTCAATAGAGGTCAGTATTTTATCGCTACGAAGCAATACGAGAGATCAATTGAGGATTTCTCTCACTACATCGAATTGGGTGAAGAAAAAGCAGATGTGTATGGGAATCGTGGATACGTATATTTCTTGCAAGGCGAGACCAATGCAGCAATTTCGGACTTCGATCAATCGATTGAACTCGATGCAACAAGTGCATGGACTTTTAATTGCCGTGGATGTGCCCATTTCAAAATCGAGGATTTTGATTCAGCGATCAAAGACTACGAAGAAGCGATTCGCCTGAACCCAGATTATGCCAATGCTTATCTCAATCGGGGACGGGTATTCCACGAGATAGAGGAGTTTGACCTAGCAATCTCCGACTTTGACAAATCACTGAGTCTCGAACCTGCGAATTCAGATGCTCTCTACTATCGAGCTATAACATGGTGGGAGAAGGATGAACTTCAAAAGGCGATTGAAGATTTGACTGAAGCGATCAGGCTCAACCCAAAGTTTCTGCGAGCCTACAAAAAGCGGTCCAGAATTTGGGACGAAATTGGCGAATCAGAAAAAGCTGAACAAGATCTTGACCGAGCCGATGAACTGACTAACAGTGAAACAAATCAAGGAAATAGTATGAACAATCGAAAAATATTAGTTTCTCAATTGCTTGAAAAACACTTTGCTCCCACACCACTCGACAACATCATCATCACAGAACGCCGTTTTCCAGAACGTGTTCGTGCAGATCTACAAAAAGCAATAGACTCGTTGGTGGCAGAACAGTCACAACTCCTTCATTTTTGCGGTGTGCGAAAGCAGCATCGTCACGAAGGCGTCAACTTTTCGGAGCTACTTCTTCAGGATCGGCATGACCCTGCACTGTCGGTTCCTCCCCAATATGAAGAAATAGATGTTGGCGAAGATGAAACTGTAAGATGTCTAAAAGACGGACTGTGGTTGCTTGAACAAGACGGCCAGAAATATGCACTGTTCCTTGAACCGCCAAGTCAAATTGGAAGAATGACTGGGATTCGTTTTCAGGTCGCCACGGTCAATGACGAATTCGGCACGAAGATTTCTGATACTTTTTTCAAACGACTAGAGAAGGCGATTTTCGAGTCGGCCTGCTATCGGGGAAAGATACTCTCGCTCGAACTACAAAATGACTATATGGGAGTCTCATCGGGAATCACAGTTCACAAACTAAAAACTATCGACCGAGAGCAAGTAATACTTCCCCGTAAGACGCTTGAACTTCTCGAAAGGAATGTCATTCAATTCGTTGCTCAACGTGGCCGTCTCAATGAATTGGGGATTTCGACCAAGAAGGGTCTGCTATTTTATGGCCCTCCGGGAACTGGAAAAACGCATACCATTCATTTTTTGGCCGGGGCTTTAGAAGGACACACATCCCTTTTAATCTCGGCTGAACAGGTTAGTATGCTCAGCGAGTACATGACATTGGCACGATTGCTCCAACCAAGCATTGTCGTATTAGAAGATGTCGATCTCATCGCAAGAGAACGCACGACAATGAACGGCGGGTGTGAAGAAGTCCTCCTCAATAAGCTTCTGAACGAAATGGATGGACTCAAGCAGGATGCAGATATCCTCTTCATTCTGACGACCAACCGCCCGGAAACCCTAGAGTCAGCACTCGCATCAAGACCGGGACGCATCGATCAGGCTATTGAATTCCCGCTTCCCGATGAAGAAGGCCGGGCAAAGCTCATTCGGTTGTATTCCTATGGCATCACTGTTTCTGATGATGTCGTGAAGAACACAGTCAAGAAGACCGAAAATGTAAGTGCAGCTTTCATAAAAGAATTGATGAGAAGATCAATGCAATTTCACCTCGAACGAGAAGATTCTTCGACCATTGAAATGCAAGACGTTGAGAATGCTATCGAAGAATTATTATTTAGCGGAGGGTCATTAAATCGCAAGCTGTTAGGAGCAGGTTTCGACGGTCAGGGTGGCGATGAATAAATTTGGCAATCAATCCTCCGATGTGATTGCAAAGTGACTAAATCTATCACCAGTTTGGAATCATCAATATGCTCAAACCAAAATCACATCGTGTTTCAAAACCGCTATGGTTCGGCATTCTTGCTGTCGTGATGATGATGTTGTGGGTGTTTCTGGCAGTCTGGTTTCCGTATCACAGAGAGCAAGTTGCGATTAGGGAAATTGAGAAGTTAGGAGGGGAAGTTCAGACTTTTAAGTTTGGTCCTGTCTCGTCTGTGCATTTTTACAAAAGACCAATCAGTGATGAAGATCTGAAGCATCTCAAGAAGCACTTCATTGGATTGCCTAATCTCACAAGCTTGTCTGTCGTCAACAGAAGAGTCAGTGACGACGGAATAAAGTACCTCAACAGCTTGTCGAATCTTAGATCTTTGGATCTCAATAAAACACAGATCAGTGATGAAGGGATAAAACATCTCAGCAGTTTGACGAATCTTACACATTTGCACCTCAATAACACACAGGTCGGTGACGAAGGCATCAAACATCTCAGCAGTTTGCCGAATCTTCAATTCTTGAACATCGTAAACACACAAGTTAGCGATGAAGGGATGAAAAATCTCGGCAGATTGCCAAATCTCCTACAGTTGAACCTCAATAACACACAGATCAGTGATGGTGGCCTGAAGCATCTCGGTGGTGTGACAAGTCTTAAGTATTTGTATCTCAATAACACACAGATCAGTGATGAAGGGCTAAAGCATCTTAGTGGTTTGACAAATCTCGAACAGTTGAACCTTAATGGCACACAGATCAGCGATGGAGGTCTGAAGCATCTCGGTGGTGTGACAAGTCTTATGTATTTGTATCTCAATAACACACAGATCAGTGATGAAGGGATGAAAAATCTCGGCAGATTGCCAAATCTCCTACAGTTGAACCTCAATGACACACAGATCAGCGATGGTGGCCTGAAGCATCTCGGCGGAGTGACAAGTCTTAAGTATTTGTATCTCAATAACACACAGATCAGTGATGAAGGGCTGAAATATCTGAGCAGTTTGAAGAAGCTTCTCACGTTGTCTCTCAAAAACACCAATGTCTCTGAAGAAGGCATAACAAAACTCCAGAAAGAACTGCCTCGTTTAAGCGATATTTCATATTGACTAACACCCGTCGAAATGTTCGAGTATTTTGAGAGCTAGAATGCCGAAGGTCGGGGGCAGGATCACGGGGAGCCTGAACCATACCCTCGACGACGTTTACTCATCGTCTCGAAAAAACGGCTGTTCGTTAAAGTCTTGATTTTGCATGGCGCACCTTCCTCTCGGGTTTGTAGTTGGACACCGATTGTTAGGGAAGGTTCACCCAGCGATATTGCTCAAGCAAGATATTGGCTTAGGATGATATCTGTATCAAATGCCGAGACCGTTCCCTCGTGCAAACCAAAAACGGTTTCTGCGTCCTTGATAGAATCAACGATTTCTCCCCGTGCCTCTGCGTGTATTAGGAACAAGTCGAAAAGAGTTGGTTTGTTGAGTTCAAGTATGGCACGTCCAATTTGACTGAAGCCAACAGAATTCTGGTGTGCGTTGTTTATCTGTGCATAACTTTTCAAGCCGAGATCGGCCCAATAGACTTTACGATTCAGAGCATCGATAATCAAAGGAACGCACGCCCTACTAGGGGAAGTAATGTCAATTTTGTCCTGAACGGTCTTGGGCTCAAAGACTTCGCCAGAATTTGGCTTCTTTCTGACCATCCAGCCTCCAAAGCATTCTGGAAGTGAAACATATGGTTGCCCCGAATATGACAATACACTCATGACAACATAGCGTGCTTTCATTTGCAGAGCGGACGGCAGATTCACGTCAATGAATTCACATGCTCCTTCTGGAGCCGAAGTGATATCTCCGCTATGGTAACATTGTCCATCCCTTAGATTGTAATAAGAGATGTCGCCTTGGCTTTCCCAGTTTTCATCGAAAAAGGAAGCAGATAGGTCGAGGTCAACTCGACTCGCCCACTCATCGTCTGCATCAATGTTTTTCCACCAACAGAAGAATCTAATAGTGTCTCCTTCAGGTAAGTCAAATCTTGAACCACGAGATATGGCTCGCAACGATCTGCTGGCTGAACGCTGAGAGAATGGAACAATTTGATTTTTCAGTCGCTCATCGAGATAAACTTTTCCAAGAGAGGGCAGTTCTGTAAATCGTGCGAGAAGAATTTCACGAACACCATTATGAACAGCCTCAGAAATCCCTTCTGCCAGAGGTGCCAATGGACCATCCTTGACCTGTACTTTGGCCGCATTCCCTTTTGGGAAGAAAGCTCTATTTTCGATAACGTCACGAATTTGGAAATGGCACCATGTCTGTAACAGGACTGGCGTAGAAACTTGTGACGCAATCTCAAGAAAGCTCTTAACGATTGAATCCTGTTCGTTGTATGATCGCAATACATGGTCCAGCCGACGTGCAAAATCACCCGGTCGCTGTACCAGTAGTTGAATGGTCGTCTGAGGGATGCCCTCTCTGATTGCCTCTTCAATTTTTCCATTGAAGGTCTTGAAAGGTTTATTATTCCGAAGGATATCAAATCCGTCGAAAGATTTGGGGAATTTCTTTTTAAAATCACCCGGATGCAATCGCTCGCCGAGTCGAATCCATCGATCCTTCCATCGAAGCATGTCTTCTGTTCTGCTCGAACCGGAGTTCTCTAAGCATCCAAGCAGGAACCGACGTTCTCGCTTTGAGAAGTTTCTAAACTTTGTAGGTTCTGCCAGTGAAGCATCACCATCGGACATGACAACCGCCACACGAAGGACATCTGTGGCAGTTTTAATTGCCGGAATCAAACAGTCGGGCTGCGGCAAAGAGGCTACTAAGAATGCCAATGTTTCCTTTTGTGGTATCTTTTCTGGAATCAGCCCAGAGACATCTCGATGACTGGCGAACCAATCAAGAATATCTTTATCGGATTTCGAGATTGAAGAATTCGAGGCGGCTAGGTTTGTGAAAATGCTACTGAAATCTTCTTCAGAGCCAAGCTCGATCCAACGAAGAGTATGAAACTCTTCTAGCAATGGACGAGCCTCTTTCACATAGTTGGGAAGCACAACGAGACTTGGATCACCAATTGCATCTGAGACGATGAATCCGAAGTAGTGAGTGATTGCATTAAAGTATAGCTCTGCATCAGATGCTTCCATGACCTGTTTCGGAAAATTCGGATACATTGGATTGAATGTACGATGTGCTCCCACCAATTTCTGAAGTATGGGAAGAATCGTAGAATACCAAGATGCGAGTTCATCACTGGATAAACTCGAAAGACATTCCAAAATCGGAGTGCTCAAACCGAAACCAAGCGACTGCACATTTTTGGCAGCAGACGCAATCTCTTCTGACGTAGCACCTCCGTCACCTTCAGAGATTATGACCTTGAGGCTTTTCGTTAGGTAGATTTCTGTTTGATTGCGACTGGAAGTCATAAGAATAAAAAAAGGTCGGGGAAGCTGTCAAAGTGGAATTCGTCCAAAGCGATAGAAGGAACCTTGACAATAGCCCAACCAGTCTCCCTTATATAAAATGGACATCTGCATAACAAGCCGAATGTGTATCATTTTTCTTGATAGTACAGACACCTGACAAGCTCGAATTATTCGATAGAAAAATGAGAAAGGAATCGGATGGACTATGATATAGTCATCCCTCGAATTTGAATATGGAGAAAGCCTCTTTGAAAGATCAAAGTAACCTTTTCACGAACTCACTATATTCGTCCTTCATCGGCAGATCATAATCTTTCTTTATCCTCCGCCGCTGTGCCACAACATCCTCACCAGTGATGGGATTGATGGCGGGTTTCTCGTAATCTTCCCAGTACATGCCGATACCACGTTTTTGCCAGTTGGGGACATCGTTGAAATTGATGCCATATTGAAAAAGAAGTTCGTTTTTCTGACGGACTGAGAGCCCAAGTAATCGCTTGGTAGCAGCTTGCTCGTCCAGACATTCTTTACGAAGTGTCCAATAACAATATGCGCTTAAGGCATTTCTGGCAGCGTCTTCATTCCGCCAACGGAAATAATCCACCACCAGTTCTACACTCGGCAATTGAGAGATTCGACAATCAAAAGTCGCCACCTCTCCAATTAAGAGAGAGAACTTGGCACTTGCTTCTGCTGCCAATGTTGAGTTGTACTTACGGAGTTTTCTACCGAAGAGTTGATCTTCGAGAGAAAACAGCAAAGAAATCTCATCACTTTCGGTATAGGCGTAGAGTACCCGAAAACCACAAGTCATCAGTGATTCGGTGGTGGCCACCATCAGGTCTCGAAAGCATTGATCGAATGGAGCTTCAAACTGGCATACTTCTTTCGTCAATCGGGTGAAGCTGCGGCCATCCAGCCGAGCCACCATGAAGAGACCGGGGAGAACACAGTAATCGGCAGCGGTTTCAAAAACTCGCATTTTCTTATCAAGTTCGTCAAATTTCATCATTCCATTCCTCGACGACGAATTCACCATTTTTTATTTGGACGTAAAACAATTGATCGAAGCCCTCGTCAAACGAAGGCAGTTCGAGTTTTGTAGCTTTCGATAATACTGCAACATCAGGAACTCGTTCCGTTTCCGAACGAGTCTCATTCCTTTTCAAACATTCCTCGATTACTGACTGAAAGTAATATCCAACAACATCCAACCGGGCAGTTTTGGCAGCTTCAATGTACCTAGACCGATCTGCTCTAGTTGGGTTCGTGTTATCTATAACAAATTTTTGTTTAGCCTGAATGCACGCATCAAGAAGAAGCAGTTCTCTGTGGCGGGTTTTCAACAAGTCGAGGTTTATACGGACGTGTGTAGAGAAGAACCGCTCTTTGTAAAAGGACGTTTTTCCCGACGCAGGCAAACCCATAAAGACGACCGCTTCCATTTTTTCTCACCATAATTTGCGAACCAATTCAGTGGACTGAGTGTCGAATTATCCCACGGCCCTCTTTTTAATCTTTAGAAAAGACACGTTTGAGATGACTTGCAAACTGACACTGAGAGTTCGTTATTGGTTCAAAGCATAACCGTTTAGCAACAGTGAAGGAACAAGGTGTCATCCGTCGCTGGTCAGCGAAAGCTGGATTAAAAATGGGAGATTATACCTGTTATAATTCTGCGCAATCATACCTGCCGAAATATTGCACCGGCGATTTTTTCGAGATTCAATCTGCATCAGTTTTTCAGCGTGGCGCAGGCGATTTGAAAGTTCTTCGATTAAAATAAAAGATAGGGGGGTACACAGTGTGTAGCCAGCCTTCCCCACCCCCTTTCCTCCCCACTTTTCGAATCCAAGTTTCTCGGATTCTTTTTTTGTAACATCAGATTGAAGACCGAAGCTGATCCTGACGATTAAACAACTTCGTACCGCCTCAAGACAGACCGCACCTGCACGTGATTCCATGATCGGCCACGGCGAGTCTCGTATCCGTCATCGTTGAGGTGTCTGGCAATGGCTCGCAGTGAAACACCTTCATCTCGAAGTTCCCTCATGATTGGATAGAGATCAGTGTAAGCAGAGTCGGCCTCTCTTCGTGCGGCTTCACCTGCCGCTGTTGCTCCTCTCCTACTCGCATCCATAGTCAGGTTACGACACTCAGGTCTGGACGCTCCAAGTTTACCACCACGAGCTTTGTAAGCTTTGAGCGCAGCCTTGGTACGCTCGCTGATCCGATGTGCTTCGTCCTGTGCAACCGCTGCCAAGATGTGAATGGTCAGATCGTTGGCACTTGGCTGATCACAAGCAAGGAACTTGACGCCTGCCTCCATGAGACCACTCAAGAAGTGGACGTTGCGAGCCAGCCTGTCGAGCTTGGCGATGACAAGTGTGGCTTTGGATCGACGGGCATGAGAAACTGCCTTCGCCAACTCTGGTCGTTCTGACCACTTGCCGGTCTCGACCTCGATGTACGACTTGAGGACTTGTGCCCCATGAGCATTGGCAAACTGACTGACGGTGGCTTCTTGCCCTTCGAGCCCAAGTCCAGACTTGGCTTGCTTTGAAGTGGACACACGGTAGTAAGGCACGAGTTTCAATGGATTTCTCCCAATATCACGGGGTGGTAAAGAGCCTTCAACGAACGGTCAGGGCTTTTTACCACTGGTTTTTTGATGAATGTGGCCTTCTTCAATACTTGCCGGTGTCCGAAAGGTGAAGCTCCCATCCTTGAGAGCCCCACCATCCACGGACCTATTCCGGGGAGAAAGAAAAGTAATAGCGAGGGCTGGCTTGAAACATCACACTTCCCCGCACGTTGTCACATCGACGACGAACTCCCACAAAGGGGGACATGAAACCCGTCACTTCAAATTGCTCCTGCAACTCGGTCGTATCCCAAACTTCGCCGTGCTTGGCTTCAAGATATTCCCGACTTCCTTCGACGGCATTGATCTGTGCCACCATCTCACGACGGATTGGTTCTGTTGGATCAGACATTTTCGTTCCTTTCAAGGTTGAGTTGTTGTTTCCACAGTCGTCTTGCCGGTGTCCTACTTACCGATCACTGGCACTTCGCAGCACGACGAGCACGACGTTTCTCTGCGGATCGCTGATGGTGCAGGAGAACTTGCTCCCGCCACTCTTCGTTGCCGCCGTACTGTTCGATGGGAACTATCTCCAGATATTTCATTGGGCAACTGAAATAGTAAGGACCACATGATTCTTCCATGTCCTTATAGCCCCATCCAAAATCACGCTGGTATCTCAATAAGTCGCACTGAATCCAGCGTTGTTTGGGACTGGATTCAGTCCCGTCTTTGTTGAAAGTGCGTTCCCAAACACTCCAAAGAACGCCCGAAAAGCTGCCACCTCGATAGCAATGAGCAAGACAGGTGCTTGTGATAACGAGACCGTCAGTGTTGGTTCGTTCCCAACCTTCGGTTCGTTCCTCAATAAGTCCCTTTCGAGTGCTGCCATTTCTGAATAGCCATCCCATGTTTTTCTCCTGTGAAGAATGTTGTTGATTTACAACTCGTTTTCCGGTGTCCCAAATAGGGCAATCAGTATTCTTCGGGCAGGAGTAGTGTAGTTGCAGATCGATGGCCGTTGTCATCTTCGGCTTCAGTGATGATCCAAATCTTGACGCCTTTCGAAGTCTTGAAAGACGACAAAATTCGGCTCCCGTCCTTCAAGGCTTCTCCATTGAGTTCGTGATCTTCATCGCAAAGATCACCCTGTTCAAGCTGTAAATGAAGTTTGAGAAAATCGGATGGCGACTGGCCACTTTGCTCAAGGGCCTCCAATGCACCCGGAGTGGCGACTACTGTTCCTAACTTAAATTTTGGACTGGTCGCTTTGCTGTTTTGATTGATCATGTTTTCGCTTTCTGGTTAGAGATGGTTTGTCTGGTTTCTTTCCCGGTGTCCTTACCAGTCCTCATCACCACCGTAATACCCAAAATATTCATCGCAGCATTCGAAGTCTTCGAGTTCCTGTTGCGCCAACATTTCATCCCACGGTTCATCTATTTCTGGAAGCTCCGAGAACTCATCTTCGAATTCAATTGCGGCCTGTTCATCAAGGATATCGCCATAGCCACCGTTCAAATGGTCTTCCATAAATTGGTCTAATAAGTCGTCCATCGTGTTGCTCCTGTGATTAAGTGATTTGTTATTTGACGACTTGCTTCCCGGTGTCCTGCTGGCTTAATCCCGATAGCAGAACTTGGTCGGATTCATGCCATCTTTGGGGAGACCGTCACCGAAATATCGGCATGGAAACGGAGTCTCCGTTCCTTCTGCCCCGTGGATCATCAGATGATCGAGGTCGATCACCTGACCTGACGGCCCGTAGTTACAGGTCTCGGCGTCGTAATCGGCGAGATCGTCTTCAGACACAATGATGTTGTGACCGTATTTTTCGTTGCCTGCGAGTTCGTCGATGGCATCCTGAATGGTGTCTGCTTCTACGATAAGAAACAGTGGCCAATACGATCCCCCGATTTCGACAAGCCATGTCTTGCCAAACCAGTCGCCCGGATTGATTACGGGGATGTCTTTCAGTTCGTGGCCGTTGAATATCGCACATGATTTTACCTCGCTCATTATTTGAACTCCGTTATGAGTTGGACTGTTGTGATAACTCACTTCCCGGTGTCCTACTCATTATGTTCAGCACGGAGACGCTGGAGACAACGATAGAAACTTGCTCTCGATTTTCCCGTAACTTGCCTCCATGCCTTCTCTTGCTCTTGCACGCTATCGGGATGTTTCTGAATTGCGTTTTGCAGAAGTCGCAAATCCTTAGTTTTGCTATCGAGACGCTTCGTCGATTCGTTCTTTCGTCCAAGAGTCTGCAACTGACTTTTGATCATTGGTCGCCAATCGATGCCTTCTCCACGTGCGTAATTAAGCTTCCGCAATGAAGGACCGAGTAATCTCATTGAAAGTTGCCGGTCATCGGAGTTCTCTGCGATGTAATCGATCACCATACCGCAATCTTCGGGTGTCAGATGATGGAATCCCTTTTGCGAAATGGACCGCATCAAATCGATTACTTCAGCATTGGTTGCAGATAGTTCAAACAGGTCACATCGGCTAAGCACAGCTTTGAAAGCGTCGTTACGAGGAATGACATTGGCCGCAAAGATGAATCGTGCGGTTGTCTCGAAAGATGAAGGAAGGCCATCAGGAAGCTGTGACGATCCGTAACAAACTGTTCGAGGTGATCCCCACAAACAACTCCTTAACAATCCAAGATGTGGCATCGACGAATACATGGAATCGCAATCATCGAAAAATAATGTCTCCTCTCCACGAAGCCGGAAGAGGGTTGTGTACAAAGCCAGAGGCGTGATGTGCGAATTGATTAAGATCGGTTCGATGCCTTCTTCATCCAAAATATGGAGAATGGTGCGGCTTTTGCCCAAGCCTCCTTGGGCTCCAAAAACGAAGAGAGCGTGATTGTGTTTGCGAGCCACTAGCCGTACATGATGTGCAAGAAGTTGCTGTCTTTCTTCCAGAGCGGTTACAGATTTTTCCACAATGGAATTTTGGAAAAATGGATTCTGGTCATTGTTGTCATTAGGCATGTTCATTTCAAAATCTCCATTGCGAAGTTGATTGTGTCTTGTTGGTTCTCTTGCCGGTGTCCTACTCCAGCCCCATCGCTGCACGCCCGATGTACTCGCCGTATTCGTTTATCCCCAGTACGGTAAAAATGCTGGACTGGAGCGAAGTGGCTGCGTCCCAAATATCGTCAGCACTGTGGCTGTCGGTGTCTTGGAACTCTGTGTCGCCCATTCGTCGTAACAGAACGCATAGGGAGTGCGGCGTGACGGAGCAGTGTCCATTTTCGAACACGTTCTGCGGATCGCAGACCGCTTCAAGGTGACTATCAATTCCCTGATTTATGCATTGAGCAATTGCCGCCCATTCGAGCGAACAGCGGATCGTCATTGTGAAAGGGTTGCTGTCGGTGAGTTCAATGGCTTGAAGCACTGTGGAATAATTGACCTGCAAAAGCTGTGAGTTGCAGATGTTGTTGAGTTGGATTGTCATGTTTATTCTCCATCAGAAGATTGTTTTCGTGTTACGGACTTGCCGGTGTCCTGTTTCACCCTTTCGGGAGGGAGAAAAAGACCAAGTGGATCGCTGTTAATGATCGCTGGGGACTTCAAGGCTTTACAGAGGCAGTGGAGCACCGTTGCTCGCTGACCAGCCCGAGACAACGGTTCCGTTCTGCTTGTGGGCGTCAAAGCCGAAGCACCTTAACGATCATGATCAGCGATCCAGCTTGGCTGTCCCGATCAGGACGAAAGGCTTGCCGGTGTCCTGAAAGCCGATCACACAACCAACGTCAGTTTTTCAACCGACGACTGGCGGAAGGCCAGCAGGTAATCTGCGGCTTTTGATGCGTGGGATGCTGCCTTGAAAATGAAGCTGGGATCGTTCTTCATTTCTCGAAGCCAACTTTGCACGTAACTGGTCACGCCTGAAAGATCGTCACTGGCGGGGACGCCGACTTCGCAGCAGATGTAGCAAGAACCGATTTCCGCAACGAGTTCTTCAAAGGCGTAACTCAATTCAGAGCGATTCAGTCGGTGTGATGCTCCACTCCAATGCACCAGTTCGTGAGTAGCCGTGCTGTAGAAGTCATTCACGTTGGGAAACTGATTTCGCATCGGTAATTGGATATGGTCTGTGGTAGGCGAATAGTATGCCCGATTGCCACCATATCTGATGTCAGCTTCAGTAGCGTCTATGAGTGCATCGGCTTCGTCGTGGGAATCATCCATGTCGGTCGTGCTGTCACCATGACCAACTCGTAGATGATCAAGACCATCTGTTTGTTCGACATTGAAAACGTGGTAGATACGCAAAAGCGGGATGGTTTCTTCACGTTCTTCACCAGCCACCTTTTGATTCTTGACTGGAATATTTTTGTAGAATGTGATTGCTGTTCCTTTTTCGCCACGCTTAACATTAGCACCCAGTTGTTGGATCTGCTTGTAGGTGCCCCACCACTTTGATTGATACCCGTGATTCATCCGGCTGATTTCCAGCAGGATCGGATTCACGCCCGAGTATCGGTTTGCGCTCACAGCGTTTGTCGGTAGTCCTACATTTGGGTCATTGCTCCACGACTGACGCCACGGGAGCGTGTTGCCCGACTTTAAGGCGTCTACGATTTGTTGAGAGATGTTTTGGCGAATTTCTTTTGTGCTTGGCATGGCATTGTGCTTTCACTGTTGAGTGGGTTGATGTTACGAAGCCGTTGCCGGTGTCCTTTTATCTGGGAGTTGCCTTCTCTTGTGATGAAATGTTTACGGCAAACTTTTACTTGCCGGTGTCCTATTACTGCCGTGGCGAGCAACTCGGGAATCTCGTGAGAAACGAGAAAAGACCGCTTATCGCAAATGCTCAAATGAGAATTTGAACCAATCTGCGACGAAAATGGGTCTTTGAGGCGATGGAATGTGGAGAGAATATGACTATATTTGTAGCGTCTTACGGCATATCGCAGGTGAAGGCGGCGTAGTGAGTCTCATTTTTCACGAGATCCGACAGAACGATGGCATGGAGTGCAAATAAAGGTAAGTTCTTGTTTCGCCAATACCGGGCATTGCGATAACTCGGTTTTAATGTCGCCCCATGAGGTCGGTATCAAGCTGATCGGCATTCTGCTTTCAATGCTGGAGAATGTCGAAGGTCGAAAGTGCGCCGATCCGAGGGATACCTACAAACGGTTGATCAGGGTTCAGTCGTCCCCGAGCGCATCGTAGCATGCCAATAATTTGCGTCCGACATCTTCAGGCACTCCGAGTGCTTCCACGTCTTCAACGCCGGTGGAGATGAAGAGCAAGGCAGCGAGCAACTTCTTTTCGTCTTCGTCTGGCAACAGTTCATCGCCGAGATATTTTTCGTGGTAGGTGATCCATGCGGCGGCGATGCTGCACCAGATGGCGACCTCAACTTCGGGCGAAGCGTCCCGCATAAAGCTGATTTCGAATTGTTCGAGCGACGTGCTGACGTAAGAGCCGATTACTTTGTGAACCGCTTCGATTTGTTGGAGCAGTTTTGGTGGCAACGATTCGTTACGAATTGGACCGGGACGAAGTTTCTTCGGATCGACTGGTTCTGGATCAGGTATATTCATTCGGCATCTTCATCCAACTTTTTCAAAGCCCACTGAACCGCATTCCTCTCGATTGACGCTTTCTTAAGGAAACGGGAATTCTTATTTTTGCCCTACACGAAGGCGGTTTCCGTCAGGGTCGGTGAGTGATACTTCCCGGCACCATGGCTGCTCTGTGACCGCAACTCCAAACTCTTCGGCGATTGCATCCACGTCGTACACATAAAAGTAAACGAGAGAATTGGGTGTTGCATCCCCCTTGTGTTCGGATAGATGAAGAAGGATGTCTCCTCGCCTCAAGAATGCGTAGATGGGGAGGTTCGGGGCGAATTGATGTTCCCCTTCAAGCTCAAAGCCGAGGCGTTCATACCACTTGGCGGTGGCACGGGCATCAGTCACTCGAAAGATTGGAACCAGTTGCTCAGACATGAAGCTGTCCTCTAAAATGTTCTTTGTACTACTCCTTCTCGGTTGCAGAAAAACCAGCACTTCTGATGGTGTTTATAATATACCATCTCTCGGAAACTCACAACGGGATGGCGGGGACACGACCGCCCGTTTGCTCTTGAAGTCTACGGTGATTTCAAACGACCAACGAGAATCACTACTGCTGTTCTCAAAGATGGGTTTCTGGCCGGCCTTTTCTCTCCACTGCTTTCCCTTCTTCTTTGCAACTGCCTGACCTGCCGTAACTCGCTCTGCTATGATCTCGGTCTCAAGGTGGTAAGAATCTATTCTCAAGAGCAGTTATGATTTGATTTGTGATTTCGCTTCTGATTATTTGATTTCGTGACACTGGCCGTCTCCTGATAGAGGTTGAGTTGATCGACATTACTTAAGAAATATTTATGAGGGACATAAAGATGTATCTCAGAGAGAATTGAGATGGTGGCTAGAAGATGAGAATTAAGGGAATGAGATTGCGGAATTGAGACTGGTTCGACCCAAAGCCTTCCCACCTATAAACCCTATAATTATAGGTGTTTACTGAGGCCTGCTGGATGGCTGATGTAATGGAGTCTCAAATTTCAATGAGATCGGGGAATCAAAACACGTGTGGGTAAAAGAGTGAGACCCCGAAATATTAAGACCCAGATTAAATGAGTTTAATATGACTTTTCAATAGTAGTTATATTTTCTTTTCCCATTCATCCTAATGTGTTGATTAACAGTAGAGTGCACTGGTATAGTGGGGTTGACCGTTTGATTGTAATTATGAAGTCAAAAGAATTTATGATGACTGATTTTGGAGATGTGTAATGAAACTGAGCTGGGCCATTTCAATATGTATCACTATCACTATTCAGGCGAATGCAAATGAACCTTCCGCAACTCCAGATTCTTCAATATCCGATGATGTGAAACAAGTAATTGAAGTCTTCGAAACCAAAAGGGAGGAATACGAGAAAGAGCAAGAGGAGAATATTGAATCCCTTAA
Source organism: Gimesia sp. (assembly GCA_002706765.1). Lineage (GTDB taxonomy): Bacteria > Planctomycetota > Planctomycetia > Planctomycetales > Planctomycetaceae > Gimesia. The sequence continues at coordinate 84,475 of PAJV01000013.1, forward strand.
AAACGGTAAGCCTGTTGCGTCCCCAAATGAGGCAGCAGCTATGAAGCGATATAATGATTTCTATACCAATAATCCTGCACTGCGAAGATTTGAACCTTCATCAAGGGGTAGAATTGAAAGTGAAAGGGCAAGAGCAAGAGGCTTAAATGCGGCAGCAGCCAAGAAACGAGAAGAGCAAATTAAGAAAATTGAGGCAAAAAGTCGTTTACAATCTCGCCAGATTTTTATTCCACACTATGGAGATAAAGAAGTAAGTGAGTTTGCCAGTCTAGCTTACCGGGCTCATTTGCCGGGACAAAACATTAAAGAGAAACTTGGACTGGAGTCAGTTGGTTTATATGTGGGTAGCTTTAAAATTGTGAAAATTCTCAATAACAATATGGCTTATGCAAAAGCTCGGGATGAGTTTAACAGTTATTCAGATGGAGTATGCATAGAAGGCGATACTAAGAATTTAGAGGAAGGAACAGAAGTATTTCTTAATCAAAGCCTATATTTTATCCCTAATATCACAGAAGTTTCTTTTCAATCAGGGGAAAATTCATTCGTAAGGAACAAGCATTGCCTTCTTTTAAAACCTTTCCCACACAAAATTGAAGAACTAACATCAGCATGGGAGCTTTTAAGCAAGGGAGTGGATAACCAAGATGATCTTGACGAGAAAAAAGCTGCCAGCAGCCTGCGTTCAGCAAAGCTGTTTTTGAAAGTAAATCCTGCCAAGGGAAAATCTAGGCTTCGAGAAATTCTTAAAAAATATCCAGAGTCTAAAGCGGCAAAGGAAGCCCAGAAAATACTGAATCGACTATAGAGAGTTCAGGGCTTTAGAACCGGCTACAGTTTTACTTTTCAGTTTTGAGTAAAAGTTGATTCGATTAATGAAAGTGTTTGAACATTTCGAAGTCAAAGTAGTTGCTGGATGATCAACTTTTATTGCTATTAACAATATATTATCTGAATTATAGGCTTGAATCAATTCTCGATAATGAGGATGGTTAATTATGAGGTAGGAATATTATGGCTTCTTCAACTGTACCATGTCCTCACTGTGGTAATACAGGATCGTACGATACTCGTAATACTCAAAATTCGTCTATTGTTGTGAATTGCCGCCATTGTCATAAGAATTTTTATATCGAAATTCGAAGTGGGCAGGTTCAAAGTGTGAGAAAGTAGAGAGTGTTAGATGGGTTTATTCAATGTCTGGAAACCCCCTCATACTGTTTCGAGCTAACCCGAACATACTGAACCGAACTCAACTTCATCCGATCAGACAGATCATGGCCGCCGCCCAAAACAATCACACTGATCCCCTTTTCTTTCATCAAGATCTTGATCATTTCATCTTCCCGTTTCTCTTCGCCATCTTTATCAAATCGAACCTTACCATCTTTGCCCACAGGATTAGCCTTTTCAAATGCTTCGGCACTTTCAAGAGGCAAAACAGATTCTAACATTGCAGAGATCTCCAACTGAGCGGCTGCTCCCATCTGTAAACAGTCCCTGCGATACTGTTCTTTCAAAAACAGATCTATGACTCCGTCACCTTCTGGGACTTCAAATTCCCGAAGCGTTTTGATGAAGCTGTTGAAGGCACTCAGATTCTTTTCAGTGAGTCCTTCCAGAGACACAGACCGAACATCGTGTTTTTCGATCAAGTAACGCAGGATCTGTTTTTGCTCTTTCTGGACCGCTTCGACATCATTCAGGAATTCAAGATACTGCTTTTCAATTTCAGCTTCAGTGGCAAAATCTTCTTGGGAAACGAAGTGCCAATTTAACAGATGAATGATGATCTGCTTTGGTTTGAATTTTGTTGGTGTGGAAGTGACGGAATGGACTTCGGGGAGCTTGCAAAGCTGTCGGCTTGCAACATCTTCGTGGATTGAAGATGTTGCAGAATCTTGATCTCCGAGAGACCAAAGTCACTCCAAGGCATCGCTGTACTGCAAAAAGCCCTACCAACCTGCGAGATTTCAAGCGATTTCGAAAGGAAATCTCCAACCCAATTAACACGATAACTTCGGTCATCAGATCTGTGGCAATTCAGAATATTGACTTCAAATCCCAGCGAATAAATGAGAAATAATTCTGAAAACACAGCAAAAGCCAAGCCAAAACAGGCTATATTCACAGAAATTTCACACATGAAATGTACTATAGTGCATTAAAATGTTTTTTAAATCTGCACCTGAAAAATAGCACAATAGGTGTCAAAATGTTTAGATTTTGCTTGTCTCCGCATTTTTGGCCTCTTAATATGTAGCCTACTTTTCTCTTAAATATCTCCGACAGTTGCTCAATTAACAGGTATAAAATGAAAGAGATAATGTTAGTAATTGTGCTGATTATTGCGTGTATAGGGATTACTCAACAAGTCCAGCAGATGCTTTACACTGATTCACAAGGACAACCTTTGAGCACCTACACAAAGAGAAAAACAAAGCCATTGGAAAAGGCATTTATTGAGCGACTGCAAATTACTGGTGAACTTGGCTGGAAAAAAAATCCAGAGCTTGTAAAGCGATATGAAGAATTAGAGAAAATGCAATATGAATCTAAGGAAGATGATGATGTTAATTTTGCATTACTCGCTAAATAAATTCCAACAGTTGGAAAATTAAAAGCCCTACTGAATTATTTCAGAGGGCTTTTTTATTTCATATCCCCAAAAAATATGAATCAAACAAAATATACTGTACGTGATCATAATGACTGAAATAGACCTGCGTTGTGACTTGATTTAATAGGACGATTACGATTATTGAACTTTTAGGAGAAACAGTATGGATTGGGAGAATGTCTTTCAGTACGTTGCCAAAGATATACCTGCGACGGTAGACGATATTACTTATCTCCAAAAGTCCGTACTCGCCCCGCTGACGAAGAGCGAGATTGTCGAGATCAATTCACAGCAGCAGAATCCGTTTTCGGTGTCTGACCCTTTGCACGAAAAGTACCAGACAATCGATCCGTCAAAGTGGGACATTCCCATGCGACAGTTTCCAGATGCGTTTGTTGCATTTCTCGAGTGGTCAAACGGCGGGAACTTTCTTAGGGGCGAACGTGAATTCAACATGTTCTGTACAAAGTCGATTAGGGGATACTTGCTTGCGTACCAGATACCAGCGTACATGCCGGGGGCAGTACCTTTCGCTTTCGATGGAGGTAGGGAGTTCTACCTCTTTGATATGAGAGAAGAGATGAATGATGGTGAATACCCCATTCTGATGGCACACAGTGAAAGTCTGGGGTGGGACCAAGACGATGCAATCAGAATTGCCGACACTTTCATAGAAGCCATTACTGAATCTTGAGGAAAGCGATCTCTGATAGATAATGGCTCTGATTGATTCTTGAAATGCCATGACCATATCCATCGTTCTCAGGATCGTTTTTCTGGTCAATCACTTTTGGGACAATCTGACGTTCATTTCCAAACACATTTCTTCGAGTGCATTCCAGCAAATCCGACTTTTATGTTTATAGCGATCCCGTCTCTCCACTTTCCGCTCAAGAACACAACATCGTACCATTTACGTGTTTTACCTCCACACAAGGTGCCAAAACTTAAACTAAGGTTTAATTGTATTCCCGAAAATTCCGTCGAAACGTCAGTTGGATTATGACTGCGTTTAATTGGTAGGAGTTATTCGAATGAAACATGTGGCAAAGGAGAATAAAATCACAATAGATCATAAATCTTACGCAACTACCAGCGAATCTGATTCGCCTCAGATCGGAACCCCTGTTGAAAGTCTGCAAGTATTGCTTACCGAAGACTGTCCAGACCAAGGGCGTCTCTATCTTGGGTTCCTTCAAATGGCAGGAGCAGAAGTCACTTTGGAGTGCTGTGGGCGGTCGGCAGTCGATGTCGTAAGAAAAACACCGAAGTTTTTTGATGTCATCGTGATGGATTTCCAAATGCCGGAACTTGATGGAATTGAATCCACCAGACAACTGCGTGAACTTGGGTATGGAGGTCCAATCATTGCTATGACAGCGTTTGGTTCAGAAGAATTGAAACAGTCTTGGTTTCAAGCAGGTTGCAATGAGTATCTCGAAAAACCGTTGAAGAAGAGTGAACTTCTTGTTGCCGTTATTCACCACATGAAAGTTTGAAAGTTAGCCGTACGAGGCATACCTGTGTGACCTATCAACGCCAGAAATAACCACGAGATCTCTACTGCTTTTGTTTCATGCCTTTAACATCTGGCCAATCAGATGGAAATGGGCATTGAACCCAAGCTATCTGCTCAGGTCCGCCAAATTCCGTACAACTCTCGCCTACACCGAATTGCATCAATTTCATTCGACTATGAAATTTGAATGCAACGCATCAGTAGATCAGCGTGATTGCAAAACGGGTATCGAGATCGGAATAAGATTCCAAAGTTTCTTTCAGAAGAACAAGTTCCTCTTGAATCTCTTCTTTGGTAAACGATTCAAAATCCTCATCCTTGCAATCAGCTATGCGTTTGATCAAATAGTCTACCGTTTCAATTCCGTCCTCTATTACGAAGTAGAGCGACGGTGAAGAATCTGGATCGTGATGAACGAATTCACTTAAAGGAATAACTTTGATCTCGCTGGCCAGCCTGTCCAGCGTATCAAGTTCCAAGGGGAAATAATTAAACTCGTTGAAGCTGTTGTCTACTTCTTCGTTGTCGAACACAGGGCAGTACGCCATACCCATGAGATAGCCTTTTCTTTGAGTAAAAGGAAGAATCTGAAACCGCATAACGATGAGATCCACAGCATTCAATTCTGTCTATCCCAGTAAAACAAATATAAGCTTCTGATCGTCCAGATCAATCACTTTTGGTATTTTACAAACTGTACTCATGAGGTCTGCTTTAATATCCAGAAATTTGACTGGAAATAATCTTCCATCGTATCAGGTGTAATTACCCTCCTGATTTTTACCGGGAGATGGTCAAACACGAATACCTTGATCTCCAACTTTCATAGCCCGCTCCATTTTTTCTTTCACCTCAGTCTGATCCTGTGGATCGACTACCCAATGATAAAAAACGTAGCCATTTATGTTGGTCATACCCTGTGAGACAAAAACACCACTGACAATGCATTCATAAACGTTAAAGTCTTCATCAGTAATCATGATGGTATGACCTTCTTGAGCTAGTATATTCGCAGACAGGTTGAATGTGTCAGGTAGCAATCGTCCCCGATTGAAAACATCACCTCCGAGAGATGGTTTTCGGAAAGTTTTGCTCTGCTCTTTCCGTATTTCGAAAGAGTGTATCAGCACAAGAGCATTATCGTCCGTGATATAGAAGTATTGCATGTTGTTCTACCTCCATATTAGTTAATAGATTGTGAGCGTTTTTCAATGTCAAAATGATCTTATCCTGCCATTGCTCAATTCAGATTTGATTGGAAATCCTTTTCACTTTTAATTGGGCATCTTGCGCAAATTCAAGACTGGTATCGATTCGCTGATACCGGAATTTATTGAAAAGAGAAAAACTGAAAAGATCAATTGTGAGATATGATTCGAGATCATCCAGAGAACTGAAAAAACAGAATTCTCTTAATTTTCTTTTGTAATAAAGGCTTTACTGTTAGTGTGATTTCTATGTCAACTTCGTAGTTATCAAATGTGTTGACTACATAGATTCGCAGTTACTTTAGCCCTATTCTGTGATCTCTTCAAAGCGAAAGCGAAATGAATATCAGATGTATTCTCATGGAGTAGGTATCTGTTGATTATTGATAGAAATTATTGTCTTTTCAAGCTCTTAAAACGTCTGGGGATTAAATATTCTCTTTTTAATACTTGACGAATCAATAAAGTGAAAATTCATACTTTCCTTTATTTATTCAACTGCGTTTCTGTTTCGTTTCCTTAAACTTTGCGATCTGCTGTTTTTAAGTCCTCTATCTCCTTGGAAATAAAGATATTGCATTTGGCTATCCAATTAAAAACACATTTGTTCTAAAATGGTCCTTTGTGTTTTTTGGGAGGTAAATACCAGTGACATATAATTATAAACCGGAAGAACTAATTGAAGAAATCTATATAGACGGCGTTCAATCTCAAGCTGGAATCAGTGCCATTAAAGAGTTGTCGCAATTTGGCAAAGAGGGGGTTGATGCCATCATATTATCACTAGAATATCCGTCACAAACTTCACTTTCTGCTCGTGACCTGATGGATTCGATTTCAGAAACATTCTGGGCATTGGCACGGGACAATTCAGTTTACCTGATCGATTTAATGTTAGAAGGAAGACTCAGCAAAACGTGGTGTTATCCTGCACTTGGAAATGCGACAACTGAACGATCAATCGATGTGTTGATAAATGGATTGTCCGAGAAAGAATCCATGCTGCGGTGGCTGTGTGTGGAAGCATTGATCCAACGAAAACCAGAGCGTGCCATCAGCCCGTTAGTGGAAAGACTGAAAGATCGCTCCGAGTTAGTAAAATCTTCAATCGTGACAGCAATGAAGCATCATAAATGGTTGCGAACACCTGACGCTCTCCCTCTCCTCAAAAGTATCAGGGAAAAATGTCCCGGAACTTGGAATTGTGCTGGGGAAGTCATTGATTTGATTACAGAAGAAAATACAAAAATGAAGTAACCAAGTATGCTGTCCGATTTATGAAAGAATAATGCTCGTTGCCCCCACCACATCTGCCACATGCTTTACAATCATTCTGTCCAGATAACCGACAACATTGATCAATTCCTGTTTGTTGTGGTCGCTTCCTTGGTTTTGTCCAAGTTTCTGTATAGACTAAATTTCTGTGGTTGAGCAGCCTGAACCCGTTGTGTCAGACGCTCCAGAAAAACTTTTTTATGAATCGGATTGAAGATGGCAGAAGGCACAATCAAGAGACTGACGGACAAAGGTTTTGGCTTTATCGACACAGGGAGCGGCAAGGACTTATTCTTCCACTCGTCGAACGTCGAAGGGGTAAGCTACGATGATCTCTATGAAGGACAACGAGTTTCGTTCACCGAAGGACGTGGGCAGAAGGGGCCGATGGCGGAGAACGTCAAGCCGGTCTAAACGCTGAAAACGATTCAGAAAACCAAGAAGCCGACGAATTTCGTCGGCTTTTTTTCTGGAGTCCAATTATTTCGTGGTGTAGTACGATGAAAACTTTCATGTTACTATTTCCCATTTCTCCAGATCAAGATGATTTCTAAATAACGAAAAGATGTTTCAAGTAAAAACTGCTGTTGTATGCAGTTCAAGTTGATTACATTTTGTTCTTTAAGATTTCTTTTTTCCATAAAGTAATGTTCTTGTCGTATATTCCCTTTACTTCAAGATACCAATCAGGTGGGTTTCCATACCATAGTTCCCCAAGCAGACCAGCGTCGCTACAGTCAAAGAAGAAGTCGATGGGATCTCCATGTCTCGAATCTTTCAGAAAATCATAGTCCCTTAAAACAGGGGTAAACAGCCAGTTCATCTCATGAAAGATGGTCATAGAATTGTCCGCTGCACGAATCGCAGAATCGTAACCTTCATCCAGAAAATCATTGGCAATATATGCTGTGGCTTTGAAAGCATGAGCAGCCGAAATTGCGGAAGCCTTGGTTTTGGAAGTAACATCCTTTTCTGAAAGTTCAGTGGCATAACTGAGAAGTTCATCTGCATTGAGGGAGGCGTCCTCCGCTTCATTAAAGGATATGTTCAGATTCAACGAATCATCGATTTCAAGAACAAATCGTTTATATTGATACGAAGCTTGATTACAAAGGCACAAGAATGGCTGCACTCTCAAAGCACACCGGGTTGCATATGCGGCGATTGAGGGAGGCGAAAGCGTTCTTAGCATTTTTTCTGTAGGCAATGTATATTCTTTTTTCATTGGGAGAACCTCTCAACGGGAATGTAATTACGATCTGCTCGTAATCCTGGTCGAGGCACAGCAGGTCGCAAAGGATCAACTTCCGCTCGGCAGCGGTCAGTTTGAGCGGCACTTTCTCGCCGGTTTGAATTTGTTTTTTTGATGGTCATAATAGATTCCTTGTAGTTGTCGAAGCTCGATTCTACCAGCTTCAACTGGCTACCGCTAGATTCTACGAAAGTCTGCTACCTGATTTGCTTTCGTATATCTGACACCTTTTAACCAGTTTCAAAGTTCCTGCCTATCACGGCGGGCGGTCACATTTCTAAGATGACAGTTCCATCGGGCTCGATCGTTACTTTATGCACATTATCCTGGCCTACAGCATGAATCAATTTCTGGAGTGAATCGACCTGCTTGTTCGACTCAACTACACCATAGTCGGTCCTAACATTTGGATAACGGCGTGTTCGTTCGAGGGCTGCCGAGACGACTGTTCTCGCAACAGTATTTTCCCAGTCATCATTTTGCATTACATCCATCAATTCCTGTGATGCGATATACTCCTGAGCAGCCAATTTCTCCAGAAGTGATGTGCGGTTAAGCATGACCGTGAAGATAGTCTGACAAGTCGATTTATTCCCACTATTGACTTCGCACACTTCTCGGCAGAGCGATTCTCTGCTTCCCTCATATATCCAGTCGTTATCAGAAAAGAGCTTGCAAATCTGGATGGCCATTTTACCCTGTTCGGATTTGGCGGGAACTTTTTGGATGAATCCGCTACGACTTTCTTGATTAACCCGGCGCTGTTCACTTGATACAATATTTTCAATGGTATATTCCCAGTCTTGCTTGTTCATCAACGTCTTCAGCTTCTTTGTGGCTGTGTAGGTTTTTACATCTCGGTCGAGATCCAAGTATCCACAGCGACGATGCATCAAGGAAAGGGCATTACGAGCTACGGTTGAATACTGAGTCGAAGCAAAGTGTGCAGCAATCTCATTGCCGCTGCTTACCCAGTCATGCTGTTTAAGAAAGTCACAGATCGGTGGTGCAACTCTGCCAGTCTTGGTTATCTTCATTGCCAATTCATCCTTTTTATTAAAGTAGTCAAAAGAAGTTCAAACATGGTTTACAGTTATTAGGTCAACCGAACTACTCGAAGTCAGTTCGATGTCAAAATCATGCAGTCTTGATATCCTGCGAAGCGGCTGGTTTAATCTCACCTGCGATTGCTTTCCCTTCCTTCGCATCTTTGATAACCTCGGCCAGCCGGTGCTGGCCAATACGAACGTTTTGCTCCTCAATATCGCAACCGATGAATCGACGTCCGAGTTCGTAGGCGGCGATGCCATTGGTAAAGCTTCCACTAAAAGGGTCGCAAACCATCTCTCCTGGATCGGTGAAGATTTCGACAAGATCACGGGAAACATCGAGCGGCTGTTGCCAGTCGTGGAAATCCTTTTCCTTCTTGTGAGCCCAGCGAATATCAGTGAAGCCTTGTCGCCCTTGGTATGCTTCTTTCGCAAACACAACTATTGGACGCCACCCGCCTCGTCCGCCTATATGTCGGATGTAGGTCTTTCCTGTGTCGATCAAAAGCGAAATTGTCCAGACATACTCCAGATGTTTTGCCAGTGCAGACATGATTTGAGGAAGATGAGAAATTCCTGAGTAGCTGACTAAAACGCCGCCTGGTGCGAGGATTCGAGCAGCAAATTTTCCCAGATCCTCCCACAATGGCAGTGCTGACTTAGCATAGGGCGGGTCCGTGATAACCAGTCGAACGGACTGGTCGGTCATATTCAGGTCACGAAAATCCGAATGGAACAATTTCACTCCCTTTAAACATTGGTTTGGAACGCTGGAGTTAATTCTCTGTTCCCTTTGCTTCCTTCGAACCAGCCCCTCAGCATCTCGCACAGTCATCGATTTACGTGGAACATCATCGCCAAGTTGTTTCATTGCTTCCTGGGCTCGACCAGTGGTTCGCTTGTTCTGTGTAAGAATATGCGGCAAAGGATATGTCCCTCCATTTCGACGGCGGGTGCGTTCCATTCGTGGAATTTCCCCCTTTGCCACGAGTTCATCCCGTACGCTCCTCACTGTCTTTTTCGTTGTACCGCAAATCTCCGCAAGCTGTGTGTTGGACATTTCTGGATCACTTCTGAGTTCATTGCCGATAATTCGGCGGCGTTCCTGGCGGCTAATCTGGCGACGAACGAGGTTGACTGAAAGTACAAAACGACGCTTTTCGTTCTCAGTCATTTGTCCCACTGTTTGCACCTTGAGAGGTTCTTTAATTTTCAAAATGCTGTGAGCCAATTGTCGATGATGACCATCGAGGATATTCCCGTCGCAGTCTTGAATGATCGGCACCTGGACCTGTTGCTGTTGTTGAATACTTTGCAGGAGAGCAGCGAACTCGGATTTCGGCATCCAGCCCAATACTTGGTACATCCCCTTATCTTGGGGCGGGTAATTGTCGAGGATCATCTGGTTTTCGTTGTTCATGATTAAGATTCCATAATGTGTGTGTACGAACCTGTTCTTTCGAAAATGGCAAACAGCGATCTACTTCACGTGTTGATTACTGAGGCAACCGATCTACTCGTTCTTTCGGAAGTGGAAAAACGTGTCGGCATCCACCCTTCGCACGTTCACCGCAATAGGCTTCCGCAAGCGGACGTTTTCCATCGCATTTCAGACAACGCTTGGTGAATCCCGCTGGTTGCGTTTTGCTGACAACCCATTCGATTAGCTCAGCATGAGACAACAAGACAATGTATGATTCATTCTTGTTATTGCGTTGGCGAGATCGAGTACGGATCATATCTGCCGATGTAAGCGATGCCTTAGCCCAGTCAACTGTATTCATCCATTTGGGACGACCTCTTACGATTCGCTTGTCAGCCTTGCCAAAGATCGGGCCAAAGATCTTTTTCACGATGGTCAGAAACTCTTCATTGCGAATCCAGCCTCTGTGATCATCCAGAACTCGTAGCAGGAGTTCTCTATAGCTTGCAGCGCTGATTTCCTGATTAGCATTTGGCCGATGCATCTCTTGCCAGGTTTTAGGATCTGATAGATCATAAGTTTCGTATTTGTGAGATTGTTTCAAGTGTTTATTCATTTAAATGACCTTCTGATGAACGCACAACAGATGCGTAGTATGGGAAAAGGAAGTGGTTGGCTTGGCTTCAGACTGGCCAACCATGAGACGATTACGGTTGAGTAGTTCAGATCACTCTTCCATCGTGATGCGAATATCTGAGAGTGGAAGATTAGAAAGTCTTCCTGTGAATTCGATCACACTCGGATGAAGCGGAAGGCAGATGTCTCCGTTGAGATAAGATGTCGCCAAATAATCGCATACGCCGTAATGCATTTGTTTTAAAGTGAGTTCAGCGATTTCGGGCGCTATGTCAAATAAACCATTAGCAGCTTCTGTGAGACGATCGAAAAATACTTCCCGAGATGCACTTCCTACATATTGCAGAATTCGAACTACATCCTCGTCAGTGAGCGAGTCGAGCGTTGTCGTTACGTCTGCATCCAGGTTTATAATTCCGTCTTCGATATGTTGTCGGACAGTCTCCAGTGAAGAGGCTCCAGGATCAATAACTCGGAGGAATACGAGTATCTTATCAATAACAGAATCGTGGTAAGGTAGAAGTTGCTTAGAATGCATCTTAGCCTGTACGGCGAATTTCTTCTCCAGTTCACGAAGCTTGCTCTGTGAAGTCTTAGAATCATCTTTGGCTTTTTGAATTTCTTTCGACGTGGCAGCGAGTTTTACCTGCAAATGTTCTCGATGTTGCGTTTCGTCGGCCAGTGAATTTTGGAGAGATGTAAATTCCCTTCGAGTCTCACCAGCAGTACGATGTAATTCCTCTGCAAGATAAACTTTTTCCTTCGGTAGAGAATTCCGCAAATCCTGAACAAGTTTTTGGAATCGTTTTTTGGTTTTCATTGTTTTATCCTTATTAGATTGGTCCTTTTGCGCAGACCGAAAGCGCATGGGAGGTGTTCTGGTTCTCGTAAAAATGATTCTGGGATCGAGAAAGTAGTGAGCAGTAATCTGCTACTGGCATCCATAATTGCCTTGTCGCTATCACTGCTCTCGTTTCTTGCGTGTCCCTCGCTTCTGCTGATGTTTCTACATTTGCGACCGACTGCAACGCCAGTCATGGATCGCCTCGGTGATCTGTTTGTAGGTCAATGCATTCAAATCGATATCCGACCAAAAAACGGCAATGCACGCCTCACAGAACCACACAGGATGTGCTTTCGTGGGTTCTTCGAGCACCTCGGCGACGTGCTTGGCAACCATTTCATATGGAAACGGATACTTGGCAAGATAGTCAGCCCAATTGTCGGGAATTGAGTCTTCAATTTTTGAAGAACGAGCATCGTCGTGGGCCATCTCACGCTCAAATTGGCGATGTTCACCCCGCAGGTTTTTCTTCTCTATTATCGCTTGGGCCTGTTGCATACATCGCTCAAGGCGATCCTCGTAGTCAGTGAATTTGTGTCGGTAAGCCGTTTTAAAGGAAATCAATTGGGCTTCGAATCGATCGATTTCACCTTGCTGATACCAGTTGGCGACCATGCCATATGGATCGATACCCAGGTTCGCAAGTTCTTGCCGCTCTGCCTCACGCTGTTTCTGTTCTCGTTGCTGTCGGTTCCTTTTGTTGGATTCTCTTTTCGCTGATGGGTTTCGCTTGGTGCGTGCCTCGATTTCATCCAATAGCTTTGGAGCACTAATCTTTGACACGATAACTCCATCAGTTTCGGGTTTGTAACCCCGCCTTTTGCTTCCGGTGAATCCAATCAATGCATCAGCATACTTGATTCCAAGTTTTCGACAGAGCGGCTGGAGACGCTTACCTGAAACATGAACATAGCGTTTTGGTAAGCCATTTCGGATATCCACGTTTGCATAAAAGTTGGCTATTTTAAGTAGAAGTTGATTGCTCATGACGTTTCCTTTTGTGATTGTGCGTCACCCTCGGCGCATACCGGTGGCCCAGAAGTGACGCAGTGGTTTTTAAGACATTCAGGACTGAGGTCAGCCCTGCGACCAGACACATGGTTGGTCAAAGGTACCGCAGATCAGAGCACTCATTTCTGTCGAGGCATAGGTATCTTACTGAGAGTTGTCGAGGTGTTAAGTAAGTATTTTGCCGTTGCCGATGGCAAATAATTTCCACTTTACATTCGTACTTTTTCCAGTAGGAGTCGTCGTAAGTCGAGAAATCGTGTTGATCAGGCGGTGGCGAAATCCTTTCCAAACCAATCAAAAAAAAGTTTATTTTTGATAAATCCATGCCTCCGTCAACATACTTGCTTGATTAGCTCTGGATCAGAAGACAACGGAGACTTCGGCCATAAGTTCGTCAAACAGGGGCCATCAAGCAGCCAACTATCCAAGAGGCGAGGCTCTTCGGCAAAGGCAGGGCCTTCGGATGTCTCCACGATGGGAAGGCTGGCTCGTTCTGCCTCAACTGTTTTCTGAATCTGGGCCAATCGTTCTTCCGAAACTTCCTCGTATCGGCCTGGTTGCTTGAAAGCGATTTCAACTTTCTGGATCTGATCTGTGGGCACACCATCAAATGCGAAGTACCAATTCCTGTGCTCTTGATTCGGAGCCATCTTTCGCACCCAGGATCGTTTGACCTGGAACTTCTTTCTCATCTGACGAAAGCTCATCAAATGTTCGTTGGGTAAATCAACAAGGATGCGAACTCTTGTCTTGTCCAAGTAGTTGGATTTATTCCAGTCAGAGTTGCCTCTTGCCGTCCCGTCTTTGGTCAGATTTACTGCTTGCGGAATAAATCTATAGGCATAAGGTCCGATGGGAACCTCGCCCCGACTGAGACCCTCTCGCATGATCTGTGGCAGATGAAGAAGACTGGTGAAGTGGTACAGCAACATGATAATTCGCTCCCTGGAAGGACGCCCTGGTTCGATTCTGCGTAGGGCCTTGCAGTCTGGCCGCAACATGCAACCTGTCGTCTTGCAAGGTACAGAGCCACTGTATCTGTAACCGTACCCGTAACCACCAGAGAGAGACTTCGAAAGTGAACGAATCTCACCGATTGGCCGATTACTGAGAGAACAGCTACATGACAAATCGCTCTCTAAAAGGACGCCCTAATTCGTTTCTGCATAGGGCCTTGCAGACTGGCTGTCACTTGCTGCCAGTCGCTTTTCAAGGTACCGTGGAACTGTATCTGTAACCGCTTCTGTAACCATTCAAGGAGAGGTCGTGTGACTGTCAGCAAATCCAGTCAGATTCGGGAGATATTGAGGCAAGAACCTGATCTCACTCCGTGCGAGATTCAAACTGTGTTGGCAGATAAAGGAGTCGAAGTCAGCCGCAATCTCTGCAAGGTCGTTCGGCACCGAGAGCAGCAATCGGCGGCGAGCAGCAAGCCCCCGACGGAGCGTCAGCTCCGTCGGGGGGAGACAAGAATGAGCAGAACAGTGTATCGGCTCAGCAAAGAAGACTGGGCTGTCTGGGATTTCGTCGAAAGGTATGCAAAGAGACTGGAAACCCCTGGCCTAGAACTTCATGTCATGGATGGGAGACTCATTCGTATGCAGCGGAAAGTTCGTCAATGGCTTGAAGCTGTCTCCACCAGAAATGCCAGGCGAAGAAGAGAAAATATTCTTGACCAGTTCATTGTTGATCTTTGTAGACACTGTCCCAAACCAGAAAAGAATGAGAGATTACCACGACCAGTAATTAGAAAGAGGCCAACCAAGAATGAAAGTGATTCAGAGCCACATAGGCGTCTGACAGAGGAGGAACGAGAATCTCGAATAAAGCAGAGACCCTTGAAGAAGGATGTAGAGGAATAATCACATAACTGGTTACACAGCCATTCATAGCTTCCAAGGAAGTCGTCGAGTGCAGAAGTATTTTGAAGATCGCTTGCCAAAGTAATTACCTCTAATCTGCTTTCAAATCCTGAGCTTTTCGAGTGGGCAGGCAAAGCACGACATTTGGCCACAATAGACCATGAAACCCAAGCCAGCCCTCAAACGAAGACTCCAAGTCTTCTTTATTACCAGCATCTACAGATCCCAGAACTTTAGCTACTCTTGAGGCAATATCTTGGAATCCAGTTAGATCGATCACATACAGTTCAGCGGGGGGACTTGCAAGATTCGAAACTTCGAGTTCGTAACCAATAATGGCGTGACGACGGGGCCTACTACTAAATTTATCTTTTACCCATTGAGCGTGTATGTGGGACTGACCGATTTCTGTCTTAGAATAAGTCGAAGATCGCTTCTTACCTGTTTTCAAATCGAATCCCCATACCTGAACTTCCCCGACCTTCCCAACCCATAAGTTGTCAGGTCCCCCTTCTTTGTCATGGCAGGTTGATTCAAGCCCGAGCAACTTACCCAGGAGTTCCATTGCTTTTTCCGCTTTGTCTGTCTCGTCACCGTACACCAAATCTTGTTGCACTGTATTAATCCATGAAGCCATCTTTACCTTTTGTGAACGATACATTGCTGCAAGTACCTGTGCTTGAAAGCCAACAGTCGCAACCTTCGGTGGCTTGAACATTCTGTCCCGGTGTTCAGATGGCCGAATCAAATCAGATCGGTTAGCAGCAGCATCAGCAAATGCCTGTAATGCCGTTTGTTGATCTCCACAACATAGATGAGCGAGCCCTTCAAATTGCTTGTACCATGCTCCGAGTTTCTTGTCTTTGATATTACCTCGGTCAGACAACTCCGAATATACGTCAATCGCTGATGAAAAATCGCCATCCCATATTGCTCTGTACGCCTTTCTTTCATCCAAAAGCATTTGGGGATACCAATCATCAGTTGCAACCGCAGGCATGGTCTTCATAGAATCAATATACTGCTTGTATGCATTGTCCCAGTCTTCATCACCCGTTAGTACGCCGTGGAGTAACTCATCCTCGGTCACCTCACCTTTCTCAATCTCCTTTTTGAGTTCGATACCAAAGCTGATCTGTTGTTGAACCAGGATCGGGAGATATGACCGATTTTTAGGATTCAGGATCCAATCCTTCAGGTCACAGCCAACGAGAATTACCGCACCATGATCGGTATTACTGCGAAAAATGCGCCCAATTGCTTGAACTATTCGAGTCGCTGTGTGCCCAACTCTGATTGCATCAACATTCGTTCCTTCATCAATGAAGCGTTCAAAGAGACTCTCGCCTCTCGGCAAACGATCAAGGATTAAGATTCGGCAAGCATCACCAGGTAAATCAATGCCATCGTATCTCGCTACCAGTCCTAACAGACGTGATTCATCAGAGTTTGCAAACTCTTCAATGGCGTCGTCTCCTTCGTTTTTATCGAAGATTTCGGAAGGCCACTGCTTAGCTTTGCTAGTTGACGGAGAGATTACACAAGCTTTCTCATCTTCGATCAACGAAAGTGTTGCATCTCGTTGATCCTCGTCGCTCTCACCAGAAGCGAATAGAAAAAGTCGCTGAGCATCCCCTGATTTTCCTCCAGGCGTTACAACTTCTGGATTTAAAAGACCAAAGGTGCGTGCGAATGATGCTTGAGACGGCAGTGTTGCAGTCAGGTAAACACGTCTTACATCGCTTTGAAAATAAGGAAGTGTATGTAATGGTATGACCGATGGAGAAATTTCGATTCCACGAGCGCTGATGATGACACAGCAGTGTTGTAGATGATCCGAAAGGTGACTCCACACATACTTGAGATTTTTATCATTCGGTACATCTACTTCAACAAGAATATTTCGTAATTCCTGGGCATGTTTCCAGACTGCATACATTGGAACAAAAAGTAATGATGTTTGGGATCCTTCTGATATGTCCTCCAATCTCGACATACCATATGTGTTTGAAAAATGGGGTTTGAAGAGATTTACAATTTTATCAAAGGCTACTGAATCTGGGGTAATGGTCAGTGTGAAACGATCTCGAATGCTTGCTTCTGCAACATGCGCATCATCAAAGATAAACGCACCAATGTCTTTGTCCTTAAATGTAGAATATCCATTGAAAACCGCTGCATAGTTGGTAATGCAGAAAGTTTCGGCGGCCAGAAACTCATCTTGTCTATGCCACGCAAAGTTGTATCGTGAAGCTGGCTTGATAGCCAACTCATGTGCTCTTTTTATCGTTTGCTCGACAAGCTGATTGTTCGCAACAACGTAAACGACTCTTCGATTCAGTTCGTGAAGTAACGACTGAGCGATCAATAGTCCGACTAACGTTTTACCACCCCCTGTGTTCATCTCGATAACTACATCATCGATCGTTCTTTTCTTGTACCAATTACGTAGCGCTTCGGCCTGTGGATCCCAAATGTTTTTAATTGAGCCTCGTAGTGTGATATTGTCAAAGATTTTACGGGGATGCACTTCCCTCTCGCCGCCGGAACTAGATAGTTTTAAATTTTTGAGGCTCATCCTAATCCTTTCAAGTTACGTGCGTTTACTTTTCTGTTTGGTAGATGGAAGATGGGTCTTTTGGGGACGGTTAATTGTTCGTTTGCCTTTTCCAGTCGGCACGTACCCCTCAGCCCTCATCTATTTTAACTGGGAGAGAAATCGGGGCGTTTGAATTTTCGTTTTTCATCATGCCAAGCATAGAACTCGTCAATGATTGTCTTGTTGGTTGCATCTCTGGAACGCAGAACAAAACGACTTCTGTAGGCGTTTGCGTTGCAGTAATGTTGTCTGCGCAGTACAAATAATGTACTATTTTGGGGAATGATGAGCAACCAGCACAAGGGGCCAGGAACAGAAATGCAATGACTTTTGGCGAACGAATCCGTGAACTTCGAAAGGCGAAGGGGCTGACTCTGCGGGAACTCGCCCCAAAGGTCGAAGTTGGGTTCTCATATCTCTCTCGTATAGAAAATGGGAAGCTCAACTACGGGGATTACCCAAGTGAGTCGCTGATTCACCGTCTTGCCCAAGTTCTGGATGCCAGCGAAGACGAACTGCTCATTCTCGCTGAGAAGATCCCAGAGCGAATCAAACAGCGGGTCTTTGAGCATCCAAATGAGTTTCGGGTACTCGCCGAGTTGTCTGATCAACAGCTTCAACAACTTGTCGCAAATATTCACAATCCGAAACAGAAACGATCAGAATGAAAATGGTTCTCTTCCCAGCGGAAACTAGGATTCCCGCTCGCAATTGAATTTAACTTCGTGTCAGCGTCTCTGAACGGGCATATATAAGCATAGCAAATATTGATATAGCAAATCACACAATTTTATTCGATTGCCAAGCGGCGATTGTTGAAATGTACTCGTCCGCAGCAATAGGATTGAATTTGAATCGATGTTGTATCACTGCAACAAGTGTTCTAATCGTTGGAAGAATTCGTCGGCCCTCAACCAGACAATTCAATATTTGAGATATGATTGTATCCCGCCGAATAGACATGATGGGCTGGTTCGATAATTCGAGAAAAAAATTGACGGCAACGGCTATTGCCGAATCAGTTTTACTTTCATACCCATTGAGTCGCTGGGACACTGCTATAAATGGTTCATTTGGTAACCATTCAGCTTTTTGTGCCGAGTATGTGAGAACACCAGAGTCAATTGTGATGTGCCGATACCCAAGTTCGATCAATGACACAACAACAGAATCATATTCTGAGCGCTCTAAACCCTGGTTTTGGAAAGAATGCAGAAGAAGAATCTGCGTCCATACACCTTCAATGCCAAGCTCCGTTTTTGCAATTACCCGAAGAAGAAAATCGTCTGACAAGAGCACATGCCCTGGCGACTTAGAGATAAGTACGGTATCGATATTTTCTTCGCCTAGAAGCTTGCCTCGCTCTTTGACATACGCTCTCTCAGTTTGAAGTGATTCTGTAACCGGAAGGATGTCACATTCAGCTCTTATCCATTTGATAAGCGATTCTAATTTCTCAATCGAGTTTTTAATGGATTCCTCTGTCACTTCCTGGCGAATGATATGCTCATTTTCCTTGGCAATGGTTTCATAGCCATGTGGATTGATAAGTTCACGTTTGTGAAGAATGTCACTCAATACGTCAATCGTTGATTGGGCCACTCCAATTCTTCCGTATAACTTGACGATCTGATCTACAGCCCCAATGGAATGAAGGGTCAAAAGTGATACGACATCCACAACAAGTTTTGGCCTATTTTCAAGCAGTGCAAGGGCCTGCTGACGTTCATCCTCACCACCATGAGAACATCGAAGTGATAGATCCTTGTGAGTCGTCAACCGGGTCCACAAATCAACAATGTTATCACCGATAAGATGCGAAAGATGTCCGATAGTCATCCGACCCGATAAATACACATCAAGTGCAGCTTGAGTTACATAGGAAGATTTATTGACTTCCTCCATTATGGATTCGGCTGCCATGCGTGCACCTTCTTCCCCTTTTGGAAATTTAAATGCCACGAATCCTTCAATCTCTGGAAAATTTACTTCTAGAATCGCAGCACTTTCTTGGCAGGCATGGAGAAACTTGCTCTTGATCTCGACAATCCTACCCTTCGTTACTTCAGGTGCTCCTGATTTAAGAGGAACCTCATCCCCCACTTTCTTATTGATCAGTCGCTTTGCAAGATCATGGTTTATCTGAAGCTCATTCCTTGAAATATCTGCATCTTCACGATCGTCAATGATGTACCATGCCCGGTCTCCAGTAATATCTTCTACGCAAACCGCTACACCATTTGAAACAATGTCTGCTCCTAGCCAGCGTTTTTCAGTGTGTCCTCCAAGAAAAATCGACTGAATATAACGCAAGTGAACGTTACCGTTATTGGGATGAGAGCGTCGAATCTCGTAGAGTAACTCTGTGGATTCACGATGTCTTCCTCGAGCAGCTTGTAAATTGGCAATTTGAATTGCACAGGCTGTTGGAATCGCACTTAACGATGGTGGTTTCGCAAGAAACTCATCTACTTTATTATCCTGACCACGCCGGAGATTTATAACTGCAAGCCGGACACACATAACATCGTCATCAGGAAAATGTTTCAAATAATTCAAACATATTTCTTCTGCTTTAGGGAGATCGCCAATCTCCTCATAGATAGCTGTTTCCATCTCGCTGGCGTATTGCAGTGGACCATTAGCCTCTCGGAGTGATTGGCAGATCTCCAAGGCTCGATCCAGCTTGTCTCCTTCATAGCAGGAGTAGAGCAAGCGGCGAGTATTGGGTGTGTCAGCGGTAGGGTCGGAGACTTTTTCATAGATAGTCGCCGCTTGAGTGTACATTTCAAATTCATAATAAGCATCGGCCAGAATCCACAATTGCGTGGTCGGTGTGGAATCTGAAACGCATCGCTGTGCTTCCGAAAGAACCGCAAGAGATTCTTCAGAAAGTCGTTGCCCTCGACGAATACGAGCCGCCTCTACCAGATCGACAATATCGTTTGGGTTCACTTCAACGACCTCGTCAGACAGCTTTCGTGCCTCTACATATCTCTGTTCTACAATATAATTGTGAACCAGGATTTGGTTTGCTTTATGTCGGAGTTCTAAAGATGGCGAAGTTTTGAGAAACGTTTTTAGCTCATCGGTAATGGCGTCCACACCATCTCGTTCAGCAACCAATTCGGCTCGGTATAATGGCGCAAAGGGAAGATTTTCGGGGCGCTTCAATAAGCCCATCAACTCGATTGCTCGATCCTTGTCTCCTATTGCTTCAGCAACGAGCGCACGTTGAAAAACTGCGATTGGCAATCCTGGTTCGATGGAAAGCGCTTCGTCAAGATCGTTTTCTGCTCCTTTATAATCGCCCAAAATTCGTCTTGCCAATGCTCTGTTGACAAGATAGCTAATTCTAGTTCTCCTAACTTCAGGCTCCTTGAAGCAATCAAGAGAGTCGTCCAAAAGGGATTTTGCTTCTTCAAGTAATGCCCGTTCTTCGGCAGAGGGGTGTCCAATTCTAATTCCAGAACCTTCAACCTGTGTCAAACTCCCAAGAATAACATTCGCCAAGGCCGCTTTCGAATCGGGAGATGGATTCTCTCCATACTCGACCGATTTGCGAAACCACTTGATCGCCTCATCAAGAGATTCTCTTTCCTGGGCAGATACTCCCAATGCGAAGGCGACTTCATGGTGATCAAGAAGATCTTCAGGGAGTGATTCGATGATTTCAAGCAATGACTTATCAGTCGAAGAGTGAATGTATGCGATTTGGGCACGAATACTTGCTGGATGGCTTTTAAGAACAAACTCCGCAGTATTTTGAGCATTCTCGTCTTGCCCAGTGAGCAAGTAGGCAATGGCACAGTTGCAAAGTATCTTTTCGTTTTGCTCATCGTGTTGCCGTGCCTCAAAAAATGAATTAGCCGCTTCACGCTCTAATCCGAGACGTAACTGTGCAGCTCCCATGCAGTTGATGAATTGGGCCTTCAGACTTTCTGTTGCGTGAGACCAAAGAGTCGTTCTTTGGCTCTCCAGATATCTAAGTGCTTCTGCCGGTTTGTGATCTTCGATCAACTGACGAGCATAATTCAGTGTAGCTTCATTCTGTGGTGCCAGTAGTCCAGATATATCACAAATAATTAGAGGATGCATTCCGCCTGATTCGGAAAAGGTTTTATCAAAATGACTGAGGATAGTCTTGACATTCTTTGCACCTTCCTCCAACTGCAATTGATTTGACTTCTCAATTCTGTCAAAGCCCTCTTTCAGGAGCTTCGTATGAGAAAAGTCGGGATAATGCTTTGCGATGACATTCGGATACTTGCCAATAGTTTCAACAATGTCCTCCCAAGACCATATCGATACGACATACTTTCGCTTTCGGTGACGGTTTGTGATTTTTCGGGCAAGCTCTTGGAGTTTCGCATCTCTTGGAGCCGTGGTTGCGAGAATAAACTCCGTTATTTGTGGATTGAACCGTTTTGCTTTTTTGTATTCTTCTTTAACTTCTTCCTCTGTCACCTGACTCTCAGTATAGTTGTCCTTTCCCTTACATTGTACTCCAGCCCACTCGTCCCCTTGATTCGGCCTGCCGAACACATCAACTCCTTTCTGACGCTGCCCCTGTCGCCCATTCTTCTGTGTGTTTGGGTCATTCCATATCTCTCCCCACAGGTCGCAACATAGAGATTCGAAGTCTTGCCAGTTCTTTGGCGGTGGAATCTGTAGGCTGGAAAATGTTGGCAATTGATTATCCTCTGTCGTTTTGTAACGTAACCGTACACCAGAACCGTTGTAGGCGCAAGGTTTAGAATCTCGGGTTTCATCACGTTTCCCACACAGGAGTTTGTAACGCCGTTCTTAGTCCTGCCCCTATCGAAGAACACCACGGATTATTTTCATCCCATGTTGTAGGAAGACAGCGTTCATGCGATCTGTAATTTCCTGCCTCTTTGCATTGAACAGATCGTAAGTGGCTTCGCATTCGAAGTTGGCGCTGTTGTTGTGGATGTCGATTTCTGGCGGTGCTCCACCTTTTGAAATGGTTCGCTTACGGAATTCTGCAAGAAGGTCTCTTAGCAGATGGTAAACATTCTCCAGCGCATCGCCCGTTGGAGAATCATCAAAGTCATGTCGTGACTTTGTGACAGTCTGGCTGTCCAGGACGCCGCTATTTAATACGCTCACAGCTTCTTCGCACTGGAGTTGGAAACGCTCGTAGTTTCGTTCGTCCCTCCAGTTGTCCTGCATGAAGGGGCTATCGAAGTGCCTGCGATACACTTCTAACGCTTGTTGATCTGTGTGCGGAATTGCAGACTCAATACCTGAGCCAACGGTAAGTTCTTGCGAGATGATTTGTACAAGCGCATTCAACTTTGGTGTCGTGAGAGAATCTGCATGTTTCACCAAGTCTTTTATATCCAAAATGTCTTTTTGTGGATCAAAAGTCAGTTTCGGATTCCACTTTAGCGTGGTGTATCGCTTTTGCTTTTTACCAAACACAATGAAGCGAATATGGTCATAATCCTTTATGCTGATCTTCGGTTGATTCCCGTTCTTAGTTTTGTAGTTTGGATCACATCTGTCGAGAGTAGATTGAATCTTCGTTCGATTTCCGTTCGACGTGACTTGGAATGCCATACGTTTGGCAGCGTCGCCCAAATCTAGTGCGGGATAGTTCTGGGTAACCTTGTTTAGGTCGATCAGTGAAAGGTCGTATGCCTCGTTGAGAAATCGACAGAAAAAGTGTTCTGAAATGGTGTGGATGTTAAAAAGATGCAGAAGAGATTCAAGCTCGCATACCGTCTTGATCCAAGTCAAGGAGTTACAAATTGTTCTAAGCAGCTTTTCACGTTTGTATAGCATTGAATCGGCTTTCCAAGGTTAGTGATTCACTTTGTCACTCCAAAAACTCTTGTGTCGAGACTGTCCTCTCACAAATCCATACCTGCACCATTCGTACGCAGCCATTCTTTTCGGGTAGCATAGTCGGGCATCACTTTGTCTACCTCATTCCAGAACGTTTGGGTGTGGTTCGGTTGAATCAGGTGTGCCAGTTCGTGGACGACAATGTAATCTAACACTGATGGCGGTGCCATCATGCACTTCCAGTGGAAGTTGATGTTGCCATCGGACGTGCATGAGGCCCAGCGATTCTTCAATTCCATGATCTTCACGACATTCGCTTTCACGCCCATGCGATCCTGGTAATAGGCAACTCGTTGGGGAATCCGATTCTTTCCCTTCTCCCTGAAGAACTCCTTGAAGGCGGCATCCGCATTCGGAGCGGAGCCGTTGTTCGATAGCAAGCAGAAGTATCCATCCTTGAGCAGCAACGGAGATTCTTGTTCATCGACAAGCTTCAGCCGATAGGAACGCCCGAGGTACATGAACCCTTCGCCGTTGACGTAATCTCTTTGGACACGGGTCGCATTCAGATCTTCCCACTCTGCAAGATTCCGATAAATCCACTTCCGCTTGCCTTCGAGAAGTTCTTCCACCTGTGAATTCGAGAGTTCTTCGGGAACGAGCACGGACACCTTCCCGTCCCGCTCGATGTAAATACTGGCGGTCTTACGCTGGCTACGCTGCAACGTGTACTTGATGTCCTTGAACTGCGCCATCACTCGATGATGTCCTTGTGCCGTTTCTTAGCGAGTTGGGTGATCTCAGTGACGAGCTTGTCGCTGTGTTTGATGATCTCGTCAACTCCAGTTGCCAGCAGAAGGTCGGATAACTCTCCTCGCAGGCTGCTGACCTCAGGGGGATTGTTCCAAAAGTTGACGATGTCGATGGTCTTCTCAAGCTGTTCCAGGATGTCAGCGACAAGATGCTTCACATGATCGATATGCTCATATGGGACTTCATCCTGAAATGCCACTGTCCCGATCATGTCGTAGAAGGGGGCGGCCTTGCGACTCACCCCTTCGATCTCTTCCTTTCGGCCTGTCTTGGCTTCGTCTCTCAAATCAAACAGGCCTTTTGCAAGATCGTCCCAATTATCTTTGTGCTGTTGGATCAGTTCTTCCAGCTTCTCGCTGAGTTTCTGATAGAAAGCCGGGTCTTCATCAAACTTGACTTTGCAGTGCTTTCGTATGGCGTGTTCCATTTCGCTGGCGACTGCTTTTGAAGATTTGTTTTTATCCAGTTCCTGGATGAATCTAGGAGACAACAACTCGACGGGAGGAATCTTCGGGTTGATCCCCAAGCTGATCAGGTGCTCGTCGATCAGCTTGCGAACTTTTTCTCCCGCACCAGAGATGTTGAGCGTGTCATCTTTGTAGCGTTCTTTGACCTTGACCAGTATATAACCGAATCGCTTCACAGGAACTTTGAACGGGTTGGCGGCGGCGTTGGGAAGGATGATGTCCATACTTTGCATGAACTTCTTCAAGTAAACCTCGAAGTTGGCTCGAAGTTTGATGTCCTCCATCTTTTCGATAGCTGATTCCAACACCTCAAACTCGGCAGTTGCCTCATGAATTCGCTGTTCTACAAAGTCTTCAATCCTCAAAACGTCCGCATCCTTGAAGAGGTTGATCAATCGGCGGTAGCGAGATTCCAAAACCGGAAGTTCGACGCTGATGTCCTGGAGTGATTCCTCGATATCCTTCTGATCGGAGGCTGCATAGATCGACAATGCTTCCTTCAAGTGATTCGAGAGGCCGATGTAGTCGATAATGTAGCCACGGCTCTTCCCTTTGGCGACTCGATTCACACGGGCGATCGTTTGCAGGAGGTTGTGTGACTTGACCTTCTTATCGATGTACATCACCTGTTCGATTGGGGCATCAAAGCCAGTCAGCAACATGTCGCACACAACCAGGAAAGCCACGCCCGTATTCGCTTTCTCAGCATCATCGAAGTTGAAGGCTCGTTTGAAATTCTCGACCGCATCAACTTCTTTGGCATGCTTTCTCGCTGCTGTGATAATTGCGGATTCGTTGGTTCCTTCTGACGAAATCACCACGACTGACTTGAGGAATGCGATCTGCTTGCAGAGATCATCATCTCGGTGAAGCTGACGTTCATCGTCATAGAGCTTTGTAGGATCGCCGGTCCAGATTGGCTTGTCGTGTTCGACGGAAAGCCTTGCGGCAAGAGCCTCATCGATGAACTTCTTGTACTTTACGGCCGCCATCTTGGAAGAGCAGACGACTTGTGCCTTGAAGCCATTGGGCAGGATGTTGTCGATGTAGTGATTGACCAGGTCTTCGGCGATTTCCTGGATACGTTTATCGGCCTCAAGAATGTCGCCACTGGTCCCCCATTTCTTTTTGAGTTCCAGAACTTCCTCGGCGGTTCGTTCCTTCATCAAGTCATCGAATTGGCGGCCTTCTTTTTCGGCCATCTTCCGTAGCTTGGCAATGTTCTCGGCCTTCCGCATTTGTGACTCAACATGTTGCTGAGCAGCATCATCGACTTTGGTGTCGAACTCATGCTTGTGGTCAATTGCCGAATCGGCCGTTTTGCCTTCGTAGAGAATCTGGACGGTCGCCCCATCCTCGACCGCATCCTGCAACTTGTATTTGTCGATGTACTGTCCGAAGCGTTTCTTCGTTTTCTGAGCGACAACCTCATCATCCTTGACTGCAATCAAGGGCGTACCGGTGAACGCCAAGCGAGTGGCATTGGGGAATGCCTCGAACAGGTTGTCACCCAGATCGCCGGATTGAGAGCGATGAGCTTCGTCGATCATCAGCAGAATTCGCTCTGACGAATTCACCACGCCGAAGTTTTCGAACTTCGGGATGTCCAAGGCGCTTTCCAGATACTCTGGAGCATCGGAGTTCTGGACTTCCTGGAACTTGTGAACCATGACCATGTTCAAGTTGGACAGGTCCGTGGAGAGCTTCTCCCGCAACTCAGCGGTGCTGTTGATGAAAGTGACTTTCTCGCCAGTCAGCGAGGCCGTCGTTCCCAGTTGCTCCTCTAGGTCGGTGCGGTCATTGAGCAGACAGACTTTGAAGTCTTTCAGGTCGTCGCACATGCGCAGCTTGCGGATCAGGAAGACCATCGTGAGGCTCTTTCCCGATCCTTGCGTATGCCAGATGACGCCAGAGCGATCGGCAGGTGTCTTCTTAGTCCGTAGCTGGTCAATGATCTTCAGCATGGCCCGATACTGCTGATAGCGGCAGACCACCTTGGCTCGAACCTTTCCGACATCCATAAAGATTGTGCAATTACGGACGATGTCGAGTAAAGTCTCTTTGGGGAGCATTCCCTGGATCAATGTCTCTTGATCACGGACTTTTCCAAGGGGTGGATCGAAAGTACGATACTTCTCGGGAAAGATGTCACGCCAAGGATAGAAGTATTCTTCATCGGTGGATGTGACTGTGCCGAACTCGCATCTGTCACCGCTGGTGCGGATGACGAACTGGTTCGAATAGAAGAGCCGTGGTTCACCTTCACGCAATCCGGCTGCATGTGTTTCTCTCCGTTGAGCGGTGTATCGCATCAACTGGCGAAAAGCCTCGTACATCGGGTTGGCTTCAACTTGATTGACGTCTTTCGCCTCAACAACAACGAGTGGGATGCCATTCACGAAGAGGACGATGTCGGGAACGATGAAGCTCTTCACGCAGCCCGGTGTGTCCAGCCGGAACTGGTTCATCGCTAGGAAATGATTTCGATCGGCGTCGTGGAAGTCGATCAACTTGACGTTGGGATACTCTTCGCCAGTTAGTTCGTTGACATCAACCTGGCTGCGATGGAGTAAAGCCTGCACCTTCTCGTTTATCTCCCGCAGGCTTGTTCCCGACTGATGGGCCAGTTCAGCGTAGAGTTCTTCAAGCTGCTTGTCAGTGAGCCATTCTTTGCCATTTTCGGTCAAGTTGATGGCCCGAACGCTTTTGAAGAAGATGTCCTTCAGCAGCACTTCACGGAAGCTGGCCCGCAAACTCGTCGTCGGGTCCGTGGGAATGCCGACACCCTGGTCGATCACGTCCCAGTCGAGGTCAGTCAACTGGTCGAGGAACGGCTTCTCTACGTAGGTGTATTCGGACATGGTTATTCCTCAATCAGCGAGGTCTTCCAGACCTCCTTGGCGAGTTCCGCTAACATCTCCTGGCGATCATCGATCTCGGCAGCCGTCCATTGGTCGTAAGACCTCAGCTTCTCGTTGATGCGAGTGATGCTGGAGTTCTTTCCAACTTCGGTCTTCTCGACAATGCTGGATGTCAGGTAGTGCTTGCATTTCTTGTACTCAGCCTGCTTGTCTTCAAAGAAGCCGTTGCTGGCCACGATGTTGATTGGCTTCTCCAGCAACGTGAAATTCCCAAGCCGGTTTTTGTACTCGTCGTAGTCCGTTTCGGGATTGCTCTGGAGGAAACTCTGCCGCAATTCCGGTTGAGGTGTGTTCGGAAGGATGTGTTCCATTTCCAGGACCGTGTATAGGTCCAACGAACCTGGCACAGTCACTCCCTTGTAAGCCATGTCAACATGCTGGGTCAGTTTCGCCAAGAAGTAGCGAGTCCGGTACTGCTGCATCGAACGTAGGGTGTACCGCTTCAGTGCATCTGCCAGTTCGCCGGTCTTCGCCTGCATGCTGGCTCGGAACTGGTTTTCGATGAACTCGTTGAGTTTCTTCTTTTGCTCGGATTCGTCTTCCAATTTAGCGATCTCTCGCAACTCATCTGCCCAAATTGAGAAGTTGCGTTCCAGCACCCTGGTCGGCGTCTTTGTGAAAATGTAGAAGAACAGGAAACTCTCCAACTGTTCCACGAAATGGTCGAATAGCGGCTTCGGGATGTTGGCAATTGCCAGCAGCAAGACGTAGTGCAAGCTGAATGCACCACCACACATTTTCTTCATGTTCGCCATCGGAACATTGGTTTTGCCGTCATTGCCTTGCCCAGCCGCAAACGCCAGGTAGCTTTCCACATTGCGAATGATCTTCCGCACAAACTCGAAGGGTTTGTCTTTGTAGCCACACAGGTCTGCGTTTTCTTTTTGGATAAACCAGTCGTATATCTCGTCTTCCCGAATAATCTGATCCTTGTTGCGGATCTTGTAATTCGCCATGAGGAAATATCGCAGGAACCGGAGCGGCTTCTCCTTGTCTTTCTCCAGAGGTGCTGTGATCTTCTTCCACTCATTTTTCAGCTTCGTAAATTCCTTCTGATCGACCTGTGTGAAGAGCAGGTTTTTGAGCAGATCCATTGGGTTCAACCCGACGCCCCGCTCGTTGATTGTCTCAAAGATTTTCAAGGCGCTACTGACATCGGTCGAAATCTGAATGAAGACTACGTGGTTGGCGAGATACCACCACAGTTCCTTCAGGCTCGCCTCATCCTCGTAGTTGTCCAACAAATACCGGTAGACCGTCCCATAAGCATTCAGCAGATTATCCAACGAACCAAAGCGTGGAATGGCGGACTGCTGGACAGCCACGGCAACCTTTTCTGGTGTGTCATTCGTTTTTACGAGGCAGACCATCAACTCGTCGGCGTTCTCATAGCGAGGTTCCAGCTTCAAACTCGTCTCGATGCCTGACTTGGTCGTGAAACTGGTGGAGAGCAATCCATTGACGAGTTCGTAGTGTTCTGGGCTGTCTTTGAAACGATGACGCAGCGCACACAGCAGAAGGAAGAAGGTCGTCAGACGCTGCTGCCCGTCAATGACATCGTACTGGTTCTTCCGAGCACCGGGAGATACCAGAATCATGCCAATGAAGTATTCCTTATCGGTGCCTGATTCGATTTGATCATCTATGTCGTCGAGCAGTTGCTGAACTTCCTTGTCCGTCCAGACATATTCTCGTTGGTAATCCGGCACGACGTAGAAGCATTCTTTGAAAGCTTCCTCGATGCTGTACTTGTGATTTTCAATTCGTGCCATTATCTGGTCCCTGTTGATTCTTCTGTTTCTGCCACGGAAGAGATTTCATCTTGAAGTTGTTTTAATGTGGTGCCGTCCTCAAGTTTCCACTCATCCCGTCCGTTGGTTGTACGCCCGGTTACAACGCAACCTGCTGTGGATGGTGATTTGAAGACGTGGTCCTGTATGAATTGATCATCCACAATCACCCCCTGTTCTTTCAGGTCTCTCCGCATCGACACTGCGTACTGATGTTGGGATGGTACATCTGTCGGAGCGATCTGTGACCCTTTCACCACCACAAAGCCCTTGGGATCTTCGTAGCCCCTGGCTTCACTGCCACGGCCTTTGATGTACAGTAGATTCTGAGGTGGAATTGATGTCTCTGTCTTCTCAAAGATACTGAGACCCAGCAACGGAAATATGCTAAGCATGTCGAGCAGAAAACTCTCCACATCTGCCGTCTCTGCTTCTGAGAGCGTCGGCGGAAAAGAAGGCTGGTCGCTATAGAGTTTGCATTGTTTGGCCGCTTTAGCCAGTTCTAAAAGGCGTGCTTCAAGATGCTTGACATGAGCTTTGTTGAGGCTGCTGTCCTTGGTGACAAAGAAAATGGCCCAATCCCAAAAGTCCTTTTGACTGTAATGGGAGCCAAGCCGTTTCTTCACTACGTCACTCTCTCCAACGTAAATGGTCGGCATTGAACTGTCGTCTGAAGTTCCAATGAGCACATAGACGCCCGTGCGTTCAAACTCGGGCCGACTGACAACCTGTTTGAAAATACTCCTGTTGAAAACAACACCGATTCCAGTCCAATTCGATTTTTCGACCAGGCGCAGACCGTCTGGGTCGCCATCGGGGATGAAGATGCGGATTGAGAAGGGCCGTTGATGGTTATCAGGCATGGGTGATCTCCTGTTCCTCTGGCCCAGCCAAGATTGATATGGGAGCCCAGCAGAACTGAGAACTTACTTCAGGCCATTCTTTTTCAGCGCATCGAGGCAGCTTTGGGTTGGAGTTATCAAATGGATTTCGTTCATCCTTTGTGATAGCAGCGAAGTAGACTCGATCATCACACTTTGCCAACAGGTCAGTGAAGTTCTTGACTCCATCAACGATTTTCAGTCGTCGCCAGGAACCGGGCCAGTCTTCATCAATCTCATCGTCTTTATAGAATGGATCGCCGCCAACATCCTTATAAAAGTTTCTGAAGACAGGAGTCTCTTGAAGGTATTTCACATTGTTGTGGGTTGTGAATGATCGATTTATATAAAGTAGAGCAAAACGCCACTTCAATTCGAGTTGACCCTGAAGTGTTGAGTTGTATGACTTACCTCGGCAACTCTTTTCGTAAGTTTCGTTGAGCTTGACCTCCAAGAACAACATCGTGGGATCAGGGCACTCAACGTAGATGGCTCCATCGGGACAGCCGAAGCCTTGTTTACCGAGGTCCAGTTCGCTGAAGATGATCGCCTTGGGGAAGCCGGTAAGATTTGCAAATGGACTTTCACATCCTGCTGGGAAGTGGAATCGTTTGAGGAACTCTGGAATGCAGGCCGGGAGGTGAGTGAACATGAACCAGGACATCAAGCCTCGTTCGCTGTAACAGCCGAACTGGCAGTTGCTGGAAGCTGGTTTGATGAACATCTCAGCCATTATCCGCCTCCTCGTCATCCAGCTTCACTGTCACTACACCGGTGAGCAGGTCTTGCATCAGCCCCGTTTTTTGAAGCCTTAGTTTCGAAGCATGTTGTCCACACTGCCTAATAATCGCATCAAGATTTGCAATACAATGGACAATCGCCGCTTGCTCTTCCACTTCGGGGAATGCAATCTGCAATCCGGCCATCACAGCATTGTTCAGGCTTGGCATCGTTGAGCCTACGGCTCTTGCCTCAACTTGTTTCTGAACAAACTCATGCGAATAGATGGTTGCAAGCCACTGTGAATTCAAACCGTCTGATGGGGCCCTCAACAAGAAGCAACCTGTGCC
This sequence comes from Gimesia sp., assembly GCA_002706765.1. Classification (GTDB taxonomy): domain Bacteria; phylum Planctomycetota; class Planctomycetia; order Planctomycetales; family Planctomycetaceae; genus Gimesia. Next base: position 115,529 of record PAJV01000013.1, read on the forward strand.
GCAGATGGCACCAGCTTCGGTGTTCGTGATTGCAGCAGCTCTTGATAAGTCTCCTCGACGGGAAAAGACAATGTCGTTTGCTTGAACTCGATGGCGGGCCATCGTAGCAGCCTTTTCTTCTGTCACCCTTGCGATCGAAGCAAAGCCAACTACTCCTTCATTTATGTCCTGCGGCATAATCACGGCTACGCCATCTGACACATATTCATATGCGTGCAACTGACTTCCGAAAGGTCCAGTCTGAAGATAGCCACCGATCGCATCAAGAAAACGACCAAGTCGTGAAACTTCCCACTCTTTCGGAATCCAGCCGAGTTCGGATTCCTTGTACAACTCGGGGGCGTCTTCGTAGTTGGAGCGAAGATGGCCGTCTTCGTCCACGCCACGGGTGAAGAGGTCGTGCATCAGGCCCTGCTTGATGACCTGGTACTTGGCGATCAGAGATTCCGTATACTCGATCAACTCGTCCAGAGTCGTCAGAATACGGGCGATCTTGCACTGTCTGGACAGACCGGGAAGCCAAACCGGCATCTCGTCGAAGGAACTCGTCGAAAGACCGTAGCGAGTCGAACCGTTGGCCAATCGACTGAAGTATCTGGCAATGCGGTCATGCGCAATTTGCTTCGAAAGAAACACCGGATTGACGATGTCACGATGCGGTTTGATTTGGGTGAGATGGTATCCACATACGAGATTTGGAATATCCTCAACGACAACCGCAGGCACACCAATGTCTTCCGGCGTTTCGGAGTCTTTGGTGGCGATTACATCGCCTTCCTGCACTGAAAACCGTGCGATTTCAGCAGCGCTGGCGGTTGCTTCCATGAAGTTGAGTTTATGGGTGATGTATTCGTTGGAATACACATCCATGTAGTTGCACAGCAAAACAGGTTTCTCACCTGCAACAGTTTTCTTATCGACGTTGCTGAAAACCACGTCAGCAATTTCGCCTAGCGATTGTGATCTCCAGCCGTCTGGCAAACTCCATTCACTCATACCCCAACTCCTTCAAGAACGAATTGAGTTGGGTCGCTGCTTCATCCCGCTCGATAAGAATCTGCTGTGTCGTCACAGCGTACTTGTCCCACAGGTTCTCAATCGCAGCAATGAAGGTACGCTGATGCTGCTGCAAGTAGCTGTCGTACCGTTCGGTGAGCACCCGTTGAAGACGTTCCAGGATCAGTTCCTTCGCTTCTTCTTCACTGATCTTCGCACGGGCCTGGGTGACCAGATCATCCTTCTGCTTCTCGACCTGTTTGATGCCAGCCTTCAGTGCCTTGAGTTCATCTTCCAAGGCCGAATAGGCTTGAAGTCGAATTTCGATCCGATCGCTTTGCTCTTTTGCAGCCTCACCCTGCTTGCGGGCGGTCATCAGGTTATAAACGACATCCGTTGTGTGGCCGTTCGTGCCGCTGATTTCGAGAATGCGGTCGGTCATAGCAAAGTTCGCTTCCTTCTGAGTCAGCCCTTCCGTCAGCCAGCCCTTCTTCATTCCTTTGGGAATCCGATCCTCTTTCTTGAGCAGTGTGTAAAGATCGCCGATGAGTGCCTTGGTCGTCTTCAGGCGGTTCTTCCAGACAGCATCATGTTCCTTCTTCTCCTCCTTGTAAGCCTTGAACTGTTCGGACGGGAGCACGCCGGTTTCTTCATCTTCCTCGGCATCTTCCGCATCGGCGGCAGTAAAGAGTCCTTCGAGTTCGGCAATACGAGCATTGTCCTGTTCGATCAGTTCCAACACTTCGGGGAATTGCGATTGCAGGATGTCTTCTTCAGGAATAAGTTCTGGCCCCCAGCCGCTGGCGGCGATCGATTTGAGATCTGCTTCCAGCGACTTCATGTAGGCAGCGAACGCACCACGCACCTGATGTAAGTCAAGAATCTTTTGAGATGTGAGAGCTTCGCCGATGCTGCTGGCGAATTGACGGCGAAGATGGAAAACGTTACCAGTTTCAGGCAGTGCTTCGATGTCAGCCACATTCTCATTCCACCACTTGGTGAGCCGCTTATGGAAAGCCTTGTGCTTCCTCGCTACGCCGGTAGCCGCTTCGATCAACGGCTTGATCTGGTCCTTGGATTCCAGAATCGCAGCGAAATCCTGATACTTCTCGTCCCGAGGATGAAAGAGAAGCTCTCGCACGCCTTTGTAGTTATCAAAGTAAATTTGTAGTCCCTTGATCTCGGCGATCGGCACCCCGCCGTGCAGGTGGGCTCGGACATCGTGCGGTTCCGGTGGCGGGCTGTTATCGACGTAGCGACGAATGTTGAGGTTGTAATCTTCCTGCTTCAGTTCTGAGACCGGTACGTTGCGTGAGTATTTCTCGACATCCAGATGTTCGCTGTAGACGTGGGTGATTTTGGCAATGTCTTCGGGCCGAAGGGCGTTCTGGTTTTTACCTTCCTTGTATTCCCGGTCGGCGTTTATGAAGAGTACGCTGTCACGCTGCTGGGCTCCGTCTTTGTTGATGATCAGTACGCAGGCCGGGATTCCGGTTCCGTAAAAAAGACCGGGAGGTAGGCCAATGACTGCTTCAAGAATGCCCTTGTTGATGAACTGCTTGCGGCATTCCTTTTCCTCACCACCACGGAAGAGAACACCATGCGGCATAACCACGGCCAGTTTGCCGTCGCTCTTGAGGGAAGCGACCATGTGCTGGACGAACATGAGGTCTGCCTTCTTGCCGGCTTCGGGCATCAAGGTGTGGAACCGCTCTGGAAACTTCATCTCCTTCTTGGAGTAGTTCTGAGAGAACGGCGGATTGGCGATCACCCGATCAAACCGTTGAACTTCTCCCTTGCTATCGAGGTGAAGCGGATTCTTGATCGTATCGCCCTGGTGAACCTGAGCACTGCGGATGCCGTGCAGAATCATGTTCATCTTGCAGACGGCCCAGGTGCCACCATTGAGTTCCTGACCACTCAAGGAAAGGTTCCGAGACTCGCCACCGATCTCCTGGACGTAGTGCTTCGACTGAATGAGCATGCCGCCCGAACCAGCACAGGGATCGTAGATGCTCATCCCTTCTTGCGGCTCGATGATCCAGACCATCATCTGGACGACTTCAGCTGGCGTGTAGAATTCGCCGCCTTTCTTCCCGGCACTGTCGGCGAAGTATTTGATGAGGTATTCGTAAGCAGCTCCGAGGAGGTCAGGGAATTCGAAATCTTCGTTGGAGAGCGGGATTTCGTCGAAGTGCTGGATGAACTCGACCAACGTGCTGTCGTCCATCGTCCGTTGGCCGACACGACGATTGAAGTTGACTCCCTTGAGCACGTTTTCCAACGTACCAGAGTTTTTATCTTCGATGGCAGCGAGGGCCTTGTTGAGTCCCGAACCAACTGATTCCTTCAGATGCTTGATCTTGGACCAGTGAGCCTTCGGCGGAACAAAGAAGTCGAACTTGTCGGGATTCGCAAGTTGCTTCTCGATCAGGTCGGCCCGCATTCCCTGCTCTTCGTACTTTTTCCGCAGGGCTTCCTGATCGGCATCGAACTGGTCGGAGAGCCGCTTCAGGAAGAGCATTCCAAAGATATATTCCTTATACTCAGAGGCATCCATGTTGCCACGGAGGATGTCGCATGCCTCAAAGAGTTTGCGTTCGAGCCGGGCGAGCGTGAGCTTCTCCCTCTTGACCTTGGTCGGGTTATCATTTCCACGTTGCTTCATTGTGATTGTTTGACTCATCCGATCCTCGGATCATCCCTTTTCAGGGTTGCGTTTTGCGATTTGGTTACGTCTTGATGCTTGCCTTTTTACTGCAAGTAGCGTACGTTGTTTTGGACGATTTTGCAATTAGCAGGGTGAGGGAACGAATGCGATTCGGCGAGAAAATTCGAGAACTTCGAAAGAAGAAGAGTTTGAGTCAGGAGTCTCTGGCAAAGTTGGTCGGCATCACCGCCCCGTATCTTTCGAAGGTGGAAAATCATCGTCTCGACTTCGGAGAGCATCCGGCCGAGAAGTTGATCCATAAACTGGCAAGTGTTCTTGATGCGGACGAAACTGAATTGCTGCTCTTGGCCGAAAAGGTGCCACCAAATATCCGCCAGCGATTGTTCGAACGCCCTGAGATATTCAGTCAGATTGCTGAGCTTGATGATGAGGAATTAGATCTTCTGATTTTACACATCTTAGATAGACCGAAGCAGGTTTGATGAAAATCCTCTTCCTTCACGGATGGCATAGTGTCGTGGGTGGCGTCAAACCGACTTATCTGATGAGTCCTGGTCACACTGTAATAAATCCTGCCCTGGATGACGACAACTTCGACGCTGCCGTCCAAACTACTCAAGCGGAGTATGACCAACACCACCCCAATGTAATTGTCGGTTCTTCCCGTGGTGGAGCCGTCGCCATGAACATCGAAAGTGGTGACACTCCCCTTATATTGCTCTGTCCAGCATGGAAGAATTGGGGGACTGTCACATCCACAAAAAGGAAAACAACGATCCTTCACAGTCGGATGGATGATGTCATTCCTTTCAAAGACAGCGAGGAGCTTGTAGCAAACAGCAAACTTCGTGAGGGAGCGTTGATTGAGGTTGGCAACGATCATCGACTGGCTGATTCAAAATCCCTTGAAACAATGCTGGGGGCGGCAATCGAATCATGTATTCCCTCAATCACTGATAATCTTGAAGAAATGTTGCAACAAGAATGGGCTGGATTGTGCTACACGGCATCGGTGCGCTGGGTCACCCGTCCGACGAATTCTGAATGGGTTCTCGTTCATGGTAAAGCAGGAAGGGAATCGGTTGGACGGCGGATTGATCATGCCTGGTGCGAGCATAATGACCAAGTTGTCGATTTAACGATGCCAGTTGGAAATCGGATGTTTGATCGGAGAGAGTATTATCGGATCTTTGAGCCGGAAGTCATCAAGAAGTATTCCGCCCAGGATACCCGTTGGTTGATTATAAAAAATGGGCATGATGGTCCGTGGGACGAATCTGAACAGTTAAGCTAGATACCGTTACTGACGTATTGCTGTCCATTTTATGGCCAATTCTTGTGCGATTCTCTCGCACTTCGAAATACGCCATTTGGACATAGTGCATCGGACTACTGAATGGTGATCGGGGAATTACACCGATTCATCATTGACATAGGTCATCTGGTGCTGTTTGTAGATATTTTGGCCAAGAAGGCACTGAAACCGATCTCAGAGAACTCGATCAATAATTGGTTTATGAGTACTGGAATTCAATTGCACAATCACTTCGTGGAACTTGTCTTCGAATAGCCATGCGAGAATGCCAATAACGAGCGTCATTCGCAAATTGGATTAGGCAACCGGACAAAACTTGTGCTTGCAAAGTATTTAGACTCGGCATGCCTTTTCTGAAAACCCATGCACACTCGCATTTATACTTGTATAGGAATGGGGCGCAGTCGCTTGAAAGAAGAGGTCGAAAATGCATTACGTTGGTAAGAAATCTGAAAATAATCCATGCGTTAACGATATATTGAAGTTCCCCAGAAATAGTGGGCGCTGCGTTTAGGTTATACTGCCTGCTCAATCATTTCGGGGCTCTGATAGTCCAGAGATGAATGGAGCCTTTCACGATTGTAAAACACTTCGATGTACTCGAAGATGCTGTGCCGGGCTGATGTACGTGTTTCGTATTTCTGGCGATGAATCAATTCTTTCTTGAGTGTTGCAAAAAAGCTTTCCATCACCGCATTATCCCAACAGTCTCCCTTGCGGCTCATGCTACACTGAATCCCGTTGACTTTAAGGGTTCTCTGATACGCTTCACTGCAATACTGACTGCCACGATCAGAGTGGTGTAACAGACTCCCTTTCGGGCAGCGACGGATGATCGCCATTTGCAGCGCATCCAAAACCAGTTCCTTCGTCATCTGTGAAGACATGCTCCAGCCAACCACTTTGCGTGAATACAGATCGATAACAAGGCCAGGTATAACCAGCCCTGATTGGTCCAAACGTAGGTAATATTTGAGACCCAGGTCTGGTTCGGTCCTGTCGACTGGTCAAACTGTCGATTCAACACATTCGCTGCCACGGGATCAGAATGGTTGGAGTCAGTGGTGACCTGGTATTTCTTCTTGATTCGGGCTTGGATACCCGCTTCCTGCATCACTTTGGCAACGGTGTACTCGCTGCAGGGGGTGTCTTGAGAAAGGAGTTCCCTGTGAACACGAGGCGAGCCATAATTGTCGTTATGCTTCGTATTGTGAATGACTTTAATTTGCTCCTGGAGAGACTTCCGATTTTGTGAACGACAGCTGAGAGGCCTTCGTTGCCAACGATAATAGCCGCTACGTGAAACTTGAAGAACCTGACACATCAGGCAAATCTTCCAGACGGTTTCATGTTCTTCGATGAAGCGGAATCTCATTGATTTTCTCTGGCAAAGAAGGCCGTCGCTTTTTTAATGTGTCTCGTTCCATACGCAGACGCTTCACTTCTTCACGCAGAAGCTTGAGTTCATCATTCTCGTTATCACTTTCCGATTGGGAGAACTTTGTCTTCCAGCGATGAATCAGGTTCTCATTAATATCCAGGCTGCGTGCCACTTCAGCAGCTTTGAAGCCTTGCTCGGTGACCCAGTGGACTATGTGGGCGTTGGCCGTTGAAATCTTTCTTCGAGGTCTGACCTGGTAACGATGAGTGGCCCAAGGCAATCACACCCTCCGCTCAGAGGCATGGAACTCATTCTGAATCGCATTAAAAGCGGCTCGTTTTGGGAAAGGCTTATAACTTTCACTCCGAGATATATAATTCAACATCGTGTTGTCCAGAGACAGATCGACGTCCAATTCTTTCAGTTGTTTGTTCTCGTCTGGCCTCTTTCGATTTCATGCCGTCGTATTGATTTCGATAGCGATAATAAGTGGATTCACTGACTCCGAGATTCTACACGACGGAAACCAACTCTTTGCCAGCATTTAGCATCGCATCAGCATCACACAATTTGCTAACATTCTGCTCGGGGTTATAACGTTTCTTCGCTTGTTCATAATAAGTTATCCTCGTCAAAAAGACGCTGAGAACCTTCATAACAATTGGAACCGATATTGATAAGCAGACCACAAAGATAACATAAGCTATTAATAGATCGTTCTTAATTGATATCGATATCCTTGCTCCTTAACATCATACCAGTGGGTACACCATTGCCCAACGGCTTCGATTGGACCAGAAATACTATGATCGCCTCTTTGAGTGCGAATTTCAATTGCCTGCAATGCGACATCATAATCTTCATAGTATTGATAATATAAATCCCCAATATCTCTTATCCCTAGAATATAATCGTTCCATTTGTCATTACCCCAGAGCATACCAAGTGCCCCGGTCAATATTTCGAATCCTGAACTGGTTAAACAGACCGTGTGGTTAGCAACTGGATCGCCAACAAAACTGATACAGTTAGTTGTGCAAGCCTTGATTTGTTCTACAAGTTCAACATCAGTCGTTTGAGCTACTCGAGCCCATTTTTGTGATAAGACTCTGCTCATAATTGCTTTTGAGTCGTATGATGACTTTCCAGGAGATTCATAGAGAATATCTGCCAATAACTCTTCCAAACGAAACTGCATCATACTCCCACCATACCCGAATAGGTCTGAGATCAGTGCTAGGCAAATTATTTCAGCAATTGAGTTGATCTCCAATTCCGTTTGAATCGCTTTTTGTGCAAATAAATAACGAGGCTGAACTGCTAATACGAACCCTAAAAAAAATCCAAATAGATCAGGTCCTTCAATAAAATTTCGTAAATTGAAACTATTTGAATTCACATACTCAGAATTGGTTTCAACAATCTCTACTTGATACCCTCTCAAAAAGGTAGTCCAGGGAGTGTGTTGCCATGCCATACAGCTTTGAGGTTCATGCAGAACTAGGTAATTTTGATGGTATTGTTTTTTTGTTACGGATTCCAATGCCTGAATTGTCAAAGCAAAGATTTGTTTGTGCCATTCAACTACTACAGAATACTCTCGCAATGAAGAAATTTGGGCACCAGATTTAGCTATTCTTTGGTCTTTGATCTTTTGCAAACAATCGAAACCTTTTTTTGTCAGATCTATGCTACCAGGTGAAGGCCAACCGAAGATAGGGCCATGAATATTCTTACTATTCAACTTTATTTTCATTCTGTCTAAAAAAGCACGCTCTATTATATGAACATATTCACCTTTAATCAGAAATTCTAATCCGCTCTCTATTTCAGACTTTGACGGAATTACTAAACCATACAAATTTGCATAATTGATTGTAGACCTTTGAATCAAAAATGGACTTGGCTGTTCCATATAAATAGTTTCGAGAACTAATTCTTCTGGTGATTTAAGTTTCACAATGGACTTTCGGATGGATAAAGTTCCTGAGGCACATTGAATCCCGCTGAAAGGCTGCCCTAAATAACGTTTAACTGAAGCTACGAACTACTAATCGACGACTAAGTGGTTGAAGACCACGAGGGTGCTGTTCAGCGTATTCGTTTAGCTCTGTGGTATAATTAGATGATACAATTGCTTCTTTTTTCATCACGAACCAATTTACATCTTCTGAATATGGATAGCTGGTTAGTGATCCTTCGTAATGAAACCAATTCTGCATATCGACTGTTTCTCCACCAGGTAAGACAGGAAAAAACTTGCCTGGAGTAATTTGATGAGAAGGACTTTTTGTTGACTTCCCCATCAGTTTAAGATTTTTCCTTGTTAGGAGCCCTTTACTAAATTCATCAAGTCCATGTTTCGAAGGAAGAGTATCTGATATTCGATAAAGAATGCCAATTACAACCTTGGGGTCATCTAATGTGCCAGCAACTGGGGTATGAAGAAAATGAACTTCATAATCACTTGGATCATCTGTATCAACAAGATGCTCAGAACAATGGTGAATATGGACAAAATCCAATTTAAACTTACGTCCTCTGAATTGAATAAGCGGAGGATTACTTGATTCCAGTTTGAAATTACCATGAGCAGGAATATGACCAACAAATTCCCCTTGATAACTTTGTTCTAAGGGATATTCAATTGACAAAAGATTTTCTGAAGAAGTCAATGGCAAGGCTGTTTCGGTAACTAATTTGATCGGTGACTGCATCGTTAAAATATCTTTCGTAAATTGTGAGATTTAAGTCCAAACTGAAGACTATAGTCGCTCAGGAATGAAGAGAATATTCATCAATATGCGATGACATCTATATGAAACAATTAAACCCTTACTTTTCAGTCTTCAATAATTCACTGGTAGCATCCAAGATCTCAGAACAACTCTTTTCATCCATGAAATCAAACCGGTTAGTTTTCAAAACTGCCTGAGCACGCAATTGCAGTACGTTAGCAATTTCAGACTGTACTTTCAGAGTATTAGTTTTATCTTTGAGACGTTTCAGTAAATAACTTCTGCCTGTGGAATGGAATGACAACAGAGAAAGATTGATGCGTCGCTCTGTCGGATCATTAAAGCTTATCTGGTCTCGAAACCAACGTTCCATCACAGCCGTTGGTACTTGAGGTAGCTGGTTTAATCGAATCATTGTTTCAACTGCGATTCGCTCTGTTTCACTGCTTGGGGAGCTTGTCTCGATAACTTCGATACATTTATCGATATGGTTTTTTCCACATGGCCATTGCCAGCGACTCCACAATATCGCCTGATAAAATATCTTATCTTTCAGTCGTTCTTCGATTGCCCAAGCATTTTCATTGTCAAAAAATGGAGGATGTCCCAAGTCACCCAATGCGTCCAAATATTGAATTTTTAATGTGAGCGGTGCCATCTCATTATAAAGGATATATTTTATGCTGTGATAGAAAAGAATCGTTGTATCATCAGGTCCAAAAGCCGCTTCCAATTCACGCCATTTCATGGATGGATCATCGGGATATATCCCTTCCTTCAAAGAGTGATCTGCAATCCATGTCGTCATTTGCAAAATTTGGAGTACGATGAGTTTGAGTGTGTTGTCATCAATTTCTTCTATCGGTAGTGAGCGAGACATCTCAGGCGGTTCCAGGCATGATGAATTCAAATAAACAAGTCGTTCCCTTGTATTCAGATCCTTATAGTTCTTAATGGCACTGAAATTGACATTATTCCCAAATGGGTGAAAAGCAGTTGTGGCATACCATAGTATTTCAGGCTTAGACTGGTTTTCGAAATTCGGTTTATTTACCTTTCGAAATCCAACTGACAATTGTTTTTCAATACTCTCAACTGAGACCTGTGGTAACCGAATTGTATTTGAATGCTTTGTTTGAAAAGAACGAAAACACCAAATTGATTTCTTACTTCCCTGCGCCCGCACTTCTCCGAGCACTGCCCCGTACCGAATTGCATCATCTGGTGAACGAAACCGTATGCGGATACTCGTTCCGTTTGATTTGTTTAAAATCAGTGTATTAGTGACCTCATCCCAGCTTACCTGGGGAATTTCACCTGACATTATCCCATTGATTAGCGAAAGAAAGTCATATCGAATAAAGCCTGTATATCCTTCAGGAGCATAATCAGGATCATATATATTTGAGAGATGTTTTTGATCGAAGATATATCCCCATCTTTCTGCAGGTTTCGAAACATAGTCATTCTCTTTTTTGAACGAGAAAATGCCATCATCACAAAGATAGTCTCCTGCAGACACAGTGTGACCTGCAAAAGTGAGGGCTGCATGATGGGACTTCTGACTCTCCAACAAACATCTAAAGAACAGTTTTACGTCCGTACCATTAGTCAACTTAGGGGCTGGTGCATACTGGTAGAACTCAAAATGAAAAGAAGAATTAGGAGCGTCTGTCGAGAGAATGTAATTCGACTTTTGCAAGGCTTCCCACAACGCTTTACTGTCTCCTTTATTTCGATCGGCAAGAGACAGCAGTTTGGCAAAAGACTGGTCAGCATCAGTATTGCGTTTTTTAATTTCAGCACAAAGAGTATTTGGATTTTCTAATGTAGAAAATGAATAGTTCCCTCCCATGCCGACGAGGAAAGCAGCTACAAGTAGAATCATTGTTTTCCTGGATATCATAATCGCTTCTGAGTCCCTTACCTTTTATGAATTCCTTCCCTGGTAACGCCATATACCAGTTATGTTGTACACATAGGATTATGTACTTTACCAACCCGGCAGTAAACAGACGAATACAGTCGTAGGCATGATTTATTCGGAATCATATCCAAATCAAAAAAGCCTCCCCGCTGAAAGCGGGGAGGCAATGCCGAACTGGCGATACTACTCCCCTTCCCCCGTCATATTCATATCAATATGCTGTCTTATCCCTGACTGATTCTCGCTCATTTCTATAACTTTCCTATCAGGCAATCACGCTTCTATCTGAAAATCACCAAATTGAATTGCACCTTTCAGATTCAAAACGATTCTGAGAGGTTTGGTATTCCGATTGTTATCGCTGTGATTGAATACCACGTTATTGAGTTGTTAACGAAATCTCTGAATAGAGATCAGTGGCTTTGTACCTTGTGGGGCAGAATCAATCACCCGCAAACAGGAAAGAGCCCATGTCCGATATCAACGATGTGCAACCAACTTCATTGTCCCACCTGATTGGCCAGGAGCATGCCAAGAAGGTTATCGAAGTTGGGCTAAACTATGCTTTCTCTGAGAATCAACCTTTTCCGACTCCAACGCTGTTACTCGGGCCTCCAGGGATCGGCAAGACGGCATTTGCCAATGTCATTGCCCAGGAGATGTGTTCTTCATTCACAGAGACACTCGCTCAAAGCATCCAGTCGCCAGCCGACATGCACGCCGTTTTGTTGGGAGCCAGAGATAAGGATGTGGTGTTCCTGGATGAGTGTCACGAACTCGACAAGAAACTGCAAACGCTTCTTTACTTGGCCATCGACAAGCGGCGGATCGTAGTCAATGGAAGTGGACAGTCTCCGCAATCTATTCCGATTGCCGACTTCACGCTTCTCTTGGCAACTACTGATCCGCAACGGCTTTTACAGCCTTTGAAGGATCGGGCCAAAGTCATCATCAACTGCGATTACTATGAGCCTGAGGAACTGGCACAAATCGTGTGGCACCGCAGCCGAGCATTGGGGTGGGATGTGCATGAAGCCGTCTTGCCTCTTATCGCCCAACGATCACGGGGAACGCCTAGAATTGCACTACGGCTGCTCAATTCGTGCTGGCGCTGCTGCCGGTCAGAAGGAGAAAAGAATATTGACATCAAACATTTGGAGCAGGCGTGTCAGTTAGAGAAGATCGATGAAATCGGTCTCGACTCTACGGAACGCCGATACCTGATTGCTCTGGGTAAAGGTCCAACTCGCCTGGGTGTTATGGCTTGCATTCTTGGCCTGGAATCGAGGGCGGTCAGTCACCACGTCGAACCCTTTCTGTTGCGGAGTGGTTTGGTCGTCAAAGATAAGAATGGACTGCGGGAATTGACGCAACAGGGGTATGAATACCTGTCGCATAGTCGTCCTGAAACAGACTGATTTGCGTTCGGTTTGTGTCTGATATTTATCTCAATGTGCCGTCGAATCGGTCTCCCCTATCTGTCCGATTCTTGTCGTCTTTTCCCCTGATCTTTGCTGGAGTTATGTCCGATGACTGACCGAAACATGTCTAATTTTAAGGAATTTGTGAGCGTTTCCGAAATGGCTGCCTTGTGCGACCTGTCTCGGCAGCGGTTTCATGAATTGATCGGGATCGTCTTCCCATATCCTGTCTACCTGTTGTCCAATAGGCGTCCGATTTATGACCGGAAACTGCAAGAAGTCTGTTTGGGAGTTCGCAGTACGGGACGATCAATCAATGGCGAACCGGTCCTCTTCTATCGTCGTCGATCGCAACAACCAAAGAGTAAACAGCGAAAAGACACCAAGCTACAAAACGGCAACCATGCCGATCTGGTCAAGAGCCTGGGAGCGTTGGGGCTGACCCCACTCGATGATCGTCAGGTAAGTCAGGCTCTGCGGGAGGTCTTTCCACAAGGGACAGCCGAAGTAGCCCCCGGCGAAGTGATCCGGCAGGTCTTTCTCAAGCTGAAGTGTGAGAGAGATGTCTGATTTGTGGCGATGGCTGTGACCGGAAGTTGTCGTTATTTTATCAGACGATGATCTGGGATTGCTTCCACGCTGTCAATCAGTCACGCCGTACCTTCAAGGCCAGCGAATTCAATTTCGCATAATGGTCAGATCACGAAGTTCAAACCGGGTTTTCGAGCCAAAGAGGCATCTCCAATGACAGAAAACCGCCCCAATGGCGCATCGCAAAACGGAAAAGCGAAATCAAACATCGTCTCTCAGGTCGTGCGGATCATTCGTAAGGCAGGACTGGATTACGAAGACTGGCGATATGTCGCCAAGCGAGTTCGACAGGAATGCGAACTGCGACCTGCCAAGCGAAAGCAAAAACTGCCTAAGGTTCTGAACGCCGATGATTTCAGGCGCTTTTACAAAATCGTTGATCGGGCGGACAACGTAGAACACAGTCTGATGTTGCGGTTGTTGTTCTATACCGGCGTGCGGGTCTCGGAATTATGCAGCATGGAAGTAGCTGACTTGGACCTGGAGAACTGCAAAATCAGAATCAACGATGGCAAAGGTTCCAAAGACCGATACGTCCTGTTCGGAAAGAGTTTCGCTACCGCACTGCGGACTCACATCGCTGCTCATTCAGAGAATCGCTGGCTGTTTCAAAGTCGCAGGAACACAAAGTATTCGACCAGACGCATTCAGCAAATCGTCAAGGAATATGCAGAGGAAACAGGGGTGAAGGCAACACCGCATACATTCCGACACCAGGCTATCACCTGGCTGACCCGCCATTCCGGCATGGCGGATGCAGAACTACAATTGATAACGGGGCACTCTCGGCGAGAGACGTTAGCTGTCTATCAACACATCGCTCTGGATGGGGAACTCGAAGAACGCTACCAGAAGGCGATGCGGGATGTGGAGTTGTAAACCCGGTCTCAGAATGCCCCGCCCGCCAGTGGCGGGCGGGGCTCGATCAATCTGTGCAATACCTTAACTTGTCTTCGACAAAAACGGGAGTGGATCTACCCGTACCTCATATGTTACACGATGACCCATTATAGTCTTGATACCAATTCTGGTAACTTGGCTGACCTAACTCAAATCCTTGGCTACTCGAATTTGAAAACAACAAAGCAATATATTTGACGTCCAGAGGATGAAGTGAGGGAAGCGGCTGATCGGATGGACTACTGACCTGCTGAGTCCTCTGCCTTAATGATTCCCTTTGCCATACAAGTTATACCATTCCCAATCGCTGGAGTGCGAGGTTGGGACTCAAAGCAGAAACGAACCACGTCACCCTGCCTTGTCTCCGATCGAATTGCTTCAGCGATTTCGGCACATCGGCTGTGGATTTGTTGCTCTTGCCCCTGAGCAATAGGATCAATATCGAATGATGCAGTGACTCTAATCAATTTGCCGGTGTCGTTGACATCGATTACTTTCACGCCGTTAGCAGCCTGCCGCCAGTTGGGCTGCACCAATCGGCTAAAGATCCGATCGTATTCCTTTGGATCAAGTTCTGCCAATTTATAATCAATACCTCGGATCGCCTCGGCAAAAATATTCTTCACGTCGTCAGTGGACGGAACGTCTAACATTTGCCGGTCCTTTTCTGTATGAGGCTAATAAGCTTTTGATTTGTTGAGTTGAAAAAAGATCCAAGGTGCAGAGCATCTGAATTTCTACTCAGTCTACCCTGTTCACAGTCATTCGGCAACATTCAGTCACCTCGTACCTTGCAATTGCGACGGCTGCCGACTGTCGGCAGCTAATCGCAATTATGGCACAGGGAGACACGACATGCCAGCAAACATTTCTTTTCAGAACAGTAAGGCAGAAGCTTTTACTTCATTGACGCCCGCATGGTGGGATCGCAAAGGTGAGTACGTCGCCGACCAACATCTCACCAGCAAGCAAGTATGGGGCAAGAGGGGCGTGCTTAATTTTGAGTATGAACTTCGTCCCATATCTGATGCCAAAACCGGTATGAAACTCGACAGCTATCGTCATTGTATCCGCAAAGATACCGGCGTCACAGTCGGTTGCGGTATGACGGACGGGTACCGTATCGTCCAGCCACGGCAGGCATTTGACTTCCTGGATGACCTCATGCGGGATGGCGTGATGCGGTACGCTTCCGCCGGTGTTCTCGGTAAAGGTGAAGAGATTTGGATTCTCGGCGTCATCCCGAATGACGATCAACCGATTTACGGCGAGACTCATAATCGATACGTCCTTTGGACAGATCGATTCGATGGTGGTGGCACGTTGAAATGCTTCCCATGCGTGACCCGTGTCGAATGTGCGAATACTCTGGCTGTGGCTCTTTCCGAGTGGAACGCCAAATTATTCAAAGGCATCCGTCACAGCGGCGATATGCAAGCCAAGCTCGATGCGGCCCGCCAAACGTTGGTTGAAGTCGAAACTGCATTCCAGAAATATAACGCCGACTGCCAGAAGTTGATTTCCGCCCGGTTCAACCGAGATGATGCTCGACAATTTATTGAGACACTTCTCCCGATGCTGAATGATGATGCCAGTCAGCGCTCGAAGTCAATTCGAGAGAGAAAGGTCCAAGCTGTACGGGAAGCTATGCGAGATGAGACGAACAACCTCGGCGAGATGAAGGGGACCTGGTATCAACTCGCCAATGCCGTCACGTTTGCCATTGATCATGGAAACGTACTCCATTTCCGTGGTGACCAGCGAACCAATCGTTTCCGATCACTAATGATGAATGATGGTGCAAACCTCAAACGCAAGGCATTCGACCTTGCCCTGAATATGGCCAGTTAGTCTCCCTGGCCCGTCCCGTTCGGCTGAACATTTCAGTCGGACGGGGTTTTCATTTCTGGAATCAGTGGCTCTGTACCTTGAGTGGCATGAACCAATTCACATGCCACTCTTACCGGGAAGCCTCTCATGCAATTCAGCATTATTTATTCCGTCGATACTCCGCACAATGTGGACGTCGAACAATTCGCTCCACCAAACGCCGACGAAATATGGAATCAAACCGAGGACGACGAACAGTACGAGTACGACTATCTCGAAGGTCGTTGGGAAAACGGCCATCACCGAAAATGGTGTGCCATCCTCGACCGCCAGCAGTTTGATGACTTCGTTGGAGATTGCTGCCTGGCTGCCGAAGATGTTGAAACGATGGGCAGCCTGGGTGCTCCCGGTTTCGGTGTCGGTTGGGTACCAGCAATCAGCTTCAATGGCGACGATCCCGACGCTTTTCAAAACGCATACGTCACACCGATTCCCGAAACCAAACGGGAACAATGTAACGAAAGGGACTGGCAGCGTGTGCGAGGTGCGGTACTTGCCATCTACGGGTAGCAGCTTCCGTTGGATTCAATTCTGAACACCACGAAGTTTTGTTATAGATCTGCTTCCCCGACCAAAGGTCGGGGAAGCTCGTTCAACCCGATCAGTAGCTTTGTACCTTCAAAGGCAAACTTACTCAATCATTGGAGACCACCATGACCAAGCAATTCATACATCCTGATGATGCCACCAGACAGGCGGCAAAGTATGCCTTACTCGTCCAGGACGGAGTCAATCTCCGTGCGATCGTCGCTCAGATGTTGAGGGACATCGATGCAATACGAAAGTCGCAGAAACTCAACGGAGATGCGATCAACTCTCATCCGGTCGTACTGGCATACGTCAGTAAGCTGGCCAGTCTCACTCAGCTATCCACGGAGCGGGAAGTCGCTGCCCTGGAAGGAGTCGAACGTTTGGCGAATGGCAATGCGGTGGAATCGGAGGTGATCCCGTTATGAGTGATGATCAGGCCAAAGAACAACTGACAGCCATACTTGAACATTACACGACAGGCAGTGTTCTACACCTACTTGCCGACTTGTACCGAGAGTCAGCAGACAGTGCTCAGCAGGACGGTGATGCACTGGCGTGCGACCGCTTCAAGGCAATTGAGCAGGCTTTGTTTGTAGTGGGGTTGGGAGTCGATGCGGCGAATCCTTCATCGTGACGAACTCCATAAATCAATTGGGGAAATTCCCCGTTCGCTTCGGTTACCAACAGAATTCGCTAACCATTAGAGCCATCAGTAGCTCCATACCATGACTTGCAGATCGTCACTCTTTCAATCAACGGAGACCACACATGAATTCTGCAAAATTCCCTCTTGGGCAAATCGTCGCCACCCCCGGTGCATTGGAAGCTCTCGAAAACGCAGGCCAATCACCGGCCGAGTTCCTCAGCCGCCATGCAGCATGTGACTGGGGTGAAGTATGTGACGAGGACAAGCAGGCCAACGACGAAGCCTTGAAGACTGGAGTAAGATTGTTGTCGGCGTATCATACGGCAGACGACTCAAAAATCTGGATCATCACTGAAGCTGCCGATGAGAATGGTCGGCGAGAGGCGACGACGATTTTGTTGCCATCAGAGTATTGATCGATTTAGGAGGCCAACTCTCACCGACAGGTGGGAGTTGGCGGGTAGTGACAGTGGCTCTGTACCTTGTTCAGAACAAAACCTGTTACATAATAAAAAACCAAACAACTATTTCCATAATCCCTGAGTAACTTGGCTCCAAGCACGTCGTCTGGAGTGATATGCAGTCTACGTTTTCTTGGGACTCCTATTTGTCACCCATTGCTTCGCTGCCATGCAAGCCTTTCGTCGCCTTGACTGGCAATCTTTTCAAGCAAGCCATCGAGTTCACTGAAAACTTCCCACTCTTCGACACAAGTTTGACGGGAAATCGTGTCGATCACTTGTTTCTCCAGTTCATCAATCCGTTGTCCCTTCCAGATCGCATCGCTTAGGGCAACGAGAAGATCTTCGATCGGCAACGCTTCCTTTGTCCAGCGACCGTGAGTTCGGGAAAACTGAGCCAGTCTCGGTTCAACTCCGTGCTCTTCCAACAACGCCGGTCCATCTTCTTCATGCTGGCGACCGGGGCCGGTCAATTCGTTGGGATGTTTCACCTTCCCAATGTCATGGCTCCCTGCCCCAAAACAAACTGCGGCCTCGTCAAACTCCAAGTCATGAAACTTCTGCCGTAATCCTTCGCATAAGTCAACGGCGACGTCATGGACGAGAATCAGATGGAACAATAGTTTGTTCTCTGCATCCAGTTCGAGGCAAAGTCTCTGAATCTCAACAGGAAGTGGACGAGGGGCGAAAGTCATGCAGTGGCCTTTACCAAGCCTTAGTGAAACACATGTTGTCTGGTCCACTGATGAAGTGAACCGGTGGAATGATGGAGCATTTATCGTGATAGACACGTTCCGCTCGTTGAAGGATCGGATGAAGCAAGAAATCACACACACGGTCGACCTGAGCCATCGCCCAGAAGAAAAACGAATCATCTGTGTGAAAGATAACATTCCAATGTCGAAGCCACTTTCGGTGATTGTATTCGTCAAAACAATGAGGAACGCCCAACTCCAGACCAAGAATGTGCATTCCCGCCTCGGCGACAAATTCTCGAACAGGTAGACAATGCATCCAGTCGGTTCGGATCTCAGACCAATGGACCAACTCATGTAGCATGACCGAATAATGATCGGCACGACTTGGAAAATGATTCTCAGATTGCATCAGGATGTAGTCGCCATATTTGTGAGTAGGGAAATCGTGCCAAGGTTCAGGCACAACGTAGCCATTCCAGTCAGGCGGATTCTTGGTGTCACCTTTGTCGAATCGAATATCCGGCTGATGGTATTCCAACAACATTCCCATGAAGCTTAAATCAGCTTCGTCATTGGCCATGATCGCACCGTCAGCCTGAAGGCTCTGGCGGTCACAGGCACCGTGGACCTGGCTGGCGTGAAAGACCAGACAAGGATCGGCCTTGCAACCAACATCACGATATTGAGCAATGACAGTGGGTTCTTGGCCATACTTGACGACGGCACCGATCGCTTCCCAGTCCTCTGCCGTTCCCCACCATTTGTTGCGATACCCTTTTGTATGATAGGTGTCACATAAGAGCAAAGTGTTGACGCCACGGTATCGACCACCAGTTCGAACGTTGTGGGGCAAACCACAATTAGGATCATGAGACAAGGGAATCTTCCAGGGAATACGTCCCCGTTGCAGAGCAACTGTTATCCGCTGATTGATGTAGGCGTTGATATCGGGAACACTTCCTGATCCATCCCAGAATTCATCAGGAAGAATCAGGCGTGAGCGGAGTAAACGGGATGTTATCGGTGTCTTGATCATTGTGTTTCGGTATTACAATCGTACAAATCTGTATCTTCAAATCATTACTTCATGAATGGATTGTGGACCCACTTTCCACCCTGACCACCACAATTGGGACAACGGCGTTCATTTGTTGTGCCGATGTTCTGGAAGCCCTTCCCCCTGCAGGACGGACAGTTATCCCATATGGTTCGGCCTCCACTTCCACCTGACGAGCCATTGCTACCGGCCTCTCCACCGCTGGAATTCGAACCACTGGCTGTAGCCATTCCGCCGAGAGCACATAGACCGATCGCAGCTAGTCCGCCAACGAGCAGACCCGTCGTCTTGACTGCCTTCCAAGCCCCTTGGGCTACATCACTGGGAACTGAATTGAAAGTTCCACATTCCACACATTCCTGCTGGCGGCTAATAACAGTAGCAGGATGGTGCTGAAGCATTCCGCACTGGCCACAGTAAAAATTGATGGTCCTTCCCTCCTCTGTTTGAGTAAATTTCTCAACATACGGAACCGCTCTGACGACAAGCGGCTCTTCTGAAAGAATTTCTGTTTCGGGTAACCCTCGTATTCTGACCCAATCGATTTTCGATGGATGATCACTGTTGTACTCTGGAACCTCACACTCAGGATTCAATCTATGTGCAACCTGAAAGTCTTCGAGTGCCTTGGCAAGCTTATTTGCTGAGGCGCTCGCCCTGGCCCACGATTCATATGTCAGGGCTCGATAATAGATCGGCTGAGCATTTTGGGGTTCGCTCTGTATGGCACGATTCAACAGCACGATTGCTTCTTCAAATCGATTTTGAGTTGTCGCCCTTTCGGCTTGAAGACACAATGTAGGCACATGTTTCGGGACGAGATGTAGTGACTTCTTCAGGTTCTCACTGGCTTTCTTTTCGTTTCCCAGGCACAAGTAGGTCCAGCCCCGAGAAAAGTATGCGTCAGCACATGTAGGCTCAAGTTCAACTATTCTGTCGAGAAGTATCAGCGTCTTGTCATACTGAGCATTACCAAAGAAGACATCAGCTTCTTCGAATAGATGCGCCACATTGTTGTTTTCGTCTGTGGAACCGGTCTCATCCAGTAGATCCTCACGCAATTCTTTATAGGTCTTCTGATCAATCCGTCCTTCAAGCAAAGCTTTTTGTAGTTTGATTAGATGTTGTTCGGACATGTTATACTTCACTTACTACGGATTACATTGATTTTGAATAGTTGATCCTTGAACTGTCCCCAAAAAGATCCTGGTTCAATTTGAATTTCGTAATGTCCCGAAGCATCGAAATGTAATGGATGCACAAAGTTCTTATCGATGCGAAAGAAAAAAGGTGCCGAATCTTTGTTTGTTTCGTTTAGCTTGAGAGTGTGGTGACCAGTTGAAGTCTCAAAGTCGATGTGAATTCCTGCGACTTCAGAACCAGTTCCGATTAGTTCATCATCGAGATAAACATCTATTTTCAATTCAGAGGAACCGCCCTTGCCAACCATACAAATATTACCAGTCACCCAGGGAGACACCTTAGACTCACTATTAGTTTGGGAGATTTCCTGCACCGCTGAATCGTTGCTGTCAGTTTTGGATTGTTTACTGGCGTAAAGCAAATCTCGTTTGAGCATATCATACGTCTCTTTGTCGATCTGTCCTTCCAGTAGTTTGTCCTGTAGCTCAGTCAGTTGAGAACTAATACCTGCACTTGAATTGGACGGCGTTACTTTTGACAACGGCGGTGGCACAGGCCGCTTATGATTTGAGGCATTGAGCAGCCCATCAACTTTTTCGGCTGGTTCCCACTGGGTCATTCCCTCTCGCCAGACGAGCGTTGTTGAAGAAATATCTCCTGAAAGAACGAGACCCTGCATCTGATCGGCTGGCACTGGTCCAAGTTGCTCTCCATTGTTACTGAAATACCACTCTGTAGTCATTACGGTTCTCCAACTGGATTCACAGCAATCAATACTAAAAATAAACATCTCATTACTTCCCTCGCATGTCTTCTTCATTAGCGGGGAAACTCTTAGTACGACCAAAAAATACACTTGACCACAATACTCCACCGGGGTGACCAGGAGGTGCTTCGCCCCGATGGATCTCAACACGATACTCAAACAGACTCTCGGCTTCATCTGCCAGATGACCGGGCACTCTAGTCGCTTCTAAGGCATCTTCCCAACGTTCCCGAAACTGATGGAGCGGCCCTCCGCAGAACCAATTCCAATCTGCAACGAAATAAAGCGGATGATTCCCACGATCAACCCAATGCTTGATGCGGTGGACAGGTTTGTCGGAGATCGGCTCTAAGCCAAGAATATAAATCATCATCGATAAGTGCGTGAGTGCTCCTTGGGTGGCAAGAGGGTCCACGCCTTCTTCCTCATTGTTTCTTTTGATTTCGTTATAAAAGCCACGAAACCATTCAGTGTTGATATATTTTTGCAACTCAGGCGAAGCCACACGACGGCCCATGATCTGGTCAAGAAGTTCCTTCGGAGTTATATCACCAGATTGAATCTGGCCGTTTCTCCAGTAGCCCTGTTGCTTCAGCGGTCCCAGAAATTGGAAGAGAGTTTGATAGGCACTGCCAGTATCGTATCCCTCACGGACCATGTGGCGGTAGCAATAGACGGCATTGATGCCAAACTGTTTTTTCAAATCGTCTTCAATGTCTCGGACATACGCCACAGCTTCGGGGGATGGCAAACCTCCATCATCCAAGGGAGGGGGAGGCGCAGTCTGCTCGGGCGTGAGAGACATCTTGGGATTTCGAGCATTCTGTCCATTCCCACGATGATTGTTGGCGATAGCACCTGCGCCGCACAGGCCCAGCGCAATTGCGGCTGGACCAGCAGCAACGCCACCAGCCAGCCACATCAGGCCGGTCCCGATGCTCATGTAGGAGTACATATCATTGGCTTGTCCTTTGGACATCAATGGGGGGCGGAGTGTCATATCAAATTTTCTCCTGGATTTGACAGAAATGGAATCAAGGGTTGGTTAGCCTCAGCATCTGATGAAAAATTCACTCACCAAGGCACAAGGCCACTGATGACAGAATTCGAAGAAAAGCCGATTGATGTCGCCAACTTTTTCTGTCACAGCATCCCGTTACGGCAAGGTGAAGTTCTTGATCACACCAATTTGAAAGATCGGTTCCACTTTTGGATGACCGGTGATGAATAACTCTTTTGTCCCAAGAAGATAGCGAGGGCAGCGCACTTGATTCGGGACATTTTCAGTGTCAATGAATTTATAATCAACGAATGGTGTTTTATTATCAGTTCGTTTCAAAACCAATAAATTCTTCTTATACTTTGGATTTCCCTCAACAGAACAGACCAATATCAGTCCATCTTCTGACAGCCAGGACCATGTTAGGAATCCCTGTAATTTGGTTTCCACTGATTTTGCAACAAGAGGACGTGGTGAGCCCCAGGGAGAATTGCGATTTTCCCGAGTTGTGACCACGAGTTGGGCGTTATTTCCTGTACTGCGAAAGCAGAGTGTCAACCCATCGGACGTGAGATATGGCGACTTTGGGTTTCTGAATGTTTTCAGTTCTCGCACTTCGGTCGCTCGCCGAAATGGCTGATCAAGTGACTCTCGACTTGTGGAATGAAGGGTCGGTTCCGATGCGGATGGGTGAGACTTTGCCAGAAACATCAGTTCCAAACCATTACCAGAAATGGCCGGGTGGCGACCAGGAAATAATCGTTGATGTTGTTGAAAGTAGCTCTCGGAATCTTTCCGTTGCGATGTGAAAAGGATTGCTCCGTTAGAATTCGGGACACCATAGACTTCGTAGACGATGTGCTTCCCATCTGCCGTGGGAGACCCGTACAAACCATTGATCTCTTGGACGCCGACGAACTCGGGAACTTTCGGAGTACCCGAAGCCCGAATCTCAGTAATCACCGCTAAATCCTCGTTGTAATCGAGAACAACCTTGTGACCAGGCTTCAGCTTGTCAAGCGAGGCTGCTTGACCGTTGACTTCGACCGTGGCTTTCTTACTGAGGTCTAGTGTTGTTGTCGTCTTTCCCAAAGCCGCTTTGTAGTTGACGGTAATCTTTCCCGCTTCCGAATCGACTGAAATCACATCGGCCTCGATTTCAGCGGCGAAACAAGTATCAACTTCTGTTGCAAAAAGAGAAACGAAAATTAGAGGTGAAAGCCATAGTAGGAAGTTCTGTGACATTTCATATCTCCATTGTGGTTTGAAGAAGATCGGTAGCAAAAGCTTTTAAGCCGATTGCCAAGACAGAGACGGAATGCCTCACAACGAGTTTACTAGTATACAAACTATAATGGTTATTAGCAACTATTATTAGATGTGTTTTGCGTCTCCAAGTTCAGACGAATGAACAATGGAGGTGCGCATGGGAAAAAAGAAAATTCAAATTCAGCATGCAGAAATCGTGAACCGATTCGGTATACGTCTGCGTGAATTGCGGCGAAGTCGGGGCCTGACGCAGGCAAAACTCGCTCAGGAAGCTCGTCTGACGGCGTCATATGTGGGTAGGCTGGAAGTCGGTGGCGCTTCGCCTGGAATAGACCTCGTTCAACGACTTGCCGATGCACTTGGAACAACGGTTCACGATCTGTTACCCACCGAGAAATCCCCTGATACTGAGGCGACATTGAAAAAACGGGCTAAGGATCTTTTCGATGATCTGATGAAATCTGCTGATCGTGAGACACTTTTGATGCTAGTGCCGCTCCTGGCTAGACTGGGCGAATCGCCGACCAGGCGAAAGTAAAATATCAGTTCCCCTGATAGTCATCATGGACTCGGTCTGCTGATTCAATCAGAGTTGTGTCAGCTATAGGCTCGATCTCAATCGATACCAAAAGTTCGTTGAGAGGAGGCAAGACTTTCCCAATGCGCATTCTTATTTGGCGAAGCGCCTCCTCATGCTGTTCTTCGTTGTACATCTCTTCGAAAGTGTATGAGACTGTATCACGAAGCGCCCGAATCACTTCATCCGCAGGCCGTTGCTCAATCAGATTTACGAGTTTTTGTGTCTTACCATTGTACTTCACCTTCAATTGCAGGTCGTCAAAACGAGCCAGTGTGTATTGAAATACATACGCCTTCGTGTTGGGGCCGACTTCACTGGGTGGGGGAACGGGCTTCAAATTCAGTTCTTCAAGGACTTCAGGTATTGTTCTTAGTGCCTCAATACAAATCCGACGTATTTCCAGCAACGCTTCCAGCAGGCCATCGATAAATGGATTTCTTGGAAATGTAAGCGAGAACGATTTCCGTAAGGCAATCAAAACTTCATCAAATAGTGGACACTGAAGCTCATCCAGCAGATTGTTATCAGAATCACCTTCAGGATCTAGCTTCCGATCCTCACCTACCGATGCAAGGATTTCCGCTTCGACGATCAGATAGAGTGGCTTGGTTCTGCGGCGCCCCATCACAGTTACTCCTGGCAAGGTCAAGCTTCTATTGTACAATAATATGTTCTTATCAGCAAAATGTGCATCGTCCGCAGTAAATCGCCAACGAGGCGGAAGTAACTATCATAATCTCCGAGAGTCTTCGTGGAGGGGATAATTGATTTCTAAACAAAAGCCCCTATGCATCGAGATCGATATGCTGAGTATATCATAGTGATGTATGATTTTGGCAGTTACGCTAAATTGAATATCGATCCCCCAGAAGTGGGGTGCGAACAGATGCAAAGCTACAACGATTATCTGGGCAGGAAATGGTCAAGATACTTGATCAACTCAACTGCCTCTCTCAATGTTAGATGTGCAATCTGATCCCCCAACTCTTCAGGGTCATCATCAGGAAAGCAGCAGCAACAGTTGTTGCCATTGTTATCAGGTGGTTTATTTTCTGTTTGTGTTTTGGGCATGGGATTAGTTATGTCTGGGGATGGAATTTCACTCGGGGGAAGAAGTTTTAACTGCGCATGAAAAAACCCCGCTAACAAAGTTGGCGGGGTATCGATGATCAAAGTTACTTCCCTTGACGATGTGGTCAATCTGTCGTTAAGAGATCATCGATATTGATCTCATCCCAGCATCCATCATCATCGACACTATACCAGTGTCCTAGATCGTCATTCGGATCACCACAATAACAAGCTCCCTCATTACCATCATGCTCATGATAGATGATTTTTGCCTCTACCTCCTCGCCATACTCATCATAGATATCATACAAATCACCATCCTCGCAATACTGTTGCTGTCTATACTCCCTGTGGTTTGTTGTCTCAGGCTCGATCTCAGGGAGTATGATCCTCCTGATGGTATCTTCTACTGACTCGATTTTTGTGCTGACGAAATTCTTTTTTACGTCCTCGATGGTCTCTATGTCATCGCCTAGATATTTTGCCATGTAGCTGATGGCCTCATCCACATCGATCGAGCAATCGATCTCTCCACGATCGTTATAGCAGTGATGCCAATCCGTCTCACAGTTTGGATATGCCGCATGTACGATGGTTACATATTGGATCTCGTCGTAATCCTCATCGGGATCGTCCTCGATCTCAAAAAATGTACCGATCTCATTGACTCGCTCCTTGCCATCCTCTGGGTCACCCTCCCAGTAGATAATCTTACCGACTCGACATCGTACTGATCGCCCCCCGATCTCTAGCTCCTCGCCATCCTCTGGAGCATACTCACGGTAGATGATTTCACCTATCACCTCATCTACCGTTTTGATTTCTTGTTTTGTTTCCATTTCATTCTTCCTTTTGTTTTGTTGTTTGTTTGAATAAACCCCGCCCATTTCATGGGCGGGGTATCGATGATCAAAGTTACTACGCTGTTGCTTCTTCTTCTTCCTCTATTTCCATTTTGCCATGATATAGACCAGCAGCATATCCTTCTTTTCTGCCATCATCATAGCCATTATCATAACCATGATCGACACCGCCATCTGTGTGACCATCAGCATAGCCACGCTCGTAATCGATTACACTTAGCTTGTGCATGATGTCCTTCAGTTTTGCTTGATCCTCAATTGATACATCCTTGACGATGTGGTCAATCTGCTGTTTCAGTTTTTCAACTTCTATTTCTTGGCGTATTTTTGGCGTTATGTAATCATCAGTGTTAATTTCAGTGTAGGTATAGTCCTCATCAACGTTGTACCACTTGTCATCAATCCTGACAATTTTAGCCTCTACCTCTCTCCCAGCCTCATCATAGATGTCATATCGATCACCACCCTCACAATGAGGCTGCTTATACTCTCTGAGTTTTGTTGTCGCCGACCAGTTTGATTGATTGAAAATAATCCTTCTGATGGCATCTTCTATTGTCTCTTTGAATCTTGGGGTTTTCATTTCTTCACTCCTTTTTGTTATTGTTGATCCTCATACTCAGCTATTCTTTCCTCCCAATCCATTTCACCCTCATCATGAATTGTGGTATCACAATCCCAGTACGTCAGCAGGTAGACTATTTCGCCAGTCTCTCTGGATCTGACGACAATTTCCGAGCCATTGCAGCCAGGGTACTCCTCCGTCGTAAATTCCGGCATTGACTCGATCCATTCCTCAATAATTATTAAATGTGAACTTGGCAGGTAGCCGGAGAACCAGTCATTAGCGTCAGGCGCATCAAGCATCTCACTGATGTACTGCTCCAGATCGGATGGCGTCTTCGGATGTTGATTTTTCAGGAGTGTATTCACCTCTTGTGTGACGACATTTACTCCCGTGCTGCTGAATGCTATTCGATTAGCCAAATCCTCTATCCCGCTAATCGAATCAATATAGTCCTGTACTCTCTGTGGTCGATTCATAATTATAATTCCTTTTTGTGTTGTTGTTTGAAAAACCCCGCCCATTTCATAGGCGGGGTATCGATGATCTGTGATTATGATCGGGCGTTATATCCTGCAATCCATCCCTCACATTGCCCGTCATATAAAACTATCTCATTACTGGCTCTGACCAGATGTGAGACAACCGCATCAAATTCATTTTGAAAATTCTCAGGCAATTTTTCTCTCAATTTTTCGACTGCCTCAGTTGCATCAGCTAAGTCCATTGCCAATGCATTCTCTTGCTCAGGGCTTAATTCTTGTACCGTCATTTCATCACTCCTTTTGTTTTGTTGTTGTTTTCTCAGTCCATCGCTGAGATGAGCATTTTACCCTCAATCAAAAACTAAAAAAATGCCGATTAAATGCTCAGCACAATAGCAATCTTCAATCACTGTAGCAGTCTACAGTGATTTCAAATTCAGGTTATCAGCTTTGCTCATTGTACTGCCCGAAAAGCAGTTGATTAGTAGATTTAAAAGAAAAGCCCATCACCTGAAAGGTGATGGGCAAACAACAACAAAGCAATCAATCAATGATTACAGCCAATAGATTACTGGCCATCACATGACCTATCTCTTCGACATCCTGCAAGCCCTCAGCATAGCCTTGTAAGTGGCCAGCGTCATAATCAGCTTGGCATCGTGTAACTCACAAGTTGGCTTACAAGCTCTCTGTGTCTCATCTGATCAGCTATAGAGAGCTTGCTGATGATCTGGTCTAGTTCTTGTTAGATTTCTTTCTTTGTTGTCACTTTTATAGGTCCATTATGAAAGTTGCTTTGCAGTTTCTTTTTTATCTTGCTGATAGAAACTGACATCTGTGATTTCATCAGCATTCCTCAGGGGGTAGTAATCTTTCTCATGCCATACCCCATCCTCGAAGACATACGCCTTGATCATCACTCTCACTGCTCTGACCAGTCTGGGCCTGTATTTGATGGCCTGATATTGATAGAGCGCAAAACCATGATCATTCTCATAGCCCTCATGCATCCCAGCACCTTCAATGGCGCTCTTGAGTTGATTGAGTGTGGCATCTGGATCAGAGAAACAAGGGTCAGTTGTCATCTGCGACCATCCATCATGCTTATATTCCCAGCCAATTACGCCTAGCATTTTCCTGTCTGATTGTCTCATTGTTATATTACTTTTTCATTGATTGTTTTTTCAGGGGCGTGAGATGAAAATACATCAAATCAAAAACAAAAGGAATGCCGACATTGATCGCTACAAGATTTTTCAAAACACCTTTTTTTAGGGGTTGTAGAGTGCTATATTGTGCGACAAGGTTTAAAAGTCAGAGGCAAGAAATTGGGTTTCTGTCGTATCTGGCAGAATACATGACTTGCTTGTCAGTCATCTGCAAACCCTCATGATTCGATGATGTATCGCAGCCCGATGAATTCTGACAATCTGATGTAAATGACAGATATGAGCGACAAGCTACTAATAGAGATACCGTACTAATGGCAGAGTTGGTCGGTATGGGGTTACCAAGGTGAAGGCAAACTCTCTATAGTATGACTTGGTGCCATTAACTATACCGTACCAAATCAATCTCAGGGGAACCTCAGTAAGACTGATGACTTTTCGTCAGACTAGGAAACACCAGGAGAGGGCTAAGATACACTTAGGTTTGTGTGGGTAGGGGATGGTCCGTAAGTATAATTGAGAGATACAACATTCCTTTGTTGTCTTTGTATCTCATTCAAACTTCTTCCGCCACTTCTCAATATCCTTGACCAGTTTATTCAATGGTGT
The DNA here is from genome assembly GCA_002706765.1 of Gimesia sp. Taxonomy (GTDB): domain Bacteria; phylum Planctomycetota; class Planctomycetia; order Planctomycetales; family Planctomycetaceae; genus Gimesia. The sequence continues at coordinate 144,272 of PAJV01000013.1, forward strand.
CTTCTTTGCAGTTGCAATATTGATGTCTGTCACATAGGGCAGGTTATTTGTGGTTGTCAATATGGCTGTGTGGATACCGCCATTTTTCAGGGTCACCTGAATATAACATCCTACCCGCCTGGGGTTGATTTCCCATAACAGCAAATCAACTCTCTCAACAAGCTGATGGATGATTCCTCTGAGTTTTTTTCTCTTGTCATTATCATCGGCAAAGATTGAATTTTTGCCGACCTGAGTCAGCAGGTCAGAAACTGGCTCGGTATAGATATTTTCATGCAGAGCTTCTTTGAGTTTCTTCTGTTTTTTCTGCAACTCATTCATTGCCTCAATAATTTGCGGTAATGGATTGCTTACATCAGTCAATGCCTGGGCTAATTCGTCAAGTCTGGCTTCAATAGTCTCAAGTTCTGCTTTTGCTTTCTCAATTTCGACTGTTTTGTTATCTGGTTTCAGATCAGATACTTTCACGCTTTGTAATGTGGTCAGTGCATATCGTTCAACATGGTCAACCAAGAAACTTTTCTTGCAAGCATCTTGCATCTTTCTGAGCGAAGCATAGCTGACAAGCCGTCTTTGTGTGTGTGGAATTTCTTTTTTCTTTCCAGTCTTGCTCTTGTAAGCTCTCGAAGTTTGAATGTGCATCACAGATTTATCCCGTGCATTGAAAACTAATCCAGAAAGCAAATTCACAAATTCTGTCTGCCTGCCTGGCTTGAAATTGAAACGGCGTTTTGATGCAAGCCTTGCTCTTTGATAAGTTCCTTCATCAATCGCAGCAGGGTAATAGTTGTCAATTGGATTCCCTGTGGGGACTCTATCGCCATCCTTTGTAACCTCATGCAATTGGAGTTGCCCGAAAGTTGTTGGATCAGTAAGAACCTTACTGACAAATGATCCTGTCCATGCCCCACTTGTTCCCATCGGATCGAATTTATCAGCAACCTCAGTGAGAATCTGTTTTTGACCGATGCCATCAATGCAACGTTGAAAGATATACTGAATTGCTTTGGCTTTATCTTTATTGAGAACAAAGCCTTTTTCGTCATCCCAATCAATCCAGCTAGGACGACGTTTTGAAAGGGGTTTGTTGTTGATCTGGTTTCGTCGTTCATCCCAATGGCTTTTTAGTCGTTCTCGTTTTTTCAAGCTCTCTTCATGAGCAAGGTGAAATGTAATCAGCGGTTCTAAAACGGTCGCAATGTTTGTGAGGCTGTCTTTATCATAGACTCTCTCAATCGGCATCAGAGTTACGATTTTTATGCCTGCGCTGAGGATGTCTGAAAATAACCGGTATGCTTCGTTTATGCCCTCTCGGGAAAGTCTGTCGAGATTTTCAACAAGTAGAATTGAACCCTTCGGGACTTTGCCTTCTTTGACTGCTTTAAGAAAAACAGACAGTGAGCCCTTGTGTTTATTTTTGCCTCTGAAAGCGCTGACACCCATGTCTCTCAATGTGAGATCTGCAAGCGTATGTTTGCCCCTGTCGATGAAGTTTGCAGCCCCTTGGTATTGTCTGCGCAGACTGTCTCCATCCATTTGCATTTTCGTTGAAAATCTAATATAGCTGTATACGAGGGCCATTCTTCAATCTCCTTTTGTGGGATCATAACATACTCTGTAAGTGCCTACAATATACTGTTGTTTCTGGATGAGTTGCCCGAGTTCAATCGGCGGACCCTGGAAGTCTTACGACAGCCGTTAGAGGGAGGAGAAGTGACAATCTCCCGGGCGATTGGCAGTGTGACATTCCCGGCGAACGTGATGTTGATTTCTGCGATGAATCCCTGTCCCTGCGGTTATCTGTCTGATCCGCGAAGAAAGTGCTCCTGTAATCCGATGCAGATTGAACGCTATCTTTCCAAGATCAGCGGACCCCTGCTGGATCGGATTGATATTCATATTGAGGTGCCTCCCGTGCCTTTTCGGGAACTTTCCAACCAGACAGCGGGAACCAACAGTGCGACCATGCGCGAACAGGTGCTGGATGCCCGCGAGATTCAGGCACGGCGGTTCGCAAATGAATCTACTTCCCACAATGGCCGGATGACGCCGCGCCAGTTACGAAAACACAGTCAGCTGGCAGCAGACGCGGAAGGACTGCTGAAATCGGCGATGGAAGAAATGGGACTGTCTGCCCGCGCACATGACAAAATACTTCGAATCAGCCGGACAATCGCCGACCTGGATCACTCCGATCAGATTACCGCGGCCCATATCAGCGAAGCCATCAATTATCGCACCCTGGATCGGCAGTTCTGGTCCTGAAGTGAGTTTAACTGTCAGAATTTGCCACGAGTGATGTCGGCTCGGTAGTGCCTGTCGGCGGTGCGAGGCGCGCGATTGTTTCCAGCAGCTTCCGCTTATCGACCGGCTTGGTCGCATAAGCATCGCAGCCGGCTTTCAGACATTTATCCATATCATTTTTCATCGCGTGAGCCGTCAAAGCGATGATAGGTCCGGTGTAACCCTCTTCTCTCAGCTTGCTGGTGGCAGTATAGCCATCCATGACGGGCATCTGCATGTCCATCAGCACAAAATCGTAAGGCTCTCCCGACTGCAGAGCAGCCATGATCTTTTCGTAACCCAGCTGACCATTGTCTGCCAGGTCTACCTCCATGCCTTCTTTTTTCAGCAGAAACGAAATCAGTCGCTGATTATCCAGACCGTCTTCGACGACCAGCACGCGGCTGGCTGCAATCGTTTTACAGACACTCTCCGAAATTTCCTGACTGGATCCCGTCACAGCACTCTTAATGGAGGCTTGATCCAGGTTCAGCAGTTGCACTCCCTGGAGCGATCCCGTATTGACCGAGATCGTGAAAGTACTTCCCGAGCCTGTCGAACTGGAAACTTGAATTTGTCCTCCCAGCATTTCCACGAGACGTTTGGAAATGGCCAGTCCGAGCCCCGTCCCGCCATATTTTCGGGTCGTTGAGTTATCGGCCTGTGTGAATGGCTGATAAATCTGCGCGAGTGCCGTTTTAGAAATCCCGATGCCGGTATCGATCACATCAAACTGTAACTGGGCAAAACTGTCTTCCCGGTTGATGATTCTGGTTCGCAGCTCCACGTATCCGGTTTCGGTAAATTTAATCGCATTTCCCAGTAGATTAATCAGTATCTGTCTCAGTCGGGTCGGGTCCGTCACGATTGATTCGGGGATCGGATTTTCAAAAGAGACAACTAATTCGAGTCCTTTCAGATCAGCTTTAATCTGCATTAAAGCGACGATGTCGCGGATCACTTCAATTGTATTGACGCGTACCTGTTCCAGTTCAACTTTTCGGGCTTCGATTTTAGACAGATCCAGGATATCGTTAATCACGCCGATCAGATATTCGCCGTTGCGTTTGACGATATTTGCGGATTCAATATCGTCCGGATTATTCAGATTCCTCAGCAGAATATCAGTGAAACCCAGAATTGCCGTCATGGGAGTGCGGATTTCGTGACTCATATTAGCCAGGAATTCACTCTTGGCTTCACTGGCAGCTTCGGCCCGTTTGCGTGCCTCGTTTAGAGATCGTTCGTAATCTTTGCGCTCACTGATATCCTGAATAATGCCGGTAAAAATTTCGCGGTCCGCCAGGAGAACAGAACTGACGGCCAGTTCCGCGGGAAAAGTCGATCCATCGCTGCGCTGCGCCACAATTTCCTGGCGCGATCCAATGGCGCGCACCAGTTGAGGATTCAATTCACCGCTCGAGTACTCGTGTTGAATTTTCTGATGCAGGGGAGGGATCAGAAGATCGATGCTTTTGCCGATCGCTTCGTGGTTATAGTAGCCAAACAGATATTCGGCTCCCCGATTGAATTCTTCGATCTTCCCCTCCAGATCGATGGTGATAATCGCATCCATGACATTATCCATGATGGACCGGTATCGAACTTCACGGTCTTTGACATCGGACAATAGAATTTCCTGTGCGTCCAACACCCGGTTGTATTGATAGCCGACGATTCCTGCTTCGGTAAAATTGTCGACATCCGCCCGCGACTGGTTGTCTCCCTTTTCATGGGCAATCATGGTTTCCAGCAGGCTGTGCAATTCGGTTGAAGCCCCATGTTCGGCAACATTCAATCCGATTTTTTCATCCGACGCCGTAACACGGAGTGGCATGAAACACTTAACCAGCATCATGAACAGCCAGATGCTGCCGAAACTCCAGACAAAACAGACACCCACTCCCAGTGCCTGGATTCCCAGTTGAGAAGTGCGTGAAACGCCCGTCTGAAACAAACTGGTATCAGCAAATAATGCGACGGCCAGCGTTCCCCAGACACCGGCAAAACCATGCACGGGAATCGCCCCCACCACATCATCGATTTTAAATCGATTTTCCAGCAGCGAGAGCGAGGCCAGCATCACAACACCAGCGATAAAGCCGATGCAAATGGCACTGGGATAGTTGACAGCATTGCACGAAGCAGTAATGGCAACGAGTCCCGCCAGGGAGCCATTAAACACTTTTTCCACACGGATCTGTTTTGAGGCGATTAATTCCCAGAGTAAAGCACAGATCCCTCCTGAGATGCCGGCGAGGATTGTATTTAAGATAATCGAGGGTACTTGCCCGTTTAAAGCAAGTGTGCTGCCGCCGTTAAATCCGAACCAGCCAAACCAGAGAATTAAAAATCCCAAAGCCGCCATCGGCAGGTTGCTGGACGAGAACCGCTGTTCGTTTGAGTCTCCCGTGAATCGGCCCGTTCTTGGACCCAGAATCAGAACCGCGGCCAAGGCAGCCCAGGCACCGACGGAGTGCACCACACTGGAGCCGGCAAAGTCGAGAAACCCGAGTTTGCCCAGCCAGCCCGCAGGATTTCCTGCCGAATCATGGGCCCACGCCCAGTGACCAAACAGGGGATATGCGAATGCTCCGATTCCCACTGCCAGCAGCAGGTAGGCACGAAAACGCATTCGTTCCGCCACGGCTCCCGAAGAAATCGTCATCGCCGTACTGCAGAATACCAGCTGAAACAGAAACACAACGGTGGGCCAGTGAGCATTGCTGCTGTCTTCAAAAGAGAACTGAGTAGTGCCAATCCAGCCGCCGTAGGACTGACCAAACATCAGTCCGAAGCCAAACAGCCAGAAGATAAAAACGCCGATAAAGAAATCGACAATGTTCTTCGTGGCAACATTGATACTGTTTTTGGATCGCGACAGACCGGATTCCAGGCAACAGAAACCAGCCTGCATCAGAAAGACCAGACTGGTACAGGTCAGTACCCAGATTGTATTTGTGGTTAACTCATGTGACATGAGACAAGGGGCCTGTCAGGATCACGATCCAGCCGTGAAACGCGAATACCGGCTGGTTGATTTTTTGAAACATACTTTCCCTAACTCTAGGTTAGGAAAAGCCGCAGTCAAAAAAATTATGAGTGAAATCCCTCTGTTCTCGAAGGTTCAGCAGATCGATTCCATGGTGTGCTCAGACAAGCGGAATAATCGCTGGAATCGTTCTAATAGACCTGAGGAATGGCATGCAGTCTGGTCAGGCAGTCGGGGTTTCCAGAGAGAGTGGATTCGGTTTTTCGACTGGCGGAAATCGTCCTGGGGAATTTTCCGCATACCACAGGTCCAGTACCGTTAACCAGTCTGCAGCCGTTTTGACAGCGATAAATGCTTTCTTGACCTCAGCATGTTGCGGGTGGAGTTCCGAATAGAAAATGCCGAACTTCCGCATCGTGTTGCAGACTTTTTTGTCACCGTAAAACTCGCGCGCCAGTCCAAAATGTGCGGCGATGACATCACGCTGTTCCCTGACATCAGGCGGGGTGATCGATTTTCCCTGCAGCAGGTCTGCCGTCTGTTGAAAGATCCAGGGATTGCCAATCGCACCCCGCGCAATGGAGACACCGTCCACACCAGTTACCCGTAACATATCCAGACAGGACTGCGGCGAAAACAGGTCTCCACTTCCAATCACGGTTTTCTCGCCCGCGTGTTGTTTGACCCGTTTCAGAAACTCCCAGTTACTGGGGCCGACATACTTCTGATGTACCGTTCGCCCATGCACGGTGATCGCGGCCAGACCCCGTGCATATGCGCCGTCAAAGATCTTGAAGAAATTGTCTTCCGAATCAATGGTGTCATCAATGCCTCGTCGCATTTTCAAAGTGACCGGAATTTCTGCAGGCACGGTATCCCGCACCCGAGAGACGATATCCAGCGCCACTTCCGGCTGACTTAAATGATATCCGCCCCGACAGCGACTCATCACTTTTTTAACCGGGCAACCGAAGTTGATATCGATCACGTGGAAACCCGCTTCGACCATTCTAAGGGCAGCCGGTCCGAATTCTTCCGGCTCGGAACCCATCAACTGCCCGCCCACGGGAAACTCATCCGGATGACAGTACATCATCGGATGCTGTTTTCCTTCTCGGGATTGAACGATCATGCGGTCAATCATTACTTCACACAGCGTATAAGCAGCGCCAAGCCGGGCGGCGATCACGCGCATGGGATAATCGCTGTAGCCGCTTAACGCGGCCTGATACAGGGGGGACTCCAGTTGATAAGAGCCCAGAGAAACAGGTTGAAGAGTATTAACTGACATAGAGCGTTTCAGATTTTCTTTTGATCCAGCAGGATCAGCTAGAGAACTGTTCCAGTAATTCCCGGGTGATCTGTCCCGGCTGCTCATGGCTGCAGATAACACTGCTGAGGGCGACTCGCGTGGCGCCTGCCTTCAGCACCTGCTGCAGATTATCGGCCTGAATGCCTCCGATGGCAAACCAGGGCAGGGTGATTTCGGCGGCAACCTGTTTGACGAAATCCAGCCCAGCGTATTCATGGCTCGCGAAATTCTTGGTCAAAGTCGGAAATGTGGGGCCGACTCCAATATAGTCTGCTCCGTCCAGCACCGCCCGGCGGGCCTGTTCCATATTATGGGTAGAGACTCCGATCAGTCGCCGGGGACCCACGATCTGTCGCACTTCCCGTACAGGCAGTTCCTCCTGACCGACGTGCACACCGTCTGCATCAATGGCGATTGCCAGGTCCGGGCGATCATTCATGATCAGCATCGCACCCGCTTTTCGAGTCCATTCCCGCACGCGTTTTCCATGTTCCAGTAACTGGCGGTCCGTCATGGATTTCTCGCGTATCTGAACCAGGTCCACACCTGCTGCCAGAGATTCCCGTATCGCCGGTCCCGCACCATGATGACACAGGTTTTCCGAAACCAGCAGATACAGTCGGCTGTCCTGCAGCCTGCGTTGACTGGAAATACAGGTTAAGATGGTTTTCTCCAGCGTATAACTGGCATAACGCATCTGCTTGAAGATCGCTGCCGCGTCTGGCGAAATCAGCTTGCTGAATTCTTCCAGTGTCCGCGCTGCTTCCTGAACCCGTTTCAGATTCGCCTGCAGCAGATGTTCCAGCGAAGAACGGTCGAATTCGCTGGTCGTGCTGACCGACGTACCGACATCGTTAATGGTGTCGCGGCTGGAAATCAGAGCGTCGGTGCCGATAAACCTGAGAGCATCTGCCAACTGATGCCGGGTGGTTTTCAGCAGGCTCATTAAATGGGCATCATCCAGCGAAAAGCGGAGAAAGTCTTCGATGACCCGCAAACCTTCACGCAGGCGATTGGCGGCGGCATCGATGGTTCGCAATGTATTTGTCTGGTCTCCGGCAGTGGCGCTCGCTTTCCGCAGTGCAAAATCAACATCGATGGGTTCTGCTGTCTGTCGAAACAGAACATTGATCGAGTCGTCGAGCTTCTCTGCGGAAAGACCTCCTGCTCTCTGGAGCCACGCAGATTCTTCTGCCGATGTCGCCAGCAATCCCCACAACAGATGCTCACTTCCGATTTCCGCAGGGACGTCCGAGCGACTTGCCTGCTGCATTGCGTGGTTCAGCACTTCTCTGAAAGCCGGGTATTGTTGCAGCGCCTGGGACATTTCCAGTGGTTGCTCTGGTGAATCGATTGAGAATGCAACGGCATCTCCGGGCAACTGTATCTGGAATTCCTCCAGTATCAGTGTCAGATCAATCTGATGAGCGAGCATGATTTCAGCCGCCCGCGATTCTTCCAGAGCCAGCGCTGCCAGCAGGGGAGCGAGTGTCGGTTCCATTTCGGTTGAACCGCTGGCAATCCGTTCTGCCTGAATCAAAGCCCGTTGTGCTCCGGCTGTCAGTGAATAATGCATGGGAATTGTAGTACTTCTGGACTGGTAACTGTCGGGAGAAGGGGAACGGTTTCGACTGGAGACACGCCAGTCTTAATTTAAATAGAGTAACCGATCAAAGGCTTATCTTGCTACATTAGGGGTTGGGGACTAGAATTGAAAATGCTGGGCTTGTGGATTGTATCGATTTTAAAGCTTTGGCAGGCTGGTCATTTTCGCGGTTTTCCACTATGAATCAGACTCCCTGTCCCGGTTTCGAGCAGACCAGTGAAATCCTGATTGGTAAAATGGGTATAATATTTCAGTAAGTTGTGATATTTCAGCAACTTCCTCAGTTGTTCTTTCAGTAGTTTTGGGAAATTCCTCGACGTTTTTTGGTGAGTAACGTATTATTCCTAGGAACCTTTCAATTACAAAGTAACCAATGATTTAATGAAAACGCCGTAAGTGAATGTACACATGCATTTGTGACGTTTTTAATCTTTAGCAGACAATACAAGACAATTCAAATTTCATAAACAGGTTGGGAGAAGTGAATCTCGAATTGAAGCCGCTGGTTTCAGCTCGGATTCACAGTGTTCATCCATAAGAGCCCGGGATGTACGGGCCAGAGGAGAAACAAGTTATGTACGAGCGGTTTACAGATCGAGCTCGAAAAGTGATGCAGCTGGCCAATCAGGAGGCCCAGCGGTTCAATCACGAATATATCGGGACCGAATATATCCTTCTGGGATTAGTCAAAGAGGGTTCAGGTGTCGCAGCCAATGTGCTGAAAAATCTGGACGTGGATCTGCGAAAAATCCGTCTGGAAGTCGAAAAGATTGTGCAGTCCGGACCGGACATGGTCACGATGGGCAAGCTGCCTCAAACGCCGCGTGCGAAAAAAGTCATCGAATACGCCATGGAAGAGGCACGCAATCTGAACCACAACTATGTGGGAACAGAGCATCTGCTGCTGGGTCTGCTCCGTGAGCAGGATGGCGTCGCCGCTCAGGTTCTGATGAATCTGGGTCTGAAACTCGAAGAAGTCCGCGAAGAAGTTCTCAATCTGCTGGGTCATGGCCTGGAAGGTGGCGAAGCAGGCGAACGGACTCCCGGAACAGGCAGCCAGAAAGCCGGCAAAAGCAAAACACCCGCACTGGACAGCTTCGGTCGCGATCTGACCGAACTTGCCAAGCAGAAAAAACTGGATCCGGTTATCGGCCGATCCAAAGAAATCGAACGCGTCATTCAGATTCTCTGCCGTCGTCAGAAAAACAACCCGGTTCTCTTAGGGGAAGCCGGCGTTGGTAAAACCGCGATCGTCGAAGGCTTTGCCCAGATGGTCGTCAACGGCGAAGTTCCCGATCTGCTCCGCGATCGTCGCATCGTAGTTCTGGACCTGGCGATGATGGTCGCAGGCACGAAATACCGTGGCCAGTTCGAAGAACGCATTAAAGCTGTCATGAACGAAGTCCGTCGTGCCAAAAACACGATTCTGTTCATCGACGAATTACACACCCTTGTCGGGGCCGGCGGTGCAGAAGGTGCCATCGATGCCTCCAACGTCTTAAAGCCAGCTTTGAGTCGTGGCGAACTGCAGTGTATCGGTGCAACGACTCTCGACGAATATCGTAAGTACATTGAAAAAGATAGCGCCCTGGAACGACGTTTCCAGAACGTCATGGTAGAACCGCCGACCGACTCACAGACGGTCGAAATTCTGCGTGGCCTCCGCGAACGTTATGAAGAGCACCACAAGGTACAGATCACCGATGATGCTCTGGAAAAAGCAGTCGAACTCTCTTCCCGGTACATCACCGGCCGTTGTCTGCCAGACAAAGCCATCGATGTCATCGACGAAGCGGGTGCCCGCATCCGTCTGAAATCCATGGTACGACCTCCCGATCTCAAAGAGCTGGAAGAAGAATCAGAACGTCTGAACCAGTCCAAAGAAGAAGCGGTTGCCAACCAGGACTTTGAACTAGCTGCCAACCTGCGGGATCAGGCTGATAAACTGAAGAAACGCAAAGAGTCGCTGACTCAGGAATGGCGTGAAAAATCCAAAGAAGTCGATGGCGTCGTCGATGCGGAAGTGGTAGCAGAAGTCGTCGCGAAAATTACCGGCGTGCCTCTGACCCGGCTTTCCAGCGAAGACACCGTCCGTCTGCTGAATATGGAAGATGAACTGCACCAGCGGGTCATCAGCCAGGACGAAGCCATCAAGCAGGTCTCCAAAGCCGTCCGTCGCAGCCGCAGTGGATTGAAAGATCCCAAGCGTCCGATGGGGGCCTTCCTGTTCTCCGGTCCCACCGGTGTCGGGAAAACCCTGCTGGCCAAAACACTCGCCGAGTTCATGTTCGGCGATGAGTCCGCTCTGATTCAGATCGACATGAGTGAATACATGGAGAAGCACAACGTCAGTCGTCTGATTGGTGCCCCTCCAGGCTACGTCGGCTTCGAAGAAGGCGGTCAGCTGACCGAGAAGATTCGTCGTCGTCCTTACGCAGTCGTGCTGCTCGACGAAATCGAAAAAGCACACCCCGATGTCTTCAACATGCTGCTGCAGATTATGGAAGAAGGCCACCTGACCGACAGCTTCGGTCGCAAGGTCGACTTCAAGAACGTTGTGCTCATCATGACCACCAACGCCGGTGCTCAGGGAATGGCTCACGGGGATGCCTTCGGGTTCCGCAAAGCCGACGATGACACCAGCTACGATGCCATGAAGCGAAATCTGATGCACGACCTGCAGAAAGAGTTCAAGCCTGAGTTTCTGGGACGTCTCGATGAAGTCGTTGTGTTCCGTAAACTGACCCGCGAAGAACTCAAGCAGATCGTGGATATCGAACTGGGCAAAGTCCGCAGCCGTCTGAAAGAACAGGGAGTCATCCTCGAACTGACCGACGAAACTCGCGAATTCATCATCGACAAAGGTTCCGAAGGTGGCGAACTCGACTACGGTGCACGTCCGCTGCGTCGCTCTGTCGAACGCTACATCGAAGACCCATTGGCAGAAGAACTGCTGCGTGGTGCCTTTGAAGGGAAGAATAAAGTGCTCGTCAAAGTCGTCGAAACCGGCGATACCAAACAGCTCGAATTCGATGGTTCCTACGAAGCAGAAACAGAAGAGCTGGCAGCGGTCGGCTCTGTGGACGGTGACAGCAATTCTTCCGAAGGGGAGTAATCTTCGCCCGTCCTCGTTCAGACTGAAAAATTGAAAAGAGCCCTCCCTGATTGAGTGAGGGCTCTTTTTTTTGATACTTGCTGAAATCTCTCAGTTGGTCTGCAGGAATGGACAATGATTCCCCGACAGCTCGAACCCGAAGTCATGGACACCCGCGCAGAAGCCATCGACTATGACGCCATGGATCACAGCGAAGTCAATCGACAGTTCGCTGAGTCCCTGCTTCCCCTGCTCACTGCCTGCCAGCAGCAACAGGCGAGCGCAGGTAACACTCAGCCGATCCGATTGCTCGATCTGGGAACCGGAACCGCACTCATTCCCATTGAAATCTGTCAGCGCATTTCACCGCTGCAGATCATTGCCACCGATCTCGCCGCGGAAATGCTCAAGGTGGCGCAGCTGAATATACAGCGCGCCGGCTTGAGTGAAACAATTCTCCTCGAACACGCGGATGCCAAACAGCTCCCCTGTGAAAATCAGAGCTTTGATGGCGTGATCTCTAACAGCCTGATCCATCACATTCCCGAACCACAGTTTGTGTTTACTGAAATCAAACGCGTCATCAAGCCGGGAGGCTTTCTCTTTCTGCGCGATCTGCTGCGGCCCGATTCGCATGCCGAACTGGATCGACTGGTCACACTGTATGCGGCTGATGCAAATTCCCATCAGCGACAGATGTTTCAGGCATCCCTGCACGCTGCTTTGACTCTGGATGAAGTGAAAACGTTGCTGCAGCATTGCGACTGGCCTGAAGCAGCCGTGCAGATCACGTCCGATCGTCACTGGACCGTTTCACTCAAACTGTGAAAGTGATATCTCTCTCCGCGCAATAAAACAAAGGGAGGCCGACATCGTGATCGACCTCCCTTCGCGACTCATTCAATTACTCTTTAATTGTACTCTTGGATTGCTTCGCTTTTGACCATTGCGTCTCGTACGGTAATACACGGTCCCAGTGACCTGCAGACACTTTAGTGAAACTCGATACAGTCCAGCCATTCGCTGCTATCCCCAACAGCGGAATGACTCTCAGGCAAAATCATTCGCTGGCATTTTTTGATGGCGACTTCGCCGAAGGACGATGTGCTTCCGATTCTTTCATCGCGTTTTCCCGCTGAATCGCATCGTATACTTCTTGACGGTGTACTGGAATTTCTGTTGGTGCCTGAATTCCTAACCGTACTTTATCACCCCGGATATCGACAATAGTAATGACAATATTGTCACCGATGATGATGCTCTCGTCGCGTTGTCTCGACAATACAAGCATCGTGAATACTCCTTCCGTAGATCTTAGTTCTGGGCCAATGAGGTGATATCTGAAGAGGCGACAAACCTCTTATTGATTTGAATTAAAGTTTGTCACCTGTTGTCTAGTCGTATGTAAGTAAAACAAATCAGACCGGATTCAAGAATTCGATCCCGGACAGCTCCGATGCCTCAGGCTGACCAGTGACCGGATGCGTTTTCAGGCATGACTCTCTTACCGGCAATGACCCACATCCCTGCATCATTTAATGAGTTCCTCGTGGGTACTAAATACATCGACGCTTTCTCACAGATAATTCCTGCTAAGATGGGATAAATAACGCTGTTGGCGAAACATGGGTGCCGCTTTGCCGAATTCAGCGAAATTGCCGGTTGTGCCGAATATGCCGACACTGTGTGCGCAGGGTAGTGTATGAATGTGTATTTTTCGGTATGGTCGGGCTGCCAGCATGTCGGACTGATTTGCGATTCCTCATCCAGGTGGATAATCTGTAGTAAGCGCTCTGATTTACGATTTCCTGCTGCCAGGGAGTCCTCCTTCAGTGCAAAATCGGACATGAAATTCGCATCCGGATCGACTTCAAGCCGGTTCGGACCTCTGAAACCGTCTATCAGTACAGCTGATTTTTTGAGAATTGCTGGAGTAAAACACGAATGGCCACACTGTTGATTGCCGCGGGAGCTTTTGTAGGTTACATCATTGCCTACCACACTTATGGGAAGTGGCTGTCCCAGAAAATCTTTAACGTCGATGGCGACGCGGAAGTTCCCAGTAAACAACTGCGGGATGATGTCGATTTTGTGCCTACCAAAAAGGAAGTCATCTTCGGCCACCACTTCACCAGCATCGCCGGAACCGGCCCCATCGTCGGCCCTGCCATTGCTGTCTTCTGGGGCTGGCTGCCCGCGCTCGTCTGGGTTCTGGTGGGTTCGATTTTCATCGGTGCCGTCCACGATTTCGGCGCGCTGATCGTCTCGTTGCGCAACCGCGGACAAACCGTCGGCGAAGTTGCCGGCAGGCTGATCGCACCACGCACCCGCATCCTGTTTCTGCTGATTCTGCTGCTGGCTTTGACAGTCGTTCTTGCGATTTTCGGACTGGTCATCGCCATCATTTTTTCTCTCTATCCGGAAACGGTGATCCCCGTCTGGATCACCATGCCCATCGCCATTGTCATCGGCCTGATGGTCTATAAACAGAACGCAAGTCTGCTCGTTCCTTCGCTGGTCGCGTTGGTCATCGTCTATGCTTCCGTTTATCTGGGCGCCTATTACTGGCCCGTGGATCTCTCGGCCATATTTCCTGACCTTAAACTCACCGGGCCATTCCCGAATGTCGTCATTCTCTGGACCTTCGTGCTGCTGGCTTACTGTGCCATCGCCTCGATACTTCCGGTCTGGCTGCTTCTGCAACCCCGTGACTTTATTAACAGTCACCAGCTGGTCCTCGCATTGGGGCTGCTGCTGATTGGTGCCATCGTTGCCGGCGCGACGGGCCAGGCAGATCTGGTTGGCAGTGCCCCCGCGATTGCTAAGAACATCCCCGCGGACGCACCCCCTATCTGGCCTTTCCTGTTTATCACGATTGCCTGCGGCGCCTGTAGTGGCTTCCACTGTCTCGTCAGCAGTGGCACCAGCAGCAAGCAGGTTGAATCCGAGCTCGACGCCCAGTACGTCGGCTACGGTGCCATGCTCCTCGAAGGGGGCCTGGCGGTCATCGTGATTCTCGCCTGTTGTGCAGGCGTGGGTATGGGAGATTTCTCCCGTGTCGGCACAGGCGCCGCCTACCAGTATGAACCCACCATTGATGCCGCTTCGGGCACCCAGCTCACCGGAGTTGCTGCCTGGGAGACCCGTTATAACGCCAGCAAAGGCTGGGGCACGTTTGGCTTGAAAGAGAAAATCGGCGCGTTCATTCAGGGCGGTGCGAATTTTCTGGGTGCGATTGGAATTCCCATGAAGCTGGGCATCAGCATCATCGCCGTGCTCGTCGCCAGTTTCGCTGCTACCACGCTGGATACCGCGACGCGTCTGCAGCGTTACGTCATCCAGGAACTGGCGGCTACCATTCACATCAAACCCCTCACCAACAAATATGCGGCCACCGGACTGGCCGTCTTCCTGGGCGGTATGGTTGCGATGTTGCCGAGAGATGCTACCTCCGGTCCCGGGAGTGGAGGCCTGATTCTCTGGCCTCTCTTCGGTGCCACCAACCAGCTGCTGGCCGGACTCGCCTTTATGGTCATCGTCTTCTACCTCCGTCGTCGAAATAAACCCATTATTTTTGCTCTCGTTCCGATGATCGTCATGCTCATCATGCCCGCCTGGGCCATGCTCTGGAACATGTTCAACAGTAAATCGGGCTGGGCCTATAGTGCCGATGATTGGCATCTGTTCCTGTTCGGCTTGATTGTGATCGCACTCCAGGTCTGGATGATGATCGAAGGCCTGCTCGTCTGGTCGAAATCCAAGGGGCACCTCGAACAGCAACTGCCGGAACTGCCTCGCACGCGACCCACGGTCGCGGCTGCTTCGTCGGGTGGTTCGAATTAATTTCGCTGATATCAGTTCATAAGTCCCGGCTGCTTTTGTAACTGGAGCCGGGCTTTGATCTTGCGCGACTGCACAAACTGGACTTGACCGCTGCGCGCCGCTGCCGAGGATAAGCACCAAAGTGAGTCGCGCGCGTGACCAGTTTACAGTGCACTGAAACACGGGCCACTTGTTCTGACTCTTCACTACAAAAGAGCCTGTTTTTTCCAGATTTGCACTGCCTGAAACACCACCCGTTCGTGATGGTAGCCTGCGGGTCGCCGCACATCGCAAAGCTTCGCCCCGGTACCGCCCCGACCTCGCCGCAGGTCGGTTCTCTGTCAACCCGTATCGCCACATGATATTGTTTATCCCCCTTGACGCCCCCACGCCCTTCCCGAAAATAATCCACCATGCAACGAAACCACAGAACCACTGATCGAACAAAAAATCAAACATCAGCATGAACCCCACAACAATAACAAAATTTCAATGTCCTCTTACCAGTCCAGGTGGCCCCGGCGGGTGGCACAGTTGGCTTGTCCAACGGTGCTCAGTGAACCAGTTCCCGCTTGCAAGGCAGGATATCACCGGGTGCCATCTGTCCGCTTGCCCGACAGTGCCCGAAAAACCAGCCCCCGCACATAAATCAAGGGTGAGCCCGAATGCAATTCGGGCCGAGCGGAGCGAGCAGGAGGTCGCAGCTGCCACGATCAATCCAGAATCAAGCTTCCCATACCCATTCGACACGGCCGGCCAAGCCGGCCATGCCACCCGGAAACCTGAATATTAAGTGCAATGTTTCCTCCAATATCAGACGAGCCCGTGCCACTGTTCGGCTTGTCCAACGGTGAAGGTGCTCACGTCCCTTACAAGTTTCACAAAGCATTATAAAAGAAGTGCCCCACCCCCCGCAGATGAAAATCCCGAACCACTGAATGATCTATTAGTGGTATCAGTACTCACCATAGAACATCCCATATGAATCTGGTCTGAAAGAACGGGTAGCCCCGGATGCAATCCGGGGTGAGCGCAGCGAACAGGAAACGGTCAGAGCAAGCATTCAAATCAGGGTACACTACCGACCCCTTCAATGTAGGGGTCGACCCATGTGTCGACCCGCCTGGTGAGGTTCAAACCAGTTTCACCCCGCAACGGGAACTAATTAAATGCTTGAATTGGAATTTTCTACCACGAAAGGACACGAAACCACACGAAAGTAAAAAGGGTGAGCCCGTATGGTATCATCTGATACACTCGTCATGTCATGTACCCGTGGGCTACAACGCGGTTATAAATCGGCATCCTCGATTTCATCCTGCCTCAGATTAAGGCGGGCGGCGTGACGAATGCTGATGACAAATACAAATGGTTCTCTGATTGTAAAAATGATACGAAAAGGACCGTAAAGAGTCTGACGAATTTCCTGATCGGTGAATTCATTTTCAGGGGCAAAACCACATGCTTCAGGAAACTGTTCAAGGGAAGAGAGTTTTATTTCCAGACCAGTTTTCCAGGTCCTGGGATCTGCAGGACCGTGTTGGCGGATATAGGCATAGATTTTTCGAACATCAATCTCTGCCCGTTTTGACAACTCGACACGATAAGTCATTCGTTTTCAAGTTCAGCCAGGACATCACGAAACGGGCGTGTACGGCCGGCATCGATATCCGCCAGCCCCTCTTGAATTGCTTCCAGTGAAGCGGAGAGCTCTGCGTCAGTGCCCACGCCCATCATGTCTCGATAAACTTCCATCGACATCAGAACGTACTTTCGACCATCCTCATCCACTTCCAATAATCCATGGGACTGAGCAAGGGCGCGACGTTGTTCTTCTGTAAGGCGTGGTTTAATCATGTCATGATTATACTTGAGTGAGAACCTGTTTGTCACGAGAAGTTTCGTAAAGTGAAATCTGAAAAGACATTAATCCCATCAGTGCCTCTACCATTGACCTGATTACAATATCGTGTCATCCTCATTAAGTTGTGATTCTCAAATACGATGTGAATGATGGATTCTGCAACCCATGGCCGATCTCAAAAGCATACGTCTGATCTACCTCAAAGGCCTTCTATTCCTGATGATTCTACTGTTTGCCACGGGTTTGATCATTGCTCAGACCCGTTCCTGGCAGATAGCATTGTTACTCCTGCTCATCATCTGGTCCTCCGCCAGGCTCTACTACTTCATGTTTTACGTCATCGAAAAATACATCGATCCCGACTATAAATTCGCCGGCATCACTTCCTTTCTGCAGTACCTGGTTTCGAAAAAAAATAGCTGACACACAGAATTGAAATGCTATGGAAAAGGAACTTGATTACCAGATTCTGGCTGATGGGCCAGTCACGAAATACTATTCTATCGAATTGCTTGATCAGCATCAAAACTGGTTTTCGGAGCACGGTTATCAGATTTATTGCTTTGATGCGAAGACGTGGTATTCCCGGGATAATTTCTATAGCGACATCCATGATGGTTTTGAATTTCCAGAATATTTCGGCAGGAACTGGGATGCGTTCAATGACTGTATTAGTGATATGGTTTCTGAAAACGGGAAAGTATTAGTGGTCATCAAGAATTTCGATCGCTGGCATCAGGAAGACCTCAGCAGTGCAATGTTATTTCTGAACTATATGGTGCATCAAACGTATCAGTTTCTGCTGGAAGGCAAGCGGTGGATTACCTTGATTCAGAGTAATACACCTTCATTGGATGTATCAGACGCTGGGGCCATGCCAGTTTATTGGAATCGGAAAGAATGGATGAATAAAGATCGAGGGCTCTAACCTGCAATATGATATGCATTAACAAAGGGGACAGCCGACCGGACAGCCTTCATTGCGAGATAATTTTCCCATCAATCTAAAAGCAGAAAGGGTAACCCCGGATGCAATCCGGGGTTGTCGCAGACAACAGGAAACTCTCAGGGCAATAGTTCAATTCAGAACAAAAAAACTACCGTTCATCGTAGGGGTCGACCCATGTGTCGACCCGCCTGGCGATCTGCAAACCAGTTTCACACCACAATGGGCACAGAAAAGCCCCGCTATCTTCCATTATCAACCACGAAAAATCCGAAACCACCCAAAGAAAAATGGGTGAGCCCGGATGTAATCCGGGCCGAGCGTAGCGAGCAGGAGGTCGCAGCTGACTCGTACAAATACAGAACCGAGCATCCTATACTTTCCCGACACGGCCGGACGAGCCGGGCTGTTATCAACCAGACTGAGAGACGAGAGCAATAACCATGTTCCAACCCACAATCTATCCCATTCAGACCATCGGTGGCGGCTCCCTGTCGGTGATGGCCAGGCCGGTTGCCGGGGAATGGATTGACGACGAATTTGCCGGGATCGCGCGGCTGGGAATTTCGCATATCGTCTCCCTGCTCGAAGCTCAGGAATCCATCGAAATCGGTCTGGAAGACGAACCCCGGCTCGCAGAACAGCATGGCATGTTATTTACTTCGTTTCCCGTTGCGGATCGCTGTCTGCCTGCATCGGTCGAAGCATTTGCGGACTTCACCCGGACACTGTATCACGGTATTCTGGAAGGCAGTCACACGGTCGTACATTGTCGCGCGGGCATCGGCCGGGCCGGGATGACGGCGGCGGCAATTCTGCTGCACCACGGATTGACCACACCAGAGGCGTTCGCGCTGATCTCAAAGCGGAGACGCGTCCCCGTGCCGGATACTCCCGAGCAGCATCACTGGATCCTGAAACATGAAAAGCAGATTACAGGGAAAGAGAACATTCTCTGAACTGAAACAGGCCGGCAGCGAGTCTGGTTTCGCATTAATCCGGATAATCGATTCCAACCCGGTTTTCTGCGAATGGTTGTCCTAAAATTGCGAGGCGTATGACTGGAAAAAGGGGGACAAAGTCTATAACATACCTGCTTCCCCGTGAGACGGGACCGATTCGGAAGCAGTTTTTCCGGGTCCAGAGCCAGAAACTCTGTCTCACACGGTTGATATGAAATTGGCGTAAGTCAATAATAACAAAGGGGATCGGCTTATAAGCCCAAGTGGCGGAATTGGCAGACGCGCTAGATTCAGGTTCTAGTGTCCGTAAAGGACGTGGAGGTTCGAATCCTCTCTTGGGCATTCATAAAAAAGACTTCGAGCAAACCAGCTCGGAGTCTTTTTTTACGGATGGGCCGAAACCGGTCGGGAATCACTTATTGCGGGCACTCGCTCTGCAATTGATTTAATGTGAGCTGGCGACTGTTTTGAATGTGCACCGTCATGGCCTTGCGGGTCCATTCTGCATCGCGTTTGCTCAGCCCCTTGAGGATCTGGGTGTGATCGTCAATGGTCATCTCCAGAACTTCGGTGCTGTAACTGTGCCGCGCCGCTCCGATGATTTCTGTCAATAAATGGAAGTCGCCTACGACGGTTAACATCCGCTGGTTGTTGACCGCGTTCAGGATGGTCTGATGAAATTTCAGGTCAGACTTGTCAAACCGGGCGGAGACCTCCATCGCCTGTTTTTTGCCGGTCAGCACTGAGCGATGCAGTATTTGCATGGTGTCGAGGGTTGCCTGTAATGACTTCAACTGTCTGGCAGCAATAAACTGCGAAGCCTTCGCGGCTGCAAATGGTTCGATGGCTTCTCGCATCTCGTATAATTCGGTCGTGTCCGTAATCGTCGGCCGCTTTACGACAGCTCCCAGTTGAGGCACCAGTTCAATCAAACCTTCACTGACCAGTCGCCCGACTGCTTCCCGCACGGGAGTGGCGCTCATACCGATCTCGTCTCCCAATGGCCCGTAGCGAACGCGGGCACCCGGTGCAAACTCTCTGTTTAACAGTTTCTGTCGCAGTACTTCATAAGCGATCTCGGACTGATTTTTTTCTGAAGCTGGCTTTCGCATTTATACTCTGAACCTGATCTGGCTGAGCGGGGAAGATCCCGTCAGTAAAGAACCATCAAACTTTGCATTGGTACCCATGATACTGACAATGATACCTCGTTGTAGTCTTTTTGTTCACTTTTTTGCAACGACACACTGTCACAGATCGACAGAAATACCATGATCCACAACCAGGTTGATGTTTCGAGGGAAAACAAACGAGCCGCTTAACTTAAACTCGTCAATCAGTGTCAGCAAGTATAGTATGCCAGAATATTCTCAGGAATTTTCTTTGCAAGTCGCGGCAAAGTCTATAGACTTTAGGTATGGCTCACTGCTTGCCTTGATTCTGGCAGAAGCATCAGGTGAGAACAAGAGCCCCATTCTTTGCGATTCAGCATTCATTCTCTTTCTGCCTGACCTGCATTTTTCAATGCGAAAGGACGAGTCTCATGAAGCGTCATCACGTCAGCGTTCGCGGCTTTACTCTGATTGAGTTACTGGTGGTGATTGCCATCATCGCCATTTTGATTGCCCTGCTGTTGCCGGCTGTCCAGCAGGCGCGGGAAGCAGCTCGCCGCAGTACCTGTAGAAACAATCTGAAACAACTGGGACTGGCAATTCACAATTATCATGAAACACACCGGGTGTTTCCTCCCGGATATTGTGGCGATCCGAACAACAGCTGCTCGGTGGTGGATGCTTCCAATAACGGCTGGGGCTGGGGAGCATTTATTCTGCCGTTTATCGATCAGGCGAATCTGTATAATCAACTCGGGGTGGGCCAGGTGAAACAGGCGGTGTGCAGCGTTCCGACAGGCCCCCAGGCTGCAGCGACCGTCGGCAGTGCCGATTTACAGAAGACAGCCATTCCCGTTTACATGTGTCCGACGGCCACCGATCCGCTGATTAACCCGGGACGCGTTTCCGGCGGACATGCCAAATCAAACTATGCCGGCATAGCAGGCATCGACTGGACGGGAGTCGATACGACCACAGGATTCAAAGCGATTTTTGTCGACGGAACAAAATATGTAACACGAATGCGAGACTTTATCGATGGATCGAGTAACACCTTTGCGGTCGGCGAAAAGTACCGACGCGATATCGACGGAACCTTAACGACCCAGGTGGCGGGGGAATATTATGGCGCTGTCTGGGTGGGGATTGCCCCCGATGTCCGCGCAGCCAACGTTGTCGGGCAACTGGCCCCGACCGGATCGTCCTACGCCGTGAATGGCGGTTCTGTGAATGCGTTTGCCAGTCAGCATACCGGCGGCGCGCATTTTTTATTCATCGATGGACGGGTTCAGTTTATCAGTGAGAATATGGACCAGGATAAACTGTCTGCCATTGCCACGGGAAATGATGGCAAGGTCGCCAACATCGAGTAATAGCTGAGCCACAGTCGCAGAAATCCGACCAGTGCAGCACGCGTTGCCGCTGGGTCGGTTTCTGCTGCACTGACGCGGGTGATCGCAGTCAGTCTCACAAAAACAATCTCAATCACAGCAGGCACAACTATGAGACGAAGATTGAAGACAGCGCTGTTCCTGGTTATCCCGGGATTATTACTGTCTGCATGCCGTTCCCGCCCGGATGATCAACCGCAACTGGGAAAAGTGAAAGGGCTGGTGACGCTGGACAGCTCTCCCCTGGAAGGGGTGCTGGTACAGTTTACGCCTGAGGAAGGCCGGGGCTCGCAATCGTTGACAGACAAGGACGGACGGTATGAATTGATGTATGTGTACCCCACGATGGGAGCGAAGGTGGGACCGCACACCGTCACGATCAGCACTCCCCCCGTCGATGATTCTGATCCGGAAGCTCCCAAAGTCAAAGAAGTGGTGCCCGAAAAATATCGTAAGAACTCGATTCTGAAAGCAGACGTCAAAGCCGGGGAGAACGATATCAGTTTTGACCTGCAGACCAGGTAAAATAAAAATCAGATGCGCTGCAAGGAGACTCTTATGCCGTGGAAACCAAAAGGCATGATCAGATGCGTGCTCCTGTTAGTGACTTTCACAGTCTGGGGCCATGGACTGAAATCAGCAGCAGGAGATGACCAGAAGGTATCATCCAGCAATACGGGTTACTTTACTCCCGCGCATCCCGTTCCCGTTTCGAAAAAAATCGAGTACGGGCAACTCGGGAGAGGAGAGGATTATCGGTCCATCGTGGTGGGGGCAGCCGATGTTTACGGTTCGGGACCATACGACCTGTTTGTTTTCCCCGACAGGCTGTTTCCTTTTCGTGGATTCAGTGAGGGTGGCGTGCCCGTCTATAGGAAGCCTGTCAAAATCACCGGTTCCGCATTGAACGGGACGATTTTTACAGGTCCCGATAAAACGATCTATGGTCTGTTTGCCGCTGGCAAAAAAATTCGCCTCTGCAAATTTGATCGCGATAAAACAGAATTTCAGCAGCAGGCGCTCTCACCCGAACTGGATCTGCCGGGTGGCATGGGGCGGGCAATGGCCGGGTTTATTGACACGCAGGGGCAGTTTCACGTCTATTGTTCGATCGCCGATGGAAGCAGCTACCGTCCGCCCGGTGATCATCACGCAACGACTTACATTCCCTACGATGGTGCCGGATTCTGGCGAGGGAATATTACACGTCGCCAGTTATATCACGTAACCTTTGGTTCTCTGGATCTGAAAAAAGTGGAAGCGGTTTCTCGCGCAGGGCAGGGGCCCGGAGAATTCCTGTTTAACCTGGGGGGCATGACGGTCGTTCATCTGGGAGAAGATCATCCGCCGGCGCTGGTGACCAGCGATAAGCCGGGCGTGATCCGCTGCTTCGCAATTGACCCCGAGAACGGCAAACTCTCTCCTCAAAAACTGGTCAACGACCAGGAGCATGTCGGCTTACGGCATCCCGTGATTAATGCGAATCTGTGTGCAGTCCCCGATCCCGAAACGGGGCTCTCGAACCTGATCGTCGGTGATACCGGGCGGGTCTGGTTCTATCGCTGTTCCGGCCAGTTCGCGCCAAACGGCTCTCCGGTTTATGAATCAGTGTGTCCCGTATTGAGGGAAGACGCCCACCTCTGCCTGGGGGAACTGCCCGTCATCAGTCCGGGAGATGTAGACGGCGATGGCTTGACCGATCTGATCGTCGGCAATGATGCGGGGCAACTGTTGTTTGTCAAAAACATTGGTGACCAGGCACGAGTGGAGTTCGCGCAACCGCAATCCGTGCCAGTGGGTGGCAAGCCGCTGAACATCAAAGCCGGTTACCGCGGTTCCATCCAGGGGCCCGGCGAGGGGATGTGGGGTTATACCTGTCCCACACTTTATGACTGGAACGGCGACGGGCGGCTGGACGTGATCCTGAACAGCATCATGGCGGACTATATGCTGTTGCTGCAGGAGCCTTCTGAAGACGGTGTTGCTTTTTCAGAACCGAAGCCCCTGTATTGTGACGGATTGCAGATGCATCTGGCATGGAGAAGTCAGCCGGCCATTACAGACTGGGGCACGCCAGGTCGTCTCTGCCTGATCGCACTGGATGAACAGAACCTGTTAAGGCGGTTCTGGAGGATCGATAATCAGAATGTGGAGCGCGGCGAATTACTCACGCTCAAAGATGGCACGCCGATTACCGCCAACGTGGATGAAGCCGCTGGCCAGACCGGACGCGCCAAACTGGTGGCGCATGACTGGGACCAGGATGGGAAAATCGATCTGTTGATCGGTGCCTCCCGGGGCCTGTCCTTCCCGGCTTCAAAATCCACTTACCTGCCCAGTGGTTATTTATTGACGAGGCAGGCTTCGATACTGTTTTTACGGAACATCGGCAGTAACGCGGAGCCGGTCTTTGATTATGTCAGGCAACTCGACTTTCAGGGGAAACGGATCGGACTGGGAATTCATTCCTGCTCTCCTGCGCCGGTTGACTTTGGTCGGGGAGTGGTCGATCTGCTGGTGGGAACTGAGAACGGAACGATTCACTATTACCCGCGCGAAACACTTTCGGTTTCCACGCTGCCCGACTGATCGGCCTGGCTGAAGCGATTCAGGTTTCACTTGTTCTCTCGCGGATACGAACTCCAACTCACGACCGAAAAACAAAAACAGACCCGCAACCAGAGTGGCGCGGGTCCGTTTTGCATGCATGATTTATTATAAACCCCTGGCCGGGCAGAACCCGACCAGAGAGGGATGGTTTACCTTTTCAATTCGAACTAGCGATTGTTACGCCAGTTGTCGTTGCGATCGTATCGGTCGTGGTCATGACGGTCATGTCGATCATGGTCAAAGCGGTCGTGACGATCATTGTCGTATTTGTAGTCGTACTTGTAGTTGCTGTACTTGTTATTGTTGAAATACGACGAAGTGTAGTTTGACACAGGACGGTACGTATTGAACAGTCCGCTGTAAGAGCTGTTGTAACGATTCACAGCAGGATTGTACGGAGTGAACAACGGTCGGGTATTCAGGTAGCTGCTGTTGTAGCTTGAATAGGAATTGTTGTTCCAGTTCCGGCTGGCTGTGGAATTGTAACGTGTGTCGTATTTCGAATTGTCATATTTTGAGTTAAAGTAGCTGCTGGTGCCGCAGAACGGAGTGGCAGCAAATGAAGTGCTGCTGACCAAAGTAACGGCTGCCATAGCTGCGATTGCGAGTGTGAAGTTTTTCATCATTATCTCCTTTAATGGTTTTGTTTTTTTAAAGTGGCTTTTTTTGTTATCAACTGTTTCATTTGTTGTTGATGAAAGAATACTAAAGCAGCTACCGTGCCATAAAAGTGCGGAAAGTCTCTAAGTGCATGTTGTGTAAGGAGATAAAAATTATCGCAGTGTCGTGGAAATGATTTGGCATGTTGTCAAAAGTGCAATATTGTAGAATTTATTACAATCAATTTGACAACATTGCGGGTTGAGGTGTGTTGTCGTTGTGATGAATTGAATGGGTCGGGGAAGAGAATCAATAAGCGGGAGCAAGCCTGTAAGCCGGGTTATGTCGAGAGTGGCCATTTATCTGGGACAGCAGTTGCCTGCTGCCTCACGCGACCGACCCGGAAGTCATAACGGATCGGGCCGATCCGTGTTCTGGCGAACCAGAACTGCTTCCTGCTTGGTCTTGCACCCGGTGGGGTTTACCGAGCCAGACCGGTCACCCGGTCTGCTGGTGCGCTCTTACCGCACCGTTTCACCCTTACCTGGCCAGCGTACCGGCCCGGCGGTTTACTTTCTGTTGCACTTTCCCTGTCCTCGCGGACGGTGGGCGTTACCCACCACCGTGCCCTGTGGAGCCCGGACTTTCCTCCACGGATTCCGAAGAACCCGCAGCGACCACTCAGCCGACTCCCGCTATTGAAGTCTCCAGTATAGAGTAAGCAGTCCCCTTGAAGTATCCCCAAAATCTGACTTTTCTCAAGAGAAAGGCTTTATAATGTGTGGCCAGCGGTATAGATTAAAGCCATGCGGGCAATTCATGATCTTTTGGTAAACAATACGTAACAGAGGCGCCAGGAAGTCGGAATGTTAGGTGAACTCAACCCGTGTGGCGGCGGCGATCCAATCCCGCTGCTGTCAGAAGTGTTATTAATTGGCCGCCGCAGCAAATGCGATATCACGCTGCAGTTTCCCAATATCTCATCGCATCACTGCCAGCTGGAATTTATCAACGGCTATTGGCGCGTCCGCGATATGAACAGCCGCAACGGGATCAAAGTGAACGGAGACCGCTGCGATATGAAGTGGCTGCTGCCCGGAGACCGGCTCTCGATTGCCAAACACGATTACGAAATCAATTACACACCCCAGTCCGATGAACCGCCGCCGGAAGAAGAGAATCCGTTCGAAATGAGCCTGATGGAAAAAGCGGGGCTCGTCAAACGGGAAAAACGTCCGGAACGTCCGATGGCACCACCGGCAAAGAAACCAGATAAAATTGAACTTCCGGAAGACGAATCTCAGATGACCGACGATGAACTCGGACTGAAATTTCTCATCGATCAGGATGATGAGCAGGACGGTTCATCATGAATTTTGATCAGACGGTGATGGAACCAGAACTGTAGTGGCTAAGAAAAAAGGAAAAAAAATCCGGGTTGCGTTTAAAAAGAACCGCCAGAAAAAGGTCCGGAACAATAAACTCGCCAGCCACCAGATGGACGAGCAGGTCGACTCGCAGTACAGGGATACCACCGAACGGCTCACCGGTAAAGGGGATCTCACTCGTCATCGCACCGTCATGGGAGTCGAGCACGAAACCGATGACGGCACCGAAATTGTCATCGATATCGACGAGCAGAACTGCATTCCAGGCCGCGTGATCCGCTCGCAGGGCTTGAACTCGGTCGTGCAGGTGGCAGATGGCACACGCTATGAATGCACCATCCGGCGGCTCGTGCGCACCATGTCCCGCGATGACCGCAACGCCGTTGTCGCCGGCGATCATGTATTGATTCGTCCCGATGGGGATGAGCATCAGGCGGTGATCGAACGTGTCGAGCCGCGTCGCTCCTATCTTTCACGGGGCAGCAAACGTCGCGAGCATATTCTCGTCAGCAACATTGACCAGGCTGTCATTGTGGTCTCCGCCGACGATCCGCCCCTCAAACCCTCGCTGATTGACCGCTTCCTGATCAGTTCGGAAAAAGGCAACATTCACTCCATCATCTGCATCAATAAAATCGACCTGGTCGATCCGGTCGCCTTCCAGCCCCTGATCGGCGTGTATGCCCAGATGGGTTATGACATTGTATTAACCAGCGTCACAGAGGGCACCGGCATCCCGCGTCTGCGGTCGCTGCTCAAAGGTAAGCAGAGTGTTTTCTCGGGCCAGAGCGGCGTGGGGAAATCGTCGCTGCTCAATCAAATTGACGAACGACTGTCACTGGAAACCGCAGAGATCAGTCAGGAAAACCGCAAAGGACGGCACACGACCCGTTCTGCCTTGCTGCTCGAAATCGCGACTGGGGGCTGGGTGGTCGATACGCCGGGCATTCGTCAACTGGAGTTGTGGGATGTGATTCCTGAGGAAGTCGAAGGCTTCTTCCGCGACTTCATCCCGTTTGTGACCCAGTGTCGCTTTCCGGATTGCTCGCATACGCACGAAGCCGACTGCGGCGTGAAACGCGCTGTCGCCCACGATTTCATTTCCCGCCAGCGCTACCAGAGTTATCTTAAAATCATCGCCAGCGATGAGCCGCGGCCCGTTTATCATCAGTAATTTGCTGTCTGCTTCGCCCGGAAGCCCTTCTGCCTTTCACTGGCACGACAGTTGAACCTGACATCGCTGTTGCGTAGACTGATTTATAAGCTTCCTTAAATTATCGGGCCGTCCGCATTGTCGGCGATCTCCTGCCAGAAAAACCTGCATTGAAAGTTGATGCCATGAAACTGAAAACACTCATCCCGCTTAGTGTGATCACACTCGTATTAACGGGGCTGTTCTTGAATCATCACGAAGCATCTCAGCCATTGGTGAAGCTCCCACAAAAACCGAAAATGGTAAGATATGCACGAGATGTCAAGCTGTCAGATTATGGCGTCGTCGGAGATGGCAAAACTGATGTCACGGCTGCCATTCAGAAACTGGTTGATGCGCCGGTTGGGGTGCTTCGGTTTCCGACGGGCCAGTATCGCCTCACGAAGCCGGTCGTGATTGATTTGAACAAAGTCGGACCGACTTCGATTTCCGGCGATGGCACAGCGACGATCCTGATGGAAGGAGCCGGCCCCGCTTTTCATTTCATCGGCACTCATAACGGAACGGCAAGCCCCAAAACCGTGCAGCCCGTCGTCTGGGAGCGGGAGCGGTCGCCGATGGTCGATGGCATCGAAATCGTCGGCAAGCATCCGGAAGCCATCGGGATCGCGGCATCGAAGACCATGCAGCTTACTATCACGCGCCTGGTCGTCCGCAAGGCTTTACATGGAATTCATCTTTATGAACGCAACCGGAATGTCTCCATAGATGACTGTCATCTGTATGAAAATGAAGGCGTCGGCATTTATCTCGAGAATCTGAACCTGCATCAGATCAACATTTCTGACTCGCATATCAGCTACAACAGGCAGGGGGGGATTGTGGTTCGCGGGAGTGAAATCCGCAACATTCAGATCGGCAACTGCGACATCGAAGGCAACATGGGAGCAGACACTCAGCCCACGGCCAATATTCTGTTCGACATTTCCAAAGGCTCACTGCGGGAAGGTGCCATCTTCGGCTGCACCATACAACACACGCACGACGCACCCGATTCTGCCAACGTACGCTTCATCGGCAACGGTCCCGAAGACCCCCGCAAGGTGGGGAACTTCGCGATCGCCGACAATTCGATGAGTGATGTCGCCGTCAATATTCACCTCAAGCATGCCCGCGGCATCACGATTACCGGCAATACTCTCTGGCAGGCATACGAACACAACCTGCTGGTGGAAGACTGCTCGCACATTGTGCTCGGATCCAATCTGCTGGATCGCAATCCCGATTACCGGGCTCAGACCAAAGATGCGAACGTCTTCAATGACTGCAGTGACTGCACGCTCAACGCGCTGAATATCCTGGCGACCCGGGGCGTTGCTGCCGGGCTGATCCTCAAGAACTGCGCCCGGATGAACATCACCAACTGTTCGATTCGCCAATGTGAAAACGGAGGTATCCTGATGCAGAACGTCAAGCAGTCCCGTATTTCCGACTGCCTGATTACCGAAGGCGAGAAAAACTTCGCCATCCGGATCATCGGCGGCCAGCAGATTCAGGTGACCGACAACCTGGTGTCAGGTACAGTGGAATTCGACCAGGGAACCGAAGCGTCCAATAACATGACCGTGTATTAAGCAGTCGGGTTGACATAGATCAATTTCAGATCAGATCTAAGTGACGTGAATACATTTAACGGTCGATATTTTGCACGTCCAAGAATCCAAATCAGGCTTCCAGAGTTTTTACTGGGAGAGCAACTCGCTGACATCCTATCACGGTCTCACGGTCTTTAACATCGATGCGAATTAGAGACTCTGCTTTACCACTAAAGTATGTCCAACTTCTGAGGGTTAAAGTTGACACCAGTTATATTCGTTTTTTAAGCGATCGGACTTCCATAACAATCAGTATAACCAGGACGGAAGTTGATATTGATGAGTCAGGCGAACGAACACCGTTATTCCGAATCAGGTTCAGCAGTTTGTTCTGATTTGTCGCGGTCATCCAAGTTCGCCAGATTGGATTTGAATTTCAACCGATTATCTAACATTGATTACAAGCTGATGGTTTTGAATATCATTAATAACTGTAACGGCGTAAGTGGATAAAAATTAATTCATTTTAGACACAGGAAACCGCAGCAGTTACAATCGAAGGCATTCTATACCTGTAGCAGTTCCAGACTGATTCATATTGGGAATCTTAGCTGGAATAAGATCATTCCTGTGTCTGAATGCTTGAACACTGAAACCGGAGCAGCATGAATTCCACAAAGAAATTCGCAAGATTCATCTGGCTCTGTATCGGCGGCCTGAGCTTCAGGTACTCTCCTTGTTGGAAGGAAATCAGGAAGCCCCCCGACCCTAAAGAATCAGTCATGTTACGTGTTATGTAAACTCCGGAGTATCAGCGAGAGGTGCCAACGGCAGTTTGCCGGACAATATCACGACAGAAAGTGGGCTGAATATGTTCAGAAGAATCCGCTGCAGTGCCAATACTACCGCTTTCGTATTCCTCTCCTTCGTGGTGGCGGCATCGGTCGCTCAAGGTCGCCCTGATGATCCATCTCCCACCACCGAGAGAATATTCAACAAATCAGGTCCGATTGAATCCTCGGTGACGCCAAAGACGCCAACGGATGTTTTGATCGATCAGATCCAGAACGAACTCAGAACGTCCCATCGCTCACTCCCAACCGAAGATTTCATCCGAACACATACCAAAATCGCAACGCTGATCGGTGATCTCCGTAAAATGTCCCCGGATGACCCTCACGTCGCAAAGTTTTTGCCAGAACGTTGGCGATCGTTGAAATACCTCGCAGGATTGCCTTCGACTAATGGTCGAAGCACCTTCGATTCGATGCGAGAAGTGAACGCCGAAATCGATGAGGTTCTCAAGAAAACGACGGATTCCAGACTGAAAAGCGATGCGCTATTTTATCAAACCATGATCAAGTTTAACGGACCGATTAATGGACCTGCGGCTGTCGCACTCGCTGAAAAGTTCGTCAGCGAGTGGCCCAAAGACAACCGATCTGCCGAGGTCCTCCACAGCGCAGTCACGAAACTTCATTTTGAGTGGTATCTGCGGCTAGCGGTCATTGCGCTGTTTTTAGTGATCAGTGCGGTGGTTGCAATGACTGCACGCAGGCCATCATCCAACACATGGAAGTGGCTAAGACTCGGCATTCTTTTCGGATTACTGGGGATTGTGTTGGTTGTTCTACTACACACCTCGTACCCGCACTTCCCAGGCCTGAGAAAGTTCGAAGCCGCTGTCTTAGAGGCAGTTCTGCCAGTAGTGACTCTGGCATTGAATCGAAACCTCGAGTCAAGCATCCTAAGTTTTATTGGTACTTATCGTTTTTGGCTCGTCATTGTGGCAGCCAGCACAACGGCTCTATTGCTTGTGCCCGTCTGGCAACGTTCGGAAGCAGCGCCCTTCCAACGTTTCTCCAAATTTCGCCAATTGATTCTTGGCTTTTCTTTAGCTGGAGCCTTCTGCTTTACTGTGGATACTTACCTCATCAGTCGTCAAAGCACTGAGTTAACGCGGCGCATCGCTCAAGAATACCCTGATTCTTTTCGTAGTCGAATAGCGCAAGGGAAAAACAGAAAGCGTGATCTAATCGGCGAGCCGTTTGAGCTTGAGTTCACTGACGTGATCTCTGGTCGAGCAGTCTCGATGAAGAATTTGCGAGGGAAGGTTGTCGTGGTGGAGTTCTGGGCAACCTGGTGTGGTCCGTGCGTTCATGAAATCCCCGAATTGAAGCGGCTGTATGCCAAGTACCATGATCAGGGGGTCGAATTCATAGGAGTCAGTCACGATCTACCTGAAAACGACGGAGGATTGGAAAGTTTGAAGTCGTTCGTAGACAAGGAGCAAATTCCCTGGCCGCAGTATTATCTAGGACGCGACAAACGCGCATTGCGGACAGGATCAGCGCTGAACGATTTTTCAGAATCATGGGGAGTCGATGGAATCCCAGCCATCTTCTTGATCGACCCAAGCGGCAATCTCTATTCGACCGAGGCACGGGGCCAGCTTGATACCCTGATTCCACGGCTTTTAAAAAAATAGTGTGGATATTCGGAAGTTAGGCATATACCGCAAGAATCAAGGCATCGCATTCATCAATACAAATTCGATTTTGTGCCGCACATGTGTCGCCTTAAGGCCGCATATCAATCTTCCAGGCCCTGGCGAAAAAGTTCAATAGTCACTTTGTCATCCTGACACTATCAAGTAGAACAGACCGCGGAGTAAGATCATGACCTCCACGATTAAACTGAATAGTGTTTCAGAGAAGGATAAGCATGAGTATGACGAATTGTCTTGGTTGCTTCTCCAGACCGCTTGGGAGTTTGAGATTCGACGCTTAATGGTTAGTCTGAAATCACTCAGCCAAATTCAAGTCAACGAAAATAATGAATTCTGAAATCGTTTCCACTATTAGATGGCACACGGACGTCTGTTTTGATTGAGCACATGCAAGATGATCGAAGGTTTCCGTGTGCCACGGACCGGCTTGACCGGCCGTGCCGAGTATAGTGGCAGTCTGCTTCTGGGTTGAATACGGCAACGGCGACCTCCTGCTCGCTGCGCTCGGCCCGGATTTTATCCAGGCACACCCAGTTTGCTTTCGTGTTTTTCGTGGTGGAAAAAAAGAGAGCAGGGGGCCTCGTCTTCAGGCCACCGTCGTTGATCCGCCGGGCAGGATGCCGGCCAGCAGGTTGCCTGCGGTCCGTCCGGATTCGAATCGCATCAGGACGATCCGGATGGCAGCGGTGATGGGAACTGCCAGGATCGCGCCGATGGGACCCCAGAGCAGTGTCCAGAACGAAAGCGCCAGGAGCACGGTCACCGGGTGCAGTTGCAGGCCTTCTCCCATGAGTTTCGGTTCGATGCCGTTCCCGATGGCCATCTGGATGGCGCCGGGAATCAGTATGACGCCGGCAATCGTCCAGGGGCTGTCAGAGAACTGGGCAAACGCGACCGGAATCGGCAGCAGCGTTGCGATCACCGAGCCGACAGACGGAATGAAGTTCAGCAGAACCGTCAGAATGGCAAATACCAGCGCGAGTTCCAGCCCAAACAGTTTGAGAGTCACACCCACCAGGGTGCCTGTAATCAGTGACAGGACGAGTTTGGTCGAAATATAGCTGCGAATTTTCTGCTCGATTTCAAAGTAGATTTCATTTTTGACGACCGCATTCGGGTCTCGACCTGCCAGCAGGAAAATCACGAAAATCGCGACGAAAAAGGAAGTGGTTGTGAAGTTCAGCGCCGACTGCATCGTGCTGACCGCGATCGACTTCAATGAGTTTCGCATGTAGTCCATCGTCGCTGTTTTGAGCGTATCCAGGTCAATGCCCATTTTCTGAAACCAGCCGGTCTCCGGTTTTTCGGCAACCACTGCATCTGAATCATCGATGTGCGCGGGAGGAGTGATCTCCGGAATCGCCTCTGTCGAATCGGTGTCATCTGACTGCAGTGCTATATTTTCCTCTGTTGGTTTGGGCCTGGGAAGATTGTCGGCTTCCTTGGCAGCCTCAAACGCATAGTTGATAAAGATGCCGAACTTTTCACTGTACTGGTTTTCTGCTTTGTAGATCACCTGCTGCGTCGAGTAGATCAATGTCATGCAGATTAAAAAAACAAAAGTGAGTACCAGCAGCAGCGTCAGAGAAATCGCGATGATTTGTGGTAACTTCCATTTTAATACCAGCAGGTCGACGATCGGCGTCACAATCGTCGCGATGAAAATGGCGATGACAAACGGGACCAGAACCGCCTGGGTCACATAAAAGACACCTGCCAGCGCGATGATGGATAGCAGCAGCAGGCAGCCTGTGATGACCTTGGCTTGCTCATCCGATGGTTGCAGGGAAGTTGACATGAAAGATGCCCTTTACGGATTGTTATTTTTCTATGCGAGACGTTCGGTTGGCGCGTCTGAAAACGTCGCCGACTTCAAACGGCGTATGCGCACGATACTGGGAAACAGGGAAACTGCAAAGAGAAAAATCGTATTTAGCGGCTGATTTGTCGCATGTATCTGAGAAATTGCTGATCAAGCTGAGCCAGATCTGCGCCGAAGACAGACTGAAAGTCTTTGAGCCGTTCTTCAGGAGTGGACCAGATTAATGGCTTCCGGGCGGCGATCAGATGCACGTACTCTTCGTACTGTCGGCGTTTGGTTTTGATCAGAAAATAAGAGAAGGCCCACGCTTCCGCATAAGTGTCCAGCACGGCCTCTGCTTCCTGAAAACGCTGGTCTGAAGAGATCAGGGTCTGCAGCGAGTCGGCGGGTCTGCGCGAGCGGGCATAATCCTGAAACTGCCGCAGTCGCCAGGGATTGGGTTTGCCCACGGTCCGCCAGCCTGTTTTGCTTTTCAGATCGGGGGTTTCAAAATAAGTCGCCATACCTTCGGTCAGCCAGAGCGGATTGTCGGCGAAGCGGGTATGCAAGCCCACATTAAAGGCGATCTGATGCGTGCATTCATGGATAATGGTGGCGACATTGAACGGCGACTTTCGCAGTTTGAACAGGATGTCGGCGTCGGTGTAAGCAGGACGCTCATTGGGACCTGCAGTCAAATCATAGAGCACCATGCGGTTGGATTGAATCGAATAGAAGCCATGCGTGGCGGCGGCTCCTTCACCCAGAAGCTGGCTCGCATACTGTTCGAAGTTGGCACGGTCCTTGAAGATGACCGCGATCAGAGGCACTTCCGGATCGTGCAGCGGAGATGCTTTGTCGTCCCAGTAATTATGCAGAACCATATAGAGGCGTTCGAACAGATAGCTGCACCACTGAGAATAACGATTGCCCGCCTGGCTGCAGATGGTGAAATGCTTCGTCTGAGTGACGGTGAAATCTTCGCCGAATTCCGCTTTGAGCTGCTTTTCCAGTTCACCGGCATCCAGGGGAGTGAACTCGCGATTCAAAAGCCGTTTACTTTTCAGTTGCTCAGGAGTTGCCGTCAACAGGCGTCCGTCGCGGGTCAGCATCACCACCCCTCCATCCTGGGCCTGCAGGATCTGGGCCGCCTCGATAATCTGCTCCTGTTTTTGATCATCCGTAAATGTGAATTCAAACAGGGGTGGGGCGATTTTTTCCGGTTTGGCAGAGCCCTGGGCAGAAACCGGTCCTGCACTGGAAACGGCACACAGACAGAGACCGCAAAAGAGAGAGCGCAGGAGGGATCGCACACTCAGCAGTGAAGTTGAAAATGTCAGATCTCTCCAGGTCATATCAGACTTTCTGCGCGGGAAGCGAAATGATCCTTCCAGAATAGGGGAGAGAGGGGTTGAAGTCGATCCCTATTTTTTGGCCAGCTTGTCTTTGGCATCTTCATCGGTGATCGTCAGATAAATCACATTCGATGCGTAATTGGTGGTGATCGAAAAGGTGATGCCGACCCGCGCCATCGCGGCGAAGGGGAAACGCTTGACGGGTGTTGCCTTTTTGGAGGCTTCAATAATCAATGTGCCTTCCAGGGTATCGCCGGCCAGACGGGTTTTACTTTTATTGGAAAGCGTGACGCCGGGCGGCAACTGCTCACCGTATTTCGATTTGAAATACATGAAGGCGGTCGCCAGTGTGACGGGCTCTTTATAAGCTTCGCTGCGTTTGATCTTGACTTTGATCTCGGCTGATTCGCCGGGCTTCAGGACAATTTCACCAGGCGTGGCTGTGACTTCCAGCAGATCCAGCGGTTTGGTGACACCCACAATCGACGTGTTGATCGGCCAGCGTGCCTGTCCGCCACCACGCGACTGAATTTCACAGGTGATGCGACCTTCGCGAACCAGTTCCTGCTCTTTCCCGTCCGGGCCCTTGATTTTGGCTTTGCCGGAAATCGTGACCAGGGACGCGTTGATCGGGGCATCTTTCGCTGCTTTGAGAATCAGGCCACAATCATTGACTCCGGGGGGGAGCGTCACCGGTTCGAAGGTGACTCCCTTGGGCAGGCCTTCGATATTCAATTCAATCGGGCCGTCAAATCCATTCAGGCGTTTGACGCTGGCAAACCACATCATGTTGGTACCCGGTGCAATCTGTGCATAATAGTATTCGCCACTCATCTGAAAATCGGGGCCACTCAGTTCCGCCGTCAGGTGATAGGCAAATCGATCGCCGCCCCGGTCGTGCAGATCGCGAAGTGTTACATAATATTCACCGTCGGCAGGAGCCATGAAGTGGAAGTCAACGTCTTTCATCTGCAGGCCATCGTCGGCCTCAACATTCGCGCCGCCGTTTACATAGACCCGTTGTGCTTTGCCTTTGGAGTCGAGGACTTCCATCACGCAGTCCAGTGGCAGGTCGATGCGGTTCGACATCAGCTGGAAAGAATAGTATTGGCCTTTTTTGGCCTGGAACGAAAAGAACTGAGTCTGCTCTGCTTCCGTGATCTGGCCACTGACGCCGAGGGGAAATGTCAGAGGGAAGGCAGTTTTCATTGAGGTATTCGTGTCAGCGGCTACCGCCTGGGGATGCTCACTGATCAGCGTCCAGACAGCGTTTGTTTCACCGGCCGGTGTCTGAAAGGACCGTTTGGCCCAGCCTGTTGCTTTGGCTTCTTTCGATGAGAATGCCGCTTTGGTGTTGCCCTGTAACGCATAACCTTCAAGGGTGACTTCGGTCTGTTTTCCCTGCTGAACCGCCAGGGGCATGGTGTGAGTCACATAGGGACCATCGCTGACTTCAACACAGTAGGCATATTTTCCGGTTCCCACATAACGGGTGTCCCGGATTTCGAAGACATACTCACCGTCGGCGGGCAATTTGAATGAAATCAGCGAATCCGATTTAATGAAGTTATCGTTCTGGGCAATAATCTGTTTCTGCGGACCGTACAGGGTCAGGATCGAATCCATCAGGTACACGCTGGAAGTCTGCATGGTGTGAATCGCTTCGGTCACGCGCTGGGCATAAACTTCCAGGGTAATCTGCTGTCCCTTTTTCCCTTTGAATTTAAAGCAGTCCATGTCTTCGGACTTCTCGATGATACCACAGACGGTTGAGGGGAATGTGATTTCCTGGGCGGTATCAAACGTGTTGTTGTCTTTCTTTTCCTCTTCCTCAATGACCGGATAAGGGGTGACCAGCAGATGCGAGACACTGGAAACCGCCTGGTCGGTAGCCACCCGGCATTCATAAATACGTGTGGCCTGCTCTTTCGGGACTTCGATTTCAAATTCAAACGGAGTTCCCACCGAGCCACGACCACGGCGCGGCGCCGCTTTGGGCTTGGTCTCGGCAAAGGTCATCTTGATCCCCGGCTGGTCAAAGAAGACCGAGTGGGTATTATCCAGCGTGTAACTGGAGTGCAGTTGAATCTTCCGCTTATCGCCCTGCTGGACGGCGGCGGGTTTGAACGTCACCAGCTGCCGGAATCCGATCTTTGATGGCGGGGGTGTTTTTTTCTCATCGGCGGCTTTGAGCCGCGCGGGGGTGATCACGAAACAGGTGACAGTCAGTAGTGTAAAAAGTATGCAGCGCATCGAATGTCCTGGTTTAGATCAATGTGAGTGCCTGATAAACAGGGACGCCCCTTGGAACTCATACGCTCCCAGGGGCTGTCACTGTTGGTTTTCGGATGAGTGAAGCCGCCGGGATTTAACCCATCAGCTCCGGAATCGGTTGACCTTCGCAGACGATCAGGGGGCGACCATCTTCAGGTGATACAAAATAATGATCCAGGTTCACACCCAGTTTTGTGTAAATCGTAGCGGCGACGTCGGCAGGATAATACTCTTTCCCGACCGGACGCGAACCGGTGTCGTCGGTCGCACCGACAACCTGACCGGCGGGGGTGCCTGCACCGATCATCATCATGGTCGACGCGGTGGACCAGTGGTCACGACCGGCGGCCGAGTTGATGACCGGGGTCCGGCCAAAGTCGGTCAGCCAGACGACCAGCGTATTGTTCAACAGGCCCCGCTGTTTGAGGTCCAGAACCAGCGAGGTCAGCGCCCGGTCAAACGGAGGCAGTGAACCACGCAGCGATTTGAAGTTGTTGGTATGAGTATCCCAGCCACCACTGCTGACGGTGACGAAGCGGGAACCCGATTCAATCAGACGACGGGCCAGCAGACAGCTTTGACCCAGGTAGTGACGACCGTAATCATCACGTGTTTTGTCTGATTCCTGACTGAGATCAAAGGCTTTCTGAGTATCAGCCGACGTAATCATGCTGAAGGCATTCTGGTAATGTGAGTCAGAAGCTTCGAAGGCATTCTGGTTGCGATCAGCCTGTCGCTGCAGAGTGTCAATCGCCTGCAGCGCCTGCTGACGGCGTTTCATGCGATCAATGGTAATCCCCGATGGCGGAGAGATATCACGTACTGTGAAGTTCTTCGCGTTGGGATCGCCGGGAATTTCAAACGGGTTGTATTGCATTCCCAAGTAACCGCCCAGGCCGCCGTTAAAGCGACGGTCGACATGGTTCCCAATCTGAATGTGAGGCGGAATATTGGTTTTGAATCCCTTGGTCTTCGCGACCACGGCACCGTAGCAGGGATACGTAACCGAAGGATTGAATTTATGTCCGGAGAGCATAAATGCGTCTGCCGTTGAGTGCGCACCGTTCTGCGGATTCAGGTTCCGCATGATGGAGAACTCGTTGGCGTGTTTCGCGAACAGCGGCAGCTGATCGGTAAACTGGTAGCCGGGCAGGGCGGTGCTGATGGCGGAAAAATCGCCGCGTACATCAGCCGATGCGTTTGGCTTGGGATCGAAAGTATCGTGATGGCTGGTACCGCCTCGCGTCCAGATCAGAATGCAGTTGGTGTCATTTGAGGGATCTGAGAGCGCTGCAGACTCGCTTTCTGAAGCATGAGCCTGTCCACGCAGCAGGGAATCCAGGGTGATTCCAAACGCGCTGAGCGCACCAACTTCTAAAAGAAATTGACGTCGACTTCCAGTTTCGCAGTTCGAAACCTTTTGCGGGAATAGCTTCAGCATGAGAAACTCCTTTAGTGTGGCAGGATCCTGGCATTGCAGGAATTTATGAGGGAGGGATGTTTTGTCAGGTTTGTTGATATCGCTAAGTCATATAATTATTAACTAACTATCATAATTGTAACCGTTTATGTAAGGTAGGCAAACATTAAATCGGCTTTCCGACCCGAAATTAATAAGATGGAATTCGCTATCTGAAATAATCACTCCTTGATCGCATGAAATTATAGCGATAAAATAAAGAGAGCAGGGGACTTCCCCGTACAGTGGTGTAAATTCGGTTTAGGTGAATCGCCGTTTGCTCTGCGTGAAAAAAATGATGAAAACGCAGAGTTTTTTTTGCTTTCGCATCATTTTTTAGTATATTTAAGTATAAATGGCGTTTTATGTTATGCCATTAGCTTCCCACCTGATACCACACACAACCTGCCATCCTTTACCTGTTACAGGTTTTTCTGCGACGACGTGTTTTATTCTGCGAGACCGGTTCTCTCTTTCAAGGGATCCCCTCTGATGAAATACGACCCGCTTAAGAAAGTTGATCTTATGTTCGACTGGAAATCATACGTGAAACAAAATCAGACGTTACCACGATTCCTGATCATTGCATTGTTCGTTTCCACTGCCTTGATGCAAAACGCATCTTCAGCCGCTGAATCGAAACTGCAGGTCTCGCCGCAACAGATCGTCCTCGACGGGCTGCTGGATTATTTCCAGATCCAGGTTCCGGTAGAAGAGAAGGGCAAGATTGTCGGCGATTTGACGCATCAATCCACCTTCACCAGTCTCACTCCCGATCTGCTGGAAGTGAACGCCGAGGGTCTTGTGCGCCCGCTGGCATTTGGTAAGGGAAAAATTGAGGTTGCTCACGCCGGACAGAAGTCGCAGATTTCCGTCGAGATCAAACCCCGTGCGAATGGCAAAAATGCCAGCTTCGTGAAAGACGTGGTTCCCGTATTGAATAAAGGGGGCTGCAGCCTGGGGGGCTGTCATGCCAGTCAGTTTGGTAAAGGGGGGTTCAAGCTCTCGCTGTTTGGTTATGCTCCCGAACAGGATTATCCGGAAATGGCCCGTGACGACCGACAGCGACGGGTCTCCATTTTGCAGCCGGAAAACAGTCTGATTCTGCAGAAGGCTTCCATGGCAATTGCGCATGGCGGCGGTCGACGTTTCGCGAAAGACTCTTATGAATATCGCATTCTGGAAACATGGATTTCGGAAGCGGTCACTGAAATTGATGATAAAGAGCCTACGGTCGTCGGCATGCAGTTGACGCCGATGTCACGCCGTTACCAGCAGGGAGACATCCAGCAGTTGCGCGTTGTCGCTGAATACAGTGATGGTACGAAACAGGATGTGACCGCCCGGGCACAGTATGACAGCCTGATTGAAAATATCGCGACGGTAACGCCCCGGGGTAAAGTCGAAATTGTGGGAGCCGGCCAGACCGCCGTGATGGTGCGGTACATGGGACAGGCAAAGATTTCGACTGTGATTTCCCCTTATAAAAATGAAGTGGATCTGGCGGAATTCAAGCCGAACAACTTTATCGATGAACACGTCAAACAACGTTTCAGCGAACTCGGTCTCGAACCGTCGCCGCTATGCAGCGATGAAGTTTTCATCCGCCGCGCCTTCATTGATACGATCGGCACGCTGCCCCAACCGGAAAAAGTCAAAGCGTTCCTGGCTTCAAAAGCTCCCGATAAACGCAGTCAGCTGATTGATGAATTACTCGGTCTGACCGGTGATCCCGAACGGGATGTCTACGTGGAACCCTGGAGTGCCTACTGGGGCATGAAATGGGGCGACCTGCTGCGGAATAACCGGAATAAAGTCGGTGATGGCGGCATGTGGGCGTTTTCCAACTGGATTCGCCAGTCGCTGCGGGAAAACAAACCGGTCAACGAATTTGTGAATGAAATCATCACGGCACAGGGATCGATCTACGAAAACGGCCCGGCCAACTATTTCAAAATTGCGACCAACCCCGAAGACCTGGCGGAAGCCACGTCACAGATTTTCCTGGGCGTTCGTCTGCAGTGTGCCAAGTGCCATCACCATCCCTTTGAAGTTTACAGCCAGAAAGATTATTACAGCCTGGCCGCTTTCTTCACGCGGGTGGGAAATAAAGGCAGCGTCGATTTCGGTGCGCTGGGCGCGGATACGATTGTCAAAGTCAAAAGCAGCGGTTCGATTCGGCATCCGCGTACGAAAAAAACAATGGAGCCGACGCCGTTGCTGGGTGAGCCCATTGATACGACTTCCTACCGTGATTTCCGTCGTCCCCTGGCACGCTGGATTACATCACCTGAGAACCACCTGTTCTCCCGGAACATGGTGAACCGTTTCTGGTCTTATTACATGGGAACCGGATTTATTGAACCCATTGATGACATGCGGGAAACCAACCCGGCTTCGAACCCGGAACTGCTGAACGCATTGGCCGACCACTTTATTGAATCGGGTTACGACCTGAAAGAACTGATGCGGGTGATTATGAATTCCCGCGCCTACCAGCTTTCCTCGGCACCCTTACCGGAGAATGTGGCGAAAACCCGATTCTATACGCATTACAATGTCAAACGCCTGCCAGCGGAAGTCATGCTGGATGCGTTGGATGACTTGACCGGTTCGCAGGAACGCTTCCGTGGTGTTCCCCAGGGCACCCGGGCGATTGAATTGCCCGACCCGAATTACAGCTCCTACTTCCTCGATACACTGGGACGTCCCAAGCGTGTGATTACCTGTGAATGCGAACGCGCCAGTGAACCCAACCTGGCGCAGGTGCTGCAGGTTGCCAACGGTCAGTTGATCAATACCAAACTGGCAACGAAGAACGGACGGATCGAAGAGTTGTTAAAAGCCAAAGCGGCCGATCATGAAGTCTTTACGGAAATGTATCTGGCCTCCTTCAGCC
The DNA here is from genome assembly GCA_002706765.1 of Gimesia sp. Taxonomy (GTDB): domain Bacteria; phylum Planctomycetota; class Planctomycetia; order Planctomycetales; family Planctomycetaceae; genus Gimesia. The sequence goes on from PAJV01000013.1 coordinate 185,299, forward strand.
GCTACCCAACGAAAGCAGAGCTGGCTAACTGCGATCAGATCGTGAAGGCCGCGAAAAATAAACGCGAAGGTTACCAGGACGTGATGTGGGCCATCAGCAACAGCCGCGAATTCCTGTTCAACCATTAAATCCGGTTACGCTAATGGACAGAGCCCGTTTTCAGCACAAGAAAACGGGCTCTGTTTTTATCCGGGAACAGAAAAGCTTCAGCTGCGATCAGGGCTGACTATTCTTCTTTTTCTCTGCTGCTTCCTGTTTGCGATAATACTCGGAGAGGATTTTCCCTTCGTAGCGGGCAAATTCCCAGGCGGGCCAGCGGGGGGCTTCTGCCTGGACTTCCTCAAAAATTGCCTGCATCTGCCGTTTCATCTTTTCCAGAATTTTCTGTTCGCTTTCCGATCGGTCGGTCGTTTCAGCGATATCACTCTGGATGTGGTACAGTTCAAATCCTTCCAGTTTCGCATTTTTGACGGCGTCTATTTCTTCGATTGTAATTCCGCCGGATGGCTTGGGGCTGGGGACATTCAATTTCGCCAGCAGCTTCCATTCTCCATCGCGGATCGCGACCTTGGCATCATTTTTGGCGCGATTGAACTGCCAGTACAGTGGCTTCTTCCGCTGGATCGGCTTGCCTTCCAGCAACGGCAAAATATTCGTGCCATCCAGCACCCGATCTGCGGGTGCGGGGATGCCAGCCACGGCACACAGGGTGGGGAGGATATCGACTCCGCAGACGGGGACATCGCTGGTGGTTCCCGGTCTGACATGATCGGGCCACTGGATGATGCCGGGCACGCGAATGCCCCCTTCATAAGTGGCCCCTTTTTTATCCCGCAAGGGACCGGAAGAACCGTGCGGATGGCGCCTGGTGATGGCCGGGCCGTTGTCGCTGGTAAAAATGATCAATGTATTCTCCCGCAGTTTCTGCTCGTCCAGTGTTTTCAGGATGCGCCCAAAGGCATCGTCCATCTGGGTGACATTGCCGTGATGGGCGGGCAGGGTGGAGCCCTCGGGGGCGGTATACAGTTTACGAAAACGTTCTGCGCTGGCGATCGGTTCGTGTGGCTCATGAAAACAGACAAACATGAAGAACGGTTTTTCTTTGTCGCGGAGTTCCGTCAGCCACTCGTCTGCTTCATCGGCCACGAGCTGTGACGCGAAACCCTGCAGCGGGCCAACCGGTTTGGCATTCCGCACGAAGTTGAATGGGTTCTCATGGGTGGGCAGGGCGTTGTTCTGGGTCGAGAACCAGTGATCGAATCCATGATCGGAAGGCTGGGGCTGTCCCACCATATTGAACATGCCATTGAGGTGCCATTTCCCAACGTGGCAGGTCGCGTAACCGGCCTGTCGCAGTAAAGTGGCGATGGTAATTTCCCGTTTGCGGACATGCATGGGAGAGAGCATGGGAATCCAATTGTAAACGCCGACGCGGAACGGCGTGCGACCCGTCATCAGGCCGGTGCGCGAGGGAGAACAGTTGGGGTGCGCGGCATAGCAGCTGGTCAGTTTCAGTCCTTCCTGCGCGAAGCGGTCGATGTTCGGGCTTTGGATCACGGTATGACCGTAACAGGCCAGATCACCATATCCCAGGTCATCGCAGAGGACGACCATGATGTTCGGTCGCTTGGGAGACGTAGGCTCTGCAGGCGGTGCTGCTGTTGTGGACCTGTTCGGGAAGAGAAGGCTGGCCAGTAATGCCAGCGCGAGGGAGAAGCTTCGCATGGTGGTTTGCCTTTCTGAATCTGCTGTCTGCCGCACCTGTTTTTTGTGGCGAGGGGACAGCGGTTGAGATTTGCCCGTAAGGAATACTTGAAAGCAAACTCATCTGAAAAGCAACACTAAGCTGTTATTTCAATAAAAACAGCCCCTTGCACAAAACTCATGCAAGGGGCTGATTCAGGTTACACTTTTTAATTCAAACGCTCAGCCGGGTTTTGAGGCCAAACCAAGGCGGGAGATTATAATGTGTCCAGGTCTCTGCCGTCAGCGGCAGTTCCGGCGTTGTTACCTTTGATTTCTCCTGTGGCAGGATTATAAATCCAGCCCACAGTTTCCGTTCCGTCTTTGGCTGCTTCATCAGGTTCCGTACCGGCAACGTCGGTGACGATCATGATTCCACGTCCCCCGGTGAACGGGTTGGGAGGCACACTGCCAATCAGGTAAGGACCCAGTGGTTTGGTTCCCACGGCACCGGTGGTACCATCTTTATCACTGGAAAGTAGCAAGGCATCACGGAAATCATCCGGCTCGGTAGAACCGTCTGCGGGATATTTGCCATCATGCTGGAACTTGTAGACTTGAATCTGGCTTCGCAGAGTCTGCAAGTCCTGAACGAGTACCGATTCCTTGGCATCATCGTTGGTGGAAATAAACTGTGGTAATACGGTTGCAGCCAGAATTCCAAGAATTACGACCACAATCATCACTTCGACGAGTGTAAAACCAGCCCGTCGTGTCTGCTTTTGTGTTGTTTTAATCATTGCCCTTCTCCGAGAGTTACGAAAGTGCGATTCACTTCGTGTTGTTTAAAATGTTTCGAGGTGTTCCAGAATGAGTTCGCTTAAGGAACAGGTAACCCCGGTTTGTTACAGGATCAGACTTGTGCTGGATTAAAAAAATTGAGTTACGTATCAGATCCTCTGTCCATTGGCCCGATCAGAGGGGACACCGACTGAGTGGCCACCCAAAACTTATGTTTTTTATCAAGCGAGTCAATTAAAATTCAGAAGAATAAACGGTTGGCAGCGTGTATTGTGATGGTTGTGCGGGTGGTGCAGGTTTACGGTTAAAACCTTAATCAAAATGCACTAAAAACACTGGTCAAGAGTGGATCATTTCAATCAATTACGTCGAAGCGGAGCGATGCCGGTCAATTCAATATTGCGGGATCTCCGGATTGTACGGGTGCCCGAGTTCACTTAAACCTGTGTTGATTCAATGAAACAGGCCACCAGAGTCAGCCCTGGTGGCCTGTTTTCAATTTAAGAAACGTCACACATTTTAATGGACGCGTTGACCGGGTACCGCTCCTTCATCGGGTGAGAGCAGAAAGACGTCTTTCCCGCCCGGTCCGGAAGCCAGTACCATGCCTTCGCTCGTACCAAATCGCATTTTGCGGGGTTTGAGATTCGCACAGCAGATGACCAGGCGACCGACCAGCTCTTCCGGATCATACGCGCTCTTGATTCCGGCAAACACGTTGCGGCGTTCATCGCCTCCCAGGCTTAATGTCAGCTGCAGCAGCTTATCTGCTTCGGGAACCGAGTTCGCTTCCACAATGCGGGCGACGCGCAGATCGACTTTGACAAAATCATCAATCGTGCATTCTTCCGACATCGGCTCCTGCTCTAGGGCTGCTCCGCTGTCGTTCCATTGTGATGCAGCCGCTTCGCTCTCGGCGGCTTCTACTTCTTCTCTTGCTTCTTCAGTCATGGCTTGTACCTGTTTTTCTTCTATTCGTTTAAACATATGCTGGAATTTATTGACGGCTGTTCCCGCCAGGGGCGTCTGTGCCTGATCCCAGTTGGTAATCGGATCGTTCAACAGTTCTCCGGTCAGATCAGAAAGTTTCGGCAGCACCGGGCTCAGGTAGATCACAATCTGCCGAAACAGATTGAGCGAGATCGAACAGATATTCTGCAGTTCTGCCTGTCGGCTCTCATCTTTGCGGAGTTCCCAAGGTTTCTGGTCTTCGACATACTTGTTCGCGCGATCTGCCAGCGCGAGAATTTCTCGCATGGCGCCGTTGTAATCACAGGCTTCATAGGCGGCGGCAATCGCATCACTGCGACTGGCCGCATGCGCGAACAGGCCGCCGTCTTCCGGATACGCGGCGGACAGTCCCGTATTCGCCACGAACTTCGCCGAACGACTCGCCAGATTGACCACCTTGCCGACCAGGTCGGAATTCACTTTCTGAATGAACTCATCCAGGTTCAGGTCCAGGTCATCCAGTCTCGGTCCCAGTTTGGAAGCGTAATAGTAACGCAGGCAGGCGGGATCGAGGTGATTCAGATAGGTGGATGCTTTGACGAAGGTCCCTTTCGATTTGGACATTTTTTCGCCGTCCACCGTCAGGAAGCCATGAATGTGCACCTTCTCGGGCAGGTTGAAGCCCGCTGTCTTAAGCATGGCGGGCCAGAACAGCGTATGAAAATAGGTGATGTCTTTGCCGATGAAGTGATGCACTTCGGTTTCGGGGTTCTTCCACCACTGGTCGAAGTCTTCGCCGTTCTTTTCACACCATTCGAGGGTGGAGGCGATGTAACCGATGGGCGCGTCGAACCAGACATACCAGTAGTTGCCCGGGCTGTCCGGAATTTCAAACCCGAAGTAAGGCGCGGGGCGGGAAATATCCCAGTCACGCAGCGGGTCACCCAGGAAGTGCCCTTTCAGATAGTTGGCTACTTCGGACTGCAGATGTGCGCCCGACTGCGTCCATTCATCCAGGAAGCCATGCAGATCTTCAATGCGGACAAACAGATGGCTGGCGGTACGCAGTTCAGGCGTGGTATTCGACAGCGTGCTGATCGGATCAGCCAGGTCAGCAGGCGTGTAAGTGCTGCCGCATTTATCGCAGTTATCACCATACTGATCTGGGGCTTTACATTTGGGACAGGTCCCTTTGACAAAGCGATCGGCCAGAAACGTATTTTCCTGCACGTCGAACAGTTGAGTCACTTCTTTCTCAACGACCAGGTCGGCTTTACGTAATGCTTCCCAGATTTCATAACACAGCTTGCGATTCTGTTCGCTGTTGGTGCTGCCGTAATGATCGAATTCAATATTGAAACCGGCGAAGTCGGCGATATGTTTCTGCTGGACGTCGGCGATCAATGTTTCTTCCGAGCGACCTTCCTGGCGGGCGCGGATCATAATCGCTGTTCCATGCGTATCGTCTGCACAGAAGAAGCGGCAGGCATGGCCGCGCAGTTTCTGGAACCGCACCCAGATGTCAGTCTGGATGTATTCCACGAGATGGCCGATGTGAATATCACCGTTGGCATAAGGTAGAGCCGCGGTGACAAGGATGCGACGTTGGGTCATAATAATTCCGGAAAAGGTAAAGTCGGGTCAGATCGAAATAAAAACATACTTATATTCAGACACGGATCTCGCTGCGGGGTTCTCTGGAATCGCTTGCCTGTGAATGCCCGCGAATACGAAATGGTGACCGGTTGGGTTCTCGTATTGCAATGGGCGTTGATTGTACGCCCCCCAGCCTGATCCCGCAATCCAGCCAGAAACAGTGAAAATCAGCCGCTCTGGAGCGTATCTGCTATTAATGTCGCGTCTTCAGGGGCATGAGAACCGGCTATTACAGTACGAGGGACGCCATGCTGAATGTGATGCGGATTTAGTTAGATCGTGGCGCGGGTCATCATCAGCGGGCTGTCTGAAGCACACAGGGCTTTCACCAGATCCAGCTGACTCACAATGCCCACCTGTTTATCATTTTCAAAAATGGCCCCGTACGCCGAGGAGGAGTTTCTCAAGATATAGAGGGATTCCAGCATACTGAAATCAGCCTGCAGTCGAGGCATGTTATACACGGCTGGAATAATCGGAGCAGGCGATGTAATCAGATCGACCAGTTTCAGATAGGAAGTCCATTCAGTGGAATTACCCCGGGCACGAATGGGAATCGATGAGAGCTGGTTGCGTTGCGCCAGTTGAATAATTTCCGCTGCATCCGTAGTCCGTGTGACGCCGGTAATCTGATTCTGGGGGATCATCAGTTTCTTCACAGACTGGGCGGCGGTATTGAACATGCCGCGTACCAGCTGCTTCTGTGAATTACTCAACAGGCCTTCCAGGTGCCCTTCTTCCAGCACCTTCACCAGGCGTTGTCGTCCCAGTACCAGTTGAGCCGGTTTGTTGCGATCCGGCGAAAAACGTTCCAGGTGGCGAGTAATCGAAACCAGGGGAGTGCTGATCAGCCAGAATGCGTAATAAAAGAAATCGAACCAGCGATGGTAGCGTTTCAGAAGCATCGAAGGCGAGCGGTAGTACAGATTTTTCGGGACCAGTTCGCCAAAGATGAAGATGATCGGCGTGAACAGGATCGTCGCCACGATTTCCGCCGAGCCTCCAGACTGATGGAAGACCTCGGCAATTCCGATCGAAATGGCAATCGTTGTCAGATCATTGGCGAGGTTATTGCCGATGAGAGTTGTCGCGACAAAATAGCTTGGATTCTGCGCAAACCAGCAGAGGCGCTTGGCGATCGGATCTCCATCGTTGGCGTCGATATTCAAACGCAGAAAGCTGACGCGATAGAAGCCGGTTTCTGATCCACTGAACAGGGCCGACAGACGCAAGCCAATGGCGAACAATACCACTGCACCAAGAAGAGGAAGCCAGTTCAACTTTGAATTTAACCTTCAGCAGAATTTGAAACAGAAACGCGCATTTGTCAGATGCACCACCTGACCGACATGGATTCTCTTGAAACCCGTGCCAACTTGCAAGAGGTGCTTGCTGAACCCTGCTGAAAATCAGTTACTATTTTCCGCTCACCGAATCCGGGGACTACCATTTTTGCGAATGATGACCTATGTTTTAGTAACAAGACAGTTGCCCAGCCTTCTCATTTTGACATGATATCAGTGAGAACGCCTGCCGCTCCGCTTCCGATTCGATTTTGAAATAAGGCTGCAGTGGGACGAATGACATAAGTCGCTACTAAATAAAGGTTTAACCTGGTTCTGTTTATATGAGTGGAAGTTTATGAAAGTTCAGCAGTTTCTGGAACATCACGGAATCAAAGAGAATCCTTTCGGGCAGGAAGACGCGCAAAGCGATCATGTCTTCAAGGAATTCTGCCTCAATGGAACCCATCATCCGGTCTGGGACAAAATATTTTCCAATCCGACCAACCCGTCCACCTCGGTCGTATTCGGCGAAAAAGGAGCAGGCAAGACCGCCATCCGCATGCAGATGATTGAGCAATTGCAGAAGCATAATGCCAGTCATCCCGAGAATCGCGTGCTGGTAATTGAATACGATGACTTCAATCCTTTCCTGGACTGTTTCCGCGAACGCTATTCGGGCCGCAATCGACGCCCCGAACGCTTGCTTTCACACTGGCGGCTATGGGACCACATGGATGCGATTCTGTCACTCGGCGTGACACAGCTGATCGGGCAGATCATCGAACCGAACGAATCGACTGATAACAATATCAAATCCGTTTCCAAAGCGCAGGTGGCAAACCTGACACACCTGGAAAAACGCGACCTGCTCCTGCTGGCTGCGTTCTATGACAACAGCCTCGATATGCCAGCCGTTCAGCGCTGGAATCGACTGCGAAAAAAACTGAAATTCTCCTACTGGAAAACGGAATGGGAACGGGCCCTGGGTTTTCTGGTGACGATCGTGACGGTCGGTCTGGTGTTTTATCTGGGTAACTGGAAAGACTTCAGTCAGTGGTGGATCTGGTTGATCATGTTTGCCGGCTGGGCACCCTGGTTGTGGCGACAGGCGTCATTGTTCTGGAAAGCCTGGCGCGTCACACGTGAAGTGCGCGTCTTCGATCATCTGCCCAACGCGCTGCGAAAAATTCTTGCGCGGATTGAACGGCGGGAACTCGCCGGGCAACCCATTCCCTCCCGGGACCGCAGTGATGACCGCTACGAACTGCTCACCAAATTTCAGGCGATCCTCAAAAAGCTGGATTTCACCAATATCGTGATCCTGGTTGACCGGGTCGATGAACCACATCTGGTCAACGGCTCGGCAGAGCGGATGCGGGATCTGCTCTGGCCGATGTTCGATAATAAACTGCTCAAACATCCGGGCGTCGCTTTTAAGCTGCTACTCCCATCTGACGTAGTGTATTATCTGCATCGGGAAGAAAAAGAATTCTACGAGCGTTCGCGGCTGGATAAACAGAACCTGGTCACCTCGCTGGACTGGACCGGCGAGTCATTGTACGACGTTGCCTGCGATCGGGTGCGGGCCTGCGCCACAGAGCCTGGAAAGAATCCGTCCATCAAAGATCTGTTTGATGATTCGATCTCCGAACAGGAACTGATCGGTCAGTTCGCCCAGTTGCGGGTGCCCCGACATCTGTTCAAATTTCTGTATCGACTGATTGTGGATCACTGTAATCGCTATACCGTGGATAACCCCAGCTGGAAAATCAACCGGGAAACGCTGCAGAAGGTGCTCAGCCTGTTTCAGCGGGACCTGGAAGCGTTCGACCGAGGCATGGGAACAGGTTGAAAATGGTCTGCGCTTCCGGTAGCTTTAATGGATAACCAACCCGCATCAACGGCCCACCGGAATCACTCGCATGCAAACCAATCTCAATCGACGCGAAATGCTGGCAACCGCCGGCGGTCTACTGGCAGCAGGAATCGCTGCTCCCGCAACCGTGATGGCCGGGACGAGCCGTACCCGCACAGCCGCGGAACCCTTTGGCTACTGTTTCAATACCAGTACCATTCGTGGTCAGAAACTGGGAATCGTCGAACAGATTAACCTGACTTCCCAGGCCGGCTACGATTCGATTGAGCCCTGGCTGCGTGATATCGACGAGTATGTCAAGGCGGGCGGCTCCCTGTCGGATCTCAGAAAACGCATCAACGATGCCGGTCTGACCGTCGAAAGTGCCATCGGCTTTGCCCAGTGGATCGTCGACGATGAAGCTGAACGAAAACAGGGACTGGAAGTCGCCAAGCGGGACATGGACACGCTTCGCCAGATTGGGGGCATCCGCATTGCTGCCCCTCCCACCGGCGCGACAAAACAGACCGACTTGAATCTGTTCGCAGCCGCGAAACGGTACCGCGCACTACTGGAACTGGGTGACCAGATGGATGTGATTCCCCAGGTCGAGGTCTGGGGGTTTTCCAGTTCCCTCTCCAGGCTGGGCGAATCGGTGTTCGTTGCCATTGAGAGCGGGCATCCCAAAGCGTGTCTGCTGCCCGACCTTTACCACATCTACAAAGGGGGTTCCGACTTTGCCGGGCTCGGTCTGCTCAGCGGGTCTGCCGTCCAGGTCTTTCATGTGAATGACTACCCCGCCGATCCTCCTCGCGAGACGATCAACGATTCGCATCGCGTCTATCCCGGTGATGGGGTCGCGCCCCTGACCGACATTTTCCGGATGATCTTTCAGGCCGGTTTCCGCGGTACGTTATCGCTGGAGCTGTTCAACCGGGATTACTGGCAGCAGGATCCACTGGAAGTGGCCCGCATCGGACTGCAAAAGACAAAAGCAGCCGTACTGCAGGCGAAACTCGATCAACCAGGGAAAACCGGCTGAGCTGTGAAACGAATTGCCCTCCTGTTTGAATTCGGTTCGCTCAACGGCGGCGAACATTCGATGCTGGCAGTACTCTCGCGCCTGCATGCGAAGTCGTTCCTCTTCACAGCCTTCTGTCCTCCTGGAAGTCTGTTGCAGTCGGCACTGGAACAGACCGGCATTCCCTGTCATCCTGTGTTGTTTCACGATGATCAGGGGCAGCGACTGTCGCGGGAAGCGGTCGTGGAACAGATTGTCCCCCTCATTTCAGCGGGTGACTTCGATCTGCTGCATGCCAACAGTCTCTCGATGTCGCGGCTGACAGGGGCGCTCGCCGATCAGATACCGGTGCCCTGCTCAGGGCATCTGCGTGATATCATCAAGCTCAGTCGCGCAGCGAATTGCGATCTGAATCAGAATCAACGCCTGGCGGCGGTCTCTGCAGCAACACGTGAGTTTCACATCAGTCGAGGTCTTGATCCTGCCCGTGTCACCGTCTGCTATAACGGCGTCGATATCGAACGCTTTCAGCCACGACCGGCGAGCGGGGTATTGAAACAGCAACTGGGGCTGGCGCCAGAGACTCAGCTCTGTCTGACCATCGGACAGATCGGCCTGCGCAAAGGACAGGATGTTCTGGCGGAAGCGGCTTTGAAACTGGCAGAGCAGGGGGATCAGCGGACGCATTATTTACTGGTGGGAGAGCGACATTCACAAAAGCAGGAAAGCATCGAGTTTGATCAGGCGCTCCATGACGCCTTTGATCGGCCCGACTTGAAAGGCAGGCTGCATCGACTCGGATATCGCGAGGATATTCCCTGGCTCATGAACGAGGCCGACCTGCTTGTGCATCCTGCTAAACAGGAGCCCCTGGGACGGGTGCTGCTGGAGGCGATTGCCAGTGGTTTGCCCGTCGTCGCGACAGACGTGGGCGGGACAAAAGAAATCGTGACGCACACTGTCTCTGCGTTACTGGTGCCCCCCGGTGATGCCGGTTCGCTGGCAGACGCGATGTCGCGGGTATTGAACGACCCGGAGCTCGGACAGTCGCTCGCGCAGGCTGCGCGGCTGCAGTCTCTGGAACGGTTCACCAGCGAACAGGCGGCTGCACGTCTGGAAGTGTTCTGGCAGGAAGTCATCGGCTGAGTTTCCTGACTCGTTCGCTGGCTCGTTTCGGTGTCTTGTTTCAGCGGTTCATGTCAGGCGCGATCCTGGGGATGGAACTCTTCCCAGCGCTTCCAGGCGTAATCCCATTCCATCCAGAGGCGTAATACGGACCAGAGGATTCGCATTTTGCTGAGTTGGTCGGGAGGCAGTTTAGCCTGAGATTCGACGGCAGTCTGGGTGGCGGATGCCAGTCCCCAGTGGCTGGCCAGTTCCCGGCAGAGATTGTCGGCGGTGAGATCGATTTCAGCCTCTTCAGAGATAAAGCCGGCGGCATCCGCCATCACGAACAGTTCAAACAGCTGACCGCGATACGGGTCCAGTTCCAGTGGTTTGGTTTCCGCTTCTGCTTCACTGACCAGCTTTGCCACACGCTGAATGATATCGTTGGCCAGTTCACGGGAGGCAGAAGAAACATTGTTGGCTGAGTCACGAGACATGGTACTGAAAATCACTCTCAAAAGCGCAGACTGGTGGGGACAAAAAACAAAAACACACCCTGGTCCTGTGGATCAAGGTGTGTTTAGAGAATATCGAATTTGTCATCATTCAGCAACTACCACTTGCCTGCGAATCCCCTCTCTGAGCTTAAGGAAGCAGGAAAATCAGGCCGGTTGCTGTAAGTCCTTCTGTAACTGCTGCTTTGGTATTCCAGGGAATTCCATTGATGCGTTTCGGAATGTTGTCTTCACCCGGACGATAATATCCCAGAGGATAGATGTCTTTTCTGACCGGGTCGATGCTCATCTGGTAAGGCAGCGCGAGCAGCTGACCGGTGAACCGACCCATGGAAACAAAGGGCTGTATCAGATCCCGTCGTGAATAACCATAGCGTTCCAGTTTGGGATCTTCGAAGTAAAGCGGGTTATAATGGATGTCCGAAGCTTCCCAGGTATAAATGCTTTCTGTGAAGTTCCGGCCTGAATAGGGTTCGTGGCTCAATTGAAATTCGCGGGGACAGGCGAGAATGTGTTCCCCTTCTTCATCGGTCGTTTTACAGGGTTTGCCATCCGGTCGCGGGCACAGGTTGCGACACGGTTCATTTTTGGCAATTTCCGGATCAGGTTCATAGTCAAAGAACGGATTGATGCCGGCAATTTTTTTCAGCAAGTGTGGCGTTTCGTCTTCCAGAAAATCCGGAGAATTGGGATCCAGGCCTGGTACGGGTTCAGCGGGTTCATAAGATTTTTGACTGCTGATGTAAGCCGAACCGGTTGTCACCGTGTCCGGGAAAACCGGAACAATCTGCTGAGGCTGGCTGACAGGCGCCGGTCCTTTGAATTCCAGATTTTTCGCCGTTGTCGCCGGTGCTGCCGGGTTCTGTTCCAGGCCGATTGTCTTGTATGGTTTCACACCCGGCTCGGCGGGGGCACTGACTGGTGTGCTGAAGCCGGTTCCATTGCTGGCAGGGGGAGTGTTTTTGAGGGTCGCTGTGACAGCCGGTGTTTCCGGCATATCATCGGGGATCTGGCGGAATACAGGAACCTGTTCCAGTTCATCATTGTTTCGAGTGGTCTTGCGCTGCTCGCGCCGGTCTTTGCGTTCCTGTTTTTTCAGATCGCGTTTGTTCTCTTTCGCCAGCGATTCCCAGCGTTGTTCGGGAGAGCGGGTTTTGAGCTCTTCCCAGGTCTGTGCGGTCGAGCTGGACTGGGACAGGAACGGATCGGTGGATGTCGCAGGCTCACCAGCAAATGAGAAAGGGCATGCTCCCAGCGCGAGCGCCATGGTTAACAGACACCGCAGGCGGCGACTATTCCATGGGCGAATGTTCGGCTGTGTAATTTGGTGCTTCTTGTGTAACTGCAATATCATGCGGATGGTTCTCCCTGACCGTTGCTGCTGAGACCTGGATGAATCGAGCCTCGGTACGCATTTCCGCGATAGACTGGACACCCAGATAACCCATGCCGGCCCGTAGTCCTCCTACAAGCTGATAGAGCAGATTTTGCAATGGGCCTTTATAGGGCACACGACCTTCCACTCCTTCCGGAACGAGTTTTTTAGCAGTGTCCTTTCCATCTTGATTAATTGAACTTTGACGGTAGCGTTCGCTGCTACCTTTAACCATTGCTCCCATCGATCCCATACCGCGATAACGCTTGAAACTGCGCCCCTGGTATAAAATCAATTCGCCCGGACTCTCATCCAGACCTGCGAGCAAACCTCCCAACATTACCGTATGGGCACCCGCTGCCAGTGCCTTGGCAATATCTCCACTGTAACGAATGCCTCCATCGGCGATGACCGGAACTCCCGACCCCTGTAATGCCTTGGCAGCATTTGAGATCGCCGTTAACTGCGGCACACCGACGCCGGAAATAATTCGTGTTGTACAGATTGAACCAGGACCGATGCCGACCTTGACGGCATCTGCACCTGCATCTGCCAGATCGCGGGCACCCTGTTCTGTCGCCACATTACCGGCGACTACATCGATGTCCCATCGTTTTTTGATTTCTCTCACGGTCTGTATCACATTGCCTGAATGGCCATGTGCACTGTCAACAACCAGGAGATCAACCCCTTTTTCAATCAGTAAAGCGGCTCGTTCGTAATCGTGGACACCAACGGCAGCTCCCACTCGCAGCCGGCCTCGTGAATCTTTGGAGGCCAGAGGGAACTGCATCGTCTTGTCGATGTCTTTGATTGTTATAAGCCCCTTCAGTTGATAATTTTCGTCAACCAGCAGAAGTTTCTCGACCTTATTTTCCAATAATATCCGCTGAGCCGCTTCAAGCGTTGTATCTTCTTTAGCCGTTACAAGCTTGTCTTTCGTCATAATCTCCGAAATTGACTTGTCGGGCGTGTCAAAAAATCGTAAGTCCCTACTCGTTAAAATTCCTACAAGCTTCCCATTTTTCGTGACAGGGACCCCGCCGATATTCCTGCGCTTCATGATTTCGGCGGCTTCGGCGACCGTGGCTTCCGGGGGCAGGGTCACAGGATCGACAATCACGCCGTGCTCACTCCGTTTCACGACATCCACCAGCATCGCCTGCTGATCGGCGGGCATATTCTTGTGAATAATGCCGATGCCCCCCTCCTGGGCCATCCCGATTGCCATATCACTTTCCGTCACGGTATCCATGGGACTGCTGATGATGGGAACATTCAGAGGAATATTTCTGGTAAGCTGAGTGGCTACACTGACTTCCGATGGCATTACTTCACTGTATGCGGGTTGCAGTAAGACGTCATCAAAGGTTATTCCCTGACAGATAATGCGATCTTCCATTGTTCCTCTCCTTCACGCGACACTTGAATGTTTTTGCTGTTGATCTGTGATTTATTTTAAAGTTTTTATGATGAACGCATTTTAGACACGGACTGGGAGGCTGGCAATTTGTTACCGGTTTGCCTGCAGTGCGATCTGTTCCTGAAACGAGTTCGACAGTTCGATCAATTCGGGGATACTTAATTCTTCCGCCCGTGCTTTTTCTTTATCAATCCCGTGTGACAGTAATAATGAATCCACGTCCGCCTTGGGTAATTGTTTGCTGTACATCCCTACCAGGGTACTTCGCATCAGTTTGCGGCGGTGCTGAAAAACCCGGCGGAGAAAGTCCTGGAAGAAGACCCGGTCGCCAATCTGCTGTTTGAGTGGTGGATTGGGTGTGAGCTGGACGATGGCCGAATCGACCTTGGGGCGCGGCCAGAAGACGGTGGGCCCCAGTTTCTTCAGCAGTTTCACAAAACACTGCGACTGCAGCCAGACCGACAAGGCACCGTAATTCGAACTCGACGGTTTACACGACATTTTCAACCCGAGTTCGTACTGGATCGTCACGACCATGCGATTCCAGGGCAGATCGGAGGCCACGATATTTGAGATGATCGGCGTTGCGACGTTGTAAGGCAGGTTCGCAACCAGCTTAAGCTGGCTGCCCGGATGCGCTGCGAGTTGTGCCGCGATTTCGTCGAGCACGATGGGGGACATCCGGTTTTTGTTTTTTAAGGCATCACAGTTCAGCAGCGTGATGTTATCGTATTTCCGGGTCGCTTCCTGTGCCAGCGTATGCATGTTGCGGTCGTATTCGACGGTGATCACATGCGCCGCCTGCTGGGCCATGAAGGTGGTCATGCCACCGGTGCCGGTTCCCACTTCGAGGACAATATCGGTCGGCTGGATATGCCCATGTTCCACGACGTATTCGATGATATTCAGATCGATCAGAAAGTTCTGGCCCAGATCAGAGCGCGGGTTAAAGCCATGCCGCTCAAAAAGCTGCATTAAATAAGATCGAGTCTGCCTTTCATCTTCTTTCATTGAAACCATCTGATGTTATGGGAATCAGTTTCTGTACATACTTCCCGAGGATATCCGTTTCGATATTCACAACGCTGCCCACCTGCTTCTGGCCCAGGGTGGTTACCTCCAGCGTATGCGGTATCAAGGCGATACTGAATGCCGCCGGCTGGCTGTCCACAATCGTCAGGCTGATCCCGTCAATCGTGACCGACCCTTTTGCGACCATCTGCAGGGCTAATGCTTCCGGCACATCGAACCACATTGTGATCCACTCCCCATCCCTGTCGATCGATTTGATCGTCGCCACGCCATCCACGTGACCCTGGACAAAATGCCCGCCCAGTCGGCCGTTGGCTGCCAGGGGGCGTTCCAGGTTGACCTCGTTACCCGGTGCCAGCAGACCCAAGTTGGTCCTGGCAAGGGTTTCCGCACCTGCCTGAAATTTCAGGAAGCCGACTTCGATTTCAACAACCGTCAGGCAGCATCCGTTGATGGCCACACTGTCTCCCAGGTGGGCATCAATCGTCATCCATTCCGGAATCGCAAGCGTTAAATCGATGGCGGAGCCGTTCTTCTCCAGAAGATGAACGGTACCTCGACCCTCGACCAGTCCCGTAAACATCGGCGACAGTACCTTCAAGGTTCGATTGTTAAGGAGTTAAACGTGCCAGTTTCTCAAATTTGTTTTGATTTGTATAGTCGTCCAGAGACAACTTCTTCCCAAAAAGCACGAATTGGAGACGAAAACGCGAAATAACAGAACAGGACCGGGATGGCCAGTTCCTGAACCAGAAACACCAGCGCCATGGAAAACACGAGTTGCAATACATGGCGACGGCTGCGTTGCCCCCTGAACAATTGATTAAACACATGCGAATAATGAATCCGCGAGACCATTAACGCTGCGACAGCCAGGGTGATCCAGGGGAGTGTCCAGACGACCGCTGGAATCAGCCAGTCCGCGATCGTTTTTGCCAGTGATGCCTGGTCTGTCTCCGCCAGTTTGTAAACCCCCCGCATGGCGATGGGAAAGGAAGCGACAACGCCGGCTGCCGCCGGTGAAGGGAGTCCGCTGAATCCTTCGTGGGTATCTTCTTCATCGGTTTCCACATTGAAACGGGCCAGTCTCAGGATGGTACAGACGGCAAACAACAGGGCGATGACCCATAATAAGCGGGGGTGGTACTGCGTGCGGAACTGCACCATCTGCAGCATCAGAAAGGCCGGTGCGATTCCAAAACTGATCGCGTCGCACAGGCTGTCGAGTTGGGCGCCGAATTCACTGGTCTGATTGGCCCAGCGGGCAGCGCTGCCATCGAGGGCATCAAAGAGCATGGCGACAAAGATCAGGACGGCAGCGACAAACAGGTGTTGATTTTCAAATGAATTAAACAGGCCCGGTGAAGTACCCAGCATGCGGGTCAATCCACCGCTGTTGGCTGCCTGCCCCAGATATTCCGGACCGACCTTCGCGGCATAGGTGATGGCACCAAATCCGCAGGCGGCATTTCCCAGCGTCAGCAATGTCGGAAGCACGGCGATCAGTTTACGCTTTTTCTTCATCGGATGCCTCCGCCGCTGGTGTCACACTCTCCGAGTCAGCCTTGTATTTTGCCAGAATTGTCGAACCCGCGAGTAGCTTGTCACCCGGCTTTGACAGAATTTCCAGCCCCGGTTCGCGGGGAAACACGATCACCGTTCTTGAGCCCAGCTTAATCATACCGAACTGCTGACCCCTGGTTAATTCATCCCCCGGTTTAATACGGCAGACAATGCGCCGGGCGATCGCGCCGGTGATCTGCTGCACCAGCATGGGGCGGTTCGTCGGTTCCGGCATCTGCAGGTAGACTTCCAGACGCTCGTTCTCGCGCGTGGATTCGGGGCGCAACGCGTTCAGACATTTGCCCGGCCGGTAAGCGAGTTTGATAATTTTTCCGGCGACCGGTGTGCGATTGATGTGTACGTTAAAAATGGAGAGAAAAATGCCGATCTCAATCGCCGGACCGCCAATGTATTCATGATGTTCAATTTCTTCGATCGTATCCAGGGTCCCGTCAGCGGGTGAGACGACGACTCCTGGTTCGGTCGGAATCTTCCGATTCGGATTACGAAAGAACCAGACGATTTCCAGACCCAGCAGTAACAGGGTCAGCGTCAGCAACCAGCCGAAGTTCGCGATGTATCCCGCTGCCCCGGTCACCAGCAACAATCCAGTCGTCAGAGCTGCACCGCCGAAGAACAGGGTGGAGAGCACGATCAGTTCCGCCAGTCCTTCCCGGGCGAATGGGAGTCGGCTGCGATAAGCAAACGGATCGTCTGCCGGATCCCAGTAATACCCGCCCTGGTTTTCATGGTACTTCAGATCACGGGGATCGAGTACCTCATGCGGACAGGGATTGAAATCACCTTTTCGCTTGCTCTGCATCTTCTGCACGTAGCCCCGGCGGAACGTCTTCAGCCAGAACCGGCGCCAGCGCCCCCAGAGCATCTCGAGGTTGATAATAATCCCGCCACCCGGCTGGATCGTGGTCAACTGAGGGTCCATGGCTTCCACGTTCAAGCGGGGGTAGGACGTGCCAGATTTCTGTGAATGATTATGTTGTGAAGTGGAACTCATCGGAAAACGGTTTCAAACAAGGCGGAATTTAATAGCGATTTATATTCGATTTATATTAAGGAGACAGACCGGATTTCAGTCTGTCACCGGAACAGAACAGTCTAACAAGATTCATAACCCCTGACGAGATTCGGGATTCCACCACGGGGCGAATAATCGGTAATCTTCGGTCCCAAATCCTCGAATCCAAAAAAACTGTCCAGTCTGACAGCATTCCGCGGCAATACGCGTCTGTCGGAAAGCTATTCAATTCAAGGGTTTTCGTCGTTTAAACAGCGTCCTTTGCTCGGGGGTGCTCTCACGGGATCTACGGGAAGCGTCACCTTGCCGGTCCTCGAAAGATTCATACAATCTAAACCCAGTCATTTGAGCTTAACCCCTGTTTCTGCTAAAAAGATGCTTCTTTGAGCGCACTTGTATCGAACAATGTTGATGTGTATCACACTCAGCTGCTCGAGTTCATTTCATAGAAGTCTTTGAGGAAACACAAACGATGAGTATTGCCATTAGTTCCGTTCATGCCCGTGAAATTCTTGACAGCCGCGGGAATCCCACTGTGGAAGTGGATATCGAACTGGAAGACGGAACTGTCGGACGTGCCGCTGTACCCAGTGGTGCCAGCACAGGGATGCATGAAGCCTGTGAACTGCGTGATGCAGATAAGAAAGATCGCTTTCTGGGCAAAGGGGTTCAGCAGGCTGTTGAAAACGTGAACACCGAGATCGCCGATGTCTTGGTCGACCTGGATGTCAGCGATCAGCTGCTCATCGACCGTGTGATGCTGGACCTGGATGGCACGGAAAATAAATCTCGCCTGGGTGCGAATGCGATCCTGGCCTGTTCGCTGGCTGCAGCCCATGCAGCGGCACACGCTTCTGATCTGCCACTGTTTCGCTACTTGGGTGGCGTGGGTGCGAACCGCCTGCCTGCCCCGATGATGAACATCATCAACGGTGGTGAGCATGCCAGCAACGGGATCGACCTGCAGGAATTCATGGTGATGCCTCTGGGCTTCGACAACTTCAGTGATTCACTGCGTTGCGGCACCGAAATTTTCCATTCACTCAAGAAAGTCCTCTCTTCCAAAGGTCTGAGTACTGCCGTTGGTGACGAAGGAGGATTTGCTCCTGATCTGCCTAACAGTGAAGACGCCATTGATGTCATTCTGACGGCGATTGAAAACGCAGGCTACAAAGCCGGCGATCAGGTGAAGATCGCCCTGGATGCCGCTTCCACCGAGTTCTTTAACTCCAAAACCGGCATCTATACCGTCGAAGGTCGCGAGTTCGATTCTGCCGGCATGGTTGATTTCCTCGCCTCCTGGGTTGATAAATATCCGATCTGCTCCATCGAAGACGGTCTGGCTGAAGATGACTGGGATGGCTGGAAACTGTTGACCGAGCGTCTGGGTAATAAAGTCCAACTGGTGGGCGACGACCTGTTTGTCACCAATCCCAAACGTCTGCAGCGGGGGATTGATGAAGGCATCGCCAACAGCATCCTGGTGAAAGTCAACCAGATTGGTACGCTCTCCGAAACCATCGAAGCCGTTCAACTGGCAGGACGCAATGGTTACACCGCCGTGATGAGTCATCGTTCCGGCGAAACCGAAGACACCACCATCGCCGACCTCGCCGTTGCACTCTGCACAGGTCAGATCAAAACCGGTTCTGCCAGCCGAACCGACCGGATCTGCAAATACAACCAGTTGCTCCGCATCGAAGAAATCCTCGGTACCGAAGCAACCTTTGGTGGCACGATCTCCTGATCGCTACTGCAAAGTCGAATAAAAATCACTCCTCTCTGGTTCACTTCAGAGGGGAGTTTTTTTGCGCCCGTATATTCTGCCCGATGACTCAAGCCTGGCTTGCCAACCGTTAGAAAGGGAGCAGTCTGGATAACCCGTACTGTTTTACAGCGCATGAAGAAGGCTGTGTGTCGTGGTCGATTTTGATTAAAGAGAATGACGGTGTTGTTTTCCTGCAGTTTTTCCCTGTTGAAATCGGGCGTGCTTATTGTGTCAGTCAATCAGAATCAGAATGAAGAATCCCGCCTGGGCTGGATGATCTCGCTGACATTCTGGATCCTGTTATTCATTGCAGCCAGCCTGTTTGCGGCGGTGGTTCTGGCGCCCCGCTACCTGTCTTATCTGAACTTGCGCAATGAGTATCTGACTAACCAGGTGCAATTGGTTTCGCTGGAAAATCAGGTGGAATACCTGAAAGAGATCGCGCATTCGCTGGAGAATGACCCGGAGTTCCGTTCTGAAGTGGCCCGCATCGACTTTGATGCCGCCAGTCCCGGGGAAGAACGCATTGCCGTCGAGCCGGATCATGCCCTGGATGTTCCCGAGTGGAATCCCCATCTCAAAGCGTCTGTCACCAGTCGCGCCTGGTATATTCCCATGCTGGGGGTACTCAGCGAAAATCAGAAAGTGCGTTCTTCCATCCTGTTGACGGCGGCGGTGATCATCGTTTTGGCATTTACCTTTCTGCACGAGTCCCAGACGCCTCAGCTGGAAACCGTTACCAGGTCGACGCGAAATCTGTTTTCGGTACTGCTTTCACGCTATCGGGTCAGTGACGAAGACCCGGAAGAAGAAGAATGCTGATTGTACTGATTTTGAGCGTCGCGCCGGGTTGCAGGGTTCCGTTTGATTATGCGGCGTAGTCTCTTATTTGTGGTCCTGACCATTCTTCTCAACAACCATGTTCTTCGGGTTGTGTCTGCAATAGCTGCCTGCCGCGGGAATCTCACTGAATGCCGATGAACGAAAACAAAATCATTCTGGCTGATGTAAGATTCCAGACGATCTGATTAGTAGTCACATTTAAGCCTGTGTCCAGGTTTGCTGCAGCGTCTATCGGTTTCTTGAAACCGGGACCATCCAGATCAGGACGCGCCTGGAAATGGGGCGTGCATCAGAAGATTCATCAAAGAGGATAGCGCAGTATGATCAAGGAGTTGGACAGTACGATCTCTCTGGTTAAAGAATTGAGATTGCGGAGCTGGGCCCGGACACATTATGTCTCAGCCGAACAGCGGAAAGAAACTTGGAATCCTGTCGTGTTAGATGAAATGAAGATAAAGGATCAGGAAATGTCTGAATCAGAAGAGAACAGTATGGACGCCCGCGTTACATCGATGTTCGTACCCCTGGCTCCTGCTGTCAACAGACGCCTGGATGAAGCCCACATCGAAGCTTCCGCACCGCATATCATCAAAATGCACGACGCAGCCACCCGCCGTCGCGCATACCAGGTCGAAGATCTGATGGCAGAGTAAAACTTTCAGGACACAGCCTGGTATTGACTGTTACTTTCTGGGGCCGACATAATCGTTCACGAAAGCATCCAGGAGTAACACATCCAGGCGATCCATCTGCTCCGACTTTTCATCACCGGTCTGCAATGGTGGTTCATAGTCGGCAGCGGAGGTAATGCGAATCCGTTTCGGTTCGATGCCTTTCTGGATCAGGTACATCATCACGTTCCGCCCCCGCTGATAGGTCAGAACCAGCTTGTCATGAATCGGCGAGTCAGCGGGCAACGGTTTGACTGAGGTATGCGAGCGGAGTTCGATTTTGTTCGGTTTCCCGGCCAGTTCAGGGATCATCTGGTCCAGTTTTTCCCGGCGTGCGGGATCCAGATCGATGTCGATCTGGTTGTAATACAGGGTACGTCCCACCTGTACGGGTACCCCTTCACGCGTCCGGTAAACGCGCACATCCTTGCCTTCCAGGGAACGGGTTTTGATTCCCCCGCGACCACGATCGGGGCTGTCTGTGTAGGCTCCCAGCATACTCATTTGTTCCACCAGCGAGTTCATCGGGAAATACTTTCCCGGCGGTGAGATCGGACCGGTCCGATATCCCGTGTAGGTCTGAATGGATTCCAGGATGGCCCGGTATTTTTCATCATTCACGATTTCACTCAATGAAACCAGCATGATGAAGAAGGTGAGCAACAGTGACATCATATCACCGTAAGTCACCACCCACTCCGGGACTCCCGGTGGGGCCTCGTCTTCCATGACAGTCTGCTCCTGGAGCGGCTTTTTAAAGTAGGTTAACAATCGGCAGATTCTGCCGCTCAGATTTGAGCCACAGGATCTTCTATAAACAGAATCGACAGAGCAGGCGGCGAAACTTATACGGTTTTTTTCAATCCTGTCGACTTCAACGGGTTTTTAATCCCTGTGAACGCCCCTTTCAGGAGGCTGACAATAACTGACACCGGCACAAAATGTGCCTGAGTTCATTGACGAATCCGATAAATATCTACAACATTAGGGTTTAAGCGGGAACAGGCAAGTCGGCGCAGTCAAGTCAGACGAAGTTCTGAGCTTCGGGTCAAAGAAAAGGAAGTGGTTAAAGGATGTCGAGCCCCCTCATCGTGCAGCAGTCCGAGTTTATCGCGTTATGTGATCAAATCCTGGACGCGGGCATCGTCGCATTCGATACCGAATTTGTTTCAGAGTTCACCTATCGGCCGGAACTGTCCCTGTTGCAGTTTGCCGTCAATGGCCAGGCTGTTGCCGTTGATCCTTATGAAATCGATGATTTATCTCCCTGGTGGGATATCATGACGAACGATACCACAACCGTCGTCGTACACGGCGGTCGTGAAGAGGTTCGATTTTGTCGTCATTTTTCCGGGAAAAAACCTCAACAACTGATCGATCTGCAGATCGCCGAAGGCCTGCGTTCCCGCAGCTTTCCCATTTCGTATACCGCACTGGTGGCGCGTGTGCTGAATGAAAAAGCAGGTAGTAAAGAGACCCGCACCGACTGGCGTCGTCGTCCGCTCACTCAGCAACAGATCAAATATGCTCTGGATGACGTCAAGTTCGTGCTCAAGATCTGGAAAATTCAGGAAAAAGAATTGATCGAACTGGGTCGACTCGACTGGGCTGAAGCCGAGTTTCAACGCATGATTGACGAGGTCGATTCTGAATTCCATCGGGAAAACTGGCGCCGTGTTTCCGGTTTGCACAAGTTGAAACCGCGCGAGCTGGCCATTGTGCGTGAACTGTTTGACTGGCGGGATGAAGTGGCTCAGGAAAAGAACCAGCCGGCACGGAGGATTCTCCGTGATGACCTCCTGATTGAACTCGCACGTCGCAAACCGGCCACCCCCCAGGATCTGACGGCCACACGTGATCTGAACCGCAAGAATATGTTCAAGCTGGCACCCGAAGTGGTACAGCGGATCGCCAAAGCACAACAGACGCCCAGCGATCAGCTGCCTCAACTCACGGAAAACCCCAATACCCAACAGAACCAGGATGAACAGGTGATTGGCAAGCTGCTGGGAATCGCTCTGGCCAATCGCTGTGCCGAAATGAATGTCTCCCAGACGCTCGTGGGAACTGCCGCCGACTTAAGACACCTGGTTCGCTACCATGTCTACAAAGAAATCTCAGAGGAACGTCCCCGCCTGATGGCCGGTTGGCGAGCCGACGTCTGTGGCGATTTGTTAACCGATGTTCTCGACGGGAAAATCTCGATGCGGGTGGCAGATCCGGAATCCGATCACCCTCTGCATTTCGAACGACTCAGCTGACACTCAGAAATCAGGTCTCCGATTCAAAACAGGGAGGTTTCAGATGAAGTCTGTAACAGCGATGGCAGCGCTGCTGCTGTGGGCCGTTGTGAGTACCGCAGCAGAACCGGCACCCGAGGAAGACTATGAAGCAGTAGCCGGTATCTGGGTCCGCAACGATCAGGATGCAAAAGGCTCTCCGCTGCGCATCGAACAAGAACTCACCCGCGATCTCTCAAAAGTGACTGTCTACGACAGGCTGGGCCGTCGCGTTCACCAGCATCAGGCAAAGTATCGCCTGCAGCGCATGAGCGACGCCAACCTCTTTATCTATTACGATCTTGAAGTTCTGAAAGGCCCGAATAAAGGCAAAAAATCACCGGCGCCGCAGTCGTTCATTTATCGCATCAAGGAGGACCGGTTTATTCAGGTGGAAGGTGTTCTTGAAGGCGACAAATTATCTCCGCGGCTGATGATCTGGTGGAAGAACAAACCGGCAGCGTCCCCCCGTGAGGGTTGACGATTCGCAGATGCGTTATTCTAAATCTGCGATGATTTTGGCGGCCAGCGTTTTCCGGTCTTCCGGCTTACCGGCTTTCATCAGTGCATTATAGTCTTTCTCAACGGCAGCGGCTTTTTCGGGCGCCTGTTTCTGCAGTTCTTCAAAGTCCGAGCGCAGTACATCCAGCCCGCTGCCCCCCTCGCCGGTATCAACGACAACCTGCAGATTCGATTTGAAGGAAGAGATGATAGCCGCGGAAGTTGGAACTTCAGGTTCTGCTTCGCCGGAACAGCCAGTCATTACAGGTAAAATCAACGCCAGACCAGTCAGGAGCGCAAAGAGTGATTTCATATAGCTTGCTTTCAAATAAATAGGGGAGGTATCCGCCACCTGTGGAAAAACAGCATGAGAGTCGAAACTCCCATGCTGCTCATATCTCAAAAATCTTTTAACATCTGATAGAACGGTCTGGAACACGTCGCATTTCACCAGAGCGTGTCCCAATCTATTAGACTCGCTCCCAATGACCCGGGAGACGCTTGAGTAAAACTGGACTCAGTTTAGAATTCACCCAGAACGTTTCCGTCCTGAATGCCGCCCAGGTTCTGCCAGGTGGTATTGTCAATGTTGTCACTGATAAATCGCGTGGCGCCATCGCCCATCAGAATATGCACACCACCGGCGTGACGACTGCGGGCAGGAAACAGTCCAGGGGCATCGTTCGTACCACAACTGGAACAGGTCACACAGTTAGGATACTCGGAGTTCGGGTTGAGCAGTGTATTGAACACGGTCAGACCGCCGTTACCGTAAACCCAGTTGGAACCGGTGTCACCCCGGGGCGCAGGAGAAGCCGGCGGCGAATTCTTTTTCGCCAGGCAGGAGGCACCCCAGTTTTTCACATCGTTATAGTTAGGGAATGAACTTGCTGTGCTTCCTCTCGCACCACCGCGGATGGTATCGCCATCCCCGATAAGGGAGGCATCGTTATTACCGTCGCCCATCATCAGTTCACTGGCGGCGATGATATTGGAACTGCCGTCGGTCAGATCACGGATGCGGATCGCTTTGCGATAGTTGAACATCCCGACCTGGTGTTGCATGTTCTGTGGGGTGGTGTTGGTTGAGGGAGCAAAACCAAACCAGAAGATCGAAGGGCCCGCACTGACCGCATAGCTGTTTCCCGGACCGGAGCCATAACCGCCCCCATTCTGGATACCACGCGGGTCCGAGGGACACAGAAAGGCCGGAATGACGGCGCGTTTGGCAGCATCGTTGGGGGCCTGGTTGGGTCCCAGTGAGAAGTTGAACTGGTTGTAAACGTTAGCCTGATCCATGAACGGCAGCAGCATGGCCTGGGCTGAGAACGAGAAGTACGAATAGTTTCCATACCCGTAGGTCGCGTCGTTCTGTTTTTCGAAGTTCGCACGAGGGAAAAGACCATGGGTTTCATGATAGTTGTGCATTGCCAGCCCGAGTTGTTTCAGGTTGTTCTTACACGCGCTGCGGCGGGCGGCTTCACGGGCCTGCTGGACCGCAGGCAATAACAGGGCAATTAAAATCGCGATAATGGCAATCACCACCAGCAGTTCGATCAGGGTAAAACCCCGATGATGACGAGACGAAATCTGAGCATTCATGACAGGCTCTCTCCAGTTTGCAGGATAAATAGCAGGAAATTGTCGGGCTTTGTGAGCGAACAAGACCCGGTAGGAAAGCTGGTAAAAAAATTGGGGGGGATCCAGGAAGGTATCAGTTGGACTGTCGCTCAACCATCAATCTTAGCATCCGCAAAGACCTGTGAACAGCAGCCAATTTCGAAAATTGCTGACCCCACATGGGGTGTTTATATTAGCAATTCTTAAGACAGGCAAGAATCTGATAATTAGGATTGTTTATTTATCAGGGCTTCTGTCGATTTTGTCTCATTTTCAAAACGTTCTTCAGCTTTGCTTTCGATAAAACGTCGATTCTCCAGTAGGAGATACAGATAAATATAGCAGCCAGTGCAATTACTGTTCACTTGGATAAATTCAATGGCTTTTCAATACACATAGTGTCTCCCTGTTTTTTGATGACAGGATTGCTTCGAGAGTAGACACTTCTATGTTCATTTTCTGAAGTGGAGAAAAGTACTCACGGCAGGTTCTCGAGAGAGACACTCAGTCTGGTCAGGCGCGCACAGCAGATGTCCCATCTACTTCTGATTGATGAGTCGTTCGGCTTCCTGCAGACACTTTTCAAATTTTTCCTGGTCGCGTGTGGGCTCCGTTCCCGGATTCTCCAGCATCTTGGGAAGATAATCGCGGCCCGCCCAGAGCAGTTGCTGTAAGGCAGGGTAGTCTGAACCGGCAGTGCTTTCCAGTTCTTTGATGACCGGCCCCAGTTCGGTATCCGCCTTGTTTTTCAGGCTGGTATATTCCGCGGGACCTGCCTGCTTCGACTGTAATGCCTTGTATTCCTGGTAGAAGGCCTGAAACTTGGCAAATTCGTCTTCACCACTGGGGGAAAACAAATCGCCCAGGGGGACAAAAAAGAAAATCGCCACAATGGCAATGACTCCGGCCACTCCACCTAAAATTTTGGGATCCATCAACGGACCCAGCGCTTCGAGGGGATTGGAACGCTGTACTTGAATTTTCGGTTTCGGTCGTGCCGCGGGCGGAACTGCAGCGGCAACCGGAGCTGAAGAACTCGGCGGCATTGACACCGACGCTGTCGCGGCGGGCGAGACGCCGGCTGCCGGAGTCGCCGCTGGTTTCGCCTCTGTCCCGGCAGATGTCGTTTCTGCTGCTGTTTCCGTTTTTTTCGGAGCCGGTTTTTTCAGCTGTAAGGCTTCAATCTGCCAGGCTTCAAACCATTCCCCTTTGCGGCCCAGCTTTAACAGGTCGGTCGGTTCGACTCGGTCCTGTTCAGCCCACATTTTGATCTTGTGTGCTTCAATCGGGCCGTAGCCCATGCCTCCGAGCTTGCAGTACCACTTCTGTTTGGAACGGACTTTCAGAATCGGTGGTGGCGGAGGCTCTGTCGTTTTTTCTGGTTCAACAACTTTTTCTTCTGTTTTTTCTTCTGTTGCCGCCGACTGCTCGGAAACGGTGTCGCCTGAAGCCGGGACCAGCTCTTCGACGGAATCCTCTTCCGTGTCGATGACATCCAGGTCACTGCCGGACGAACTCAGGAACACCACCGTTCGCGCGGGCACCCACTCCGGTTCGGCAGAAGATTTCACTTCATCGTTCGGTGCCAGCTCGCCGTCGAACAGCATGTGCATCAGATCATCGGCTGACATGGGCCCCAGCTCATGATTCAGAACGCGACAGTACCACTGGATCTTCTGGTGCTTGCTCCGTACGGCTTCCAGTGTGGCAAACCGCGGGAGCTGCGATTCCAGTTCGCTTGAGAGTTTGTCTTCCTCTTCGACAATCGAAAAGCCATCCAGGTTGGGAACATCGGGTTCCGGTTCGACGCCAAATGAGGAGTCCACAATGGAAAAATCGTCCAGTGAAGGCAGCTCACCACTCGAGGAGGAATCGAACAGACCACCCATGTCCTCGGCAGGAAACCAGTTTCCGGTTTCACCGCTGCGGATTTCCATTTGAGGAGTCAATTCGCCCTGTTGCGCCATGGCAAATAATTCTTCAAATGAAATGGGACCTTCGGTTGCCGTTGAACGCTTAATGTACCAGCTGTCGCGTGCCATTTTGATTTAACAATCTTCGTCCGCTTGAAATGAGGGTGTATATTCAAATTCGAGTAGGCACACGCTTTGACGGGCGCGCCCCGACTTTTATTTTAGCGGGCAGGGTAGGGCGCTTATCTATCGTTTTTCACCCTATTTTTCCAAAAACCGGTAAAAACCAGTCAGAACCATGCGGATCGGTTCAATCGGGCCAGAAACACCCGGATTTGTCTGCATCGCCTCGTGGATCTCAGGCGGTCAGCGAAGTCACCGGAAACGGACGATCAGTTCAGCCCGGTGGGTGCCTCGCGTTTCAGGCTTACGATTTTACTTCAGCAGCTGTTCGTTTCCAGGTGAGCACGCTCATAAAGAACAGAAACAGCACACAGAAACAACAGCCGCCTGCAAACCAGTCTCCAAATCTTGTGTAGAGGCTGCTGCGGTTATCCAGGGGAACCGAGTCGACAATCACGGCGTTCAACGATTTGTTCCAGCGTCCGGTTTTCGGGTTCACCATTGTGCTCCGTCTCTGGTTGTCCCAGTCGAGAAACAAGTCCGGCTCGATAACCATGCCGTCACCATCAATGATCGCGGAGACTCCCGTGTTGACGGCTCTGACCATGGGAGTCCTGTTTTCAACACAACGGAACGCAGAAGTAATCAGGTGCTGGTCCAGTTCACTCGAACCGTGGAACCAGCCATCGTTGGTGAGATTGACCAGGCAGTCAACAGGTTTGGTTGTGGCATTCGGAGTTGCCGCCGGTTTCAGCATCGAGCGAACCAGGTGCGGCACCGTATCTTCAAAACAGATCAACGGTGCGAAGTTCCAGTTTTTGTATTCGAAGTTGGCAGCATGTTTGCCCGGCTCAATTCCAAAGGAGGCACCATAGGGTGAGAAAATCTGCAGGAAAGGCAGGCTGTCTTTTAAAGGCATGTATTCGCCAAACGGCACGCGATGAATTTTATCGTAACGACCATGCACACCATAATCGGGGCGGACAAACACGGCGGAATTGTATTGCTCTATTTTTTCATCACCGGCGGCAATCACATCCAGCCCCATCACCAGCGCCGCGTTGGCTTCCTGGCTCATATTCGTCAGAACCTTGCGAACGGAAGGATCTTTCCATTTCTCGAGCGGAACTTCCGGGGCGACCTCACCGAGTTCTTCAGCCGTCTTCCCGTTGCTTTCCAGTAACGGCCAGCGGAACATAGTTTCCGGCCAGACAATCAGGTCAGGCTGATCCCGCACGGCGGCGCCCATCAGCTCCAGATGTTTCAGGTAGATCGATCGCCATTCATTCGGGTTATGTTTCACTGAAGAAGTAAAATTCCCCTGAATCAAAGCAGTGCGCGGGCCATCCTGAAATTCTGCCTGCGAACGACGGACATAACCATAACCGAGGACCGCAAAAAACAGACTCAGGCAAACGGCAGTCTGTAGGATCTGCTTTCCGCCGATCTCATTCAGTTTCTGATCGTCGGCTGTCAGTTTCATCGGAAACAGTTTCAGGCGAATCAACAGTGAATTCGGTAACAGGCAGGCAAAGCAGGCTGCCATCATGACCACGATAAAACTGACACCGTAAGCACCGGTAAGATCGCTGATCTGTATCAGCTCAATCCAGCGGTACTGGGTATGGCCGATGTAGTACCAGGAGAAGCCGGTCAGCAGATAGGCGCGGATGTATTCCAGGCCGACCCACACCACCGGCGCGGCCACAGGCAGGGGAACTCGAAACTGATGCACGGCTATGCGTGACAGTAAAACAAATACAGGGAAGTAACACGCCACATAAATCGCCAATGCGATCCAGGCGACGTACATGGTCGGGTGTCCCAGTCGCATCCATTGAAAGGCGGCGACGGTAAACAGCAGACCGCCGGAATAAATGGCCGTATACATCAATCGCGTTCTGCGCGGAATCCGCACCAGCAGTAACAGCGGGATCAGGCAGACCCAGCCCAGCGGACCAATATCTACCGGTGTGAAACTGGCCCACATCAGCACGGCGGTCAGCAGTGAAACAAAAAAGGCACCCCGCGCCGGCGCGGGAGAGGTTCGAGCCGTATTGATGATATTTTGAACGTCCTCACCCAGAGGCTGGTTGTTCGGCTGTTTCGATTGTGAGGGGAGTTGCTCAGACACAGGATGTGGTTCCAGCACTGGTTCATCAGAGGAAGTTTGATCGAAGGTCGATGTCGTTAAGCTCATGATTTCCATCCTTGGAATTCGGTGACTGCCCACGGAGGATGATGATCTCCTGTCGGCCAGGGAAACGTCCTGTTTCCTCGAAACCGGTCCGGTTTTTTAATTCGTCCTACGTGACATACTACGTTATTTTCTTGATCCTGATGGGGGACAATGACAGGGATTGCCCACCTTTTTGGTCTGATTGGCGTGATTTTTAATGAAATCTGCGATTTAAGAGTAGATCAATCAGGACGGAAAGTGCTGCTGCTACCATAAAAAGACGTCAACCTTAAAACCCGCCTGATAATGTTGATTGCCCGTCGCGAACAAGGCCACCGCATTGGCCTGGACGGTGGAATGCAGATCGGCAGAACCCATTGTCTTCAAAGGAGAAACAATGGCTTCACCCGCTTCCCATTTCACTTGCGCCGGCTGATAAGTGGGCCGGTTTCCGCTGGAATGAAAATCGTTACAGAGCCGCGCCGGCAGGATTTGAGGTTTGGGTGAGGGAAATCCCATAAACTGGCGGATCGCCGTTCGGACGAATAATTCGAAGCAAACCATGCTGCTGACTGGGTTTCCGGGCAATCCAAAGATATAGCAGGGATTCCCGTCCGCCCGTTCCAGCACCCCGAACCAGAGGGGTTTCCCCGGCTTCAGATTGACTTTATGAAATACCTGTCTGACTCCCGACTGTTCCAGTTCGTCAGGCACCAGGTCCCGTTCTCCCGCAGAAACGCCGCCGGACAGCAGCAGGAAATCACTATTTAAGCCTTCCTGAATTTTGGAACGCAGATGGTCCCGTTCATCTCGGGCGATACCCAGGGGCCGCGGCAGAGCATCCGCCTGCTGGATCTGTGTGTGCAGCATGACCTCATTGGAGTTGCGGATCTGTCCCGCTTGCGGGCTCTCTTCAGGAGCCACCAGTTCGTCTCCCGTCGCCAGAATCGCGACTGTGGGAGCAGGTCTGACCATCACCGTCGGGCTGCCGGTCTCTGCCAGGGCTCCAATTTCCTGAGGTCTCAGAAAGGTGCCAGCGGCGAGAACTGGCGCACCCGCTTCAAGCACCGATGATTGGGGAAGCATGTTCTTACCCGGAGACATCGGCCCCGTATCGATTTTCACCGAGCGGGCTGCTTCATCAATCTGGCAGTGTTCGATCTGCACGACGGCATCCGCTCCCTCAGGCAGAGGCGCGCCTGTCATGATCTGTGAAGTCTGACCTGACTGCAGCGCGATCGTGGGCACGGAGCCGGCATAAATGGTTTCCTGGATCTGCAGCGTGGCTTTCCCATCCCGAAAATCGCTACTCTTAACGGCAAAACCATCCATCAACGCTTTATCAAACGGGGGGATATTCAAATCGCTGACCGTGCCTTCAGCCAGGACGCAATGCCAGGCATCGAAAAGCGAACGCTGCACGGGAGGGGCTGGTTTCACAGTTTTCAGGATCAGTTGAAATGCTTCTTGAGCTGACAGCATGCGCGCTGTTCCCTCTCATGGTTTAAGTAGTGCTGAGTGTTCTGCCGGAAGTTGCAGGAAGTTCTTCAGTAACGTCAGGCCTTCCAGCGTCAGAAAACTTTCAGGATGGAACTGAACGCCGTGAATCGAAAAATCCCGATGTTTCAGCCCCATGATTTCTTTGGGATGGCCTTCTTCTTCAACCCAGGCACAGATTTCCAGTTCGTCCGGACAGGATTCCTCCGGAACAATCAGGCTGTGGTAACGGGTCGCCTGGAAGGGAGAAGGGAGATTCTGAAAAACGCCCGTCCCGTTGTGGTGTACCAGCGAGACTTTGCCATGCATCAGACGCGGGGCACGCACTACCTGGGCTCCGAAGACTTCCGCAATACACTGATGCCCCAGGCAAACACCGAGAATCGGAATTTTACCCGCAAAATGCGCGATGATCTCTTTGGAAAGTCCGGCTTCGCCCGGCGTACACGGGCCCGGGGAGATGATGATTTTCTCTGGCGCAGCGGTTTCGATGTCGGCGATCGTGGTCTGATCGTTCCGGGCCACCTCCATCTTCAGGCTGGGATCAATTTCACCGAAGCGTTGTACCAGATTATAGGTAAATGAATCGTAGTTATCGAGAACGAATATCACGTTACACCTTATCAGTAAAGTGGTTACAGTTTCGCTACAGTTGTACCCCAGAGCACGCAGGGGACGGTATTACCAGCCGAACAGAGGACTATGGATGCCGTATTCCAGACGGAAAATGGCTTGATTCCCAACTATCATAATCAACTGTTTGGGGAAAAGCGACTTGAGCCAGAGGTTTCATCTCAGCCTGCAGTTAAGGCTCCTTGACAGTAATAGTAGACAAGCTGTTAACTGCTTTGTTCTTAAGAATTTTGATGTTGACGAAAAATAGCCAAAATTGTTATGACCCCGCTCCTTAACTGAGCAAATCATTTCAGACTGTGTGTTTATGTATATTGTTTCTGGCCGCGTTGAACCGCAGTCAGAAAGGAATCCTCTGGGGATTAATGTTGAACTCCATATCGAAATCGAAATGGCTGCGGAATTATTCCGTCACGCGTCGCCAGCTCTTTTGGATGGTCGTATTTTTGCCTATTTTTTGCGCGATTTACTACCTTGCTTTCTGGCTGCGCTTCGAAGGCTCGCTCAATACAGATGGTGTGCTGGGGGATCAGGGATTTCGCATGTTTCGTTCGACGGTTCTCTGGGCAGTCGGGTTGAAAACATTTACTTTCTGGAGCACAGGCGTTTATAAAATTCGCAGTCGGTATATTACTACGCGGGATGGTTTTAATCTGGCACAAGCGGCGACCATCAGCTCAGCAGCCCTGGTCATCGTTGACTATCTGTTCTTTCCCCAGTTTATGCTGCCCCGTTCCGTATTTCTGATCGACTGGGGTTCCACCATTCTCGTAGTCTGTGGCTTCTGCGCGGTGATTCGCATGGTGCAGGACAGTGGCCGGATTCTGCGACAGCAGGAAAACTGTAAACCGACTTTCATTATCGGCGCCAACGAATCCGGTGCCGCGTTACTCCGCATCATTGAGCGTAATAAAAACTCCTGTCTGCGGGTTGTCGGTTTCCTGGATGATCACCCCAGTCGTATTGGAACGCGAATTAATAATATCCCAGTTCTCGGTTCACTCCATGAAATGTGTGATCTGGCGGAAAGATACGAAGTTTCAGATATCCTGTTGCCAGCAGATGAGTTTCCGGGCAAAACGATCCGACAACTGGTTGAGGCTGGAAACTCTGCTGAGATTCGCGTACAGGTTCTTCCCAGTTATCAGCAACTGCTCTCGGGCAAAGTGGAAATGAAACCGCGACCCGTCTGTATTGAAGACCTGCTGGGGCGCGAACCGGTGGAGCTCGATATGCCCGGCATCCGCAACTGGATGGACGATCGCGTGCTCATGGTCACAGGCAGTGCAGGAAGTATCGGCTCGGAAATCTGTCGTCAACTCCTGCTGTTTTCACCCAGTAAACTGATTCTGGTTGACCGTTCCGAGAACAGTCAGTTTTATCTGGAACGCGAGCTGAACAAACTGGGATATGCCGGCCGGTTTGATGTGGTGATCGCGGACATCAATGATTCCAAACGCATTCGTGCTGTCATGCAGGAATATCAACCCGATATTCTGTTCCATGCCGCTGCCTACAAACATGTACCGCTGATGGAAAGCAACCCGGGCGAGGCTGTGAAAAATATTGCCCTCGCAACCAAACGTCTGGCAGATCTGGCTGAGGAATTCGAAGTTGGTTCTTTTGTGATGATCTCCTCTGATAAAGCAGTGAATCCCACGAACGTCATGGGGGCCAACAAACGCATTGCCGAACTGTATGTGCAATCGCTGGCCGCGCGTTCGAAATGTCATTTCGTTACAGTCCGCTTTGGAAACGTGCTGGGCTCTGCCGGAAGTGTGGTGCCGATCTTTACTCAGCAGATTCAGAATGGCGGCCCGATTACCGTCACCGACGAACGCATGCAGCGTTTCTTCATGACCATTCCCGAAGCCTCCCAACTGGTGATCCAGGCAGGCGCCATGGGGCGGGGCGGTGAAATCTTTGTCCTCGACATGGGCGAGCCGGTCCGGATTACCGACCTCGCAGCCGACCTGGTCCACCTCTCCGGACTCAAACTGGGCGAAGATATCGAAATCGAATTTACCGGTCTCAGACCGGGAGAAAAGCTTTATGAAGAACTACATGTCGACGGCGAAAAGCATCTCTCGACATGCCATCCCAAAATCATGGTCGCCGAAAAAGTCAGTTTCAGCGAACAGTTCATTCTGGAAGCCTTCGAGAGACTCTCCGAGATGACGGAGCAGCCTTCTCCTCTGATTCTCGCTGAGATTCAACGCATCCTGCCGGAGTTTCAGTCTTCTGCAATCAAAACTGCTCTGGAGACGCTCAAACGCGCTGCCTGATCGTCTGCCGTGTATTCTCTGCATGAGTGTATTGCCTGTTTTGCTGCCCTGCGCTTTTCATCGCTGACGGAATTTGTTAGTTATAAGAAGATGAGAAGTGATCGTTTGATGGGGAAATTTCAATCTTCCACGGAAACGAAGGTCGGTTATGAACAGTGCGCTACGGTTTCTGATCCCGCTTATTCTGCTGACACCGGTTAGTTCTGGATGCAGCGAGAGTCCCGATTCTGATTCATCCCAGCCAGCATCTGCAGAAACGACAGGCAGGTTATTCGGCGCCTCTTTTCAGACGATGAACAATCCCTTCTTTGTCGATCTCGGTGCAGGATTGAAAAACGAGCTCGAAGCCAATGGCGATCGCCTGGTGATCCTGGATGCGCAGTTCAATTCCCTCAAACAGAAGAACGATCTGTCCGATCTGATTCTCCAGGGCGTGGCCGGTATTTTTGTGAATCCGGTCAACTGGGAAGGGCTCAAAGGATCATTGCTTGAAGCCAGTCGAAAAAAAGTTCCTGTCATCATCGTCGATGCGCCGGTGAAAAAAGCAGATGAAGAACTGATTGTCTGCACGGTGGCCTCTGATAATGTTCGTGCCGGAGAACTGGCGGCCCAGGCACTTGCCAAAGTGAACCCCCAGGCCAGGCTGGTTATCCTGCATCTGTCGGTCAATAAAGCCTGTATTGATCGGGTTGCAGGTTTCAAAACGGAACTGGAAAAACATCCGGAGATGAAAATTCTGGATGTCCAGGAAGCCCAAGGCACAACCGAGGGGGCACGACCCGTGATGCGCGATCTGATCGGTCGCTATCCCGATCTGAATTCGGTCTTCGCGATCAATGACCCCAATGCGCTCGGCGTCATTTCTGCGCTCGACTCAGCCAATAAACTGGACCAGGTGACCATCGTCACGGTGGATGGTTCGCAGGCCGGAATCAAGGCAATCCAGGCGGGTAAACTGCATTCGACGTCGGCGCAGTTTCCCCGGGAGATCGGCCAGATCGCTGCGGAAAAAATGCTGGCACACCTCCGGGGTGAACCGGTTGACAAAGATGTGAAAGTGCGCGTGGAACTGATTACTGCCGAAAATGCGGAGCAGTATCTGGAGTCGAATTAAATCATGTCAGTTGTCCATGCCGCGCCGCTGCTTCGCCTTGAGGGGATTACCAGACGTTTTGGAAACGTAACGGCCCTGGACAATGTCAGCTTTGCTGTGGAAGCCGGCGAAATTCATACCCTGCTGGGAGAAAACGGTGCCGGCAAAAGTACGCTGATTAAAATTCTGGGCGGGATCTACCAGCCCGACGCCGGCGAAATCTGGTCGGGTGAAAAACGGGTGGAACTCCGCCAGGTCAGTGACGCTGATCAACTCAAGATCCGCCTGATTCATCAGGAACTTTCGCTGGCCCCCAATCTCACGGTCGCCGAAAATATATTTCTCGGTCGCGAACCAGTGCGATTTGGATTACTGCAGAGGGGGGAAATGAATCGTCAGGTCGAAGCGTTACTGTCGCGACTGGGGCTCACGGAAATCAGGGATGTCACGGCAGTCGTCTCTCAGCTCAGCACGGCACACCAGCAACTGGTGGAAATCGCCCGTGCACTCTCTCAGGAGGCGCGGGTTTTAATTCTGGATGAGCCGACATCGTCGCTGTCGGAATCGGAAGTCGAAGCACTCTTCACTACCCTGCGACAACTGAAAGCGCAGGGGGTCGGCATCATTTATATTTCGCATCGCATGGAAGAGATCACGCGTCTCTCAGATCGAATTACGGTACTGCGGGATGGCAAGACCGTCGGGACAGCAAGAACCGGAGAGATCAAACCGGCGACCCTCATCGAGTGGATGGTGGGCCGCGACATCAAAGAGCATTTTCCCCGCCCTCCGTATAAGCCAGGCGAAATCGCATTGAAAGTCACCGGGCTCAGTTCTGCCTGTGTGCACGATGTTTCGTTCGAAGTACGCTACGGGGAGGTGCTGGGGCTGTCCGGACTCGTAGGAGCAGGTCGTACGGAACTGGCTCGCGCCCTGTTCGGCGTGGATCGCATTCATGCAGGCACGATTTCCATCGATGGGAAAATCGTGTCGATCAACGGCCCCCGTGATGCATTAAGACAGGGGCTGGTGCTGGTTCCCGAAGATCGTAAACATCAGGGCTTGATCACCGAACAGTCCGTGGCGTTTAATATTACACTCCCCTGGTTGAAGAAATGGATCCATGGATTACGCTTTGATGATCGGGGCAGAAACGAAATTGTAGCACGTACCATCAAGGGCTTCGATGTGCGTCTGTCCGATCCGGAACAGCCCATGCGCGACCTGTCCGGCGGCAATCAGCAGAAAGTACTCGTCGGTCGCTGGATGGAAGAGCCGCCCAAAATCTTAATCCTGGACGAACCCACGCGCGGCATTGATGTCGGCGCACGCGAAGACCTGTATCGCCTGATTGGTAAACTGGTCAGACAGGGCATGGCGTTGATTCTGATTTCCTCTGACCTGGATGAAGTCCTGAATATTTCGCACCAGGTGGGCACGTTTCAGGCAGGACGACTGACGGGCGTTTATCCGGCTGAACAGATCACGGCAGCCCAGATCATGCAGAAGCTGACAGGAGAAGAAGCGTGAAAGTAGTCAGACAAATGATACCCCTGCTGGCAGCGATCATTATTCTGCTGCTGTTGTTCCGCATCTGGGTTCCCACATTTTTAACTCCGGAAAACATGCTGGACCTGACGCAACAGATCTCCGTCAATACGATCCTCGCACTGGGCATGACCCTGGTCATCCTGATTGGCGGCATTGATCTGTCCGTCGGTGCGATCGTGGCTCTGGTCGGAACCACAACAGTGTACTGCCTCTCAGCCATTTCCGGTGATACGCAAAATGTATTCTATCTCCTGCTCTCGATACTGGCAGGCCTGGGAGCAGCTGCGGTGTTTGGAACCTTTCATGGGATCGCCGCTTCCAAAACGGCAATGCCTCCCTTTATTATCACCCTGGCATCCATGCTGATTGCGCGCGGCTGTGCTCTCCGCTTTAACAACGGATTACCGATACCGATTGGCGATCAGCAGACCATTTTGCTGGCGGTGGGCAATGGGCGACTTTTTGGCGTAGTACCTGTCCCCGTGGTTATCATGCTTACTCTGTTTGTACTGATGGCGCTGCTTCTGCATCGGACCCGCTTTGGACAGCATGTCTATGCGCTGGGAGGCAATCGCGAAGCAGCCCTGTATACAGGCATTCCTGTAATTCGTGTGGAGGTAATGGTTTACCTGATCTGCTCGGTTCTGGCGGGGGTGGCAGGCATGATTCACACTTCCCAACTGTACTCGGCGGAACCTGGATCAGGCGAAATGTTCGAGCTAACTGCTATCGCTGCCGTAGTTGTCGGCGGCACCAGCTTTACCGGGGGGCGGGGAACCATATTTGGCACCTTGATTGGTGCTGTCATCATCGGTATACTTGATAAAGGTCTAAATCAGGCTGGCATTCATTACTCGCTGCAATACATAGTAAAAGGGGCAGTGATTCTGATGGCCGTTTATCTGGATGTGAGACGCAATCGATAGACGGTATGTAAATCAGAATCATTTCTTTGTGTGTGTTGTAGGGGTTTTGTGGACGACGAAGTCTGCAAAAAAGTTGTCATTTTTTATGACGGGTGCCAGGACGTGAGCTAGGCTTGCTGTGTACGGATGGGCTGGGATTGCCTTGATGTACCTGTGATTGTGTTTTGCCCCTTACACAAAGATGTTCGCCATGACAGCTTCAAAACCGCATTATATTCGTCGTTACCTCGTAACGGTTATCTTACTCGTTCTCATCACGCCATTTCTGATTTATGGTGCCCACAAAAGTGTGGAAAGCATGAGTATCGCCCCCGAAAAGTGGGCGCCCGACTTCATGCAGTCCCGGAAGAATTACGATCAGTTCTCCAAAGATTTTGAGAGTAACGATCTGATTCTCATCAGCTGGCCGGGTTGTACCGTCGATGATCCGCGATTGATCGAATTTGAAAAGCAGATCAACGCACCGCGCAAAACCGATTTCGGCGAAACACATGAAACACTGTTTGACCGGATCGTCAGTGGTGCCGGGACCCTGGATGCACTGACTTCCCCGCCTCTCAAACTGCCGCGCGAAGAAGCGCTGGAACGGTTGAAGGGTGTGCTGGTCGGAAAAAATCTCGAAGACAGTTGCGCTGTCATTATTTTAACTTATCGCGGAAATGAACTGAGAACACAGTCCATAAACCATGTGCTGGATGTGGCGGAGGAAGTCTGCCAGATCCCCCGTGAAGACTTTCACATTACCGGCCCTCCCGTCGACGGTGTCGCCATCGATCAGGCAAGTATCCATAGCATCAACCTGTTTGGTGCCATCTCTGCAGTCGTGGCAACACTCCTCTGCTGGTTTTGTATTCGCTCATGGATGCTGACAGGTACGATTCTGCTGGCCGGGCTCTTCGGTCAGGGACTGGTGCTGGCGATGGTTTATTACCTGGGATATTCACTGGATGCCGTGCTGATTATCACACCCACGCTGATTTTCGTACTGACTATTTCAGCCGGCGTGCATCTGGTCAATTATTATTACGACGAATTAGTCTCTGAGCGTACACAGACAAAAGCGGATGCCGAAGCTGCAGTCCGCAACGGCTTTGCTAAAGGCTGGTATCCCTGTCTGCTGGCAGCTGTAACAACGGCGATTGGCCTGGGTTCGCTGATGGTCAGCCAGATCAGCCCGGTTGCACTGTTTGGTCTGATCGCTTCCGTCGGATTACTCATCACATTGGGAGTGCTGCTGCTGTTACTGCCCGGTGCCATGCAGCTCTGGCCTCCACAACAGATATTGAAAATGAACCGCGAAGGAAAATCCGTCCATTTGACAGGTTATTTCCCGCGTATCTCCGCGAAACTGGAAAAAGTACCTCGCCAGCTGGAACGCTATTCGGCTCCGATATTTCTTTCACTGCTGCTGCTGATGGCATTCTCAGCATATGGTCTGCTTTCGATTCGCTCGTCAGTCGATGTGCCTTCCCTGTTTCCACCCGGAAGCCAGGTGCTCAACGACTACAAGTTTAACGAAGATCGCATGGGACCACTGATTCCGGTCGAAGTGATTATTGAATTCGATGAGGACTGTAAAAAAACTTTTCTGCAGCGATTACGGATTATCGATGAGATCGAACAGACCATCGGTCAGATTGATGGCTACACCGGTACCATGTCGGCAGCGACCTTTGGACCTAATCCGGTGGAGCATAATGGATTTGAATCCATCTTCCGAAAAGTGGTCACGAATAAAAAGTTACAGGAAAATCGCGAAGCGGTGATCAATTCCGTGTATCTGTCTGATAATGGCGGCAATGAATCATGGCGGATCAGTGCCCGTGTTCCCGCGCTGGGGAAAGTTGATTACGGTGCCGCCCTGGCAAAGCTCAAGTCAACCTTGCAGCCGGCCTTGCAGAAATATGAAGAACAGGACGTCCATTTGACCGCGTACTACACCGGGATTATGCCGCTCATTCATACCGTACAACAGTTGATTCTACAGGATCTGACCTGGAGCTTTCTGACCGCCTTCGTGCTGGTGGCGCTGATGATTATTCTCGTGCAGCGCAGCATCGTGACCGGTTTGCTCAGCATGCTGCCGAACATTTTCCCGATTGTGGTTGTGTTCGGAATCATGGGCTGGCTGGATATTCCTCTCGATATTGGTGCTGTGATGACAGCCAGTGTCGCGCTGGGCATTGCCATTGATGACACGCTGCATTTTCTCGCATGGTTCCGTCGTGAAAAGGGAATGAACCAGAGCAGCGAACAGGCAGTTCGCTCAGCCATGAAGCATTGCGGTCGTGCGATGATTCACACCACCTTTATCTGTGGGCTGGGATTACTGGTCTTTGCCTTCAGTGATTTCATTCCAACACAACGTTTTGCCTGGATGATGCTGGCCTTGCTGACGACGGCGTTAATTGGAGATTTGCTCTTCCTG
Source organism: Gimesia sp. (assembly GCA_002706765.1). Lineage (GTDB taxonomy): Bacteria > Planctomycetota > Planctomycetia > Planctomycetales > Planctomycetaceae > Gimesia. The sequence goes on from PAJV01000013.1 coordinate 224,913, forward strand.
CCAGCAATGTTGATTCAGCCATTTGTGAAACATCTGCAGTTTGCCGGCGCACGGTTCCCCAAAGGAATGAAAATCAGGACAACCACTTATTCCACAGAGTGAACTTTCCGATCAAAGTGCATCCAGGCTCGCATGCTGACCCATTTTGTGCAGCATCTCACGGCGTTCCTGGATGCGTTTAACCAGATCAATGCGTTGCCGTTCATGGCGTTTTTCAATACGCCGTTGTGCCTGGTAAAATGCACGCAGGATAGATTTCTGATCCTGGCTGCCGTCCTTGAATTTGATCGCCAGCTCTGCGACCGCTTCCGGCCCCAGACTGTTTACCAGGATTTCATCTTCCATAGATAGAAAAATCCGCGCACTGCCCGGATCTCCCTGGCGTGCAGTCCGGCCCGTTAATTGCCGGTCAATCCGCGCGGATTCATGGAGTTCAGAACAGATGACGTGCAGTCCGCCCCGTTCCGCTACACCTTCACCCAGCAGGATGTCAGTCCCGCGCCCCGCCATGTTCGTGGCAACGGTAATGCGGCCTGGCTGGCCTGCCTCTTTGATGATGGCAGCTTCATTTTCATGATTTAAGGCATGCAGCACTTCATGCTCCAGTCCGGCCTGCAACAGCAGAGCAGAGAGCTCATTCGACAGGTTTACTGATCGCGTTCCAATCAGAACGGGTCTGCCCTGGCGATGCATTTCTGCCGTTTCCTGTACGATCGCATTCCATTTTTCTGCGGCTGTCAGAAAGATCTCTTCCGGATATATTTCTCGTCGGCTGGGCTGATTTGTGGGAATATGAATGACGGGAGTCGAGTAGACTTTTTTCAGTTCACTGGCGGCCGATTTTGCGGTACCTGTCATGCCGGACATCCGGGGATAGCGGGCAAACAGTTCCTGCACCGTCGTCTGGGCACCGACTTTGGTGGGGGTGGTAATCTCCACGTCTTCTTTGGCTTCAATTGCCTGATGGATCCCGTTCTGCCACATGCGACCTTCTGCGATGCGCCCCGTGAATTCATCGACGATTGCTACCTTCCCGTCCCGGACGACATATTCGCGTCCTTTGTGAAAGTAGTTCTGCACGCGAAGTGCCCGTTCGGAAGCCAGGTAGGCCGTTCCCGTATCTAAAGCCGACGGGGCATCTTCTTCCAGCAGCATTTCGCGTACGAGGCGGCGGCCTGCTTCTGTCAACTCCATGCCCTTTTGCGGTCCATGGTCGATATAATGTTCGTTTTTCAATAACCGCGAAACATGCAAAGCACCCCAGCGGCAGACGCTTTTCAGCTGACGTTCTTCACGACTGTCCTGCTGACCGATAATCAGGGGCGTGCGCGCTTCATCGATCAGAATACTGTCCGCTTCGTCAATGATAACCATATAGGGAGCGCGGGGATTGACCAGCAGCTTTGCTGTTTTGTCGCTGCGTCGACCGAATAACTGCTGGCGGCGCGTGTTAATCGACGTTTTCTGGCCCGGGATACTCAGCAGGTCTCGCAGATAATCAAAACCAAATTCCCGCGCGGTGCCATATGTGATATCACAATCATAAGCATCCCGCCGTTCATAAGTGGAAGAGTCTGAAATGACCACTCCCACGGTCATCCCCAGCGAGTGATACACGGGGCTCAACCAGGCTGCATCGCGTTCTGCCAGATAATCGTTGGCCGTCGCAATATGGATACCCGCTTCAGGGAGTGCATTCAGGCAGAGTGCCAGAGCTGCTGTCAGTGTTTTACCTTCTCCCGTCTGCATCTCGGCGATTGCACCTTCATGTATCGCGAAGGCACCCAGGTATTGTACCGGGTAAGGGGTCAGGCCCAGATGCCTCTGCATCTGTTCGCTGACGATGGCAAACGCTTCCGGCATGAGATTCGTCAGCGACTCTCCGCTCTGAACCCGGTATCGCAGGGAATGCCATTCATCAAACAGCTGGGAATCGGTCTGCGAATGGTATTCGTCTCGCAGGCTCTGGACCTGGTAGACCATGTCCCACCAGAGAGACGGAACTTCATTTTCGCCTGTCAGCAGGAAACCGCGAATTCGATTCTTCAGTGAGGTGATAAAGTTCGCCACGATGACTGTTATAATCCTGACAATAAAAAAGAAAGATTGTATCTGTCTAGTTTAACTGAATGGCAGTACTGTTTCGATCCTTTTTATCCTACTTGCGGATTGCTGCCTCCGAAAACCGGGCCCTGTGGAATTTTGGCAACACTGCCTGTGAACCAATGTGGTTTTAAGGCAACAATTTAGGGATTTAGAATACGAAAACGGATCATTTCCAGGGAATGACAGAAAAACGCATCTTTCGTGCCGCTGGACAGACTGCGGTCAGAGAAGTGGAGGCAGCGCAGGGGCAAGGTGCCAGTAGTCGCAGGTACCAAGGGTCCTCAGTGAAGAAGCGTCACTGCAGGAGTGGCTCTCGGCTTTGATTCCGATCCCGGCAGGCAGTCTTTTATTTGCGGGACGGGATCTGTGGGGAATCCGTCGATTTCTCGTGGCGGTCAGCGAGTCGCTTTCCGTTTCTGGTCGAAGGTGCGCTGACCAGGGGATTTTCTGCGCCGTCCAGTGGCTGGCCGGGTTTGATATCAGCCAGTCGCTGTTGCGCGCGTGCTCCATATTCCTGGGAGAGTTCGAAGCCCACAAACTGTCGCTCCAGTTTTTTCGCAACTGCCAGGGTGGTTCCACTTCCCGAAAAAGGATCCAGAACGACTTCCTCGGGATGAGAACAGGCGCGGATGATGCGACCGAGCAGCTGTTCGGGCATCTGGCAGCCATGCCAGCCCTGTCGCTCTTTAAACGTCCCATTGATCCGGGGGAAGTACCACGTATCTTCCTCCGACTGGAAACTCTCGGGGATGTCCTGTGGCCTTAAGATCCAGGTATCATCGGGCAGACGTCCTTTCGGGTTCGCGCGTTTATCGCCGTAGACCAGTTGTCGGGCCGAGGGAACACGGATGGCCGGATCATCTGCATTGAAAGTAAACTGCTTTGGATCTTTCACCATGTAAAACAGGTGAGCGTGTGAACGGCTGAATTTATTTTTGCAGTTCACACCAAAAGTATAATACCAGATGACCCAGCTGCGACAGGTCAGGCCCAGCTCGCGCTGCATCATGACTTTCAACTCTGCAGCATATTCATCTCCAATCGCCAGCCAGAAAGTGCCATCCGGTTTTAACAGCCGCTCGACCTCTTTCAGCCAGAGCTGGCACCAGTCCAGGTACTGTTCACTCTCCAGCCGATCTTCGTACTGATCGTATTCGTAACCGATATTGAAGGGAGGATCGGCAAATGCCAGATCAATGGACTCCGCTTCCAGTTCCTGCATGCCTGTGATGCAGTCCTGAATATGTATCTGATTGAATTTCGTCATGGGAGACCGTCGTGCCGGAGGGAGAGAGCAGGTAATCAGTTTTTTCTACGAATGCGTTTGTAGCGAACATTACAGCCGATCGCAATGGTTTCCGTCGTTTCCGGCTGCTTCCCGTTTAAGATTGCTTCGATTGCCTCACTCACGTAGTTCTGACTGACTTTGCTGGCATCGGTCGAGTCGTCCATGGCGCCCATGTACACAATTTTGCGTTCCTTATTTAACACAAAAAATTCGGGAGTCCGAGTAGCACCGAACTTCTGCCCGATTTTCTGGCTTTCATCGAACAGATACGGAAACACGAACTGCTTTTCTGTCGCCCGTTCTTTCATTTTTTCCAGGCTGTCTGCGGGCACCAGATTGACATTTACGGCGATCACCGCCACGGGTGAATCTTTGGCAGAATATTTTTTCGCCAGCTGGTTCAACCGGCCTTCATAATCCACCGCATACGGGCAGCTGTTACAGGTAAACGCGATCACCAGGACCGGTTTGTCCTGAAACGAATCACTTGAGTACGATTTGCCATCCGTTGCCGGCAGTTTGTCCCAGGTCGGTGCCTGATCTCCCACGTCCAGTACGGGATTGTATTTCCCCGCTCTGAGTGACGATTCACTGGTAAGCAGACAGCAGGCAGAGACAGCCAGAAGTAATAAAAATTGTCGTGAAGCAGACATCCGATTCAACCTCAAAAATAGTCTGGAAAAATATCAGGCGTCGATTTACCAGGGAACGTCAAAATGAACTCGAGCCGCCAGCGCTTTCAACTGGTTTGCATGATCACGGTGCACGAGCAACCCTTCACTTAAAGCACGCTGTGTCTGTTCCCACTCGAATTCTCCTGGCAAGCGGACGGGTTCATTTTCGCTGACCGTACTCAACTGGTGGATGGCTTTGATTGCCGAATCCAGTTCATCATGAAAGTGTTCTTCTTCGACAAACTGTTTCAGGTCGATCACGTAAAAGAAATGTTCCGAGCCTTCGATTTCCGGCGGTCTGGTTTTATTGATCGGCAGTTTTCCCCCGGCCAGGGCACCGGTCAGAATTGAACTGACCATTGCCAGACCATAACCCCGCGGGCCGGCAGCGGGCAGCAATGTTTTGACTGCGGTGGAATCAGTGGTCTCTTTGCCTTCGCTGTCCAGTGCATAACCGGACGGGACAGGCAGCCCATACATGGCCTGCGTTTCCAGTTTACCCCATGATGTTTTTGCGCACGCCATATCCAGGACAAAGGGCGCCCCTTCACGGGTCGGCACACCCCAGGCGATGGCATTATTTGCGGTGGCACCCTGGGTGCTGCCGTGGGCGGCGACCGTCGCTCTGCCTGTGTTGGTGGTGCAGTATCCGATCATGCCGGCACGAACCGCCATCAGCACATACACGGCGGCAGCGCCAAAATGATGGCTGTTGCGAACCACAACCGTTCCCGTTCCAACTTCCCCCGCTTTTTTGATCGCCAGTTCCATGGCGCGGGTCGCCGCGACGTGTCCCATCGACTTGCTGCCGTCCAATACTGCGATGGCGGGTGTTTCTTTGAGGGTCAGAATCTGTGCCCGGGGATCGATGTCCCCCATGTCCATTGAATCGAGATAACGTTCCGCGGTGCGACTGCCGTGCGAGTGAATGCCGCGGAGGTCGGCTTCGATTAACCGGTCGGCCGCAATTTCCGCTTCGACCTCAAACATACCCATCCGCACGAACAGCTTGACCAGCAGTGCTTTCAGCGGTTTCAGGGGAATCTGAACTTCCTGGGTTGGATCCTGAGGCGGTGCAAAATGATCCGACGACATAATTGTGGCTCTTTTAGTAGGGTGTAGTACCCGCGTTCATCATCACGACCGCGGGCCGGGAACTCGTCTCTTCATCATATAATAACCACCCGCCAATTCCAGCCTGATTCCCCTCCAGCCGGAGGACTCGAAAAAAGTTTTCCGATTCACAATCTTCATGATAAAAGTTCAGCAATATTGATTTTTATTCCGCTGACAGATCGACGCGGATGATTTCTTTGTCGTTGCGGGCAAACACACTTTTCATGGCAAAGGCAGGATGCGACCAGATTGTCATTCGCCGCTGGACAGGCCTCGTCGGTTCGATCAGTTTGGCGCGGCTCAGTTCTTCGTAGCCCGCTGGTGTCAGGTTCGCGATGATCAGATCTCCCTGTTCGTTGTGCAGAAAGTAGCGGTCTTCGTGGGGAATGATAAACGCGTTCCACCAGCGGCCTTTGCCTGTCGCCTGTTCGGTTTCCCACAGTCGTTTACCATTACTCGCATCCAGGCCTCTCAATTGCCCGTAACTGTCGACGCCGTAAATGTTCTTTCCATCAAAAACAGGCGTCATCATAATCGGATGCAGCCCGTCGGTATTGATTTCGCTGTCACTGGTGCCTGCCCAGACGATTTTTGCCTGGCTGCCGTCCGGCGAGACTTCAATCATTCGCGGGCCGTTATAAAAGCTGGCGACAAACAGCCGGTTTCCCGCTTTGCGAGGCGTGGCAATCGTCAGGCCATAACGAACGCCATAGGGGACTTCCCAGATCAGTTTTCCGTTCTCCGGGTCGAGTGCCGAGACCGCCGTTGGATGCCAGACGATCAGTTCCCGCCGACCGCCAAATTCAAAGATGACGGGCGGTGCATAACCGACGGCGGCATCTTCCAGCGAACGCCACAGCTCTTTTCCAGTCTGCTTGTCAAAACTGACCACCAGCGAGTTCTGCTGTCCTCCCACCAGCGTGATGAGTTGCTCTCCCTCCACCAGGGGTGAAGCGACCATCCCCCAGGTGGGAAGCTGCGTTCCAAATTCCGTGACAAAATTCTTTTCCCAGAGCACGGTTCCATTTTTCGCATCCAGGCAGAGCAGATGGCCCTGCGCACCAACGGTATAGACGCGACCGTCATTAATCACAGGCGTCGAACGCGGGCCAGCCGGATAACTGACCGAGTACTCGACCGGGTACTCATATTTCCAGATGATTTTTCCCGTGTCCGCGTCGAGACATAAAACGCGTTCGAAGCTGACGCGCTGTTTAAAAACGCGATCGGTTACGAATACGCACCAGCGCGAATTCACTTCTGCAACAGCCGGTCCTGCGTAACCTTCACCGATGGGAGTCGACCAGACACGGGGAAGAACTCCGGTCGTGGGCAGGGTTTTGACGATACCGGTTTCCCGCCAGACCAGATCGTGTTCTGGTCCTCCCCATTGAGGCCAGTCGTCGGAGAAAGCCTGCTGCGAGACGAAACTGAAACAGAGTAGAAACGCGAGCAGGCTGCGTGTAATGATCATGCTTACCTCAAGGGTTGAACGGATAAAAATTATTTCACTTCATGGACCAGCAGCATGTCATGACCCTGCGAGGTCCAGTCGGTTCCGGAGATCAGGACAATCTGACTTCCCGTTGACAGGAATCCATGCTTTTTGCCGTAGTTGTCGATGAATTTTAAAATTTTGGAAGGGGATTTATCGACGACATCGGTCAACAGCGAAGTCACACCCCAGTACAGCGTCATCCGCCGCGCGGTTTCAGGTCGATCGGTCAATGCCACGGTCGGCACGGTTCGCCTCTGTTTGGATAAAGCCATTGCGGTTTTGCCTTCATGGGTACAGGTCACCATCAGATCCGCATCCAGTTTTTCTGCAGTAATCCCGGCGCCCATCGTGACGGCTTCTGTCACTTCGCGGGCATACAGTCGGCGGTTACTGGTGATTTCATCGGAATGCAGATTGGAAGACAGAATGCGGGCCGCCTCGCGGACGATGCGGCTCATCATCTCGACTGCAGCCAGGGGGCTCACACCGACTGCCGTTTCGCCCGAAAGCATGACGGCATCGCTGCCGTCCAGCACGGCATTGGCAACATCGCTGGCTTCCGCCCGGGTGGGGAAGGTGTTGAACTGCATGCTGTCGAGCATCTGTGTGGCTGTGATCACCGGGATGCGGTATTGATTGCAGAGATGAATAATCCGTTTCTGGATCACGGGCACGCGTTCGATATCGACTTCGACTCCCAGGTCACCGCGGGCCACCATGACGGCATCCGTCAGCTTGAGAATCTGTTCGATATCACTGACCGCTTCGATCTTTTCAATCTTGGCGACAATATGCGGGGCGACTTCAGGATTCAGCTTTTCAATTTCTTCCTTCAGCCGGGTGATATCGTGGGCAGAACGCACAAAACTGAGTCCGATATAATCCAGTCCGTGTGAGACAGCCCAGGCCAGATCGTTCAGATCCTTCTCTGTGAGGCAGGGGGTGCTCAACTGCACGCCGGGCAGATTGACTCCCTGTTTGCTGCGGATGATGCCTTCCCGTTCCACGACACACTCCACGAATGCATCATCGGGTGATTTTTCTACCACGCGCATCGCGACCATGCCATCGGCCAGCAAGACGGGATCACCCACGCGCAGGTCGCCGATCAGCGATTCGTAAGTGCACGTTAATTCCTGGGGGTTATCGGATTCCTCTCCCTGAATGAAGCGGAACCGCATGTTCTTTCGACACGTGATTTCATTCCCTGGCAGCACACCCAGGCGGATCTTGGGACCGGAGAGATCACCGAGAATCCCAATCGGTTTTTCCATTTCCGTCGAGATCTCATGAATGTTTTTGACAATCTCTGCCAGCGCTTCATGTTTGCCGTGTGCAAAGTTCAGGCGAAACAGATCTACGCCTGCAATAATCAGATTCTGCAACATCTCCCGCGAATCGGAAGCGGGCCCGACCGTGGCTATAATTTTCGTTTTTACGAGAGGATGTTCTGCATAGTGCTTGTCGTTCATCATGAACCTTTAAAAGAATATTTCCCTCGGCAGGTTCCTGTGTGCGCACAGACCTGCCTGTAAGCAGAAGAGCTCAGTTTTGACCATCCGTCTGAAACCATTTCTGATTTACCTGTTTGACTGGCTCTCCAGGTCCGGCGACCTGAAATTTGCCTTTCAGACTGACGGTCGTCGGGCGAATGCAGGTTTTATCATTGCAGGCCTGGTACTTGACATTCAGTTCCAGCTGCTCTGCTTTGCCGGCGGCGGCAGCGGGAATTGTCAGAGTGCCACGGATGACTGCCTGTTTCTCGTAAACCTGCAGTGGTTCATCGAAGCCTTCGACGGTAAATGCATGGCCTGCCGGATATTTGATTTGAGACAGTTTGACCTGCTGATTCGATTTCACAGTAAACGTGGTGGGTACCATGAAATCGGGGCTGGCAGGATTCGCATTGATGTGCCAGCCTTCTTCGATGGTGAGCACAATCGCGACCTGACAGGTTTTGCCCGCGGGCAGTTTATCGACAGAGAGATAAGCTTTTGCTGCAACCAGATTTTTCTTTGGAGTCACCTGTCCCAGTCCGGCAAATGCCAGCAGTTCCAGTCCCGGTGTGACGCTGGCCAGCTGTGCTGCGTTTTCTGTGAACTGTTCCAGCGATCCTTGTGCAAAACCGGCTTCTGCTGGGGAGATCATCAACGATGATTGTTTCTGATCAGCGGGCGTTTCCAGGAACTCTCCCACTGCCTGTACCAGCTGGGCACAGCGATTGGGATAGCGCTTGATTACCCGCCCGAACAGCTGCAGCGTCTGATCGGCATGCTCGCGATATCGGGGATCGCCTGTCAGTCGGGTTAACTCAATCAGGTTCCGCGTACTGATGCTGTTGCCGGAGGGAATCGCAGCATCGTAGGCATTTTTGGTACGGGCAATCAGCTGTTCGTGATCATGCGTGGTGAAGAAGAATCCATGTTCTTTCTGGTCCCAGAACAGTTTGATCTGCAGGTCGGTCAATGCCTGTGCCTGCTCCAGCCATTGCTGTTTGCCGGTTGCTTCATAGAGCGCGAGCAGTCCCTGCACGAGGAAGGCATAATCATCCAGGTAGGCATTCAACCGCGCCTGATCGGCCCGATAGCTGCGATACAGGTGCCCCTGATCGTCGCGCATCTGATCTAGAATGAACTGAGCCGCTTTCTCGGCGGCTGCCGTATATTCCGGACGTTTCAGGATCCGGCCTGCGGTGGCCATGCCGGTGATCATCAGACCGTTCCAGCTGGTCAGAATCTTGTCATCTTTCAGCAGTGGCTGACGCTGGTTGCGGACGGTGTGCAGTTTGTCGCGCATCGTCGCCAGTTGTGACTCCAATGCTGCGGGAGTTGTCTTCTGCTTTTCAGCGAGTGCTTTGAGCGTAGTCACACGATGCAGTACGTAGCCGTGTTCGAAGCGAACCGGATCGTTTAAACCATAAAATTCCGCGAACAGGGGATAGCCTTCACCCAGGATCTGTTTCAGTTCTTCCTGTGACCAGGCGTAATGTTCGCCTTCCACGCCATCGGTTTCCGCGTCCAGGGCGGAATAGAAGCCTCCGCGGGGATCAGTCAGTTCGCGCAATACAAAATCAATGATGCCTTCGGCGACCTGTTTATATTGAATGTTGCCTGTCTGCTCATACGCCTGAGAGTAAAGTAACGCCAGTTGACCGTTGTCGTAGAGCATCTTTTCAAAGTGGGGGACATGCCAGTAACGGTCGGTACTGTAACGGTGAAAGCCGCCCCCCAGATGATCATAGATACCACCATTGGCCATCGCGTCGAGTGTCTGGTACAGCACCTTTGCCGATTCCGCCGACGTACTTTCGGCAACCGGCGATTCAATATCGTACTGCAGTAATACGAGCTTGGAAGAGGTGGGGAACTTTGGCCCATTCGGACTGACTTCCGAAAAGTCGATTCCACCATATTCCGCGTCAAAGCTGGCATTGATGGAACGCACGCCGGCTTTGACCAGTTTGTCTTCGAGGGGAATTGCTTCGGTCGCCGCTTCTTCTTTCTGCAGCCGGGCAACTTCTTTGGCAATGATGGTGGCACTTTGTTGTACCTTCGCTTTATCACCGCTCCACAGTTCATTCACTTTCTGTAAAACGCGGGGAAAGCTCATCTGCCCTCCCTGGTCGGTGGGGGGGAAATAGGTGCCACCAGCGAAAGGCTCACGATCGGGTGTTAAAAACATCGAAAGGGGCCAGCCGCCATTATCGGGAGCACCGATCAGATGAAAGTAGACGCTGAGCGAGGTCATATAAATATCATCGATGTCCGGCCGTTCTTCGCGATCAACTTTGATATTCACAAAGTTCTCGTTCATGTACTTTGCGATGTCAGGATTCTCGAAAACCAGCCGCTCCATCACGTGGCACCAGTAGCAGCTGCTGTAGCCGACAGACAGAAAAATGATTTTGTTTTCCTGCTTTGCTTTTTCGAATGCTTCCGGACCCCAGGGATACCAGTCGACAGGGTTGTGCTGATGTAACAGCAGATAGGGGCTGGTCTCTTTGGAAAGACGGTTCGTAAACATGGCTTCGTTTTTCGTCTTTTCGGTTTCGGTTGCTTTTGTTTTCGCATCTTCACTGGCAGATACGTTTTCTGGTTTCCAGTTGGAAACGAAGAATAAGATGGTCAACAGCAGGACAATCCACCATTTCATGTTTTTATGCAAATCCATTTTTAAATTCCTCCAGAGTCGGACAGTGAACTCAATGCCCGTTGTATAATTCAGTCTGCGTCGTTCAGCAGATCCAGCGGTGGGTAGCATTATCTTATCCGATACCCGTCCAGTCGACTATTTAATATTAACAGAAGAATAGAAATTCAGCACATCACCGCGGCATTGTCTGAGACCGGATAACCCGATTTATGCAGGAACCGGGATCTGCTGGAGAATCTGGCGAATGATCTCCGTAGCGCGGTTTCGCTGGCTCTCACGCACCAGAGACCGGGTGATGACGCGATGTGCTAACACCGGTACTGCCAACTGTTTGATGTCATCGGGGATGACATAATCTCGCCCTTCGGTAAACGCTTTTCCCTGAACCGCATGCGAAAACGTAATCGCACCGCGGGTACTCACACCCAGTGTTAACTCGGGGTGATTGCGGGTCACATCCACGATTTCCAATATATAATCGGTCAGGGAATCGTCGACCCGGACATTGCGAACCGCCTGTTGCATCTCTCGCAGTTGCTTTACCGAGAGCACCGACTGCAGCGTTTCCACAGGCTCGCCAGAACGATGCTGAATCAGTACTTCACGCTCGATGGATCGTTCCGGGTAGCCGATATCAATACACATCATAAAACGGTCGAGCTGGTTTTCCGGCAGGGGATAGGTGCCTTCGAACTCGTAAGGGTTTTGTGTTGCCAGTACGAAGAAGGGGGGCTGCAGGGTAATTGTCTGGCCTTCCACACTGACCTGGCCTTCATTCATCGCTTCCAGCAACGCACTTTGTGTGCGGGGAGGTGTGCGGTTAATTTCATCTGCCAGCAATACATTGGAGAAGATCGGGCCTCTGCGGAATTCAAATTCGCCCAGGCTCGGCAGAAAGACGTTCGATCCCAGAATATCAGAGGGCAACATATCCGGGGTGAACTGCACTCGTGTGTAGTTACAGTCGAGGCTCTTGGCAATCGCTTTCGCGAGTGAAGTTTTACCGACGCCGGGTGCATCTTCGATGAGCACATGACCTTCGGACAGCAGAGTGACAATCGCCAGTTGTACCACATCCGGTTTGCCGATGAGGACGCTGGAGATGTTGTCATGCAGTGTCTTGACCAGGCTGGCGGTTTCTTGCTGGGAGCTGACTTCCATTAAAGATCCATTTTCTGAAGGGCATTGGGGCTGATACAACGGAGCACAGTCGGAGTATCAACATTCAGAAATACAGGATTCCCACATTGATTTCAACTGACAGTCTAACTGGTTTCGGGGGGATCTGGAATTATGTAAAAACAGAGAAAATACTTCTGTACAATTGTCGGACTAAGTTCCATTATAGAGATGCCAATTGTAAAGAAAACAAAAATTTGATAACAATCACTGCTGGTAGCAATCATTTATGAAATTCAGGTGCTTTGTCTGAGTGTTCAGTCCTTTCACTGACTGTCAACACGCGTGCTCCTTCATTTCGATGTCATCATAAATTATCAATTCATCAGGATTATACTGCATGTCGGGCTCAAATCAGTCGATCGACCAGTTCGCATCTCTCACACGACGATCTTTTCTCCAGTCAGGGGGGATAACCCTGGCCGGCCTGAGTCTGTTAGACCATCTGGTACTTCAGGAACTGGTGGCTGCTCCTGCAGATCAGAAGGTAGAAACATTAAACCGCTTCCCGCGGATGGTGCAGGAATACTTTGTCGAGCGTGTCCGGGAACAGGAAGTCAAAACGATCCAGCGTCTGGATGCTCTGAAAACAAAAGCAGACGCGGAAGAATATGTCGCCTCCGTGCAAAAACGGATTCGAGAAGCCTTTGGCCCTGAGCCCGAACGGACTCCACTCAACGCGCGTGTCACCCGAACAACTGATCGCGATACTTATACGATCGAAAATGTCATCTTTGAAAGCCGTCCCGGTTTTCTGGTGACTGCGAATCTGTACGTTCCCAAAGGGATCACCGGCCCCGTGCCCGGCGTCGTGGGAACCTGCGGGCATTCGCATAACGGAAAAGCAGAGACCGCTTATCAGGCATTTTCACAAGGACTCGCCCGCAAAGGTTACGTGGTTTTAATCTACGATCCCATCGGCCAGGGAGAACGCGTGCAATACAGCGGTGATGATCTCAAATCGACAGTGGGAGTCGGTGTCCGCGAGCATCTGCATGGCGGGAATCAGCAGTTTCTGGTTGGTGAGAACCTGTCAATGTGGCGCGCCTGGGACGGAATTCGCGCCCTCGATTATCTGCTGACCCGGAAAGAAGTCGATCCCAAGCAGGTGGGTGTCACCGGGAATTCGGGAGGCGGTACCATGACCACCTGGCTGTGTGGTGTGGAGCCACGCTGGACGATGGCCGCTCCCAGTTGTTTCGTTACTACCTTCCGTCGCAACATGGAGAACGAACTTCCCGCCGATACCGAACAGTGTCCGCCCAAAGTTCTGGCGCTGGAACTGGATCACGCCGACTTCCTCGCAGCACAGGCACCGAATCCGGTGCGAATCCTCAGTAAAGAACGTGATTATTTTGATGTGCGGGGTGCGCGGGAAGCCTATCTGCGACTGAAGCGACTCTACAAACTGCTGGGCCGCGAAGAAAATGTTTCTCACTTTGTCGGTCCCACCTATCACGGTTATTCGCAGGAAAATCGTGAAGCCATGTATGAATGGTTTAACCAGGCCACCGGCGTTTCCAGTGAATCCCGGGAACCCAAACTGGTCATTGAAAAAGATGAAACTCTGTGGTGTACCCCTAAAGGATCCGTCGCAGACATCGGCTCCAAACCACTGCATGTATTTACCGCGGAACAGTCAAAAGCACTGGCCGCGAAGCGAAAGCCAAAGACCGGCGCTGCCCTGCAGTCGGCTGTCGCGGAAACATTACGTTTAAAACATCTGGAAGGAACACCCGATTATCGCATCCTCAGAAACCGGGGCGGCAAAAATTATCCGCTGAAATATACGATCGCTTATGCCGTGGAAACAGAACCAGGCATTCAGGCAATCGTCTACCGTGTGTCCGATGAAAAACTTTATTCCAGGCCGCCTCAAGACGCCGGCAAGCAGGCGACCCTGTATATCTCGCATGTCTCTTCCGATGCGGAACTGCGCGAAGAGCCTTTATTAAAAACTGCCAGCCAGGATAAAGATCGCATTCTGTATACCTGCGATGTGCGTGGCGTCGGGGAATCGATGCCGGACACTACGAATCCGAATTCCTTTTTCACTCCGTATGGCAGTGATTATTTTTACGCGGCTCATGCGGTCATGCTGGATGACCCTTATACAGGTCAGAAGACATTTGATGTGCTCAGGGTTCTCGACTGGATGGCCGCCAACGGACATACCGATATCCATCTGATCGGTCGAGGCTGGGGTGCTCTGCCGGCGACGTTTGCTGCCCTGTTTTCGCCTCACGTAACACAGATTACATTGAAAAATGCTCTCACTTCTTATAGTGATATCGCAGAAACAGAACATTACGAATGGCCTCTTTCCACGCTCGTTCCGAACGTATTGACCTCTTTTGATATGCCAGAATGCTATGCTGAACTGAAAGCGAATAAAGGGCTTACGCAAATTGCTCCCTGGGGAGCAAAAGGCGCGGACAGCTGAGAACACCTGCCAACAGCCTTGCATCTTCCCCGGTGCGCCCGTCACAATAGTAAGAATCAACACCGGCGGGCTTCATTCTTTTCTCTGAATAAGAAACTGGCATCATTGTGAGCAGCGATCCTACGATGGAAACTTCCGATCTGGAAGCCGTTGAAAATTTACACCAGTCATACCAGCGGCTTCTGCAGGAAGTCAACCGGGTGATCATCGGCCAGCAGCAGGTGGTTGAAGAATTATTGATCTCCCTGCTGGCAGGCGGACACAGCCTGCTGGTCGGCGTTCCGGGACTTGCGAAAACGCTCATCGTGCATACGCTGGCGGATACTCTTAATCTTTCCTTTAATCGCGTGCAGTTTACGCCGGATCTGATGCCGGCTGACATCACCGGTACCGATGTGATTCAGGAAGATAAGAGCACGGGCAATCGCGATTTCAAATTTCTGCCCGGCCCGATCTTTTCGAATGTAGTGCTGGCAGATGAAATCAATCGCACGCCTCCCAAAACCCAGGCCGCCCTGCTGGAAGCGATGCAGGAACACCAGGTGACAGCCGGCGGACGGAAACACAAACTTCCGGTCCCGTTTTTTGTACTGGCGACTCAAAATCCGATTGAGCAGGAAGGGACATATCCACTGCCGGAAGCGCAGCTCGACCGTTTCATGTTCGAGATCAAAGTTCAGTATCCCAGCGAAGAAGAAGAGTTCGCAATCGTCAGACAGACCACGTCAGATGAATCATACGCCGTCAAGAAAATACTGGAACTGGATGAACTGTTGTCCTTTCAGTCACTCGTGAGAAAAGTTCCCGTTGCCGATCATGTGATTCGTTATGCGATGCAGTTTGCCCGCATGACGCGTATCATTCCCGGCAGCGATACACAGGCGGAAGAGGTTCCCGACTTTATTCGCGAGTTTGTCAGCTGGGGTGCCGGCCCCCGCGCCAGCCAGAATCTGGTACTGGGTGCAAAAGCCCGCGCGATTCTGCAGGGTCGGATGTATGTGAGTACCGATGATATCCGCGCTGTCGCGCATCCCGTGCTCCGGCATCGCATTATTACCAATTTCAATGCGGAAGCCGAGGGGATGACTCCCGATAAAATCGTGGATCGACTGATTCAACTTATCTCGGTTGACTCCTCTCAGGAAAAACTTGATGGACGATTACCGCAAGTATTTAGATCCGCAGACGCTCGCTAAGGTTCAGAACCTGGATCTGGCGGCGCGACAGATCGTGGAAGGCTATGTTGCCGGGGCACATAAAAGCCCTTTTCACGGCTTTTCCGCCGAGTTCGCCCAGCATCGGGAATACGCGTCCGGCGATGACCTGCGCTACGTTGACTGGAAAGTGTACGCCAAATCAGATCGTTACTATCTGAAACAGTATGAAGCCGAGACCAATTTTACCTGCTATCTGCTGCTCGACTGCAGTGAGTCCATGCGGTATCGCTCCGAGGGAACGGCGCTCTCCAAGTGGGAATATGCCCGGCTGGTAGCCGCCGCCCTGGCTTATGTAGTTATCAAACAGCAGGATGCCGCCGGGCTGTGTACGGTGAATGATCGCGTGGTGGATTTTCTCAGGCCCGCCAGCCAGCCAACACATCTGAAACAGATATATTATACTCTGGAACACACGGAAGCCGCGGGTGAATCGGGACTTGGTAAAGTCTTTCACGAACTGGCAGAACGCATCAACCGCCGCAGCCTGATCATTATTATCAGCGATCTGTTTGATGATCTCGATGCAGTCATGCTGGGGTTAAAACATTTTCGACATCGCAAACATGATGTCAGCCTGCTGCAGGTAATTGACCCCGCAGAACAGGACTTCCCTTTCCAGGAGCCGGTATTGTTCCGCGGTCTGGAAAATCTGCCCGAGCAGATGGCGGAACCACGGTCGCTTAAAAAAGCCTATCAGGCCGAGTTTGAAAAATTTCTGAAAGCAGCGCAGCGTGGCTGTCGCGATCTGAATATGGACTACGGGCTGGTTCGTACCGATCAGTCACTGGATATGGCGCTGTCAACTTTCCTTTCTCACCGTCAGTCCCGGGTTGGTTTTTAATTCGCATAGAGTCGAAATTTCATGAACGTATTTTTCTTTCAGCCTCTGTTTGCATTTGGATTTGCCAGTCCCTGGCTGCTGATGGGACTGCTGGCGGCTGGAATTCCCATTCTGATTCATCTGCTGCACAAGCGAAAGTTTATTGAAACCGAATGGGCGGCCATGAAGTTCCTGATGGCAGCAACCAGAAAATATTCCCGACGCGTGCGGTTCGAGCAACTGTTGATTCTGCTGGTCCGGTGTCTGATATTATTGCTGCTGGCGGTCGCGTTTTCGCGCCCCTACTGGTCGCTGCAAGGTGCCTTTTTTGAAACCGCGGCTCCCGTACATCGGATCCTGGTTGTCGATACCTCCTTCAGCATGCGCTGGCAGGGAGATGAAGAGACGCTGTTCGAGGAAGCCCGGGAAATCGCGCGTTCGATTGTTGCTTCTTCCCGGCAGGGAGATGCATTTCAGCTGATTCAGATTTCCAGCGCTTCGCCGCAGAAACTGATCACCCGCCCTTCACGCCAGCAGGCTTATATTCTTGAAGAAATTTCAAAACTGCAACCGACACAGGAATTCGGTAACGCCGGCCAGGCGCTGCAGGCGGCTCTGGAATTTCTGGGACAGGCACAGGAACTGGCGCAGAAAGAAGTGATCGTTATCAGTGATTTCCAGGCGGAGAGCTGGGCGCCCCAGCAGGCGGAACAGGGAAAATCGCGAATCCTGTCATTGATGGAGGCGTTATCCAAAAAAGCGACGCTGATTCTCAAAGACGTGGGCGTAGCGGAAGAATCGAATCTCGCCATTGTCGATTTCAACAGCAAGTCGGTATTTGCCACGCTGAATCAGCCGGTTCGCTTGAGTGTGACTCTGCATAATTATGGTCTTCTAAACCAGGATGCCGTCAACCTGCAGTTGTATGTGGATCAGCAACTGGTCAATCAGAAGCAGGTGGATCTGCCGGCAAATGCTGACACACAGGCAGAGTTTACCCATCAGTTTACCAGGGTTGGCGACCATCGACTGGAAGTTCGACTCGCCGACGATCGACTCCCCCTGGATAACCATCGCTGGAAAGTGATGCCCGTTAAAAAGGAGATCAACGTCCTGCTGGTCAATGGCAGACGCTCGACCGAAGCCATGGGCCGCGCGACTGATTTTCTGGAACTGGCGCTGTCTCCTTCATTGCAGGAGCAGCCCTGGCAGGGAATTATCAAACCACATGTGATCAATGAAGGCGAGCTGGCAACAACAGAGCTCAGCCTGTATGACGCGGTCGTGATCTGTGATGTCGCGCTGTTTACAGATCATGAACGCGATCTGTTAAAACGTTACGTCAGCCGGGGAGGCGGATTGATCGTCAGTCTGGGCGAGCAGGTGAATGTCAAGAATTATAACCAGACGATCCTTCAACCAGAGCAGGGGCTGTTAGCTCTGAAACTGCTGGACCGTCGAGGCGATGCCCGCAAGCATACGACCCTGTTTGAGTTTGATCCGCTGCAGTATCAGCATCCGGTCATTGAAATCTTCAAGGGGAATCCTGATGCCGGGCTGGAAACGACTCATATCTACGAATACTTTCAGACAGAACATCCCCCCGACACAAATACGCGGCCTGTATTGAATTATGATACGAACGACCCGGCGATCATCGAGGGGACACTCGGGCGGGGAAAAGTGGTTCTGATTACGACTTCCCTCGATCGGCTCTGGGGGACGTGGGCAATCTGGCCCAGTTTTCCGCCGATGGTGAATGAACTTGTGCTCTATGTCGCAACCGGTAAATGGGGCAGCCGCGCTGTCCGAGTGGGACAGCCCCTGGAAATCATGACGCGGGAAAACCAGCTTACGCTCACTCCTCAGATGATTGCCCCGGACCAGGAAAAGTATCCGCTCAGAAGTGTCCTCGACAGCAGCAATGAGTCCCGCACGATCACCTTTTCACAGACTCTGCTGTCTGGTTTCTATGAATTAGACTGGGGCTCCGCTGCCACCGAAAATACGCTCTACGCGGTGAATGTTTCTCCGCAGGAAAGTAATTTGACTCATATTGGGCCGCAGCTCATTCCAGCGCAGTATTTTCGTCGACCCGAAGGAACGGAAAGCCAGCAGATGGAAGTACCCGAGGATCGCACCACACAGGCAGGCCTGGCGGAAAACCTGTTGTTGACCGTGCTGGCACTGATCGTGGTTGAACAGCTATTGCTCTGGCGGTTTTCAGCCGGCGCCTTGACGTTTCTGGTGGTCATGCTGATCTCCAGCCTGAGCCTGTTTTTCCTCCGCTGACAGGCGGGGAGTCTGTGATTTTCTCATCTCCTGTGCTATAATGAACCGTCCGAAAAGTTGGTTCGTCTCCTGAATATGAGGAAATGCAGTCCGTAATGAGCCTGAATAAGAAGCAGAAAAAACAGATCGACATCGCGCGTCAGAAAATCCAGAAACTGCGCCAGCGTTTAACCGGTGCCAAAGAGCAGATGGATGATCCCCAGGAAGTCAAAAGTCTGGAGCAGGAAATTGCCGTCCAGGAAGATCTGATCAAGAAGGCCCAGGAAGCTTCCTGAACCGCGCCTATCAGAAACCATTTCTATTAATCAGGTTCTGCTGAAGCGGAATAGCAAGCATTTCATCTGAAAAGACCGAAGCAGTGTCTGGCTCACATCCTCCCACCGTGATCGTGGTACACCCCAAAGAACGCAAAAGCAAATGCACCGTGCAGCCTCTGCGCACGCATGAGAAGTTTGTCTTCTGGAAGTATCCCCGCAAAGAAGCCGACTTCCTACAGGGGTATGTGCGCCTGGGCCTGGAAGGTCCGTTAATCAGTCCGGCGGATGCCGATTCTGGTCTGCTGGTTCTTGATGGAACCTGGCGGCTGGCAGAGAAAATGGAACCTGATTATCAGGAGTTGCCCGTTCGCAGCCTGCCGGCCTGGAAAACAGCATATCCCCGGGTCTCAAAACAGTATGCAGATCCTTCAACCGGTCTTGCCACCATTGAGGCCATTTACATCGCTTATTATCTGATGGGCCTCGATACAACGGGCCTGCTGGAAGGTTACTACTGGGCCGACCAGTTTCTGGAACTGAATCGCGATCAACTGTCGTAATTCGCACTCATTGCTGCGTGAATCATTCCGTGATCAACTCTGGCTCAGCATGACATTGATACTTCACCACGATATTACGGAGTTTCTCCCGATTGACCGGTTTGGTTGTGTAATCCGTGCAGCCGGCATCAATACATTTTTGTCGATCTCCGGTCATGGCATGCGCGGTCAATGCTATAATAGGAGTCTCAATTCCCAGTTCACGCAGTTTTCTGGTGGCGCCATATCCATCCAGAACCGGCATCGACATATCCATCAGAATGACATCAAACGGTTTCCCCTGTTGCTCGGCATTCAGTGCCCGCCTGACAGCGATGTCACCGTTTTCCGCCAGCACTACATGTGCTTTTTCTTTTTTCAGCAGCGTGGAAATCAGTCGCTGGTTATCTACACCATCTTCTGCCAGCAGTACCGAGCAGCTACCCCTGATGATCATTTCTGAATCCGATTCAGTGATTCCCGACTCCTGCAGGTTCACGGGAATCTGTTTGAAGTCGACCTGTGGATTTGTATGAAATTCCAATGGTGCCGGGTTGCCAATACCAATGGTCAGTGTGAAGACGGTCCCTTCACCGGGCACGCTTTCGCAATACAGATCACCACCCAGCATCTCAGCCAGTCGCTTGCTGATAGCCAGCCCCAGGCCGGTTCCACCAAACTTACGCGTCGTGGAAGAGTCTGCCTGGACGAACGGCTGATAGAGCATGTCGATCTGCCCGGCGGTCATGCCGATGCCCGTGTCACGGATTTTGAATTCCAGCAGTGGTTCATTGGAACTGGAATTCAAAAGCGATGTTTCCACCGAAACTTTTCCCCCGTCTGGTGTGAATTTGATCGCGTTCCCGATCAGGTTGATCAGGATCTGTTTGAACCGTGTTGGATCGCTCTGAATCTCAACAGGGATATTACCATTAAAGGACAGTTTGAACTGTAATTTCTGATATTCAGCCCTGACTTTCATCAGCGCCTGAATTTCTTTCAGTTTTTCCAGCAGCGGAAACGGAATGGTTTCGATACTCAGATTTCCCGATTCAATTTTGGAGAGATCGAGAATATCGTTGATCAGTTCCAGCAGATAGTTCCCGTTGCGTTTGATCACGTCCAGTAATTCGATACTGCCCGGGCGGCCCCAGCTTTCTTCCAGCAGCAAATCGGTATACCCCAGGACGGCGGTCATCGGCGTGCGGATTTCATGGCTCATGTTTGCCAGGAATTCACTTTTGGCCCGCGATGCTGCTTCGGCGTCGGTATTGGCCTGTTTTAATCGCTCGGCTTTTTCTTCCAGTTCGCGGCGGGTCAGCTCGAGGTTTTCCGTGCGGTCTTTTAATTCATTCAATGCCAGATCCCTTATTTGTGTTACTCTATTATATTGTCTGGCAATCAGGCCGACATCGCTGTTTTCATCCAGATCTTCGCCCAGATGGGAATTGCCTTTGATATGCAACTCCATCAGGTTCAACAGTTCGTACATTTCTGAAGTGGCACCATGTTCCGCCATATTCAGTCCCTGCTTTTCTTCGTCTTCGGTCGCCCGCAGTCGAATGTATTTACTGATGACTCGCAACGTGATCCAGCAGAAAGAAAAGCACCAGATGAAGCAGACAGCACAGCCCAGTAACTGAACCAGAAACTGTTCCAGGCGGGAGTGTGCCAGGAATTCCGCTGGAATAAACAAGGCAACCGCCAGTGTCCCCCAGACTCCGGCAAAGCCATGAACGGGAATCACGCCAATCGTGTCGTCAAGCTGGAAGTGATCCAGAACGCGGACACCTGCTTGCATGACGATCGCTGCCACAATTCCTATCACCACTGCAGATGCCGGCGAGACCACATCACAGCTGGCACTGCTCGCGACCAGCCCTGCCAGCAGACCATTCAGAACAGGTTCGATCTCGATCTGTTTACGCAGGTAATACTGCCAGATCAGCATGGTGATGGCACCACAGGCAGAAGCCAGAAAGGTATTAATGAAGATTTGTGGGACATGCGAGGTGAAACCAAATTCACTGCCGCCGTTGAATCCAAACCAGCCCATCCAGAGGATGAAGACCCCCATGGTCGCCAGGGTCAGATTGTGACCTCGCAATTTTCGAGAAGAGGTACGTTGATCAAATTTTCCAATTCGGGGCCCGATAATCACGATCGATGCCAGTGCAGCCCATGCTCCCAGAGAATGGACAACCGTTGAACCGCTGAAGTCCCGGAAACCCAGTGACTCCAGCCAGCCGGGTGCTTTCCCGACAAAATGGCTGGTCCAGGCCCAGTGACCAAACACGGGATAAATGATTCCCCCCAGAACAATCGAAAGAATCACGTAAGCCGTAAAACGCATCCGTTCGGCTGAGGCGCCCGATGCGATTGTGGCGGCCGTCGTACACAGCATCAGTTGAAACAGGAAAAACGCGGATAGAAATATATCGGAACCGGAATTCGTAAAGGGAAAATAAGTGGTGCCGATCAGGCCCCCGGTCGTCGCTCCAAACATCAGGCCGAAACCGAAAATCCAATACAATATCCCCACAGTACTTACGTCGACAACATTTTTGATGGCGACGTGAATACTGTTTTTGGAACGCGAAAGTCCCGATTCCAGACAGCAGAATCCCGCCTGCATAAACAGGACAAATATACTGCAGACTAAAATCCAGAGAATGTCAATTTGTTGATTGAGTTCCATGGCATTGACTCATACATCAGAAGAGGCAGAAGATTTTAAGCTTCCTGTATTTTCCCAAGGCTTGCATATACAAACTCAGGGAAGAGGATTGGTGATTCACAGGAAACAAAGCGATGTTTCATTCTGGAAAAGCTTATGTTTTTTTCTGTCAACATGTGCCAGAGATCAACAATTTCGCATGACCAGTTCAGCCTGTAGACTTATCTGCGTGAAATCCCTATATCCTTATGGAGGGAAACGTTTTAACTTGAACAGATGGACGGAAGAGAGCAGTAGAAAACCTCCTCGATTTGAAAATACTTTCTAAATCATCACTTAGGATCATTCCTCGGAGAGGGATCTGACCGTCAGGATCGATTCAAGCCATCAATCCGTTTCCATTGTTCTGACAGGCAGTGTGATAAAAAAATAGGACGTTCCTTACTCCTCCAATGAACGAATCAGCGCCATTACTCCTCAATGGTTCGAATACTTACGGTACAAAAGTATCCAGGCGAATCGGTTTGTGCCCGGAAATTCTCAGTTGCCACTGCGAAAGATTGTTCGTGATCGTGTGGCTCTCGAACCATGACGTTTCAAAGCCTGTTCTGGGACTTTCTGGTCTGCCTTGCTTGATTATTTTGCTGTGCTTGTTAACGTTGGGAAGATTTGCGCAGATAAAGGTCTCAGAGCCAGAATACAATGTACATTTGCTGTGAAAGTGATCCGAGAAAGTGCCTAGACGCGACGATATTCGTAAGATTTTGATCATTGGCTCCGGTCCTATTGTGATCGGCCAGGCGTGTGAATTTGACTATTCCGGAACCCAGGCCTGTAAGGCACTGCGGGAAGATGGTTATGAAGTCGTGCTGGTGAACTCCAATCCGGCCACGATCATGACCGATCCGGAAACAGCACATCGCACTTACATTGAGCCGATTACCTGGCAGTATATCCAGAAAGTCATCGAGATCGAAAAACCCGATGCCCTGCTGCCGACGCTCGGTGGACAGACCGGTTTGAACGCCGCCATGGATCTCGCCCGCCGGGGGATCCTCGATCAACTGGGTGTGGAACTCATCGGTGCCAAAGAGTCTGTCATCGCCAAAGCAGAAAGCCGCGATCAGTTCAAAGAAGCGATGACCAAAATTGGTCTCGACTGCCCCCGCAGTTCCGTCGTGCACAACATGGAAGAAGCCAACGCGGCCATGAAGGATATCGGTCTGCCGATCATCATTCGCGCCAGCTATACCCTGGGGGGAACCGGTGGCGGCGTGGCGTACAACCGGGAAGAGTTCGAAGCCAAAGTCCGCAGCGGACTGGCCCTGTCTCCAGTGAATGAAGTTCTGCTGGAAGAATCCATTCTCGGCTGGAAAGAATACGAGATGGAAGTGATGCGAGATCAAGCCGACAACGTGGTCATCATCTGCGCCATCGAAAACTTCGATCCCATGGGCGTGCACACCGGCGACTCGATCACCGTCGCGCCGGCTCAAACACTCACCGATAAAGAATACCAGCGGATGCGCGATGCTACCATCGCCTGTATGCGAGAGATCGGCGTGGAAACCGGAGGCTCCAACGTTCAGTTCGCCGTCAACCCCGATACGGGCCGCATGACGATCATCGAAATGAATCCCCGTGTCAGCCGTTCCAGTGCCCTGGCTTCCAAAGCGACCGGCTTCCCCATTGCAAAAATCGCCGCCAAACTGGCCGTCGGCTATCGCCTTGATGAAATCCGTAACGACATCACCCGCGAAACCTTTGCCTGTTTTGAACCCACCATCGATTACGTCGTCACCAAAATTCCCCGCTGGACGTTCGAAAAATTCCCGGATGCCGACCCGGTCCTCACCGTGCAGATGAAATCGGTCGGCGAAACCATGTCCATCGGTCGTACCTTCAAAGAATCACTGCAGAAAGCACTGCGGGGACTGGAGATCGGTCACTTCGGACTGGGAGGCGGAAACAAGGATCTGTGGGGGACCGCCAAACAGCCTTCCAAGGATACGATCCAGTCCAAACTTTCGGTTCCCAACGAAGATCGCATCTTCTACATCCGTTATGCTTTCAAACTGGGAATGACGACCGAACAGATACACGAACTGAGTGATATCGATCCCTGGTTCCTTAATCACATTCGGCAACTGGTCGAACTGGAAGACCAGATCCGCGCACGTGCCCGCCTGGAAGACATGGACTACGCTGCCATGAAACAGGCCAAGCAGGCCGGTTACTCCGATAAACAGCTCGCTTTCTGGCTCGATTCCACAGAAATGGATGTCCGCCAGTATCGCAAAAGTCTCGGCATCGAAGCGACCTTTAAACAGGTCGATACCTGTGCCGCCGAATTCGAAGCCTTTACACCTTACTTCTATTCGACCTACGAACAGGAAGACGAAACCCCCGGTAATCCCGACCACAAACGTCGCATCATGATTCTGGGCGGCGGGCCGAACCGCATCGGGCAGGGTATTGAATTCGATTACTGCTGCTGCCAGGCTTCCTTCGCTTTGCAGGAACTGGGCATCGAGAGTATCATGGTCAACTCGAATCCCGAAACCGTTTCGACCGACTATGACACCTCGGATCACCTGTTCTTCGAACCTCTGACAACCGAAGACGTCCTGAATATCTGCGACCGGATGAAACCTGATGGCGTGATCGTGCAGTTCGGCGGTCAGACGCCACTGAATCTGGCACGTGGCCTGGAAGCCGCTGGTGTCAACATTATCGGTACGAGTCCCGAGATGATCGACGCCGCCGAAGACCGCGAGCGCTTTCAGGCAATCCTGGAAAAACTCGAACTGCATCAGCCTCCCAACGGGATCGCCACGGATACCGAAAGTGCACGTAACGTTGCTAAAAAAATCGGCTATCCGATTCTTGTCCGCCCCAGCTACGTGCTCGGCGGACGCGCTATGGAAATCTGCTACGATGAAGAATCCCTCGTGCGTTACATGAATGAAGCCGTCAATGCTTCACCCGATCATCCGGTTCTCGTCGACCGGTTCCTGGAAGATGCCATCGAAGTTGACGTCGATGCCATCTCGGACGGTATTACGACACTGGTCGGCGGCGTGATGGAACACATCGAAGAGGCCGGCGTACATTCCGGTGACTCGGCCTGTGTGCTCCCGCCCCACTCGCTCCCCGAATCGGTCATCAATGAAATCAAACGCGCGACACATGCCCTCGCGCGGGAACTCAAAGTCAAAGGGTTGATGAATATTCAGTTCGCAGTCAAACAGACGGTCGATGATTACAAGGTCTACATTCTGGAAGTGAATCCTCGCGCCAGCCGAACTTCGCCGTTCGTTTCCAAAGCGACCGGAATTTCACTGCCCCGTATCGCAGCCAAAGTGATGGCGGGAGTCTCGCTGCTCGAACAGGGCATCACCAAAGAGCCTGTGCCGAAGCATACGTCCGTCAAAGAAAGCGTGTTCCCGTTCTCCCGCTTCCTCGGCGTTGATATTATCCTCGGCCCCGAAATGCGTTCAACCGGCGAAGTCATGGGCATCTCAGACGGCTTTGCGATGGCATTTGCGAAAAGTCAGCTCGCCGCCAGTACCAGCCTGCCTTCCGAAGGCACCGTCTTCATCAGCATGGCCGATGTCTATAAAGACATGATTATCGAGCCGGCTCGACGATTAATTGAGCTGGGTTTCAAAATCGTTTCGACTTCCGGTACCGCACGTGTCCTCAAAGAAGCGGGACTCGAAGTAGCCACTGTGAAAAAGCTGAAAGAAGGACGCCCCAACCTGCTGGACATGATGGCCAACCAGGAAGTGCAGTTCATCTTCAACACGCCCAGCGGTAAAGGGTCGCGGACCGACGAAGGTAAAATCCGTTCGGCTTCTGTTTCCTATGGTGTCACCTGCGTGACCACAATCCCCGGCTGCCTGGCAGTCGTCAAAGCCCTCGAAGCACTCGCCGAAGATCCGACACCGCAGGTACGTGCCCTGCAGGACTGGATGGCAGACATGTGAGACAAGGTTGTCAGGGAATATCTTTCACTGGATGTTCCCGGCTTGTCTGGCTGCCGGTTTCAGTTATCGGTTCCGCCGCTTCCGCGCTGCATAGCTGTCGCGGCGTTTCTCGGCATGAAATACAAAGTAGCCGTCGATCTCATGGACTTCGGTCCCACCGAAAATGCTGGTAAGTTTCTTCTGATACCACAACCGTCGACGAGTCACCATCACCAGCTTTCCGCCGATCTTCAGACGGTTGAAACCCTTCATGATGAAGTTCTTGGCGACGGAAAAATCTTCATGGTAAGGCGGGTTCGAGAGGATCCAGTCGAAGTCGGTCTCCTGATGATCGCGAAAACCATCACTCTGTAAAACAGTCACTCCCGCAGCCGCATTACGTTCCGCATTCGTTTTTGAAATGCGAACTGCTTCGCCATCCACGTCGGTCATCACAACATTCTCAGCACCAACGATCTTCGCTGCCAGAATGCCTACCACACCACATCCGCAGCCCAGGTCCAGCACCCGCTCGCCTGATGCAAACGTTACGGTGGAGAGCATCGCCTCGGTCCCCCGGTCCAGGCCTTTGGGGGAAAACAGCTCGGGCGTCGTTTCAAACAGGAACTGCTGACCGTGATAGGTAATAGAAAAAGGCATGCAGATTCGATAAGTCTGGTGATAGAAAGGGTTTTGTGTTAAGAATCCAGATTCATTGGAACCCGATGATTGTCTGGACTCACTGTGAAGATTACGTTATGACCTGTATCTTTCAGGGAACCTTACACTTCCGGCAAGAATTTATCCACGACAAGTATCAGTTTTCCTGCCAGACAGGTTCAATTTCACCCGCTGATACCTGCGTGCTCAAGGATCCGGCGAATGGAAAAAGTCACTCCGTCACATTTTAAGCCCGGCTTAACCACCTGGATTCTTACGAGCCTGGGGCTGGGGGTATTGTGTGGTCTGTTTTTTGGTGACTTGTGTTCCCCGCTGAAAGCGGTCGGCGATGTCTTCATCGGACTGCTGCAGATGACGGTTCTGCCTTACATCACGCTTTCGCTGATTTTAAATCTGGGCCGCATCTCAATTCGACAGACACGCAACATGGCGTTTACTGTCATCGTCCTGTTGCTGATTCTCTGGTGTATCGGCCTGTTTAGTGTCTGCCTGATGTCGCTCTCGTTTCCCTTCTGGCAGAAAGGTGCGTTCTTCAGTACCAGTATTGTTGAAGGTCCTAAGAGCGAGAGCCTCTACGACCTGTTCATTCCCTCAAACCCGTTTTTCTCACTCGCCAACAATGCCGTTCCCGCGGTGGTGCTATTTTCGATTGGTATGGGCATCGCGATCAGTGGCATTCCCAAACGCGAACGCCTGCTGGAACCGCTGTCCGTTGCCGTCAACGCTTTGATGCGGCTCAATCGCATGATTGTCCACATTTCACCGATCGGCATTTTTGCCATCGTTTCTTACGCAATGGGCACACTCCCCTTTGAAAAGTTCGGTCTGCTGCAGGCTTACCTGATCACCTTTTCCGCCGCCACACTGCTGCTGGCGATTGGCATTCTGCCGATGCTGATTTCTGTCTGCACCCCCGTGCGTTACTGGGACGCCCTTAAAGTCTCACAGACTGCCGTCATCGCTTCGTTCGTACTGGGCAGTACGTTTGCCGTGATACCCCTGATTGTGGAAGCGGCCCGCGAAATTCTGGACCGTTATCATCTGGAAAAAGAGGACACCGGCGGCTCACCCGATGTCCTGATTCCGCTCGTCTTTCCTTTCCCCGACCTTGGTCGAATCGTCGGGTTGATCTTCATTCCTTTCTCTGCCTGGTTCTACGGCTCAAGCATGCTGCCTGAAGAATACCCCCGCTTTCTCTCGCTGGGTATGGCCGGTTCCTTCGCGAAACCAGCCGTGACGATTCCCTGGCTGCTCGATCTGATGCACATCCCACATGACATCTTTCAGCTCTACCTGGCGGTTGGCATCTATACCACTCGCCTGGGTGATGCACTGCGTTCGGTCTACCTGTTTTCGTTTGCCATCCTGGCTGCGGCTTCGCTCTCCGGTACTCTTAAAATCCAGTGGAGACGTTTCATCTCCTGGTCGCTGTTCTCGTTGTGTGTCGCGGGAGTCGTGATTGCCGGCATTCACGCCGTACTCAACTACACGTTTAAAGACGTCTATCAATCCAAAGCACTCATCGCCGATCGCCAGTTGCTCTTTCCAGGTGCCAAAGAGATCATTCTGAAAACATCCGCTCCCAACCCCGAGCCGATTCTGTCTAACGAAACCCGCATCGATCGTATCCGTCGTCGCGGCACCATTCGGCTGGGCTTCGATCCCAAGCGGCTTCCCTTTTCCTACTTCAATGACCGCGGACAGCTGGTGGGCCTCGATATTGATATGGCACATCGACTGGCGCTCGACCTGGGAGTTGATATCGAATTTGTCCCCTTCACACCCCAGACACTGATTGATCAATTGAAACAGGATCATTTCGACCTGGCGATGTCAGGCCTGGAAGGCACCATCGAACGAGCGACCGCCTTCCCCGTCGCCGATTCCTACATGGACGTGACGCTGGCACTCGTACTGCCCGATTTTCGTAAAGTTGATTTCCTGGAGTTCGATAAATTACGCCATTCCGCTGATCTGAAAATCGCAGTCGTCGCCAACAGTTTCTACGACGAAAAAGCTCACGAGTATTTCCCCAACGCGAGTTTCATTTCCATCAATTCCGAAGAAGATTTTTTCGAAGGCAATGCCGGCCACGCCGATCTGCTGGTGACAAGTGCTGAAACCGGGGCCGCCTGGACGTTGCTGTATCCGAAATTCTCGGTCATCAATCCCTTCAAGAAAAACATTCGCGTTCCCATGTATTACCTGGGTGCCCACGACATTGAGTTTGAAGAATTCATGGAAGTCTGGCTCGAACTCAAGAAGAAAGAGGGCGTCTTCGACACGCTCTACAAATACTGGATTCTCGGCGAAACCATCAACTCCGACCCCCCACGCTGGTCGATCATCCGTGATGTCCTGCACTGGGTAGATTAACGCAGCGAGCAGACACTGTCAGGACAGACACTGAATCAGAACAGCCTTTCGAATCTCAATGTCAGACATTCAGCTCGTTCATGTTATTTTTCGTGGTAGAAATGTTTTGTCACTACGGCTTCCGATCTGCTACACTGCATCGACGAATGTATCCGTTTGTTTCTTCTATATAAATATAGCGAGGAGTGAAGAATGGCCTGTCGTCTGTCACTCACGATCTTACTGTTGTTACTCTGTCTGCATTCCCCGTCCGTCATCCCTGCCGAAGAACCAGGTGCCGAACAACAGCGCCAGCTGAACCCGGAAGAAACGCAGCAGACACTCGTTTTCCTGTCGAAGCAGCTCACCACGAATCTTGATGCCATTCATACCTGGCAGGGAACTTATCTATACAGGAGCGAATCATTATACCATCGGAGCAGGCTTGAACCCCCCAGTTGGAAGACCACGTATCGACTGCACCCTTTCTGGCTGGATCAACGACAGGATAAACTGCATGTAAGTAATTATGTGATAGAAAAACCCGATGAACTCAATCAGCTGCAACCGATACCAGCCAAAATCGAAAGTAGTTTAAACGCACAATGGATTGTCGTCAAAGGGGAAGAGAGCCTGGAGTTGAGCGAGAAACGCTTCGGCTCCCTCTATGGTTTTCCTGAGACTGTTCAGAGACAAGTTGGCTGGGGCAGAGTTCTGTTTCGAAAATGGAATTTTGAAATCGAACGGGATGGTCGGTTCTTCGATCCCAGGAAAAAAGTGCTGGGTACTGCCTCGGGCAGCTTTGCTCGCACCCCCGAGATGTATGCCAAAGTGCTCAGTGGCGCAGAGGGAAAAGAAAAACAGGAGACGTTTTCCAGACGGGTTACCATCACGGAAAAAAAACTGAAAGACGGGCAGAAACAGTTGATCGTCAAGATCGAGTACAATCGCGCGAAACCAAATGGTCTTCCCGAATTCAGACAAATGACCTACGACTCCCGGTTTGGATATAGTCCGGTGAAATATGAGAGTTTACACGGGACTGTCCCGGATCGTATCCAGACATTTTCTTATAAAAACGTCAATGGCATCTACCTGCCTCAGAAAGTCATCTTTGAGGACTTTCAATTCAGACTAGTAGGTAAGCGTGAACTGACCTCACGGCGCACTTATACGTTACTTGATTCAAAACTGAATCAACCCATTAACCCGGATCAGTTCCAGATCAAATCATTCAACCTGCAGTATGGCGAACGCATGCTGGACAGAACCAAAAACAAAGCCTTTATCCAGGACCAGGATGGCCTCGTCCCCGCCGAAGAATTTGAATTCAACAAAGAATCACAAAGTAAGAATTGAATTCGGAGAACAGCAAACAACGGACGAATTTCTTCCGTCATAAAACAACGTTCATGTTTTTCATAGTAGCAAAAATCACTTGGGATACACGCCCACGCGTTTCGCCCAGGCTTCCCACTTGTGTGCCAGATCGTTTACGATCGCCCGTCTGCGTGTTGCGAGATCATTCAATTCCGTGCGGTCCGTCTTGAGATCATACAGTTCCCACTTCTGTGACTGATAACCTTTCGCCGGTGAAACGCCACGTCCGACCAGCTTCCAGTCGCCCGCTCTTACAAACGCATTACTTTCATGTTCAATGAAAAGAGGCTCGGTCCGGTTAAGCGGTTCTCCCTGCAACGCCGGACGCAGCGAAATGCCATCCAGCGCCGGGATTGTATTCCCGCTGAAAGTATCCGGGTACTTTGCTTCCGCCACATCAATCAGTGTCGGCATGATATCAATCAGCTGGGCCGGTTCCGTGTACCAGTCTGTTTGTGGCTTAATTTCAGCCGGCCAGTGCATGAAGAACGGTGTCGACGTACCCCCTTCGTGCGCGAAATGTTTATACAGGCGGAACGGCGTGTTAGACGCATTCGCCCACGCTTTGCCGTAACTGTTGCTGTTATCGAGATTGCGTTTTTCGATATCGTAAAATTCACCGCGACCCAGCACGCCCCCCTCGGCACAGCCGCCATTGTCCGACAGAAACAGGATCAGCGTGTTTTCGTATTGTCCGCTCGATTTCAGAGAGTTAACCAGTTTACCGATGTTCTGATCCACGCGATCCACCATCGCCGCATAGACGGCCATTTTAAGATCCATTTCGTCCTGCTTTTTTTCACTCAGAGTATCCCAGGCAGGTACTTCAGAGTCTCGAGGCGAAAGTTTCGTATTCGCCGGCAGCAGTCCCAGCTCTTTCTGTTTCGCCAGACGCTGTTCGCGGAGTTCGTCCCAGCCGATTTTGTATTTGCCGCGGTACTTTCGGATCTCCTCTTCATGCGCCTGTAGCGGCCAGTGTGGTGCAGTGTAAGCGAGATACAGAAAGAAAGGTTTGTCCTGCGTCTCTTTTGCCTGTTGATGTTCATTGAGAAAACGAATTGCATAATCGGTGTAGGCGTCTGTGGTATAGAATGGTCGGTCGGTGGTACTGGCAGGAGTCTCAATGTCTTCATTTCCGAATGTCATGCCCCGCGGTGCGACAGGATGAAAGAACCGGGTTGCCCCCGAGACGCAGCCGAAATATTTATCGAAGCCGCGCTGCAGCGGCCAGCGATCCTGCGCGTTAAAGCCCAGATGCCATTTGCCCGTCATCAGTGTCGCATAACCGGCTGGCTTTAAAACTTCCGCCAGCGTGACACACTCGCGATTCAGATATCCCTGGTATGCGGGAGGTTTGGAATAGCCGCGGGGATCGCCGGGCGGGTTGGTCATCCAGCCAATTCCCGTCTGATGTGGATGCAGGCCTGTCATCAAAGTGGCCCGCGTAGGACAGCAGCGACCCGAATTATAAAACTGCGAAAACCGCACACCCCCGGCCGCCAGCGCATCGATGTGGGGCGTTTCAATCTCTCCGCCATAACAGCCGATGTCAGAAAAGCCCATGTCATCGACCATGATCAGAATGATGTTGGGCCGCGCCGCTTCTACAGTTGATGTAATCAACAGACAGGCAAGACAGCACAGACTGCAGAGCATTTTCAAAAAGTTCATCTGATTCTTTCTATTGATAATCTTTGCCTGCGTTACTGTTCGCACAGGAATTGATCCAGCGTTCCAGTTCGGTTTGAAAAGTCTTGACCAGTTCGGGATGGTCTGCAGCGACGTCAGTCGTCTCACCCGGATCGGCGATGATGTCAAACAGCTGGTACTGACTTTTGTTTTTACGCTGCGTTTTCAGCAGTTTAAACTGCTGAGTCATCCAGACCGCCTGCTTTTTAAACTGAAAGCCGATCGGTTGTGAGCGTTCTTTCAGTTTACCTTCGATGACAGGCAGCAGATTCATTCCGTCCAGCGGACGGTCGGCGGGAAGAGGATGACCGGTCGCCGCGAGGACCGTAGGCAGGTAATCGCTGGTCACCATCGGGAAATCAGTGACAGAGCCGGGCTGGACTTTTCCCGGCCACTCGACCAGTGCCGGCACGCGAATTCCCCCTTCCAGCAGATCGCGTTTGCGACCGCGAAACGGCCCCGCAGAGCCGGGGGCACGCGCATTCCCTTCCGGTCCGTTGTCCGAACAGAACCAGATCAGCGTGTTTTCAGTTACATTCAATTGTTTCAACTTCGATCTCAGACGACCCACCTGTTCGTCCATCGCGGTGATGCAGCCATAATAATTCGCATGATGCAGATCGTACTTGTCATACATCGCGCGATAGCGGGGACCGGCGACGACTGGCAGATGAGGCGTGTGGAACCAGATCACACAGAAAAACGGTTTCGACTGCTTTACCGAATCACTAATGAAAGGAACCGCCCGATCCATGATGATCCGCGAATCATCGCCCCGCAGATTCTCTTTGACGATCTCCCCCTCCTGGTTCCAGTAATGTGTGCCATAAGCGGCAGACTGATCATTCTCATTCAATGCTGCCCAGCCTTGACTGGATACTTTACCGGTGGGCTTGAGCATCGGGTCCCAGGTGGGGACTTTGGCTTCGGTTGAGAAACAGACTTCAAACCCGTTCTGCCACGGCGGAGAAAAGTGAGACGTATTTTCAGGACCGCCCCGATTCGAATCGCGCACCGTTTTCGTCAACGTTCCCAGGTGCCATTTCCCGAAGTGGCCTGTGCGATAACCGGCGGCTTTCAGTGATTCCGCCAATGTCTGTTCTTCCGGTTTCATGTGCCCGGCATTCGCCGTCACAACGCCATACCGAAACGGATTGCGGCCGGTAATACAACTGCCCCGGGTCGGACTGCAGACCGGTGCTGCTGCGTAGAAGCGTTTGAGATTCATCCCGTTCTGCGCCATCGCATCCAGGTGTGGTGTCTGAATAATCGTGTTCCCGTTAAACCCGGTATCCCCCCAGCCCAGATCATCGCACATGATCAGAATCACGTTAGGATTTTCAGCCGCCCGCGCTGTCAATGCAGACAGACAGACGACCAGACAGATCAGAGCAGCTAAGATTTTCCGCATCATAAACAGCACTCCATCCTTCTCAGAAAGTCATGAGGTTCTCGAATCGGGTGGCCGCGAATCCAAATCGCGGTGGTCACAGATTACAGGAAACTGTCAGAACAGACACACAAATCAGAACAACAAAACCAACTCTGTCGAAGTAGGGTGCGGACCCATGTGTCCGCCCGCCTGGCGAGGTTCGATTTTGTATCACGCTACATGGGAAACTGGTCAAACATTCGATAGCGAAATTTCTACCACAAAAAAGTCGAAACCACTCGAAAGAAAATAAGGGCTCGGCCCGAATTTGATTCGGGTTCACCCCAGTCTGTATCATCAACAGTACCATCCTGAAAGGAAGGACTGAACTTCGCACACCTGCTGCTACACATCCCCGCACTCCCTCTGCATAAAATGAACTTGACCGCTGCGCGCCGCTGGCGATAAGCGCTGTTTTGGGTCGCGCGCGTGTCCAGTTTACAGTGCACTGAAACACGGACCATCTGTTCCTGATCTTCACCATAAACAGGCCCCTTTTTTCCGGATAATCAGTTTTCATATTCACACTCATTCCTGATGTGAGCCTGCGGGTCGCCACACATCGCAGCCCTTCGCCCCGGCACCGCCCCGACGTCGCAGCAGGTCGGTTCTCTGTCAACCCGTATCGCCACATGATATTGTTCATCCCCCTTGACGCCCCCATGTCTTTCCACAAAATAATCGAACATGCAACGAAGCCACAGACCACTGAACCACAGATCGAACACAAGAATGAAACCCACAAAAATAACAATATTTCAATGTCCTCTCACACAGGCGTGTGCCACTGTTCGGCTTGCCCGACAGTGCTTTGAGCAACCATCCCCACTCAGAAAAACAGGGTGAGCCCGAATGCAATTCGGGCCGAGCGCAGCGAGCAAGAGGTCGCAGCTGCCAGGCACAATACGGAACCAGGCTCCCCACACTCATTCGGCGGGTGGCACCGTTGGCTTGCCCAACGGTGAAGGTGATCACGGTTCCCTTACCTGGTTCACAAAGCATTATAAAAGAAGTCCCCTCCTCCCCGCAGATGAAAATCCCGAACCACTGAAAGTTCAAAAGAAGGATTAAAAAGGTGTCATCGATATTCATCATAGATCACCCCAGATGAGCCTCGTTTTTTTTCCAGTTCGCAAAAAACCGCGGCTAACGCCGTACGGCTAATTTTCGAGAAAGAATGGGTAGCCCCGAATGTAATTCGGGGTCGCCAGAGGCGACAGGAAACTGTCAGGGCAGACACACAAATCAGAACAACAAAACCAACCCTGTTCTTCGTAGGGGCCGTCCCATGTGTCGGCCCGCCTGGCGAGTATCAACCCGATATCGCGCACAATGGGAACAGATAAAACCTCCCCATCAGAATTATCCACCACGAAAAAGTCGAAACCAACCGAAAGAAAATAAGGGCTCGATCCGAATTTTATTCGAGCCCACCCCCAGTCTGTATCATCAGCGCACCATTCTGAACGGAATGGCGCCAGCCACCGGTATTCTTTACAGGCCCGCAGTAAATACCGACAGCTGGCACCGTACCGCTCCAATCTCTTGATTCAGATTACGACCACAGCGAACGGAAATACTTCGCGTCGACGGCCGTCTGGGCCAGGCATTCCTGGGTCGACAGTTCCTTCCAGCTGTGACGTCCCTTGAATTCGCTATGCAGCGAAAACGTACCCTTGTATCCCAGCTTGCGTAACGCATCGACGAATTGCGGGATCGGCGAAATACCATCGGCGACCGGCACCGTTTTGGCTTCCCAGATCTGTTGTCCATGTTTGTCGCGTCCGTCTCCCCGCTCCCAGGCAAAGTTCTTGACCGCACATAAAGCGATCCACGGCCCTAACAGATCCAGACCCTGCCGCCAGCCGTCGCCGCTGCCCTCTTTGACCATATGCAGCGTGTCGACATACGCGCCCACTTCCTCGGGGGAAAAGCCTTGAATCAACTGATAGAGCTGCGTGCCGTGTGAAGGCAGAAACGCATTCGAGTGCACGTGCACGCAGGGCAGCACATCGTATTTCTGACACAGCTTCGCGACCTTGCCGATTTTCTTCGTCGTCTCTTTCAGCTGCTGCGCGAGGGTACCGAATGTTTTATAGCGGTAGTAACCGATTTTAACGCGGTCGATTCCCTGTTCCTGGGCAGTTGCCAGAATCCGTTCAGCGTTCTTGTCGGGCTCTTCGATCATCGTGGTCAGAAACAGGATTTTCACGCCCGCCTCTTTAGCGGCAGCGCAGGCCTGGGGAAGTTCCTGCTCCACGTTTTCCGGAAGGATGTGACCTTTAGGACGCACAGTCAGATCGAGTCCATCCAGGCCCATTGATTGAAACGCCTGGCAGACAGCCGGGATCGGCATGTCCTGGAAGCTCTTGGTGAAGGCACCCAGCTGATATCCGGCTGCTGGCTTTGATTTCGCTTTGGAATCCTCGCCTGCCTGTAACCCGTGTTGTGACTGCAACAGGCTGGCGACTGCTGTACCCGTTAATACCTGCGCAGCGGTCTGTTTCAGAAAATCACGGCGGGGAAGCCGATTATAAGGGGAGGGAGTATTCCGCATGTTGAAAACCTTCTTTATGATCCGTTGTCCTGTAGATTTCGAGGAAAGCCGTTTTATAGTAGTATGAACTGAGACTGACCCTATTTCTACCAGAATTGCCTGTTTTACTGAAATCGAAAGAGATCCCCGTTGAATATGTCCGAGCCGCTCACCCTCGTTGCCACTTCCGCTTTCGGCCTGGAAGCCGTGGTTTCGCGCGAATTGAAACAACTGGGATACGAAGAACAGACAATCGAAAACGGCCGCATCACCTTTCAAGGCGATCTCGCCGCGATCTGCCACTGCAACCTCTGGCTCCGCAGTGCCGACCGGGTGCTGCTCAGCCTGGCAGAATTTACGGCGCTCGACTTTGATGACCTGTTCGACGAAATTCGCGACATCGAATGGGAACGCTGGTTACCCCCCTCCGCCCAGTTTCCTGTCAGGGCTACTGCTGTCCGGTCCAAAATCAACAGTCCCAAGAACTGTCAGAAACTGGTGAAGAAAGCAATCGCCGAACGACTCAAGGAACACTACATCAAAGACTGGTTTCCTGAAGACGGCCCGATGTACTCGGTCAGCCTGTCCATTCTGAAAGACAAGGCGTCCGTCTGCATCGACACCACGGGACCGGGTCTGCATAAACGCGGCTATCGCAAGCTGGCCGCCGGTGCGCAGATTAAAGAAACGCTGGCGGCAGGTCTGGTTCAGCTCAGCTACTGGAATCGCGAGCGGCCATTTGTCGATCCCTGTTGTGGAACGGGTACGATTCCCATCGAAGCTGCCCTGATTGGTACGAACACCGCGCCGGGCATCAACCGCGAATTTGCTGCCGAAGGCTGGCAGCAGCTCCCCCCTGAAATGTGGGAGGCGGCCCGCGATGAAGCGCGCTCGCTCGCTCGAACTGATATCGACTATCGACTGCAGGGTTACGACATTGATCCCGCCATGATCCGCATGGCCCGCTATCATGCACAGCAGGCCGGCATGGAAGAGTTCATTCATTTTCAGGATCAGCCACTGGCGGAATTCAGCACGCCCCGCAAATATGGCTGTATCATTACCAACCCGCCGTATGGCGAACGGCTGGGAGATAAAGCTGAGGCCGAAGTCATTTACCGCGAAATGAAACGTGTGTTCGCACCGCTGGAGATGTGGTCGATTTACGTACTCACATCGCATCCGGGCTTCGAGCGCATTTACGAACAGAAAGCCCGCCGCCGCAAACTGTATAACGGTCGGATTGAATGCATCTACTACCAGTTTCCAGGACCTCCGCCGCCACGCAAGAAGTCACCCTGGGAACAGGCGGCCGGTGCGCAATCCGATTCGACTGAAGCAGCAGCTGACACGGAAGAAACGCAGGACGATCCAACCGCTATCGAGCCGAACGTCACTCCACCCGAAGCGGTAAGCGAAAACCCGGCTGCTGCAGAATCGACTGAGACGACTCCGACTGAAGAATCTACGACAAACGAAGAATCGAACGAAGAACCAAACGACAGGCCAGAGTAGCGTCAGGCAGACCACATGTTGCGGATGTTCTTGCGAATGTCTTCCGCCGTCGTTTCGATTTCCGCTTCCTGGGGCGTATCCAGGGCATCGGCGCTGAACGCCGGTCGTCG
Organism: Gimesia sp.; assembly: GCA_002706765.1. Classification (GTDB taxonomy): domain Bacteria; phylum Planctomycetota; class Planctomycetia; order Planctomycetales; family Planctomycetaceae; genus Gimesia. Next base: position 262,837 of record PAJV01000013.1, read on the forward strand.
CTGGAACAGGGGAATCGTCTTTGGAGAAACAAACCGCGTCAACTGGGCATAACTGTGTGCCTGGTTCCAGCGGCGGTTCTGGAAATACTGTCGATGGGGAAAGCAGACATAGAGCCAGTTTTTCGCCCGCGTCAGCGCGACATAAAACAGGCGGCGTTCTTCGTCGATTTCGTCTTCGCTCTCCAGGGACATCTCTGACGGAATGCTGCCATCCGCGGCTTGCAGCACGTAGACGGCGTCCCACTTCAGCCCTTTTGATGAGTGTATCGTGCTCAGTACCAGGAAGTCATCATCATCCGCACCACTGGCGGCTGAGACATCCTGCGTGGAACTGGGCGGGTCGAGGGTAATCTCTTCCAGGAAACTCATGCGGCTGCTGAAGCGGCTGGCCACCTGCTCCAGCTGTTCCAGATCACGCTGACGCGACGTGGCGTTGTCGTACTGCTGGTCGAGCAGGGGACTGTAAAATGTGCGCACCTGGTGCACTTCTGCCGAGATACCCCGCTTTTCCGATTGCGGCGAACTCAGGTTTTTCATCAGTCGCACGAACAGTGGCCAGTGCTCCACCGTCGCTGCCGGCGGTTTGAATTCCGACCAGGCATCAAAACGAAACTGCGATTCTGCCAGCAGGTTGATCAGCTGTTGTGCCTTTTTCTGACCAATGCCCGGGAGTAACGTTAACACCCGTAGTCCCGAGACGGCATCGCGGGGATTTTCCGCCAGACGCAGATACGCCATCAGGTCTTTGACGTGCGCCGTTTCAATAAACTTCAAGCCGCCATATTTGTGATAAGCGATATTACGACGCGCCAGTTCTACTTCCAGCGAAAGGCTGTGATGCGAAGCCCGGAACAGGACCGCCTGCTGATTCAGGGGAATCCCGGCTTCCCGGTGTTCGAGTACCTGCTGCACGACGAAGTCGGCCTGTTCGTTGTTGTCGCTGCAGTCGACCAGGCAGGGCGCTTCGCCGCTGATCTTGGATGACCACAGATTTTTCTCATAGCGTTCGTGGGCTTCGTCGATGATCTGATTGGTCGCCTGCAGGATGGGTTGCGTGCTGCGATAATTTTCTTCCAGCGTGACGACCGTGGTCCCCTCGTATTCCTGGGGGAAGTCCAGAATGTTCCGCACGGTCGCGGCCCGAAAGGAATAGATCGACTGGGCATCGTCGCCGACGACGGTCAGTCCTTCGCCATCCGGACAGAGGTTTTTCAGAATGCCCGACTGCAGAATGTTCGTGTCTTGGTATTCGTCTACCAGGACTGCTTCGAACTGGCCTCGCAGCAGTTTGCCTCCTGCAGGATCAGCGGCGAGCGCATGCCAGAATAAAAGCAGATCGTCGTAATCCAGGATATTCTGTTTCTCTTTGCGATCCACAAATGCCTGAAAGAGTTTCTTCAGTTCATCGGCGTGTTCCAGGCACCAGGGATAGTGCCGTTCGAGAATCGGTTCCAGCTTGGAGCAGGTATTCACACAGCGACTGTAGATTTCCAGCAGGGTCCCTTTGCGGGGAAACTTCTTGCCGTTATTGCCCAGTTCGAGTTCACTGCGGAGGGCGCTCATTAAATCTTCGGCATCACTGCGGTCGATGATCGTGAAGTCATCGGGCAGCCCGATGGCCTGTCCGTAACGCCGCAGCAGTCGTGCCGCCGTCGAATGGAATGTGCCGCCCCAGATACTCCGCGAACGGGCCGAGGCGGTATTCTCGCGACCGGCGCTCATGGCCCGCAGCAGCGCATCGACGCGCCGGACCATTTCATTCGCCGCGCGGCGGGAAAAGGTGAGCAGCAGAATCCGGCTGGGATCGATGCCTTGCGCTATCAGGTACGCGACCCGATGCGAAAGGGTGGTTGTTTTACCGGTCCCCGCACCGGCGATAATCAGCAGCGGACCCGCATCGTGGCAGGCCGCCGTCTGCTGCGCCGGATTGAGCTGTTTGAAAAGGTCTTCCAGTTGTGGGGGGATATCTGACATCCATGCCTCGCCGAAGTCGAAAGAATTGCGGATCTGCTTTCTTTCTATTTTCGCCAGACAGACGGTGACCGCAAGGGGCGGAAATCAAAAATGTCATTGGAACGTCTGTTTTTCCACAATCCAGGCCGCCGATCACAGTTCCCGCAGGCGGACATTGCGGTAATGCACTTCATTCACCAGGTTTCCATGAATCTGCAGCGCGATGATGCCATTCAACGGAATCAGGGGGTCTGCTTCCGTAAAGTCAACGGTCTGTACACCATTGATCCAGATGCGGATCCGAGGCCCTTCACAGCGAATGCGATAGTTGTTCCACTCGTTCATGCGAACAGGCAGATCTCGCAGCTCTGCGGGAGGCCCTGCCAGAATCTTTTTACGACGGGATTCATCATACAGGCAGCCCCAGTAGCCGGTTCCGAGATCCGCCTGGTAGCCGCTGACTTCGTGGTGGTCGGGAATTTCTGCAGTCCGAATCTGCACGCCGGCATTGGTTTTCTCACCCAGCAGTTTGAATTCGAGCTTGAGTTCAAAATCATCGTATTCTTTGTTGGAACGCAGAAACTCATTGCGTTCGACCTTCTCGGTCAGGCTGCCCGCGATGATTTCGCCATTTTCAATGCGAAAAATTTCTTCGTTGCCATGCCAGCCATCGAATGTTTTTCCATCGAACAATGATTGAAAGCCGAGTTCTTTCTCACTCTGCTTCGCCTGCGCGGAGATCCGCTCATGCTGTTGAGTGGCCCGCTGTTTGAGATTTTCATTGGATGTGGAAGCGATGACACGCTCTAACGCATCGGTCAGCAGCTCGTCGTCAATCGGAGTTCCCTGTTCCGCCCAGGAGACAATTGTGGCGCTCGCGGGGACGTTCAATGCTTTGTCTTTGAGCAGCGAGACTGTGTAATTGACTGACTGCGGCGTCGGGTTGCGGCGGAGGACTTCGAATACGAGTTTCTTCTCATCGTTGCGTTCAGCAATCGCCAGTGTATTGCGACAGACTTCCAGGCGCTCTTCCGGCGTCATGTTCAACTGCCGGGCCACGCGGATGTAACCTCGCAGCGCGCGGATCTTGTATTTGTTGTTCTCCAGTGTCTTCGCCAGTTCCAGCAGGGGTGGTGCGACGTCGATCGTCCCCCATTTTCCCAGCAGGTCGGTTGCTTTGTTCTGCAGGGCATCGTCATTTGAACGGGCGGCTGCGACAACGGTCTCCAGAGCCGTCTTGCCCCCGATGGCCGCCAGCTGGTCCAGCAGGATCAGTTTCTGATCATTGGTCGCTCCTGCCATGGCACCGGCCAGTGCCTGGGCGGTTTCTTCCAGAGGCAGTCGCGAACAGGCGGCGATGAGTGCCTGGCTGGCAGGAGAGTCGGGGCCGGATGTGAGGGCGAGTTGAATTAACCGGGGAAGATCGTCGAGAGAAGTCGTGCCCCCCAAAGCGGAAATGGCGGCCTGCTTCACTTCAGGGTTCGAATGATTCACCAGCTGCAGCAGGACAGGCGTGGCTGAACTGAGACGACAGCCGCCCGCCAGCTTGATGCCCGCCAGCTGCTGTTCGCGGGTTTCGCTTTCGAGCAGTTTGCGGATACTGGTATCGATCTGTTTTTCGATTTCAGCTGAAGGCTGACTGGAATTGAGTTTGACGATTACGGATTCTGCTGCTCCCGCGAGGTCGGCGTCTTTCTGTTTGACCAGCGCCAGCAACTGGTCCAGTGCCTGTGTCTGCTGTTTGTCATTCGCGGCAGGTGCCAGTTCTCCGATGGCAAACACTGCCTGCAGTTTCAGTTCCCGGGAATCGCCCGAGGTCGCTTTGATGGCCGTGGGCAAGCCTGCCGGATCCTGGATGGCTCCCATCGCCGCCACCAGCAGTGCTTTGCGTTCTTCAGGCAGTCTCGGGTAGGTTTCGATGAGAGTGGACGTGGATATTTTTCCCAGCTTTTGAGCCGCCTGCAGACCGGCGCGGAACCGCTGCAGATCGTCTGCTTTCAGTTGTTCGGCTAAGAGTCCCAGGCCCGCTTTGCCCTGCAGGACGATCGCCTGTTGGGTCGCTGCCAGCAGAATGTTTTCAGGTAGATCCACTTTTTGTACGGTATTGACCAGCGCCAGGGCCGTCTGATTATCTTTGACTTTCGCCAGTGACTTCGCACACATCAGACAGGCAAAACCGACTTCCTGCTGCAGTTTCGCATCCCCTTTCCCTAAAGCCTGCTGCAGAGACTTGGCTGCTTCGGGGGTCCCTATCTCGCCGAGCGCGTGGGCGGCGGCGATGGCCACCTTCGTATTTTTATCTGAGAGCAACGGCGTCAGATCGCCGACCGCCTGTTTGTCTTTGCGTTTGCCGATCGAATTGATCACGCCAACCAGCAGATCGCCTTTGACGGTTTTCAAGGCATCTCGCAGCGCTTTGTCTGCCGCCTGATCGGGAATGTTCTCCAGAGCCGAACGGGCATAAGTCGCCAGTTTTTCATCTCCCAGGTATTTCGCGATCGCAGTTGCCGCTGAGGCGTCCCCAATGGCTGCTAGCCGACGACAGGCCATGGCTTTGTCGTAGGTGTCAGCATTGGAGTTGAGTACCTTGACCAGGCGGGCGGCTTCGGGAGTATTTTTATCAGCAGCAGAGACTGTAACTGGCGTCAGCAGCAGGCTGGCGGCGCACAGAAAAAAAACAGGTAATCGACAGATTGACATGAGCACAAATTCCTCAGGGGAAGAAGACGGTATCAGAAAGAATCAAATTCGTTGTTGACGCAGGCTGCGAATCAGACGGTCCACGGCTCGCGCATCGCACGGCTGCGCATACGGTTGGCTTCGTCGTCGTTCACAAACTGTTCGGTCACCGGATCGAACTGCAGTTTGCGACCCAGTTTCCAGGCAATCGCAGCCGCATGACAGGCGATGTGTGAGCGGGCCATCACATCTTCATTGGCCGCGGGTTTGGAACGGGTCTTTACACAGTTGAAGAAGTCGCGTACGTGGAACTTGGGCGAGGTTCCCGGAATCGAACTGGGCGAAGGCAGGCTGGCCCGCAATTCATTCGAAGAGACCGCGGTCTGCCCGGAGTCACCCGTTTCGACCCAGCCGGCTTCCCCTTCAAAACGGACAGGACAGGTGCCCAGACCCAGCCAGCCATTGCGACGCATGACAAGCTTGACGCCATTCTCGTAGACGCATTCAATCACGTTGTCGTCGGGAACGTCTTTGGGTTCGTAGGTGACGGGCATCGTATCGTCGGCTTCGAGTGCCCACTGGCAGATATCCAGTGTATGCGCTCCCCAGTCAAGCAGCTTCGCACCGGAGTCGAAGTCGTAATGCCCGCGCCAGGCGCCATCGACATACGCATGGTTATAAGGACGCCACGGTGCAGGGCCGAGCCACATGTTCCAGTCCACGACTTCCGGATCGGGCTCGGGTTCCGCAGGCAGCCAGTCGTGGCGATCGATCAACTGGTAGATCGATGCGTGCACGGTATGAATTTTTCCCAGCTGCCCGGTCTGTGCCAGTTTGGCGGCGTGGCCAAAGTTGGAAACGTTGCGGCGTTGTGTGCCCGCCTGGAAGACGCGACCGGTTCGTTGGATCGTCTCCTGCAGTCGTCTTGCCAGCTCGATGGAGATCGCACACGGTTTTTCCGAGTAGACATCTTTGCCGGCTTCGGCTGCCATCATGGAGGCGGTTGCATGCCAGCGATCGCCTGTGGCGATCAGGACGGCATCGATATCATCGCGGGCCAGCAGTTCGCGGAAGTCGCGATAGGTATCGCATTTCTGGTCGCCGTTCTGTTTGTCGGCCATCTCTTTGACGGTCTTGCGTTGATCCGCGCGAACATCGGCGATGGCGACGAAACGGACATCGGGCTGCTCGAGCATGTGACTCAATACATAACCGCCGCGTCTGCGAATGCCGATTCCTCCCAGAATGATTCGTTCGCTGGGAGCCACGGTCCCGTTCAGGCCGAGTGCGGTTGCCGGGATAATCGTGGGTGCCGAGAATACGGTACTGGCGGCGGCTGCCGTCTTCATGAAGTCACGACGATTGAGAGCACTTTTCTTCGTCATCTGTTTCTCCTGCTTAGCCTGGTGGGAAAAGAGTCGGCTGGTATATGAATTAATGATTATAGCGGGTTGGTGAAACCAGTGTCTGCCTGGTTTCGTAAATTGTAATCGATGCAGCAGGGAGCGTCTTGGAAATTCGAGGCGAATTTGTGTATATTTGGCGCATTTCCGGTCCAGATAATTTATTATGAATGTTTCGTTACAACAGCAGTTTTTCAAAAAAGTCCCCGGTATCGCGCAGACCTGCCGCCTGTTCGAACATCTGCCCGATGTGTACCTGGTGGTGAAAGACGAACAGGGTCGTTTCATTAACCATAATGCAGCGTTATTAAGCTGGCTCAAAGTGGAATCAGGCGAAACGCTGATCGGCAAAACCGACTTTGACCTACATGCCCGCGATCAGGCTGAAGCGTATCGCCGGGAAGATCGTCGCGTGATGGAGACCAGGGAGCCACTGGTCGATCTGGTGCATCCGGTGACGGGCGGCGAGGGAACGACGACCTGGTTTCAGGTGATTAAGGAACCGCTGTTTGATGTGCGCGGCAATGTGGCGGGTATCGTGGGGATGATGCGCGACTTCCGCCGCGCAGGCCTGGCGATTGCCCCTTATCTGGAAATGCAGCGCGTCTTCGATTTCATAAACTACCATTTTCAGCGCGAAATCACCGTAACAGAACTGGCGGCTTTGATGGGGATTTCCACCAGTCAGTTTCAGCGACGGTTTCGCAAGCTGTTTGATACGAGCCCGGCCAGTTACATCAGCCATGTCCGCATTCAGGCCGCCTGTCGACTGTTGACTTCAACGACCGCCACAATTTCGCAGATCGCCAATCAGACCGGCTTTTACGATCACAGTCATTTCTCGAAGGTCTTTAAGTCGCAGACCGGCGTCAGCCCGACCGTTTATCGGCGTCAGTATCAGTAGCCGCTGATCTGTTTACACAAAGTGAAATTTCTCGAACCGATTTTGCCCGGAACTTGTCCCTCTGCTATGATTGCCGCGACTGTTTCAGCTGCCTGCCGACTTCCTGATTAAGCTTTATAGAGCAAGAGCATCCAGACCATGGGAAAACAAATACCCGAACTTGAAGAACAGCATATCGAATTTATTGCCGCACAAAAGCTGTTTTTCGTTGGTACTGCGACTGCTGACAGCCGCATCAATGTATCGCCGAAGGGAATGGACGCGTTTCGTGTGCTGGGGCCGAATCGTGTGATCTGGTTGAACGTGACGGGCAGCGGCAACGAAACGTCGGCCCATATTCAGCAAGACGGACGCATGACGGTCATGTTCTGCGCGTTGACAGGTAAACCTCTGATCCTGCGACTCTACGGCCAGGCTCGCGTCATTCATCCTTATGACGCCGACTGGGACGAACTGTTCGCGCACTTTCCAGCGATCCCCGGTGCCCGGCAGGTGTTCGACCTGCACGTCGATCTGGTACAGACCTCCTGCGGGATGGCGGTTCCCTTTTTTGATTACGTCGAGGAACGCGAACAGCTCAGCAACTGGGCCCGCAAACAGGGAGAGGCCGGCATCCACCAGTACTGGCACGACAAAAACCAGCAGAGCCTGGACGGCATTCCGACACATATTCTGGAAGGTGAGTGATGGCTGATATGATCCCCGTCGGGTACATGGCCAAGCGGGTCGAGAGCAAACCTGACTTTCTAAAGAATGATCAGGTAGAAGATATCTACTCCGTCAGCAACTGCATCTCCGACAAATTCGCAGATTACATCGAATTCTGGAAACATAATGGGTTCTGGATGTTTAATTCGCCAGAAGAGATCTTCTCGTTGGCAAAGGAGCATGGTCTCAGCTTGGATGGTACGAAGATATTCTACTATGAAGTCTATAAATACCAGTGTCACGAAGACAATCTGGATTGGGAATATTTTAAACCGGAAAAGTCGTTTGTCACCAACGTGCAGGTTCCTGCAAAGAAGGTACTTGAAGGATACGATATCGTTTCTTTCTCCCAGGAAAATGCGCCGGAATGCTCTTACCTATCATGTAATCATATGGCAGAAACGATTCCAGTAAATCGCCATTGTCTGATCGAAATATTTGATGAAGCGAAATTGCTTTTGTCACAAGGTGCATTCAAAGGATGCGAGCCAGGACCTTGTCGCATCTTCGCCGTTTATTCACTGGTTGAATAAATCTTTCGTGTCATCCATTATTCAAAAAACATCTAGAATAAACCCTGGCCGTTCCGCTTTTTTCGGCAGCAGCCGTTGTGCTTCCTGCAGGACGAATTTCGGATCCATGAACGGTTCGTAGCTGATGTCCTGCCAGACGACGTTGCCTTTGCCGTCGATGATGAAGGTGCCATGCAGAGGCTGCTTTTCGAAGTCGTCGTAGACGTGGAAGGACTTGAATACGTCCAGCTTGTCGTTGGAAAACAGCGGGATGGGCAGGTCACCTTTGTCGTAGTTTTTGATCGAGGTTTTCAAACCTTCCTGATTGTCCGTGCTGATGGCCATCAACGGGAAGCCGGCCTGCTCGAATTCCTGCACCATGGGAGCGAACGCCTGCAGCTGTTCGGCACAATGCAGACAGCTGAAGCCCAGGTAGAAGATCAGCACATGAGGTTTGCCGCGAAATTCATCGGAGCGGCGTACTTTGCCGGTCGCGTCTTTCAACTCCCAGGTGGGGGCTGGAGATGGTTTCCAGCGGAAGGGGCCTAGTGTATTCAGGTCGGGACGCTCGCCCACATCGGTGGCGGCTGTTTTTTCTATCCGCCAGTCCGGTTTCAATTTCAGTTCGGCAGCGATCGGCGCCAGTCGCGTGAAGAGTGGCATGTCCAGGTCGATGGAGGCTGAGATCTTCTGCAGTTTCTCGAATTCCTTTTTCGCGGCCGCTTTGTCACCGGATTCCCAGAGCAGTTCCACGAGTGTCGCCTGGGGGTACACTTCGTTTTTATGTGAGCCAGTCAGCTTGCGTAACGCCTTCTCTGCTTTTTCCCGGTCGCCGGATTTCCATTGGACGGCGAGCAGATAGACTTCGTCCGCGCCGCCTGCTTTCTTTAACAGTTCATAACCCTGTTTGAGATCGCCGTTCGCAATCGCCTGATGGGCTTCCAGGGCTTTGATGTTCTGTTCCAGTTTGCGGACGCGTGAGAGATACGGTTTTGCCGCTGAATTTTTCGCGTCTTCGATCACGGAGGCACGACTTTCGTCCGGTCTGAGTGCGACCAGTGGTTCTGCTGCCAGGCTGGTTTTCGCTTTTGCTGCTGCTTTCTCAACAGATAGCTGGCGTTCGGCAGTAACCTTCTCCAGACGCTGTTTCAGCTGCGCCAGCTGGGCATCTCCCTGTTTGATGTTTTTGGTCTGGTAATACGCCAGTCCCAGATAGCGCAGGCGGTTGATCTGTTCTTCCTCTTCGTCGGTGGGTGCCAGATAGGGAGTCTCGCTCAAGGCGATCAGTTCGTCCCACAGTTCGTAGGTTCGCAGCACCTGCAGCAGGCGCATTCGGCCGTATTTGGCGCTGCCCCGTTTTTTGAGTGTATTGTATTTGGGATGTTGAGGCAGTTCGATCATGTTTTTGGCGAGCGCGAGCGCATCGTGGACGCGGCCGATGAAGATCAGGTTGCGGATCAGCCATTCGTTGTTGTGGGCGTAGTTGTGAATCTGGTCGGGCATGACTGCGTCGCGCATCATGTGCGCGTGATCGACACGGGCGGAGGCTTCCTGCTGCCAGACGGCATCCTCATAGCGGTTCAATCGCGAATAGATATGACCGGGCATATGCCACATGTGGGCGATGCCGGGCGAGGACTGCCCGCACTTCGCAGCCGATGTCAGCGCCTGTTCCGGTTTGCGATGATCCCACAAGTGGATGCGGTAATGATGGGCCGGGTGCATCGGGTTCTGCGCAAAGATATCCTGCAGCAGCGCTTCGGCAGCGATATAGCTGGTGCTCGCAGAGCGTGTATTATACAGGTGCACGGCCAGAAAGGCTTTAGCTTCCAGGTCATCGGGGTATTCGAGAATCAGGTCTTCCAGCGCTTTGGTGTAGGCTTCATCGCGCTCTTTCGATTTCTTCTTGTCGGCTTTGATGTAGGCTGCGAGCGCTTTGATGTACTGCTTCTCGCGCGGGCTGGCTTTGTCGAGGCGTTTGCTGGCTTCTTCGATGAAGCCTTTGGCGCGTTTCTCATTTTTCAGATTGCACATCGCAGCACCCCAGAACGCCATGGCACAGTCGGGGTCCAGATTCGCAGCGTGCCGAAAGGAACGTTCGGCTTCCAGGTACCAGAAACCGTGCAGCTGTCCGAGCGCCTGATCAAGAAACTTCTGTGCGGCGGGATTCTTCACCGTCACATCAAAGTGCACATCACCGGTGCCCTCCATCAGGTAGGCCGATCGTCGTGGGCCTTCATTGAAGACTTCACCATGATAAGAGTGGCCGGCCAGGGTTTCTTCGGCGGATTTTGATTCTGTTTTCTCAGCGTCCGCAGATTTGTCGGCACTGTGGGCTGTTGCCAGCGGCAGGCAGAGCAGGCAGACCGTCACGATGACAAAAGCAGATTTTCTATACATGGTCTCGGGCAGGAAGTTGTTCATGTGAGTCAACTTTTATGAGAATGAGGATTTTGGTTGAACTTCAGGGGAAAAACTATGGAGAACATGCCATTTTACCGCGGACTCTTGCCGAATGTCGATACCACCGGGTATTTTCAGGCAGTAAATTGAAAATCCAGGAGGCGCTGACTGAACAGCTTCCTCTTAATGATTGCCTCACTCATTTGTACAGTGTAGGATGTTACGATTATGGTCCGAGTCGTATTTACTGCCAACCTGGAACGTCATCTCAGTTGTCCGGAAGAGTCTGTCTCCGGCACAACCGTGCGGGAAGCACTGGAAGCGGTGTTTGAAACGCAGGAGAAGCTACGCGGTTATATTCTCGATGATCAGAGCCGCCTGCGTCAGCACATGGTGATTTTCGTGGACGGCCAGACGATTGTCGACCGGGTCCATTTAAGTGATTCCATCTCACCCGAGAGTGAGATCTATGTGATGCAGGCACTTTCCGGCGGTTAACGCTTGATTCGTTCGTTCATTTCTATAGTCAACATTTTCGAAGGTGTTCGCTATGAGTTCTCAGGTTCAGATTGCTACCCGTAAAGGTCTGTTTCAGCTCGAACGAAATTCAGACAGCTGGAAAATTCGACGTCATGATTTTCCCGGTGAAAATGTTTCGATGGTCCTGCATGACTCGCGGGATAACACGACCTATGCCGCGTTGAATCATGGTCACTTCGGCGTCAAGCTGCACCGCAGTTCCGATGCGGGGCAAAACTGGGAAGAGTGTGCCGTGCCCGTTTATCCGGAAGGGGCCAAAAAAGCTCCCGATCCATTTACGGAAAATGCAGAACCCAAACCGGCCAGTCTGAGTGAAATCTGGTCGCTGGAACCGGGGGGCATCGATCAGCCAAATCGTCTCTGGTGCGGGACGATTCCCGGCGGCCTGTTTCGTTCGGATGATCGCGGTTCCAGCTGGCAGCTGGTGGATTCGTTGTGGGATCTGCCCGAACGTTTGAAATGGTTTGGCGGCGGCAAGGATGATCCGGGCATCCATTCGATCTGTGTGCATCCACAGAACAGTCGGAATATCGCGGTGGCGATTTCCTGTGGTGGAGTGTGGGTCACCGAAGATGATGGCACCAGCTGGACCTGCAAGGCGGACGGGTTGCGGGCAGAATATATGCCACCGGATCTGGCGCATGATCCGAATATCCAGGATGCGCATCGCATGGTGCAGTCACCCACTCAGCCGGATCACTTCTGGATTCAGCATCATAACGGCGTATTTAAAACGACTGATGGAGCGCAATCATGGCAGGAAGTGACCGGGATTCAGCCTTCGGTGTTCGGTTTTGCCGTCGCCGTCCATCCGCAGCGACCCGAAACAGCCTGGTTCGTACCCGGCGTGAAAGACGAGTGCCGCATCCCCGTCGAGGGACGGTTCGTGATTGCCCGTACGACGGATGGCGGCGTGACTTCAGAAGTGCTTTCGAACGGGTTACCGGGAGAACACAGCTACGACATTGTCTATCGTCATGCGCTGGACATTGATGAAACCGGCGACTGCCTGGCCGTCGGTTCGACCACTGGCAACTTCTGGATTACCGAAGATGGAGGCGACAGCTGGCAGACGGTTTCCACCAGCCTGCCTCCCATCTATTGCGTCCGCTTTGTGAAGAGTTAACACCGAATCCTTTAGCGAGATGAATCCGGTCAGTCCCGTTTCTTCAGTGCCTGTTCGATGACGCGGGCGGATTCCTTTCCCTGGGCTGTCGCGCCTTCCGTGTTGAAATGCACGTTGCCTGGTTTGGTCCACCATTGTTCGTGATGCGGTTTGGTGAAGCCATACAGATCGTTGACGCCGATCTCGGGATAATCCTTGAGGACTTTCAATGCGACCTTGTTGTATTTCGCCGCGTCACCGGCGATGCGGCCTGCTTCGCCTTCCGGGACCGGGGTTGTGGTGACGAAAATCAGTTTTGCTTGAGGCGCCAGCTCTTTCAGGTAGGCGATAATCGCGCGTAGATTTTTTTCGTAGTCGGCGGTGGAGGTGACCTGCTTGCCATTCACGCGGTCCAGTTTTTTGCCGTTCATGTATTTCAGGTCATGCAGGCCGACATTGAAATGGATCACATCCCAGTCGAAGTCCCAGTGTCCGGCGAGTCTGGGATTCCGCATCGTATCGTGCATGGTTTTCATTTTGGTGATGACTGAAGACGAATCACCGCCATTGCAGTACAGGCGGTATACATTGGCTTTGCCTTTGAGGGCATCGCGGGTGGCGTCGGTATAAGCGATGGAGATCGAATCGCCATATAGAAAGACGTTGGGCAGCCTGGGATCGTTCTCGACAAACTGAAAAGTGGGACGCTTGTTGAACCGGGGAGAACGAACCAGCTTTTTCCAGGCCTCGGAAGCCTGTTCTTCAGCGAACACAGCTGATGTGACCGCGAGCAGGCAGGCGGAGAACAGGAACAGCAGCTTGATGGATTTCATGATGCGTCTTCTTTAACAAAAGGAATGTCTGCAGAAATAATGGGAAGGCCAGTTACTTTTGTTCCATACTGGTATGTTGACAATCAGAACAGCAAGTTGATTTGCTGAAGAATTCTGAAAAACCCGGCATCTCTCGAATACCGTAATTCACAGTGGATTTCTGTTGGGGATGGATGAGAGAATCAATAGAATGAGATGGGGAAACAGATTGATGTCCGGAATTCAAGGGAGTGCTCACATGAAAATATACTGTCTCTGCTGTTTATTATTTCTGTTCGGTTGCGAAAGACCCAAGCCGGAAGTGGCAGCATCTGCCGTGGAACAGGGGGAAACAGCACTAATCCGCGGTCAGGGCGAAATGGCACTCCCACAGGCGGGGATGGGCATCATGACCGGCGAGGTGACTTCGGATACCGCACTGGTGCAGGCGCGTCTGACCAGAACAGACAAGCTGGTCGATCGCGATGTCCCGGGCATGCCGGGAGTCGTGGTGTTTTCACTCAGCCCTTATGTTAACGCAAAGACGGCATCAAAGCAGGGTGATACTCAAGTCGTAAAAGCCGTTGCCGAGCATGATTTTATTGCCCGGGCCGCCTTCAATGGTCTGATGGCTGATACCGAGTATGAGTGTAAAACCCGGATTGGTCAAACAGAAGATATAATGCACGATGGTCCCACGGCGCGGTTCAAAACATTGCCCGGTGCCAGTAATGCGACGGCAGTCGATTTTGTCGTCGTAACGGGCATGAACTATGCCAAGTTTCACGGCGATGATCGCATCGATCAAAAACAGCATCTGGAAGAAAACAATACGAAGCTTCCTCAGCCTTATTCCGGTCCGGATAAGCACCTGGGTTATCCGGCGCTGGAGACCATTCTCAAGTTGAAGCCGGACTTTTTTATCGGCACCGGCGATAACGTGTATTACGACACACCCGATAAGCCCCGCGCGGAAACCATTCCCGAAATGCGACGGAAATGGCATGAACAGTTTGTGCAGCCCCGCTATCGCGATCTGTTTGCGGCGGTGCCCACCTACTGGGAAATTGACGATCACGATTACCGTATTGATGACGGCGATAACACAGGCGATCATCATCCCACCCCGGCAGAAGGTCGTGCGATGATGCTGGAACAACTGCCCGTCGCGCCCATGAAAGAGACCGGAGCAAAAACGTATCGCACGCAGCGGGTCAATAAAAATCTGCAGATCTGGCTGCCGGAAAACCGCATGTATCGCAGTCCCAATGCCATGGAAGACGGGCCCGAAAAAACGATCTGGGGTGCCGAACAGAAAGCGTGGCTGAAGAAAACACTCAAGGAGAGTGATGCCACGTTCAAACTGCTCATCTCGCCGACACCCATGATTGGGCCCGACGATCTGCGCAAGACCGACAACCACTGTGACATCGGCGGGTTCCGACATGAACGGGATGAGTTTTTCAACTGGCTCAAAGAGAACGGGCTGGATCAGCAGAACTTTTTCATCGTGTGTGGTGATCGTCACTGGCAGTATCATGCCATCGATCCGAGCGGTTTTGAAGAGTTTTCCAGTGGAGCACTCGTTGATGCCAATTCACGACTGGGACGCAAAGCGGGCGACCCGAAATCAACGGACCCCGAGGGGCTGATCAAACAGCCTTATCTGCAGGATCCGCGTTCCGGCGGGTTTCTGCTGGTGAAAGTGACGCCGAAGACTAAAGAAGATCCGGCAACCCTCTCCTTTCTGTTTCACGATGAAAAAGGAAAGTTGCTCTACCAGCACGATGTTCCCCAGGGTGATGGGAAACCGGCGGAAAAATGAGGGGCTGCTATTCTTTAAAATCGGTGTCGGCTGTTTTCAGGTCGAGAGGTTGAATCCAGATATTACGGTAGCGGACATCGTGTCCTTCGCACTGCAGCTTGATCCCGCCGGGCGTGTCGGTAATCCCGAAACCGTTATTATTGCCTCCATCCAGGCCAGAGTTCGCGCCGCCCCAGACTTTATTGATGGTGACGTTTTCGTGGACTTTTTTTCCGTTGAAGTACATCGATACTAAAGGTTTTTCGACGAGCTTACCATCTTTGAAGCGGGCAGCGCGGAAGGTGATGTCGTAAGCATTCCATTTCCCGGTGCCGTTATAGGCGTGGTATGGTGATTCAGTTTCGTTGATGACGGCCGCCATGCCGTGCTTTGTCTTATCGCCGTCCAGAACCTGGATTTCATAGCGGTTCTGCAGATAAACGCCGCTGTTACCTCCCGGCTTCATTACCAGAAATTCCACATGCAGACGAAAGTCCTGATATTTCTTTTTTGTGACGATGTCAGCGGTTCCGTATTTGCCACCCGCGGCAGCCGGGTCATCTGACATGATGACGGTACCCGCATCGACGGGGTCTTCTACCACTTTCCATTTGATCGGCAGTGAGGAACTGAACCGCGGGCCTTCCCAGTAAGTCCATTTCTGATCCAGCATTTCGCGACTGCCGTCCAGCAGGATTTCCGCATCTGCAGGTGCTGTGGCACCAATGCCGACTTCAGCCCAGGCACTCGAACCAGGTGACAGCAAAAGAAACAGAGCAAATAGGGATGTGATGAATCCAGTGAAACGCATGATGAATCCTTTGAAACAGGGGGAAAGCCAAAGCTGTATTATGTGGTAACCGGGAAGTCAGCACAATCAGGGAATTCAAATTCGGACTTCCCGCTGCGCACTTTTGTTCCGGCACAAGACAGCTGATTTAACAGACATGCTTTCAAATAGATCTCAACTATGACATCCGCAAAGGTTTAATGGTGAAAGCCGGAACCTTCTGCTTCGGTCTGAGGGGTGTGCCGGGGATGGGCGGCAAAATAATCGATGGCGTGTTGCAGATCAGCGAGCAGCATCTCGGCCATGTCGCGCGTGAAACCTTCTTTGCAGACACAACGCAATACGGCGAGGTCGTCACGGTTTTTGGGGAAGGTGTAAGCGGGAACCAGCCAGCCACGTTCACGTACTTTATTCGAAATATCGAACACACTGAAATTGGCAGTTTCGTTGGTAGTAAACGCGAACACGGGGATGTCACTCCCGTCCGAGATTAAATCGAAGGGGCCCAGTTTCGCGATGCCTGCAGATAGATGCAGGGCAACATCCTGGGAAGTCTGATGGATCTCTCGATACCCTTCGTGACCCAGGCGCAGGAAGTTGTAATATTGCGCCACCACCTGGTTACCGGGACGGGAAAAATTCAATGCGAAGTTGGGCAGATCGCCGCCCAGATAGTTGCAGTGGAAAATGAGTTCTTCCGGCAGTTCCGCTTTCTCACGCCAGATGATCCAGCCGACCCCGGGATACACCAACCCGAATTTATGCCCGGACGTGTTGATCGATTTCACCAGCGGCAGCCGAAAATCCCATTCCAGGTCCGGTTGCAGAAACGGTGCGACGAATCCCCCGGAAGCGGCATCCACATGAATGGGAACTTCCCAGCCGGTTTCAGTATTGAGTTTGACGAGTGCGTCGTTGACTTCTTTGACGTTTTCATACCGTCCATCAAAGGTACTGCCCATGATCACGACGACGCCAATCGTATTTTCGTCGACAAGTTTTAAAGCTTCTTCAGCAGTCAGGCAGTAGCGGTCGCCTTCCATGGGGACGAACCGGGGTTCGATTTCCCAGTAACGACAGAATTTTTCCCAGCAGACCTGCACGTTAATGCCCATGACCATGTTCGGTTTATCAGCGGGTTTGCCGGCGGCTTCTCTGCGTTTGCGCCAGTTCCATTTGAGTGCCATCCCACCCAGCATGGCTGCCTCGCTGGACCCGATTGTCGAACAGCCGACGGCGTTTTCTTTTGAGGGTGAATTCCAGAGTTTCGAGAGCATGTTGGTACAGCGCAGTTCAATCTCTGCGGTCTGCGGATATTCATCTTTGTCGATCATGTTCTTGTCGAACGTTTCCGACATCAGCTGCCGGGCTTCATCCTCCATCCAGGTGGTGACGAAGGTCGCGAGGTTCAATCGCGAGTTACCATCCAGAATCAGTTCGTCACGGATCAGGTTATAAGCGACTTTGGGAGGCAGACCTGCGCCTGGCATCTCGTACTTGGGGACAGGCTCCTGGGTGAAGCGTCCCCCGTATGCGGGAGTGATGAAGGATTCGGGGTCAGATGGATGCAGATTTTTCTGGCCATGCAGCATGAACAATGCCCTCCTGGTTGATCAGTACGGATTCAAAAGCGTGTACTGCTATCCTACTGTCTGGCGCAGAGATTTGAATGAAGATCGCTTGTGGGATCTGCTTTTCTGCAAACTTTATGTATTGCAGCCCACGGCGCACTGGCCAATGATGTCCAGCTTATCGTCATTGAGATAGCAGTAGCGGTTGACCCAGACGCCGTCCGGGCTGATATCGGTCGCGACCTGCATGCGTGTCCGGAAATCTTCCGTGGGGCCGTAGCCATGCGCGAGTGCATAAATGGGCATGGGGCGTGCCAGTTTTCTGGCCGCCAGAATTTTCCGTTCCTGTGCGAGGGGGCCGGCGGTGTGAGGTTGATCAGGACCCGGATAATAAACGTCTGCCAGGCGCGTGGGGTGCGACCAGTCGGTGATATCAAGAAATTTGAACAGGGCGCGGACCAGCAGCGATTCCGAGATACCAGGATTGGCGGCCAGTATCTGATCGCCGTAGGCACGCAACATCATCGACCAGTGCATTCCATACAGTTTCACGCTGACCGAGTTACAGTATTTCGCAGCCAGCGAGTAATTCATGCCCGACAGAATTGACCAGGGGGGAGGGAAAGCGCTGGGTGCCAGTTCCACACCTGGTTTACCGCAGTCGTCCATTGTATTCCGGAAACCGGCCAGCAGTTCCCTGGAAAGCTGGGCTTTCATCAGCAGCATCTCTGCGGCTCCGGGATACTGGTCGTTGAGCCAGACAGGGAAGTTCGCGGCCTGGTTGTCTTCGGAGAGCCAGTTTTCCAGATCGTAATTCGTCAGCCCGCCATTGAGTTTCTGGTACAGGGCCTGCGAGTCTGACTGCATGTTTTCAAAGTTGTAACCCAGGCGGCCTGCTGCCTGGCGGGCATGCTCACTGAAATCGAAAAAAGCGGAGTCCAGAAAGTAAGGTGGATATTCGGGCCAGTCAAATCGGAGGCCGTCAATATCGGGATACTGGTTGAGTAAATCGCGAATCAACGCGTGCTGATATTCAATGATATGTGGACTTGCCAGACTCCCGTTATTGGCAACCCGTCTGCGGGGCAGTGATCCATCGGGCAGACGGGGGATATCTTCTTCGACCGGTCCGCCGAACTGCACACGATATCCGGGAGGGATCGCTGCCTGGACCTGGAAGTAAACTTCCAGTCCCCGTTCGTGGGCGGCTTCAATAAAATCTGCGACGACGTGTCCTGCGCTGTGTGTGAGTTCGTCCGCCGGCGCGGGCTGATAGCGCAGACCCGAATAGAGAGACTGATCGGGGATAAAACTGGGAGATGTTTTGACCCAGAGTTCCCGTTTGCCTTCCCACAACGGTCGATCCAGCAGGCGAACCTGTCCCGCGCCTGCATCAGCCGGGGGCTCGCGGACGCCTGTCTGTTCGTCAGCCAGTTGCATCACATAAGGCGAAGTGGAAACGGCCGTGATCCCGGCCCGCTTCATGAGATTATCGAGAACCGATTCGACGCCCTCGTACTGCAGGTACTCCGGTAAGACTGTCACACCAATTTGTCTCTGCTGGCTCATGTTTTCCTCACGTTGAAGCAGAATAAAACTCTGACAACGCTATCTTACCGGTCCGCCAGAATGTTTCTCCACCCCGGTGAGGAAAAAATTTCTGACTTTACGCAGCCCCGGGTAATTTGTCACAGAATGCGACCAGAATAAAAGTGGCGACCGGGCCCAGCAATAAGGAGAGCAGAAACCAGGCCAGGCCGCTGCGGTTCTTCCCTTGTGCCAGGCCCGCATTGATCAAAGCCAGTGACCCCCAACCGACCAGATATCCTGATTCCTGGGGGATTTGCGCTGCGAATAACATGTTGGTTCCTCCTGCAATCATCAGACTGTTTCTCGCCGAATCAGGTCCGGCTCCTTCTTCGATTCAGGCTGCCTGTAAAAAAACGAGCCCCGTCAATCAGTGATCGAGGGGCCCGGTATTTGAAAATCAGATGGTTGTCAGATTCACTCGGTAATGATGTCGTTCACAGTACCACCGCTGGGAATCATCGGCAGTACGTGTTCCTGGTAGGTACAGATGACATCCAGCAGATAAGGTTGATCCGAGGCCAGCATTTCTGCCAGGGCTGCCGGATATTCTGCTTTGGAGCGTACCTGTTTTGCCTGCAGGCCAAAGCCTCTGGCGATGGAGACAAAGTCGGGATAGGTGGCTTCAGCATGCTCGCCTGAGCCTTTGCCTTCCCATTCCGGATGATGCACAGGACCCAGGTAGGTATGAGCACGTCGCCCTTCCATGAAGCGGTCTTCCCATTGCACGACCATGCCCAGGTGCTGGTTATTCAGCAACAGAATTTTGACCGGCAGATTCTCAGTATGCAGTGTTGCCAGTTCCTGAATGTTCATCAGCATCGAGCCATCGCCGTCGATGTCGACCACGAGGTCATTGGGAAACTGTGCCTGTACGCCCATGGCAGCGGGCAGTCCGAAGCCCATGGTTCCCAGACCGGAACTGCTGAGCCAGTGGCGGGGTTTGTTGAATTTGTAGAACTGGGCCGCCCACATCTGGTGCTGACCCACGCCTACAGTGATGTAAGGGTCTCTGTCTTTGGACTGTTGCCAGAGTTCGTGGATCGCATACTGCTGCGACATGACGTCACCCAGTTCGGGGTATTTGAGCGGGTATTTTTCTTTCCACTCTTTGCACTGTGCCAGCCAACTGTCGACCTGGGGCAGGTCGTCATCGGTAATCGTTTCGTTGAGGGCGACCAGCACATGTTTCAGGTCGGCATTGATGGGGATATGCGCTTCCTTGTTTTTCTGCAGCTCGGAAGGATCGATATCGACGTGCACGATTTTTCCATGCTTGGCAAACTCTTCGAGTTTACCGGTCACGCGGTCATCAAAGCGTACGCCGAACGCCAGCAGCAGGTCTGCTTCGTTGACGGCGTAGTTCGCATACACGGTTCCGTGCATGCCCAGCATATCCAGGCTCAAGGGATCCTCGCCAGGAAATACGCCCAGTCCCATCACTGTGGTGGTAACCGGTATATTGGTTCGTCGGGCGAACTTGACCAGTTCTTCAGAGGCGTCTGAAATAATTGCCCCGCCACCCACATACAGGATCGGTTTTTTGGAACGTTTGATGGCTGCCAGAATCTGTTTGATCTGTTCCGGAGCCGCTTTCCGCATTTCCGGGCGATAGCCGGGCAGGTAAGTGTCGGGATTGTAATCGGGTTCTTCATCCAGGGTTGCCAGCTGACAGTCCTTCGGGAAGTCGATCAGTACGGGACCGGGACGGCCGGTATTCGCGATGAAGAAGGCTTCTTTCACGATGCGGGCCACGTCTTTGACATCGGTCACCATATAGTGGTGCTTGGTGATCGCGCGGGAAATTTCCACCATGGGAGTTTCCTGGAAGGCGTCACTGCCGATGACGGCTTGAGGCACCTGGCCGGTGATTGCCACCAGGGGAATCGAATCGAGCTTGGCATCTGCCAGTGCTGTCACCAGGTTAGTTGCCCCGGGACCACTGGTCGCCATGCAGACTCCCACTTCCCCGGTCGTGCGGGCAATCCCCTGTGCAGCAAAGCCGCCCCCCTGTTCGTGGCGGGGCAGAAAGGTGCGGATCTCGTCCTTGTATTTCATTAAAGCCTGGTGCAGAGGCATGCTACAACCACCTGGATAAGCAAAGATGGTTTTCACGCCCTGCCGCACCAATGCCTGGACCAGAATCTCAGCGCCATTGATTGTCTTCGTTTGCGTGTCTTTTTCGTTGGCAGTGGCCACTGTTTCACCCTTCTGTTTTTTCGATAATCTCAAAATGTCTCAATAATTTTCCAGAATCGATCAATGCCGCCGGTTCACTCAGAAAAGCTCCCGTCCGGCTGACCGCTGTTTTGCTGTTACCACAACAGACAGTTACGTAGACGCACCTCGTACGCCAAATGTTCGTTGCGGTAATCAATCACTTGATTGGTGGTCAATTCTATCTTGTCTCAGGGACAATAACGAGTCATTTCCTGCTCAGAATCCAATATTCGTCGAGAGACACGCCCATTAGTCCGCTTCAGCAAACAGATTGCAGAGACTGTTTCGTTTATAGAGATTAAACATGTTAGATCGGGTCCTCTGCTCGACCGCGGACAGGTGATGTGCGCGAAGATTAATGTCAGATACGTTTAAGTCTATTGCTATTCGTTGTTTATGAAACAGGGGATGGGCCGGATTGACCGAGAATCGCTGGTTTGAGAACAATGGTGGGCGGGCGAAAAGTTGATTCGGCACTTTACATAAATGATCTTTGAAATGAGCTTGCCTGGTAGCACAGTCGATCAGTAATGATAGAGCGGAAAATCGAATCTACTCTGATGAGCATAACTTCACTGTCACCTCCTGCTCGCTGCGCTCGGCCCGAATTGCATTCGAGCTCACCCGATCCTGATCGTATGGCTAAATATTTCGATCACTGCTGGTGAGCGAAGAGTTCCACACAACAGGAATATCGTGCTCAATCTTTCCCACCCGGCTTCCGCGGAAACTGTGCTTCCAGCAACTGCACCGCTTTTTTAAATTCCGCCTGATCCGAGGGATGTTCGATGATGTTCGTATTCTCTGCCGGATCGCTGGTGTGATCGTAAAGTTCCCGCGCGATCACCTTACCGGTATTGAAATTACGCCATTCGGTGTAACGATAGCGGGGCGTGCGGACGGAAACACCCATGTTTTCGGGCTGCTTTTTGTAGTACGCGGGGCGTGGATGCTGCGTATAGGCGGCTGGTTTGACTGACTGTGTCGGGTCCTTCAATACAGGCACCAGGCTTTTGCCCTCCAGCTTTCCGGGGGAGGGGAGTCCGCATAATTCGACCAGCGTCGGATACATGTCGAGCAGTTCCACCAGCGCGTCTGATGTCTTGCCCGCCTGCTGCATATGAGGCGTTGCGATCAACAGAGGCACACGCGCATCATTTTCGAAGTTGGATGTTTTGCACCACAGCCCATGTTCGCCCAGATGAAAGCCATGGTCCGACCAGAATACGATGATCGTGTTCTCGCGCAGTCCCAGGCGATCCAGTTCCGCCAGTACTTTACCAATCTGCGCGTCCAGGTAACTGATGCCTGCCAGGTAACCGGTCCGCAGTTCTATGATCTGCGCATCGGTCAGCTTCCCCTCCACGGCTCTCAAAATTTCCCGACTGTCATGCAGGGCAATATCCGGTACGTTTTTCGGAGGCTGGGGATTATCGGGAACCGTAATCGGACTGTCGTCATACAGGTCCCAGTATTTCTTAGGTGGATTGAACGGCAGATGCGGTTTCCAGAAGCCCACTGCCAGGAAGAAGGGCTGCTGTTTCTGTTTGATGTTCTGCAGCGCTTGGACGGCGAGATCGGCGATGCGACCGTCAAAGTAAGCGGAATCAGGGACGTCGCGGCACTCGGATCGCGGCGCTTTCGCAAGGTTGACCGGCAGTTCCCGGTTATTGTTTAACAGAGGCTGGTCGTCATCGTGTCGCGCAAAATGCATGACGGCCGGCACACTCCACGAAGCGGGGTCGCCCTCGATCTTCTGCCGCCAGTTATGAAAAATCTTGCCGATGTTCTGTGTGAAGTAACCTTGCTGCTTGAACAACTGTGGCAGCGTCACGATGTCCGCATCGACTTCGCGAAAGTGTGTGGGCAGATCCCAGATCTCAAGACTGTCCGGACGTCGCCCCGTCATAAGTGAGGCCCGCGAAGGGTTGCACAGCGCCTGCTGACAGTAGGCCTGTTTAAACAGCACGCCTTCCGCCGCCAGCTGATCCAGGTGCGGCGTCTTCACCAGGGGATGTCCATAACAGGCCAGATCGCAACGCAGATCATCCGCGCCGATAAACAGCACATTTGGTTTTTCAGCCGCCTGTGATTGTAACCCGAGGGCAGGGCAGAGGATCAGGAGTAACACAACTACCAGCGGAGAGCGGCGTCTGCCAGTAAAAATCATGAGCACAGGCTTTCAGAGTAAGAATTCAGAACGATCAGGACCGACTCTGTTTTCATTCTGCAGCCCGCAGACTGATTCCGCAAGCATTGATTTGCAGAGGCTCCCATTTGCGGAATAAATAATATTTGTGAAAAAACAGCAAACTGAATAAACAAATAATTTGATTGACAGTGTCTGATAATTGTATTACTGTGTTGATACAGTACTAAATGAGGGTTTTCCCAATGCAGATTCAATTATCAGAAGCGGATGGCACGCCTTATTACCAGCAGGTTGTGAACCAGGTCAAGTTTCTGGTGGCCTCCGGTCGTCTCGAAGCCCACGAGCAGTTGCCGTCCGTCCGTGGTCTGGCACAGCAGTTGACCATCACCCCCAATACCGTCGCGCGAGCCTATCGCGAGCTGGAAGCCGAAGGGGTTGTGATCTCCAGACGCGGTGCCGGCGTTTTCATTTCGAACGGCGTTTCCCCCCTGTCCAACAAAGAAAAACGCCGCATCCTCAACGAACGCATGGATGCCCTGCTGACCGAATCGCGTCAACTGGGTGTAGATGAAGAGACCCTGTTGAAATTACTCCGTCAGCGGAGCCAGAAATTTGATTCACATCAAGAGGTCGAAAAATGAGCGAGCATGTCATTGAAATCAGCAATCTGAGTCGTCGTTTCGGCAAGAAACAGGCGCTGTCCGACGTCAGCCTGTCTGTGCCTGAAGGCTGTGTGTTCGGACTGGTCGGCGAAAACGGAGCCGGCAAAACCACCCTGTTGAAACATGTGCTGGGCTTTTTGAAGCCGCAGCAGGGGAGCGTGCGCGTATTTGGTCTGGACCCGGTGGCTGACCCGCCGGGCGTACTCGGGCGGATCGGGCATCTCTCGGAAAACCGCGACCTCCCGGCCTGGATGACGGTCCGCGAGCTGATTGAATTCACGCGGGCCTTCTATCCGAAATGGGACCCCGTCTACGCCGAAGAACTGCGGATGATGTTTGAGCTTTCGCTGAATCAGAAAGTACCCACACTGTCGCGAGGCCAACTCGCACGGGCCGGTCTGCTCGTCGCGCTGGCGCATCGACCGCCGCTATTGGTGCTGGACGAACCTTCGTCCGGCCTGGACCCGGTAGTTCGCAAAGACATTCTGGACGCCATCATTCGCACGGTGGTCGAGGAAGGGCGAACGGTTCTGTTTTCCTCGCATCTGCTGGACGAAGTGCAGCGCGTCTCCGATCGCATCGCGATCCTCGATCAGGGCAAACTGTTACTCACGAGTCCACTGGATGAAGTGCTGGTCTCGCATTACCAGTTGACAATCCGCTTCCTGGAACCGCAGCCCTTTTTCCCCCAACTCACCGGCGCACTGATGTGGTCGGGTTCCGGCAGAG
This sequence comes from Gimesia sp., assembly GCA_002706765.1. Lineage (GTDB taxonomy): Bacteria > Planctomycetota > Planctomycetia > Planctomycetales > Planctomycetaceae > Gimesia. The sequence goes on from PAJV01000013.1 coordinate 287,371, forward strand.
AGTGGAAGATCGTCTGTAACGGTCAGAAACAGGAACTGGAATCAGAGCTGGAACTGATGGAAGCCGAAATCCTCGATCAGACGGCACCGACGCTGGAAGAAATCTTCGTCGCCCGGATGAAGTCGGCTCAACGTGCTTCTGCACAGGAGTAAATTATGACACATCTGCTCTTTGTCGTCACAAAAACATTTACGAAACGCGCCTGGCTGGCGGCGGTGCTGGCTGTCAGTGTGCTGGTGTTCGTGCCGCTCGTTTTTCGTGGATTGATGTCGATTAAAGAACTGGGGGCTTATGGTATCTCCACTGATCCGTTTCAGTATCATTTTGTGTTCCTGGGATTGTCATGGATCTTTTTTATCGCAATTTGTGTCCATGCATTACAGGGGTGTGAGAAAATCGTGCTGCGATTGCCAGTTTCTTCAACTGCGATTGTCAGCGGCTTGATCATGTTGACGGTCGGGCTGGTATTGATCCTTAATCTGGTTACGAATGGGCTGTATCGCGTCTTCTTTTTCGATCACAACCGGCTGAGCGAATATTGGCCATTACTGGGGCCATTATTATTTTTAGTCACACTCGTTCTGGTAGGACATTCTTTGTTCTGGAGCAGGTTTGCCCCCAGTGTAACCGGCAGTCTCTTCAGTATCAGTTTCGTCGCTGCTCTTTGCTGGTGGTTTGCCTCACGCTATTTTCCAAACGGTTTTCAAGAACCGGTAGTGCCTTGGAATCATGTCACTCTTTCGGACTGGTCAACCTTGCTGGTTATTAACATCGCTGCCTGGTACCAGGGAACTCGTGCATTTGAGAAGGTTCGAGCTGGGACGGCTGAACCCAGCCTGCAGTGGTCGAAGCTGATGGACTTTTGGAATACCCTTTCATCGGGAATGCATATTGATAGTTCTGTAGAATTCAGTTCGCAACAACGTTCGCTGTCACAATTGCATTGGGGCGATTCCTGTCGCCGTCCGGTGGTCATCGGGGGACTGTGTTTTGGCGCGGGGGGAGTGTTCCTGAGTTTTCTGTTGTTCAAACTGTCTTTTGTACCAGGAAGCCAGCAGTCTGCCTTTTGGAATTATCTCCAAAGCATCTCAGTTGTAACCAATACATTGATTTTACTTGCGGCGCTGCTTACGGGGTTTCTGCTGGGCGATGGGATTCACAATCCCGGACGCACAGAACTGAAACGTTACCTGAATGCCGTTCCACTGTCAGATCGTGTTTTTTCTGCTGTTTTGATGCGAAATTTAGTCAAGACGGTCTGTCTAGTCTGGTCCTGTCTGGTGCTGGGTTGTCTGATCAGTCATATCATCGTACTGCATTATTTTGATTTCAATGCATCCCCATTGAATATGCTGTTTTTAGAGTCTTATGTCAGCAGGATGCCAGAACAGCCAGTGTCTTTTCTGTTTCTCTCGGCGACAATTTTATGGGGTGTTTCATCCACCATGGTATCGATTTTCTGGACGGGTCGTACCTGGTTCTATTTTACGGTGCTTTCCCTGTTTGGCGGATTGTGTTTTGCCTTAATTCTGATCGGTGCCTGCATTCAATCTGAATCCATTACCGGATTGCTTTACGGCTTGGCCATGACGCTTTCCTCTTTTCTATTGGGAGGGACGGTTGCCGCTTATTTGATTACATATCGAAAAAAACTGATTTCAGTAAGCGGTATACTCGTGGCAGTTCTTTTCTCGCTGGCCGCAGTCTGGTTCTGCAGTTCTCTTTCTGCTGAGGATTATGATTCCCTTTTTTACCGAATCCTCGATTCGAATTTCTTCTTTCGTGCAGCGGGAATTAACAGTATGCGATTTTTTGTTTTCGTACTTCTGGTTTTACTTACAACCCCCTTCGCGACGATTCCCCTGGCGGTCTCCTGGAATCGGCATCGGTAATTGTTCAAGGTGCATTTGATGTCATCTGCCTTTGTTGTGACAACTCGACTGATCTACAAGCGTGCCTGGCTGTCGATACTGTTCTGGTCGGTGTTGTTTGTACTCATTCCCTTCGCGTTTTTGAGAATCGAACAATACCTGGCAGGACCAGTCTCCTGGCGATGTGGGAATCGAACATTCACTGATTATGCATTTTATTATTTTTCATATCTGTGCATGTCCAGCACGATTTTCATGAATGTCAGTGTGGATGTGATAAAGGATTGTCGGAAGATCTGTCTGGGGCTTCCTGTATCGTCCCGTGTCATTGCGAGTTGGCTGATGTTAATTGTGGTAGCGCTGTTTGTCGCGATGCAACTGGTGACCTATGGAATGTACCGTCTCCTGATACTGGATCAAACCGTTCTCAGAGAATTTTGGCCAGTGACAGGACCGCTCTCATTTCTCGTGACTTTGATTCTTGTCGGATATTGTTTTTATTGGTTAATGCATGTTCCCAGTTTGCCTCGTCTGTTGGCAGGCATTATCGTTTTGCCGGGGATGTTGGTCTGGTTTGTTGCCCGCTTTTTTCCGGATGGTTTCAATGAAGGTCTAGAGCCCTGGAACCGGGTGACCCCGGGAGAATGGGGGACCATGCTGGGTGTCTCACTGGGAGCCTGGTATCTGGGGACGATTGCTTTTGCGCAGGTTCGAGCTGGCACCACCGTTTCCAGTACATCCTGGGAGCGTCTGCGGGAATGGTGGAAAGTACTATCCGTTGGTACGGGTTCTGAAATACAAAAGAGTCAACATTCGCTGGCGGCGATGCTGGCGCAAGTGCACTGGCGTGATTCGTGCCAGCGTGCTGTGATGACAGGATGTGTGCTGGTAGGGGGTCTGCAACTGACAGCGAGTGGTCTGTTCGGAGCGTTGATGTTCTGGAACAATGCATACTTGCGAGGGGTTTCGCCAGATTCATTTATGATGAATCTGGTCGGGATGCTGGTTGCCGTTTCTACTTCCTTCTGCTTCATATCGGTTGTGGTTGTAGCGGTTCTACTTGGATTGGGAATCAGTAGCAAACGGCCCGGGGAGATGAAGTTGTATTTGTCTCAGATTCCCGTCTCCGATCGAAGTATGAACAGCATTTTTGCTTGCAATATGTTGAGAGCCTGCGGTTATACCTGTCTGATCAATCAGGTTGTCCTGCTGATTTGTCTGTGTGTAGTTGCTGCATTGTATGGTTGGCAGACGTTTACAGTGCTGCTCCATTCCGGATTTTTTCATGTGCGATATTCGCTTCATATTGTGCTGATGCTGGGCGGGCTGTGGCTCATTGCCGCCAATCTGGTCGCTTTGCTCTGGTCGGGCCGAGGAAGACTGCTCGGTGTGGCTTTGTTGTGCCTGGAGTTGGTCTTCATGTTTTATGCGATGACGGTGTATTTACTGGGGCGGTATAGCAGCAACTACTTTTTGAATGGAGTCGTTTTCTATGGAATGCTGCTCTCAGTCTATCTCCCTCTGATTTGGGGAATGTTTCACGCGTTTCGTACCGCTAGCCGTAAGCAACTGTTGACGCGAAGACAAGCCCGGCTGGCATTGTCTGGATGGTGCGTCTCAGCCATTGTACTGCTGATTTACATGCTTAGCCGTTTGGATAATTCTAACATGTTGCCTCAGACGGGCGCATTCTGGTTGGTCAACTCCGGCTTGTGTGCATTATTTCTGCTCCCCTTCGCGACGATCCCCCTGGCAGTGTCGTGGAATCGGCATCGGTGATATATGGCTTTTTCAATTGTAAATCTGGTTCAATGAGTGTGCGGTGAAATCATGACTCATCTGCTCTTAGTCGTTACAAAAACATTTACGAAACGTGCCTGGCTGGCAGCGGTGCTGGCTGTTTGTCTGCTCGTGCTGGGGTCGCTCTCGTTGCGTGAGCTGATCTACCTTCTGGAGGGGCCGACGGACTCCGGCAGTGTGAACCCCTTTCATTTTCATTTTGCGTTTCTGGCGACCTCCTGGGTGACCTTTATTGCCGTCTGCCTGCAGGCGCTGCAGGGGTCGCAGCAGATGATTCGGGGGCTGCCGATTTCTTCTGCCAGGATTGCCAGCGGCCTGATGTTTTCTTCCGTCGGAGTTGTGGTGCTGCTCAGTCTGGTTACAAATGGTCTGTATCGGCTGGTCTTTTTTGACGAACACTGGCTCGCCGACTATTGGCCCGTGCTGGGGCCGCTGTTGTTTCTCTGCACACTGGTGATGGTCGGGTATCACTGTTTCTGGAGTATGCACGCACCCGGTTTTCTGAAAGTCGCAGGCTGGGGGATGGCTTTTGGATTGCTGTTTTACTGGTTCGTCAGCCGATATTATCCGCATGGTTTTGCGAAAGGTGTTGTTCCCTGGAGCCATGTCACGCTGACAGAATTTGTCACACTGCAGCTGGTCAGTCTGGTTGCCTGGCTGGGGGGAGTCCGTGCCTATTCGAACATTCGCAATGGTGCTGCCATGCCGTCGCCGCAATGGGATCAGACGCAACTCTGGTGGACCGCATTGATCACCGGCCGGATTCCCGAACGGATGTCGGTCCCCCTCTCACGACGAATGACACTGGCGCGCATGCACTGGAGTGGCTCCTGTCAGCGGGCAGTCATTGTGGGTGGAATCCTGTTTGGTGTGGCTGTGCTGATTGTGAATCTGGCTGCCGCTGCAATGTATGATTCCAGCAGCCCTGAATTGAATAACCTGCTAGAGCTTTCCGAAACTTTTCAGGTATCCACGCTGGTACTCTCCGGCATTGCGGCGATTGGAGTGACCATCATGCTGGCTGGCAGTGTCGCCGGGACGGGCAATACAGAAATGAATCGCAGCCTGGCGATGACGCCTCTGTCAGATCGCGAACTTTCTGCTTCGCTGTTTGGGAACATGTGGAAAACCTGTCTGGCGTGCAGTGTGATGCTTCAACTGGCCCTGCTGCTCAGTTACGCCGGTTTTTTGATGATGCAGGGAACAGAAATAGTTCACTCAAACTACGACATGGGTGAATGGCTGAAACAGAACCTGATCTATTCCAGCGTCGCAATGATCGGGTCCTGGATCCTGACTGCCAATTTACTCGCACTCTGCTGGACCGGCCGCCAGTGGGTCTGCAATACAGTTGTAGGCGTCGTGGTGGGAGGCAGTGTAACGTTCATGATCATAAGTCAGATTCTGAGATCCAGTGGCTTTTATCAGGCTGCCCAGTTATTGGAAAAAAGCGTATTTCTCGTGATGACGTTGTCGATCATCAGTGCCACGATTGGTGCCTGGCTGGATGCCGGAAAACGGTGCTTAATTCGAAAACGAACGCGCAATGCGGCGTTGTGCTGCAGTATTGCCGGTCTGGTCTTGTTCAAAACCTGGGTCTTCCGGCAGACAGTCGGACCCGATCACTGGATCGGATTTTTATGGATTGCAACTCTGATTGCATTGATCCTCGCACCGTTTGCAACGATCCCCCTGGCGCTCTCCTGGAATCGGCATCGTTGACAAAACTGAATTGTGTGAGATGTATATAGTCTGTTGTATTGAGTCTTCCTGAAAGTTGAGGTGTCCCTGATGTCATCTGCCTTCTATATGACGACCCGCAATTTCTGTAAACGCGCCCGGCTCGGCGCCTTGCTGGCGGTAGGAACGCTGGTGCTGGGGCCGTTGATTTCCCGTATGATCATGCGGCTGCAGGGGTTGAGCCTGGAGCATCTCGAACAGAATGTGTTCGATTATCACTTTGCCTACCTGGGGGTCTCGTACATCTTTTTTCTGGGGGTCTGCCTGCAGGCGCTGGCTGGCAGCGAAAAATTCTGCCTGGGTCTGCCGGTCTCTTCCACTTCCATCGCCACCTGGATGATGCTCTCGATGGTGGGGCTGGTAGTCGCGCTGCAACTGGTAACCAACGGCCTGTATCGCGTTCTGTTTTTCGACGATCGCTGGCTGGCAGACTACTGGCCTCTGCTGGGACCACTGCTGTTTATGGTGACTTTGATTCTGGTGGGGCACGCGGCTTACTGGAGCCTGCATGCACCCAGCCTGACGAAATTCACGTTCTGGTCTGCCGCGATTGTCGCGCTGTTCTGGTGGTTTATCTCTCGCTACTTTCCCAACGGTTACTACCAGAAGATCGTACCCTGGCGAGCCGTCACGCTGGGGGAATTCCTGCTGATGCAACTGGTGGGAATCGCTGCCTGGTATCAGGGAACCCGGGCGTTTGCCCATGTACGAAATGGGACCGCTCTCCCCAGCCCCCAGTGGGAACAGCTTCAGGTCTGGTGCAATGGTTTGCTGACAGGCTCTGTCCCTGAGCAGCCGATTGTGCCTCTCTCACGGAAAGCAGCGCTGGCCCGATTGCATTGGCGCGATTCCTGTCAGCGTGCGGCGTTACTTGCCGGAGTGGGATTTGGACTGACCATGCTGGTGATCAATGTGCTGGTCATCGCCAACTTTGATCCCTCCCGAACCAACCAGAATAATTTCAGTCAACTGGTAGAAGTTTTTTTAATTTCCTCAATGTTCTTTGGTCTGGTTGCAGCCATTATCGTTGCCGTCCTCATGGGAGAGGGGACCACGGGTAGCGGACGAACTGAAATGAAGCAGTTCCTTGCCAAAGCGCCGCTTGTCGATCGCGATCTGAATTCGACCCTGTTCCGCAATCTGCTCAAAACACTGGGACTGACATTTATGGGTATCATCGTTGCGCTGGGGCTCAGTCTGATCATCGCCGGGATCTGGCATGGAGCTGAGGTATTTCAGGTGTTGTTCTCTTCGGTCATTCGGGGAGGGGGCTCGATTCTGCCTGTGTTTTTACTGGTCATCGGTTTCTGGGTCATCGCGGCCAATATGATTTCTGTCTTCTGGACCGGTCGTTCCTGGTTTTATTTTACGGCGATCGGCGTCTTCTTCGGGGGGATTGTCTTTTATATCATTCTGATGAATCTCGGAGATACTCTGTTTCGCAATTCGATTCTTTATCACTACATGACAATCGTGCTGCTGTTGTTGCCGCCTCTGTTGATTTGTGCGGGAACCTTCGCCGCGTATATGGTTGCCTGCCGCAGGAAACTGATTTCACAGACAGGCTCAATTGTGGCGCTGGTGCTCTGGATGTGCTCTGTCACTGGAGTTCTGATCTGGATGCTGGAACGCTCTCAATATTATCACGGTGTTGTCTGGGGATTGTTGCTGATCTACGCGACGCTGGCAGCTTTGGTTCTCGCGCCGTTCGCGACGATTCCCCTGGCGCTCTCGTGGAACCGGCATCGGTAATCTAACTGAAACAGGATCACTCTGCTATGAAAAAGAGGCTTGTTTTAAGCCATGAAATTCGTTGAAAAATGAGGTACCACTGATGTCAGCCATCTTTTATGCGACCACCAAACAGTTTTGTAAACGTGCCTGGTTCGGCGCGGTCCTCGCCGTCGGGGCGCTGGTGATGGTGCCTTTGTTAATTGTGCTTATTCTAAAGTTCAATGGATTACAACCAGGACAGATGAACCAGAGTTACTTTGACTTTCACTTTGCCTATCTGGGGGTCTCCGGGGTCTTTTTTCTGGGTGTCTGTCTGCATGCATTCTCTGGCAGCGAAAAGTACTGTCTGGGTCTACCGGTTTCTTCGACTTCCATCGCCACCTGGCTGATGCTGGCAATGGCGGGATTCGTGGTGGTGCTGCAACTTCTGACCAATGGCCTCTATCGGCTGCTGTTTTTTGATGAGCACTGGCTTGCCAATTATTGGCCTTTATTGGGGCCTCTCTTATTTCTGGTTACCCTGATTCTGGTGGGACATTGTATGTTCTGGAGCATGCATGCTCCCAGCTTTACCAAGACATTTCTGGGAGTCGCTTTGACGATGGGTATGCTGGTCTGGTTCGTTTCCCGGTATTACCCGAACGGGCTCAAGTCAGATATCGTTCCCTGGAGCCGCGTGACGCTGGGCGAGTTTGTGACCATGCAACTGACCTGCCTCGTAGCCTGGTATCAGGGGACACGTGCCTTTGCAGAGGTCCGTGCCGGCACCGCGGTTCCCAGCCCTGCCTGGGAAAGGATGAAGGTCTGGTGGTATGCGCTGCTCACCGGAGCGATTCCCGAGCAGTCAGCGGTTCCCTGCTCGCCGAGATCATCGCTGGCCCGTTTGCATTGGCGCGATTCGTGTCAGCAGTCTGTTATTGTCGGGGGAGGAGTATTCGGCCTGTTGTCGTTGATGTTCAACCTTTTGATAGGGACACGTCTGAATTCAGAGCCGACGGCTCTGCGAGATGTCATGGAAGGTTTTGTAGCCATGTCAACTATTCTCACCTTGGCCGCTGCTGTCACTGCAGGAGCGATATTGGGGCTGGGGATTTGCAGCACGGGACGCACGGAAATGAAACGCTGTCTGGCAATGGCTCCGCTGACGGATTCTGATTTTAATGCCACCCTGTTCGCGAACATGGTTAAAGTGTTGGGCTGGTCCATTCTGATCATTCAATCGGCTCTGCTGCTGAGTCTGATCGTCACTGCAGTACTATATGAAGTAGACACGTTTCGCGTACTGCAGGTAACCGGTTTTCTGGGGAATGGATCAAACAGCTTGAGTGATATGCTGTTGTATTTATTCGGGGAAAATGGATTTTTATGTCATACGCTGGTGACATTGATCGGATTCTGGATCATCGCCGCAAATATAGTTTCCGTACTCTGGACAGGACGTACCTGGTTTATCGTCTCTGCGATCGGAATCTGCTTTGGTGGTCTGTATTTCTACAGCATGATGATTAGCTTGCTGGAAGCATTCTTTCCTCGTCAGTATCTGGCGGAATTGGTTATTATCAGTATGTTGCTGTTTTTATATTTTCTGATTCTGGGGGGCACTCTTGCCGCCTATTTGACTGCCCTTCGCAGGCAATTGATCTCAAAAGCCCGGTTCCTTGGGGCTGGTTTGCTCTGGTCATTTGCTGTCATGGGAGTTCTGGTGACTTTGCTGAGCATGGCTCCCCATTACCCGTTTCGGACGATGTGTGGGGAGTTTTGTGTTTTTTCAGTTCTGGGTGCCCTGAGCCTGGCACCGTTTGCCACGATTCCCCTGGCGCTCTCGTGGAATCGGCATCGGTAATTCAGAGTTGAATAAATAATAAATCAAAGAGTCATACTGTGATATGGATTAATAGAAACTGAGGTAACCCTGATGTCTTCTGCCTTGATTGCGACGACAAAAAGTTTCTGCAAACGTGCCTGGCCGAGTGCCTCGATCGCCGTGGCGACTCTGGTGATCGTGCCTCTGATGATCAATATTCTGATGCGGTTGCAGGGATTGACTATCCCTTATAGCGATCAGGAAATATTCAGCCTGCATTTTACCTACCTGGGAATTTCCTGGATCATTTTTCTGACGATCACTGTCCGTGCTCTGGCAGGCAGTCAGAAATATTGTCGCGGGTTACCGATCTCTTCCCGCGCCATCGCGACGTGGCTGATGCTGGCGATGGTGGGACTGGTGGTTGTCTTACAACTGGCGACCAATGGTGCCTACCGGGCTCTGTTTTTTGATGAACGCTGGCTCTCCGATTACTGGCCCGTTTTAGGGCCGGTACTCTTTCTGGTGACGCTGGTCCTGACGGGGCACGCGATATTCTGGACTCTGAATGCACCCAGTTATACACGCATCATTTTGAGCATGGCTATCATCGTGGCCCTGTTCTGGTGGTTCCTGTCGCGCTACTTTCCCCAGGGATTCAAAGCCGAGGCCGTTCCCTGGAGCCACGTGACTCTGGGCGAATTCGTGCTGATGCAGCTGGTCAGTCTGGCGGCCTGGTATCAGGGAACCCGCGCCTTTGCCGGTGTCCGTTCCGGGACCGCAGTTCCCAGTCCGCAATGGACACAGACACGCAACTGGTGGGACAGCCTTACCACCGGCGCGAGCTCCAGCGGACAGACGGGGTTGATTTCACACCGGGCAGCTCTGGCCCGCCTGCACTGGCGCGATGGCTGCCAGCGTGCGGTCATCATGGGTGGGGGACTGTCTGGAGTCGCCGTCCTGGTTCTCAATACAACGATGCGAAACGGCAATGGTTCACATCCGATTAATATCACCGAGGGTTTTCTGCAAATCTATCTGATGTTCTCGATCATCGCTGCCCTCGTGGTCGGGCTGATCGTCGGTGAAGGAACATGCGGACCGGGCAGAACGGAAATGAAAGGCTTTCTGGCGGTCACCCCGCTATCGGATCGTGACTTCGCGGTCGCATTATTCGGAAATATGGTCAAAACGGTACTCTATTCCAGCCTGCTGATTCAGGCGGGGCTGATGTTGAATATGATGGCGTTTGTCGCCCCCGGAATGCTTCAGGGAGACCAGGCTTCGATTATAATCTCCAGAGTGGCCCTCTACTGGTTCGTTTACAGCGTGAATACCCTGGCCTGTTTCTGGACGATTGCTGCGAATGTGATTTCCGTATTCTGGACGGGGCGTTCCTGGTTTTATTATCTGGTGATCGGAAGTATTATTGGCTGCTTCGGGCTCTTTGTCTTCATCGTCAATTTTACGGATCGATTCTTTTACTCCCGTAATATTAACTACCTGCAGATGGCATTCTTCCTGGTGCTGGCGCTGTTGATTTTCATTGGCGTGGTGACCGCTTTTATAACCGCCTGTCGCCGGGGACTGGTCAAAGTATCAACCGCAAGAATCGTCGGCGGTCTCTGGCTGATCGGTTCTCTGGCAGCGATCTGGCTCAAATTTCCTTCAATGAAGGGGCGGGAAGAGATGATGGCCTTCTGTCTGTACGTCTTTTTACTCTCCCTGTATGCACTCGCATTCGCTCCCTTCGCGACGATTCCCCTGGCGCTCTCGTGGAATCGGCATCGGTAACTCTGGTACTCTCAAGTGATTACGTAGCTGTGTTGCCGCCCTAAATCCTGTGAAATTCTTACTTTCAACGCAATTCCCTCTCGATAGTGACTTGCAGTCCTGAGCTGAGCAACTAAAAATAAACAGTTAAGGCAGCTGTTCTGTTTCAGGGCTGATCGGTCAGTGTGCACATTTCTGAATGTGGATGCCCTTCTCCCCTGAAGAGGCGCGCTGCTGTCCTGTATCAGCTATCTGAGTCGTTCCACTGAGGAGAAATCATGGCAACTGCAACATCTCGCATTTCCGCGCGAACCCTGGCCGCAGGGATCACGTGTACTTTAGCCGTCGGTTTCAGTCTTTCCCTGATTCAGGCTGAAGAACCGGTCATCAAGGTTCCGCTGGGGCTGCCTCCGATTGTCTTTCCGGAAGATAACCCACCCACTGCAGAAAAAATCGCGTTGGGCAAACAGCTGTATTTTGACAAACGGCTCTCGCGTGACAATACCATCTCCTGTGCCAGCTGTCATTCGCCGGATAAAGGTTACAGCAACGCCGATCAGTTTGCGACCGGCTTTAAAGGCCAGAAAGGGGGCCGCAACTCACCCACGGTGATCAACGCTGCCTACAACAAATTTCATTTCTGGGACGGCCGCGCCGGATCGCTGGAAGAACAGGCGCTGGGACCGATTGCGAATCCCATCGAAATGAATTTAACGACCAAAGAAGCCGTCGAACGGATCAATGCCATACCCGGCTATAAAAAGCAGTTCCAGAAAATCTTTGGCTCCGATGCGACCGAAGAAACCGTCGCGAAAGCCATCGCGACGTACGAACGTACGATTCTGTGTGGCGATGCCCCCTACGATCGTTTTAAAGCGGGCGATAAAAAAGCCCTTTCGGAATCCGCACAGCGGGGCATGCAGCTGTTTTTTGGAAAAGCGGCCTGCAGCTCGTGTCATTCCGGTCCTACGTTTACCGACCATGCTTTTCATAATATCGGCGTGGGCATGGATGCGAAAGAACCGGATGCCGGACGCAAAGCCATCAGCAACCTGGGCGGCGATCAAGGCAGCTTCAAAACGCCGACCGTGCGTGATATCGGCCGATCTGCTCCTTATATGCACGATGGCAGCCTGAAGACTTTGAAAGAAGTTGTAGAACACTATAATAAAGGCGGTATTCCCAACGAGTTTCTCGATGAAGAAATCTTCAAACTGAATTTAACTCCTCAGGAAGTCGATGACCTGGTGACCTTCATGAAAGAAGGCCTGACCAGTTCCAACTATCCTGAGCATAAAGAACCTGAGCTACCCTGATTGAACTCTCTCGGCAATGTCTCAATAGATGCAGACGAGACGCAAAACTAATTGAAAATCCCTTTTTCAAAGGAAGATGAACACCATGCAGTGGAATTTACAACGAATCTTGAAAGCAACCGCATACTGCCTGACCGCAGCCTGCCTGATGCTCGGAAGTTCTTACCTGGTCGCCGATGAAAAAGGTGACAAAAAAGGCGATGAGAAAAAAGAAGCCGCCAAGAAAGAAGAACCCAAAAAAGAAGAGCCAAAGAAAGAGGAGCCCAAGAAGGAAGCACCGAAGAAAGAAGATGCCAAGCCTGCTCCTAAAAAGGAAGAGCCTAAAAAAGAAGAACCCAAGAAGGAAGAGCCTAAGAAGCCGGCTGTCACTGTGAAAACCCTGGTGACCAACCTCGAAAGCCCCAGTGGTATCGCTATTCAGGAAGGTACGGGACACGTCTTCGTTGCCAGCCGCTACGGTGTTTACCGCTATGACCCCAAAGGTAAAACCGTCGATCTGGAAATCGCCGGCTACCCGACCGACGTCTACGGCAAAGGTCCTAAATACAACATCGGACCTCTGGGCGTGGCTTTCATGGATAAAGATCATCTCGTCGTAGGTGACGGCAGCCGTCCCGATGGGGAAGAACTGGTTCGCATCTACAAAGTCGGCGACAAACCTCTGGAAAAATGGGTCAAAGAAGACACTGCCGCGCAGACGCTGGGTCCCATCAAAGCCGGCGATAAATCTGCCAAAGGCGAAGGTAACTTCTACGGCGTTGCCGTGGGTGGCGGAGATATCTTCATCACCTGTAATGGCGACGACACCAAAGGCTGGGTCGCCAAGTCGGTCATCAAAGACGGCAAAGCCGGTCCCCTTGAACCGAGCATTGCTACCAAGGAAGCAACCAATGTCGATGCACCGGTTGCTATTACATTCTCACCCGATGGAAAAGAACTGGTCATCGGCCAGATGGGTGAAGTCAATGTCGCCGACGATTGCCTGCTGACCTTTTACGATCCCAAAACCGGCAAGCTCACCAAGAGCCTGAAAACCGGTCTGAACGATATCGCCGGCCTGGCTTACAGCCCCAAGACCAAGAAGCTGTATGCGACTGATTTCTCCTGGGTCGACGCTGCCAAAGGTGGCCTGTTCGAACTGAAAATCGAAGGCGATAAAGTGACCGCTGAAAAAGTGATTTCACTCGATAAACCAGCGGCTATCTCTTTTGACAAAGAAGGCAACCTGTATCTGACCGTCTTCGGAACTCAGGGGAAAGATCCTGAAAAATCTCCCGGTTCACTGGCAGTCATCAAGGCTGGTCTCTAAAACAGACGCTCACAATGCGGGTTGTTTCGTTCAACGATCAACCCGCGTTCTGTTAAAAACAAAATTTCTATCCCCCATATTTTGAAGGTAAGTAAAGACTAATGACCGTTCAAGTTATGCAACCCGCTCCTGATTTTGCACTGCAGGGTTACGATCGCGCCTCTGATTCATTCAAGGATTACAAACTGGAAGACTTCAAAGGCAAGTGGGTTTGCCTGTTCTTCTATCCGCTGGACTTCACATTTGTCTGTCCTACAGAGCTGGTCGCATTCAATGAAGCTCTCGGCGAATTTGAATCACGCAACTGCCAGGTTCTGACTGCCAGCACCGACAGCAAGTACTCCCACAAAGGCTGGTGCGACGCGGATCCTCAACTGGGTGGCCTGAAATACCCCATGCTGGCTGATGGCACTCACAAGCTGTCCCGCGATTACGGTGTACTCAAAGAAGATGCCGGTATCGCTGTGCGTGGGATCTTCCTGATCGACCCCAATGGCGTCTGCCAGTGGCTGGCAATCCACGGTCTGAGCGTCGGACGAAACGTGGAAGAAGTCGTGCGTGTTCTCGATGCACTCCAGACAGGCGAAAACGTTCCCTGTAACTGGAAAAAAGGCGAAAAGACACTCTAAGCCATCCGGCTTCGTTAAACGAATTTCAAAGCAGGAGACTCCCATTTGGGGCTCCTGCTTTTTTTACCGCCCTCCTCCGGTAAGTCGCCGGGATTCGGCAGTTTGAATGCAAAAGTAAGCTCCGTCACCTCGTTTTTACGTGACTTCCGACCCGTCTGCTGCTACCTTAAAATTATCAAACCCTGATTCGCATCCGATCCAACTGAGGAGAAAACCGTTGAAGTGCTCAGCCTCTCTGTTCCGATTTTCGTTACTGTTCGTCGTTGCCTGCAGCTCGGTCTCCTGCCTGGCTTCCAACCAGGCCGATCAGAAAGAGCAGCAGACTCAAGAGCAGACGCAGCAGGATAAACTTTCGGTTCTGCTCATTGACGGACAGAATAATCATCAATGGCAACTGACAACGCCGGTCCTTAAGAAGATCCTCGAGAATTCCGGGCGCTTCACCGTCGAAGTCTCCACCACCCCCGAAGGCATCCCCCGCAAGCCACGTGTGCCGACCGGGAAAGATCAGGAAAAAGACGATGTACAGCAACTCAAACGCTGGGAAGAAACCGTCGCCCGCATCAAATGGGAAGCACCCGCGCAATGGAAAGCGTGGCGGCCGGACTTCAGCAAATACGATGTGATCGTCAGTAACTACAACGGCGAAAGCTGGCCCGAGGAAGTCAAACAGTCGTTCGAAAAATATGTCAGCGAGGGAGGCAGCTTCGTCGTCGTGCATGCTGCCGACAACGCATTTCCCGACTGGCCCGCCTACAACGAAATGATCGCCGTCGGTGGCTGGGGAGGCCGCGATGAAAATTCAGGCCCCATGTTGAGACTCCGCGAAGGTGAATGGGTCGAAGATACCTCCGCCGGTCGGGGAGGCACACATGGCACGCGGATTCCTGTTGTCGTCAAGGTCCGCCAGCCCGAGCATCCCATTGTAAAGGGACTCCCGCAGGAGTGGATGCATCCCGCGGATGAAGTCTACGGCAAACTCAGGGGGCCCGCCAAAAACGTTTCTGTTCTGGCAACCGCTTATTCCGAACCCGAACAGCGGGGCACAGGGGAACATGAACCGATCATGATGACGGTCGATTACGGCAAAGGACGTGTGTTTCATACGACCCTGGGGCACGATGTTACTGCCCTGCAGGGAACCGGTTTCCAGATCACGTTGCAGCGGGGAACCGAATGGGCGGCGACCGGCGAAGTCACACAGCCCCTGCCCAATGTCAAGTGGAACGATCACGAACCGACCGTCCAGAAACCTTAACTTAAGGTGACCTCCGAGGCGTGAGTGAAGTCATTCAACGGCGTCACTCTCGCTGATCGGTTTATGCAGCTGCACCGGTTTGGTCTGGTTCTTTCGCATCTTCAGATTAATCATTTCGACGGTAATTGAAAATGCCATTGCGAAATAGATATACCCTTTGGGCACATGCACGCCGAAGCCTTCCACCATCAGCGTCACGCCGACCATGATCAGAAACGACAGTGCCAGAATTTTGATCGTCGGGTGATCGTCCACAAAATCGCCGATCGGCTTCGCAGCGAACAGCATCACGAGGACCGAGAGAATAATGGCAATCGCCATCAGTGAAACATGGTCCGACAGCCCGACTGCCGTAATCACCGAATCCAGTGAAAAGACGATGTCCAGCACACCAATCTGTATCAGAATCGAACTGAAACTGGCCTGAACTGCACTCGATGCGGTTGGATCATGCGCACCACCTTCCAGGCTGTTATGAATTTCATGCGTTGCTTTCGCCAGCAGAAACAGGCCGCCACCAATCAGAATCAGATCCCGTCCCGAGAAGTCCCGCTCGAACAGCGAGAACCAGGGCTCGGTCAGTCCCATCACCCACGAGATGGAAAACAGCAGAACCAGCCGCGCCACCATCGCCAGGCCCAGTCCCAGTGAACGGGCCAGGTCCCGTTGTTTTTCCGGCAGGCGTCCCACCAGAATGGAGATGAAAATGATATTATCGATTCCCAGGACGATTTCCAGCGACGCCAGTGTCGCTAATGCAATCCAGGCTTCCGGGCTGGCCATCCATTCGAACATTCTCACTCCAATCGGTAAAGGTGAAATTCAACAGCTGAATCGCATCACGATGAATCATAGCGTCTCCCGATCTATTATACTCGGTACAAATGGCCTTGGAGACGCTACAGTAAAACTGGACACAGTCCAGCGGATTATACACATCCGCTCGAATCTGAAAAGCAGAAGAACGAGCAGGAAGCCAGATTGGATGAATGAAAATCTGAAAACGGTCCCCATGTACTGAAAATCCGCAACTCCTGCCGGGTCATATTCCTGTTGCCTTCCCGGAACCACTGAATAAAAGGGGTTCGATATTTGTATCTTGACTCGCAGTCGCCATTCGGGAAACTGCGTTGACTTGTGTCGCGCGCGTGTCCAGTTCTGCGAGCACTGGAATTGTCAGCACCTGCGCGGCAGAGCACCACAAAAGTCGCTTGTTGCAGCACGCTGGATTCAACCGACTCTGCCACCTGTTCCCGATGAGCAGTTCAAAAAGCTGCGGGTCGACTCGGTTCGCTCCGCCATCGTTTCGCAGTGGTGCCGTTTCAGCCACGATCACCCCGGTATCGCGACTTATCGCCTTGACTGGTGAACGCCGATCGACAGAATCCTCCATTCGTAAACCCGGTACGACAGAATGACCTCCCCAAAGTCTGAGTGTCAGGGTGCCAGACAGCAGCGCGCAGATCGGCATGGAAGCCACCTTCTTGATCAGGTACGGGAAAAAGAGCCAGACGGACATGAACAATCAGCCTGGGCCAGCACAATAAATAGGCTGGATTCTACCTGAAAGTCGCGATCGCCCTGCAGATAAACAACGGCCAGCAGTGATCAGTGCTGTTGCCCCCTGGTTTTTAAGGTTTTTCAGGGGGCAATGAGCGGAGTTTTACTGAACATTAATAACCATGAATCTAGCCGGTGATGCTTTAAGTATTCTTTGTAACGACTCCAGATTACGGTAGTATACATGTCCCTGCACTGCAGGTGTCCAATTGTTACAGCAGCGCGATTCACAGCCGGATATTTCTTTATGTTTCCATTCCACTGGTTAACCACTCTCCAGCAGCAATACCGTAGCCGTTTCAGAAAGAGCGCGCGGCTCAGACAACACCGGAATCGACACGCCTGCACCCCCTGTATCACGCGCGCCACTCCCCGCCATGCGGTCGAGTCGCTGGAAGACCGCACGTTGCTGACCGCTTTCACAGTGGTGAATACGGATGACTCCGGAGCAGGCAGTCTTCGCGACGCGATCGAACAGGCCAATGCAAGTGCCGGTGCAGATACGATCTCGTTTGATGCTGCGCTGGCGGGTGAATCGATTGTGCTCTCGACTGAGCTGCAGATCACAGATGACCTGACAATCACCGGTCTGGGGGCCGATCGACTGACCCTTGATGGAAACGGCGACAGTCGGATATTCAACCTGAATAATTGGATTGCAGATGAGGCAATCATAGTCGAAATAACTGGTCTGACTCTGACAAATGGATCCGCGGATAGTGGGGCTGCGATTATCAGTTACGAATCACTGTCTCTTTCGGGGATGGTTTTCTCAGACAACATAGGATCTTCTAGAGGAGGGGCCATATACTCCGATGACTGGCACCTCTCAATCAGTGACTCAGAATTTCTGCGAAATACATCCCGGTCCGGTGGTGCGATTTATAGTCAGTCAGCTTTTTTAAACGTGGAACGTGTCACTTTTACAGGCAATACTGTAACTGGAAACAGGGACGGTACAGGAGGAGCCATCACTAACATTGCTGGTTCAATGAGGGTCACCAACTCATTTTTTTCTCAGAATACTGCATCTCGACTGGGGGGAGCGATCCATAATTCGCAGTACAGCAGCGCTCAGATTTCCAACACGGTCTTCTCGCAGAACAGGGCTCAGAGTGGTGGGGGAATCAGTAGTCTGGAAGCGTTTCTGAATGTGGCAGATAGTACGTTCACGGAAAATCAGGCAACCGAAAACGGAGGTGCTGTTTTTGTTAAAGTTTATGAAAGCGTTGTCATAGGATCACAGGCCACGATTTCAGGCAGTACATTCTCTATGAACTCGGCAGGAAATTCTGGAGGAGGGATCGCCAATCATTACGGAACTCTGATCGTGGAACATAGTTTCCTGCATGCCAACAAGTCGCTGGTTATCGGTGGTGGCATTGACAACAGAGGGACTCTCACACTCCTGGGCAGTACGCTTTCTGAAAATACCGCCGACTCTTTTGGTGGGGCCATTTCCAATATACAGGAGGGGACTGCGACGATTTTTAACAGTACGCTCTCCGGAAATACCACCTTTTTTCTGGGGGGTGGTCTGTTCTCAGTCACTGCGTCCCCTGTCACGATTATCAACAGCACGATTACGGGTAATTCCGCTGTGACCTCAGGCGGCGGGCTTTACGTTCAAGGTTCGAAACCACAGATTTCCAACACGATCATCGCCGGAAATCTTGCGAATAGGAGTGCACAGATCTTCGGAGCTGATACCGGTTCAAAAAATATCGTTCAGGAAAGTGTTGAAAACCTGATCGATCCCGTCCTGCGCTTCAGCGGAGGGGCAACTCCCACCCATGCCCTGCTGGCAGGCAGTGCGGCGATTGACGCGGGCAAAAATAATGCAGCCACTCAGGTCGGCCTTAACACGGATCAACGGGGGGAAAACTACGCGCGAATCAACGCGGGAACCGTTGACATCGGGGCGTATGAGTTCAACGGATATACCCTGGTTGTCGATACCCTGTCCGACGAAGATGACGGTAACTATGCCACCGGTCAGCTATCTCTGAGAGAAGCGATCCGTCTGGCTAATGAAAGTCCTTTTACAGAGACGATTGTCTTTGAGGATTCCCTTTCCGGGCATACGATCATTTTCAGTCAGGAAATTGCCATTACTGACGATCTGAAAATCATCGGACCGGGCAGAGATCAACTGACCCTCGACGGGAACGGCGACAGCCGCATTTTCAATATCAGTGACGGAGTCCAGCAGACCAGAATCCTGGTCGAAATCAGTGGCCTCACACTGACGAATGGCTACGCCGAAAATGGGGGTGCCATCCGTTGTCTCGAAAATCTTTCAATCGTGGATTTGACGATTACCGGAAATACTGCCCTGGAAAACGGGGGAGGGATTGTTAGCGACTTCGGTATTGTGACGATTTCCAATTCCAGTTTTACTGCAAACCAAGCCTCACGAGGCGGCGGTATCAGCAGCGATGCCGGACTACCGAATATCTATTCGAGCGTCTTTAATATCACCTCAAGTACCTTTGCTGAGAATATTGCCAGCGATAAAGGGGGAGGTCTTTACGTATCTGCCTATGGCATGGAGATCTATGATTCTGATTTCACACGCAATTCAGCCGAATCAGGAGGTGGCATCTTTATTCAACAGGCATACAACAAACCACTGATTTATAATTGTCGATTCACTGATAATACGGTGCTCAGATCTGGTGGCGGCATCCACAATGCGACTAGCGATTTGAGAGTCTATTATTCCAGTTTTACAGGCAACGCTGCAACAGGAAGCCCGTACTGGGGGGTAGGTGGGGGCCTGTATAATTCGGGATATTCAGTGCAGATATGGGGTTCGATCTTTTCCTCAAATACAGCGATATCGGAAGGGGGAGGAGTCTATCTTTTCGGAGAGGCGGACATCGGGTACACGCAATTCTCCGGGAATTCCGCTTTGTATGGTGGCGGGCTTTATTATTGCGGAATTACATTGTCAATTTATGATAGTTCTTTCATTGAGAATGTTGCCCTGAGAAATGGCGGAGGCATCAATCATCAGGGACTGGAACTGGAACTGGAATCGATCCGCTTCATCGGGAATACTGCAGCAGAGTTCGGCGGCGGTCTCTTCAGCCGGGGAGATCTGCTGGTCCAACGCAGCTTATTTACTGAAAACACAACGGGCACTTTCGGTGGTGCTGTATACGCCAACTCCGCTGGAACCACTACGATTTACAATACTACACTTTCCGGAAACACGGCATTCGACCAGGGAGGCGGCTTTTATTCCAGAAGCAATTATCCAGTGACCGTCATTAATTGCACAATAGTTGGAAATACTGCGACCAATAAGGGGGGCGGGATTGCGATTTATAACATCAAAGGCAAGCTGCCGGCTAACATGGTTTCTCCCATGGTTACAAACACGATTGTTGCCGGAAATACTGCAGCCTCTGATTCCCAGGTTTCAGGACCATTTTTCAGTGACAGTAATATTATTCAGGACAGCATCCAGGGACTGCTCGATCCGGTATTGAGAGATCATGGCGGCCGGACAAAGGTGCACACCTTGCTGCCAGGCAGTGCTGCCATCAATGCTGGTAACACCTCGATTGTATGGCTGACAGGATTGCATAAAGATCAACGGAGCAATTTGGAGATTCCTCGAGTTGTCGAATGGATCGTTGATATCGGTGCTTTTGAATATCAGGGACCATTTACCTATTTTGATTTACGTGTTGTGGAGACAGAAACTCCAGTCACAGGCAATGGTGAGACGGAATCGATTCCCTTGGGGCTTAGCGTAATTGATGAGTGGCAACCATACTGGCTGGAAATCTGGGTCAGTTCATCCACGTTAGAGTCAGGCATATTCTCTGTTTCTCTGAATTTCAGTTACAACACTGCGATTACTACCGCCACTCGTATTGAATTCGGCTCAGCCTTCACACTGAACCAGGCGGGTACTATCAACGATCAGTTGGGAATGATCACAGGGTTGTCCGCAGAGAGCAGTCTGACTGATGTCGGCGACGATCAATACGTTCTGTTTGCCCGCATTCGGTTTGAGTCAACGCCAGAGGATGGCATCGACCTGGACAGCAGCAGACCGTTTCTGACTGTCGCCGGTACTGAATTCTCTATCGATCAACCAGAGATCCGCTTTGTGGGAGGCGCGGAAAGTGAAGAAATCATCTATGCCTTATCTGACTTCCAGATTCAGGCGAACCCGTTTGATTTGAATGATGATGAGCGGATTAATTTTCGTGACCTGCAGATCTTTATGAACGCTTACAGGTCGCAAACAGTCACACAAAATAATAACGTGAGTCAGTTCATAGACTATAACCAGAATGGGCGTGTCGATCTGAACGATCTGATTCTCCTGGCCATGAAGTGCGGTACGACTAAAAAACAAACAATGTCGAGCACTGTTCTGATGAACGGAGATCAGCTGTTAACCCTAGAAGCTCCCGCAACATCAACCCAGGTGAAAACACGAACGGTCACGCAGAACGCTGCAGAGACAGTACTGGAATCCGTCGTCGAGCAAATCAGTCCGCAGCTGACGTCTGATCAACGTGAAACACTGGAGGCAGTGAATATCGAAGTCGTCGACCTGGCAGCAGGCACTCTGGGCCGCGCGGTTCCGGGTACAATTTACATCGACGTCAACGCCGCCGACGATGGCTGGTTTGTGGATGCGACCCCCGCGGACAACAGCGAGTTTTCCTCTGCCAGCGAACTCTCATTGATCGCCTTACCCGACAGTGAAGCGGCAGGGTACGTTGATCTCTGGACCGTCATCCTGCACGAACTTGGGCACCTGCTGGGTTACGATCATGCAGATGATGGCGTCATGCAGGAAAGTCTGACCCCCGGCGAACGTCGCCTACCGGACTGGAACGAAGAGACCGATGATTTTTTTACAGGGCTGACTCAAGGGGCAGAAATGATAGGCTTCTAACTGGACTGAGACAGACCTTGACTGACATGAAAGACAGGATCTGTTACAAAAGTCTCGCACTGTTTATTTTCCACTAAACGACTCTGATACGACCGATCTGAATCTTTCCAGATCCCAACTCGGATTTATAAATATGTTTCGCTCACAGTGGCTGACCTCACTGGCCCGCCAGCTCCGCAACCAATGTTCCCGTTCCCGGTACTCGCGCCGCCACCAGCACCACGGCTTTCACAAGCCCTCCGCCCAGGCACTCGTTTCCCGCAAGGCAGTAGAGTCGCTGGAAGACCGCACACTGCTGACCGCTTTCACGGTGGTGAATACGGACGACTCCGGCGCAGGCAGTCTCCGCGATGCGATCGAGCAGGCCAATGCGAATGTCGGCGCGGATACGATTTCCTTCGACTCTTCACTGGCGGGTGAGACGATTGTACTGAGCGATGAGATATTGATTTCCGATGACGTAACGATTACCGGTTTGGGGGCTGATCAGCTCACGCTGGATGGGAATGGAGACAGTCGGATCTTTAATATCGACGACTCTCTCTCGGAGTCTGAAATCATTGTCGAGTTAAGTGGCTTGACTTTGAGCAATGGATTCGCAATTGATGGCGGGGCGATCCTCAATTATGAAAACCTCACGATCACGGACTGTATCGTATCGGGGAATAGTGCATCGAATAGCTTCTTTCATGCAGGCGGCGGTATTTATAGTGCGGCTGGCTCCCTGACAGTCTCAGGTTCTTTATTCTCTGGAAATTCAGGGTATAGCGGAGGAGGGATTGCTACTGTCAACACGATGCTGACGGTGACGCACAGCACGTTTTCAGGTAATACAGCGCAGGAAGGCGGAGGCATAAATTTTGAGTCACCCTATCAGAATGACATCTATACTGCGTCTGTAACAAGTTGCAGATTCTTACAGAACAATGTTACTGGTAACGGTGCCGGAATTCTCTTCGAGCATGGTCAGGCATCTGTTTCAAACAGTATTTTTACGGGCAACATTTCCGACAGAGTTGGAGGAGGGATTGCAAACTACTGGACTACCTTGTTCGTAGAGAACAGTACGTTTCATCAGAACTACGCCAGAGTATATGGTGGCGGAATCAGTAACGGTGGAATATTTTCTTCAGAGGGAGGAGGAGACCTCACTCTTCTCAGTAGCACACTTTCAGAAAACAGTACAGTTAATAACGGTGGTGGATATTACTCTAATTACGGTCTGACCAGGATTTTCAACAGCACGCTTTCAGGTAACAGTACGCTTCATTCAGGGGGAGGGATCAATGTTGGCAGGCCAATCTACGTGGATACGTACTCTGCTCCCAATGTCGAAGGCCCTGCAGAACTGGAAATATTCAACTCCACAATCACAGGAAATACAGCCAACCATAGATCCGGGATTTACACGATATATCAGATTGAGGTTACGAATAGTATCATAGCAGGAAATCCAGCAGACGAATCTTATCCACAAAACTCAGACAAAATCACTGCCACCAGCAGTATTATTCAGGACAGCATTGAAAGCCTGCTGGACCCGGTGTTGAGAGACAATGGCGGTACTACGAAAACACATGCATTATTACCGCTTAGCGCTGCCATTAATGCCGGTGACAATTCCACAGCTTCAAACGCGGGGCTCATTAATGATCAACGAGGAATCGGTTTCCCAAGAATATTTGATGGTATAGTTGACATCGGTGCTTTTGAATCGCAGTCATTGCACTTTCTCGTCGACTCTACCCTGGATACCGATGATGGCAACTATTCCGCCGGAAACTTATCGTTGCGGGAAGCCATCAAACTGTCGAATGAATCAGCGTCGGTTGATACCATCACCTTTGATGCCAGCCTGTTTGATCAGACGCTCCTGCTTTACAATGAGCTGGTGATTACCGATGACGTGACCATCATCGGCCACGGTGCCGCGCACCTGACCCTCAGCGGCGATGGAACCCGCCGGCTCTTTCGAATTGACGATGGGGATGCTGAGACTTCCATCAGCGTGGAGTTGAGCGACTTCACACTGGCAAATGGGTTCGCTTATTACAACAGTGGTGGCGCCTTCACAATCTGGAATCACTGTCCGTTTCCGATGTCGTGTTTGCAGACAATCAGGCCAGCATTTTATATGGCGGGGCTATTTTCAGTGCCGGCGACCTGACAGTGACGAACAGCACGTTTGTCCGCAACTGTTCAGATTACTATGGCGGCGCCATTTACAGTACCGAAGGTTTATTGTCGATCACGGGCTGCGATTTCACAGAAAATCAATCGGCCTATGCGGGAGGCGCAATCGTCGTTCAAAACGGTAACCTGACGGTTTCTGGCAGCACGTTTTCGGAAAACAGCAGTGCTACCTTAGGAGGGGGGATATTCATCAAGGAGGGAGTTTTAATCGTCAGTAATACGGACTTCACAGAAAACAGTTCAGGAACAGGAGGTGCGATCTATCATCAGATCTCGTCGACCTTCCCTCCCGTCTTTACGGAATTGACCATCACGGACTGTACCTTCCAGGGCAATACGACAACCTCCAGCGGAGGGGCCGTGTTTTATTTGTCGGCGCTTTCTGTGTATGGTTCCTATTACACTGCTTATGTTGAAAACAGTCTCTTTTCAGAAAACAGCGCCATCTCAGGCGGCGCGCTGTTTTTAAGTGGAGAAAATATTCTTGTCACAGGTTCCACCTTTTTTAAAAATTCGGCAAAGTTCTACGGCGGGGGCATCAATAGTGAAAGTGATAACCTGACGATCCAGAGCAGTCTGTTCGAAAAGAATTCTTCGAACTACTGGGGAGGAGCAATTTTTTCAAAGAGGTCCCTGGTTCTCCAAAACAGTACGCTCTCCGGCAATACAGCTGAACAGGTCGGCGGCGGCATCGCCTTTAATAACATGGGCTATGACTGGGAGATCATTAATTCCACTTTGACCGGAAACGCTGCCTCCAGGATCGGGGGCGGTATCTATGTGTTTCCCGGTATGTATGGGACGATCACCAATTCGATTATTGCCGGTAATACGGCTGCTTCGACTCCGCAAGTTGTAAACTCTGTCACAAAAACAAACAGCATCGTCCAGGAGAGCGTGGCAGGTTTGCTCGATCCTGTTTTGAGAGACAATGGCGGCGTTACGAAAACACACGCGCTTTTACCAGGAAGTGCAGCCATCAACGGCGGTGACAACAATGCTCTGGATGACACGAACCAGTTGATCATCAACCGCAGAGCCATCACTCAGGACCCGCGCGGCGAAGGATTTGAACGCATTGCAGGTGAGACCATCGATATCGGTGCCTTCGAAGTGCAACACACGTTTGCCCAGGTTGAGTTGCGGATGGTCGACGAAAAGACGACCACTCAAAGCAATGGAGAGCAAACGACTCTTCCGGATAACCTGACCTGGATTGATGAATGGAGCGGTTACTGGCTGGAAATCTGGATCAGTACTCCCGCGGCGACCGATCTGGGAGTGTTGTCTGCAGCCATGAACCTGAGTTACAACACCGCGATTGCCACCGCTGTCAGTATTGAATATGGGGCTGCATTTAACCTCAATCAAACAGGAACGATCAATGATCTGACCGGTTTGATTGAAGGTCTGTCTGCTGAATCAAGTCGGACCGATGCGGGAGACGATCAACGGGTGCTGTTTGCCCGCATCCGGTTTGAATCGACGGACAGTGATGGCATTGACCTGGATCTGACAGGTCAGCTCATGATTCCGCAAAGTCCTGAGTTCACGGTTCACCAGACCGAGGTGCAACTGGTGGGCAGCATCGCTACCGAAGAAGTACAGGGGCCTGCCCCCGAAACGCTGGTCTTCGCGAACCCCTATGATCTCAACGATGACGACAAAATTAACTATCGTGATCTGATCCTGTTTGTCAGTGTCTATAATTCTGACCCCAGGGAGGTGAGTTCCGACTATGCCTGGTTCGCAGATCTGGATCAGAATCATAATGTCAACTACCGCGATCTGATCTCCCTCGTCGGTAATTACGGTAAGAGTAAAGCCAATCAGTCGACGGTCAATTATCCCCAGGGTTTCCCTGATACCTGGAACAGACATTTAACAGTCGAGACCACACTGTTACCACAGTTGAGTGCCAGGCCTGTCGAGCAGGCGTCAGCGGAGTCCGTGTTGAGCAACGTCGTTGAGTCTCTCGAGCCGCAATTGACACCAGCAGAAAATGAAAAACTGGCGCAGGTTGACATCGAGATCGTTGATCTTCCCGAGGGCGTGTTAAGCAATACCGTCCACGGTACGATCTATATCGATGTCAACGCTGCCGACTATGGCTGGTTTGTGGATGGCACACCCGACGACAACTATGAATTTTATGCGTCAGGACCTTACACTTTGATTGCCGTGCCTTCTGGTAGCAGTAGTGCTTTCGGAACCATTGATCTCTGGACCGTCATCCTGCATGAACTGGGACACCTGCTGGGCTACGAACATGCAGACGTCGGAGCCATGCAGGAAAGTCTGACCCCCAGCGAACGTCGGCTGATGGACTGGAATGATAGTGCGGACCAGTTTTTCATGGAATTTCCCACGCAATCGTTATTAACGTCATTTTAGGTGTACGTATGAGATCGTGTGTTCGTGGAACGAGACTGTGACCAGTTTTACTGTCGCATCTCCAGAATCGTTAGGGTCGATAAAAATAGATTGAGAGACGCCAGGGTTTAATGTGTTGCGCTCTCGTGAGAAGACAGGGAAAATACGTTTGTATCCTCTCTGATTTATGATAGTATACGATCTACTCGACACAAAATATTTAAGTGTCATTCAACCCAATTTAGATTTCTAGAACGCATCACATTTAACCCTGGCGTCTCCCGAGCTATTATGCTCGGTCCAAATGGTCTTGGAGACGCTACAGTAAAACTGGACACAGTCTAGAACCCACTCACTAAACTCCACTCATTCCAGTCAGTTGTGACGACACAACTGCCAGTCGGAACAGGGTCCCAGTAAGACAACCGGATCACTCTCAATCATGTTAGTACAACAGTGGCTCACCTCGTTGCAGAACCAGCTCCGTTCCCGATTTGCCCGCTCTCCCCGTGGCCGTCGTCAACAGAATCGCAGGCTGAAAACCCCGTCCGCACAGGCACTGGTTTCCCGCAATGTCATTGAGACGTTGGAAGACCGCACGCTGCTCACCGCTTTCACGGTGGTGAATACGGATGATTCCGGTGAGGGCAGTCTTCGTGCCGCCATCGAAGCCGCCAATGCGAACGCCGGTGCGGATACGATTTCGTTTGATGCAGCGCTGTCAGAGCAAACGATTGTATTGAACGATGAGTTATTGATTTCCGATGACTTAACGATTACCGGTCTGGGAGCGAATCAGCTCACACTGGATGGCAACAACAACAGTCGGATTTTTAATATCGATGATGATTCCGATGCATCAACAATCTTAGTTGAGATCAGCGGTCTGACGTTAACAAACGGGAATTCCAATACCGTTGATACTGAATTGGCAGACAATGGTGGCGCCATTTTCAGCACCGAAAATCTGCTTGTTGAGAATTGTGTCTTTATCGGCAATACTGCCGGATCGGGTGGGGCGATCTATGATGATGCCAGTTCTTTAACAGTGCGAGGCAGTCAGTTTATCGGGAATACGGCAGAAGAAAGTGATGGAGGCGCTATCTATCACAGTGAAACGTTCCCTTACCCGGAAGACGGTGAACGGTTATTGATCGAAAACTCTCAGTTTGCAGGCAATCATGCCCGGTTCTCAGGGGGAGCGGTTCTGCTGCGCGATGGAATCAGTATCGTCACTGGCAGTACCTTCACTGAAAACACGGCAGAATTTCCCGGTGGTGCCATCGCAAATATCTTCGGCGACCTGACCGTGAATGACAGCAGTTTTATCGAGAATCATACTGATTTCAGCGGTGGGGCGATCGATAACAACGGTACGCTGTTCGTTTCCGGTTCGACTTTTGACAGGAATACTGCGGATGTCAATGGCGGTGGAATCTACAGCCAGGGAGCGGAGAGTGTCACCATTTATAACAGTACATTCTCCGGAAACAGCAGCGTGTCCAACGGAGGTGGAATTTTTGCACTCGGCAGCAAGCCCGTTTCTATTATCAACAGCACGATTGTTGGTAATGTGGCTGCCGGAAGTGGGATCAGCAACGGAGGCGGAATCTATCTGTTTAGCACCGACCCTACCTTGATTTTGAATACCATCATCGCAGGTAATCAAGCCGACTCAGGTCAGCAGATTGCCGGCGATTTCACGGGCACTGCCAACATTATCCAGGAGAGTATCGCTGGTCTGCTGGACCCGGAGTTGAAAGACAACGGCGGTCCCACCAAAACGCACGCGCTGTTGTCAGACAGTGCCGCGATCAACGCCGGAGATAATATTGCTGCGACCAATGCAGGACTGACAACAGATCAGAGGGGAACCGGTTTTTCCAGAATCGTTTCCGACATCATTGACATTGGTGCTTTCGAATCGTCCGTCGTGGAACCAGTCGATCTGGTCGTCAGTACCACCTCCGATGTAGTCGATGGAAATTATTCACCCGGCCTACTGTCGCTTCGTGAAGCCATTCAACTGGCGAATTCCACTTCCGGCGCGGATACGATTTCGTTCGATGCCTCGCTGGCCGGGCAGACGATTGTGCTGACCAGTGAATTGCTGATTTCGGATCACCTGACCATCACCGGCCTGGGGGTCGATCAGCTGACAATCAGCGGTGACAATGACAGCCGGATTTTCAATATATTTGATGGTCAAGTTGATACTTTGATCGATGTGGAAATCAGTGGTCTCACACTGACGAAAGGATCTTCCACGCAGGGCGGAGCAATTTATAACTACGAAAACATCGTGCTGACAGACACACTCTTTACGGAAAATAAAGCCAGCAGTGAAGGGGCAGCAATTTTTTCCGGCCAGGGTAGTGTGTCGATGTCGGAGAGTAGACTGTCTGCAAACATCGCTGATCGCGGGGCAGGAATCTTTGCGATCAACAGCATTCTGACACTGGATACATCCACATTCTCCGGGAATACCGTGACGAGAGACGGATCCGCCATTTATAACATTTTCTACACCCCATCCCTGGAACTGAATCCTTCGACAATTACAGGGTGCACCTTTGTAGATAACACAGCAGCCGGCAATGGTGGAGGAATTTATAATTCCGGAGGCATCATCATCGTGAGTGACAGTACGTTTTCTGAACAAAAAGCAGTCCTGGGAGGGGGTATCTATTCGAAGACTAATGGATATACGGGAAACATCTCAGTCATCAACAGCACGTTTTCAAACAATACCGAGGTCGAATCCGGAGGAGGAATTTATAGTGATGGAGTCGGTCTGTCAGTGGAAGATTCTTTCTTCACAGGCAACGTAGTATTCGGAGAGAACACAAATGGTCTGGGTGGAGGCATTTATATTACAGGTGGCTCTCTCACTGTAACCGGTACAGAGTTTTCTGATAATGTGGCCTCCAGAGGCGGTGGAGGGATCTATTCGGGGGGCAACGAGTTTCTGACCATTTCAGCTTCAACTTTCAATAGAAATCAATCCCGCTCAGGTGGCGGAATTTTTAACAATAACACGACGTTGAGCATTCTTGACTCTCGCTTTACGGAAAATCAGGCGTTAGTGACTCCTGGAAAGGAATATCTGTCGGCCGTTGGTGGTGCTGTATTTAACTCTTATGCTGTGGCTACAGCAGCGGGGGAAATGGATACGCTCATTGCCAATACGGAGTTTACTGGTAATTATGCCGATAATGCAGGGGCTGCCATACAACAATCATTTGGTTTTATCACCATCAACAACAGCTTGATTACTGAAAATCTGGTCGGCACAAGTGGAAGCGGCATTCATAACTCATTTGGCCAGATGACAGTGCATCAAAGTACGATTTCAAATAATAAGTCTCTCGGAAACGGGAGTGGAATTTCCAATAACGGAACGTTGCTGCTTTCTGAGAGTACTGTCGCTGGCAATATTGCAACTTATTTTGGTGGGGGGGTCTATATTTCGTCCGACGGAACGACAACCATTTCCAATAGCACGCTCTCTGGAAATCAGTCTGCAAGAGACGGAGGGGCTCTATATGCCAATACCAACCAACCTTTGAGCATTATTAACACGACCATCACCGGGAACTCTGCAGTTCGCGGCGGTGGAATTCGCGCCGATAATGTCATTCCGGCACTCACGAACAGCATTATTGCCGGAAATACAGCGGATCTCGAACCGCAGCTTTACAGCAATTACACGAACGTGAACAGCATTGTCCAGGACAGCATTGTCGGCCTGCTGGACCCAGTTCTGCGCGACAACGGCGGTCCCACAAAAACGCATGCCCTGCTGCCCGGCAGTGCTGCCATTGATGCCGGCGATAATACAGCTGCCACCGCCGCCGGTCTCACAACCGACCAGCGTGGGGAAAGTTCCTCCCGGATTGTCGACGGAACGGTCGATATCGGTGCTTTCGAAGTTCAGGCCCCGTTTGCCCAGGTAGATTTACGCATCGTCAGTTCGGAAACGACAACGGAAGACAATGGTGAAGTCAGCGCGCTTCCTGCAAACCGGGAGTGGATCAATGAGTGGGGCGGCTACTGGCTGGAGATCTGGATCAGTTCGCCGTTGGCAACCAGTCAGGGAATCGCTTCTGTCAATTTCAACCTCAGCTATAACACTGCTGTCACCACTGCAGTCGCCATCGAATATGGTGCTGCATTCACAATCGGACAGACAGGAACCATTAACGATCATACCGGCGTCATCGAAAACCTGTCTGCAGTAACCAGTTTGAGTGATGTCGGCGATGACCAGCCTGTGCTGTTTGCCCGTATTCGTTTTGAATCTGAATCTGCTGATGCAGTCGCCCTGGATGTCGAAGGTCAGACTCTGAATCCACAGAGCCCCTCGATTCTTGTTGACTCTTCCGAGATTCTGTTTGCAGGTAGCGCTGCCAGCGAAGAAGTAAATGGACCTGCTCCGGAAACGACCATCTACGCGAACCCGTTTGACCTGAATGACGATGAGCTGATTAATTACCGTGACCTGATGCTCTTTATCCGTGCCTTCGGTACCACTCCAGGCCAGTCCTCAAACCACTTTGCCTGGGCAGCCGACTACAATCAGAATGGGCGGGTCGATTTTCCCGATCTGCTCGCGATGGTATTCAACTTCGGCAAAAGTAAAGAGGGTGCCATCCCCATTGATTACCCGGCAAACTTTCCGGAAGCCTGGAACCAGTTGCTGACGGTCGAGACACAACAGCCGCTACAGACAACAGCAAAATCGGTAACACAGGCTACTGCTGAGACCATGCTGGAATCAGCCAAAGCGGAACTCAGTCCGCAATTGGACTCAGAACAACGGCAAGTGCTGTCTGAGGTAGATATCGAAGTCGTCGAACTGGCAGCAGGCACTCTGGGCCGCGCGGTTCCGGGGACAATTTACATCGACGTCAACGCCGCCGGCTATGGGTGGTATGTCGATGCGACCCCCGCGGACAACAGCGGATTTTCCTTTGCCAGCGAACTCTCATTGATCGCCTTACCCGACAGTGAAGCGGCAGGACACGTTGATCTCTGGACTGTCATCCTGCACGAACTGGGTCACCTGCTGGGCTACGAACACGCAGACGATGGCGTCATGCAGGAAAGTCTGACCCCCGGCGAACGTCGACTGGCGGACTGGCAATCTGAAACCGATGCTTTCTTCGGCACTCTGACGGATGATGCAGAACTGAGCGTTTTCTAAATCAGATCTTCTTTGAAAGGTGTTGCCAGTTTTGGGGAATGATTCGCTTCCCGGTTGCGCCTGGCTTAGAATCGGGGTTTGAATCAAATCCGAAGTTCGATCACCGTCCGCGTTCAGGAGGCTGAACTTGAATTTTCTGCGCCGTATCCATTTCATGATTGCTTTCCTGTTAACGCGACTGTTGAGCAGTGCCTCTGTTGCAGCCGCGCGTCCCAACATTCTGCTGATCCTCGTCGAACGCTCTCGCCCGGTCGAATGACGCCCCTGCAACAACCCGACAGCGCCCGCCATTTACGAACTCTACGACTACCAGACCGATCCCCAGGAAACAAAAAACCTGGCAGCCGACAAACCGGATATCGTTAAAATGTTGTAACAAAAACTGGCGAACTACCCTGAGCCCCGCCCGCGAAATGCTAAACCTGGGAAAAAGAAAACAGGGCTTTAGGGCAAGCACCACCTGTTTCACTTGCCAAACTCGTGGCCAGATATATTGAAGAGTGGGATTTATTGTATGCTGTTATTCCCATTTTTCCTCTACACGATCAGCCACAATTTTCAATTCCTCAGCTACTTCGAGCTTTTCAGACCAGTATCGAAGATATTCTTGATCTATTTCAGATCCTTGAACCAATAGAATACTTGCACAGTCACGTAAATGCTTGTCAGAACCACCTCCCTGGAAGAATATCAGTTTCTTCAGGATGACATTTTCAGGTGAAGCAAACAGGGCGTTAAAAAATCCTTGACTTGAGATGCGTCGTCCCTGACTGATATCCAGCCGACCAAACTCTGTATCTATTGTTAAAATGAGATCAGCTTTAAATCCAGAAGGAAGATGTATGATATTAAACTGTTTCCTTGCTGCAATCGCCTCGCGGGCAGCATCGGGAGAGACATGATAATCTGGCGGAGAAAACTGATGACAAAGCAGCTCGATCTTGCTTTCAGGTAAATCAACGAGTATGTCGACATCATTAGTAAAACGAGGTTCGCCATAGATAATACTGGCGATGGAACCGACGATCCTGTAGGGAACAGATTCTCTTTCCAGAAAATCGACCACTGACTGCATCAGTTTATAAGGTTTGAACTCATTCATAGAGCGATCTGATGTCTCGATGGCACATGCGTCTGGCGATTTCCCGATTGAGTCTTTCTACACTCCATTCCGGGTGTTGCTGGGTGAGTGTTCCCTGCAGCATAACACGTGCTGTTTCCCACATACCGGCAGCGATCAACAATCGTTGTGGCGGAATCTGTTTTCTGAGTGCATCCACCTGAATTGGGTCGATAATCTCTACGACCGGTGGCCTGGTACTCATGTTGATTGCTCTCCTCATTTTCAAGAAACAAAGGAAGATTCATACTGCTGGAAATTATAGTAGCCCAGTCTGGTCCTGTGATCAATAAGCTAACCCAAAACGATCATTCTGATAGGAAACCTCAAACGAGCTGGTTACTACTACCTGACTGCTGCAGGAGTACTGGATTGTCGATCCGGAGGTGCAGGAGCCGTTGAGTGCGCAGCGTTGCGATGCCTTTATTCTAAATCAACCTCAGCGCAAACAAAAACCCCGATGCGGTGATAAGTTCACTGCATCGGGGTTTTGAAAGTGGCGGGGACAGGATTCGAACCTGCGACCTCGAGGTTATGAGCCTCGCGAGCTACCGGGCTGCTCCACCCCGCGCTATGGGTCCATACATGGACTGATTAAGAGCAGTTTCAGATACAAATAACGCCTGTGACAGGCACTATTTAGATGATTAAAAGCCCTAAATACAGTAAGCGAATATCGTTACCGTATGGGGGCATTATAGACAGGTCCTCCGCTGGCGTCGAGTAACTTTGTCTAAATTCCCAGAATTCGATGCGAAGATTGTCTGATCAGCCGTCAAGCTTCCACTAATTCGTATCATCCTTAACCAAAGCGGCTCTCGTGCTGTTATACACGCTCCAAATACACTTTGAGACGCTCTGGTCAGCCTGAATTTCGGCGGCTTACTCGTATTCCCACTTCAAAACCCAGGGATCATTGGTTTTTTCCTGCCAGGCTTTCAGCTTCTCCTGCATTGTAGTCAGGGTCTCCTGGTGTTCCGGCTCGAATGCCAGGTTCTTCGCTTCCCAGGGGTCGGCTTTAATATCGTACAGCTCGTGCCGGGGTCGGTGCAGGTAGGAATAGACGGTCCGCTGTCCGTACATCTTATCACCTCGTTTCAACACGCCCTGCCAGGTGGGTGACCGATATAAATCGGAGGCGAACGGGTAGGGGAGTTCGTGAGCGATGTTGAAGATGTACTTAAAGTTGCCGCTCAGAATTACCCGCATCGGGTAATACATGGTGATCTCGTGGAACGTGTGTGAGGCGTAACTTTCATCGAACTCGGGAGCATGTTCTTTCCCCAGGATCTCCAGGAACGAGCGTCCGTGGAACGTGTAAGGCACTGGCTTGCCTTTGCCTTCCACGCGCTTGCCGTTGTTTTCGACCGTTCGCAGTTTGGGAACTTTCTTAGGCGTGACATCGCAGTAGTCGAGAATCGTGGGTGTCAGGTCGGCCCAGGTGACGAGGGCATCGGTGACGATTCCCTGGTTCTTGACGGTCGGATCGCGGACAATTAAAGGCAGGTTCATGCCCGGCTGATACAGGTTCGTTTTGGCTCCGGGGAACGGGGGGCCGTTATCGCTGAGGAACATGACCAGCGTGTCTTCCCAGTGACCGGTTTCTTTGAGTGTGTTGATCAGCGAAACGACGCCCTGGTCGAGACGCGAAATCGCCTGGTAGTATTCCGCCAGCTCTTCCTTGACTTCCTGATGATCGGGCAGCCAGGGCGGAACCTGGATCTGTTCGGGCTTGTATTTCACAGGCGTGACGCCGGGGTAGTGGTCGGGGTCAGCATTGAAGTTGGAATAACCGTCGGGGCCGCCACCACGATGCGGGTCGCTGCTGCAGTAGTACAGAAAGAAAGGGCTGTCGTCGTCTGCGGTGATGAACTCTCTGGCGTTGGCCGCCATCACTGCGGAGTTGCGGTTCCCCTGGATTCCTTTGTTACGGTACTCCTGAAACTGGTAAACGTATTCGGGAGCGACATGATACTTGCCGATCGAACAGGTGCGGTAGCCTCCTTCTTCCAGAATAATGGGGAGTGACTTTACGGTCGCGTAGGTGCTGAAGTGGTTGTAACTGTGGGCGTGGCCGTAATGTCCGGTGGCATGATTATACAGGCCGGTGAGGATGACCGAACGACTGGCCGAACAGCTGGCGGTCGTGCAGTGGGCGCGGGAAAAGCGTGTTCCCGATTCTGCCAGCATGTCGATGCCCGGCGTTTTGATGACTTTGTTTCCGTAGCAGCCCGCCTGAAAGCCCTGGTCATCCACGACTATGACAATGACGTTTTTCTGCTTCGCCGCAGCGGAGAGAGGTTCGACGGAAACGCACAACAGCAACAGGCTGAGGATTCCAAACAGACATCGATTCATGGTGTGGCTTTCTCACTGGAGTAAAAGGCGGGAATCAATTGCAGGAGAGTCGTTAAAATCTCAGTTTCATTCTAATCGTGGTGGCAGGCAATCGCAAATCGACATTCGGGAAAGCAGGGGACTTTACGGGAAAGGGACGAAATCAGGGGGGACTGGCTTGAAGTGGCTTCAATTCCTTTCGATAATTAAGAAATTCCTCACGAGTACCGTTCTTCCCGGAGCTGTTTTTGATTTAGCGCGCGGGAAGATTTCAGACCGATATCAGAATGAAAGCAATGATTATGACTACCATGAACCGCGTCGCGACGATGCTGGCTGTGTTGCTGGCTGTTACTGCACTCAACCTGGCAGCCGCCGAAGAAGGCAAACTCAATCAACCCCCCGAAGGTTACAAAGCACTGTTCAACGGCAAAGACTTAAGTGGCTGGAAAGGCCTGGTTGGTAATCCCAAAACCCGGGCGAAGATGAGTCCTGAAGAGTTGGCTGAAGCACAGAAAAAAGCCGACGACGAAATGAAAGAACACTGGAACGTCGTGGACGGCGTGATCGTGTTTGACGGCAAAGGGAAGAGCCTGTGTACTGCCAAAGATTACGGCGACTTCGATATGCTGGTCGACTGGAAAATCAAAAAAGATGGCGACAGCGGCATCTACCTGCGTGGTTCACCACAGGTTCAGATCTGGGATCCGGCTGTGAAAGCTGCAAATGGCGTTGGTTCCGGCGGACTGTACAACAACAAGGAAAACCCTGATAAACCGCTGGTGACCGCCGACAATCCCGTGGGCGAATGGAATACGTTCCGCATCAAAATGGTCGGTGAAAAAGTCAGCGTCTGGTTGAACGGTAAACTGGTGACCGATAACGTCACGCTGGAAAATTACTGGGAACGCGATAAGCCGATCTACGAAACCGGGCAGATCGAATTACAGAATCACGGCAACACACTTTATTTCCGGAATGTGTTTATCAAAGAACTTGATTAGCGACATTCGTGTGAAGACCGGTTAAAATGAAAGCACGGGGAGTCCGCTCTCTGTGCTTTCTGTTTTTAAACCAACCCCCTGATTTCGAAATCTCACCGCATGCTTTCACACGATGCTCCCCTGGATGACCCGACGGCGCTGGCCCGCTTTGGCAAGCTGGATGTTGTCACGCGACTGGTGGTCGAAGGGTTTATGATGGGGCAGCATAAAAGTCCGTTCAAAGGTGCCAGTGTCGAATTTGTGGAGCATCGGCAGTATTATCCGGGTGACGAAATTCGCCACATCGACTGGCGGGCCTACGGGAAGACGGGAAAATACTACGTCAAAGAGTTTGAAGAAGAGACCAACCTGCGCTGTTATCTGCTGCTCGACTGTTCGGGCAGCATGGCGTATGCCGGCAAGACGCTGAGCAAGATCGATTATGCACGTCAGCTCGCAGCCGCGCTGGGTTACCTGTTGCTGCGTCAGCGGGATGCCGTGGGTCTGATCACCTTCGACAGCAAACGCCGCGATTTTATCCAGCCGTCTGCGAATCCGAAAAACTTCGGGCAGATGCTGGATATTCTCGATCAGGCGCGGCCGCGCAACGAAACCGCGATATCGACCGTTCTGCGTGAAGTGCAGCCGCTGATCAAACGCCGCAGCCTGGTCGTACTGATTTCTGATTGCTTCGACGAGCCCGATGCGCTGACGACGACCCTTAAGCAGTTGCGCCACGATCGTCATGAAGTACTGCTGTTTCAGGTGGTGACGCCGGAAGAAGAAGAGTTTCCGTTCAGCAAGCCGACGCAGTTTCGCAGCCTGGAGCGCCGCGGTCATCATCAGCTGGTGGATCCGCATCAACTGCGGGCCCGCTACCTGGAGCAGTACCAGGAGTTCTGTGCGACGCTGTCCCGACAGTGTGGATCAGTGAAGGTGGATTACCTGAAATTTCGCACGACGGACGCGTATCATTTAGCCCTTGGTGCTTTTCTGAATCAACGCACACGCCCCGGACGAAAGTGATAGAGCAAACTTATGTCAGGTGAAAAAATTCCAATCAACCGGACTCTGACAGGCATCATCTCTCTGGTCTGCCTGGGGATTGCCGCCTATCTGTTCTGGCTGGCACCCCCCGATCAGTTTGCCCAGCAGGATGTGGCCACCGGTGCTTTCATGCGCGTAGGGCTGCTGATGCTAGCCTTATGGCTGGCACTGCCGACCAGGAACCGGGACGCTGCCTGGGCGAACGTGTCTCCCTGGGTATTCGTCGTCATCATCATGGCGGTGGTGGGAATTGCCGTGCGTCCCAAAATTGTGGTGCCGCTGATTGTCGTGATGGCCGTGATGGGTTTTATTCTCCGACCGCGCAACAAAAAACGCTCGCGGCGCTAACCGGAGCGTTGTTCTGAATGGTTGGGTTACTGCGGGTTCTGTCCGCGGCTCACCGGTTGCACTTTGAGATTATCCGGCAGCTTGCGGGGAACCTGATTTCCGGTCTGCGAGATGACATCAATCGGCTGGGGAGGTACGAACCGATTGGGTACCTCGCCGTTTTGTGCGGCCGCTGCGGCTTCCCGCTGTCGGGCATCAATGTAAACCCGGGCAGCGACCTTCAGCAGTTGTGGACGGCGGACCGGCAGCACTCCTTCCAGTTGACCGGCGATCCGTTCGACCCAGCCGGGCTGTCGTTCCATCGCCAGTGACATCATATGCATAAAGATGGAAACTTCTCTGAAGTTGCGATCCAGAATCGTATTGCTGACCGGAGCCAGGATCTTGGCCGCCATCTCGACCGTCTGGGAGGGAAAGGAGACGTACATCGATACCTGGTGCGAGACCGCATCGATCTTCTTGTTCTCGCCGGGATAAAATTCGGTCTGCAGATGCAGCAGGGCTTTGGCAGAGATCGGCTTGGCCAGCAGCGGACTTTTATAAACTCCCGAACAGAGCACGATGGTCTCTTTCGGTGACTGGTGAATGACTTCCAGTGTACCCACCGTGCCATCACCGGCATCGACTTCATAGGAATAGGGGCCGGTCTGCCACATCTGGAACTCGGACAGTTTCATTTCGCGCCAGATGCTGACGACCACATCCGGGTGAGCGATGAAGAAAGCATACGCGGAATGATTGACGTCGAGATGTATTTTGGGCAGCACGCGAAACATGCTGAGATCTTTGAGTACGTGTTCGGCGTTCGTGCGGTTCGCCTGCGTCATCTGATCCAGGGGAATCTGCGCGAGGCATTCCTTTCTGGATGAGCGGGACGAAGAACCTTTGGTGAGTAATGTAATCAGGTCTTCTTCATCAGGAATGCGGATTTCCTGATCGACTTGCCGATGTTTCTGTTGGAATTCAGTCAGCTGCCGATCATCGTCTTTTAACAGATATTGATCGGCAGCTGACTCCGTCAGGGCCGGGCTCTGGCCATCGCGCTCGTTGGATTGTGGTTGTTGTGCAGAAACAGTAGTTACAGAAACCGCTACGCTACTTGTGACAGCGATCACCAGAATCGTCATTTTCTGAATGAATTTTGTCATGCTCATTTTCGTCATGTGAGAACCTGTTTCTTTCCGCGTTCAACATGTGTTGTCTGGATTTGTGCCCGTCAGTCTGTGTGGCAGTCAGTTTGGAGGTGCATTCACAGGAGGTGCCAGCGCCGGGCCGGGCTCCTTGAGTTCAGACTCCAGACCCGTTTCATCGGGAAACGGATCGGGGGGCACAAAAATAGAAGGTTCGGGAAGAGGAACCAGGTCATCTGCAGCTTCGCCGTCGTAAGACTGCTGGCTGCTGTAGTCGGTAATTGGCGTATCACTGATATAGTGTTGTGGCTGGCAGTCATCGCAGCATTTACACCACCAGCGATTGAAGCGAGACTGACACCAGTCTGGCTTGCCGATACGCGTCAGGTCCCACGTGGGACGATAGAAGCGGTCTGCATAAAGCTCTGTGTCGCTGATGTCATCGATCAGGTTATAGTAGGCGTTGCTGACCCTGAAACACTGGCAGCCCGAGCATACTATGAGCGGCTGGATCATGACTATGCAGACAAATGCTGCGCGCATTCGCATTTTCCTCCCCCGGTTGAATGTGACCATCCTGTGTCACAAAAGTACCAATGATGGCTCGCATCATCGGTAGTACAATCGCCTGTACCTAAGGATGATCGGCTATCGTGGAAGAGAAACTTTATCGATTATTCCGAATGACCCGGTTATCCCGGCGATGGAAGCAGGCGGTACACGTAACCCCTGAAAAACAGGGCTGAACGTGCAATACTCTGCAGGGAAAGTGGTGCCCGCCAGGCTCAAATTCGGCGAATATCCCTTGCGATACGAAGGGTTCTTGCGATCCGGGAAACGGGCTGTGATACTGGTAGTGAAGAAAACGCCACATCCGGTTTCAGGAGGTTCCCATGCGAACGTTTACAAATACGATTCTGTCTATCGCTTTGATTCCGACGTTTCTATCCACTGAAAACGCGGCCGGCGAAGAAACGGAACGGGGGGCTCCCTGGGAGTGTCATATTATCGACCAATCTTCCCGGGGCGCAGACGGGGTGAAGCTGTTCGACGCCGACGGTGACGGATTGCTCGACATTACGACCGGCTGGGAAGAAGGAGGTCTCACCCGCATCTATCGCAATCCGGGGCCTGCTCAGACAAAAAAACTTTGGCCGGCAGTGACATTAGGGAAAACACCCCACATAGAAGATGCCGCCTGGATCGATCTGGAACGATTGAATGTGAGAAGGGCTGTCGTCAGTTGCTGCGAAGGGAAGACGCGTGCGATATACGTGCACTGGCCTCCGGTTGAGAAGCCGTTCGAAAATCCGTGGGAGCAGGCAGTGATACCTGCGTCAAAAGACCGGATGATGTGGATGTTTGCCGTTCCTGCGAAGATCGGTCTCGATTCGCGTGGGGGAGAAGAACTGGTGGCCGCCGGCAAAGGACCGGGGGCAGAAATTGGCTTCTTCCTGCCGACATCGGACACACGCGATCTGTCAAAGTATCAGTGGATTACTTTGTCTCCCGCCGGCTGGGTGATGTCGCTGTTTGCCGTCGATATGGATGGAGATGGCGACCAGGATCTGCTGACAACAGACCGCAAGGGAAAACTGCGTGGCTGCCGCTGGCTGGAGAATCCGGGAGTTCCGACTGTCATTGTCGGTAAACAATGGAAGAATCATTGGGTCGGCGGTCAGGATCGGGAAGTGATGTTTGCGCATCTAGCCGACCTGGATCAGGATGGTCTGCAGGACATCCTGGTTGCCACAAGCACGCCGGCTGAAGTGCTCTGGTTTCGCAGACGGGATGCGAGCGGTCAGAAGTGGGAAAAACAGGTTATTCCATATCCGGAGAATACCGGCAGCGGAAAAGGAGTTGCGGCGGGCGATCTGAACGGGGATGGGCTGCTGGACCTGGTGCTCAGTTGCGAACATGCGGAGCCACCCAAATCCGGTGTGGTCTGGCTGCGCGGTTCACGCAACGGGAATCAGTTTCGCTGGGAACCACAGGAAATCAGCGGCCCGCGGGGGATTAAATACGATCGGATTGAATTACTCGATCTGGATGGAGATGGCGACCTGGATGTGCTCTCCTGCGAAGAGCGGGACCAGAATAAGGGATTGGGCGTGTTCTGGTATGAGAACCCGTTTAAGTAGAGTGGCCGCCGATTAAAAGAAAAAGACTTCCCGCTGAACCGTTTCGAACAATCGTCTGAGCCAGACATAACCCAGTGAGCGCGTGCCACAGTCGATCTGGGGGAGTACCGATGCGCCGGGACGGAGACCTCTGATGGTTTCATGATCCAGTTTGACTGTGATCTGCACAACCGGCTTGCCGTCGGCATCGGGTTCGGCAGTCGCGGCGATTTTTTCAATCGTTCCCCGGTAGGTCTGATCGGGATCGGTCAGCAGCAGGAATGAGACGGGTAAGGGCGCTTTGCTCTCCCGCTGAGCTGCGAGCACATGCCCGATTTCGGAATCGGGGACTTCCATTTTCAAGACCCAGGGGCCTTTCAGGTCGGCGACTGTTAACAGTCGCTGGCCGCGCTGGACAGGGCGTGCGAGAAGTTTTTCCTGTAAGTCCCAAGTGAGGACTTCCCCCCTGATGGGGCTTTTGAGCGTGAGGGCTTCCTGCTGATTTTTGAGCAGCGTCGCTTGTTCGTTCAGACTTTTGAGGCGTTCGTTGAGTTCTTCCTGTTCGGCCGTCAGTCGATTGGCCTGTTGCAGTGCATTGGCGTCAGTGGGGTTCAGTCCCAGGCGGGCTGCCTGGATGACGGCCAGTCGTTTCAATGTCGTCTGGATCTCGCCACGTACCCGGCTGGATTCCAGTTCCAGATCCGAATCACGCAGAGTAATCAACGTGCTGTCTGCAGCAACCTGTTCCCCCTGTCGGACGAGGATCTGATCGACAACGCCGTCTGCTGTTGCAAACACATTCTGCTGGTCGACGGGCTGCAGACTTCCCGTGCCTTCGATTTTGAAATCAGCGGGCGTCAGGATCAGGACAGCTGAGATGACTGCCAGAACCAGTGCCGCTGTCAGCAGTTTGCGGCCCGTCAGCTGTTTTTTTCTGAGCGGGGAATACGACCAGTGTTTGAGGAGCGGGAAAAAGGGGAAACTTTCAAACTGCAGCGAATTGTACAACGCCGTTCCGCCATGACGCGAGACGGCCAGTGCCCGTTCCAGAACGGTGTGGCTGGAGGGGGCTTCCTGGAACTGTTCCATGACAATCGCCCCGACGGTCAACTGGCTGGTATCGACCTCGCTTTGACTTTCAGCAGAATCATCACTGGTTTCCTGTATGATATGCGAAAGCGGGAAGATCATCAGAGATCGCAACCCGGCAAGATCCAGGTAGGCGTGCAGTGGTGTGGCGATCTGGGGCGGATATTTTTCATCCGCTTCCATGATCCAGTAAGGACGGTTGAGGGAGAGAATCGCAGTGACGAGGGCCTGCAGTCGCTGGACGGTTTCCGAACGTCTTTCAATGCCTTCTACGCCGCTGGCTGCGATCAGCTGGAAGGTCTTGCCGGTTCTCTGTAAAACGGACAGACGGTCGCAGTCGATGAGGATGCGGCCTTCATTGGCGATGATGAACGCGGTCTGCTCTGTATTTAAATGGAGATGAACGTGTTCAGAGAAGCGTTCAAACTGTTCCCAGAGTGCTTCCAGCTCGCGCAGTTTCTGTAACTGGCTCTGCTGGCAGAAGTCTTCGGAAATTTCACACAGCGCACTGATGAACCGGACATATCCTTCCTGCGCTGAAAATGAACGGGGTCGCTGATGGATGATCTCCAGCAGGCCGACCTGGGGACTGGGGTGGGCTTCGATCGAGACCGGACAGAGAATCAGGTTGTCGTGCAGGGGATTGACGCCCCGGTGTTGTTTCGACCAGCGTCCCTGGGGTTCGATGGTGGCGGGCCGCTGTTCGTGCAATGCTTCCCGCAGCAGCTGACGATGCTGTTCGAGTTCGCGTTCATCCAGAGGGCCGCCGCCGCGGGTTTCCGGAAACGCACCCCGCTGTTGCAGAACTTCCAGATTGCCCGCAGTATCAGTAACCCAGAGTACCGCTCCCTGCGCAGACATTCC
Organism: Gimesia sp.; assembly: GCA_002706765.1. Classification (GTDB taxonomy): domain Bacteria; phylum Planctomycetota; class Planctomycetia; order Planctomycetales; family Planctomycetaceae; genus Gimesia. The sequence continues at coordinate 329,902 of PAJV01000013.1, forward strand.
CCGTACCGCGCGATCCAGGAGTTCCGAGTAAAATGTCTGACTCGAAATCTCCGTGCGTGCGAGTTGGGCCAGCCCCAGTACAAGTTCTTCAATCTCCTGCCAGAGGTTCTCAATTGAAGAGGATTCTTCCGTCGTCATACGTTTAACTACAGCGGGGAGTCAGAGAAAGTGGCACGACGATCAAAGCCGACTCACGTCGGTCTGATCCCAAAAGTAATTTTCATCCTATCATAGCGATCCGCGATCTACTCTGCTTCTCTCGAGAAAAGCAGTCAGGCTCCCCAAAGTATTTGGTGTACAACTTTAAATCATTGCCCAGCTTGACTGACTGGTACAGGTTTTCAGCACCGGAATGGGCCGAGGGATGTGTGACGGGGTCGATTTGGCGAGATGGGTTGTCCTGGTTGAGGTTTCCGGTAATCCGATTATGCGGAATATTCCGAATATGCTGAAAATTCGCTTTGGGATGAGTTGCTCTGCTGCCGATGAGTTGAGAGAGCGTATAGCCTTTATATCAATGGTCCCCTCTGACCAGGGAAATTCGATGAACTGTTTCTTAGCCCGGATGATACTGCTGTTTGCCACAGTTGTGCTGCTGGGCCCGGGGTGCAGCCGCTTCCTGAGCAATTCATTCCAGGAAGAGTTCGTTGAAAGCGATGAGACCTACCAGCGTGCGCTGACTCAGATCGAGTATCCCAATGTGGAAGACATCGATGAAGGTGATACGATTGGCACGCAGATGCCAGCGACGGTAGCCAGTACAGCCAATCCGGAGTACTGGGATCTGTCACTGGAAGAAGCAGTGCGGATGGCGTTACAGAGTTCCAAGGTTCTGGGTGATGTGGGCGGCGTGGCGTTGAATACTCCGGCTGCTGTTCACACCAAATACGATGCCGCAATTACGGAAGCGGACCCCCGATATGGTGTTCCCGGTGCATTGAGTGCCTATGATGCGACCCTGTCTGCCAGTACCTTCTTCGAGAAAAATGATAAAGCATTAAACAACGTCTTCTTCGGCGGTGGAACGCGACTGTTGCGTCAGGATGCGATGGTTGTCCAGGCACAGTTAACCAAACGCGCCATGACCGGAACCGAATTTACTCTGCGCGATTACATCGACTACGATGCCAACAATTCGCCGGGTAATCAGTTTCCCCACGCCTATCAGAACAATATCGAAATGGAATTCCGTCATCCGCTGATGCGGGGCGGCGGAGTGGATTTCAACCAGATTGCGGGCCCCAGCAATACGCCGGGCGTGATCAATGGTGTGATCATTGCCCGCATTAATACGGATATCAGTCTCGGCGAATTTGAAATCTCCGTGCGTGATATGGTAAGTGATGTAGAGAATGCCTACTGGGATCTGTACTTCGGCTACCGTGATCTGGATGCCAAAATCATGGCCCGTGATTCGGCCCTGGAAACCTGGCGTCGGATACATGCATTGTATGTGAATGGTCGCCGTGGTGGTGAAGCAGAAAAAGAAGCCCAGGCCCGTGAACAGTATTTCCGGTATCAGGCAGAAGTCGAAAACGCATTAAGCGGTCGCCTGCTGAATGGAACCCATACCAACAACGGCAGCCAGGGTGGTACCTTCCAGAGTAATCATGGCGTCTATGTGGCCGAGCGTCGTTTACGCATGCTGATGGGTATTCCCATTAACGATGGCCGTCTCATTCGTCCGGCAGATGAACCTTCGCTGGCCCGAGTCGAATTTGACTGGGAAGAAACACTGATCGAATCGCTCGAGCGTCGACCGGAAATCCGCCGTCAGCGCTGGCAGATCAAAAAACGTGAACTCGAACTGCAAGCCAACAAGAACTTCCTGAAACCGGAACTGGACCTGATTGGCCGCTATCGTTGGCGCGGGTTCGGACGAAACTTCCTGGCCGAAGGTTCTGACACGGGTGAATTTGACGGTGCCTTGAATTCTCTGTTCGACGGTAATCTGCAGGAATGGCAGATGGGGATCGAGCTGTCTGTCCCCCTGGGGAAACGTCAGGCGCATGCCGCGATGCGACATGCCGAGTTGATGCTGGCCCGGGATCGCGCGATTCTGCATGAACAGGAACGAGCCATCGTACAAAGTTTAAGTAATGCCATCTCTGATGTGGATCGTGCTTACGCGGTGTTGCAGACTACGTTTAACCGACGTCATGCGGCCCGCCAGGAAGTGGCAGCCGTCGAAGCCGCCTACGATTCGGATAATGCCACACTGGACCTGCTGCTGGAAGCACAACGCCGCCAGGCAGAAGCGGATGGCAGTTATTACCGGTCCCTGGTGGAATACTCGCTGGCGATCAAGAACGTGCAGTTCGAAAAAGGGTCTCTGCTGGCCTACAACAATATCTATCTTGCTGAAGGGGGCTGGCCCGAAAAAGCCTACATGGATGCCTCGGAACGCGAACGTCTGCGAGGACGTGTCCGGAAAATTGCGGACGCTCCGGAATACACGGGCGCGCTGTCCCAGGGGGCCTATCCTCAATTGCTGACTCCAGGTGAAATGCCCGTTGAACCGCTGCAGCCCACACCGGCACCCGCAGAACCGACTCCGGAACCAGTAACAGAAAGATTAGTGCCTCCCCCTGTGCCCGGCGTGACGCAGAAGGCAGCCGGGAATGCCGATTTCATTCAGTCCATCGACTTTGATGAGTCTCCCGATGTAGAAAATTCCATCCGAAACCTGGAGGGAACCAGTAACCAGAGTGAACCCGAAGCGTATTTTGCACCTCGATCCATGGTTCCTCCCGGACCGGAATCGGGCTACCGGCCCGACGCCAGTGGAGCCGGATTCAATGCTCTGCCAGTGACAGGACCGCAGGAGGCAGCCGCCACTCTGCCCGCTCAGAACCTGTCTGCGGGAAGTGCCACGTTGAATGTTGTGCCAGATTCGACTCCCACCCTGAGATCTGCGATACAGAACCAGACACTGAAGTTCCCCCTCAAGGAGAATTCCGGCAGTCAGGATCCTTTTAAAGACTATCGGAACGCAGGACCACGCTGGGAACCAGTGCCCATTCCCGAGATGAAACAGCGGAATTTAAGGGACTTTTCGGGTGAAGTGAAACGATTTCCCTCGAAAGAGGCGAACTAGACGGTCTCCCAATTTGCTAAAGCGTCACCCGAACGGTCTGAGTCAGGTATAATAGGTGCTGAGGGCGTTTTCTAAGCTGTGAACCTCTCTAACTGTCCAGTTAAGTGCGTCATATTTTCGGGGTTTGATTCCAACCTGTTCACCCTGGTAAACCGGGAAATCTGCCTCGAGACTGAGATTTTCACTAAAAATACTGTATCAGTGTAACTTGCCTCTTTCCCGGTATTGATATAACTTAAGGTGGAACAGTATAGTTAAGTCAGTTTTCGATCTGGATACGAGCTGGTGGTCAAAGCATCTCATTTGAGATGTTCTTTTTTTACTGCCAGCTATAATATTAAGTGTGTGCCGCGAGCTCAGGTGGATTCACCCTCGAGACACGAAACCTGGTTTTTTTACATTACAAGGAGAAACAAGCAATCGAAACAACGCAGAGACTTAATGACCAGATTCGGATCAGTCCGGTACGGGTCATTGATCAAGACGGGGAGCAGTTAGGGGTGATTCCTACCGCTGAAGCTTTAAGGTTAGCAATGGAGGCCAATCTGGATCTGGTTGAAGTCGCCTCGGATGCCAAACCCCCGGTCTGTCGGATTATGGATTATGGTAAGCTGAAGTACGAGCGTAAAAAGAAGACCAGCAAAAATACCAAGCAGCATCAGGTGCAGCTGAAAGAAATTCGGATGCGTCCGAAAATCGGTAAGCACGATATTGAGTTCAAACTGAAAAGTGCCCGCAAATTTCTGGAACAGAAAGACAAGGTCAAATTCAATATCATGTTCCGGGGACGCGAAAACGCGCACCATGAACTTGGTCGAACCATCCTGGGAGAGATCCAGGAACAGCTTTCCGAGATCGCCAAAGTAGAGCAGGCCGCCACCATGGCCAGTGGACGGAACATGATCATGGTACTCGCACCCCGCTCATAACAGATCCGGGACCGGCTGAGCTCGGGAATAATCTGATATTACAGGAATGAAGCAATTGCCTCGAAGGCTCTCTGTGCGCGCTGCTGATCAGGCTATTCTACATCGCCGATTTCGCTCAGGCTGAAATCCAGGTGCCACTGCGATTGCTTTCCAGCACTGCTTCAATCACTTTCATGTTCGCGATGGCATCTGTCAGCGGAGTTGGAACCGGGGACTGATTGAGGATCGCCTGGGAAAACAGATCACCCTGAATGGTGTACTGGCTGCAGGTTTCCAGTTCGATCTCTTTGATGTCGGCCCCGGTCTGGTGCCAGATTTTACAGGGACGGTCGATGGGAGCATTGAACGGGATTTCAATTTCGATTCGCCCCGTAGTGCCATGAATGTGAACCCGTTGATAGGGGTTGAGCTGTGTCGAGCAGGTGAAAGTAGCGGTGCCATTCCCGAAATCCAGGGTCGCTGATGCGAGGCGGTCCGTGCCCAGCTGTTCGTCAAATTCGACGATGCCGGAAACCCGCCGGGGCTCTGTGCCAAAAATAAAACGCGAGAGTGAAATCGGGTAGCAGCCAATATCCATCAGTCCGCCCCCGCCGATGTCGCGTTGATTGCGGATGTTGTCCGGATCGTTGTTGAAGTAAGAGAAGAAGGACTGGATCGTCCGCAACTCGCCAATCGCGCCTTCCTGCACCAGCTTTTTTGTCAACTGCCACTGCGGATGGTGGCGGTACATGAAGGCTTCCATCACTTTGATTTCGGGATGGGCAGCAGCACAGTCGAGCAGTTGCTGACCTTCGTCTGATGTGAGCCCGATCGGTTTCTCGCACAACACATGTTTGCCGGCTTTGATGGCTTTGATCGACCACGGGACATGCAGATGATTCGGCAGCGGGTTATAGATGGCGTCAATTTCCGGGTCTGCCAGCAGCGCTTCATAGGAGCCATAGGCACGCGGGATACCCAGTTCTCTCGCGACGCTTTCCGCCTGCTCCTGGTTGCGGGACGCCAATGCGACGATTTCGCAGTACGAACCTTTCTGCATGGCAGGGATGACCTGGATGGTGCCAATTTTTGCGGTGCTCAAAATGCCCCAGCGAATGCGCTTACTCATGAGATGCCTGTGGTGTGAATACGAAGAAGAAAGAATGCAGACAAACCTTTATCATGCAGAAACATGCGGTGTCTGTAAAGTGTCTGCCGAGTCATCTGGTTGGCGTACAGATAGCTCGGCCATGCCTGCTTTCGGTTTGGCTCACAGTTTGAATCAATTCGGGTGGCTCCGCAGAGCTTACAGTCTCTCCGGTTTCAGTTCATTCATGGAACCCAGGGATCTCCAGGTGGTGAGATAGATGTACTCACTGACAAACCGGATCGAGCCGTCCGCCATTCCCATGTGCAGGCCCCCCTGATGCGGGCTGCCAAAGGAAAAATTGCAGTCGCGCCATTCATCTGGTGCAAACGAGATGACACAGTCTTCGATGGATTTAAAGGGAGGGATAAACGTAGATCGAAGAGAATGGTGCATGCCTTCCGTCCAGAATGCATGGCGGCGCGCGACAACGTCCTGGTTGTCGATCAAGGTGACCGTTCCTGAATAGTCTGTGTTGGTATCGTTGAGTTCGGCTTCGCCTGTGATGAATGTATGAGTGATGCCGTCTTCGATATCCCGAATACGATTTCCACTGTTTGGCATCATCACGCCTGTATCGCCAGCGCGGGGAGGTCCGGAATACACGGCCCAGAACTGACCGGCGGCGCCGCCGAATTTGTTGCCGGAACAGAAGGCATAGCTGCTGGTGTAGGACGAGCCCGAGTCCGAAGAGTCCAGGTGGCCATCGCGCGGATTCAACTTGAGATTCAGCAGTTCGTTGTTGGCGGAGGGGCATTGATAAACGGCGAGCCTGGTCTGATTCAGGAAGTCATTCTGATCGACCTGCTGTCGGCCTCCGGCCTGATCGGGGCCGCCTCCCGTACCAATGTCAAAGTTATACAGATTATATAATGCACTTTGATTGAGGAAAGGGAGCAGCATTACAAAACCGGTGGACCGGTTCTCCAGCCCGGAAACGGTGATGCCGGGATTGGCGCGAGTATAGTAGCCCGCCGGAAACATGCCGTGGGTTTCGTGATAATTGTGCAATGCCAAGACGATCTGCTTCAATTGATCTTTGCACGTGGACCGTCTCGCGGATTCGCGCGCCTGTTGAACGGCTGGCAGCAGCAGTGCAATGAGTACGGTGATGATCGCGATAATCACCAGCAGTTCGACCAGAGTGAACCCGGCCTTCTTTTTCAGTGGGGGCATGATTACTCTCCATGGATGATAAAAAATAAAAAATCAAAATCAGAGAAGAGGCAGTGATACAAATAAAATTCAGCATGAGTGTCTGCTTTAAATAAATCGAAGTGAAAAAAAACGGGACATCAAAAATCCGCGTAGCGGGTTCAAAGCGAAGCCCGCTGTGATTTTATATCAAAATATCCTGATGTACAATATTTTCAGGAAGGAGCCAGTTTTTCTGCAACGTCTTCAGGGCTGTCTGGGCCGAGTGTCACAGACTGAGAGTCGATGCGGAAATGGAATACGCTCTGATGAAAGTTGACAAACACTCAGATGTATGTAGGTCGGGGAGCAAAATTTCTTCGACAGATCCCACTGGGGATGCTGAATGCCTCTGCGTATCGGGATGCCGGTGTCCACTTTCAGGCAGGTTGCCTGGCGGGTTGAGTGTTTCAGTGACGCGATCTGCTTTCCCCATAAATGAGAATTTCCAAACGGAGACCTCCCGACTCCAAGAAACTTGATCTTGCGCGAGGGGGAATGGATTGCTTACTTTTGGGCTTACATCTATTCTTGGAGTTTAGATGGGGGTTCTTCTCTACGTAATCAAGTGAAAATTCCGCTCTGACCATCGGATGGCACATCAGTCAATCAAGGCAGCATCTGTCTGTTGAGGTGTTTTTTCCTCGAAAGGTCTTATCAGGTAAAGCAAAATGGATCGTTTTCTGTTTCCCAAATGGGTGAATACAATTGTTCCGGTGCTGGGTGCGCTGGCTGCAATTGGTGGCTTATATGTGGTTGGTATGGTTGCTTTTGGAGCCAGTCCGGAAACTACGGATGTTGGCTACCAGCCCGAACAACCCCTCCCGTTCAGTCACAAACTGCACGCGGGTAAGCTTAAGCTGGACTGCCGCTACTGTCACAATACAGTCGAAGTGGCCGGCCATGCTGCGATTCCGCCTACCAAAACCTGTTTGAACTGCCACAGTGGAGCAGATGCAAATGGTGTGGTGAATACGGTTTCGATTCACTCGACGAGTTCCAAACTGGCTCCCATTCGTGAAAGTCAGGCAACCGGTAAATCGATGCAGTGGCGCCGTGTGCATGACCTGCCTGATTATGTTTATTTTAATCATAGTGCTCACGTCCGTCGGGGTGTGAGTTGTGTTTCCTGTCATGGTCGCGTCGACAAGATGGATGAAGTGACTCAGGTCAAGCCGCTGAGCATGGGCTGGTGTCTGGAGTGTCATCGGAATCCAGAGCCCAGTCTCCGTCCTCCGGAATTCGTGACGAAGCTTGACTGGAAAGCTGAGGGGGATCCGCATGAAGTGGGCGAAAAGGTCCGTAAGGAGCTGAATTTGAATCCTTCTACTAATTGTTCTACGTGTCACCGCTAAGGGGTTGGGTTGTGGAAAAAAAGTATTGGCGAAGTCTGGAAGAGTTGAATTCCACGCCGGAGTTTGAGGAAGTTTTGCATCGTGAGTTTCCGTTAGCAGCTTCGGAGTACCCGGAAGGGGTTTCGCGGCGTCGCTGGATGCAGATTATGGGTGCCTCTGTTGCCCTGGCTGGAGCAACAGGCTGTCGCTGGGAAGATGAGAAGATTGCTCCCAGTGTCACACGCCCCGAGGGTTTGATCCCGGGTGAGCCTCGGAAGTTTGCCACCTTTATGGAACTGGGTGGTCAGGCGGAAAGTCTGCTGGTAACCTGCTATGACGGGCGGCCGATTAAAGTCGAAGGTAATCCTGACTCTCCCCAGAGCCGGGGGGCTTCTTCGGTGTTTGCCCAGTCGGAAACGCTTTCACTGTACGATCCCGATCGTGCTGTCGGCGTAGTGGAATACCAGGGCAAATCCCGCTATGGCCGTGACTGGGGTGCTTTTTTAGATTATGCCGAAACCGTGCTGGGTCAGGCGCGAAAAAGTGACGGGGCGAAGCTGCGGGTTCTGGCTGATGTCAGCTCTTCTGCAGCCCGGAAAGCACTGCAGGAGAAATTTGCAGAGCTGTATCCCCAGTCCAAATGGTATGACTACACCGCCTGCTCACGCGATAATGTATACGAGGGAGCCCGGCTGGCGTTCGGAGAAGTGGTTCGTCCGCAATTCGATCTGACCAAGGCGAATATCATTGTCTGTCTGGACGAGGATCTGCTGTCTGAACATCCGGCTTCACTGAAGCATACGCGTGACTGGGCCAGTCGTCGCGATCCTGCAGCCGGTCCGATGAACCGTCTGTATGTAGTGGAAAGTCGCTATACCACAACGGGTATTTCCGCCGACCACCGTCTGCCGACCCGTTCTGTGGATCTGGGCGCATTCCTGTCCAAGCTCGAAGCACAGGTGCAGACCGGACTGTCAGGCAAGAAAGCAGAAGCTGCCAGCGACGATTACGCCGACAAGGTTCTGGCAGCAATGGCAGAAGACCTGGTCGCGAACCAGGGTTCGAGCGTGATCGCCATCGGGGCAAGTCAGCCCGCCGAACTGCAGGCACGCGTTCATAAGTTGAACGAGCAACTGGGTAACGTCGGCGAAGCTGTCAAATACACGAAAGAGCCCCTGGCCCGTGAGCTGACTTCCGTCGAAGCACTGCGAACGCTGACCGATGAAATGCAGTCGGGTGCAGTGGATACGTTGATCATCCTGGGCGGCAATCCGGCTTACAATGCTCCCGGGGATATCGATTTTGTTACCGCACTGTCCAAGGTGCCGAATGCCGTTCACCTGGGCGAGTACGAAGATGAAACGTCACTGTTGTGTAAGTGGCATCTGCCCAAAACGCATCCCTTCGAACAGTGGGGCGATTCCCGTTCCTATGATGGAACGCTCTGTATTGCACAACCTCTGATTCAGCCCTTGCATGATGGCAAATCAGAAGTCGAACTGCTGGCAATTCTGTGTGGCGATAGACATCCGGTTGCCCTGGATCTGATTAAGGAAGCCGTGAAAGGTTCTCTGGATTCGATGGCCGTGAATGCTTCCTGGCGACGTGGGGTGCACGATGGTCTGCTCAAGGGGAGTTCACTGGAAGCGGTTTCGCCAAAAGTGAAAGACTTGCCTGCTGCGAAAGCGGAAGAAGCTTCTGCGGAAGAGCTGGAGCTGGTATTTTATGCCAGTCCCCAGTTGTACGATGGTCGCTTCGCCAACAGTGGCTGGCTGCAGGAAACCCCGGACAGCGTCACCAAGATTACCTGGGATAATGCTGCGATTCTGGCTCCGAAAACCGCCGCCGATCTGGGCGTTGAAGCCGATTCCGTCGTCAAGCTGATTCTGGATGGCAAGTCCATTGAACTGCCCGTGTATGTGTTACCCGGTCAGGCTCCCAATTCAGTCGCTGTGGCTCTGGGGTATGGACGCACTGCCGCTGGCCTGGTCGGAGGCGATGTTGCCCGCGATGTGAAGCCGGTCGGCGAGAATGTTGCTGCCCTGCAGTCCAAAGGGGCGATCGACTTCAAGTCCGGTCTGAAAGTCGAAAAAACCGGCAAAACTTATGAGCTGGCGGTGACTCAGGATCACCACGCGATCGATACCGTCGGCCAGGATGAAATTCAGGGTCGTGTCGGGCAGCTGGTGCGTGAAGGCGATCTGTCTGAATACGAAAGCGATCCTGGTTTTGCCAAAGGCCGCACTCATCATCCACCGCTGGTCTCATTGTGGGATGAAAACAAGGATGGGAAACCGATCTACAAGGAACTGTCCTATGAAGGTCAGGCCTGGGGAATGTCGATCGATCTCTCCAAGTGTATTGGCTGTAATGCCTGTTCGGTCGCCTGTCAGGCGGAAAATAATGTTCCTGTGGTTGGTCGCGAGCAGGTGATCAACGGTCGTGAAATGCACTGGCTGCGGATCGACCGTTACTTCACTGGCGAAGATGTGGATAACCCCGGGATCGCGATACAGCCAATGTTGTGTCAGCAGTGTGAACTGGCTCCCTGTGAACAGGTTTGTCCGGTTGCTGCGACCGTGCACACAGACGAAGGTCTGAACGACATGGTTTACAACCGCTGTGTCGGAACCCGTTACTGTGCCAACAACTGTCCTTACAAGGTACGGCGCTTCAACTACTTCAACTTCAATAAGATCTATGAAGAGCCTCGCGGCAAACTGCAGGCCCTGGTCCTGAATCCCGAAGTGACAGTCCGCCATCGTGGGGTCATGGAAAAATGTACTTACTGCGTGCAGCGTATCAAGTCGGTCCAGATCGTCGCCAAAAATGAACAGCGTCCCATCAAAGACGGTGAAATCGTCACCGCCTGTCAGCAGGCCTGTTCTGCCAACGCGATTGAATTTGGTGACCTGGCTGATGAGAGCACTCGTGTAGCAAAAGCACATGCCAACCCGCGTACTTATGCCGTGTTGTCAGAATTGAATATTAAGCCGAGAACATCTTACATGGCCCGGATATTGAATCCCCATCCTTCACTGGCAAAGCCGAAATCAGAAGGACACGGACACGGTCATGCTGAAGAACACGCTGAAGCCGGTCATGCAAAAAAGGCGGAAAAGCACTAACAGCGCGTTCGGAAGGCAGGTAGTTCCTGCCGATGTGTGAGTGAGATTAACTAATCCGTTTGAATTTATTGAGCAAAGATATCAAAAGCCATGGCTTCAGTAACAGCAGAGCCAGTTGACACAATCACCGAAGTTCCCGGTAAGCGAACTCCACTCGTAACGGGTGCGCACGATTATGGGACGGTCACCGAAGCGGTCTGCCGACTGGCTGAGAGTAAGACTCCCAAAGCGTGGTACATTGCGCTCGGATTTTCCGCATCACTGATGGGAATGTTGTTTGGTCTGGTCGGTTATTTAATCATCACCGGTGTCGGGGTCTGGGGTAACCGGAGCCCGGTTTTCTGGGGTTGGCCGATCGTGAACTTCGTGTTCTGGGTCGGTATCGGTCACGCCGGTACCTTGATCTCTGCGATTCTGTTTCTGTTCCGCCAGGACTGGCGTACGGGGATCAACCGTGCTGCCGAAGCGATGACGATCTTTGCTGTGGTCTGTGCGGGTCTGTTCCCGGGCATTCACATTGGTCGTGTCTGGCTGGCTTACTGGCTGTTCCCGATTCCCAACCAGATGTCAATGTGGCCCAACTTCCGCAGCCCGCTGCTGTGGGACGTGTTTGCTGTTTCCACTTACGCAACGGTCTCTCTGTTGTTCTGGTACATGGGGATGATTCCCGACCTGGCGACCCTGCGCGACCGTGCCACCGGAAAAATTCAACAGTTTGCCTACGGCCTGTTTTCACTGGGCTGGAACGGTTCCTCCCGGCACTGGCATCGTTATGAACGTGCTTACCTGCTGCTGGCTGCCCTGGCGACTCCGCTGGTGCTCAGTGTGCATACCATCGTGAGTTTCGACTTTGCCGTTTCCCAGCTGCCCGGGTGGCATACAACGATCTTCCCGCCTTACTTCGTCGCGGGTGCGGTTTTCAGTGGTTTCGCAATGGTGCTGACCCTGATGATTCCCGTCCGCTCGATCTGTGGCATCAAGGACCTGCTGACCGATCGCCATCTGGAAAACATGACCAAGGTGATCATCGCCACCGGATCGATGGTGGGTTATGCCTACGCCATGGAATTCTTTATCGCCTGGTATGGCGGTAACCGCTATGAAACATTTGCCTTTATCAACCGTGCTTTCGGCCCGTATGCCTGGGCTTACTGGATCATGGTTTCCTGTAACGTGATCAGCCCGCAGTTGTTCTGGATTAAGAAAATCCGTACGACTCCCTGGATGATTTTCGTCGTCTGTATTTTTGTCAACATTGGTATGTGGTTTGAGCGATTCGTGATTACCGTGACTTCGCTGAGCCGTGACTTCCTGCCTTCCAGCTGGGGTTACTTCAAGCCGACCATTGTCGACGTGTTAATGTTGATCGGCAGTTTCGGTCTGTTTATGACGCTGTTCCTGCTCTTCTGCAAGTTCCTGCCGATGGTGGCAATGGCAGAAGTCAAGAGTGTGATGGGGCAACCCCACGCTCATGGCGGTTATCAGCCTGATATTCCTGATTCTGAAGGAAATTATCACACGAAAGATTCTGATACTTAATCAAGAGACTGGTGCTGACAGAACTGAGTTCAGCTACGACTTCACTCATTTGTTTGAATAAAAAAGATTATGGCGACCACAATCGAACAACCAGAAAAAACAAAAGCAGAGCCCCAGTTACTCGGGTTACTTGCCGAGTTCGATGATCCTCATGCGTTGATCGAAGCATCAAAGAAAGTTCGCGATGCCGGCTACAGCAAGTGGGATACTCACACTCCTTTTCCGCTGCACGGAATTGATGAGGCAATGGGGATCAAGTGGACGATTCTGCCCTGGATCGTGGCCTGCTGTGGCCTGATGGGCGGGACGATCGCGGTCAGTATGCAGTACTGGATGAACGCTGTCGATTACCCGTTCCTGATCAGTGGTAAGCCGCTTTTCAGTATTCCGGCGAGTATTCCGATTACGTTTGAACTTTCAGTGCTGCTGGCTGCCTTCGGTGCCTTTCTGGGGATGCTGGGCTTAAACCAGCTGCCGAAATTGTACAATCCGATGTTCAAATCACAGGCGTTCCGCCGCGTGACGAATGACCGGTTCTTTATCAGCATGGATGCGAAAGATGCGAAGTTCTCCGAAATTGATACGGGAGAATTTCTGAATTCACTCAATCCGCTGCAGGTCGAAGAGTTCTGGTCTGACGTAGAATCTCCCAAGCTGCCACGACCCCTGATTCTCGCTTTAAGCTTTGTGGGTGTGCTGTTAATCATGCCTCCCGCACTGGTCGCCTATAAACGATCCACGACGACGAATACGCCACGCATCCACATCATTCAAGATATGGATTTTCAGCCTTACCTGAAAACACAAAACACCACGAACATCTTCGCCGATGGTCGTGAAGTCCGTCCGCATATTGAAGGGACCATTCCCCGTGGTCAATACAAAGACGATAATATTCCGTTCTACTACGGTCTGAAAGAACTGCCGGAAGACCAGGATGTGATTGCGATTGCCCTGCAGGATGAAGCAAAACCTGCCGACGGCAAGGTGGAAGCATCCAAACCCGCGGATACCCCTCCTGCAGATCCTTCTGCCGCAACTGCGACGGAAGATAAGCTGGCAGATCTGCCCTGGGTGACGGAGTTCCCCATGCCGGTCACTGAGAAAATGATGGCACGCGGAAAAGAAAGTTACAGCATTTACTGTTCTGCATGTCATGGACTTGGCGGAGAAGGTGATGGCCTGGTCTCACTGCGAGCCATGGAATTGCAGCAGGGAACCTGGGTTCGTCCCGCTTCTTACCATACTGAAAACGTGCGTAATCTGCCGGTAGGGCGTCTGTTCCATACCATCAGTAACGGCGTTCGCAAGATGCCGGGATATGCAGCACAGATTCCTCCGGAAGACCGCTGGGCCATCGTCCTGTATCTGCGAGCCCTGCAGAAAAGTCATCAGATCGATGCGAAAGATCTGCGCCAGGAAGAAGTAGAGAAACTTCGAACTACAAAGTAAGTCAGTCGTTACGACACACAACTTGTTGAATTTAATCTCGTTGTAAAAACAAGAAACGTTATGCAAACTTCACCTCATACTGATAAGAAGATTCCCGTTCAAACCCTGGCTGAGCTGGGCTCCCTCCCCATGAAAGTGGCCCTGGGTTGTTCTGCCCTGCTGCCGGTCTCTTTCCTGCTGGGATTCGTATTCACGAACGGGTGGGATCTGTTTGCCTTCTCTTATCTGCAGAGTACATTTTTCTGCCTGAGCATCTCCCTGGGAGCATTGTTCTTTGTGATGATCCAGCAGCTCACACGGGCCGGCTGGAGTGTGGTTTTACGCCGCCTGTCCGAGTTCATTTCCCTGGGAGTGATTCCCCTGTCCGTGCTGGTTCTGCCGATCGTGCTGATCACATTGATGGGGAATGACACGCTGTATGAATGGGCCAATACCGAGACCGTTGCCGAAGATCATCTGCTGCATGCCAAATCACCTTATCTGAATACCGGCTTCTTTGCTCTGCGTTACCTGATTTACTTCGGTTCCTGGATTTTTCTGGCCCGGTATTTCCTGGGGAAATCGGTTGCCCAGGATGCAACCGGCGATCCGGAACTGACGCTGCTGATGGAACGCCGCAGTGGACCAGCGATTCTGCTGTATGCGTTCACACTCTCTTTCGCAGCCATCGACTTTATCATGTCGCTGAATGCCCACTGGTTCAGTACCATTTTTGGCATCTATTACTTTGCCGCAGGTCTGGTCGGGTTCTTCAGTTTCCTGGCTATCAGCCTGGTTTTCCTCCGCAGCAAAGGGTTGCTGCAGGAACCAGTTACTGTCGAACACCTGCACGATGTGGGTAAGCTGCTGTTTGCCTTCAACTGCTTCTGGGCGTATATTGCGATTTCACAGTATCTGTTGATCTGGTATGCCAATATTCCGGAGGAAACAGTCTTCTTTCTGGATCGCCAATCGAATGGCTGGGGCGTTGTCTCCCTGATCCTGGTGATCGGGCACTTTGCGATTCCCTTTGTATTCTTCATGTCACGCTGGATGAAACGAAATCCCAAGGCACTCTGTTTCTGGGCGGTTTACCTGCTGATCATGAACTGGGTCGATATCTTCTGGCTGGTCATGCCGAACATGGCCTCCCATGGTGAAAGTTCCGCCATCAGCTTCGGGATGATCCTGATCAATGTCTGTTGTACAATTGGAGTGGGCGGTATCTTTGTCGCAGGTATCCTGAAATTTGCCGGAGAGAAATCCCTCATGCCGGTCCGGGATCCCCGTCTCGAAGAATCACTGGAATTTCATAATATTTAATTTCGATCTGATCAGATTGATCAGTGCCTTCTAGAATAAGAGAATAAACTATGTCCGGTCATAAAGCAGCCTATGATGATCTCGATACCACGATGATCGCATACGTTGGTGCCGTCGGAACCATTATCACGTTTTTCACCGTATTCGCGGTTGCCGCTTTGAGCTATTCCTTTGAAAAGTCAGAGAATGAAGTGAAAGTGATCGAGGTACCAGAGGTGAATTCCGACAGCATTCTGGCCAACCAGGCAGCTGCATTAACGGAATACCGCTGGATTGACCAGGACAAAAATGTCGTCGCAGTGCCCATTGACCGGGCAATGGAAATTGTTGTTCAGGAAGAACAGGAAAAACAGAAACAGGCTAAAACCAAAAAACCATGAAACCGTTTGCATCTTCCATTCTGGTTCTGCTCTGCTGGGCATGCTGCGTCATCCCGGTGCAGGCAGAGCGTATGGAAAAAGCTCCCAAAGATCTTGCACAGCTGGATGTACTCGAACATCTGGATTCGAAACTTCCTCTGGATCTGGAGTTTCAGGATACGAGCGGGAAACAGGTGAAGCTGGCCGATTACTTCAAGAAAGATCGGCCCGTGATCCTGTCACTGAATTATTCGAACTGCCCGATGCTGTGTTCTTTGCAGCTCACAGCGCTGGTCAGGGGATTGAAAGAATTAGAGTGGTCGGCTGATCAACAATACGATTTTGTCTCTGTCAGTATTGATCCGAAAGAGACGTATCAGCGGGCAAATTTGACAAAACAGAAGTACTTCAAGGAATACGATCGAGCAGGCACAGCCGGTGGCTGGCATTTTCTGTGCGGTCAGCAGGCATCCATTACAAAATTAGCGGAAGCCATGGGAGTTCAATACCAGTATGTCGAAGAGCGAAAAGAATACGCTCACCCGGCAGTGTTACTGGTCTGCACACCCGATGGTCGAATTTCCCGCTACCTGTATGGCGTCAGTTTTCCCGAACAGACTTTGAAACTGGCGCTGGTGGAAGCGTCGGAAGGTAAAATCGGTTCCACCATTGATCGGTTTTTGCTGTTCTGTTTTCACTATGATGCAGACAGTGGTCGGTACGCACCGACAGCACGGAATATCATGAAAATTGGTGGGTTTGCTACCGTCTTTATCCTGACTGTGGTTTTGATTCCCTACTGGCGGGGACGCAAAGGCAGAGTGCAACTGGATACAGCAGCCGGGCAGGCTCATGAAGTGACCGGGGGCTCCTGAGCTGTTTCAGAGCCTCCTGCCAGAGGAATTTGTGTTTTAATCAGATTTGGTTAATACCTTAAATATTTTAACACTCAACAGTTGATTGTGTGAATGCAGATGAAACTATTCATCCCTGAATTATTAGCGAACGCGGAAGCTGGTTTCTGGTTCCCGCCTCAAAGTTCTACAGTAGCAGAGAATGTAGACTCTGTTTACTTTTTCATTCTGTGGGTCTGCACGTTTTTCTTCGTGCTGATCGTCGGACTGATGCTGCTGTTTATGATTAAATACCGTTATCGGCCCGGCGTCGAAGCAGTAAAAACCAACACGCATAACCTGACCCTGGAACTTTCCTGGTCGGTCATACCCACGCTGCTGACAGTCGTCATGTTCTGGGTGGGCTTCACCTCCTACCTGGATATGCGAACGCCTCCCGCAGCCTCTTACGAAATCAGCGTCGTCGCAAAAAAATGGGTCTGGGCCTTCAAATACCCCAATGGCTGGATTGAAAGTGAACTGCATATCCCCAAAGGGGAAAATGTGACACTCACCATGGCTTCAGACGATGTTCTGCACAGCCTGTGGATCCCCGCATTCCGTACGAAAATGGATGTGGTTCCCGGACGCTACACGCAGCAATGGTTCAATGCCACACAGGCAGGAACGTTTCCCCTGATGTGTGCCGAATACTGCGGCCAGAAACACTCGGAAATGATCACCAATGTGGTCGTGCACGAAACACGCGGTGATTTTGACAAATGGCTGCAGAACGCATCCGATATTCACAAAAACAAAACGCCCGTCGAAGCCGGGGAATACTTCTACAAGAGTCGTGGCTGTATTCAATGTCACTCGCTGGACGGTGTTCCCAAGAACGGACCGAGTTTCAAGGGGCTGTTTGACAGCGAGCGGAAGTTTACTGATGGCACCTCCCGGATTGCTGATGCGAATTACATTCGTCAGTCAATTCTGGAACCACAGTCCCAGATCGTGACCGGTTTCCGGCCGATCATGCCGACCTTCAAAGGACAGCTGACCGACGAGGACATTACTGCAATCATCGCGTTCATCAAAGCCCAGAAGTAGTGGCGCTGATGAATCGATTTGATAGATAAATTAAAAAGTGAGAATCTGTTTCTCCATTGTGTTTCAGGATTTTTAATCCGACCCCATTTGAAATTATTCAGGAGGCTGGAAGATGGCAACAGTAGTTGACTCCTCCAATCCAAAATCAGATTTCCCGATTCAATACCGCGAATTGAATTATTTAAACTGTTCGAAGGGCTGGAAGAGCTGGTTTTTCACCCTCGATCACAAACGCATCGGTATCATGTACCTGATCGGTGTGACCTGTGCATTCTTCCTGGGAGGACTGTTCGCGGTTCTGCTGCGTACAGAGTTGTTGTCCCCCGCAAGAATTCTGCTGAGTGCGGATGGGTACAATCAGATGTTTACCCTGCACGGTGCCATCATGACCTTCCTGGTCATCATCCCCGGTGTGCCGGCGGCGATTGGAAATATCATCCTGCCGGTGATGCTGGGCGCGAAAGATGTGGCCTTTCCCCGCATGAACCTGGGTAGCTTTTATCTCTGGATGTTCGGTGCCGCCTTCTTCCTGGCTGCCCTGGCACTGGGGGGACTGGATACCGGGTGGACCTTCTACACACCTTACAGTATCACCACCAGTACCGCGGTGATTACCGCCCTGTTGGGGGTCTTCATTCTGGGCTTCAGTTCGATTTTCACCGGACTGAATTTCATTGTGACGATTCACACCATGCGACCGCCGGGAATGACCTGGTTCAAGATGCCTCTGTTCCTGTGGGCCCTGTATGCGACGGCCCTGATTCAGATTCTGGCGACTCCCGTATTGGGGATTACCGGTCTGCTGCTGGTTGTCGAACGTGCGTTTCACATCGGTATTTTTGACCCTGCCCTCGGCGGGGACCCGGTTCTGTTCCAGCACTTCTTCTGGTTCTATTCACACCCCGCGGTGTACGTGATGATTCTGCCCGCGATGGGCGTGGTCAGTGAAGTGATTGCCGTTCACAGCCGCAAACATATTTTCGGATACCGCTTCATCGCTTACAGCAGTATCGCAATTGCCATTTTCGGCTTCCTGGTCTGGGGACACCATATGTTTGTTTCCGGTCAGTCTAAAGTGGTCGCCGTGGTCTTCTCTGCGATTACCTTCAGCGTGTCGATTCCGTCCGCCATCAAAGTCTTTAACTGGTTGACGACCATGTATAAAGGTTCGATCCGCTTTACCACCGCCATGTGTTATGCACTGGCGTTCCTGTTCATCTTTTCGATTGGTGGTCTGACGGGATTATTCCTGGCAACGCTAGCAACCGACATCCACCTGCATGATACCTACTTCGTGGTGGCCCACTTCCACTATGTGATGATGGGTTCTTCGCTGGTCGGACTGTTCGCTGCCGTCCATCACTGGTGGCCTAAAATTACCGGGAAGATGTTCAGCGAGTTCTGGGGACGGATTGCCTGCCTGGGTGTCTTCCTCGGCTTCAACCTGACTTTCTTTCCTCAGTTCCTGCTGGGAACACGGGGTATGCCTCGCCGGTATTACACGTATCTGCCGGAATTTCAGAATCTGCATATTCTGTCAACCTGCGGCGCCTATCTGCTGGGTCTGAGTTCAGCGTTGATGGCTGCCACTTTAATTTACTCAGTATATCGTGGCAAAAAAGCACCAGCCAATCCCTGGGGAGGAGCCTCTCTGGAATGGCAGTGTTCTTCACCACCACCAGCCAATAACTTCGATCATCCTCCCTTGGCCGGAGATCCTTACATCATGGAATCCGTCGTTTATAATGAGGAAATCGGAGGTTACGTTCCCGTTGAATGTCAAGGGGCTAAAAAGGGCTCTGTGACCGCATCAGGAGATAAAGAAGCTTAATGAATACCGCGGCCACCACTACCACAGACGATCATGCTGACAGCCACGATCATGAACACCATGATCCCCGGCTGGCGCATCACTTTGATTCTCATCAGCAACAGTTTGATACCGGGAAACTGGGCATCTGGCTGTTCCTGGTGACCGAGGTGCTGTTCTTCAGCGGCCTGTTCGGCTTTTACGCCGTTTATCGATCATTGCATCCGGAAGTGTTTCTGTACGCCAGCCAGTTTCTGGATACCGTACTCGGTGCAGCCAATACGGTCGTTCTGCTGTTCAGCAGTCTGACGATGGCCTGGGGCGTACGTTGTGCACAGTTGGGACAGACGCGGGGCCTGATGGTCTGCCTGGTCGTCACGCTGGCATGTGCTGCCATCTTCCTGGGTGTGAAATCATTCGAATACACCGAGAAAGCCCATCACGGACTGTTATGGGCGGGCATGTATCACAGCCCGGAACATCATGACGCCGCTGCCGCCGATGGTGCAGCAGGGGCGGGCGACCATGCTCACGATGAGGCTGCTGCAGCAGGTGATCACGGTGATGATGAACTGTTCGAGAAAACCAAGCATACACTTTCCTACATGACGACAGTTCTGTGGGTTGTGATTGTGATTTCCGGAATCGCGCTGGGTCTGCTGTTCAAAAATCCCAATAAAAAGACGCTGGCTACAGTCGCCGGCTGTGTTCTCGTTTCAGCGGCCGGGATGGTGATTGGCGCCTATTCCAGTATTGGTTATCACCATTTCGGACATGCGGAGAAGCCCACCGATGAAGAGATCCTGATGGCGGAAACCGTGCCTGCCGAATATGCCGCTCAGAAAGAAAAAGTGCCCGAACCCAAACTTGCGGGCACCTTCTTCAGTGTTTACTTCTGCATGACCGGTTTACACGCCATCCATATTATCGGCGGCATGATTGCCATCAGTTGGCTGATTGTCAGAACGGCACATGGTGCGTTTACAACTTATTACTTTGGCGCAGTGGATTTCGTCGGACTGTACTGGCACCTGGTCGACCTGATCTGGATCTACCTGTTCCCGCTGCTGTACCTGATCAATTAACGTTATCGAATTTCCCCAACTTTTATGAGAGGCAGTTCTGCCTCTCTGCAGTTATCAGATAAAGACACGAAAGTATATTCATCATGTCAGATCATGTTGAAAGTGATGCCCACGCAGAAAATCCCCAAAGCTGCCACGTGCACGTTGTACCGGTTAAGGTGCTGGTGGGTGTGTTCCTGGCATTAGTGGCATTGACTGTCGTGACCGTGGAAGCTGCCAAGTTTGACACCGGAAGCCTGGATGTGATCGTCTCGATGGCGATTGCGACAGCCAAGGCAACACTGGTCGTCTTTATCTTTATGCATCTCTGGTACGATAAACCATTGAACCGGCTGGCATTCTTCTTTTCGATCGTGTTTGCCGCCTTTTTCCTCTGCATGATTCTTCTGGACTCGCACGCCTATGATGATTACGTGAAAGGCTTCCAACAGGATCAGGCTGCGATTGCAGCACCTGCGGCAGCGCCGGCCGCGGCACCAGATGCGACTCCTGCAGCAGACGCACCTGCCACTGATGCGCCTGCCACAGACGCCAAAGCGGCTCCAGAGAAAAAGACCGAGCCTGAAGCAAAACCAGCTGAGAAATAATTTCCAGCCTGACTGAAAATTCAGACGAGAGAGATCTGATACAGGGGCCGGTCAGTCACAGTTACTATGTCAGTCGTTCCGCTGTTAACCGATAGCAGGTCAGCATGTCAGCCTCCCGGAATCGCTCCCTCCGACATCGATTCGCGCAATTATTTACCTCCCGGGATCGCTTAAGTCAGCGGGATTTTGGACTGGCAATTTTCCTGTTCAGTACCACTGTCCTGTTTATCGGCGGATTGCTGGCATATGTCATCGTCCGTTCGAATCTGTCGAAACATCATGAACCGGTGAATCTGGTGATTCCCCCCGCGCTCTGGCTGAGTACGGTTCTGTTGATTCTCGGAAGTATTTCCATTCAGCGCGCCGTGTATTATGTTAAACACGAAAAACAGCAGCCGTTCCGCAACTGCCTGAACCTGACATTTCTGCTGGGCGGCGCGTTTTTTGTGATTCAGACGATCGGGCTGACTCACCTCTTACAACAGCATTCCGATATTCTGGTGAGCCTCAAAGAAATAAAAAATGCTGCCAATTATCCCAGCAGTTATGGTGCGTTATTTACGTTTGTCTTAGTCCATGCACTTCATTTTTTCATCGCGTTCGGATTTCTGGGACTCGTAATTTACAATGCCTATCTCTACCTGTATGACCATGAATATCACTGGGGCGTCCATGCCTGTGCTGTCGTCTGGCATTTCCTCGGGGTCATCTGGATCTGCATGCTGCTGCTGTTTTATGTCGTGGGGTAGCGCCCCTTCTGCTGAACGATCGAAGCGGTTGTTTGTGGTACGATGGCAGACATCTCACTCCTCGCTGGAGATGCCAGTGGAAAACAGGAACAGGCTAAGTCATCTTATTACAATGTCTTAAGTTGCTTCCCACAATTATTCCCACTGATCGAGTGGGGAGAGGGGGAAACGCTATTTCCTCTGCCCTGCTGCTTCTATTAAAATAGATGACCAGTCGTAATTCCACCTGGAAACCGGATTCCGGTTCTACCGTTTCTCTATTTGTCTGTCGCGATGCACCACACTTCCCGTCAACTCGAAAATCAGGCTAAAGAGTTGCCGCAGCGTTCGAGTCTGTTTCGGCTGGTGCTGGAGGCCGTGGCTTCACTGGCGATTGCCGTCATACTCTTTCGAACGTTCGCGGCGGAAGGTTATATGATTTCGACCGGCTCGATGGCGCCCTCTCTGCTGGGATATCATAAGCAGGTCACCTGTCCTCGCTGTCATTATTCGTTTACTTATGGCGTCGCCTATGATGATAGCGTCTCCGCCAGCCAGCAACAGGACACGGCCACTGACGGACTGGGATTTTCTCAGGCCGGGCAATATGCGACCTGCCCCAACTGTGATACCAATTCGATTGATCTGGCTCAGGTGCCCCGCAACGAAGGGGACCAGTTACTGGTGTTTAAACACGCTTACTACCTCAAGCCCCCCGCGCGCTGGGATGTGGCTGTGTTTCAGAATCCAATGAAGCCGACCCAGGCGTATGTCAAACGGGTGGTCGGCCTGCCTAGTGAAGCCGTGCAAGTCAAAGAAGGTGATCTCTATATCAATGGAGAAATCCAGCGTAAAGATTTGAAGACGCAACGTGCGGTCCGCTTGCTGGTGCACGATCATCAGTTTCATCCATCTGAAGATGATTTTTTTCAGCCCCGGTTTTTTCCCGTGGAAGCAGACTCCGATCAGGAACAGAATCAGGCAGACGCAGCTGCCTGGGAAGAACAGCCAGCCGGGTTCGTATTTGCCTCGGACAGCAGGGATGCAGATGCGTGGTCCTGGGTGAGGTATCAGCACTGGGTGAGGCAGGGAGGACATTATCAGACAGAAGTCCCGCTGGAGCACTGGCCGGAGGAAATCGAGAAACCCGAACCCGTGCTGGCTCCCATTCAATATGATGAATTAAAACAACAGCTGACCTGTAAAGGAGCGATGCCGGCAGAAGACTGTCATCGACTGTTGAACCAGACGGAGGACGATGCGTTTCGATATGCCGTGGCACTGCTGTATGAAAAATCGCATGTGGCTCCCGTCATGGATCGGTATGCCTATAACTCGGGAGTTGAAAATCAGACTGCAATTCCCGTGCATGATTTTCTGTTTACATGCGATCTGCAGGCGAAGTCACCCGAGGGAGAACTGGCGATTGAACTGTTCGACGGCCAGCATCACTTTCGCAATATCATCGACTTCCGACAGCGGCAGGTTAATCTGTTTATCGATGATCGGAAACAGCCGATACGTAGCGGACCATTCCGCAGCGACTTTCAATCGCAGCCCGTCAAACTGGAGATGTCGGTAATGGATCGTCAGGTTCTGTTTGCCATCAATGGAGAACTGGTTTTTCAGCCACTGCTCTTCAGCGAAAATTCAGAGCCGCGAAAAGAGATTCGGATTCCCCTGCAGTTTGGCGCCCGGGGAGGATCATTTAATCTGACAGGCCTGAAACTTTACCGCGATATTTACTATACACGTGGCAAAGGTCTGCATGGGATTGATGAGCCCTACCAGCTGGATGAGAACAGTTATTTCATGCTGGGCGATAACAGCCCGGTGTCCCTGGACAGCCGCAGCTGGGCTGAGGGAAAAGTGGATCAGAAATACCTGCTGGGCAAACCATTTCTCGTGCATTTACCCTCGCGGCAGGGAGAGGTCAAAATCGGTGATCATATAGGTCACATCCGCATTCCAGATTTCACCCGAATTCGCTATATTCACTGATAGAAATGCATTTATTTTAGAAATAATTCGAAAACAGTTCATAAATCAGAGCCCGCAGCGAATGGACAGATCTGAGACACAGATTCGATCCCCCCGCTGCCCGGGCATATTAGATTTGACAGGTTGTCGGTCATGGCCAAAAAAATTGAAAAAGCAAAACTGAAAAAAGTTCCGCAGGATCCGGTCGAGAGCAGCACTGCCGAAAAGGAGCAGGGCAAAAGTCGCCACAATGAAATGCGCGATACTATCGAATCGATTATCATTGCGCTGGTCTTTGCATTTGTGTTTCGCGCCTACTCAGCCGAAGCGTTTGTGATCCCCACAGGTTCGATGGCTCCCACTCTGTATGGGCGTCATAAAGAACTGCATTGCGCCGAGTGTGGTGTGAAGTATGCTGTAGGAGCCAGTGATGAGCTGGTCGAAAAATCAGAGTACTATCTTCCGGACAACAAGGTCACCGGTGCGTTCTGCCCGAACTGTCGCTACTACACGAACCTGCAGAATGCGATGCCCTTTACCGGGGACCGTATTATCGTCAATAAATTTCCCTTCGATTACGGAGACCCCGGTCGCTGGGATGTGATTGTGTTCAAGTATCCCGAAGCGTCACAGACGAACTATATCAAACGACTCGTCGGCCTGCCCGGTGAAGAAATTCAGATTTCCCGCGGCGATGTTTACGCCCGTAAAAATGAAAAAGAGCCGTTTCAGATTCTCCGCAAAGACAATCTGGACAAGCAGCTGACGGTTCAGCAACTCGTGTATGACGATGATTATCCCCCTCGCGAAATCCTGGAGTATGGCTGGCCTGAGCGCTGGTCTCCCATGCAGCAGGTCAAGCCGGTTGAAACGCGGTTTGAAGATCTCAAGCAGTCTGCCTGGGAACTGGACCGCGTTGCGCGAGCCTATCAGTATAAAGGGACGACAGCCAAAGCCGACAAGCTGGAGTGGCTCCGCTATCAGCATATCGTACCCCGACAGTCAGAATGGGCCTTACTGCAGGAAAATCCCGAACTGTTCACCCAGACGATGCTCTCTTCGCCTCCGCAGTCCCGTCTGATCAGCGATTACACCGCGTACAATAACTATTCGGGTGGGTCTTCTTCCGGCGCATTCACTTACGATGCGGCATTCTGGGTCGGCGATCTGACGCTCAGTTTTGATGTCGAGATTCAGTCGGAAGCAGGTGAGTTGCTGGTGGAGCTGATGCGCGGAGATCGACATTTCCGGGTTCGTTTTGACGTCAAAACGGGACAGGCGAAACTGTATTTTGTAGAAGATTTTCCCAATCCCGAGCCAGTCGAAACCGAACTGACCACGGTGGAGACAGACCTCAAAGGGCAGGGGGGCTACTCCGTCATGTTTGCGAATGTCGATCAGAGGCTCTGTCTGTGGATTAACGGTTCAGTCGTTGATCTGGGAGCAGCGTCAGAATACCAGCCTCCGGTTTCACCAGCACCCCGCGAGGGCGATCTGGCGCCGGCAGGGGTTGCAGGTGTGGGGATTGATTTTACCGTTTCGCATCTCATGCTGCAGCGTGACATTTATTATCGCGCGGATGAGTATTATCAGAATCAGGAATATTCGGGCGATCGCAGACACTTATGGGAACTGCTCTGGGATCCCGCCGCCTGGAGCCGTCAGTACGAAGATCACCGCCAGCAGGTCCGGTTTGATCAAATGTCCGACGATGAGTTTTTTGTGCTGGGCGATAACTCCGCCCGCAGTGCCGACAGTCGTCTCTGGGGGAATGCACGCCAGGCAGAACGTCGGCACGCGGTCCCCCGTTCTGCGCTGGTCGGAAAGGCCTTCATGATTTACTGGCCACATGGGATTCCGTTTATGAATGATGGTCGGGGCTATTCACCCAGTGTCGGCCCGCTCAAGCGGTTTTTCTACCACCAGACGCGTCCGGGAGTGTATCCCGATGACCCGTATGCCAAGCTGTCAATCCCCTTTTATCCTAACGTTTCCAGGATGAAACGCATCCGCTGAAGTGAGTTACAGTTAACCCTGGCGTCTCTCAAGCTGTTATACACGACTACAATCGCACTTTCCCCATATGAGTGAAATCGATATTTAGCCGAATGGTATAATTTAGTAGAATCAGCTCTCGTGTGAGTTTTGATTGCGGTTTCGTCAAGGAGGACGAGTACGATGGCATTGCTGGAATGTGTAGGTCTGGTCAAAGATTATCCCGGTAAACGGGCAGTGGACGGCGTCGACTTCTATGTGGAGCGCGGCGAAATCGTCGGGTTGCTCGGTCCAAACGGTGCCGGCAAAACGACCACGTTCCGGATGTCCTGCGGGATGGTGGCCCCGACGAAAGGCCGCGTCTATCTAGAAGGCACAGACGTCACAAACTGGCCCATGTACAAAAGGGCCCGGCAAGGCATGGGCTACCTGCCTCAGGACGAAAGCGTATTTGTGAAACTTTCGATAGAGCAGAACATTTATGCGATTCTCGAATTTCTGGATGTCACCCGCAAACAGAGACATGAAACCGTCGACCGCTTGCTGGATCAGTTTGGTCTGACCGCGAAGCGTAAACAGATTGCTTCCACCCTGTCCGGCGGAGAACGAAGGCGGCTGGAAATCGCCCGCTGCCTGGCCAGTTCACCCGAACTGATCCTGCTGGATGAACCGTTTACCGGAATCGACCCGGTGACGATTCACGATATTCAGGATATCATTGCCGACCTGCGCGATGATGGCATTTCGATCCTGCTCACTGACCACCGGGAGCGGGAAACGTTAACGATTACCGACCGCAGCTATATCATCTCAGCCGGTCAGGTACTGGTCAGCGGAGATGCAGAAACCGTTCTCAGTGATGCTTCCGCACAGGCGCTCTACTTTGGAAAACGATTCGACAAAGGTTCGATCATCGAAGGACGTGAAGCGTTTGGAACGCGTGGCATGGATCGAGATGCTGCGTGAATTTGATGCTGTAGCATCTCCCGGGCCATTTGGAACCGGGTAGCATAGCTTGAGAGGCGCCAGAGTGATCTCTGAAACGCCCTACGGTTCGCTGCGGTAACGACCAGGCTGCCATCGCAATGCCGCCCGTCCAATACTCATGGAGTCCGTCAGGCGATCCATACAGATGCCTGCTGCAGGCAGCAGGATCAAGTCTCCCGGACTCACCGGAGCATGGTCGTTATTTTCAACGACTTCGTCCAGTCGCGCCAGGATCGTGGGAATCGTGGATGAAATCGAATTCCCGTAGTTCGGCAGATTGTTCAGGAAGTCGGCGGAGATGGGAATCTGTTTTGCCGCAGCAATCATGGCTTTGAGCAGTTTGCCGCTGGGCTGATGCGGGGCAATCAGAATACGATTCGCCGTACCGGAAACTTCATTATAAGACTTCAGGCATGCTTCCAGCATCAGGTCCACCCCGTTGAGGAATACGGATTCGCCATCCATATGCATCACGAGTTTGTGTTCCGGCTGTCCGCGGAAGTCGTACATGTCTCCCTGTTCGGTCCAGAACAGAGGCACATCCGGCTTACGGCGTTCTTCCGGAATGTATTCGGTTGATGTTTCCACATGCAGCAGTGAATGCCCGGGACCACGCCACAACGTAGTGCCCGTAGCGCCGGCAGAGACGATGCCGCAGAATGCCTTGTCTGAGGAATCGTGCCAGTGCTCGGGAGTTTCAACAGTCAGCAGCGGAATATGCACGCCCGCCGGCTGGTCTTCCAGCAGTTGGGAAGCCCGGTTCAGCAGTTCAACAAATCCGACGCAGCCGTAGTTTAAAGCGATAAATCGCTCGGCGGGGACTCCCAGTTTTTCACTGAGCTGATCGCATAGAAGGCGCGCTGACTGGTTGCGGGTATGCGAATGGCACAGCAGAATTGCCGGGCAATCTGCCCAGTCAAAGCCGACGGTCAGTTGCAGTTTTTCTGCAATCGCAGTCGCGATATCCAGTGGTGAAAGGTCTGGCTGCAACAGGCGTCGTGTTTCGATGCCCGTAGAGCGGCTGATCGCTTTCACGCTGGAAAAACCGGCGCTGAAACCCTGGTGAGAGAGTGTATAGACACTTTCATTATCTAATAGTTCAAACAGATCTGTGTGATCTGCCAGATCTACGATTTCTGTCAGTGCAAATCCATTAGTCTGCATAAAATAATCCCAACCTCGCAATTGCAGAAAGGGAATCCATAGCCCCGCAATCGTCTGAGTATGTGCAACATTAGCCTAAAGTGCAATTGAATATAAATAAATGAGAATGTTTTTTTACAAGTCAAAAAGTTTCTGCGGCAAACTTTAGCATGGGAGGATCCGAGATATGTCCGGTGCAGAAACGGGTGCCTGCCTGTTCACAAATTCCACGAAAGCATAGCCAGTAATGTCATCAGCGCTCCCATGATTATGACAGAGGTGAAAAAAAACCTGATTGCCCGTTGGATAATAATTTGCGGTATCTCATAGCGTGTTGCGTTATACACCAGGCTGATCACTGCCAGCAGCGGAATCAGATACACGACAGCATTAACCTGATTGGCAAAAAGCAGTGAAACGGTCATGTCGAACAACACCTTTATTTTCAAAACGGGATACATGTAGCCCAGGCTGTTTAGTGAAACTCTCCGGGTCAGGCCTTGGCCGGCTCCGGCAGTTTATCATCCGGTTTCGTTTCTTCTTCATCACCTCTGCCGTAAGCGGGCCCTTCAAAGGCATCCCAGATGGCCAGCAGGTTTAACAGGCCGGCGATCCAGGTGAAGACCACAGCGAACTCGTAACGTTTTCCTAATTTTTTGTTGATATCATCCAGTTCATGGTCGGTTAACGGCATTTCAAACCAGTTCAGGAAGGAACGGGGAATCGCGCCTTCAATATGCCCGGTATCGGTACGTTTCCCGTTGACTTCCCGTACCACGGCGCACTCAAGAGGCCGGCTCTGATCTCCCCCCAGTGGAAAGCCGATCCCGACAGGGTCCGCCAGTTGCAGTGTTTCAATTGGTTTATTGTCCAGGGTACCTTCAAAGGTTCCCGTGACTTCAGGACCAAATTCACCGGGTACCGTAGTCAGTTTAATATAGCCATCCAGTTTGCCGTTGATATTGTTGCCATCATCGCCCCGATCAAGCAGGGTTCCCTTGAAGGGGGCCTCCAGTGGGAGTTCCATCCGATAAGGGTGCGTTTCAAAAAAGCTGGCATCAGCGCCTTGCCGCGCGACATTATTGGGGGCTGCCATTTTATTGTAGCGACGGGCCTGGATCAGTGCGGGCAGTGCCGGCAGGCCCACGCCCACCTGTGCAAAATAGCCCAGGTTTCGTTTGCCTTCACGGGACTGATAATACACGGTTTTCCAGTCGCCCAGTGCCATGCCACAGAAAAAAGTACTCAGGATGCAGAAGCAATAGATGGCCGCTTTAAATGTTCTTCCCTGGTAGAAATGTCCTGCACCCGGAATGAGGAATGCCAGAATTGCGGCCACCACCGGATTTTTTAAATCGATTTTATTCTGACTCTCAGTCATTTCAGGACCCTCAGGGAATTCCTTGGATGGTTTACGTATCTGGGGTGTTCGCTTTTCAGACGCTGATCTTAGTGATAACACGATCAAATCAGAAGCGTAGACCATGATTTATAGCAGGCACGGGCTCGAGCGCCGGTGTCTTATAGTGTATCGGATGACGAATAACAGGCCTAGGCCAACCTTAAGTCTTTGCAAAGTCAGGGGTTGAGAGACACTGTGTCTGCAGGAAACACGGCTGGCCTGTCAGTTCGTTTCAAATAGGCTTACTGGCCTCCCTCTGAGCGTTTTGACCACCAGGGCAGGCTGATTCCCCCGTCGATCGTCGAAGTGCCTCCCGTCATGTAATCTGCGTCGGAGCTGGACAGGAACGTCACCAGTTTGCCGACTTCGTTAGGCATTCCCAGACGTTTCCAGGGAATATTTTCCGCACCGGCCTGCAGTTGCTCATCGGTGAAGAACTTTCGTTCGCCGGGGGTATCAATCCAGCCGGGATGTACGGTGTTGACACGGATTTTATGCTGTGCAAATTCGATGGCGGCCGTTCGCGACATGTGATCGATGGCGGCTTTGGCCATATTGTAGGCAGCAGAAGTGGGAATGGCGATGACCGCGTGTGGCGAGCTGATGACCACGATGGAACCGCCGTTGCCCTGTTTCACCATCTGGGTGGCAGCAGCACGCACTCCAAAGAAGGCACCCCACATGGTGACATCGATGGTCCGTCGGAAACCTTCCATGTCGGCTTCGAGAATCAGTTCCCGGTCGCTGTAGGCAGAATTGGAAACGAACAGGTCCAGGCTGCCAAATTCTTCGGCGACCCTGGTGACGGCGGCTTCTACCGATTTCTGATCGGAAACATCAGCCTGAATGGTGATGGCCTTCACGCCGTACGAGCGTGCTTCTTCAGCCGCTTCTTCTGCTTCCTCGGGATGAGAGCGGTAATTGATGGCGACGTTGGCACCTGCTTTGGCCATCTCCATCGCACAACCCCGTCCGATGCCCCGGGAGGCCCCCGTTACGAGCGCATTTCGCCCTTCCAGTTTCATGGTTTTACTTCCTTAGTCTGTATTCCATAAGTAATGATTTGAATTGCACTTCTTGAGAGGTACCCGCTGTCGCTGCGAGCCAACGCTGCCTGGTTTCTCTACTGGAAGTAAATACGGTGATTGGGAGCTAGCTGCCTGCTGTCCCGCACCCGTGAATCCACGCAGGTGCTTCTGCAGTGGTATCGTTACGTCGGCCAGACGGCTTGATTCCCAATGGACTCATGCTCCGGAAGCAGATCTCCGGGCACGAGGCTCATAATCATGCATTACTGTAAACAAGCGCGGCCTTAAAACAAAGAAAACCGAGGAGCATTCTCTGCTCCTCGGCAAAATCTTTCCATGCCTCAATCAATCGCGAATCTGTGTCGCTGAGAAGGGGGGTACCGTCTCAGGCAGAGAAACTGCTGCCACAGCCGCAAGATTTGACAGCGTTGGGATTGTCGAATGTGAATCCCCGTTTTTCGAGGCTTTCATAGTAGTCCAGAGTCGTTCCGTCCAGGAAGAGATCGCTTTTTTTGTCGACGACCACTTTGATCCCGTGTTGCTCGGACAGGTTATCTTTTTCTTCGTCCACTTCGTCAACGAAGCGGAAATCGTATTGAAAACCACTACAACCACCAGAAGAGATTCCGATTCTTAAAAGAGAACCTTCGGCGACGTTCTGGTCTTCCATATACCGCTTCAGTTCTTTGGAAGCATTTTCAGTAATTGTGACAGCCATGGAAATGTGTCTCCAGTTTTAAAATGTAGTTGGGTAACTAAACCTTTGAATATTTGATATCGGCGAAAACAGGTTCCGAATCTCAAAAATGCTCCAGAAATCCGCGAGCCTGCGCACCTTGCTTTCGCTCCTGACATTATAGCAGGAACGCTATCTTTTCCGAGATGCATTTTCAGCTGGAGCGATTGAATCTTACGCTTTTTTGTAAGTAATGGCATTATATCACTTTATTCCAAGGTAAATCCAGCCGTTCCCGGGGGAATTTCCCTCAAACCGTGGGATAATTTGCAGGAAGAGCCTGTAAATTTAAATGGACTGCTTTATCCTGATTTTCATCCGACTGGTGAACAGACTGTTTTGCACTCGGTCGGGTTCCATCCTAAAATAGTGATCAGCATCATTTTCGGGTTTTCCAGAGAGAGGACTGCTGCATGAATCAATCCCATCAATTATTGTTATTGAGCGAAATGGAGCCTGGTCAGTTTGCTGACAGTTTCGTGTTGCTGGTTTGCCGTGAACGCGCTACGACCCGGGATGGAAAGCCCTATTTTCGCGTTCAATTTCGCGATCATGCACTCACAGCGACCGCGATGATCTGGAGCGACACTGCCTGGTTTACGGACTGTGAAACCAACTGGGCAGAGGGAGAGTTTTATAAAGTCCGTGCCCGTTATGAGGAAAGCAAGTATGGTCCCCAGCTGGACATCGATCGAATCCGTCCGGTCAACAAGGATGATGCCGCCGATGGTTTTGATCCGGGCATGTATTATTCGCGCTCCCGCTTTTCCAGCGAAGACATGTTCGCAGAGCTGACAGGCATTGTGCACGAACAGATCACGGAACTCCCGCTGCAGAAACTCGTGCTGGACATTCTGGAACAGTATGCGAGTCAGATCAAAACGATTGCCGCCGCCAGCAGGAATCACCATTCCTTCACGGGTGGCTTCCTGGAGCATGTGTTATCGGTGACAAAAACTGCCTGTTTTCTGGCAGACAAGTATCAGAACTATTATCAGCAGATGCAGCCGCCATTGAATACATCGCTGGTCGTTGCCGGGGCAGTCCTGCACGATATCGGCAAGCTGATCGAACTGGAATATCGACCCCATGGTTCCCGTTATACACCGGCGGGCCGTCTGATTGGGCATATTCTGCTGGGGCGGGACCTGGTACGCGAACATGCTGCCCGGATTGAAGATCTTAACCCGGAGACCCTGCTGCGATTGGAACATATGATCGTTTCGCATCAGAATCTGCCGGAATGGGGTTCGCCGATTGCCCCGCATACGCCGGAAGCACTGCTGGTTCACTATGCGGATGACATCGACGCCAAATTTTATATGATGGCCAGCACACTGGAAAATATTCCGCCCGGAAACGAAGATGAGTTCTCCGGTCGAGACAATGCGCTCCGCCGCAGCATCTTTCTGGGACTCAAGTCTCCGGAATCCACCTGAACATCCCGAATTGAAACTGAAACGATTCAGCGACTAAGCGAATAGAAGAAAAACAATGAAATTCACGAAAATGCACGGGGCCGGCAACGACTATGTTTACGTCAACTGTTTTGAAGAGACGTTGCCAGAGGATATCGCCAGCCTGGCGGTTGCCGTCAGTGATCGACATACGGGCATTGGCTCCGATGGACTGATTCTGATCTGCCCTTCTGAAAAAGCAGATGCACAGATGCGGATGTTTAATGCAGACGGCAGTGAGTCGGAAATGTGTGGGAACGGCGTGCGGTGTGTCGCCAAGTATGTTTACGATCACGGCATTTCTAAGCAGCAGACATTAAAAATCGAAACCGGGGCAGGTGTGCTGAGCCTCGATCTGGAGCTGACAGGCGCGAAGGTCGGCCAGGTGCGCGTGAATATGGGAAAACCAATTTTGACCAGCGCTGAAATCCCCACGCTGCTGCCGGGCGACCCTCCCGTCAATGCGCCCCTGGAAGTAGGAGGGCAGACCCTGGAAGTAACCTGTGTCTCCATGGGCAATCCTCACTGCATCACGTTCGTCGACGAATTGAACGACCACTGGGTACACGGCATCGGACCCCAGGTGGAAGTCCATCCCGCATTCCCCCGAAGGGTCAATGCCGAATTTATCGAAGTCGTGTCACCAGCCGAGCTGAAGATGCGCGTCTGGGAACGGGGCTCGGGGGAAACCCAGGCTTGTGGAACGGGGGCCTGCGCCTCTGCCGTTGCAGGAGTGCTGACCGGTCGGTCTGATAGAAATGTACTTATCCACTTGCCGGGCGGCGATTTACGTCTGGAGTGGGCAGATTCGGATGAAGTGTTTATGACAGGTCCCGCAGTGGAAGTCTATCAGGGAATCTGGAGTGGACCGCAGTAATTACGGGGGAGGGCCAGTGTGAAAGACATATTTTTTGAAATGGTCTTGCAGTAAAATAATAGAACTGATAAACAACGGTTTCTCTCATTTCTCAATATGAATTCCCCTTTAAAACCTGAGACCAATTCGACAGGCAGTTCATTCCTGTCAGCATTTCGTACTTTGCATCCGGGCGTTTCCGTTGGATGGAAAATACGATTCCTGCTGATTGGCTGGAGTCTGTTTCTGATCGCGGGCTTTGGAGTGGCCATTCAAACGATACCGGATTCACGTGGATTCGGTACCCATCAAAAACTCGGTTTTGCACCTTGTGTTATAAAATCTCGATTTTCCATTCCCTGTCCCAGTTGTGGGATGACAACTTCCTTTTCACATTTTGTTCGAGGCCAGATCCGTCAGTCTGCCGAGGCTAATACCTCTGGTTTGATACTGGCAGTTGTCTGCCTGGTGATGATTCCCTGGTCCTGGATCAGTGTGTATTGTCGCAGGCTCTGGCTGGTCTCCCAACCTGAAACCTGTCTGCTCTGGTTGATCTGTGGTCTGGTATCGATCACGATCGTCGAGTGGGTATTACGATTGAACTTTTAATAGACAGGCTCACGGGATTCCCGGTGGGCCGCCCTGTGCCTTCCTGAATATCCAATCTCGAAAACTCTCTGCGGTTCTAGCCAAGGATGGCTGAAAGATGCGAAATAGAATGACGAACGACCATCAAAAGTGGTTTCACCAGCGGTACTGTGCCGTCGTCTTACTGCTGCTGGTTTCAATAAGTCTCAGTGGCTGCTCGCTGTTTGTAATGGCGGGTAAGATGTTTTTTGGTGACCCGCTGATGACCTGTGAATTTACCAGGCAGACCAAAATCGATTTGATTGAAGATCAGAAAAAAGTCCTGGTGGTCTGCTCGACTCCGGAATCGATTCGCTCCGATTATCCGTCGCTGAATTATGATCTGCTGGAGCAGGTTACGTATCGACTGCGTCGCGAAAATATCAAAGTCATGGACACCGGTGAGGTCGCGACCTGGCTGGACGATAACGGCGGGGTCTGGAACGATGTGGATGAACTCGCGGAGAATTTTGAAGTCGACTATATCATTCATGTCGACATTGATGAATTTGACTACCGTGAACCAAACAGCCCAAATCTGCTCAGAGGCAAAGCCTACGGCCATATCTCTGCTTATGAAGTCAATTCGATTGACGGCATGAAACGGGCGCTGGAAATTTTTAACGTGGAATACACGTCAGAATACCCCAGTCATCTGCCGGTTTCGATTGAACAGGAATCAGAAGCCGTGTTCAAGAAAAAATATCTGGATCGGATTGCCGATCAGATAGGTCGCTTCTTCTATAATTATCACGCGGGCGACCCCATCTGATCGCAGGATACCTGACAAAACGCAGACCAGAAAATTATTTCGGAGTTGTGAAGGATCACACGATGACAATTTTATCGAATCAACAATCTGTAGTGAAACAGTTTTTCCAGACCGTCTCGAAGCTGGCGCTGGTCTGTGTACTCTGCACCACACTGACAGGTTGTAATTATTTCATTCTCATCGGATACCTGATTGGTGGTCCCCCTTCCATCGAGCCCGATTTCGATGCCCAGACTCAGAAGTCGATGACGGGTAAAGATGTGACGGTTGCCATCGTCTGTTATGCACCGCTGGAACTGCAGTATAATTTCGATGGAATTCATAACGATCTGGCGAAGTACACCACGTTTCAATTACACAGTCATGGCGTCAAAGTGGTCAATCCGGACCGGATTCGTGCCTGGCTGGATGAGAACCCTGACTGGGACAAACCCGAAGAAATCGGTGAAGCCTTTGACGTGACGTATGTGATTCATATCGAACTGCATAAATACAGTCTGTATGAAGAAAACAGCTCGGACCTCTATCGCGGTCGTGCGGAAGGCATGGTCACCGTCTACGAAATGGATGAGGCCGGCGAAGGCGAAAAATTGTACAGCAAGGAAATTACTTCGTTCTATCCGCTGCGGGCACCCCGGGCGACTTCCGAGACGACCTTCTCCAAGTTCAAGAAAGAATATCTCGGACGCCTGAGTGATGAGATTGGCCGCCTGTTTTACGAATACTACAACGGCGACGATTTCACACACGCAATCTGAACGGGACTGTGTCCCGTTTTACTATAACGTCTCCAGGATCATTTGGGCCGAGTGCTTTGTCAAGCTGGAAATTGAGGGTTGGGGGTGTTGTTTACGTGCTCCGTTGTCGCACTCTCGTGATATCGATCAACCCAAAATTTAAAAATGACACTCCACTAGTATCATCGATGGAGAGACGCTCAGGATAAGTGGGCTTCGCTCCAGAACCGGCTTCAGGTCGAGTCGATCAATCTCCACTCTTGCAACTGGTTCCGCGAACCGTTAATTTTCAAAGCGTAGCGCAAGCACTCACGTTCTCTGGTGAGGTTTATGCCATGGGAAATCGTAGTTGAGTTTCAAGGTAGTGATACGAAATGTCTGTAAGTAAAGAAGAGGCCGTGGCACGCAGCCAGATTATTCTGTCGCATGCCTGGATGGTCCGGACGTTCGTCAAGCACAGCGAAGAGGTGGAAGATTTTCCGGAACTGAGCAACATTGTCCGGGCTGTGTTCGATGCCTCGCGGGCTCTGGAAACACGCGTGGATGATCCCGATGCTTACCTGAAGATGTTGCGGAAAAAAATCAGTAAGCTCCGCAAGGCCACGGACCAGTTTGCCATTGATGCGCCGGAAGCCTCCCTGCATACGAACTTCGAGCAGGCCGTCATCTCGATGAATGCCTGCACGAAAGCGCTGGAAGAACTGCTCGCACAGGTGGAGTAAACAACCAGAGCGCTGTTGTCGGTTATTCGTCCTTGGTGGCGTCGAGTACGGCCAGGAATGCTTTCTGGGGAATTTCAACCTGTCCGAACTGCTTGAGCCGTTTCTTGCCCTCTTTCTGTTTTTCCCACAGCTTGCGCTTCCGGGTGATGTCACCACCATAACATTTGGCGGTCACGTTCTTTTTCAGGGCTTTGATCGTTTCGCGAGCAATGATCTTTCCGCCGATGGCAGCCTGGACGGGGATTTCAAACTGATGCTTGGAGATCTCTTCCTTCAGGCGTTTTACCAGGGCACGTCCACGGCGTTCGGACTGCGAGCGGTGCACGATGGTCGACAGGGCGTCGACTTTTTCGCTTTTGACGAGAATATCCATTTTCACCAGGTCAGCCGCGCGGAAGCCGAGGATTTCATAATCCATCGTTCCATAGCCGCGGGTGGCACTCTTCAGGCGGTCGTACATGTCGTACACGATTTCGGCGAGAGGTAACTCGTAAATCAGCTGCGCACGGTTTGTTCCCAGGTACTCTGTATTTTTATAGATGCCTCGTCGATCCGCACACAGCTGCATCATGGTGCCAATATTTTCCGCCGGCATGATAAACGTGACCAGGGCGATGGGCTCGCGGAATTCTTCAATGCGGCTGGCATCGGGAACATCCTGCGGGTTATCGATGTGCAGGACATTGCCGTTCCGCTCCAGGATTTCGTAGGTCACGTTCGGTGCGGTCTGCAACAGATCGATATTGAATTCCTGCTCCAGTCGCTGTTGTATGATTTCCATATGCAGCATACCCAGGAAGCCACAACGGAACCCGAAGCCGAGTGCATCACTGGTTTCCGGAACGAAGCTGAAGCTGGCATCGTTCAGGCTCAGCTTTGATAATTCGTCCCGCAGCTTTTCGAAGTCGGTTGCTTCAATCGGGTACATGCCGCAGAAGACCATCTGTTGAGGTTTCTGATAACCGGGCAAAGGTGCTTCGGGCAGATTCCGCGGGTTGGCGATCGTATCCCCCACGTGGACGTTGTCGAGTTCTTTCGCGCCGCTGACGAGGTAACCCACCTGTCCGGGACCCAGTGATTTGACCGCTTTCATGTGAGGCGTGAACTGGCCGATTTCGATGATGTCCAGTTTGGTGCCGCCCCGCATCAGCACGACGGACTGCCCTTTTTCGATCGTTCCCTGAACCACACGCACGTAGGTAACAACGCCGCGATAGTGGTCGTATTTACTGTCAAATACCAGCGCTTTGAGTGGCGCGTCCGCCAGACCATCCGGCGGTGCGATGCGTTCGACAATCGCGTCCAGAACTCCCTTGACTCCCACACCTGTCTTGGCACTTACCATCAGCGCTTCGGAAGGGTCGAGTCCGATTACGGTTTCGACCTCTTCCAGTACTTCCTCGATGCGCGTGACCGGCAGGTCGATTTTATTGACGACCGTAATGATGGTCAGGTTGGCGTTGATGCTGGCATAGGCGTTCGCCACGGTCTGTGCCTGGACGCCCTGGAACGCATCGACCAGCAGCAGCGCTCCTTCACAGGCTGCCAGGCTGCGGGAGACTTCGTAATGGAAGTCCACGTGGCCGGGTGTGTCGATCAGGTTGAGTTCGTACTTCTCCCCCTTGTATTCATGGTAGATCACAACGGTCCGCGCTTTCACTGTAATTCCGCGTTCCTGCTCAATCTGCAGGTCGTCCAGGATCTGTGCTTTGAATTCGCGTTGCGTGATGGCACCGGTCTGCAGCAACAGCTGATCAGCCAGCGTACTCTTGCCATGATCGATGTGGGCGACGATCGAAAAGTTTCGAATCAGACGGGGCTCTGTAGCCATAAATGGAATCTCGTTTTCTTATGAAAGACAATCCGGGACGAGTGAGTCCGGATCAGTTTTTATCGTTCGCTTCTTCTTTGCGGCAGGCCAGGCGGGCACACCCGGCGACACCGATGTAACCTGCATCGGATCCCAGTTCTGCAAAGTCGATGATCGTGTTTTCGTAGGGGACTTTAAAGGCACGCTGTCTGGCTTCTTCCCGGATGCGCTGCAGGAAGCGCTGTCCGAGTTCAGAGTCCCTGCCACCGAAGGTGACAGCACCGCCAAACAGGATCATGTCCGGGTCAATCGTATGCATGAGTGTCGTTGTTCCCACACCCAGGCACATTGCCGATTCCATGATCAATTCAATTGCCAGTTCGTCCTCCTGTTCAGCCGCCTGTGAGATCAGCAGGGGAGACAGTTCCTTGCCCCCTTCGATCATCGAGTGGAGCAGTGAGCTGCGTCCTGCATCCAGAAGTTCCTGGCAGTGACGTACCAGCGATTTCCCGCCAGAGTACGCTTCCAGTGTTCCATATTGTCCCGAATCACACAACCGGCCGTTGGTCATTTGAATAATCATATGCCCGCATTCACCCCCGTGGGAGTGACGACCTTCAATAATCATCTCATCTATTATAATACCACAACCCACGCCCGTGCCCAGAGTCCAGAGTACCAAGCTGCGTGCCTCGCGGGCTCCCCCGATCCAGTATTCGCCGTAAGCGGCAGCATTGGCGTCGTTTTGATAGATCGTCTTTTTTCCGGAATAATGATCACATACCGTCTGGCGGATCGGAAAACCTTTCCAGGTAGGCAGGTTGGGCGGATCAACCAGTTTACCGCCCGGAATGTCCATGGTACCCGGAGTCGCGATGCCGATGGCTTTGATGTCGTCCATCGTAAACTGGCAGTCTGAAAGCACATCCGTAATCGCCTGGTAGATGTTTTTCAGTCCGGCGTCAACGCCTTTATCCACTTCCGTTT
Organism: Gimesia sp.; assembly: GCA_002706765.1. Classification (GTDB taxonomy): domain Bacteria; phylum Planctomycetota; class Planctomycetia; order Planctomycetales; family Planctomycetaceae; genus Gimesia. Next base: position 368,754 of record PAJV01000013.1, read on the forward strand.
TCGTCTTGCAGAATGCCAGGGACTTGCCATTGTCATCGACGATACCGACTTTGACATTCGTTCCACCAATATCAATGCCGACAAAATAGGGACCATTATGTTTTGCCGGATTCATGCTGGTGTGTGTTCCTCTGGTCTGGTTTGATTTCTGAAAGCCATTGGTTCCAATGGTCAGGGGTTACGCGGGAGTCGGTTTTCAAAAGTGAATGCCTCCGGACGCAACACGATCCTGCATTGACAGGGAGTACTCGAAGTCAGTCAGAGGAAGGTCAGCTGCACACCGGGAAGTATAGCCGAGCAGGCCGGAATGATGCAATCATCAAGCGGCCAAATTCAGTTCGGGAACCGTCCGGTTTAAGGCCCAAGAAGCGGTTTCTACTGGATTAAGGTGCGAATTTCTGACGGGGCGGACAGGCCGTCGCACAGCAGATGTCAGAATGCAGTTCCAGGAACTTTCAGGAAAATCACTCAGCAGAGGCCAAAAATCCTTGGCGCCTCGCTTCAATTGGGACAGGATGAAATGCATGGGTCCTGCCTGTTTACCACTAATTCTCAACATTTCCGAGGCATGAAATGAGATTTCAACTTCGATTCTTCCTACTCCTGCTGGTTTGCTGTCTGACTGTTCCGGCTTCCCCGTTACCTGCCGCAGAGCCGCAAGCCGCACGACCTAATATCATATTATGTATGACCGACGATCAGGGCTGGGGCGAAACCGGCTTTATGGGACATCCGATCCTGAAAACTCCCCACCTGGATGATATGGCTGCCAGCAGCCTGCGACTGGACCGCTTTTATGCAGCTGCTCCCGTCTGTTCTCCCACGCGCGGCAGCTTTCTTACTGGCAGGCACCCCAACCGCTTTGCCTGCTTCAGCTGGGGGCATACGCTCAGACCGCAGGAAGTTACCGTCGCCGAAGCAGTGAAGTCGGTCGGTTATACCACAGGGCATTTCGGGAAATGGCACCTGGGTTCCGTCCAGGCAAACAGCCCGGTCTCTCCCGGCAACAGCGGGTTTGATGAATGGGTTTCCAGTCCCAACTTTTATGAAAACGATCCTTACATGAGCCACAACGGGGTCGTAAAACAACTGAAGGGGGAAAGTTCACGCGTGACCGTGGATGCGGCCCTGGATTTCATCAAACAGGCAGACAAAGACAAAAAACCGTTTCTGGCAGTGATCTGGTTTGGGAATCCGCATTTGCCTCACGAAGCCGAGTCTGAACTGCAGGAACTCTATCCCGATCAGAAGCCTTACTTCCAAAATTATTTTGGTGAGATCAGCGGCGTCGACCGGGCCATGGGGCATTTACGGGGCCAGCTGAGAGATCTGGGTCTGGCAGAAAATACACTGCTCTGGTTTACCAGCGATAACGGCCCCCGACCGCCACAGTTCAAAAAAGAGGAAGTACGTTCTCAAGCGACCGGCGGACTGGCAGGATACAAAGGCAACCTCTGGGAAGGGGGAGTCCGCGTGCCTTCGATCATCGAGTGGCCGGCTGTCATCAAAAAACCGGAGCTCTCAAACGTGCCCTGCGGTACGATTGATATCTATCCCACCGTCCTGGCCATTACCGGTGCGAAAGTTTCCCATCAGCCTCATCTGGACGGCGTCAGCCTGCTGCCATTAATCGAAGGACAGATGACGGCCCGCGAAAAGCCGATGGGCTTCTGGACCTACCCGGCAAAAGGACATCCCAAACGCAGTACGGATATTCTGCTGGCGCTGCAGAAACAGCAGAAGCCGGGGCAACCCAACCCCGCAGGTCCTGCACCGGATGCAGATGCCGCCAGCCTGGAGACGCAGTATTCCAAAGACGAACTGCCGGGCGCTGCTGCCCTGGTGGACGGCAATTTCAAACTGTTGAAAATGGAAACCAGACAGGGGAAACCCAAATTCACACTCTATGATCTCGCAAAAGATCCCGGAGAAAAACAGGATCTGTCCCAGGTGGATCCCCAGAGACTGAAGAAAATGAAAGCCGCTTTAACTGAATGGCAGCATTCGGTCGTCGACAGTTTGAACGGCAAAGATTACGCCGATTGAGCATCTGCAGCAGACTCGCACTCAGATGAAGAATCGCTTTTTTCCATCACGGTCGGATTGTTTGATTGCAATTGCGGTGTGGAGTCTGCAATAATCGAATTTATAAACATTCATAAGGAAATCGAAAGCGGACTCATCATATCATTATATAGTGCAAGTCTGTTTTACCTGCCAGTTTCCCAGACCGCTTACCTGTCACACTTGATTGAGGAACATTATGAACTCAGGATCTCTCATTCGGCTTTTGAGCCGCTCGTTATTTTCAATGCTCTTGCTGGCCGTCGTCTGTTCAGGGCCGTTAACTGCTGCTGAGGCGAAAAAAGAGTTGAAGGCCGGAATCATTGGCCTGGATACATCGCACGCGATTGCGTTTACGAAAATGCTGAATACGGGAAATCCCGAAGGGGACCTGGCGGGCATTCGTGTGGTCGCCGCTTACCCCAAAGGGAGTCCGGATATTGAATCCAGCACTTCCCGGGTTCCCGGATACATTGAGCAGGTCAAAGCGATGGGCGTGGAAATCGTGCCTTCTATCGATGAGCTGTTGAAGAAAGTCGATGTGGTTTTTCTGGAAACCAATGATGGCCGTCCTCACCTCGAACAGGCGATTCCCGTTTTTCAGGCTGGCAAGCCGGTCTTTATTGATAAGCCGGTCGCTGGATCACTGGTCGATGCCATCGCGCTGTATGAACTGTCCGAGAAATATAATACGCCGATGTTTTCTTCTTCATCGCTGCGGTTTGCCAAAGGTGCTCAGCGTCTGCGAAACGGAGAAGAAGGCAAGATTACCAAATGCAGCACTCACAGCCCCTGCTCACTGGAAGCGACGCACCCCGATCTGTTCTGGTACGGAATTCATGGCGTCGAAACCCTGTTTACCGTGATGGGCCCCGGCTGTCAGTCTGTAAAACGTACTGTCAGCAATGCCGACCGTGATGAAGTCGCCGGCAAGTGGGCAGGCGGACGGGAAGGTCATTTCACCGGCGTTCGTAAAGGAACCCCGAAAGGATACGGCGGAACCGCGGTAGGGGAAAACGGTGAAGTCGCCGTAGGGGGCTACGATGGCTATAAGCCACTGCTGGTCGAGATTGCCAAATTCTTCCGCTCCGGTAAAGCACCCGTCAGTCCTGAAGAAACACTTGAAATCTACACCTTTATGGAAGCCGCCGACGAAAGTAAACGTCAGGGGGGAGCCGAAGTCACGCTCGCCAGCGTTTATGAAAAAGCAGAAAAAGAAGCACATGCCAAACTGAAGAAACTGGATCTGGCAGATGCCGGCAGCGCCGCTCCCGATAACACACTGACTGCTGCAGAAAAAGAAGCAGGCTGGAAACTGCTGTTCAACGGCAAAGATTATTCAGGCTGGAAATGCAATAACGGCAAACCGATTGACGCTCCGATTGAAGATGGCGCGCTGGTCCCCTATAAGTCGGGTGGTTACCTGATCGTGTATGATAAACCCTTCGCTGATTTCAAATTCAAATGCGATGTGAAGATGCCCGAAGAATGTAACTCGGGAATTTTCTTCCGGGTAGGTGATCTTAAAAATCCGGTGCAGACCGGTTTCGAAGCACAGGTACTCACGGGTGAAGGAACGGGCATGCACGACTTCGGTGCGATCTACGATCTGGTTGCTCCTTCCGTCAATCGTGCCAGCAAACCGGGTGAGTGGACGAATATCGAGATTACCTGCAATGGCCCTCATGTCTCCGTCGCCGTCAACAATGAGATCGTTGCCAAACTGAATGCCGACGAGTGGACCGAGCCGGGGAAACGCCTCGATGGTTCCGATCACAAATTCAAAGACGCCGTCAAAGACTTTCCCCGCAAAGGTTACCTGGGATTTCAGGATCACGGGCACAAAGTCTGGTATAAGAATGTAAAGTTGCTCGCACTGTAAGCCGAAATTAACATTAGTAAGAAATAAACAGAGTTACCCGCCACCTGAAAGCACAGAGTTTTTCAGGTGGTTTTTTTATGCAGACCACGCAGCTCCTGAGGGTGGTTTGTGTTCCCGGTGAGTGCCGGCGAGATGGAATTGAGCGATCCTCTGGCCGGTTCTCACTAATGGGAATCAGGGAAAACATGAGAGTTTGAACTACGAATCGAAATTTTCTGATGCAGAATCGAAAATGATCTATTTTGTACCTTGCTTTCACTACAAAAAGGGGGGGATCTGTGTAAAATAGCCGCGAATTATTGGGCAACCAGATGGGTTGCGCCTATAAAGATGCAGAGAACTTCCAGAATGTCTGTCGTGTTTTGAACAGCGTTCAGATGGTTTTTTAAACCACATCAGGCGAGTCAAACGAGAAAACTCGTGATATTCAGGTTCATAATTCAATGATTACTATTAAAAAAGGGCTGGATCTGCCAATCGCAGGCGCGCCTTCTGCTTTGATCGAAAACGGGCCGTTTGTTCGATCGGTTGCTCTGATTGGCCCTGATTATATTGGTATGAAACCCACGCTGGCTGTTGAAGTTGGCGACACTGTCAAAAAAGGGCAGTTACTTTTCAGCGATAAAAAAACCGAAGGCGTGTTCTATACAGCGCCGGTTGCCGGAAAAATCGCGGAAATCAATCGTGGTGCCAAACGCGCTTTTCAATCGATGGTGATTGAAGTAGAAGGTGATGGCGAAGAAACTTTCACTTCCTACGGCGACAGCGACCTCACCAGCCTGACACGCGAGCAGGTACAGGACAATCTGCTGAAATCCGGTCTGTGGACCAGCCTGCGAACCCGCCCTTACAGTCGTGTTCCTTCGCCGGAAACCACCCCACATTCCATTTTTGTAACCGCCATCGACACCAATCCGCTCGCGCCACCTCCCGAAGTGGTGTTGAGTGAAGAGCCCCGGGCATTCACTCAGGGACTGCAGGTTCTGAAGTCACTGACGGAAGGCAAGCTGTATCTGTGCAAGGCTCCCGGCACGAATCTGCCTGGTCTGGAACTGGATTTCGTGACGGTAGAAGAATTCGGCGGACCCCATCCTGCAGGGCTGGTCGGCACACACATTCACTTCCTGGATCCTGTCAACGAAAAGAAAACAGTCTGGTACATCAACTACCAGGACGTGATTGCGATTGGAAAACTGTTTGCCACCGGTAAACTCTCTTCTGAACGGGTGATCTCAATAGCAGGTCCTGTCGTGAAAGAACCTAAACTGGTCAGGACCGTAATGGGGGCCAGTATCACTGACCTGGTTGAAGGCAACCTGGAAGGCGATATGGATCGCCTGATTTCCGGCTCCGCGCTTTCCGGACGTACAGCACAGGGGCCGTTTGCTTACCTAGGGCGTTATGCCTTGCAGGTTACTGCACTTAAAGAAGGCACACATCGGGACTTTCTGGGATGGATGGGACCTGGTTTCAACAAATTTTCTGTTGTTCCCGTATTCGCTTCGTCCTGGGTCGGGCAGGGCAAAAAGGTTGCGTTCACCACATCAACCGAAGGCAGTAAGCGAGCCATGATTCCCATCGGGACTTATGAAAAAGTGATGCCTCTGGATATCCTGCCAACATTCCTCCTGCGTGCCCTGATTACAGAAGATACCGAACAGGCAAAACAGCTGGGTTGCCTGGAACTTGATGAAGAAGATCTGTCGTTATGCACGTTTGTCTGCCCGGGCAAATACAACTATGGGTCTCTGTTGCGTAAGAGTTTGACAACAATTGAAGTAGAAGGCTAAGTTCGGGTCTCCCCGGGAAGGGGGCGCCAGGACTGGATGAGCTGGCCTGCAGGTAAGTGACTGTTTGCCTGATCGATAAAAAATATTGAAAGACGTAAACCCCAGTTGTCAGGTGCGAAGCCGGTCGGCTTCCTTTGGCAATCGATTATTAGTCAAAGCCGGTGGTGTCCTGGCAGACTATGTTTCGGGGGCATCAAACAAGAAAGATAAACCACGAAATGAAGCCGTTACGAAATCTTCTTGATAAAGTACACCCCCTCTTCGATAAAGGGGGTAAGTTCGAGAAGCTTTACCCACTCTATGAAGCGCAAGATACGTTTCTATATACTCCGGGTGAAGTGACCCACGAAGCCTCACACGTGCGTGACTCGATCGATTTGAAACGCATGATGAGTATGGTGATCGTAGCTTTGATCCCCTGTGTTTTCATGGCGATGTACAACACGGGCTATCAGGCAAATGCCGCGATGAGCGCCATGGGCATCGATAGTGTGCCCGGCTGGCGTGGCGCGGTGATGGCCGCCATTGGTGTGACTCCCGAAGCCGGCAGCCTGGTTTCCAACCTGGTCCACGGTGCCCTGTACTTTCTGCCGGTCTATATTGTCTGTATGGCCGTCGGCGGTGCTTGGGAAGGCCTGTTCTGCATCATTCGTCGGCATGAGATCAACGAAGGCTTCCTGGTCACCGGGATGCTGTTTCCGCTCACTCTGCCTCCCACGATTCCACTCTGGCAGGTGGCGCTGGGCATTAGTTTCGGTGTGGTCGTCGGTAAGGAAATCTTTGGGGGAACCGGTAAGAACTTCCTCAACCCGGCCTTAACTGCCCGGGCCTTTTTATACTTTGCCTATCCGGCTCAGATCGTGGGCGACACGGTCTGGACTGCCGTCGATGGCTTCAGCGGTGCGACTTCTCTGGGGCAGCTGGCAGTGGCCACTCCCGAAGTCGGCATGAAAGCGATTACCAATTCTGTTGCTGATGGCGGCCTGGGAATCACCTGGATGCAGGCCTTCATGGGACAGATTCAGGGTTCCATGGGTGAGACCTCGACATTTGCCTGTCTGCTGGGCGCGATCTTCCTGATTCTGGCAGGCATCGGGTCCTGGCGGGTGATGGCTGGTGTGCTGGTCGGTGCGATGGGGCTTTCTCTGCTGCTGTACATGATCGGCAGTAACACGAACGCCATGTTCGCGATGCCTCCCCAATGGCATCTGGTGGTCGGGGGACTGGCCTTTGGCCTGGTCTTTATGGCGACCGATCCGGTCTCTGCCGCGATGACCGATACTGGTCGCTGGTATTATGGAATTTTGATTGGTGGTATGACGATCCTGATTCGGGTTGTCAATCCGGCGTATCCAGAGGGGATCATGCTGGCCATTCTGTTCGGGAATGTCTTTGCACCTCTGATTGACTACTACGTTGTTCAAGCAAACATTAAAAGAAGGTTGGCGCGAAATGTCGCGTGATTCAATAGGATTCACATTTATGGTGTCGGCCGCGTTGTGTGTGGCCTGCTCGATTCTCGTCTCCGGGGCTGCGGTCGGACTGCGCAGCAAGCAGGAACTGAATAAAGAAAACGAGCGCAAAAAAAACATTCTCTCCGCTGCCGGACTGATTCAGCCCGGGGATGGAGCAGATGTGAGAAAAATTTACGATGAGCGAGTCAAAGGCATCATCGTCGATTTGAACACCGGCGAAGTTGTCACCGACGACAAAGCCCTGTTTCCTGATCCGCAGGAATATGATCAGAAGGCAGCCGCCGATAATCCCAAGATGAGTATGAAACTGGATTCCACACAGGATCTGGCCGGTATTAAACGCCGCGAAAACTATTCCTGGGTCTATCACATTTATGATGAAAACGGAAAACTGTCTCAGTACGTGTTGCCGATTCGGGGCAAAGGACTCTGGTCTACCCTCTGGGGCTTTCTGGCACTGGAAACAGACTTGACGACGGTTGCCGGTCTGACCTTCTATGAACATGGCGAAACACCGGGCCTCGGCGGTGAAGTTGATAATCCCAAGTGGAAATCACAATGGATTGGCAAAGAAGCCTATGCGAACGACTTTCAGCCTGACCTGGAAGTGATTAAGGGAACGGTCAATCCACAGTCTCCGAATGCCATTCATGAAGTCGACGGCCTGTCCGGTGCGACGATTACCTCGCGCGGCGTCACACACCTGCTGGATTTCTGGCTGGGTGATTTAGGGTTTAAACCTTATCTCGAACGCGTTCGAGAAAAGGAGGAAAAATAACGATGAATTCAAAACAGAAAAAAGCCCTGACTGGACCGATTCTGGATAACAATCCGATCGCGTTACAGATTCTCGGGATCTGTTCGGCTCTGGCTGTGACCACCAAAATGGAAACCGCGCTGGTGATGAGTATCGCTGTGACACTGGTGACTGCCTGCTCTAATGCAGCGGTCGCTTCAATTCGACTGCAGATTCCCAGCAGCATCCGTATCATCGTGCAGATGACGATTATCGCGTCGCTGGTGATTCTGGTTGACCAGTTCCTGAAAGCATTCGCATTCGGAATCAGCAAACAGCTGTCCGTGTTCGTGGGTCTGATCATTACCAACTGTATCGTGATGGGACGTGCCGAAGGCTTCGCCATGAAAAATGAGCCCGGCATCAGCTTCCTGGACGGGATCGGCAACGGCCTGGGTTATTCAGCGGTCCTGATGCTGGTGGCGTTCTTCCGCGAACTGTTCGGTTCCGGCAGCCTGTTCGGGATTCAACTTATGAAACTAAGTCGTGACGGTGGCTGGTACGAGGCCAATGGCCTGATGTTACTGCCGCCCAGCGCGTTTTTTATTATCGGTTTTACGATCTGGATTCTGAGATCACTGAAGACCGATCAGATTGAGGAGGCATAACATGTGGGAACATTATCTGAGCCTGTTTATCAAGTGTCTCTTCGTCGAGAACCTGGCGCTGGCCTTCTTCCTGGGGATGTGTACCTTTCTGGCCGTTTCCAAGAACGTGAAAACGGCCATGGGTCTGGGGATCGCCGTGATCGTGATTCAGACCATCACCGTGCCCGTGAATAATGTGATCTATCAGCATCTGCTGAAAAAAGGAGCACTGGCCTGGGCCGGTTACCCGAATGTTGACCTGACGTTTGTCGGTCTGATCTGTTATATCGGCGTGATTGCCGCGATGGTACAGATCCTGGAAATGACTCTGGATCGCTATGTTCCGGCACTTTATAACTCACTGGGGATTTTCCTTCCGCTGATTACCGTGAACTGTGCGATCCTCGGTGGGACGCTGTTTATGGTCGAGCGGGATTATAACTTCCCTGAAAGCTGTGTGTTTGGTTTTGGTTCCGGAGTGGGCTGGGCCCTGGCGATTGTCGCACTGGCAGGCGTACGCGAAAAAATGAAATACAGTGACATACCACCTGGTTTACGCGGGCTGGGCATCACGTTCATTACCGTGGGACTGATGGCGATGGCCTTTATGGCCTTCTCCGGTATCCAACTGTAAGACTTCACTAGATTACTGACTTTTTAGAGCGGTCGACGTTTCATCATGGTTATAGAAATTCTGTTTGGCGTTATTATGTTCACGGGCATCGTGCTTGCCCTGGTCGCCATTATTCTGATTGCAAAATCAAAACTGGTTGCCTCCGGGAATGTCACGATCACGGTCAATGAGCAGAAAAAGATCGCAGTCCCCGCGGGCGGAAAACTTCTAAACGCGCTGGCTGAAAACCAGATCTTTGTTTCTTCGGCCTGTGGCGGCGGTGGAACCTGTGCCCAGTGTGAAGTCAAAGTGCTGCACGGCGGAGGTGACATCCTGCCGACCGAACGATCCCACTTCAATAACCGTGAAGTCCGTGAAGGCTGCCGCCTCTCCTGCCAGGTGCCGGTCAAGAACGATATGGATATTGAAGTTCCGCCGGAAGTCTTCGAGACCAAAAAGTGGGTCTGCAAAGTACGCTCCAACGACAACGTTGCCACGTTCATTAAGGAACTCATTCTGGAACTGCCCGAAGGCGAAGACGTTGCCTTCAAAGCCGGTGGTTTCATCCAGATCGAAGCACCGCCTCACCACCTGAAATACAGTGAATTTGATATTCCTGACGAATACAAAGAGGACTGGGATAAATTCAACTTATGGCGTTTCGAATCCAAAGTGAACGAAGAAACGATTCGCGCCTATTCCATGGCCAACTATCCCGGGGAAAAAGGGATCATCATGTTGAACGTGCGTGTCGCTTCCCCGCCGCCACGCTCACCGGATGGCACACCGCCTGGTAAAATGTCTTCCTACATTTTCAATTTGAAGCCCGGCGATGAAGTGACCATTTCCGGTCCTTACGGGGAATTCTTCATCGCTGACACCGAAGCCGAGATGATCTACATCGGCGGTGGTGCCGGTATGGCTCCGCTGCGGTCTCACATCTATGAACTGTTCAAGGAACGCAAGACCAACCGGAAAGTCTCTTACTGGTACGGTGCCCGCAGCATGCGGGAAATGTTCTATGAAGATGAGTTCCGTGCCATCGAAAAAGACTTCGATAACTTCAAAATGCATATCGCATTGTCCGATCCGATGCCGGAAGATAACTGGACCGGCCTGGAAGGGTTCATTCACCAGGTGCTGCTGGATGAATATCTGAGTAAACACCCGGCTCCAGAAGACTGCGAATACTACATCTGTGGTCCGCCCATGATGCTTTCCGCCGTCCGAAACATGCTGGATGATCTGGGTGTCGAACCTGAGAACATCAGATACGATGACTTCGGTTAAGACGAGATGCGTTTCGGCCTGGCATCTCACGCTGTTACTGCTGTTAAGTGTAACAGTTGTAGCCTGTCAGTCCGGGCAGAATCCGTCCACGACACAGGCGCTGCAGAAAGTACAGATCGAGGGACCCACGATGGGGACCTCGTATCATATTACCATCTGCGCTGATTCTGCAGAGGCCATCAACAATCAGCAGATCCAACAGGACGTTGATGAACTGCTGAAAAAAATCAATCAGCAGATGTCAACGTATATCAAAACCTCGGAGCTGTCGCAGTTTAACCAGGCGACTGCGGAGGAGTGGTTTGCGGTTTCTGCTCCGCTGGTGAAAGTTGTGGACGCGGGACTGAAGCTCAGTAAGCAGAGCGATGGTGCCTTTGATATGACCGTGGGTCCGCTGGTCAATCTATGGCACTTCGGGCCCGATCCGGGGAAGCGAACGATACCGCAAGAGAGCCGCATTGAAGCCGCACGCAAGAGTGTGGGCTATCACCATATTCAGGTGCAACACGATCCGCCGGCTTTGAAGAAGACGATACCGGATGTCTATCTCGATCTCTCGGCGATTGCCAAAGGTTATGCCGTCGATGAGGTGGGGGCCTACCTGGAATCACAGTCGTTTCAGAATTACCTGGTCGAAATCGGGGGTGAAATGCGGGCGCGGGGCGTCAATCAGCAGGGGCAGCCCTGGAAAGTCGGGATCGAGAAACCGGTCAGCGATCAACGGGTCGTACAGCATGTCTTTCCGCTGGATAATCTGTCGATGGCGACTTCTGGCAACTATCGCAATTTTTTTGAAGTGGAAGGCGTCAGTTACTCTCATACCATCAATCCCCGTACGGGATACCCGGTCAAACATACACTCGCTTCAGTGACTGTCGTGGGGGAAAATTGTATGAACTGTGACGCCCTGGCGACTTGCCTGATGGTATTAGGCCCCGATGAGGGGTATAATTGGTGTAAAGCAGGGAAGATCGCCGCTTATTTCATCGTGAAAACAGAGACCGGCTTTTCGGAACGCTACTCGCCGCAGTGGCGACAAATATTTGGAGAGGTAAACGAAAAATGATGTCTACAATCCTGTTTGCTCTCGGTATCTTTGTACTGGCGTTCCTGGGAATGGCCGTCGGCGTTATTTTCAGTAACCGCTGTATTAAAGGCTCCTGCGGTGGAATTGCCAACCTGGATGGTATGGAAGGCTGTTCTGAATGTGGAGGTTGTTCCATTTCCGATAAAAAGAAGCAGCAGGCCGAACAGATGTCTGCCGCCGGTTCCTGTGCGATCGAAGACGAGAAATAACTGCGCTGCAGTTGCTTTCCAGTCCCCTCTCGCTATCACGACACTTTGACGTGTTTTCTGCGCTACTGGAATCATTCGCCGGGAAAATCTCAAGATTTCCACTGGCAGAGCGAATCAGATATGAGACAATACAGACAGCGGTTACAACCACGAAGGGTGAGAACCGCCTGTTCCTGTCAGATCAGAACAATCTTAAGCTCAGTACATTCTAAATAAACGAGACCATCAGTTCTCGAGAGGAGACAGCGATGTCGATGGATGATCAACAGCCGGAACCCGTGCACGTTTCTACAGAAGAGGCCTGCTCTACGGACGAAGCCTGCGACCAGACGCAGAGCCAGACAGAGACGCAAGGTGAACGGAGGCGGAAATCAGAGTCTTCCAGTGTCCCGAATTCCATCGAGCGACTTCGCTCGGAATTCGACAAACTGCTGGGCGTCGCTGTCGAGCAGGGGGAACGCGCGCTGGACAGGCTGGGACTGTTTGGCAATGAAGCTGTCTGGATGCCACGTGTCGATGTTCTGGAACTGGAAGAGAAGGTGCAGGTCTCATTTGATCTGCCCGGCGTAACCGCCGAAGAAATTAATATCACGCTGGCGGGCAACATGTTGACGATTGCCGGCAGTCGCAGTACAGGAACGTTTACGACCTCCGGTCAGACGGCGCGCGTCAGTGAGCGTCCTTCAGGTCAGTTTCGTCGTTCGGTTCCGATGCCGGTTGCCGTCGATCCCGATAAAGTGACAGCTTCGGTCCAGAATGGGATTCTGAGTGTCGAGCTGGAAAAGTCGTCGACTGTAAAACCGCGTCAGATTCCGATCAGCAGTGCCGCCGGTACCAGCTTTTAGAGCGCATCACATTTAACCATCGCGTCTTTCAACCTGTTTTAGATCGTTAGAGTTCTCTGATGACCTGCGGCTCGACGGACTGTCCCGGCTGCAGGTTCATGCTGGGGGCGATAATCAGTCGGTCCCCGGCCTGGATTCCCTGTTCGATTTCGGCGTCAAAATCGTTCATCACGCCGGTTTTGACATCCGTCAGGATGGCTCTGTTATTGCGGACTACATACGCCTGCCACTGTCCCGAAGCACTGCGAAACAGGGTTGACCGCGAGACTTTGACTACATCCGGCTTGATCTCCGTATAAATTTTAACGCGGACCCGATAATCGGTGCCCAGGTTCCGCCGCTGTTGTTTCAACTGCTTCCACAGATTCTGGTCGAAGCTGATAATCACTTTCACGCGCTGCTGTTCGACTCCCAGTGAAGAGACTTTGGTAAAGCCTTTGGGGTAGATCCGTTTGACCTTGCCGCGCACGGATTGCCTGCCCAGCGCGGGACCTTCAATATCGACGAGCGAACCGATCTGAATATCCCCGACATATTGAGAGAGGACGTCCGCTTCAACTTCGAGTTCCTGCAGGCGTCCGATTTCCAGCAGAATGTCTCCGGCGGCCAGTGTGCGTTCATTGGAATAGTTTCTGGTCAGGATCGTCCCATCGACGGGACTGCGCATCGTGGCCCGTTTCTGGTCGCGGAGCAGCTGGTCCAGCCGGGACTGGGCTTCCTTCTGTTCTTCCTGCAGCACCGCAGTGGAGAGTTCTTTTTTCTCTTTGTATTTCAGAATCGAGATCTTGCCAATCTGCATGGCGCTCTGGATCGCCTGCAGGGAACGCCAGGTTAAAATGTCTTTCTGATAATCGATTTCGCTCTGTTTCTTGAACAGGTCCGCTTCGTTGAGTTCGCTTTCTGATAGTGCTTTCTGTTTGAAGAGCTGATATTTGCGGTCGAATTCATCCCGGGCGTATTGCCATTTGGCATGACTGGCATCCTGCTGTTTGCTGGCGGCTTCGACAGTCAGGTCCATCGACTTCAGGAATTCATCGAACTGCACCAGCGAGTTGTCTTCCAGTCGGGTATCGGACTGCTCAATGATTTTTCGCGCGAATTGTTCCACGCGATACCGGGCTTTGGCCACTTCCGCATCCAGGTCGGACGTATCCATGACGGCGACGATCTGGCCTTCCGTCACTTTCTCATCTTCTTCCACGGTGATCGGCAAGATGCGACCGTTTAACGGCATGGCGATGCGGTAGATGCGGGACAGGCTGGTCCTGGCCCGTTCCTCGATGAAGGCCTTGACTTCACCTTTTTCAGCAACAGTGACATCCACCGGGAGCGGCGCATCGGAGAAGAGGTAGAAGGCCCCCAGGCCGACGAGCAGGACCACCATGATGATGATTGATTTGCGGGACATGTTTATTCCTTTACATTGAGCGCGGTGAGCCAGTCCATATTACGGATGGCTTTCTGCACCGGCCAGTGAGAAATCAGGGTGAAAATAATTCCCAGCAGAACCGTGTAAACCCAGCTCATGGCATCGATGGTAAATGGCATCCGGAACAGCTCCGTATCGTAAGCAATGTTAATGCCTTTCGAGGCCCAGTAACCGGCGGGCAGTCCCAGCAGAATGCCGGGCAGGTTCACACAAAAACTCTCTCGCAGAAAGATCGAACCAACTTCCGCGGGAGTGTACCCGAGCACGCGGAGTGTGGCGATTTCCTGCTGCCGTTCTGATAGCGAGATGAGGGAAGCATTCAAAATGCTGCCAAAGAAAATCAGGCAGGAAAACACGATGACGACGACGATCATCACAATCATCTGATCCACGAGCACTTCCTGCAGTTTGTCTTTCTGATCGCGAATCGAAGTGACCGACTGTATGGCGGGGATCTGTTTGACCTGCCGATAAATCTGGCGGGTGACCTCCGGTCGGGGACTGGTTTTTAACTGCACGCTGGTGAGGGTTTGGGATTCCCCCATCAGGCGATTCAGGTAATCGAAGTCGGCATAGACGGTGAGCCCCAGGTAGCTGTCGATGATTTTCATGACGGGCACCTGTCTGGCGATCCGATCGCCGGCGACCGGAATCATTTCGAGGGAATCGCCCGCCTGGATCTGCAGGATGTCAGCCAGCTTACGCGTGACCAGAATGCCTGTCTCCGGTATGGCGACGCGGTTGCCTGCGGTGTCACGGGGAATGGTCAGCTGCGCGTTCTCTGTGATTCCCGTGATGCCGACTTTCTTTTCATGGATTCCATTTTTCAGCGTGCAGCCGATGTGAAACAGGGGTTCGGCCTCATCGACGCCGGCCAACTGCTGAGATTCGAGTAAAGCTGCATAATCATGGTCGTCTTTGAAGCTGATGTCGATGTCGCTCAGCAGCAGTTTGTCATACTGGAAATTGAGCAGCGCAAACGCGGAGTCGTACATGGAGAAGGTCACCAGCAGCAGCATTGCGCCCACGGTCGCAGAGAGCAGGCCTCCCAGGGTTCGCGTACGATTCCGAAAGATGTCGCGCAATACGAGTTGCCAGCGAAAGTCGAGTGCATTCCAGAAGGCAGGAATCTTCTCCAGTAATATTCGTCGGGCCCGCAAAGGGGGTTTGGGACGCATCGCTTCTGCCGGCGAAAGTCGCACGACCGATCGAACGCCTCGATAGGTTCCCAGCACCGCAAAGAAGATGCTGATCAGCATGCCCAGCAGGATGACCCGGGGATACATCTGGTTGACGAGGGAGGGGAATTCAAAAAAGTTACGATATTGGGCCGTCATGGCACCGGCCAGCGAATAGCCGATGAAAATTCCCAGCAACCCGCCTGCGATTCCGATCAGCAGGCCGAACTGGATGAAGTGCAGAAAGATTTCCTGGTTGGAATAACCGAGGGCTTTGAGGGTGCCCACGATGGTCCGCTGCTGTTCCGCCATGCGTGACATCAACAGATTCAGCGCCAGCGCAGCGACAATCAGAAAAATTGTGGGCAGAATTGTGGCGCTGACTTTGAGACCGTCAATTTCGCTTTTAAGAAACCAGTGTGATGACTGCTGTGCCAGGGGTGTGGTGGAAAACACGCCATACTCGTCGAGATTCAATTCCAGCTGATCGAGTATCAGCCGGACGCGATCCGGGCTTTGAAATTCAGGCGCCAGGTGTCCCAAAACCTGATTGGCGGCACCTTCGAAACCAAACACATCTTCAGCGTAATCATGTTTCAGATAAAATACGCCATACGATTCCGGTTCGGGAACCAGACCTCCTGGGCCGAGCAGGTAGACGAATTCGGAACTGATGGCGGTGCCCACAATCAGCAGGTCCTGCAGCCTGTTGTTCAAAATCAACTGGATATGATCCCCCGGCAGCAGATTGTGGGCTCGGGCGAAGGCATCGTTGAGGATGACTTCTTCCTGGCGCTGATCGGTGAAGTAGCTTCCCTGCTTGATGACAATACGGTTGATGGGCGGATTTTCGTGGGCCGGCAGGGATACCGCCTGGCCGGACAATGGCTTTTCGACTCCTTCCAGCGAAGCGGTGACTTCGAACACAATGCGGGGCAGAATACTTGTCACGCCGGGAACATCGGTCAAAGCGGCCAGGTCTCCGGTCGGAACTTTTTTCAGCTCCACTGAGAAGTCGGCCATCTGACAGAGTCGATAATAACTCTGGCGGGAATACTCGAGATTGTCATAAGTCGATGACATGGCGATAAAACAGCCGATGCCGACGGCAATGATACTGATGATCGCGATCAGCACCCCTTTGGCAGCGAATAACTCCCGCATTAATTTTCGATGCAGAACGTTCATTACCAGGTGACCTGATTCGCGGGGACAGGCTGTGGATTGATGCGGGTTTCAGCAATGGTGCCGGAACCGATACGAATCACCCGTTGTGCCATTTTTCCGATGGCGGAGTTATGGGTGATAATCACGACAGTCTTGCCCAGCTCCCGATTCAGATTCCCGAGCACTTCGAGGATTTTGCGACCCGTGGAAAGATCGAGTGCGCCCGTGGGTTCATCGCACAGCAGCAGTTCCGGATTTTTCACCAGCGCCCGGGCAATGGCCACCCGCTGCTGTTCTCCGCCTGAAAGCTGGGACGGAAAATGATTTGCCCGATCCGCCAGGCCGACCAGTTCCAGCGCATCGTCAGGCGACATGGGATCGTCACTGATATCTGCAGCGACGATGACGTTTTCCCGCGCGGTCAGTGTGGGAACGAGATTATAAAACTGAAACACAAAGCCGATATTTTCGCGGCGGTAACGGGTCAACTGCTGTTCGTTGAACTCGGAAATGTTCTGCTGGTGGAAAAATACGTCACCTGCAGTGGGAACATCAATGCCGCCCACGATATTCAACAGCGTGCTTTTCCCGGAACCGGAAGGGCCGACGATCACCAGGAATTCCCTGGCGAAAATATCGAGATCGACATTATGTAACACAGGAACAGAGACATCCCCGGTGAAATATGTTTTGGAAATCGATTTGAGAGCGAGCAGGATCGAACGCTCCTGGTTCTGCAGAGAAGGGAGTGCGTCGGTATCAGAAGCCGCCATGTTGTGATCTCGAAGCAGTAGAGGTGAATTACGTTACCTGGCAGGGGGCGTCCCTTTTCCACTTTCAATGTACTGGTCTCGTTGCCGTGCGTATTCTTCGGCAGTGATGTCTTCCGACGCCGTCGATGGCACATCCCCTGTTTCGGCGTTGCCTGATTTCTCGTACTCGGCGAAATAGCGTTTCAGGTAAGGAACACACCAGCCACAGCCGGTGCCGGCGCCTCCACATTCACTCAGCTGGCTGGCGCGCCGCGGGCGATGGATACGCAGATGGTTGATGATTTTTCGTTTACTGATATGAAAACAGTAACAGACTTTGTCGTCGAGTTTCACAATAGATACTAATTTCGTATTCGCCGGTAACCCGGTTCAGAATAAAGCGGAGACGTGATCGATCAAAACAGAAACGGTCAGCTCCAAGTGGTTAATTCAGGGAGCAGCAGCTCTTTCTATGTAAATCTTATTTGATTTCACCCTGAATGTCAGGGCTCCTTCGCTCAATATCTGCTCTAATAAATTTGAGAGAGTCGTATTTCTTCGGGAAAGCGCAATCGGCGTTTCCAGCAGACGGGGGTCATTTTTGACATTCTCTGCCAGCTCGAACCGGGTATCGAGCATTTCTTCAAACTGAATCATCATTGTTTTCAGGGGGATTTCATCTGTCTGGCGGAACTCGAGAATCGGGATCTGCAGCGCAAGTGTCACATCGGTCTGAGGCATAGCGGGTTGTGCCACAGGTTGAGGTTTGGGCGCAATCAGCGGAGGCAGGTTCTCCGGTTTGGCAGCAATTAATACCTGGTGTGCGAAGGGCACGTCGACAGCCTGGTCCGGGACTTCCGGTTCAGGTTGGTTCTGATTTTCATCAGCCGGTAATTCAGGAACCGCTTGGGCCATCGGCGTCTGATCCGCAGGAGTGTCAGTGGTCTCTGACTCCGCATCCGCGGCAACGGTTTCTGGTTCAGCTGCCTGGTTGTCGGCAATTTGAGCAGACGGGCGGTCATCGAAGAGGATCAGCAGTAACAGGATGAGGGCACCGGTGCCCGCGACAAGCCAGGCCATCAGGACGGGACTCGCCAGCAGATAAGTTCCCGCTTTCTGCAACTGCTTCCATCCGGTACGGGCCTTGATTACCAGGGGAGAGGGACCTGTGGGCTTCGGTTCCGGCTCGATATGGGAGATGCTGAGTTCACCTTGTGGGGTCGAAGTGATACGCAGTTGCTGCCCACAGTCGGGGCAGGGGAAGGTACTGCCTTCAACCTGTCTGTTGCGCATGCGAAGCATGGCCTGGCAGTGAGGGCATTGAAAGGTGGTGATATCCATCAGCGATCACCTGTGACGGGAATTCAGATAGCGCCTGATTATTGGGCAGGCGGAAACTCATATGTTTTCAGATTGTTCTGTTGCGCGAACGGCTTACTGGTTACGGTTGCCGTTTTCGCATTTTCATCAATGATCAGGCACATCTGATCCTGGTCTTTGACATTGAAGATGGCCTGAATGGTCTCTAATGCGGAGACCGTACCGAGGTTCATTGTCTGCCTCATGTTCTGGGTGTAACCGACCAGTTTTAAACCGGCTCCATCCAGAATGATCTTCGTTTTGGTTTCATCGGCAATATAAGCCAGAACTTCTTCCAGCGGCATGCGTTTGAAATCGACTTCGAGTTTCATCTTCAGCCGGTCCACCACCTTGTCCGGCAGTTGCGGTCCGGTTGGTCTGGGTTTGGCTTTAACGGAGAAGTCAGTGCGCGTGGATTCATCCCAGGTTAACAGGCTGGCCAGCGCCAGGTTTGGTGCCGCCCGTTCCGGGAGATTGCTGACCAACTGGGCGTAGCGCTCGCCTGATTGCTCCTGGTTGGCCATGCTGAAGGCTTTGAGCATCGCGGGAAAGCGGCCGATCACTTTACGGCTGCCGATGGTTCCCGGATTCATTTTTCGCACCCCTTGCAGCATTTCTTCAGGCAGTACATCAAGCTGTTCTTTGAGGTTAATTGCCAGTTTTCCCGGCCGAATCATCGTCGAATTGCGGAACGTCCATTCGGAATAAAAATCATCCGCACCGAGATGCATGCTCCAGGCAACGGTCTCAACATCTTCGCCGAGCCAGTCCAGAAACTCGTTCAGAAAAGGATGTGCTTTTTCCGGAAGCAATACGTCCTGCTGTCGACGGACTTCATCGGGATCGAAGACGATGGTCAGGTGTCGATCGCGGTCTGTCTGTTTGAGGATCGATTCAATGCCAGGTGAGGTGCTGCTATCGTACTCGCGTGATTCTGCCATCTCTGCAGCCCGGAGATTTCCCGGAGGGCCGATGACATAGGTGTTTTCATCAACAATCATCGAGGAATATTTGTCACCGGAATAGACGGGAAAACTGTAGTCGTCGAGTCGCTGGCCATCGAATTGTGCTATCAGTTCCGAGCGTTTGAGGGGCTCCGTGGGTCGGATCACCGCGGCGTACTCGGGTGGTGCTCCCGGTGAACCCAGAATCAGATAGAAGGTCAGTTCTTCAATCTGGGCAGGTCCGGTCAGGCAGATTTCTTTGATTTTCTGTTCGGCCCAGATCCCGACCGGTCCGAGACAGGCACGAAATTCTTCGCCCTGGGAACCGGGGGCCCAGAGTGCGGCGGGGTGTAGATGAATCAGGATCCGTGTACCAGCGGGAACATACAGCAGGCGGATCGGCGTTCCGTTTGTCGGGCTGGGAGCCACTTTGGCTGGAGGCGTATAGGTTTGAGTCGAAGCTACGGTGGAACTGGCAGCGGCAGACGGTGCCGGCGCGGGTTTAGCCGGTTTGGTGGCGATGGTCTCTTCGACCTGATCCCAGGCGAAGTAGCCGCCGACTCCGATCAGGAGCAGGACAATCACGATGCTGGCAATCGTTACGTTTCTGCGTTTTGCATTTTTGCGGCGTAACTCACGCAACCGCGCGACGCCGGCATTTTCTGTAGACTCGACTGCGATGTCGGGAAACGCGGGACCGGTGTTTCCTGTATCGACGCCGGGAGCAGGCGTGGTGTTAATCACGGGCGGAGCGGAGGTATCAATCTGAGGCAGACCCGATGCGGGCGGCTTCACCGCGGGTTCCGGCGCAGCAGGAGGTGGTGTCACGGGATCATCGGGTACCCACTTGGCAGAAGTCCCCACGACTGGCGTGGTGGGTTGTGCCAGTTCAATCTGAATGGATTCTTCCTGCCGGGGTGGTGCAGACGGCGGGGGGGTGACCTGTTCGATTTGCGGATCGGAGGCGGGCGGATTGTCAACAGGTGCAGTCGGGGCAGAGCGTTCACTGCTGGCGGGAGTCGTCATGGCGGGAAGTTTCAAAACAAAAGCCTGTTTACAGTTGGGGCATTTTGCTTTTTTTCCGAGCAGACTTTTATCGCGGAGCTTGAGTTTTTTTTTGCAGTGAGGGCAAGGGACAGCAATGGTTGACATGAATCAGCCTGTCAGGTGTGGTTTCTTTAAAGTCAGTTACAGTCAGGATTAAAGCGGAAGTCAGGCGACCGCTTTTGCGCAGCACTTCTGTTTATCATACGTCGAGAGAAGCAGTGCTGCCAAGTCTTTTTGAGGCTAGTTTTGGATTCCACCGGCATTTGCTGAAGCGAAATCAGGTAGTCGCCGACCTCACCCCCGCGACTTCCTGGGATGATAACTCGGCCAACTTCGGTAGTGATCATGTTGGTGGGGCGCATTTCGTGTTCGCCGATGGTTCCGTGCATTTTCTCTCAAGAGAACATGAATTTCACGGTATACCAACATTTGAGCGATAAAGACGACGGTAATACTGTCGAATTCCCGTAATCGGACTTCTGTAAATCGCTTTCATTCAGACGGCAGCGGCGGGAACAGCGCAGACACCTCAGCTAGATACCAGGTGGTGCTGCTTTTCCTGCCGAAGTTGATCGATTCTGCATTATTTCCCCGACACTAAGTACCTGCTGCCGATTCTTTTCTCAGGGACGATTCTATCTGGTTGTGAAGCCAGGTTGGAGACCCCCGAAAAGCCTGCTGATACTGCGTCCGTATCCGGAAAAGTGACTTTGAATGGCAGCCCGGTCACTTCAGGGCAGGTCGGGTTATATTCAGTCGATTATGGCACGCTTATCCAGGGTGATCTTGATAAGAAAGGGGAATTTACCATTGCAGACCCTGTGGCTCCCGGTGACTACCAGGTCTTTTTTATCGGTACGAAAGGGATGCCTGATAAATACATAAGTGAAACCTCAAGTGACTACATCGTGACTGTTAAGGATGAAGCGAATCAACTGACGATCGATATCAAGTCCTGATTCGTCGGGAAACCACTGCCCTGTTCCCCGCTTAACCGAAGAGTCCTTTGATGACGGCACCTCCTTCAACCAGCCTGACCGGGCGGCCGACGGGGGTGTGCAGTTCCATCTCGGCGTCCATCTGCATGGCTTTGCACATGGATTGAAACAGGTCGTCGACCTGAACCGGGTCTTCGGTGATTTCCTGACCATTTTCGTCCGTTTTGCCGATGACCTGTCCACCTTTGATGCCGGCGCCTGCCATCAGCAGGTTAAAGTTTCTGACCCAGTGGTCACGACCGGGGGCAGGGGGGCGGGCATTGATCTTGGGAGTGCGACCGAATTCGCCCATGCAGAGTACCAGCGTTTTTTCCAGCAGTCCCCGTTGTTTGAGATCCAGCAGGAGTTGAGACAGTCCCTGGTCGACTTCCGGGGCGCGACGTTCCATGCTGCGGAAGACATTGGTGTGCATGTCCCAGCCGGTGCTGCGGACTTCCACAAACGGGACGCCTGCTTCGACCAGCCGACGGGCAACCAGCAGGCCCTGTCCGGTCTGTGATTTTCCGTAGGCTTCCTGCATGGCGGCGGGTTCATCATCGAATTGAAACGCCTTCAGCCGCGGCGAGGTCATCATCAGGTTGGCTTTCTGATAGAGTTCGCTCTGTTCCTTCACCAGCGCCGCTGCGCCCGCCTGGGCGAATTCATTCTCCTGCTGGCTGAGTAAAGCGAGCCTTCTGCGTTGCCGCAAATCAGATGTCGTGTTGACGACGTTGTCCGGCAACATACCCGGGCGATCAATGATGAAGGGAGCCACCTGGACTCCCAGAAAGCCCGAACTCAGGGTTTGACCGATACTGACAAAATTAGGGATATCGGATTGCGGGTCTCCCAGTTCGCGGGCCACAACCGAGCCAAAGTGCGGGAACTTTTCGATGCCCATCATGCGATGTCCGGTATGCAGGTGATAGGTGCCTCGTTCGTGGGCAGCCTCTTTCCCGGTCATGGCGCGAATCACGGCGATTTCATTCATCACGCCCGCGATTTTGGGCCAGTGATGCGCGATTTCGACTCCGGGCGTCTGAGTCTGAATTTTTTTCGTTTCTCCTCCGTTGGGTGTACCCGGTTTGGGATCCCAGGTTTCCAACTGGCTGGGAGCACCGGCCAGCCAGAGCAGAATGCAGGAACGACCCTCTTTTTTCAGATCCTCGGCGTGCAGGCGAAACTGAGAGAGCAGAGACGATCCACCAACTCCCAGGGCGGCTGTCTGCAGAAAATTGCGGCGCGACAATCTGCCACTTCGATTCAGATTCAGGTGTAAGAGCGCATCGGTTTGCATTTGACTGTTCCTGTGTGTGGAGTCTGTCAGCGTTTAGTGCGAAACTCAGTGGAATTGAGCAGAACCCAGAGCAGGTCGTCGACGGCTTCGTCGCGTTTTTCTGACTCACGCAGATAGCTGAGATTACGCTCCCGTTCGGACGGGGTCGCATGTCGGGCCAGGACATTCAGATAGAGTGACTGAACCAGATCCGTATCGGAAGGGAGGCTCAACAGCCGCTGTTTCAGTTCGCTCTGTGAGAGCCTGGTCTGCAGTTCCCGGTTATTCATCATCAGCAGTGCCTGTTGGATTGAACCTTCCAGCGCATCCTGCGGGAGGGAGGGGTTCATATCAAAGGCCTGGATGATTTCTTTACGAATGGACGGGGCTTCTCCGATCAGGTTTTCGACCGAGTCGGCAATCACGTCGGGACGCAAACGCGCGGGTCTGACTGCGGTAAACAAGTCCGCTGCAGAGTCGCTGGTACGGATCTCGCGTTGATAAGCCTTTGAGTTCATGATCAGCCGAAAAACCCATTTGGGGTCGAAGTCTTTATAGCGAAAGTTGGCGGCGATGCGATTCACGACCGGTTTGTGAATGACTTCACTGTCAGGTCCGAGGCTGTCGACATCGTAGAAGCCATCGCCGAGGAGTTCACTCCAGATGCGATTCACATAAGCCCGCGCGAACCAGTAATTTTTGGGGTTGTAAGCCAGGTAAGCCGCGATCGAAACACGGCGTGCGTCGGCTTTCATTTCCTCGTGTGGTTTTTCGCCCAGCAAAAAGCGGGGCTGGACGACAGTCTGGACCTTGGGGTCAGTCTGGTCAGGCATTTTGTAGGTGTAAGGATGAAAAAACGCTGCCAGTTCGTGGAACTGTTCCCGCTTCCAGTTGTCGAAAGGATGGTCATGGCATTCGGCACATTTGATGCTGATGCCCATGAAAATACGGGCCGTCTGAGAGGCGAGTTCGGTAGACTTGTTTTCGCAGGCCAGCACAAAATTATTGGGACCATAATCCTGCCCATAGTCGTTACGAACCGCTTTATTCCGCTCGGGAGTTGCCGAGATCAGCATTACGGTGATGTAATCCCAGGGAGCGCCTTGATTGAACTGTTCTGCCAGCCAGTTTTCCAGTGCCTGGGGATCAACGCGGTTTTTGTTTGCTTCGCTTTCATAAAAAATCACCGAGGTCCAGTAGCGGGCCCATTTGCGTCCATACGCCGGCGATTCCAGTAATTCATCAATGAGTGCACTGCGTTTGCCCGGATGCGCATCTTTGATAAAGGCTGCTATTTTTTCCGGATCAGGTAGCTGCCCGGTCAGATCCAGCGAGGCCCTTCTGAGGAAGGTCTCATCATCCACTGGTTCTGCTAACGCCTGAGTGGCAGGCCCCAGTTCCTGTTCGAGCGCCTGATCCAGATCGGCGGAGCTGAAGTTGATCCGCTGCGCGATGCGGCGAGTGGGCATGGTCTGCCTGATGTAACCCAGCAGTTGCATTTTCTGCTCCTGGGTTTTTAACGGAGGCAAATTCAACGGCGGCGTTTTTTTTGCCGCGTTCTTTTTTGGTGCTGCCGACGAAGAGACTGAAATAATCAGACAAGTCAAGGCAACTAGAACGATCCATCGAGAAGAGGCGCGACGCTTCATTATGGAGAAACCTGTTTGAGAGAGGGGTAAGACAATCTGGATACAGTTGCGTCAAATACAGTGGATGATTTCAGCGTATATTCAGAATGGGAGCCTCAAGCAATGAATTCTGAGTGAATATCAACTGATCCGGAGACTCTTACTTTATGTTACAGCGTTGTGCTTGAAGGTAAACAGAATTTGATGCAATCGGGTCAGGTAGTCTGCAGATACTTTTTCAGGAAGATGCAGATATCTATTCAGTTGAGAACGACTACAGCACTGAAATTGCGAACAAGTGTACTTTAGTATTGACCGCAGATTGGATCGCATGTATACTTATTGAGGTCTGAAGTGTCGTATGTCAAATGTGAGGTATCTCACACATTTTTGTGATTTCAGGGTCAAACATGGCAGGTATTTCATGCAGAATACCGGGAAAAACGAATTAATCTGACATTCCGTCAAATTGTCATGTATGATTGTAAGTGGCTTATATGTAACGGATTAAAGATATAAAAAAAGGGGGATGTCTGAAGCGGTGCCGATATTTTGATGCAATCTTCGCTGGATTGGCTAAAATTATTTACGTGTGAACTTTTCCTTCTCAAATTCGTCTTCTATTACGTAGTAAGTGACAGAGCCTGGAGATGAATGACGTGAAGGACACGATGGTCACCGGGAACAGTCATAAACAGAGGGTGGGGAATCATGATCAGTTCAAAATACAACAATCCGGCAATCAAGCAGCTGGCAGAGCAACAGGTAAAGTATGCCCCTCGCGATGTCAAGCTGGCTCAGATCACGCGGGCTGAAGAACTACTGTCCGAAGCCGAACAGGATCAGGAATATGCTTATCCAGAGCTCTGTCGTCAGATTACGACATACCGCTCGGAGTTGTATCCCGATCTCGTCATCTCAGGAGCCGATGTACTGCAAGATGTGCGCTGCTTCATTGAAGATCTGTCCGACAGTGCAGAGATCGAAGTCGAAGATGTTTCCGAAGAGGTTCTCACAGTGCAGGACCTGAGTAAGAAATTCAATATATCCACCAAGACCGTAGATCGCTGGAGAGACAAGGGGCTGGTCAGTCGCCGGTTCCGGTTTAACGGGCGAAAACGGGTTGGTTTTCTGAAATCCTCGGTGGATCGTTTCCTGCAGAAGAACCGCGGACATATTACCCGCAGCATGAACTTCAGTCAGTTGAGTGATGAAGACCGTGAAGAGATCCTGCGTCGTGCCCGACGTCTGGCCCGGTATGGCGGATGCCCTGCCGAGATCAGCCGCCGCATCGCCAGGCATATGAATCGATCTCCTGAGACGATTCGTTACACGTTGAAAAATTTTGACCGGGAGAACCCTGAGTTGGCTATTTTTCCTAATGCACCAGAGAAAATTACGGATCAGCAGAAACGCGACATTTACAACACGTTTCGGCGGGGGATCCCCGTAGAGAAACTGGCGCGGCGTTATTGTCGCACGAAGGCCAGTATCTACCGGATTATTTCAGAGGCACGGGCGGCCCGTCTGCATGCTCAGACCATCGACTACATGCACAGCGATGAGTTCGAGCAGGCCGATGCTGAGAAAGTGATTCTGGGTCCACCTCCCGAAGTCGATAAATCCAACGAAAAGGTGCGCACGCCACCCGGATTGCCTCCTTACCTGGCCAGCCTGTATTCCATTCCGCTGTTAACGCGGGAAGAAGAGGCATATTACTTCCGTAAGTTGAATTTCCTTAAATACAAGGCGTTTCAGATTCAGGAACAGCTGGATCCGAATCGTCCTAAGGCCCGGGATATGGATCAGATCGAAAAGTTGCTCGACGAAAGTACGGACGTGAAAAACTTCCTGATTCGCAGCAACCTGCGTCTGGTCGTGTCGATCGCCAAGCGTCACATTCGTCCGGGAGGCAACTTCTTCGAAATGGTGAGTGACGGGAATATGTCACTGATCCGTGCGATTGAAAAATTTGATTATACCAAAGGGAATAAGTTCTCAACCTACGCCAGCTGGGCGATCATGAAGAACTACGCCCGTTCCATTCCAGCCGAGTACAAAGTGCTGGACCGGTTCCGAACGGGGAACGATGAGTTGTTCTTCCAGTCGACCGACGAGCGGGAAAGTCAGTATCGTGAAGAGCTGATCAATCAGAAGCAGCATGCTGTGATTATGAGCATTCTGGATCAGCTGGATGGGCGTGAGAAAGATATTTTGATTTACCGTTATGGTCTGAATGCCCGGAATGAGCCTCAGACCCTGGAACAGGTAGGGGATCGTTTCGGCGTGACCAAGGAGCGGATCAGGCAGCTGGAATCCCGGGCGCTGAAGAAGCTCCGCCGGATTACCCAGGTGGAACGGGTCGAGATTCCCGGAATATAGAAGCAGGCTCTGCTGATCCGGTCTGACTGGATCAGTTTAGTGAGTTCTCCCCTTGAGCAGGCATGGCTGTTGTGAGCCGTGCCTGCTTTTTTTTACGGTCTGTCCGAACCTCCTTCCGGATTTTCTTCTCTGAAAAACAGTCCTTTAGCGGTTGGCTCATTGAACTTAGCATACGAAGCGTTTAAGGTTGGTTTTTTCCAGCAAAATAGAGCGATGGCGAGGACAGAAAAGCAGATTGTTTCGAGATGGAAAATCTTAGGCCGTATAGGCATACAGCATTAAGAAAAGATAACAATTTTTCCAATCAGCCAGGCGTTCACACTTGCAAGCAAGTGCCTGATTGCTATATTGAGCTGCTTACTGAGTATCGGCGGGGAAAGTACCTCTTTAGCCAGGCGAGTTGTTCAGGTTGCATGAGGCTTGAAGCCTGTTAGCTTAGTTTTCAGGTCAACAGGCTAGCGTAGCTCAATCGGCAGAGCATCGGTTTTGTAAACCGAAGGTTGTGGGTTCGATTCCCACCGCTAGCTCTTTTGCCTGGATTGCCACAAAAAAATAATTAGTTAACGTGTTTGTGGTGTTAGGTTTGTAAAATCCAGCTTCGGCTGGTTGGGGGGAATTCCCGAGCGGCCAAAGGGGTCAGACTGTAAATCTGATGGCTACGCCTTCGCAGGTTCGAATCCTGCTTCCCCCATTATATAAATGTTGGAGTTTGACTGAGTCACAGTGCAGTGCGGGTGTAGCTCAACGGTAGAGCCCCAGCCTTCCAAGCTGGTTGTGAGGGTTCGATTCCCTTCACCCGCTTTTTTATAAGTTTTGAGATTCGATTAAATATCAAAAAGTGCTGCTGTGGCTCAGTTGGTAGAGCGCGTCCTTGGTAAGGACGAGGTCATGGGTTCAAGTCCCATCAGCAGCTTTTTGAGTTGATTTTTAAGTGGTTATCAGGAGGTGTGTGCCTCTTGCGTGCGAGGGGTGACTCCTGTTTTTACCTCGCTATTTGTTTTGTTGGTTTTATTGTTTAAGTCTGGCGTTGTGTCAGGTTTAAAAAAGGGGTTTTAAAGAGAGATGGCTAAGGAAGTCTTTGAGCGAACAAAGCCGCACGTAAACGTAGGTACGATTGGACACATCGACCATGGTAAGACAACTCTGACAACAGCATTGCTGGCCGTTCAGAGCGAGAAGGGTCTTGCCCAGATGAAGAGTTATGCTGATGTTGCGAAGGGGGGAACCGTTCGTGACGATACCAAGACTGTGACAATTGCTGTGAGTCACGTGGAGTACGAAAGCGAAACTCGTCACTACGCTCATATCGACTGTCCTGGTCACGCTGACTATATCAAGAACATGATCACCGGTGCTGCCCAGATGGATGGTGCCATCCTGGTGGTTTCCGCTGCTGACGGCCCGATGCCTCAGACGCGTGAACACATTCTGCTGGCACGCCAAGTGGATGTGCCTTCGCTGGTTGTTTTCCTGAATAAGTGTGACCTGGTCGACGACGAAGAGTTGCTCGAGCTGGTTGAAATGGAAATTCGCGAGCTGCTGACCAAGTATGGTTTTGATGGAGACTCGATCACGATCGTACGTGGTAACGCCAAGGGTGCTCTCGATCATCCTGCTGACGAAAAGTACAATGCCTGCATTGGTGAGCTGATGGATGCTCTGGATGCCAACATTGAAGCTCCCGAACGTGAAGCTGATAAGCCATTCCTGATGGCGATTGAAGACGTGTTCTCGATCGCTGGTCGTGGTACTGTGGTAACCGGCCGTATCGAGCAGGGCAAAATCACTGTCGGCGATAAAGTGGAAATCGTTGGTCTGCGTGATACCCAGGAAACAACCTGTACCGGCGTGGAAATGTTCCAGAAGACTTTGAATGAAGGTCTGGCTGGTGACAACGTGGGTATTCTTCTGCGTGGTACCAAGAAGGAAGACGTCGAGCGTGGTCAGGTTCTGGCTGCTAAAGGCTCCATTCCTCCGCACACCAAGTTCGACGGTCAGGTTTACGTACTGAGCAAAGAAGAAGGTGGTCGTCATACTCCGTTCTTCAACGGGTACCGTCCTCAGTTCTACTTCCGAACAACCGACGTAACCGGTTCAACCACATTGATGGGTGGCGCAGAAATGTGTATGCCTGGTGATAACGTTGAAGTTCAGGTTGAGCTTGGTAAGCCTATCGCCATGTCTGAAGGTAGTCGCTTCGCGATTCGTGAAGGTGGTCGTACCGTTGGTTCTGGTGTGGTTACCAAAATCGTTGAGTAGTTGAGAGTATTGCTTTTACTGTTGAATATCTGGTGTCCACCCTGTTTTCATGGGGTGGGCACCTTCAAGTTATACTAGATTTGTGAAATCGTTGTCCGTCAGGGCTGAGGGCTGTTATGGCACGTGAATATGTATGGTTAGAATGTACTGAGACCGGAATGCGAAATTATCGGGTCAGTAAGGAAACTCGTGGCACAGAGCGACTTTCACTGATGAAATATTGCCCGAAGCTGCGTCGTCACACTCTGCACAAAGAGTCTCGCAAGAAATAAGCGTCTTGCTGGCCGGGGTTTTGTGACTGGTGTCGGTTTTTTGAGTTGCTTCCGGTTATCAAAGTATCTGGTCGGTTCAGGCAGGTAGACGGGTGTAGCTCAATTGGCAGAGCACTGGATT
Source organism: Gimesia sp. (assembly GCA_002706765.1). GTDB lineage: Bacteria > Planctomycetota > Planctomycetia > Planctomycetales > Planctomycetaceae > Gimesia. The sequence goes on from PAJV01000013.1 coordinate 398,183, forward strand.
CCAAATCCAGCGGTTGGGGGTTCAAGTCCCTCCGCCCGTGTTTAAAGAGTTGCAATTGCTGTCAGGGTGTGTTGAGGTGTCTGGTCTGATGTCTCTGGCGTGGTAAAACGCAGGATTGCGGTTATTTGTTTCGCCTCTGTTTATAAATATTTTAGTAAACTGGTCTCATGGCTAAATCCAAAACGGAACAAGCGTTCTCGGCTACTCTGGTGAGTGGCGGTTTGTATAAAAGAAATCAGGGACGACTGGTCCGTCAGTTGACTGCGCTGGGCTTGGTGGCAATTGCCATTTTTGGGGCTTATTCGCTTTACAACGTGCTGCCTCTGGGGATGTCTCCTGGAATGCAGAAGGGTATTGCGGTCTCGATTGTTGTGATTTGTACGTGGCTGGCATACCGGGTGGTGAATTTTCCCCGTTTTGCAGACTTTCTGATCTCGGTAGAGGCAGAAATCAGCAAGGTCACGTGGGCGACCTGGGAGCAGTTGTGGCGGTCTACCGCGGTCGTGATTGTGTTGATGTTTTTTTTAGCGTTTTTACTGCTGGCCTTTGACGTATTCTGGCAGTGGTTGTTCAGATTGATCAACTTTTTGCAGATCTGACGAAGAAGAGGGTCTGCCTTTCAATGAATTACAGAGTTTTTTGAGCTGTACTTCTTGAATAAATTGTTCTTCCTGCTCATTATGAGCGATTCCTGTTTTTTGCGGTCTTCTGGATTGCAGCATTAGAGTCAAACAGGGCTTTTGTCAGATGCGGAAGCTCTATTGAAGGTGTCTCATGAGTAATGATTCTGGTTCTGAACCGACCTCTGAAAGTCCGGAGGGCTCAGAAAAGCGCCTCTGGTACGTGTTGAAGGTGCAGAGCAACCGGGAGAAATCCATTCGAGACGCACTCTTACGCGGCATTAAGCGGGATGGGCTGGAAGAGTATTTCGGGGAGATTATTATCCCCACAGAAAAAGTGGTAGAAACAAAGGGTGGTAAAAAGCGGGTCTTTGAGCGAAAGCTGTATCCGGGATATCTGATGATCCAGGTCGAGCTCAATGATGACAGCTGGTATCTGGTGCGTTCCACGAATGGAGTGGGGGACTTTACCGGAGCTGCAGGTCAGCCGATCCCCATGCAGGAGCATGAAATTGCCCGTATGCTGGGACGTGAAGAATCAAAAGAAGAAACCCCTGTCAAAATCAAGCTTGATTTCCAGGTGGGTGATGTAGTCAAGGTGAAGGATGCCACCTTCGAAGGGTTTGAAGGAACCATCGATGCGGTTGATGAAGCCAGTGGCAAAGTAACCGTTCTGATTGAAATATTCAGTCGTCCGACTCCGACGGAGTTGGAGTACTGGCAAATTGAAAAAGTTTAACGGGTCATCAGGCTCTGTGTTAAACAGTAAAGATTCATCTATTTATAAAGTGTTTGAAAGTCGGTCGAATGGCTAAGCAGCTTGTTGCAGAAGTAAAAGTTCAGATTCCCGGTGGTGCGGCGACTCCGGCTCCTCCTGTTGGTACAGCCCTGGGCCCCCACGGTGTCAATATCGGTCAGTTCGTTCAGCAGTTCAACGATCGTACCAAGGATATGGCCGGAACGACGATTCCCGTTGTCATCAGCGTGTACAACGACCGTTCGTTTGACTTTATCATGAAGAGTCCGCCCGCTGCGGTATTGCTGAAGCAGGCTGCTCAGATCGCCAAAGGCTCGGGTAACCCCAAGCGAAACAAAGTCGGCAAAGTGACTATGAATCAGTTAAAGGAAATTGCCAAGACCAAGTTTGCGGATCTGAATGCTCCTGACCTTGATCAGGCTGCAAAAATTATTGCCGGTACTGCTCGCAGCATGGGCCTTGAAGTTGAAAAATAGACCGGTCTGCTGAATGTCTTCCTGTGGGAAGAGCTCAGGCTTAAGTACAGGCAAAAATTCATTAATCCATCTCACGTTTAGTCGGATAGAGAGTCATGGGAAAACAATCCAAGCGAATTAAGTATTATAACGAAAAGCTGGCAGGCGTCGGTACAGTCGGTCTGGAAGAGGCGGTCGAAGTGCTGAAGTCTCTGGAGAATGATCTGCCCGCCAAAATCAAGCCGGTCAAAATGGACCAGACTGTTGAGCTGGCCGTGCGGTTGGGTGTAGACCCCCGTCAGGCTGACCAGCTGGTGCGTGGTTCTATCAATCTGCCTCACGGAATTGGTAAGACACAACGGGTTGTTGTGTTCGCTCAAGGGGCCAATGCAGATGCTGCGGAAGCCGCTGGTGCCGATGCCGTTGGTGGCAAAGATCTGGCTGAAAAAATCAAAGGTGGCTGGCTCGACTTCGATGTGGCGATTGCGACACCCGACATGATGGGTGTGGTGGGCCCGCTGGGGCGCGTGCTGGGACCTCGTGGTCTGATGCCATCTCCTCGTGCCGGTACTGTGACCCAGGATGTGGGCACCGCAGTTCAGGATTACAAAGCGGGTAAGGTTGAGTTTCGTGTGGATGCCGGCGGCAACATTCATTGCCGGGTCGGTAAGTTGTCGTTCGATGCGAACCAGCTGGTCGAGAACATTCAGGCGATGCTGAAGTTTCTGGATTCTCTGCGACCTTCCTCGGTTAAAGGGTCTTATGTACGGAATGTTGCTGTTTCAGCGACAATGAGCCCCGGGATTTCCGTTGCTCTCTAGTTGCAGAGATCATCTGGAAATCATCATTAAAACAAAGAAACAGTTTTCGGCGTTTCATAAGCTGGAAGAGATCTAATGAGTAAAATTGTAAAAGAAATGATCATCTCCGAGATTGAGGCTCGGATCAGCGAAGTCCGTGACTTCGTCGTAGTTGATTCTGCAAAAGTGGACGCGATTACCGATAACGGTCTCCGCCTGAAGCTGCAGGAAAAAGGGATTGCCTCCCTGACGGTGAAGAATTCCCTGGCACGCCGGGCCCTGGCCAATATTGGCGTTGAAGGTCTGGATGAAGTTCTGAAAGGACCATCCACTCTGGTCTGGGGCGGGGAAGACATTGTCGCCCTCTCTAAGGAGATGACCAGGTGGGCTTCCGACATCAGTACGCTGGAAATTAAGGGTGGTGTAACAGAAGGAACACCGCTTTCATCGGATGATGTTACAAAGTTGAGTAAGAGCCCTGGTCGAATGGAATTGATCGGCGAAATTGTCTCCCGGATCCTTGGACCGGGTGCACAGTTGGCAGGGGCGATCAAAGGTCCTGGTGGGACCCTTGCAGGGCAAATTAAGACAATTTCCGAAGGGGAAGAATCCTCTGAAGGAGAGGAATCATAATTCGCTGATTTTTTCGGGGATTGTGATTTCATTGTCAGGATTTGCAGCAACGGCTGCTGAAGCTAAGCAGCGTTGATTCAATTTACATTGTTGAGAGATTTTATTTTACGCATTCGTGCGAAAGGAAAGAGAAGATGGCGACAGCCGAAGCAACAACTGAATTTGGTGAAGAAACCAAAGAACTGGGTGACAAAATTGCTGGATTGACATTGCTCCAGGCTAAAGATCTGGCTGAATACCTCGACGAAGTTCATGGTATTAAAGCTGCCGCCGGTGGCGCTGTCATGATGGCTGGTCCTGCTGCTGAAGCTGGTCCTGCCGCTGAAGAAAAGACAGAATTTGACGTCATTCTGACCGGATTTGGCGACAACAAGATCCCGGTAATTAAGATCGTCCGTGCGGCCACAGGCCTGGGACTGAAGGAAGCAAAAGACCTGGTCGAAGGTGCTCCCAAGCCACTGAAAGAAGGCATTTCGAAAGAAGATGCTGAAGCACTGGTTAAGGAAATCAAAGAAGTCGGCGGTACTGCTGAAGTTAAGTAGTCCATCACGAAAAAAGCCATCTGGATCTGACCTGTGCCGAAATTGTTTGGCACAGGTTAGGTTTCCGTTTATATGTACATATGGTTTTTTTCTGCGAATGATTGAAGTGTTCTGTTACACAGTTTACAATGCTTACGAGCAGGAGCGCGCGAAAATGGTCGGGTCGTCTTCGAACGTAGGTGGAGTGACTGTATTCAGAAGCTTTGTTCGTTACGTATTGATGCTGCTTCCTATTTGTTTCCGTAAGTTTATCTGCTTCGATCAGTCATCGTTTCAGTCCCATTTGGTCTAAGCAATCGACTCATTGCACTCTCTTTTGAATAGCAAAGTAGTATTGAGCGATTTATCAGGCTTTAATTTAATCAAGCGATTCGCTTTTAATGCAGCATCTGGGGCTGTATTCTCTCGAGGTGCGCGCTGCGGTTCCTCGCTATTCTTGGTTTATGCTCTGTCAGTCCTCCCGCATCAACTGCGCAGCGCATTTCCACATCTGGCACCAGGTAAGTAGAAAAGATCATCTTAATGCCGATTCCAGCACAGCGAACTATTCCCACAAATACTGTCAAGAACTTTGGTAAGATTGAACATAGTTTTGAGTTGTCTGATTTAACACAAATCCAGACTTCGTCCTATGCGAGTTTTCTTCAGGCCGACAAATCGCCACGCGAGCGAAAAAATCAGGGGCTGGAAGAAATTCTTCGTGAAGTGTTTCCGATCGAGAGTTACCAGGGACAATACCAGTTGGAATACGTCAAGTATGAACTGGGCAAGCCCCGCTATACTCCCACGGAATGTCGTCAGTTGCGTATGACTTATGGCCGGCCTTTCCGTGTCTGGTTGCGTCTTGTGAAAGAGCAGCCCATTGAAGAAGAAGTTTACCTGGGCGATCTGCCCGTGATGATCGGCGGTGGTGAATTCATCATCAACGGGGCAGAGCGGTGTATCGTCAGCCAGTTGCACCGTTCACCTGGTGTGGACTTTGTGTTGAGTTCAGAGCCGGGAGAAAAGAAAGAATATTCCTGCCGGGTGATTCCCGAGCGTGGCAGCTGGATCGAGCTGGTAGTCGGCAAGAAAGACACACTGGGCGTACGCATTGACCAGAGTGGTAAATTCTCAGCCATGACCCTGCTGCGGGCGATGTCCAAGGATTATTCTTCCGACACCGATCTGGTCAAACTGTTTTACGATACGAAATCAGAAAAGATTTCGTCCAGCAACGCCATGGAAAAGCTGCTGGGTAAGATCGTGGCAGAAGACATCATCTATCCCGCCGGTCATGACCGTTGTGGTGAGATCATTCTGGACTGCTGTGGAACCATCACGGAAGAGCTGATCGATGAGATCGTTGACACCGGTTTGAAAACGGTTGAGATCGTGGAAGAAGTCAACGACCTGCTCGTGCTGCAGAGTATTGCTGAAGACCCGACTGCAAGCCACGAAGAGGCGCTGCTGCGAATTTATTCCCGCCTGCGTCCTGGTAACCCTCCCCAACTGGAGCGTGCCGTTGATCTGTTCAAAGAAAAGTTCTTTGACGTGAATCGCTATCGCCTGGGTCGTGTGGGCCGTTTCCGTATCAACCGCAAATTCAAGCAGGACGTTCCCGATACGGAAATGACACTGCGTCCGGAAGACTTTATCAATTCGATTCGTTACCTGGTTCGGCTGCGGGTCGGTGAATCCTCTGCCTATGTCGATGACATCGATAACCTTGGTAACCGTCGTCTGCGTACGATTGATGAACTGGCATCCGATGAAATCCGTAAAGGGTTCCTGAAACTGCGTCGTACCGTTCAGGAGCGGATGACTCAAAAAGACGTTGAAGAAATGTCACCCCGGACTCTGATCAACCCCAAGAGTGTTTCTGCCGCCATCGATTTCTTCTTTGGTCGCAGTGAGCTTTCGCAGGTCGTTGACCAGACCAACCCTCTTTCCATGCTGACTCACGAGCGGCGTCTGTCTGCTTTGGGGCCAGGTGGTTTGAACCGGAAACGTGCCGGCTTCGAAGTCCGCGACGTACACATTTCTCACTACGGACGAATCTGCCCGATTGAAACACCGGAAGGTACCAACATCGGTCTGATTTCCAGTTTGAGTATTTTCTCAAAAGTGGATGACTATGGCTTCCTGGTCACTCCCTATCGTTATGTCAAAAATGGTAAGTTGACCGACGAAGTGCACTGGATGCGGGCCGACGAAGAAGCAGAAGTCCATGTGGCTCCTGCCGACACGCCTGTGGAAAATGGTAAATTTACCGAAGACCGCGTGATGGCACGCCACCGTGATGACGTGGTCTGGATTGCTGCCGGCGATGTCGATTACATCGACGTGGACCCTGCTCAGATGGTGGGGATTTCAGCCGGTCTGATTCCGTTCCTGGAACACGACGACGCGAACCGGGCCTTGATGGGTTCCAACATGCAACGCCAGGCTGTGCCTCTGCTGATTGCCGAACCACCGCTGGTGGGAACCGGGATGGAAGTTGCGGTGGCTCAGAACTCCGGGATGGTCGTGCGGGCTGAAAAAGCCGGTAAAGTGACCTATGTGGACGGAAACGTGGTTGAAGTGAACGGCAAGAAATACCGTCTGCGAAAATACGAAGGTCTGAATGAACGCACCTGTCTGAACCAGACGCCTGCCGTCAGTATCGGCGACCAGGTGAAGAAGGGGCAGATTCTCTGCCACAGTGCTGCTGCCGCCGATGGATTGCTGGCATTGGGTCGTAACGTGCTGGTGGGCTTCATGTCCTGGGACGGTTACAACTTCGAAGATGCGATCATTCTGTCAGAACGACTGGTGAAAGAAGACGTTTATACTTCGATTCATATCGATGAATTCGACGTGGAAATTCGCGAAACCAAACTGGGTCGTGAAGAGTTCACGCGCGATATTCCCAACGTCAGTGAAAAGGCGCTGCGGCATATCAGCGAAGACGGAATCATTAAGGTCGGTACCCGTGTCCGCCAGGGTGATATTCTGGTTGGAAAAGTATCACCCAAGGCCAAGGCGGAACTGACGCCGGAAGAAAAACTGCTGCATGCGATTTTCGGTCGTGCGGGCGAAGACGTCAAAAACGAATCTCTCGAAGCATCCAGTGGTGTGGAAGGGATCGTGATTCATACCGAAAAATTTGCCCGTCGCATGAGCCTGACCGATTACGAGCGCAAGCAGTATGACGAAGAGCTGAAGAAGGTCGAAGAAGAGGGGAATCACAAAGTTGCCGAAGAGTTCCGCGAATTCCTCAAGACCTTTGAAAACGCCCTCGGACAGCCGATGGTGGATGACGATGGTCGCAAGATTCGTGAAATTCCGGAAGACAAATTCGTGTCGCAGTACGCCCATGATTTCCTGTCTCACCTGGATGACATGGATATCCGCAGCCCGCAGAAAAAAGCAGACTGCCGTGCAGTGATTGAGGAATTGTGGCCCAATGTGGAAGACGTGATCGAAACCTGTGACCAGAAGGTCAACAGTATGAAACGCGGCGAAGAACTGCCGAACGGCGTACTGCAGATGGTGAAGGTGTATGTCGCTTCCAAACGCCAGATTTCTGTTGGAGACAAGATGGCGGGTCGTCACGGGAACAAAGGGGTGATCTCCAAGGTTCTGCCGATCGAAGATATGCCATTTACCGAAGATGGAACACCCATCGATATCATGTTGAATCCGCTGGGGGTTCCCAGTCGTATGAACGTGGGACAGATTCTGGAGACTCACCTGGGCTGGGCTGCCGAGAAGCATGGCTTCCGGGCCGTGTGTCCGGTCTTTGATGGTGCGGTCGAATCACAGATTCAGGATTACCTGGAATCAGCCGGTCTGCCCCGTGATGGGAAGGCTCAGTTGTTCGATGGTCGAACAGGCGAGGCTTACGAACAGAAAACAACCGTGGGCCAGATCTACATGTTGAAACTGCACCACCTGGTAGATGACAAGGTGCATGCACGCTCAACCGGTCCTTACTCATTGATTACACAACAGCCTCTGGGTGGTAAAGCCCGGTTCGGTGGTCAGCGATTCGGGGAAATGGAAGTCTGGGCACTGGAAGCTTACGGTGCTGCTTACATTCTGCAGGAACTGCTGACAGTCAAGAGTGATGATGTCGAAGGCCGTACGAAGATATATGAATCGATGGTGAATGGCGAGAATACATTGGAAGCCGGTACGCCAGCCAGCTTTGACGTGCTAAACAACGAAATCCGTGGACTTGGTTTGAATCTACAACTGGAAAAGAATCCCGGGTAGCGCGTCCCCGGGATGGGGAACGCGTGCGGCATGAATTTTCTTTTTCAGGATCAATGTCTGATCATAATTAGTTCAGAAAATAAGGAGCGTGCACAGTGAGTGTTGCACAGACAGCTTACGAGCGAATTAACGATTACGGTTCAGTGAAAATTGGACTGGCCAGTCCACACGATATTCGAAGCTGGTCATTCGGCGAAGTAAAAAAGCCGGAAACCATTAACTATCGAACTTACCGCCCCGAGCGGGATGGTCTGTTCTGCGAGCGGATTTTTGGTCCTGAAAAAGACTGGGAATGTGCCTGTGGAAAATACCGGGGCATGAAGTATAAAGGCATGATCTGCGACCGTTGTGGTGTGAAAGTCACCCACAGCCGCGTGCGTAGAAAGCGGATGGGTCACATTGAACTGGCTGCCCCTATCGTGCATATCTGGTTCTTCAAATCCATGCCCAGCCGCCTGGGTGCTTTGCTGAACATGAAGACGACCGCCCTCGAAAAGGTGGTTTACTTCCAGGATTATGTCGTCACCGATCCCGGGGAGACCCCTCTGGAAATGTGCCAGACCATGACCGAGGAAGAAGCACGCCAGAACCAGGCCAAGTATGGTCCGGGTGCTTTTGAAATCGAAATGGGTGCGGAAGCCATCAAGAAGCTGTTGATGAGCCTGAACCTGGTCGAATTGTCCGTCCAACTGCGAAAAGACCTGTTCGAAACAAACAGTCAGCAGAAGCGTAAAGATTACATCAAGCGTCTGAAAATTGTCGAATCATTGCGAGACAGTGACAACCGCCCTGAGTGGATGGTACTGGAAGTGATTCCGGTGATTCCTCCCGATCTGCGTCCCCTCGTGTTACTGGATTCAGGCAATTTTGCCACCAGCGATTTGAACGATCTGTATCGGCGTATTATCAACCGAAACAACCGTCTGAAAAAGCTGGTTGACCTGAATGCACCTGAAGTCATCGTGCGTAACGAAAAACGCATGCTGCAGCAGTCGGTCGATGCGTTGTTTGATAACAACCGCTGTAAGCGTCCGGTACTGGGTTCTTCCAACCGGCCTTTGAAGTCGCTGACTGACATGATTAAAGGTAAGCAGGGACGTTTCCGTGAAAACCTGCTGGGTAAACGTGTTGACTATTCGGCACGAAGTGTCATCGTGGTGGGCCCTGAACTGAAACTGCATCAGTGTGGTCTGCCCAAAAAGATCGCGCTGGAACTGTTCCAGCCCTTCATCATTCGTCGCCTGAAAGACAGCGGCCATGCCGATACCATCAAATCTGCCAAGCGCATGCTGGAGCGTAAGGATGAGGATGTATGGGATATTCTCGATGAAGTCATTCAGAATCACCCCGTGCTGTTGAACCGGGCTCCGACTCTGCACCGTATCGGGATTCAGGCGTTTGAACCAATCCTCGTGGAAGGGAACGCGATCCGCGTCCATCCGCTGGTTTGTGGTGGGTTCAATGCGGACTTCGACGGCGACCAGATGGCGGTTCACCTGCCCTTGTCTATCGAAGCCCAGGTGGAAGCGACCACGTTGATGCTGTCAACCAACAACATTTTCAGTCCTTCCGACGGGGCGCCCATTATTCGTCCTTCGCAGGATATCGTGATGGGTTGTTACTACCTGACGCTCAAGAAACCAGAGCGGCTGGGTGAAGGCATGATCTTCTCGGGTGTCAACGAAGTGCATGCTGCCTTCCAGCAGAAGCGACTTGCTCGGCACGCGATCATCAAGGTCCGGATGCCTTCCGACAAGCGGATTAAGGGTGACGGGGCAGACGACTTCAAAATGGGTGGCTTGATTGAAACGACCGTCGGTCGTGTGATCTTCAATGACATTCTGCCGAAGAAGATGGCCTTCTACAACCTGACGATGAAAGGCCGTGACCTGTCGACCGTGATTTCTGACTGTTACCTCGAACTGGGGCGACGGGAAACGATCAACCTGCTTGACAAGATGAAAGAGACCGGTTTCCGGGAATCAACACTCAGTGGTCTGTCCTTCGCCACCAGCGACTTGAAGACCGCGCCGAACAAGGCAAAAGTGATTGCGGATTCGGAAAAAACAGTTCTGCAGAAAAACAAACTGTATGACCGTGGTCTGATTACTGCGGAAGAACGTTACAACCAGGTACTCGATACCTGGACCCACGCCCGTGAATTGATCACAACTTCCATGATGCACGAGCTGGAAAACGACTACCGTGAAGACGGCAAGTACGTGAACCCGATCTACCTGATGTCAAATTCCGGTGCCCGTGGTGGTATCGAACAGATGCGTCAGTTGGGTGGTATGCGTGGTCTGATGGCGAAGCCGAGTGGGGAAATTATTGAAACCCCGATTAAAGCGAACTTCCGTGAAGGTCTGACCGTGCTGGAGTACTTCAGTTCGACTCACGGTGCACGTAAAGGTCTGGCGGATACTGCTCTGAAAACAGCCGACTCTGGTTACCTGACACGTAAGCTGGCGGACATCTGTCAGAACGTGGTGGTTACTGAGCACGACTGTGGTACGACTCAGGGTATGACCCGTGGTGTGGTCTATCGAGGTGAAAAGGTCGAAATGAGTCTGACCGATGCGATCCGTGGTCGTGTCAGTCGTACGAACATTGTGGACCCGATTACCGATGAAGTCATCGTTCGTGAAAACGAACTGATTACCGTTGAGATTGCCCGGCGTATCGAAGGTATGGGTCTGGAGAAAATCCAGGTCCGCAGCCCGATGACCTGTGAATCTTCTCTGGGTCTCTGCCGGCTGTGTTACGGCATGGACCTCTCGACCGGTTCGCTGGTGGAAGAAGGCCTGGCTGTCGGGATTATCGCTGCACAAAGTGTGGGTGAACCTGGTACTCAGCTGACAATGCGTACGTTCCACATCGGCGGAACCGCTTCCCGTGAAGTGGAAGAAAACGAAATTCGTACCCGTCGTGCTGGTAAAGCAACCTTTGCCCGCATTCGAACTGTGGTCAACAACGATGGTTTCAGCGTTGTACTGACGCGAAATGGTGAAGTCGTGATTAACGATCCGCGGGGTCGTGAACTCGAACGCTATACCATTCCCAACGGTGCGACCCTGATGGTCAGCGAAGGTGAAGAGCTGACTGATGGCCAGGTGATCTGTCAGTGGGACCCTCACTCCATCTCAATTCTGGCGGAAGTCGGCGGACGCGTCCGTTACGAAGAGTGTGTGGAAGGCAAGACGATTCGTACCGACAAGGACCCCAGTGGTCACATTCGTCGTTCGATCATCGAGCACAAAGGGGAGCTGCATCCTCAGATCATCATCGAAGATGGAACCGGCAAGATTCTCGACTTCTATTACCTGCCTGAAAAGGCAAGTATCGAAGTGGAAGAAGGAAAACAGATCACCGCGGGAACCGTGGTGGCGAAGAACCCACGTGAATCTTCCGGTACCCAGGACATTACCGGTGGTCTGCCTCGAGTGACGGAGCTGTTTGAAGCACGTCGCCCGAAAGACCCTTCCGTTCTGGCCGAAATCGACGGCGAAGTCGAATTCGTTCCCGAAAAGAAACGCGGCAAGCGAATCGTGATTGTCCGTGGGGAAGACGGAACTGAAGTGGAACACGTCATTCCGCATGGTAAGCATCTGCTGGTGCATGCAGGCGACCTGGTGAAAGCCGGCGACGCGCTGGTGCGTGGGCCTCTGGTACCGCATGACATTTTACGCGTCAGTGGTACGGAAGCAGTCCAGCAGTACCTGCTGCATGAAATTCAGAATGTGTATCGTGCACAGCGTGTGACGATTGACGATAAGCATCTGGAAATCATTATTTCCCGGATGTTGGGTAAGGTTCTGGTCGAAGATATTGGTGATACCAATCTGCTGCCGGGCATTGTGCTTGACAAACTGACCTTCCAGCAGATCAATGAAGAGACCAGTGCCTGTGTCAAGGTTGTGGATGCCGGTGATACCGACTTCCAGCCTGGCGACCTGGTCCCACTGGCGACGATTGAAGAAGTGAATGCCCAGGTGGAACTGGCCGGACAGGGTCCTGCCAGCTTCACTCAGCCGCGACCGGCATCGGCCAGTTCGCAGCTGCTGGGGATTACCAAGGCTTCCGTACAGAGCGAAAGCTTTATCTCGGCAGCCAGTTTCCAGGAAACAACCAAGGTGCTGACCGAAGCTGCTCTGGCAGGGCGGGTCGACTACCTGGTTGGTCTGAAAGAAAACGTGATTCTGGGGCACCTCGTGCCGGCAGGAACTGGTTTCTACCAGCATCAGACTGCCGAGGTGCGAATTCGTCCGGAAGCACTGGAAGAACTGAAAGCAGAAAAAGAACGGATTCTGGCAGCTCGCATGAGTCTGTTGAACGAAGTGCAGCCTGATAAACCGGTTCCCCTGGGAGGCGGTCAGGATGTAGAAGATTACGGGCAGGGGGGAACTGATCCCTCAGTGGAAAATACTCCACCCAGTCCGAATCCGTATGATGAATAAAGTGTAGCAGTCCGAACGATATTTCGGATCAGTCGATTGCCTTTGATCAAAAATGGATCAGGTGTGAGACTTGACGGAAGCGTTCGGGCTGGATACATTGTCCCGTTCCTGTCTCCGTGAGAGGTACGGAAAAGAAGCGAATAAAGTGGCCATTTGTTTCGATGGCTGCATGTAAATAGAAGTGTTTATTGTAGTTCAAGTTTTGAACGAAGATGGATTGTTTCAGATGCCAACGATTAATCAGTTGATTCGTAAGCCAAGAAAAAAACAGACTTCCAAGAGTAAAACTCCTCTGCTGGAAGGTTGTCCGCAGAAGCGTGGGGTCTGTCTGCAGGTGAAAACCGTCACTCCGAAAAAGCCGAACTCCGCCTTGCGTAAAGTGGCTCGTGTCCGTCTTTCCAACGGGAAAGAACTGACGGCTTACATTCCGGGTGAAGGTCACAACCTGCAGGAGCACTCGATTGTGCTGGTGCGTGGTGGTCGTGTTCGCGACTTGCCGGGTGTACGTTATAAAGTCATCCGCGGTGTGCTGGATACACTGGGTGTGAATGACCGTCGCCAGGCACGCAGCCGCTACGGTACCAAACGTCCTAAATAGACCCTGGTTTCAATACAAACATTTAATATTTGATCACATTTGTCAGTGTTCTGCACGAACGCTGAAATTACTGTCAGAGGAAAAGTTGCAATGGGCAAGAAGTTTACAGCCAGTGTAAGTCAGTTGAAGCCAGATCCGCGGTTCAATTCGCTGCTGGCTTCCAAGTTTGTTAACTGCCTGATGCACGATGGCAAAAAGAGCGTTGCTCAAAACGTCTTTTATGATGCCCTGGATCGTATCAAAGAGAAGGTTCCCGATGTGGAGCCGATCGAAGTTTTCACACAGGCTGTCGAAAACGTAAAGCCCAGTGTGGAAGTCCGATCCAAGCGCGTCGGTGGTGCGACTTACCAGGTTCCCACACCTGTGAGTTCCAAGCGTCAGCAGACTCTGGCGATTCGCTGGATTCTGGCAGCAATTCGCGGCAAGAAGGGGCGTCCGATGGAAGTCCGTCTGGCTGATGAAATCATGTCCGCTCACAAGAAAGAGGGGACAGCCATGACCACACGTGAGAATATTCATCGAATGGCTGAAGCGAACAAAGCATTTGCTCACTTCGCCTTCTCACGCTAAAGTAAGTTAATCGATCATAAAGACGCACTGGTATGGCTCTCGCGCCATTACTTTGTGCGTCTTTTTTTTTGATACAGTGCAAGAATGAAAAGAGTCGCAGCAGAGTGTGTGAGTTGGGTTGCAGGCAGGAGAGGTGTTGCTGCCAGGTAAGGCTTGTATCCAGGTTTTACCGTGGCGTCTCCAAGGCCATTTGGGTCGAGTATAATAGACTAAGAGAATGGTTCAATGCGACGCGTTCCAGCGTCTTGGCAGATCTGGGGTGTCGCGTTGACCGGAGTGGTCTGCACGCGCGTTGGCGTGCTCGCCTGGCATTGATCACCGGTTAATGCAGGATGGATGGGCCACTGGTATATTAATAATTTTGTGAATGGGATGGCAGGGAAAATGTCAGCTTCAATAGATCATATCAGAAACATCGGGATTATCGCTCACATCGATGCCGGTAAAACGACGACCACGGAGCGGATTCTGTATTATGCAGGCGTGGTGCACCGGCCCGGCGGTGTTGATGAGGGGACAACGGCAACCGACTTCGATGAAGAGGAAGCGAAGCGGGGAATCACCATTTACTCTGCTGCGATCACCTGTCACTGGAAAGGCTACTCGATCAACATCATTGACACGCCCGGGCACGTGGATTTTACGGCCGAGGTGGAGCGGAGTCTGCGGGTGCTGGATGGTGCAGTGGTGGTGTTCAGTGCGATGGAAGGGGTGGAGGCGCAGAGCGAAACCGTCTGGCGCCAGGCGGATAAATACAATGTGCCCCGCATCTGTTTCATCAATAAGATGGACCGTATTGGTGCCAGTTTCAATCGCACATTTGAAGAGATCCGTCGCCGTCTGCGCGCCAATCCGGTCGCGCTGCAGGTCCCGATCGGGGAGGGTTCCACTTCCACGGGGGTCTCTTTTGAAGGCGTGATTGATCTGGTCAAAATGAAATCGCTCTATTACGACAAAGAGTCGATGGGATCCAGCTTCGAAGTCCGTGAGATTGCCCCTGAGTATCTTGAGCAGGCGCAGGAGTGGCGGAGTAAAATGCTGGAAGCCGTTGCCGAGCTGGATGAGAAGGTGCTGGAGCAGTATTACGAAACCGAGGATATCCCGGAAGAAGATCTGCTGCGCCTGTTGAGGGAGGCGACGCTGCGGGGTGATCTGCAGCCGACATTTTGCGGTTCTTCTCTGAATTTTATCGGCGTACAGCCTGTGCTGGATGCGGTGGGAGCGTTTCTGCCCAGTCCTCTGGATCGTCCGCCTGTGGCGGGGATCAATCCGCAACCGAAAAAGCGGGGCGGTGAAGCCGGCGAGCCTGAGTCGCGGGAGACTTCAGTCGATGAGCCCATGTGCGGCCTGGTCTTTAAGATTCAGACAGACAAGCACGGCGATTTATGCTTTATCCGAGTTTATTCGGGACAGTTGAAGAGTGGTACGCGACTGCTGAATGCACGAACGGGGAAGAAGGAATTAATCAGTCAGCTCTGGCGCGTACATGCCGACGCGCGGGAAAAAGTTGAAACAGACAGCATTGATGCCGGCGATATTGCCGGGGTGATCGGGCCCAAAGATGCGGTTACGGGGGATACACTGTGTGATATCAAGCATCCGATCCTGCTGGAAAGTATTTCATTTCCCGAGACAGTGATTTCGATGGCAGTTGAGCCGGAGTCGAGCGCGGATCGGAAAAAACTCGAAGAGACCCTGGTCAAGCTGTCCCGCCAGGATCCGACCTTCAAGGCCATTCCTAATGAAGAGACCGGGCAGACAATCGTGTCGGGTATGGGGGAATTGCATCTGGAAGTGTTGCGAAACCGGATGCAGAAAGAATTTAATTTGAGCGTGCGTGTGCATAAGCCTCGGGTGAGCTATCGCGAAACGGTCGCTGCGGCGATCGAGAAAGAAGTGGAGTTCAATCGCCCTTCGGCAAACGGCAATATGTATTTCAGGGTCAAGCTGCGGCTGGAACCTTTCAAGGGTGAGTCACCTGTTTCCATTATCAGTAAGTTAAAGCCCGAGGAATTGGATCCGGCGTTGACTAAAGTGGTCATGGAGACCTTAAGGATGGGGGTTGATGGAGGTGGCCAGGTTGGCTTTCCGCTGATGAATGTGCAATTCACTGTCCTGGATGCCCA
This sequence comes from Gimesia sp., assembly GCA_002706765.1. Classification (GTDB taxonomy): domain Bacteria; phylum Planctomycetota; class Planctomycetia; order Planctomycetales; family Planctomycetaceae; genus Gimesia. The sequence continues at coordinate 413,980 of PAJV01000013.1, forward strand.
TGCCCGTGAAGGGGAAACGAATGATACTGCGGTTGAGGCCGCGGTTTCCGAGGCATTGCATGGCTGTATCATGGATGCAAAAATGCAGTTGCTGGAGCCGATTATGAAGATGGAAGTCGTGACTCCTGATGAGTTTCGGGGAAATATCCAGGCGGACCTCAGTTCCCGTAATGCCAATGTGTTAAACAGTGAGTGGCGGGGTGATCTGTGTGTGATGGAGGTCGAATCGCCGCTGTCACAGTTATTTGGTTATTCTACCCAGATTCGCAGTCTGTCGCAGGGTCGTGCCTCGTTTTCCATGGAGCCATTGAAGTACGCACCGGCTCCGCCGAGTGTCTTAAAAGAGATGATTGGATAATTTTTGAAAAATCATAGGGTTGGACGCTTGGTATCCAGCGGGTGAATGTGTAACTTGTCTCCTCTGCTGGTTTGAAAGCCGTGTACCGGAATTCAGATGACCAGTGGCTAATGAGAATTCCAGGTGAAGATGTCAGAATTTCAAAAAAAGCGTTTTAGCTTTGTTGGGGTTGTTGACAAGTGGTAAGGGTCTCATTAGTATTGCTCGCTTCCCCGTGTGAGAAAAATGTCTAAACGGGGTAAGAGTCTAATTTTAAAGAAGGAAATTATTGGTGGCCGTTGCGAGTCAAGAGCGAATTCGAATTCGCATGGAAGCTTATGATCACTCCGTTTTGGATCAGTCGGCAGCAGATATTGTTGATACCGCGAAGCGAACCGGTGCGATCGTGCATGGCCCTATTCCGTTGCCAACGCGAATTGAGCGATATACGGTTCTGAAGGGGCCGCACATCGACAAGAAATCTCGCGAGCAGTTTGAAATTCGGACTCATAAGCGTTTGGTTGATATTTTGTCTCCAACCGGTAAGACGATTGATGCTTTGAATAAATTGTCGTTGCCTGCTGGAGTTGATATTAAAATTAAGGCGTCCGCTGGCGGAAACTAGTCTTTTATCGGTTTTCGTTATGATGCTCGCGGTGCTGGCTCTGTGTCGGTGTCGCTTGATTGGTTAGGGATCCAGCTTTGGCTGGTGGTGCTATGCTTCCTGCTGTCTGTACGGACGGTGTTCGTGGAAGCTTTGTTCCCGTTGTTTAAGGGTGATGAGTATGCCTGTCGGTCTGCTGGGTAAAAAGGTCGGAATGACGCAAATTTATGATGACGGGGTAATGGTTCCGGTCACTGTAATTCAGGCTGGTCCTTGCCATGTCCTCCAGGTGCGTACTCTGGACACGGATGGGTATGAAGCGGTTCAGGTTGGTTTTGAAGATAAACCACGCCGCCTCGCTGCTCGAAGTGAACGTGGTCACGTGGCTGCCTTGGACAGTAAGCGTCAGAAGAAACGGACCGAAGCTGGTGTCGTCACTGTTGAAAAAGCAGGCTGTGAACCCAAACGGTTTGTGAAAGAGTTTCGCACCGATGGAGAAGATCATGGTTGCGAAGTGGGTGGCGAGCTGACTGTGTCTGTCTTCGCTGATGTGCCGTTCATCGATGTGATTGGTACCAGCAAGGGGCGTGGTTTCGCCGGTGTAATGAAGCGACATAATTTCTCTGGTCAACGTGCTTCGCATGGTGTGAAACGGGTTCACCGTCATGGTGGTTCGATTGGTCAGAGTGCGGATCCTTCCCGTGTAATGAAGGGGACGCGAATGGGTGGTCGATATGGTGGCAAGCAGATTACTGTCAGACATTTGAAAGTGGTCCGGGTCGATGAGGAGAACGGCGTTCTTCTGGTCCGGGGTGCCGTGCCAGGGCCCAACGGGGGTGACCTGGTGATTCGTCAGACTAACAAGTATTAGTTTTTGAGTGTTTGAAGTACGTAGACAGTTCTGCCTTATATAAATGGTGTCGAAATGATTTCTGTTGCAATTCAAGATAAAGCTGGCAAAGAAGTGGGCAAATATGAATTTGAGTCCACGGAACTGGCCAATGGAATCAATCGCCAGTTACTGCACGATGTAGTCGTGATGTATGAGGCGAATAAGCGAATTGGTTCTTCCAAAACAAAGAGCCGTGGTATGGTTGTTGGCAGTACCAAGAAGCTGTACCGTCAGAAGGGAACTGGTCGTGCCCGTGCTGGTGCTTCCCGGACTCCTGTGCGGCGTGGTGGTGGTCACACTTTTGCGAAAACTCCCAAAGACTGGAGCTATCGTTTGCCTAAGAAGGCAGTCAAGCTGGCGACCCGCATGGCAATTTTAAGTAAATTCGAAGATGAACAGGTAACGCTGATTGATGAGCTGGTGTTGCAGGTTCCAAAAACAAAAGAAGTCACAGGCGTGCTGAAGGCTCTGGGGTTATCCAGCACCAGCTGTCTGCTGACTGTGGAAGGGCATGATCCTGTAATATGGAAATCTGCTCGCAATATTGCTGGAGTGCAGGTTTCACCTGCAAGCGACCTGAATGCCTATGATGTTCTGCATCAGCGGCAGATGGTTCTGACCAAGTCGGCCCTGGATCGGCTGCTCGGTCGGGTTGAAGAATAGTTTACAGGATTTTCAGTTTAGTCATCCAGTCTGAGTATTGAGGTTAGTTGTTATGTCGGATGGTTCAAAAAAAGGCGTTCAGCTGGAGCCGTATCAGGTCGTCATCCGGCCATTGGTGACAGAAAAAGGGACTCACCTGTCTGAGTCTTTTAATGCATACACGTTTGTGGTCGATAAGTCTGCCACAAAAACAGATATTAAGAAAGCTGTGTCTGACTTGTGGAATGTGCGGGTGGTTTCTGTTCGCACACAGAATCGAGGCGGAAAGCCACGGCGTCATAAGTATAAAGTTGGTTATACCAAATCATGGAAAAAGGCCATTGTTGAACTGCACGAAGATGATCGCATTTCATTCTTTTAAGCCATGTTTTGTGTAGGGTGTCAGTCAAAACAATTTGTGATCTGGTTTTGAAGCCAACAAAAATATTGAGGAACTAAATTATGGGAATCCGATTCTACAAGCCAACAACACCAGGTCGGCGTGGTGCATCGGTGAGCGATTTTGCAGCGATTACCGATCGCAAAAAAGCTCCTGAGAAATCCCTGCTGGTGCGGTATAAGAAAAAGGGTGGACGCAATAACCAGGGCGTGATCACTTCACGTCACCGGGGTGGCGGACACAAGCGGATGTATCGTCTGATTGACTTCCGTCGCACCAAAGATGGTGTGCCCGCGAAGGTCAACGGAATTGAATACGATCCGAATCGTTCTGCCCGGATTGCACTGTTGCATTATGTAGATGGTGAAAAGCGATACATTCTGGCTCCGGAAGGCTTGAAAGCCGGTGATACCGTGGTCAGTGGAGAAAAAGTAGAGCCGAACATCGGGAACTGCATGCCTCTGTCTGCCATTCCCCTGGGTTCAACAATTCATAACGTAGAAATGCAGCCTGGTCGTGGTGGTCAGCTCTGTCGCAGTGCCGGTACTTCCGCTGTGCTCAATGCACGCGAAGAAAACTGGGCACAGGTGACTCTGCCATCCGGCGAAGTTCGTCGTATCCCGAATTCCTGTCGAGCCACGATTGGTGAAATTGGAAACTCGGAACACACAAAAGTCGTTCTGGGAAAAGCAGGTCGCAAGCGCTGGCTGGGGCGTCGTCCTCATGTGCGTGGTACCTGTATGAATCCGGTCGCTCACCCGATGGGTGGTGGTGAAGGTCGTAACTCAGGTGGTCGTCACCCCTGTAGCCCGACTGGTAAGCTCGCCAAAGGTGGAAAGACCAGGAAGCGGAAAAAAGCTTCTTCAAAAGCCATTATTCGACGTCGCAAGTCACGTCGTTATGGCCAGTTGAAGCTCTGATTTAGTAAGTTAATTCAAGTTTAAAGTATAACTATCTGTTTTCGATAATTGAGGACAAGTTTTATGGGTCGCTCTCTGAAAAAAGGGCCATATGTTGACGTGAAGCTTCTGAAGAAGATTGAGAAGCTGAACGAATCGGGAAAAAAGACGCCGATCAAGACATGGGCTCGAGCTTCAACAATTGCTCCGGAATTTGTAGGTCATACATTCCTGGTGCATAACGGGCGCGCTCACTTAAACGTGTATGTGTCGGAAGAAATGGTCGGGCACAAGCTGGGTGAATTCTCGCTGACCCGCAACTTCCGCGGCCATACGATGAAGAAGAAATAAGCGTTTGTGTTTGTTGTTGTTGCGGCTGTAACGGCCGATAACCGATAGAATTATGCAATAGTGAAGTGGAGTAATTGTCATGGGGCAAGTTCGAGCAATGCATCGATTTGCACGAATTTCAGCAACAAAGGTTCGTCCTTTTGCAGACCTGGTTCGAGGTATGACTGCTTCAGAAGGTTTGGATTCGTTAAAATACATTCCAAACCGGGGAGCACGTTTTCTTGAGAAGGTCATCAAAAGCGCAATGGCCAATGCTGAAGACAAGGGTGCTCGTAATGTCGAAGGTTTGAAGATCACCGAAGCCCGCGTTGATGGCGGACCGATGTTCAAACGCATTCAGCCCCGGGCCCGAGGGATGGCCTACACGATCCGTCGTCGTATGTCACACATTCATGTTTCTATTGACGCTCCTGAGCTGCCTTAGAACTGAGAAGACTGTTTACTTGACTGTTGTCAGAAGTCACAAAAATCAATCAGAAATACTTAAAGGATAACCTGTATCATGGGGCAAAAAGTTCGACCAACCGGATTTCGAGTCGGCGTGGTAGAAGACTGGAGAAGTCGTTGGTATGCCTCCAAGAAAGATTTTGGGGCACTGCTGATTGAAGATCAGAAAGTCCGAAACTTTATCCATACAAAATACAAATTTGCCGGCATTCCCAAGGTCGAGATCGAACGAACTCGCGACCAGGTTGTCGTGCATTTATTCACAGCCCGCCCGGGGATCATTATTGGTCGTAAAGGGCAGGAAGTGGACCGGTTGAAAGCGGAACTGGAAGATCTGACCGGTCGGCGAATGGAACTGAAGATTATTGAAGTTGACAATGCACTGCAAAGTGCAGCACTGGTTGCGGAAGATATTGCTCAGCAGTTATCAAAGCGTGGTAGCTTCCGTCGAACTATTAAACGTGCCCTGGACCAGGTAATGGAAACGGGCGTTCATGGAATTAAAATCGAGCTTTCCGGTCGATTGGGTGGGGCAGAAATGTCACGGCGTGAAAAAGCAAGCCGTGGCTCTATTCCACTTTCGACTCTGCAACGTCATGTTGACTACGGATTCCGCGAGGCACACACCACCTTCGGAGTTATTGGAGTGAAAGTCTGGATCGACCTTGGTGATTATTCTGATGAGGAGAATCGCGATGGCTCTGATGCCAAAGCGGGTCAAGCACCGCAAAAGCCAAAGAGGACGCATAAAAGGTAATGCGACACGTGGTAACACTGTTGCCTTTGGTGAATGGGGCTTACAATCTCTGGACCCTGGGCACATAACAGCACAAACCATTGAAGCCTGCCGAATTGCAGCGACACAATATGTTCGAGGTGAAGGTAAACTTTACATCCGGATCTTCCCCCAGAAGTCGGTTACATCCCGACCGCTGGAAACCCGTATGGGTAAGGGAAAAGGGGAACCGGATCACTGGGTTGCCGTCATTAAGCCGGGCACTGTGTTGTTCGAACTGGCTGGCGTTTCGCATGAAGCAGCCAAACGCTGTTTCGCGCGTGTTGCACACAAGTTACCGGTGAATGTAAAGCTGATTGAACGTCGGCCTTCCATCTAAGCTGGTTAATTACAGGTTATTATCAATTACATCACTTCGGTCCTGTCCGCCTGGTGCGGGCAGACCGAAAAACATCATTGGGTTTTACTGATGACCAAAGCGAGTGAATTACGCGAGATGAACGACGAGCAATTGTCTTTCGCTCTGCAGGAAACACAGAAAGAGTTGTTTCAGTTGCGGTTCAAGGCTGCAACCGAGCGGCTTGATGCACCTAGTAACATTAAGCGGCTCCGACGTGAGATTGCCCGAATCCAGACAATCCGTCGTGAACGCGAATTAAGTCAGCAGAATAATGCTTAAGCAGGCTCGTTGAGGTAAGAAAATGCGAAAAATAATGACAGGCACTGTAGCCAGTTCGAAAATGGACAAGACTTTACGAGTCGAAATTCAGCGACGATACCGTCATCCACTCTACGGCAAAACCGTGCGTGGCCGGACTGTCTGTCACGTGCATGATGAAAAAAATGAAGCACAGGAAGGGGACACTGTCGAAATCATCGAAAGTCGACCCCGCTCCAAAACAAAGCGTTGGGATCTGATCCGGGTTGTCGAGAAAAAACAGGACTGATTCATCTCAGTCTGACTGCGATTTCGGATTCATTTAATAGTACAAAGACAAAGATCAGGTAGACCTCATCTTTTGGTTGATAAGGAACAGGCAAAGCCATGATTCAGATGCAAACCGATCTGGATGTATGTGATAATTCGGGTGCCAAGGTTGCGCGCTGCATTAAAGTGCTGGGCGGTACCGGGCGTCGAACTGCTGAAGTCGGCGACGTGATTGTCGTCAGCATCCAGAAAACTCTGGCTGGCAGTAACATTAAAAAAGGTCAGGTATTACGTGGCGTGATTGTTCGAACCAGGTACCCCTGTCGTCGCGATGACGGCAGTTACGTGCGGTTCGACCGGAATGCAATGGTTTTGATCGATGGCGAGGGGAATCCTCGGGGAACACGTATTTTTGGCGCTGTGGCTCGAGAGCTTCGCGAACGCAAATATATGAAAATTATTAGCCTGGCAAACGAGGTAGTCTGAGAATGAAGATACGACGTGGCGATTCAGTGATTGTAATCACGGGAGCAGATGCAGGCGATACTCCCCGGAAAGTATTACAGGTAGTTGACGGCGGTAAAAAGCTGACCGTGGAAAATGTAAATCGTGTTTTCAAACACGTGAAACGTGGCCATCCCAAGAGTCCTCAAGGGGGACGCCTGGAAGTGGAAATGCCGATCGATGTTTCGAACGTGAAGTTTTATTGTGAAGCCTGCAGTTCAGCAGCCCGTGTTGGTTATCGCTATGCAGATGACGGCAGCAAGGAACGATTCTGTAAGAAGTGTAGTGCATCGCTGGGAACGATCAGTCCTGCGAAGGCAAAATATCAGAAACAATAATCAGATTTTGTAGTTTTCAGTAAGGAAGATTGTTCCGCGAGTTCGGTCAGTCTGAAGCAAAACAATGGCAATACCAACATTATTAAAACAATATCGTGAAGAGATTGTTCCTGCCCTGAAAGAAAAACTGGGCCGCACCAACGTGCATTCACTGCCACAGATTGAAAAAGTGGTGATCAGCATGGGGATCGGTGCCGCCAATCAGGACCGGAAACGTCTGACCGAAGCCGCAGACCACATGACACTGCTGGCCGGACAGAAATCACAGATTACCCGTGCCCGTCAGTCCGTCGCTGGTTTCAAACTTCGCGAAGGTCAGGAAATCGGCTGCCGGGTGACTCTGCGTGGGAACCGGATGTATGAATTCCTCGAACGTCTGATTTCACTGGCTCTGCCTCGTGTACGCGACTTTCGTGGAATCAATCCCAAAGCCTTCGATGGTAATGGAAACTACAGCCTGGGCCTGAATGAATCGCTGGTCTTCCTGGAAATCGATCCGGATTCCGTGAAAAATACACAGGGGATGAACATTACGATCGTCACCACGGCTTCTAACAACGAAGAAGGTTTTCTGCTGTTAGAAGAACTCGGAATGCCGTTTCGTAAAAAAACCGTTTAGAATCGTCTATACAAGTAATAACAGAACAGTACCACCTGAATGGTAGATTGTCGGAGAATAATAGTGAGGGTAGCCAGCTAATGATGACAGACCCTATTGCAGACATGCTGACACGAATTCGTAATGCACTGCAGATTGAACGGCCTTATGTTGATATTCCTGCTTCCAAAATCAAGGTTGCCATTGCAGGTGCCTTGCAGCGGGAAGGGTACATCTGGGACTTTGAACAAATCGAAAACAGTCCTCAGAACATTCTGCGGGTGAATCTGAAATATGGTCCCAACGGGGAACGTGTAATTCAGAAGATTTACCGTGAAAGTAAACCCGGTCGACGGAACTACCAGGACCTGCGTTCCATGCCGGAAGTGCTGCAGGGACTGGGCGTGAGCATTCTCTCGACCAGCAAGGGTGTATTGAGCAATCGTGAAGCGAAACAACAGGGTGTAGGCGGCGAATTACTCTGCACCATCTGGTAATATAGATGTTTATCCAGGCGGACGAATTCTGTTCAGCCGCCTTTAATTTAACTGGAATTTGAAGTTATGTCTCGAATCGGTAAAAAGCCAGTTCCTGTTCCTGCTGGAGTGGAAGTCAAAGTTGACAGCGCCTCGATTTCCGTCAAGGGAAAACATGGTGATCTGTCCTTTACATTTCATCCCTCAATGAAGGTTGAACTTGATTCGGAAACGAATGAAATCAATGTGACCCGTCCTGATGACGCCCGTCAAAGCCGTGCCCTGCATGGTCTGACCCGGGCGCTGGTTGCCAACATGGTTCAGGGCGTGGAAACTCCGTTTGTACGGAAGCTGGAAATTCAGGGTGTGGGTTACCAGGCGTCCCTGAATGGCAACAAACTGAGCCTGCAGGTCGGGTTTGCCAATACAATCGTACTGGAAGTGCCCCAGGGTGTGATCTGTGAGCTTCCCAACAGTACCAATATTGTCTTGACCAGTGCAGACAAGCATGCTGTCGGTCAGTTTGCAGCAAATATTCGTAGCGTACGTCCTCCTGAACCTTACAAAGGTAAAGGGATTCGTTATGAAGGTGAATATGTACGGCGTAAAGCTGGTAAGGCATTTGCTAACTAGCAGTCTTCGCCTGCCTGTTTAAACAGACAGTCCGCGGCCTGAGTTACAGGTGATACTGTTTTTGAAAAGATGACGGTAAAATGAAACTAGAAAAAACACTGAAAAAACAGAAGCAACGACGTTCGTTCCGCATTCGCAATACGGTTCGTAAAACAGGACGTATACGGTTATCTGTTTATCGAAGCAATAATCATATTTACGCGCAGCTGATTGATGATACAGCTGGTGTGACACTGGTCTCTGCCAGCACGCAAGACAAAAGTCTGGCCGGTGAGATTAAGAATGGCGGTAACATTGCCGCTGCGGAAAAAGTAGGTAAGCTGATTGGCGAACGAGCCATCGAAAAGGGGATTAAAGAAGTCGCCTTCGATCGTGGCCCTTACCGTTACCACGGGCGTGTTGCTGCCCTGGCTGATTCTGCCCGCAAAGCAGGACTCGATTTTTAACAGAGACAACACTCAATACGGGTTGGAGAAGATACCGTGTCAAAAGAAGGTACAAAGCAAACACCAGAAACCGTCATTCAAATCCGCCGTTGTGCCTGCGTGGTCAAGGGGGGACGTCGATTCAGTTTCACTGCTCTGGTTGTTGTCGGCGATAAAGAAGGTCGTGTAGGCTGGGGATATGGTAAAGCGATCGAAGTACCGCTGGCTGTTGACAAAGCCGTCAAGCAGGCCAACCGCAGCATGGTGAAATCGAATATTGTAGATAATACCGTGCCTCATGAAGTGGTCGGCCGTTTCGGTTCTGCCCGTGTGCTGCTGTTACCCGCCCGTCCTGGTACAGGTATTATCGCCGGTGCCGGAGTTCGTGCCGTCGTTGAAGCAGCCGGTATTACTGATATTTATACAAAAAGTCGTGGTTCCAATAATCCAATCAATGTTGTGAAAGCCACCATTGATGGACTCTCAAAACTGCGAACCCGGGATGATATTGCACGTTTGAGAGGAGTTGAAGTCTAATGATTATTGATGACGTCCATCGCGGCATACAGAAGAATAAAAAGAAAAAACGCGTCGGCCGTGGTCCTGGTTCAGGACATGGCAAGACTTCCAGCCGTGGTGAAAACGGTTATGGCAGCCGCTCCGGTTCCTCGCGCCGCGTCAGCTTTGAAGGGGGACAGACTCCTTTAGCAATGCGTGTTGCGAAACGGGGTTTTAACAACAAGCAGTTCGCGAAAAAAGTTGCCGTGGTGAATGTGGCTGCTTTGGAGCTGGCATTTGAAAACGGGACTGAAATCACTCCCGAAGTGCTGGCTGCGAAAGGTCTGGCCAAAGGTCGTTTCGATCAGGTGAAAATCCTAGGGAACGGAGACCTGACCAAAAAACTTAACGTCTCCGCACACCTGTTCTCTGCTTCTGCTGAATCCAAGATTCAGGCAGCTGGCGGAACTGTCAGTCGCGTTTTGTCATAAGTAATTTCATTCAAGGACTTGATCTCAGCAGCTAAGAATACGATTCCCCTTTTGTTCAGGATTCGCTAAAATCCCAGGCAAAGCTTAAATCAATACCTGCTGAATTATGACACAAAGGATCGCTACTTATGCTCGGTAAATTATTAGTTCTGTTCAAAATTCCCGAGCTACGTACAAAAATTGTTCTGACGCTGGGACTGCTGGCCATCTACCGGATGGGGTTCTGGATCGCCCTGCCTTTCATCAATCAGGCCCAGCTTTCGGAAACACTCGCTGATTTACAGGGCCAGCAGGGTGGCATCGGACAGGTTATCCAGGTCATTTCCCTGTTTTCCGCTTCGAATATCGGCCAGAGTACCATCTTTGGTCTGGGCATTATGCCTTATATCTCTGCTTCGATTATCTTCCAGTTGATGGGCACGGTCTATCCACCCCTCGAGCGACTCCAGAAAGAAGGAGAAGCGGGCCGGAAGAAGATTAATGAATATACACGTTATGCCACTGTTGTGATCTGTCTGGTGCAGAGCTTTTTCTGGATCAGAACGCTGGCCGGTGGCTTTGGCTCCGGAAACAGCCTGATCCTGGATGGTTACCAGGGTTTGTATTACCAGATCGTGGCTACCATCACGATGACCACAGGGACCGTGTTCCTGATGTGGATCGGTGAGCAGATCGATGCTTACGGGATTGGAAACGGGATCAGTCTGCTGATTATGGCAGGGATCCTGGCCCGGATGCCTCAAGCTGGGTGGAGCCTGATTGAGCCAGCCTTTGAGAAGGGGATTGCCCTGGGAACCGATACCGGGATTGACCGGTTATTGATTCTGGCACTGGTGTTCGTCTTTGTGGTGGTCTGGGTGATTGCCATTACCCAGGGGCAGCGTCGTATTCCGATTCAATCTGCCAAGCACGTGCGTGGACGCCGGGTTTCTGGTGGTCAGCGACAGTCACTGCCCTTACGCGTCAATCAGGCTGGTGTAATGCCCATCATCTTCGCTTCCAGCCTGCTGATGTTCCCTTACTTTCTATTCCATGGCTTAAGCCAGTACTTTTCCACTTCTGAATTCTGGGCGATGCTCGATGAAGCATTCCAGCCGATGAGTCGTGGTTTTGTTTACACAATGTCTTATGTGGTCTTGATTTACTTCTTCTGCTACTTCTGGACGGCGATTACCTTTAATCCCAAAGATATGGCAGAAAACCTGAAAGATTATGGTTCGTTTATTCCCGGATATCGTCCCGGGGCACGAACTGCCGCCTACCTGGAGCAGGTGATGGTGCGTATTACCTACGTGGGTGCCGCGTTCCTGTCACTGGTTGCCATTATTCCGACCCTGGTATCCACCTGGTTAGGGGTCGACTTCCTGGTGGCGAGTTTTTACGGTGGAACCGGATTACTGATTGTGGTTTCCGTGGTGCTGGACCTGGTCAATAAAATTGACAGCCATCTGGTGATGCGAAACTATTCAGGATTACTTGAGAGCGATCTGTAAAGGTTAAACGGGTGAGTCATGGCGAAATTCACCAAAAAAGGTGCGTTTCGCTTGTCGATTCACGTTCGCGGCGTTTATAATTTCCTGATTCGCTCCGCTTCGGAAATTGTTCAGGTTTGATACGAAGCCGGAGTTTGCTCATTTTATGAGCGCAATTAATTAAATTTACACGAGTTACATTCAGCGGAACCCCGGTTTTCGCCTCTTGTCATCTCGATTATATCGTGAACCAAAGTTAGATAGAGAAGTCGTAGTACGATGAAAGTCCGAGCCAGTGTTAAGCGGATTTGTGAAAACTGTAAAGTCATTCGGCGAAAAGGGCGCGTGTATGTGATCTGCTCTTCCAACCCGCGCCATAAGCAGCGTCAGGGTTAATCGTCTCGAATTCAGTTTCATTGATTTGACTTCAGTTTTTTAAATCCAGCGGAGTGAACTAAAAATGCCACGTATCCTCGGTGTTGATATTCCGAACGACAAGCCCGTTTATGTTTCCCTGACATACCTGTATGGTATCGGCAAGGTGACCGCGCTTGATATCTGCCACAAATTAAATATCAATCCTCAGTTGAAAGCCAAAGATCTGACCGACGATGAGTTGAGCCGGATCGTGAATATGCTGGATACCGATTATTCCGTCGAGGGTCAGTTGCGTCGTGCCACAACCCAGGATATTGCTCGACTGCGAGACATTCAGTCTTATCGTGGCATTCGTCACCGTCGTGGACTGCCGGTTCGCGGACAGAATACACAAACCAACGCCCGTACCCGCAAAGGTGGTAAGAAAACCGTTGCCGGTAAAAAGGGTGTTAAGGATGCCCGCCACTAGGCCTTTGAATCCCCCGGGTTCTGTAGGCTGTGTCGAGAGAAGAACAAGATCAGACCGAGGTCGTTGTCAGTTGCGGCGACCTGAGATTAAAACATCACAAATCATGAGTATCAGTTTCTGAATCCAAGCTGACAGAAACATCAGGAGTAGCAGAGTGGCTAAAGTCAAACGAAAAAAAGTGAAACGTCACATCACAAAAGCGATTGCTTACATCAAAGCAACGTTTAACAACACCACCGTTACGATTACCGATTTAAACGGCGACGTACTCTGCTGGGCCACTGCAGGAACTTCCGGGTTCAAAGGCAGCCGCAAGAGTACTCCGTTTGCTGCCCAGCGGGCCGCGGAAATCTGTGCCGAAAAAGCATCCAAGTTCGGTGTGAAAGAAATGGAAATTCGCGTCAAGGGACCAGGTTCCGGACGGGAAAGTGCCATCACCGGTTTGCAGACAGCAGGCATCTCGATCCGTGCGATCGAAGATATTACCCCGCTGCCACACAATGGCTGTCGTCCCCCGAAAAAACGACGTGTCTGAACCAGGACTTCTGGTGACACTGCGAGCCGCCCCGGCAGCCGCAACACATATAGATTTAAAATAACTGGAACATCGATTTAACATCATGTTCTATTGACTGTGTTCTTTGGAGATTATTTCAATGCGAATCCGTTGGCGAGGACTGGAATTACCAAGCCGTGTCATCCCTGATCGGGAGTCAATGACATCAACTTATGGTATGTTTGTAGCCGAACCATTTGAGCGTGGATTCGGTGCAACCATTGCCAACAGTCTGCGACGAATCCTGCTTTCCAGCCTGGAAGGCAGCTCGGTAACCCGCGTGAAAATCCAGGGTGTGCAGCACGAATTTACCACGATCCCCGGTGTGGTTGAAGATATCACCGAGATCTGTCTGAACCTGAAATCGCTGATCGTCAAGAATTCCAGTTCCACTTCCAAGACTCTGCGAATTGAAAGGCATGAGCGGGGTGTTGTAACGGGCGCTGATGTCATCACCGACGATCAGGTGGAAGTCATCAATAAGGACCTGGTGATTGCCACGATGACCGATGATGTTCCCCTGAACATGGAACTGACCATCGAGAACGGACGCGGATACTCCCCCGCCTCAGAACACTCGCAGCATGATTCAGAAGTCGGCGTGATCCCCCTGGATGCCACATTCTCGCCTGTTGTGCGCGTGCGTTACAAAATTGAAGATACCCGTGTTGGTCAGCGTACCAACTACGACAAACTGATCCTGGAAATCTGGACCAACGGAACCGTCAAGCCTGACATGGCTCTGGTGGAAGCCTCCAAGATTCTCCGCAAGCACCTCAATCCCTTTATTACCTACCGCGAGCCCGGCCCGGAAATGCCGCCCGAAGGTGGTCTCAAGGGAATGCTGGATACGACCGGTTATGCTCCCATCGACCTGGAACTGGAAGAAAAACTCAACCAGAGTCTGGCCGAGCTGAACCTGTCTGTGCGTGCGACCAACTGCCTGGAATCGGAAGGCATTAACACCGTCCGCGACCTGGTGGGAAAATCAGAAGATCATTTATTACATGTTCGTAACTTTGGGGAAACCACCCTGGTTGAAGTTCGTGAAAGACTGAACCAGATTGGCCTGCGTCTGGGAATGAAGATTCCCAGCTCCTCATCGCAATCGCGTTAATCACCATTTGATTTTCGCGTTGTCGAAATTGAATCCACGAGTCTTTTACTCTCAGCAATCAGAATAATTCAGAGTTAAGTCATGCGACACCGAATGAGAGGCCGAAAATTAGGCCGCAATGCATCACACCGTAAAGCTATGTTCCGCAATATGGCGGTGAGCCTCATTAAAACCGTCCGGATTGATGAGGAAGCTGAAAACGCACCAAAGGTTTCTGGTCGTATTACCACGACCGTGCAGAAAGCCAAAGAGTTGCGCCCTTTCATGGAAAAGCTGATCACACTTGGCAAGAAGGCCCAGCCTCATCTGGAAAATGCAGCTCAGTATGCAACTGATGCTGATAAAAATTCCAGCGAGTGGAAGACCTGGCGTGAATCAGAACAGTGGAATCAGTGGAACCAGGCAATGGCTCCCGCTTTGACCTACCGTCGTCGGGCTTTTGCTGACCTGCGAGACAATGAAGCCGTTGACATCCTGTTCAACGAACTGTCAGAACGCTTCGAAGAGCGGACCGGCGGTTACACCCGCATCGTGCGACTGGCCACCGTTCGTCTGGGTGATGCCGGCGAGCAGGCCATCATCGAATTCGTAGGCGAACGCGATCGCGTCAAACCGACCAAACGCAGTGCCACACTCGATAGCGATACTGAAACCGCCACCGAAGAAGCCCCTGTCGACGAAACAGCCAGCGAAGAACCAGCTGCTGAAACCGAAGCAGAAGAAACTGCCGCCGCTGATGAAGCTCCAGAAGCCAGTGCGGAAGCGGCTGATGAATCTTCTGAAGACGACGAGAAAAAAGACGCATAAGCTGCGACCCGCAATATTCGGCTTTGCTGAACTGCGAGTTCTCGCTAATATTGACAGGCTAAGAGTATTTCCAATGATCGAAAATACTCTTAGCTTTTTTTACGTACCGGACACACAGCCAGGCTGGAGCGCAACACACTTTGCGATAGCGTTTCTCAATTTATGATACTCGCTTCAAGTGGCCCTGTAGACGTTACAATAAAACTGGATACAGTCTCGTCTGCATCGCGTTTGCAAAGTGAACCAGGACCATGAACCAGTCTTACGTTGTTGTGAAGTTGTAGCGGAAAGGATTCTGTCGCAGCATGTCAACGAAGAAGCCGTTTAATTTCAGTCACGCCATGTATCATCTGTGCCGTGACATTTCGCGTCGGTTGCCTGAATTTCATCATGTCAACATGGACCGCATCGCCATCGCGTTCGCCCAGGCCCGCCGCAACGTGCCTTATGGCATGCAGGCAAAATTAACGCCCCTCCGGTTCGAGAACGGCGATCTGCAGACGACCCGCTACGGTCGGAAATGGACGGTGCAACGGATCTACCAGGACCAGGAAGAGATGTTGTACATCCTCACATTTTACCTGCCCCGTTTTCTGAATCATTCGTTTGAGGAAAAGCTGATCACCGTGGTCCACGAGCTGTATCACATCAGCCCCGCCTTCGACGGCGACATCCGCCGCCTGGAAGGCCATTACCACGTGCACTCCCACAGCCAGAAAGAGTATGACGCCCACATGGCGGTGCTGGTAAAACAGTATCTGAAACTGAACCCGCCCCCCGAGCTGTATGCATTCCTCAAATGCCGCTTCTCCACCCTGCAGAAAAAACATGGCGGCGTCGTGGGTCTGCAGATCCCGATCCCCAAGCTGATCCCCGTCGATGACTCGCGGATCGCGTGAAGTGCTTATATTAGTAAGAAAAACTATTGATCGGCGTAATAATATTTGGATCAAGTATGATCGAATTATAGACGTTTGTGTTAATTCTCTTCAGGTCTACTTTCTGAGCCCCCAATTTCTTGAAATTAACTTGAATGTACTGCAGAAAGCGATAGTATAAATGTGAACAATGCCACCATGTTATGCATTAACATGTTAGTAATTTCAGATTCCTAAATGTCGTACCTATAAGAATTTATCGTTATTTCTGGTGCTAAGTGAGAAGCATATTCAGGTCTGTATTGAAGTGGATAGATTGGGTTTCTATCGTTGCCATGGGGGCAGTTGGCTATATTCTTGATATAGACTTAAGTCGACTGAATACTAATTCTCTTTTTTATAAGCCTGTAGATTGGATACAAGATAAAGCACCACAGGTTTTAATCATTTCCGTTTTACTTTTGGCAATGTCTCGTTTATTTCGATGGTCTTTAAGAGAAAAAACTCCTGAACAACGAATAATTGATAGACACATTTCGGATTTACTTGACAAGTTTAGGCAGGTTTGTTTCCCGGAACTTCCCCAAAATACAGCCGTTGATCACAATCGGGTAACTCTTTTTAAGCATGTTGACTTTAAGTTTTGGGTTTGGCCATTTAAAAAATTATTAAATCCTTGGGGATATTGGCTAGGACCGTGGTCCGGTTGGTTATGTGTCATTTATAGATCCGGTCATATTACTCAAGATGGAGCAACTGTGTTTCTAGCCCCAGATGCTGCGCAGAATTCTGAAGGAATAGCTGGTCAGGCATGGAGGAGTGGGGCGTATCGGGTGGGAAGTGAAGAAAATAAATTGCCAGATCTAAATGGGGATAAATACGTCGGACTTATCAGTCGCTTATGGTTAAAAACCATAAAATTGTTAAAAGTCTCATCAGCTAAAGCAGATGAATACGATAAGTTAGATAGAAAAGTCAAAGATTATGCAAGAAATACTAATACCTCAGTAAAATCAGTTTGGCAGCGTTTAAAAAAGGGAAAAACATGCCCCACATCGATCCTTGGAGTTATAATTAGGAATGAGAAAAAAGAATGTTGGGGTGTTTTAGTAATGGATAGTTCTAACGGATATTCATGTATTGATACGAGCGAAAAAAAATTTCGAGCTGAGTTAAGTACGTTGAACAGAGAACTGCGTCGTTATGGAATCTTTGAAGGGTGAGGTTGCTCCTATGTCTGAATGGATAGACTTAGATATTGAACGGTTAAGTAAACCTACACACGCTACTCAGAATGGTGTAGATATTTCATTTGATTTATCCCCATTTGATATTCCGGAAGCGATACGAAGCCATTTTGATCAAGTTGATAATCGTATTGTAGTTGAGTTTAAATATCTTGATGACTCTGCAGAAGAAACAAATGAGTTCTCTACTCCGGATATGTCTATTTTGATAGGAAAAAATAGCGGTTGTATTTACAGAGTATCATTTAAACGAAAAGCAAAGACTAATTCTGAATCAGAAAAAAAATGGTTAAAGGATATGTTCGATGTTTTCTTGTCCAAAATGCATTTGAATAAGGACGAAGATCATATCAATTTCGCTCGAAGGGCTCTTGAGGAGAAAGAAGACGAACTGATCGCTATTCCCTAAACAATCAGCGGTTATTATCCTTGAAAAAATAGACCTTGACCTGCCTTAAAAACCTGTACCAGGTCTTATGAAGGTTGGCTACGTACAAAAATCACTCTCAAGCCAAAATATTTATCATTATCTCGCATTTAGTATAATCGGGGATTAAGTGATTTCACTTTTCTCAGATCGAATCGCTGAGTTTGATCTACCTAATTGTTGTTGACTCATACCGTTTCGTTATGAAGTCTCCGATGCTTCTATAGCCGAATTCAATCAGGAACTAACGCAGATAGTTGGTAACCGTCTCACGAAATACACGGTCAGTCAATGGGCATCGCGAGATGCTTTTCTTTGAGAGGAACCGGCGACTGAACCGCATTATTGAATGACTTG
>PAJV01000014.1 GCA_002706765.1 Gimesia sp.
GATCTTCTTTCTCTGATGCGGCACGACGGCGTTCTGCATTGACTGCGATCAGGCTGTAACGATATTCGCGTTCGAAAGGCAGCCAGTCTGCATCTGTCAACATGATGGTTTCATCGCCGGGTGTCAGCAGCTGAAAATCACCTTCCGGCTCGCCGATAAATACGCCGGTCTCACCAAAATCAGGGCGATGCCGAAACCCGCCGACGATCATTTCGAAGCGAACACGATGCGGTTTCCCGTCGCCGATAAATTCGATGACCTGTTCCTGGTCACCGCGATGCAGCGGTCGGATATCAGGAGACAGGCTGCGATCCACCTCGTAGACGTGTCCGTGAGCCGAACTGGAAATATTATGGAAACCGGTCTCAGCCACCAGTTTTTCATCGATATACAATCGCGAGGCATTGCGGGCTCGAACCAGGATTCGCTTTTTACCCTTGGGAATCACCACATGTGACAGGGCGCGGACCAGAAACGGATCAGGTCGATCGACTTTGATACCTCGCGATGAATAGCGGTTGGGAATTTCGATGAGCGCGAAATGCGGTTGTGTAAATGATGCTGCCAGACGCGGAGGACGAAAAGACCAGGACTTCTGATTGGGAATCCCTTCCAGAATATCAACCTGGACACGATTCGCGGGAATCATGGTCCAGTCAATCTGTGGGCCGGGGAGAACATGTTGAAAGTGGGAAGCCACCTGGTCGGCAGTCAATGCACTTCGATACACGGCCACTTCATCGAGTTGCCCGTTAAAGGAACTGCTTGCGGCCCCGCCCATCGAGGAGCCAATCCAGACTTCATCATTGTCGACGACAGGCGCCCGCGCGGTATCACCGCCTGCATCCCATTTTCCGGAAACAGCGTGTCCATCAATGTATGCTTTCAGGCTGTTCTTTTTTCCGAAGAGATAAGTGACAGCCACATGATGCCAGCTATGGGTACTGATTCCCCCTCCCGAAGAAGTCCAGCGGTGGTAGGTGGGTTTCTCGCCTTTCTTTTCCGGCTGAGTACAAAACAGAAAACTGATTTCCGAGCCGGTCAGCCTCAAACTGTAATTCTGATTGTCCCGGGCAACTCCTTTGCGATTTGTACGGCCTTTCCCGATGATGTAGTAATATTGTCCGGACTTCGTGGATTTCGGATTGATCCACGCCTCCAGAGTAATGGCGTCCCCGGCGGCGAAATCGAGATCGCTCTTTTCACCTGGATCCACGACCCGTAAAAATCCTTGACCAGGCTCGAAAGCGGCGGCCTGATTATTGGCGGTAAACAAAGGAAATTCCGCGGGACGAGGTCCGGCGGCAGCATCGTCCAGACTGCCACGGATCAGAGCGGGAACTGGTTGTTTTTGAACCAGACTCCTGAAACCATCGTGATCGCGTTGTTGAAAGTCCCAAAAAGCCGCGGGTTTATGTGAGAGAATTAAATCCCGGTAACTGATAGAAGCTTTCGGTTTTTCCGCCTCGATTTCTGACGGTCGTTGATCTGCTGATGAAAGGTTCTGCAAGAAAAACAGAGCAAATGCCGCCAGCAAAAAAGAATGAACACATTGAGTCACTTGGTTCTGGTTCACAGCAGGCCATTCCGTTATCTGATTCTGGAAAAAAAGTTCACAGCAGGCGTGTTTAGCGAAATACAGGTATTCCTGACCCGACAACCAATAGTGTACGCGAGAATGTCACATCAGCGAAAACCCTGGTCTCTTAAAATATACCGAACGGCTGTCCGATCTCACGTGAAATCATATCGAGATTCATCGATTTATGTTTTTTTGTCAGGAAAAATCTGATTCTGTGAGATTTCGGATTTTCTGGTATATTACTGTAGAGAATCATTACGCTGTCGACTGGTCGGCAGTGGGGACCGTAAGGATCGGCGTCGTCTTGAAACCCGCAGAGCTTGAAAATTTTGTTCAACTTCTAACTGCCCACCAGAGCAAGCTTTATGCTTATATTCGTTCACTGCTGCCTGACTCCCAGGCGGTTCAGGATGTTCTGCAGGAAACGAATCTCGTACTGTGGCGTCGTTCAGAAGAATTTGAAGCAGGCAGCAATTTTGTCGCCTGGGCCTGCAAAGTCGCCTACTTTCAGGTTCTGGCCTATTATCGCGATAATAAACGTGATTCGATGGTGTTTAATGTAGAGCTGGTAGAAATGCTGGCGAAACAGAATGAAGAAAAACTGGCAGGCGCCCAGGATCTGCAGCGGGTACTTGCACGTTGCGTTTCCAAACTGCCGGAACAGAGCCGTAACCTGATTCAACTGCGGTATGCCTCGGGTGGCTCGGTACAATCAATCGCGGAGGCGCAGGGGCGTTCTGTCGGTGCCGTGTCACAGACGCTTTACCGTATTCGACAGTTATTACAAGAGTGCGTTCAGAAAACACTTGCCGGTGAGCAGGGAGAAATATAAGTCATGAGCCAGAAGCCAAATCCTGAAGAAACACAGAACAATACTCAGGAAATCATCTCCGCCTTTCTGGATGGCATTTTGACGGATGAGGAAAACCAGCGTTTCCTGAAACGGCTGGAAACCGATGAAGCGGCCCGCGAACTTTATCTGGAAATGATGAATACCGATTCCCTCCTGCAATGGGAACAGGGCCAGACCGAGCCTCTCCCCGAACTCTTCTGTCTGACTCCTGAGCGCGACACAGTCGCTCCCGCTGTCGACCCTGGCGTGGTATCAGCACGCAAGCAGTTAACCATGATGCGCTATGCACTCGCGACGACCGTCGTGGCCTGCCTGTTTCTCACCGTCCTGCTGCTGATGGACAGCACACCGGCCCGCGCTGTGACACGCCTCGACTCCAGTGATGGCGTACCTGCGGCCATGATTATCGAAGAACATCAACCGGTCTGGGAACGGACCGAGTGGACTCAGGATGTGAGCAAACCACTGGTTCCCGGCTGGCTGAAACTCAAGTCGGGACGCGCACTGATTGACTTTTTAAGTGGAACAACCATCGCGCTGGAAGGCCCGGCGGAACTCGGAATCAATTCCGATAACCGCGCGTATCTGAAAACGGGGCGGCTGGCCGTCGTCGGCAGTGCGCGCGATCATGAATTCACACTGACAACCGCAAAGCTGACACTCCTCTCTGAATCTGCCAGCTTCGGGCTGTCTGTCAATGACGATGAACAGACAGAACTTCACGTGTTTTCAGGCAGCGTCTCGATTACGCATTCCCAGGAAAAACCAGACTCCAATATGAAACAGGATCAGACACCGGAAACCACAGACGAACTGGTCGTTTCCGCAGGACAGGCGATTCTGTTTGACAGCGCTGGCCAGGAAGTCACTCGGCAGTTGGCCGACCAGAGTCAATTCCCCACGCGGGATCAGTTTGCTGTCGCGGATCCGCCGGGTGATATCCCCGCCCTCGATTTCGCCGCACAACAGATTCAGCCTTACAGCTTTCAGGATGGTCAATACGAATTGCCCACTGACTACCAGGTAATCGAACAGGGCAAAGGAATTCGCCTGTGGGGGAATGCCTGGAAAAAGGTGGAGATCAATAAAGAGATCACGCCGAACACCGTCATTGAATTTGATTTCCGTTCTTCCCATGAAGGCCAGATTCACGGCTTCGGCTTCGATTCGGACGATCACTATGACAAAGATAATTATGTGTTCCAGATCTTCGGCTATGAAGTTCGTCCCGGCATCGGCCAGCAGTTCAATACTTATTCGGGAACTGACTGGAAACGATTCCGCATTCGTGTGGGCCGTTATCTGACTGGTAAACAGCGCTATCTGCACTTTCTGGCAGATGAAGATGTGATCGCCCGGGCGGAAAGTCAGTTTCGTAACGTGCGGATTTATGAAGCGCCGACGAAACAGTAACCACAGGATTCAGTGGCTGACATCCGGTTTCGGATCTGGTTCTTCGGCTTTCTGAGACGCTGGTTCGTCTTTGCAGCCACCCAGTATCAGAAATGTGGCAGCGAATAACAAATAGCCGATCCCGACGCCCGTCGCATGAAATGTGAATCCGTCCACATTGTCGGCGGTAAATGCCAGGCGGAAATGAATGTCGTTATTAATGACTTCATAGGCACTTGTCAGTCCCAGAAAAGCGAACAGAGCAGCGATTCCAGACCAGAGTGCCGCTGCGCGATATTTCCCGTCAATCAGACAGGCACAGATCGCCGCCAGAATCATGCAGGTAAAAATAAAGCCCCGCTCCATCACGACCAGGCCGTGCACCAGAAAGCCATTCACCTCGGTAAACAGATTCGTCGATAAAACATCCTGCAGGGTTTTACCCCCACCCACCAGCAGCGTGCCCTGCATGATCGTCGCGCCCCAGGCAGCGATTGCCGGGAATAAGCCCAGCGCCACCGCAGGGGCATGTCTGCCCGGAGAAGCGGTAAAGGCCTGCGCGGTAATTACCATCCCGATCCAGAGCACAATGGCCACGCCTGCTTCCAGGGGAATGATCTTGCTGATGACCCCCGTGGTTCCAGTCAGGCAGATCAGCATAAAAAAGATTCCATTCAGTGTGGAATACCCGGCCCGCGACCCCATTTCTTTCCAGCCCGGATGTCCAATATAAATGGTTGTGGGAAAGCAGCTGCCCAGTAACGAAGCCATTATCGTTCCCACTCCATTGGCCATCATCGCCGGTTTCGCAGGATAGCTGTCGCCGGCTGCTTCGGCGGATTCAATATTCTGCATACTGCCGATCACATTGAAGAGTCCCATCGGGAAAATAACCGACATGTACCCGACCCATTCGCCGGGTTGTTTCAACAGCTCCCATAAGGCACCCCCTGCGAAGTGGGGAGGATACCAGCCCGCTTGTCCCCAGGCGGTTTTGATCGCATCGGCACTCATGGGCGATCCCTGCAGCAGTTGCGGAATCACTTCCGGTAAAACCCAGGCACAGATGGTCCCGACGATAATGGCCAGCAATCCGCCGGGAATCGGAACAGGCAGCTTCTTATGTGAAAACAGTGTCAACAACACAACCGCAGCCGGCAGCATTGCGATCATCGGGCGTTGATAAATCTTCAGGACAAATGTCATCGAGATAAAGCCGATCGCAATCCCTGCGAGTGTCGAGAGCAGTGCCGCGCGTGGTGTAACCCGGCGAACCCGATCGGCAATGAAGGCACCCGCGAACTCAATCACGCCGCTGCCAAAGCAGGCCAGCAGTCCCATCTGCCAGGCGGCTTCCGCACTGTTGGTCCGCTGGTAGACGGGCACCATCACAAAAAAGATATACACCAGCAGTGAAGGCGTGTTGATGCCGTAAGGCAGTGCACAGACATCGCTGCGATTTTCACGTTTCGCAAGTTGATGCGCCTGCCACGCGTAAAAAACATTCCCGAACAGAATACTTAAAGCAGCCCCAGGTAGAATATATTGCAGCAACAAATCGGAGTCAGCAGAGATACCACATAAGCCGCACAAGGCAACGATGAGCAGAAGCTGGACCAGGTTATCGATCATTAAAGCGAAAAAACCGTCCAGGTCGCGTCGTACGAAGAGGGGGTAATTGCTGTGCTTCATTTCAGTTTAACAGTTCCTGAATTTCATCCTGAGTAAACGGCTTTTTCAAGCGGGCGCCCAGTTGCGAGACGATCCGGGCAGCGGCATGCGAAGCCAGATGGCCCGCCTGATGCCAGCTCAAACCGTTGGTGATTCCGTACAGGATCCCGGCAGCGTACATGTCACCGGCACCTGTGGTATCGACGGCTTTCACTTCCACACCCTCAATGGGAATGACGCGCCCTTCGTGCATCAAAATCGAACCATCGCCGCCGAGCGTTAATGCCAGATTGGGGACATGGTTGTGGATCACCTGCGCACAATCAACGGCATCGTGTTTGCCAGTCAGGCTGCGGGCTTCTTCCAGATTACAGAACAGCAAATCCACGGGGCCTTCGATCAACTCCTGAAATTCATCCCGGAACAGGTTGATCAGAAAGGGATCGGAAACGGTAAATGCCACTTTGACACCATGCTTTTTGGCCAGCTCAATCGCGTGGTAGGCGGCGCGTTTCTGTGTTTCTCCGGTAAACAGATAGCCTTCGACGTACACATATTTTGACTGTTTGATATGTTCTTCATTGATATCATCCACGCTCAACGTGGCTGAGACGCCCAGATTCGTGAGCATCGTCCGTTGGGCATCGTCAGTAATAAGGACCACACAGGTGCCCGTCTGTCCCTCGGCTGCAGGAGGTACTTCAATTGTGACTCCCAGCTTTCGCATGTCTGCGAGGTCGAATTCTCCCAGCATGTCGCTGCCCACTTTACCTGCGTAGGCCGCCTTGCCACCGAAATCTGCAATTCCGAGAATCGTATTGGCGGCTGAACCGCCGGCACATTGGGAAATCGGGGCACCATCCAGTTCCCCGAGAACCTTTTGCTGGATATCTTCATCCACCAGGGTCATGATCCCCTTGGCAAAACCGAGTTTCTGGAGTGTGGCATCGGAGACGCGTGCCTGAATATCAACTAATGCGTTACCTACGCCATAAACATCGTACTGCATGGTTTCCCTTAACCTGATCGATTCAGAATATTTTCAATTCCCTCTTTTTTGTCACAAAGAGGTAGCCTGTCACTGCTTTTTTAATGATGTGCAGATCATAACCAATGGGACATTCAATGGGAAACCACAGAGAGTAAGCATCTAATGAGTTTGAAAAAAGCACTCAGGTCACTACTATAGAGACAAGAATTCTCATCCGGGTGCTATCGCAGTCCTAAGAGATACTTCCTGAATCCGGATGCTTTAAAACACAACCCGGCGACAAATCGACTCGATTCACCGCATCACACTTAATAAGGATGCTTTTACACATGACAAACTCCTCCTCTGCGAACGACTTGCTGTACTCACTGCCACCCATTGGTGGAAACCCCTCGACACGTCCGAATCAGACCAATCCGGGGAGTTTCGCAAATCCGCCACAGATTGCTCCCGGAGCAAAAGGAGCGTTAACGTTCTCATCTCCCGACACACCGGGCATGCCCGCCCCCTCAGAAAAAACGGCCTGGGATTTCATGCCCGCAGGCTGGGAACTGAAACCGGGTTTTGAAGAAAATTATGAAACCGCGGATGCCTGGACGCCCCCGGCTGACTTTCTGCCTGTCACGCAACTGGAATTTGCCCGCTGTGGAACAGTCACACCGGAAATGGAACGGGTCGCCGAGCGGGAACCCCATCTGCTCGCCGAACAGATTCGAGACGAAATTGCTTCCGGCCGGATGATTATCCCTGCCAACAAAGTGCATTTGGGATATCAACTCGATCCCATGGCCATCGGTCGGGCCTCCAAGACCAAAGTCAATGCGAACATGGGTGCTTCACCTGTGTCCTCGGGTACGGATGAAGAAATCGAAAAGCTCAAATGGGCACAACAGTGGGGTGCCGACACCGTGATGGACCTTTCCACCGGTGGCGATATCGACGGCTGTCGACAGGCGATTATCCAGAACAGCTCGGTTCCCATTGGTACGGTTCCCATTTATTCCATGATCATTGCCCGTCGACTGGAAGACCTGGATCATGCCAGCATTCTGCAGATGCTCCGACATCAGGCCAAACAGGGTGTCGACTATTTCACGATTCACGCCGGCGTGCTGCAGGAACACCTCTCACTTGTTGCCCAGCGTCTGATTGGAATTGTCAGCCGCGGCGGTTCACTGCTGGCAAAATGGATGCTCCACAACAAACAGCAGAACCCTATGTATGAACTCTGGGATGAAATCTGCGAAATCATGCGGGAATACGATGTCAGTTTCTCGATCGGTGACGGCTTGCGTCCGGGCGGACTGGCAGATGGCTCAGACCGTGCACAGCTGGCAGAACTGTGTGTCCTGGGTGAATTGACCGAACGTGCCTGGAAAAAAGGGGTGCAGGTCATGATCGAAGGACCCGGGCATATTTCCTTCGACCAGATCGAATTCAACATGAAACTTCAGAGGACTCTCTGTCACGGAGCTCCTTTTTATGTGCTGGGTCCCTTGGTCACAGACATCTTCCCCGGCTACGACCATATCACCAGCTGTATCGGCGCCACCGCAGCCGGCTACCATGGTGCGAGCATGCTCTGCTACGTGACTCCGAAAGAGCACCTGGGTCTGCCTAAGAAAGACGACGTCAAGCAGGGCTGTATCGCCTACAAGATCGCCGCCCACGCAGCTGATGTGGCGTTGGGCATCCCTGGAACCCGGGACCGGGACGATGATCTTACCGAAGCCCGGGCTGCCCTCAACTGGGAAAAACATTTCGAGCTGAGCTTTGACCCTGATACCGCACGGGCTTTACATGACGAAGACCTGGATGTGGATACCGACTTCTGTGCGATGTGTGGACATGACTGGTGTAGCGTTCGCATCTCCAAGGAAATTCAGGAATTCATGTCAGGTAAATCAGAAGACTATGCCTGGGACAAAGCGAAAAAATCTCTGCCGCTGACAGCCGAGCAACAGGAAATTCTGGAGAAGCGCGGCGTACTCAGCCCGGACGAGATTCACAAGCTGGCATCAAAGGTCAAAAAGGAAATGACGGGCGAACAGGATAAAGCATCCTGTCATAGTGACTATGTCGCTCCCGATGAAGCACAACAGATGCAGACCTCAAAACAGCTGCCTGTTTTGAATGAACGACCCTGATTTTCGCTACGAAGCATCTAAAACCAGATAAAAAAACGCGGGTAAATCTTTTATGATCTACCCGCGTTTTTATTTTAACCTCGCAGTTTCATGGCACCGGCGATGAAGCCGACAAACATCAGAATCCAGGCAAATACTTTGCCCATCGCGCGTCCCGAGCGATAAGCAGAACCGCCAGACCGAGCTGAGGAACCCGCCTCCTCATTACTGGAATCGGAATTGTTTGACCATCCGTTGCTGGATGAAGCTGGGAAGGGGCTCCTGTTATTGTTGGCGGCAACCTGCTGCTGCCTGCCCTGGTTACAATGGGGACAAGGCGCGGTAAGCCCGCCTCCCGGTGATCGGAATTTCTGACCACACTTGCCGCACTTGTAAATCATTTCGCCTGATTTACCCCCGCAGTGGGGGCACTGTTTCATAAATGGTGATTCTGAAACATGTGTTTTATCGCAGAAACTGCACCGAAGATCATATTTCATGACAGGCATGCCTGGAGTGTTCATTCCAGAAGGTTCTGCAGGCATATTCATACCAGGGTCACCGCCTGGGAAATTATTTGGAAACGGATTGCCGCCGCGCATTCCCATCTGTCCGGGAAACCCTGGATTCCCCCCCCCGTTCATGGCCAGTTGATCGGTCTGTTTCTGCCTGTGCGGCTTGATCAGGCTCATATCAGGGGCACTGAAGAATTCGGTAATGAACAGCTCTTCTTTCTTACCGGTATTCAGGACAGCCACTGATTCACCATAAGCCAGGCGAACAAACTTTCCTTTCAGCTTTCGCTGATTTAAATCGGTAAATACGTAAAACCCTTTTTCCCGTTCCTCCGGGGTGAGTGTCACCTCAGTCACTTCAGGAAAGAAGTTTCCCGGAATTTCTTTGCCCAGACGTTCCTGTACATAGATCTGATCTTCAGCACTGAAATTCTGATAGGGAAATTCCTGAACCATTCCGGTTTTTGTGATCAACAGGGTGACATTTCCATCTTCCATTTTAACATAAGAGGCAGCGACCGAATTGCCGGTCAAATCGGTCCACTTACGTTGAAAATTGAGCTGCATGAACTGTTTCAACCGGGTGGGTGACAGATTGGGATCGGGATCCTCACGATAGGCCAGTGGAATTTCATCAAATCGACCATGCATTTTCAAAGCATCCCGCAGCAGTTGCAGATCTTCGGGGATCAGCTTTCCAATATGGACATTAATAAACCCTGTCAGTTTGCCTACGAAAATCACTTCACGACCATTGACCCGGGTAAACTTCACTTCTGACTTCTGCCCCTGCTTGTCCGTCCAGACACGATAGTCATTCAAAGCGGCAACCAGTTTGGGATCAATTTCCGTATCTGCTTTTTCGATGTCCGCATCCTCGTCGGCTTTCGCCAATCCGGTGGTATCCTTCATTTCAGAGCCCGCTTCCATTTTGGCGGGAACATCTGCAGGCTCGGTTTTCGCTCCCAGTTCAGCTGCTTTGGCTTTCAAATCTTCAGGAAGCAGAGAAACCAGATTATTGTGGCTGTGATACCTGATGATCCATTCCACGTCTTTTTCAATGAGATCATCCAACGCCACCTGGATAGAACCGCCGCCATCCTTCAGCAGTGTGACTTTTCCTTGTGGGCTCACCGAAAGCAGTTTGGCGGAATAGCGGGTTCCGTCTTTCAACACGAATTCGCGGAGTGTAAATGGTTTATATGATTCTTTTTCAGCAACGTTTTGTTCTGTCTCCGCCGGCATCGTTTCTGCTGCGGACTTCGTCGGAGACGGTTCGGAGTCAGGTTGTGCAGGCGCCGGTTTCGCAGTCGGAGAACTGTCGGGCTCCTCCTTCGTCACCACTTCTGTTTGTGGTTTTCGATATTCCGGTGGCAGAAAACTTAACAGTTTTTTTCGCTTGTGATATTCGTAGATCCAGTTCAGATCTTTAACACTTAATTTTTCCAGTGGAACACGCACCGTTCCCTGACCATCCAGGCTGAGAGTGGCGGTCGGACCAGTTACAGTAATCAGCTTCCCGGTCGCCTCAGTTCCATCGCGATAAGTCCAACTACGCACGGCAAAACGTTCGTAGCTCTCTTCTGCTGATACCGGTTGTGAGAATATCAATGAACATAGCATTGCCCACAATACAGCAAATTGTGTTTTTGTCGTCTTCATTGTAACTGGCCCATGTAATAAAATGAGGATCGGAACGCTTATGATTTATTTGAAAATCCGCCAGTGGACATCACCTACCAGAATAGCCAACATCCGTTCAACTTGAAATACTGAAAATTGAATATTTTGGTCTCCAGAAAAGAGAGCTACCTCGGAATTGAACTGATCCGTAAAATCCCCATGATAAGCCTTACAGGAAGGGCGCTTCGGTTCTGAAAATCTAACTCTGTTTTTTCGGCTTTTGTCCAGATATAATACTTTTTGTGCAGTTATTCCTTTTTTTATTCCTGGAACGACAAACCAAAGGAGAGTGATTCGCTTTATGCTGAAATCTTTGAAGGGGCATTTTTTAATCGCGTCCCGAAAGCTGAATGATCTCAATTTTTATCGATCCGTTGTGCTGATTGTAGAACATAACGAACTGGGAGCGACCGGTCTGATTGTCAATCGCCCTTCTTCCTTTTCGATTACAAATGCGTTATCCCGCTATTTTGACATGCCCAAACTGGAAGACATGGTATTTATGGGCGGGCCTGTCGAGCCGAACGGTATGTTTGCCCTGCATAACGCCGGGGATCTTGAAAAACCAACCGAGGCGATCGTCCCGGATTTATTCATGGGCAGCAGCCCTGAGATCTTCGAACAGGTGATCTGGCGCATCTCCGAAGGCGATCCGAATCTGGATTTTCGGATCTTTTTCGGTTGTGCCGGCTGGGCACCTTTGCAGCTGGAATCCGAAATAAATCGGATGGACTGGCTCTATACCCCGGCCATGACGGAAGACATCTTTGAAATCGACCCTTATGATATCTGGGACACCCTGCTGGAACGTGCCATGGCGGAACGACGTTTTCTGCCTCAAGAGACGGCACACCCCGAGTGGAACTGAAGAATACTGCTGACTGAACTCTAGACCGACCTGTTAATCCCACTGATGAAAAGTATCCCCTCGCATGACGCCCATTCAGATTAAAGATCCGGAGACTGGCTCCTTCGCTAAAATTCTGCCCGAACTGGGTTTCAACTGCTTTGAATTCCAGGCAATGGTAGATGGTCAGCCGGTCGATGTCATCGACGCGCATCCTGATTTCGCGTCAGGGAATCAGCGTCCCAGCAGTGGGGGGATTCCCATTCTGTTCCCCTTCCCGAACCGCATCGCCCATGGGCAGTTTCAGTGGGATGGTGTCACATACGAACTCCCTGCTGACAAAACCTACTACGACAAAACCGGCAACGCGATTCACGGCTTCTGCCTGGACCTGCCCTGGCGGGTCATTTCGCAGGAAGAGTCTTCTGTGACAGGCCAGTTTCAATTGAGTATTGACGGGAAACACCGGCTGCAATACTGGCCCGGCGATATCTTCATTGAAGTCCGTTATGAAGTCAAAGGGACCGCGTTACGAGCGGAAATCCGCGTGGGAAATCCGGGTACAACTTCGATTCCCTGGGGGCTGGGTACACATCCTTACTTTAAAGTTCCCCTCTCTCAAAACAGCGAAAAGAAACATTGCCTGGTGGAAGCCCCGGCCAGTGAAGAATGGGTGCTGGAAAACTGTGTTCCCGTCGGTGTGAAAAAGTCGATCGGAAAATCACATGACCTGCGCGAAGGGATCTGGCTGGATCAGTTGCAGGCAGATGATATCCTCACCGGCATGCCTGAAGAAACCGACCAGTACGAATGCCTGATCATGGATGAAAAAGCGGGGCTCGTCGTCACCCAGGACTATGATGCCATTTTCTCTGAACTGGTTGTCTTTACCCCGCCTGACCGAGATTGCGTCTGCCTGGAGCCATACACGTGTGTGACAAATGCCATCAATCTGCTCAGCGCTGATGTAGAAACCGGTCTCCGGGTGCTGCCACCGGAATCGGAAATCAAAACCTGGATTGAAATCCGGGCCGGAAAAGTACTTGTCTGATTGAATGTCGGGAGAAACGGGATGACAATTCGAATCTGTCTGCTGGCGTGTCTGACACTCTTCACCCTGCTTCCCGCCCAGGCCTACTCCCAGGCGGAAGCTCAGCGAAAAACAACACAGCAGACCTCTTCCGAAAGTCCTCAGACCAGCACCCAGAGTCTGCAACTGCTTAAGGACATTGAAGCCCGCCTCAAGGCTGGCAACAAGCCGTCTGCACATCAGCCTGCCGTGACAGCGCAGTCCGATGCCTTCATTGTACTTGAGGATTCCATCAGGGGCGTGGCTCAACAGAACGCGGCTGATGGGATGCAGTTTTTCCTGACTCGACTGGTTTTGATTAATCAGAGCGCGCAGCCCCTGAAACTGAGCCGCAGCCAGATTAAAGCTGAGGTAGATGGCCAGCAGGTTCCCACCCGGACTTTGCCTTCCAATCTGAATTACCAGACTGTCCAGTTGGGAAAACGCACCCTGCGACTCAATAGTTTAAATTTCCGCGACGAAGTCATCATACCGGCCGGACAGCAGGACAGTCTGTGGATTATACTCACTGACTTACCCCCGGCGCCCCGCATACCGGAAATTGATTTCCAGGTCTCGGTCAATGATCAAGTTCTGACGCTGAATGTGAACCGCTTCGAACTTGGTAAACTGAATTATGCGGTTAAATTACTGGGCCCCAGCCAGTGTCTGGCAGAACTGACAGTGACTGGTGAGTTGAATTCGATCAATATTGGAAGCCTGATCCAGGCAGTAGATCAGCTGACGACCCGGAATATCAAACGCTTCGTCCTGCATTTTCCGGATGCAGATACACAGATCGACTCCTCCCTCAAAACCTGGCTCTCCCGCGCTGCGAATCAGGTGGGGGTGAATGCCATGGTGAACTCTCCCTTCCCCGCCTTTCCCAACATGATCTCGGAAATGCACCTCTCTGGAGAGATATTCAAAGACACAAAAGTGACTTTTCTTGGATATAACAAAGGCCAGGTCACACATGAGACAGAAGCATCCGCCATTCATGCTGCACTCGACAGTGCCATGAGTGCACTGACACGGGAAAAAGTAGCGGAACAGATCCGGACAGGACCACCGGCAGTAAAAATTGCGGCACTCATCAGTGGCGGACGACAGCTGACCAGTGAAGAGCTGCCGCTGATCCTGGAACTCACATCAGATCCGGACCCTCTAGTGCAACAGGCAGCCTTATTCGCTTTACGTTATCTGGGAGACCCTCGTGCCTATGAACGATTGACCCAGGTTGCGAAAACGGTCGGTCCGCAGTCGGAAGTCGCTATTGCCAGCCTGGCAGAATCCCGGTTTGCCCGGGGCCAGGAGGTTCTATTGAAACTGCTGCAGGAAAGCCCCCCGGCTTCCCAGAAAACAATGATCGGCATTATCGCACAAAGCCCGCGTCCGCAATGGGGTGATGCCATCTATGAATTCGTCTCCAGCGACAATCTGGAACTCCGCAAAGCGGCGATCAAAGCACTGGTCCTCAACGGTCACCCGCGACTCATTGAAATACTGACGGCAGGCCTCAAGTCTTCCAATCCGGAAATACGCGAAGTCGCCTTCCAGGAACTGATTCAACAGAAAGACAACCAGAGTGAAACACTGGCATTAAATTATGTACTCTCACAGCTGGAACAGACGCCACCAACCCAGACCATGCTGGCATTTCTTGATCGACTGAAAGATCCGCGTGCCATCCCCCTGCTGTTTCACCACCTGGAAAACCTGAAACTCGATTCCGGATCACGGATCGCCATAATTAATACCCTGGCTTCCATCGGTGATCAGACTTTGGAAACCGGTTTCCTTAAAGTGTATCCCCAGGTGAACTCCCAGGAAAAACAGCTCATCCTGTCCGCTCTGCAGAAAGTCGACTCGCCTCACTATTTCGAACTCGTAGAGCAGGCATTGCATGACAGTGACTTGCAGGTCGTGAGTGGGGCCATCAAAAGCTTACGGGCTTCCGGTTCGATTGAAGCAGTAAAAATATTACAGAAAACCTTACGCAAAACCGATCAGCCTTCTACCTGGAATGACATCTATGCATCGCTGGTTTCCATAGGAACCCCCGAGGCGCGACAGACCATCATGGCTGCCCGTTTTGAAGGAGAACACGATGAGAAAAAACGAGCCGCTGCCAATGCGCTGAATGATATTTATTCGCGTTCGCCGGCTAACCAGTACGTGAAAAAGGGGGATATGGAGCAGAGTCGAAAACAATACGAGGCAGCGCTGGAAGAGTATCAGACGGCCCTCAGCATCGATTCCCTGCTCGTACCCGCCTATCAGGGTATCGTCAACGTTCAGAATGCAATGCAGAAATATGAAGAAGCCCTCAAAACCGCAGACCAGGGACTGGCAATCGATGGCATGCACGCGCGGTTATATGTCTCGAAAGGGATGATCTACAGCAACCTGTCACAATCGGAAGAAGCGCTGCAGCAGTTTCACAAAGCGATTGAAATCGCGCCGCTCGATCATTTCGCTTATGTGATGCTGGCTTCGCATTATTCGAAACACAATCAAAACGAAAAAGCGCTGGAAGCCTACGATGGCGCCATCCAGGCGAACCCGCGCTATATGAATCTGTACGATTTCAAAGCCGATCTCCAGCTCTCCCTGAAACGGCCCGACGAAGCCCTGAAAACCTATGACCAGGCCATCCAGGTCAATCCCGGTCAGATCAAAGCCTATATCAGCAAAAATACCGTACTCCGTAAACTCAAACGCGATCACCAGATTCTCGCCGTTTGTGATGACATCTTAAAAGAAAACAGCCTGAAGCGAGATCCCCGGTATGTGATCTATGCCTATCTGACGAAAGCCAATACCTATCAACAGCTATCCCAACTGGAGAATGCGATTGCCGCCTGTGACGCCGCGATCAAAACCAGCCCCGGTGAGATGCAGCCCTATCTCACCAAAGCCCAGATTTATACCGAAGCCGAGCAATGGGAAAATGCGTTGCACACGTATGATCAGATGATTCAGAAAAATGATCGTTACCTGGATGCCTATACCGGACGCGGTCATATGAATTTACAGCGGATGGACTGGCAGGCAGCTCAGAAGGATTTTCAACGGGCTTTTGAGATAGACAATAAAAGTTCGCAGGCGATTACCGGACTGGCGATCTGCATGGTCTATAATCACCAGGAAGAGAAAGCCATTTCGTTCGTCAAAGAACAGTTGGAAAACTTCAAAGAGGATGGCCTGTTTCACTACAACGTTGCCTGCGTCTACGGACGGGCGTTGATCAATCTGAAGGATCAGAAAAAAACACCTGACGTCCAGAAAACCATCAAGGAGTATCAGGATACAGCGATCCAGCATCTGAGCAAGGCTTCCGAAGTGGGATTTCAAGATGTGGAGTGGATGCAAAAGGATCCGGATCTCAGTGAATTACAGGCACTCCCCGCTTTCAAAACCCTGGTTCAGACTCTCGAAAAGAAACAGAACTCACTCCAGTAGTTCCTGACAGGCAATCGCTTCTTTTTCACTTAAACCTCTGGTCAGACTGCGCTTAAAGCATCCGTCCCGAACAAACCTGCAACCGCTTTTCCGTCTGAAGATTGCCGTTTTCTCAAATCCTGCTTTCTGCTACATTTCCAGCCCCATCATTCCGGCATCTCATCGTTGAATTTCCATTCCAGGTGAGGGCTATTTCTGCTTCCCATTTCAGAGTGAGTCCTGTGATGCGCCGTCATCCTTTTCTGAATCCTAATTCGATCCTGCTGACACTGCTGGCAGTCACACCGCTGGCGGCTGAAAATCCCCCTGCGACACTGGTGAAAGCAAAAGTCACTCAAACGGCTGGCCAGGACAACCAGAGTGATTCAAGGCAGATTTTGACGCAATGGGCGGCTGCTTCCAGCTTTCTGTCACCCATCGGCCCCCAGTCCACGGTCGAAAAATTCAAAAAACAGAATCAGGCTTATTTCAGCGGACATGAGCTGACACTGATTTCCCAATTTCAACAACCCGTCTCAGCTCAAACATTACTGTCAGAATACCAGTGGCGGATCCTCAGAAAAACCGAATCGCAGATCTCCCTCAAAGGGACGCCCAGCGACCCCCTGACCCGGCATCTGTGTCGATCCTTTGAACTGCAGATCAATACCCGCTCCATGCTGCCCGAAGCATTAACATTTCTGCCCGGTAAGACAAAATCACTTTCGGGTTTTGCAGCCGTTGAATTAACTGCGTTAAATGAAGTACACAAGTCTGCTGTCATTGCTGCCCCCCCGGAACCAAAATTCGTATCACAAACCGTTGCTAAAGCGATTTTCCCGCAAGCGGGTTCACCCCTTAGACCAGCAGCAGAAAATCCGATCCGTCGCATCTCCTTTTCCCAGACCAGTTCCGGTAATAAGAATGAAACGGAGCTGCTGGAAATCGAAAAGCTGGTGCAGCGCTGGGTCACTGTCTCTCGCAGGATAGGTTCGGTCAAACTCGCCAACGGGATTACCCTCTATCCACGCAGCGAACAGCAGAAATCGCTGGATGCGCAAGCGGGCCAGAACGAGGTAGAGCTCTCGGCAAGAGCGATTTACCTGTCGGCCATGCAAAACCTGTCCTCGTGGTTGATGAATGTTGATCAGGGCACTTTTGTGATCGACTCGTTTACCATCGAATTATCAACAGACGAGCCGGGACCGGTGGCAGCGAAATTTATTACTCTGAAACTGAAGCCACACCCAGATCAGCTTCAATCCGGCTGGCAGTCTGTCGAGTTGGAATTCCACACCTCACGATCACTGCCGATTAAAATCAGTGAAACCAGAAACCAGCAGGTGGTTCAGTTTCTCCTGTCAGGCATGGATGTGAGTTATACCGAGTAATTATTCGCTCGGCGGTTCCCAGTCGCCCCAGTGTTCCAGGTAGTGCTGATACGCCTTGTTGGACTTTGCTTCCTGCTCCAGATAACGGTAAGCTTCCGTGACGATCTCCTGCTCAGCATTAATACTCAGGAATCCCGCCAGGACCCGGGAGCGGAGAAAAACAAAATAGGTATCCAGAACATCACATCGGCAGTAATCGTTGACTTCTTCCACTCTGCCGGAATCATACATCGCCTGCACCTGCGAACCATCAATTCCGGTTTTACCAGGTTTGCCGATCAGATTTGCCAGCAGGTTCAACCCGCCAGTGACGCGGGCGGCACCAAAGTTGGAAAACAGATCCATCAGATCGAGATGAGCGCCGGTGTTATAACGGTTGCGGGACTGATCAAAACTGCGCGCGTCCACATTGAACCATTCCGGCAGTGAAATTCCATATCGATAGGCGGCCAGTTCCAGAACCGGCAGATCATAACCACGACCATTAAACGTGACTAACGTCGGTTGACCATAGTGGACCCAGCCCTGCCAGAATTTCCTGGTGATGACATGCGGCCGAAAATCCGGGGCATCCAGTACGGTCAGATCCTGCAGCCGATAGTCTTCAGAAAGTTTTGCCACCGCGACAGAAACCGGCAGCATATAGGTAGACGGGATGAAATCGCTACCGGTGGCTTCAACCTGATCGGCCTGATAGCGGGACAGGGCTTCAGCCGGGGTTAATTCCTCGCCTGGATAACGAACACGGGAAATCAGATCTCCATCGGCGATCGCTTCCACATCAAATACAAGATACGATACTGGGGGCTGGGGCACGTTCTGACTCGCATTTTAAAGGTGAAGTGATGATAATATCAGCATAATACATGTTGACTGACGAACAGGATTCAGAGCCAGGCCGGTCGGGATTTCCACTCCTCTAAAATGGCCCCTTCCATTCGGTTCTGCTGACCAGTATAAACAATAAGAAGCGTTTCGAGTAGTTTGGACTTTTGTTGCAAAGGCAGTCAGGGTTTATGACCGACCATGAAGAGCATCTGATGGTTCAGGAAGATGATGAGGCACAACGTGATCTGGAAGCACAGGCCATCCGCGGTCTGTCTAATGCTTACCTGCTGATGCGCGACGAAATTGGCAAAGTCATCATCGGTCAGTCGGAAGTGGTGGATGAAATCCTCATTTCACTGTTCAGCCGGGGACACTGTCTGCTGGTCGGTGTGCCTGGACTGGCGAAAACGCTGCTGGTCAGTACGATTGCCAAGATTCTGCACCTCTCATTTCGGCGCATCCAGTTTACGCCGGACCTGATGCCCTCCGACATCACAGGCACCGACGTTCTGCAGGACGATCCGGAAACCGGGCACCGATCCTTTCAGTTTATGCAGGGGCCACTTTTTACTAACGTTCTACTGGCCGATGAAATCAACCGGACCCCTCCCAAAACTCAAGCCGCCCTGCTGGAAGCCATGCAGGAACGCCACGTGACCGTGGGTTCGAACACGTATCGTCTGCCGGAACCGTTTTTCGTTCTGGCCACACAAAACCCGATCGAGCAGGAAGGGACTTATCCGCTGCCGGAAGCGCAGCTGGACCGTTTTATGTTTAACGTGGTCGTAAATTATCCCTCTGCTGCGGAAGAGCTGATGATCCTCAAACAGACGACCGGTAATCAGAAACCGGAACTGGAAGCCGCTTTAACAGGCCGCCAGATCCTGGCACTGCAGGAAGTCGTCCGTAAAGTTCCCGTCGCCGAGCATGTCTTTGTATATGCCCGGGACCTGGTACGGGCCACACGTCCGGGTGAAGCAACCGCTCCCAAATTCATCAAAGAATACTTGTCATGGGGTGCAGGACCGCGCGCCGGTCAGTTCCTGATTCTGGGTGCCAAATCCCGGGCCATTCTGGAAGGCCGCTTCCATGTTTCAACCGAGGATATTAAATCAGTCGCCCATGCCGTTCTCAGACATCGAATTGTCACAACTTTTCAGGCCGACAGCAAAGGACTTGCTCCCGACGACATTATTGACATGCTGATTGAACATGTTCCAAACCAGCTTAAATCTCAGGCGAAAGAAGCCGCAAAAGGGTAACGGTTTCCCCGGACTACCGATTTTAAAATACTGACCTCTCATGTCGATACCAGCTTCACAACGGATCTTTCTGGATAACAATTCTACCACGCGCCCCCTGGACGATGTGGTGGACCTGGTCGCAGAACAGTATCGAACCCACTACGCCAATCCCGGCAGCGCACACGCCGATGGCCGCCAGGCGCGCCGAGTACTGGAAGATGCCCGCGAGCAACTGGCGTCGCTTCTGGGCGCGCATCCCCAGGAAGTGATCTTTACCAGCGGCGGTACGGAATCGATTAACCTGGCGATTCAGGGATTCTTATCCGGTTCCCCGGGAGAGATTGTATTACCGGCCGGCGAGCATCCGGCAACCGTCAATACCATCCGTCGCCTGGCACCGCGAGGCCTCAAACAGGTTCAGCTGCCATTAGACAACGCAGGCAGAATAAAGACCCGTTCTCTCACTGAGCTGAACTGGGAACACGTTCAACTGGCCACGGCCCTCCTGGCCCATAATGAGACCGGCGTGATTCAGGATATCGCCCCGCTGGCAGACTTGTGCCTGAAACATCAGATCCCACTACATCTGGATTGTGTGCAGGCGATCGGGAAAATTCCGTTTCATTTTGATGAGTCCGGCGCAACCGCTGTCAGTCTGGCGGCTCATAAATTTCATGGTCCGCGCGGCATCGGTGCTCTGATCGTCAAAGCCGAAGCACGCCTGCTGCCTCAAATCGCTGGTGGCCATCAGGAGCGGGGCAAACGGGCGGGAACCGAACCAGTAGCCTTGGCGGCTGGCTTGGCAAAAGCCCTGGCGGCGGCTGTCCAGGAACAAGAGCAACGTTCACGTCAGATGGCTGCACTCAGAGATCGTCTGCAGGAGGGACTGCAGGAACTCTGTTCGCCTGCGGTGGTTAATGGCAGTCAAGCGCATCGGCTTCCCAATACCCTCAACATCTCCTTTCCCGGCCTGGATGGAGAAGCCCTGCTGATCTCACTCGATCTGGCAGGCATCTCCTGCTCACTGGGCAGCGCCTGTGCCAGCGGTTCACGGGATCCGGCTCCCGTACTACTGGCAATGGGCTGCGAGGAACGCGTCTATCGCTCTGCTGTTCGTTTAAGCCTTTCATTCCTCAATACAAACGAGGAAATCGAAGCAGCTATTATTCGAATCAGCAAAGTGGTTAACCAACTGCGGTCCTGACCTGATCCCAGGGTATTGTCGATTTTGTCAGGTGCTTGTGTTTCGGTCTCTGTTCCAGGGACCGCGTTGGTTTTGAAAGGACATTGTTCCAGGCCGGGCAGCCGCTACTCTCCCGGATCATCAAAAATCGTAAACTGCGGCATTGGCAATTCCGACTGCTCCAACGCTTTGAGCTGAGTTTCGATCAACTCAATGCGACTGGCGATCAATTCGCGACGGTGACCACTTTTGTTCCCAGTCCTGAAACATGGTTGCGACATTCTCTGATGCGACTGTTGAGGCGTGACGGGTTGTTTGGATTTTTACAAGCGATCGTCCTAATCTTGAGTGGGCTTCTTTAACCTGATGACTAGTGTGTTGGGGACACAAAGGCATGCGATGCTGCTCCCTAAGGTATGCGATTCGTGAATATGGTCTTCTTAGGATGAATACATCTTGAAAGTGAAACTGATCAGCGCAGGTGCAATATGATCTGTAATATTTATTCCATCAACTGTTGAGACTTCAATTGTCTGCTTATTCAACCACCTGCTGTGGCATGTTCGCTTTTGGCAAGATATGAAAGATGGATCGTCATTGCCGATCAGTGATCTTGAGCAATAAGCGTTGACTTTTCACATGAAAAAATGAGACTCCGCAAACACTGAGTTCATTTGTTACGACCAGCATTCATCAGAACAATTATCATCAACCCGCATAATCAATAACTCTGCAATAGCAGTCATAAAATGCATACGGTTGGAATCCTCTACAAAGAAGCCGCCTGCATACCATTCATTTAGAGGTGCACTGCAGGAAGCCGCAACAGGTCTAATACGATTTGAAGCTAACTGTATCCAGTTTTACTGTAGCGTCTCCAGGGTCAATTGGGCCTGGTATAATAGATTGAGAGACGCTTTGATTAAGTGTGATGCGCTCTAGAATAATCGAATCTCGTGCACTCGGAATATACAGACTGCGTCTACTTCTCTGGATGATCAAAGCACATGACACATACCGGAAAACTGGCAAGATTACATCCAAACGAGAGCCGCTCCATCACTGGAGCAATTACTCTGATTTAAAATGACGACAGAATCAGAGCCGGGCTCTTACAACCTGGGCTGTCAAAGTAGTGGGGACGTTTTCTCTTCCATCACTTCCCCGTGGCTTCATATGATGTAGATTCCAGCTCTGAAATTCAGCACAAGTATCTTCACAAGAGAAATCAGAGAAATTTCAGTACGTTGATTTCGGGTGGCAGTTTTCCTCAGCCTGGAGAGTGATGAGGTCACTGTCTACGTGGTTGCTTCGTCTCTTCTTTCCATTGATCCTTCTTTTAAAGCGAAGAACACAACCAGGTCTCTCAGTACTGCCTGCCGGTCTCATTGAACAGACGGGAGAGCCGCTAACTGGAGAAATACCAGGGGGAATTTACCTCACGGCAAAGTTTAACAGTTACGCTGCGGTTGCGCGTTCCGCAACCCGGGCAGGGTCCAGTTAGGCAAACAGAAACGATCCTGCAGCCAGCCTTAACATAAATATTCATTTACCTGAAACGATCCCCACTTTCCTCTCCCACGCTAATAGAGTTACAGCCGAACTTTTGATGAAGGAACGGATAACAGTTACAACTCGTCCTTTCCCGAGTGCGATACCGGAGAGATCGGTTTATTTTCAAAAAAACACCAAAGACACTCAGATTACCTAAAGTAACATTCCGATAGAATATGAGCATGAATGCGCAGCTTCCCTCTGCACCTTCACTGCGTCAGCTGAATCTGGAATGGTTTTGTTATGGAAAGATAAGCCACATCAGTTCGAGGAATCCTGTCAGAATGTATCGCTTTGATTTCACATTTATCGGATTTGGCAGGATCAAAAACTAATGTCTTCGGGTGGTTTCAGCATCATTCGAAACCTAAATCATATAAGTAGCTAACCCCCATTAATCCCTTGGGAAGCTTTTATTTACAAGTGAGAAAGGCTGTTTGCCATGACACGAATTAATACTAACGTTGCCTCGCTGAGAGGTCTGCGTAGTTTAAACAAATCTACAAATCTTCTGGATACCTCACTGACACGATTGTCAACCGGTTTGAAAATCAACTCGGGTAAAGATAATCCATCAGGTCTGATCGCCAGCGAAACTCTGCGATCTCAGGTATCTGCTATTGAACAATCCATTAAAAACAGTAACCGTGCCAGCAACGTAATCGCGACTGCTGACTCGGCTCTGGGCGAAGTCACTAACCTGTTAAACCAGGTACGTGGTCTGGTCCAGGAAGGTTTGAACAAAGGGGCATTGTCCCAGGACGAAATCGCTGCAAACCAGTTGCAGATCGATACTGCTTTGTCAGCCATCAACCGAATTTCCGCCAATACATCTTTTGCTGGTGATAAACTGATTGACGGAAGTAAAGCGTTCCGTACTCAGTCTTCTGCAGTTGACTCTGCAAAACTCTCCGACTTTCAGGTAAACGAAGCCGTATTTGGTTCCAGCAGTTCCATCACCCTTGACGCCACCATTGTTACAGCTGCCACCCAGGCCAGTCTGGATTACAGTGCCGTTGATGGCGGCCTGGCATCGGCATCCACAATTGAAATTGGCGGTTCCAGCGGTTCACAGGTGCTCTTCCTGGGTGCCTCCAGTACTCTGGACAACGTTAAAGATGCTGTGAACGGCGTGACCGACATTACTGGTGTCACTGCCGCAAAGACGAACAAGGTGGCCAGCAACCTGACCCTCGCTAACGCCAACGCGACGAACTCAGGCCTGACATTTACCGATGCCCGTACTTCAGACAGTATCCTGGGTGATACAGGACAGAATATTCGCGTACAGTTTGTAGACCCTGCTACGAACAGTGCTGCTGCGAACATTTCCTTCAGCAATACGAATACAGATATTACGATTGTCGTCAGTCTGGCGACCGATGGTTCAAGTGTTATTACATCAGACGCTGCCTCCATCAAAACTCTGCTCGATGGTAACGCCGATGTGAACTCTCTGATTTCTACCGCTGCGGAAGGTGACGGTTCCGGTGTCGTTGAAGCCGAAGCTGCTGCTGCTTTGGCTGGTGGTACCAATGCCTACCTGACATTCAGTGCTTCCAACTACGGTGCAGATGAATTCGTCGATGTTAACGTGCTGTCTGGTACGTTTGACACCGTCGATACCATTGCCACGGGCAACTCGCTGAAGCGTGCCATTGGTTCGGACATCGTTGCCCGTATCAACGGTCAGGTCGCTCAGGGTTCCGGACTTACGGCTAACCTGCGGTCTCAACAGTTGGATGCTTCGTTCTCCTTCACCGCTGCTGCGAACACAACCAATAATACTGCCAGCATGACAATCACCGGTGGTGGATCACTGTTCCAGATTGGACAGGACGTATCAGCCGCTGGTCAGGTCGGTATCGGAATCGAAGCCGTCAACACAGCCCGTCTGGGTGGTGTTTCCGGTAAATTGTTCGAACTCGGCTCGGGTGGTGGTAAGAGTCTGCTGGACGTCGGTCCTTCGGTTCCCGGTTCTGACCTGGTGAACATCATCGAAGAAGCCGTCAACCGTGTTTCGACTCTCCGTGGTCGTCTGGGTGCGATTCAAAAGAACGTGATCGAAACCAACGTCTCATCACTGGGTGTTGCCCTGGAAAATATTTCTGAAGCACGCAGCCAGATTGTGGACACCGACTTCGCTGTCGAAACCGCAAATATGACCAAAG
The DNA here is from genome assembly GCA_002706765.1 of Gimesia sp. Taxonomy (GTDB): domain Bacteria; phylum Planctomycetota; class Planctomycetia; order Planctomycetales; family Planctomycetaceae; genus Gimesia. The sequence goes on from PAJV01000014.1 coordinate 24,545, forward strand.
CTCAGATTTTGAACCAGGCTGGTATTTCGGTTCTCTCGATTGCCAACCAGAACCCACAGCAGGTATTGAGTCTCCTCGGTTAATCCGCGGCTGAATCAGTAACCAACTGAAATTATGAAAACACTATCCATCTTCTGGTGGGTAGTGTTTTTTATTTATCCCCCCACCTCCCCCCAGCCTGACATGCCAGCTTGAGTCAAAAGACCGTGATTGCACCTGATTTGCCCTTGTCTGAAGAATCCACTTATCTCTCCCCTCATCGCAGCCGATACAAACAGAATAACCGGAAAAGTCTGTCTGGGATTCCGTATCCGGCAGTTTTGCTCAGCACCGATTGAAATATTTTCAATCACCAACGTGATTCAAAGAAAATCTCATGCCTTCACTTAAGGAACTATTGGGAACTGCGGTTCAACAGCACCAGGCGGGAAATCTCCCCCTGGCGGAGCAACTCTACCGTGAAGTGCTGCAACACGATCCCGGTCAGGCTGACGCCCTGCACCTGCTAGGCGTGGTTTATCTGCACCTGAAACAGTTTTCCAAAGCCATTGATTTCATCACGCGGGCGATCAGCCAGAACGACGGCATAGGCGCTTTCTTTTCAAATCGCGGTGCCGCCTGTAAAGGCCTGGGAAAATTTGAAGACGCGATTACCAATTACCAGCGCGCCATTGAACTGGAACCCCGTAATGCCGCCTTCACTTATAATCTGGCAATTACCCTGGCGCTGACGGGTGAAAAACAACAGGCGATCAAAGCCTATCGAAAAGCGCTGGAACTGAAACCGGGCTATCCGGATGTTCTGATCAACCTCGGCAACCTGTTACTGGAAACCGACGAGATCGAGGAAGCCATCCAGATCTGTCAGCGGCTCGTGCAGTTGTCACCAGATCTCCACACTGCTCAATTCAATCTGGCCAACGCACTGGCAAAATCAGATGCTCCGGAATCGGCAGAAGCAGCCTATGAGCGCGCTTTACAGCTGGCTCCCCATCATCTGGATACCATGAAGAATTACGCCGTATTTCTTTCTGCACAAGAGAAATACGAAGCTGCGATTTCCGTCCTGAGGAAAGCGGCCGTTCTGGAACCGAGAAACTGGGAAGTCCTGAATAATCTGGGAATTGTTTATACCGAACAGGAGGCTTTCGAGTCGGCCATCTCCTGTTTTGACGAAGCATTAAAGTATGCGCCGGAAAACTGCGATATCCGTTTTCATCTGGGTAAAGCCCTCGAAGCGTCAAAGCAGACCCACGAGGCCATGATCGTGTTCCGGGACGTTTTGAAAAAACAACCTCACCATCCGGGAGCCGCATTTCACCTGGGATCCCTGGTCGCCATGCTGGGCGATTATGGACAGGCATACGATATCTTCCAGCGACTGTATCAGAGTGATCCGACCAATACAGCTTCATTGTTCGGGATGGGATCCGTCAGACTCAAGCAGGGAAAAGTCGGTTCTGCTGTCGGTTATTTCGAAACACTGGCAGGCCTCGAACCCGACCATCTGCCTTCCCGTCTGCACCTGATCGATCTCTATTCGCGCCAGATGCGTAATCATGAAGTCGAAAAACATGTCGAAGAGGCCCTGGTAACTCACCCCGAGAATGCAGTGCTCTGGAACTACAAAGGACACATCCAGAATCAGAAGAAGCAATTCAAGAAAGCACTCAAAAGTTTTCTCCAGGCTGTCGAACTCGATGATACCTATTTGCATTCCTACAGTAATCTGGCAACCGTCTACCAGTCTATGGGTATGTTTGCGGAAGCAAAACAGGCTCTGGAAAAAGCATACGAGCTGGCTCCCCTCCCGGAATATCGACTCGCCCTGGCCAGCTTACTGCCTCCCATTCCGGCCTCGCTGGATGAAATCCAGGAAGTTCGCGACACATTCGTTCAAAACATTGAAGAGATGCACGATGATAAAGTTCAGATTGACGCATCAATCAAATTAACTCCGGGAACCTTTTACCTCGCCTATCAGGGTTACAATGACCGCCCCATCATCGAACGGATGGCAGAGTTGTATCGGGTCAAAAACGATCTCAGCTGGAACCCCGAGGCACCGACGGTCGAGCGGAATGGAAAAATTCGTATCGGATTTATTTCCAGTCTGTTTTACAACCATACCATCGGCTCTCTGATGAAAGGCATCATCCGGAATTTCGACCGGGAAAAGTACCATGTCATCACGATTTCCCCGACGAAATATATGGATGCCGTTGCTACGGAAATTCGCAGTGATTCGGATGAATATGTCTTTCTGGGAATCGAATTACGCCAGGCCAGCCAAGTCCTGCAGAGCCTGGAACTGGATGTACTCTTCTATGCCGACATCGGCATGGATCCGTTTATCTTCTCACTGGCGACCACCAGACATGCTCCCGTACAATGCGTGACCTGGGGACATCCCATCACGACCGGGCTGAAGACCATTGATTATTTCATCTCCAGTAAACTTATTGAACCGGAAGACGCACAGGAACACTACTCTGAACAACTGGTTCAGCTGGACTCGTTGCCTTCCTATTATTATCGCCCTGCTCTGCCGGAAAAAATCAAAAACCGGGCAGCCTTCGGTCTGTCCGATGACGAACATGTTTACGCCTGCCCCCAGACCCTGTTTAAGATTCATCCCGAATTTGATCAGATCCTGGCAGGAATCCTCGAACGGGACTCGCAAGCCCGGATCGTAATGATTCGGGACCAGACTTCAAAATGGAAAGACCTGCTGGTAACCCGGTTTAAAAAATCATTCCCGGAACTGGTAGACCGGATTCTCTTCCTGCGGGGCATGTCGACTCCCGACTTTTTGAACCTGATTTATATCTCAGATGTATTGCTCGACCCGCTGCACTTTGGTGGGGGAAACACATCCTATCAGTCAATGGCGATCGGCACTCCGGTTGTCACCCTGCCGGCAAAATACATGCGTGGCCGGGGCATGCTCGCGATCTACAATAAAATGGGACTGCAGGACTGCGTGGTCAATTCCATTGATGAATACATCGAACTGGCCTGTCGCATCGGTTCTGATGAAACATTCCGCGATCAGCTTCGCCTGAAGATCCTCTCCAAGAGCCACCTGGTCTTTGAAGACATCAACACGATTCGTGAATTGGAAACATTTTTCGTCTCCGCTTTAGAACACTGCAACACGCGGCAGCCTGTCAATCAACCACTTCTCAGTCTGAGCAGCTCGGACAACAGCAAGGAACCCAGCATGGATGCTTCAATCAATCAGCCAGGAAACGCTGATCACATTAAAATCCTGAATTCTGCCATGCAGAATTACACTTGCCCCGCCTGTGGTTATCATATCGCAGTCCAGTTTTACGATGGGGGATTACTCCCCTTGACCACACTGGCCTGGCCGCAGAGCAGTGAAGAAGCTCAGGCAATGGAGCGACTGCCGCATGACTTTATGCGATGCGTTGACTGTGGTCATATCTCAAATGCCGCCTTCGATTATGCCAAGGTCCCTTATTCAGACAAACCCAACCTGATGTTTAATAAAGGTGCGATCTGGTCCGAACACCTGCAGAAGGTCTGTGATCTGATTGCCGTCAGACTGCCGGAAAATCCCACCGTCGTCGAAATTGGTTGCGGCGAGGGACACCTGTTGCGGTCGCTGGCAAAAAAGATCCCTTCTGGTAAATTCATTGGCTTTGATCCCAATGCAGAAATCGAAACGGAAGACGGCTTGATCGAAGCGCGTACAATGCTGTTCGAGCCCGGGCTGCATCTGTCTGAACTGCAGCCGGACCTCATCATCAGTCGTCACGTTTTTGAACACCTGATGAATCCGCTGGGCTTTGCCCAGGAAGTGGCCTTTGCCGCCAATGTGGCCGAATGTGCAACCAGTCTGTTTATAGAAGTCCCCTGTATTGATGGTGTGCTGGCAGCGGGCCGGACTGTGGACTTCTTCTATGAACATAATTCTCACTTCACGACACAATCACTGGAACGCTTACTGAAACGCTGTGCCACCAGCGTCGACCTGATTGAAACCAGTTATAATGACGAAGTCATTTACGGAATCGCCAGCTTCCAGCCTCAGAGTCACCAGGTTGAACTGGCGCGGCAGGCAATTGCCTTTCAGGAAAAAGCACGGCTGTCAGCAACACAACTTGCTGTGCAATTTGATGAACTGGCAGAATCCGGCACGCGGACTGCCATCTGGGGAGGCACCGGAAAAGCAGCTGCCTTTATCAATCAACACAAGCTGGACAAACAACGTTTCCCGACAGTCGTTGATTCAGACATGAATAAAGTGGGCACATTCGTCCCGGGCACCGGTCAGGAAATTCTGTTCCGTGACGGGCTTGTTGAACAACCAGTCGATGTCATTCTGATTGCCACACAATGGCGGGCCGCTGATATCGTGCTGGAAATTCAACGAAATCAAATCCCCTTCGAAACAATCCTGATCGAATATCAGGGAAAACTCATTGATTATTTTCAGGATCAACATCCCTACCGTAGTTCAGAGTCACCATCGGAAAAGCAGGTACCACGCCCCCAATTTCTCTCGCAGAAAAATCGTCAGCGGGAATCAAATGAGCTGGATCTGAATTAGAAATAAAGTAAAGCAAACCGCCGCTCCGTTCTGTCAGCTTTACAGGGCCAACCCTTTTACAGGAACTATTATGATTATTTTCAATTTTGGCATCCCCAATTCCGGTACCGACTGGTCACAGGCCGTCTTTCAGAAAATCTGGCAGCATCAAAGCTTTGAATTCCGTTCGGAAAAAACAAACTCGATGGAAGAACTGAACCAGGTAATTGGAAGTATGGATGTAGAGGAACGGTTGATCCTGCAGTTTGATTTTTTAACTCAAGAGGCGATTGCAGCCGCCCAGCAGGATGCAGTACGTCCTTTTTATCACTATCGTGATCCCCGTGATGTCGTGTGTGCCGAAATGGAATACCGGGACATGACATTTGCAGACGCTGTTGACCAGACGGTTGCCGCGTATCAGGAAATTCATCACGCTCTCTGCCTGCCTGGAATCATGGTGATTCCCTACGAACATCTGCTAGGTAATGCGGAAAGCCTGATTTTCCAGATGGCAACCAAGCTGGGTGTCCTGCTCAAGCTGGCTGACGTCGCTGCCATCGCAGAGGAAATGAAGGACCTGCTGTCAGGTTCACCAACCGTCAACAGCGCCCAGGCTTCATCCCAGGCACTGCGAATCGATGCGGAGCATACAGAAGAATCTGCACCGGTTCACTCATTACACATCGGGAAATGGCGGGAACGACTTTCACAGTCTGAACAGGCGATGGTCACCCGATTTTTTAAGCCGCTCGTGACGCAGTTTGGTTACGGCGAATAATTCTCTCTATCAGCAAAATAAACCAGGGAGGGAGACCATGCTGCCCCTTAATCAATTGTGCACTCTGGACTGTCACCGGGACGGTTTTGAACTGACAGAGAAACTCAAAAATCAATACACAGAAGAGGGTGCCATCCTGGTAAAGGGGCTGTTCTCGCCTGATGAGTATCTCCCCCTGCGCAAAGACCTGTCGGGGCGACTCTCGCTGCTGGAAACTCACTTCGGTGCTGCCAGCCTGCAGAACGAAAATGAGATCACACAAATCAGCGATCGCCTGCGTGATCTCGAATCGAGTCACCCGGGCGCACAGAGTATTTTATATGACTCCATGAATGCCGCGCCGTCATTACATACCATGGGAGCACATCCAAAATTACTGGCGATCCTGGAAGCACTGCTTTCACCGGAAATCTCCCTCCATGATCGCTACATTATTCTCATGAGTATGCCCCAGGCTGAGTGGCACCTGGCCACCTGGCATCAGGACTGGTATTACAACGAAGGCCCTTATTCTACGATTACCCTCTATGCACCTCTGCAGAAAACAGATCAGAATAACGGAAGCCTGACACTCGCGCTGGGAGAGCACCGGAAAGCGCCTGTCGCCCACGATGAACACGACCATGGCATCAACACCAAGTGGCATTCCCTGCCTCCCGAGGTCGTTCAGCAATATGATCGGGTGGTCCCGACCGCCCTGGAAGTCGGCGATGTCCTGTTGTTTCACAGCCTGACCCCCCATACACCCTGCAAAAATCAGTCTGATTATGTCCGGTTCGTCTTAAACCTGCGGTATCGTGATCTGCGAGATCCCCAGTTTCTGAGAGATGGCTGGCGCATCAAAGACATTACACATGCCAGACGGGCCATGCAGCGAACCGCATCATAACCAGAATTTTCACACGACTTCCTGTCTGATTTCACTTTCTACATCATAAATAAAGCGTATTTCAAATGTCAGAAAAAAAAGGGCTGTTAAAAGGAAACGTAGGCGAGTCACAAAATCAGTCGAACAGTGACCTGAATGCGTTGAATGCGGTCGAAGAATATTGGGAATCGAGCGTCGGCTCGAACCTGAACAAACTCGATGCGTTTACCAAGTATGTCTCCCGCCAGTCCATTACAAAACTTCTGGCCCGCTACGAAATTTTCCGACAGCAACTCGAAGTCAATGGATCAATCGTCGAACTGGGCGTGCACCGCGGTGCCAGCCTGATGGCATGGGCGCAATTCAGCGCGATCCTGGAACCGGTCAACTATCTCCGCAAAATCATCGGCTTTGATACCTTTGAGGGCTTCCCTTCATTGAGCGAAAAGGACACCACGGGTACCAGCGAGCACCTGGAAGTGGGCGGGTTTAAATCAGAAGAAAACGCCATGGAAGACCTGGAGAAAGCAATTCAGGTTTATAATTCCACTCGTTACCTGAATCATATTTCGAAAGTCGAACTGGTCAAAGGAGATATCAGTGCCACTCTGCCGGCGTACCTGGAAAAGAATCAGCACCTGGTGGTGTCCCTGCTGCACCTGGATGCCGATCTGTATGAGCCGACCAAAGTCGCGCTGGAACTGCTGATCCCCCGGATGCCTAAGGGGGCGATCATCGCCTTTGATGAACTCAATATGGATCTATTTCCAGGTGAAACATTAGCAGCCATGGAAACCCTCGGGCTGCCAAATCTGCGATTGAAACGTTTCCCGTTTGCGACTTCGCTTTCTTACGCCGTGATCGAATAAACCACACCACCCAGCCGCTATAATCCACAGAAACTGACTCCGAAGCCAGGGTGGTAGTGTGCCAGCTGGTACTCCGTTCAAGCAGCAACCTTTAACTAACCGATAAATACTTAGATGCAGCAGTCCTGCATGCGCGGACTGATTTCTGAGGACTCTCAGCTAATTTATCTTGAAACAGGCTTGGTAACATGTCAGGCATCAGTTCCGGTGTCGGTCTGGCAACCGGATTGAATATCAATGAGATTGTGGACGCGATCATCGGCGTGCAACGCAATGCCCTGGTGAAACTTGCGAACCGCGCTTCTGCCTTTGAAGCAACCGAAGGGGGTATTAAAACCCTCGAAGCCAACCTGCTGACCCTCAACAATTCAGTCAAGAAACTGGGTCTGAAAAGTACCTTTGAAACCCTGCAGGCCACCAGTTCTGACACCAGCCAGTTCAATGTCGCCGCCAACAGTACGGCCACCGCCGCATCTTACCAGTTGCAGGGGCTGCGTCTGGCTTCGAACCATCAGGTCGTTTCGAAGGGCTTCGCCGATGCCGACTCCACTCCCATCGGAACGGCAACGACCATCACGCTTTCACAAGGCGGAAAGCTGAACGAATCGAAACTGCTGGAAGAATTAAATAATGGCCTGGGAGTCCAGCGTGGCAGCATTCGCATCACTGACCGCGACGGTCAGACCGAAGTCATCGATCTGACGAGAACACTCAACATCCAGGATGTGGTCGATGAAATCAACGGTTCCGCCACTTCCATTGTTGCCAGTATCGAAGACGACCACCTCGTGCTGACCGATACCAGTTCCGGGCTCGGAACCCTGAAAGTCTCCGAAGTCGCGGGGGGAAAAACCGCCGCCGACCTGGGAATACTGCAATCTGTCGCAGGCTCGACATTAACGGGCGATTCCGTCTATCGCGTCACCAGCGATTTCAACCTGTCGCAGATCAACGATGGTAACGGCATTAATACTGTCAGTGGTTTAGAAGATCTGCAGATCACGGCCTCTGATGCATCGACTTTCAATGTCAATCTGGATTCAGCCCAATCACTGGGTGATGTCGTCGATCTGATCAATAATAATGCCTCTAATGGCGGTATAGTCACTGCAGAAATTACCAGTGCTGGCAAACTGAGTCTGACCGACAACACCGGTGGAGTTGCCACGACGTTTGAAGTGACCGCCTTGAACGGCTCACTGGCGGCCCGTGAACTGGGAATCGAGACCACAGGACTGGGCGGCACAATAACAGGTACATTATCAGGAGGCCTGAACTCGGTTTTACTGCGAAATTTAAATGGCGGCGTCTCGGCCAGCGGTCCCGTCCTGAATGCCGGCCAGGTTTATTTTGAAGATGGCGCAGGCGGAAATGCGACTATTGATTTTACAGGTGTCGAAACACTGGATGATGTAATTGATGCCATCAATGCGAACGGCAGCATTCAGATCGAGGCCAGTCTCAACGCCACCAAAACTGGTATCCAGATTAAAGACACTTCCGCGGCTTCAGGAACGTCGATCGAAATCCAGGATACCTCGGGTAATCTGGCCAGCTTCCTGAAAATCGATACGCTCCTGGCCGACTCCAAACACACTGTTGATTCCGGTTCCCTCGATTTACGTTACATCAATCAGGACACCTCACTGTCAACTTACGGGAAAAACGGGACAGCCGTTTCCCTGGGCAGTATCCGCATCACCGACCGCGCCGGGGTCAGTTTCAACGTCAACCTTTCTGATCCTGAAACAACGAAAACCGTCGGAGACGTGCTTACAAAAATCAATGATGCTGCAGGCACCGCCGGTGCCCAGGTCATAGCACGGCTGAACGACACCGGTGACGGCTTTATTGTGGAAAGTACCGGCGGCAGCGCTTTTGACGTTAAAGTGGAAGAAGTTTCCAGCGGTACCGTTGCCGCCACCCTGGGAATTAAGGGATCGGGAACGATGGGAGTCACCAGTCGCCAGGTCACAGAAATTTCTGTGGAAGCGACTGATACACTTGAAGACATTACAGAAAAGATTAATGCCACTGGAGTTGCTTCCGCCACGATCATCGATGATGGAACCGCGTTTAATTCCGCACGTCTTTCGATTACCTCGTCCCGCAGTGGCGCTGCCGGCGGGTTGACTCTGGAAAGCGATTTTAATTTCGGATTCGCCACTTCGGTTGAAGCAGATGATGCATTAATCCGTATCGGAAGTAATCCCCAGACTTCATTTCTGTTGACCTCTTCTACCAACAGTTTCAATGACGCCATCACCGGCCTGGAGATCGATCTGAAGTCGGTCGGGACCTCTCCGTCAACCATCAACGTCGCCCGGGATACCTCGGGAATCAAAAGTACAATCAATTCGTTTATCACGTCTTATAACAGTTTTGTAGACGCGACAAAAACACTGACCAGCTACAACGTCGACACCAATCAGCGGGGAGTGCTGAACGGAAACAGTGTGGTTCTGACCACAGTTTCCCGCCTGGAAGGAATGCTGACCAAAAAACTTTCCATCAGCAACAGCGCCATCAAAAGCATGTCTGAACTGGGAGTCCAGTTTAACGGTAATGGAAAACTGGAATTGAACAGCGCGACCCTCGAAGCGCTCCTGGCGGACGACCCCGATTCCGTCACCGAGTTCTTCCAGCAGGAAGACACCGGTTTTGCAGTCGTCATGGACGAAATCATCACTGCGATGACCGATCCGTTTACCGGAACACTTAAAGCACAGTCCGATTCCCTGCAGGCTTCAGCACTGGCATTGAATAACCGCGTTGACGAATTGAACACGATTCTGGAAGACCGGCGTGAACGCCTTATTCGCCAGTTCACGCTTCAGGAGACCATCGTGAACCAGTTGAATTCGCAACAGACTGCGCTCGAAAGTCTCACATTACTGAATACGAACAAAAAGAAATAACAGCGAACGAAATTACGATCTATTTCAATTACATAAAGGGCCACCAGGGAGATGAACGGAAAAGACTATCTCGAAAATCAGGTACTGACAGCAAAACCACTTCAGTTACATCTCATGGTCGTCGACGGTGCACTGCGTTTCGCCAGAAAAGCAGCGCTGGCTGCAGCAGATAAACATTTTGAGCAGGCACATTTCGCGCTTGATAAAAGTCGTGACCTGGTAGCCGAACTGATTGGCGGACTGGACCCTTCCCAGCAGCCCGAAATGGTGGAACAACTGAAGGCACTGTTTGTGTTCGTCTATGAAAATCTGCATCACGCTGATGTGAAACAGGATGCCAGTTTTATCCAGAGTGCAATCAAAGTTCTTGAGATCCACCGGGAAGGCTGGTGTGATCTGATGGCAATGCTCAAGGATGAAACTCCGGAAGCACAGGCTGTAATCCACTCCCACGAGTCTCTACAACGGCCACACCATCTGGAGCAGGCCGAACAGCCACATCAAAGCCGCTCCTGGTTAACCTGATCCTTGTACGGATAAATTGCTGCCGCGCATTAAAAAAGCACTCTCACCCGTTTGATGAGAGTGCCTGAGGTGGAGACCTCCGCCTCGATGCAAGCCTGCTTCCTTTCGGAAACTCTTAACGTACCTTAGTAGTAGCCGTTACCTTCTTTGCGTGGAGAACGGTCGCAGACGATATCGTTCTCGCCATCACAGAAATCAGCCTGGTCATTAAAGCTGCTGCCGTCCGTGCAGGCTTTATGGCCGTGGGCTCCTGCGACGTAGAAGCTCTGGTTAATCCGCCCGAAGGCACTGCCGACATCTTCCAGTTCCTGGTTGACGCCATGGGCCACTTCACTCAGCCCGACAATCATGGCCAGCACGGCGATGGTGGAAATCAGGACTAATTCTGAGGAGACAATAAAGCCGGCCTCGTCATTCATTAAACGGATCAGCATGGTTTTCATGGTGAAAGACTCCAGAAAGAGAGTTGGTTCGGATGGTTTATGGTGTTCGGGAGCCTGCAGGGGTGGTGAAGCCCTGCAGGCGGTTGTCGTCGGAAAGAAAGCACGTTTCGGGGTAGTCGAAGAATTCCGCGTGAGGATTACTGCACGTCCCACTGACCTGAGCAGAAGTCAGGGCAGTCATTGAAGCTGCTGGAATCGGTGCAGGCTTTGTGGCCATGTGAGTAGCTGAGCTTGTAGGACTGATCGATACTGGAGAAGGCACTGCCGACATCTTCCAGTTCGTTATTGATGTTGTTGGCGACTTCAGACAGTCCGACAATCATGGCCAGCACAGCAATGCTGGAAATGAGTACGAGTTCTGCAGAAACAATGAAGCCGGCTTCGTCGTTGATCAGCTGGTTAAGAACATTTTTCATCGTGGTAGTCTCCAAAGTTGTATAAAAGGTTTTGCATCGAGTTGTCTGGGTTTCAAAGTTGATAAAGGGATGTAAAGCAAGCTGAATACCAAAGGTGCCAAACCGTAAATCTTTTTTGACAAACTGTTCAGAATCAAAACTGTAAGTGATTACTGTAAAGGGAGATAAAAAAAGGAGGCGAGATAGAGATTTTCCGCAACAGGCAGGAAACGGCACACAGCCGCTTGAGGCGAAAAAGCAACGCGCCCGGAGCACCAGTCGGTTAATATCACGTAACCTGTTGAAAGTTTTTAAGTTAG
>PAJV01000015.1 GCA_002706765.1 Gimesia sp.
AGCCCACCGTCCCCGACGACGATGAATCGGCAAGTCATTCAATAATGCGGTTCAGTCGCCGGTTCCTCTCAAAGAAAAGCATCTCGCGATGCCCATTGATTGACCGTGTATTTCGTGAGACGGTTACGAAGAATCGGTACCGATCTTTCAGCAATCTGCAATTGGGAAATAATTTTTGATGTGAGTCAAATTTCAAATTGGCCAAGGGACCATCGATCGACTCAATGTACTCGGATGAGAATTTTATTTTGATATCACCGCCCTGATATATACTGCAGTGGGAATTGTGGCATTATGTATATTATCTCAAGAAAACGTTACATGGGAGTGGACAAACAATCTGGAAGGGTGGATCTTGGAGTTTAATAGAAAATATTTCTATTTGGTGCGCAACAATCAAAAGCATATCTGCTCTTGGAAATAAACGCTTAAGTTTCGTCAATTTACGATTTCTTTTTCGTTGAAGTTGCCAAAGTGTTTTGGCGACTCTTTCTCAAACCCGTGTGGAGGATTAGAAAATGTCTGACATGAACAACCCGGTACAAGACCTCGATGCCTTCGACTTGTTCGAAGGTTTGGATGTCCAAGACCACGAACTGGTTCGAGCTCAAACCTCGAATGGAAGCCAATGCAGCTCATGCAGTGGTTCTTGTGGCTCTTATGATTGTAGCTACAACCCATATGAGCCTGGTGACCAAGAACTTTCTGACGTTCAACTCGTAGCTAGCGAAGGCTAATTCGTTGAAAGCTTCTAGAGAAACGCCTCCAAAGGCCACTCCTCTGTTGTTGCGGGTCGCCGCATTGTCGGCGACCCGTCTACAATTGTTTTCTGAGAAACCAGAGAGCTTTAATGACGATGAAATAGCAACACAAGTTCGTAGCTGTGCCAAGCTTTTTGAAAATGAATTGTTCCAGCTGCTGGAGGATGGCGAGATTGTGTTGCACCATGGGGAGACTGCATCCATATCAAAGGGACTAAAAAAACTACGTCCGCTATGGAAGTATCTTGTGCGGGCTACTTGGAAAACAACACCGCGTGGCAAAATCGGAGCCACAGCGAAATTGACAGTCGGTGGATCGAACACACGCATAAACATTATTCGCGATAGAGTCGAGACATCCTATTGTCCCAACTGGGCCATTGCTCACCAGGTCGCGAGAATTCGAGCCCGCGCGACACATAGTACACACTACTTTGTGAACCCTTCAATATACATAGAAGATAAGACCATGTGGGTCCCGGTCGTTGGCGCTGACGGCACCATATCGAGCCGACAAATATCACTTACCGATAGTCGCTTGATCGCGTTGGCCAAAACTGACTGTTACGAAAAAGGCAAACCGCTTTCGTGTGATGCTGTTGCGCGGTTATGTAAATTCCCTTCTGAGGATCCTATTGCACGCGGTAAACTATGTGAAGGTTTGGTGCGACTTGGAATTCTCTTAAACTGTTGCGAACTCCCTTTTGGGATAACGCAACCATTCTCATATCTTGTTACTAATGGCATTACAGATCCAGACATCACTTTTTTTGCGACGGTGGAAGATAAACCGGAACTCAGATCCGACAGGAGTACGATTTTACGCCATGCGGAACAACTGAGGTTGAATAATTCAACTGAAGCAAACCTGCCAAATACTCGCTTGGTGGTTGGCGACACCACGGTGGCCATAAACGGTCATGTTTCTTCGTTTTTTTGTACGCACCTAAAACGGGCGGTCACCCAATATGTTCGTTTGTCCCAATGCCTGATCAGTAATGCTAATCATCAAGGTTTTCTTCAGAATGCCACCAAGTTATTACAAAGTAAATTTGGAGCTAACGAAGTAGAGCTTTCTCAGGTTGCGAGGTTTCTTTATGACGTCAATAATCGTGATGCTTCAGTCCTGTTTAAACAGAAGTGGTCTGCTAAGACTACTTTCTCCAGAACTCTTGCCAAATACTTGCGCGAGACAGAAACAGACGCTGCTCACGTATCGCTCGATGAAGCATGGGCTCTTTCTAATGAAGCAAGAGTGTCTAATGAGCTTGACAACGCTTTGCCTTACGAAGCAGTCGTGCGAGTTGGAGCGAAATCGCAATGCGATCTGGATTCAGGACTGTTTTCAGTTGCTGTGGAGTCTATTGGATACCCTGGGGCGAAATCGAGTCGGCTGGCCTACCTTCATGGTGATGACATTGCCTGTGATGCATACATTCGTAAAGTTCAAGAACAAAACCCAGAAGCGTTGATGGTGGAATTGGCTATCGAGACCCGGGGGCCTGAATTCAATCTGTCACGTCGTCCACCGTGTATGGACAACTATCTTTGCTTGTGGGGGCTTCGAGGACCTCAACAAAGTAATTGCCTTGGTTTTAGCGATATCATAGTCGATCTGAGTACGGCGGTTCCACAGTTAAAACTGCGAAACAGTGGGCAACGAGTCCTTGTCTTTAGTCGGACTTCGCTAATCCCGGTTGGAGAAGTACTGTATCACTTTCTAATGAATGCTGGTTCTCTTGAAAAAGAGCCAGTTCTTCTCGAAGACCTGATTGAATCACTGTTTGGCGCGAACAGGGTTTTTACTCCTCGGGTCTCGCTCCAGAGGGCAATCTTGAAACTTGCTCGGTGGCGGTTGCCATCGAGTGAACTACGCATTGCCGCCACACAATTGGGTTGCCGAGTGAAAAACTTGCCAAGGAGCGAACGCTCAAAGCGAAATCTTCTGTTTTGGAAGCAAATGCAGGATCGTTATGCCATTCCTGATAGAACCGTGTACCGAATCGGCAACGAAAAAAAACAATTCCTTTATCTTGGTTCCGTTTTCGCAATTGACTCGTTTGTCAGTATGTTGTTTGAGCATAGTGGAGATGTGGTCTTCGAGGAGCTTTTCCCATCCATCGACGAATTATGGATGGTTGACGAAGACGATAATTCATATTGCTGCGAACTTCTCGTCCAAGGATATTAACAGTGAAACAGTGGCAATCATACCATGTCTACATGGACTGGAAAGAGCAAGACGCTTTCATTGGCACGTCGCTTAGACAAGTATTCGAATCTAGCGCTGATAATAGCCCGGAAAACAATTTCTTCTTCATTCGCTATTCTGACGCTGCCCAGGCAGAGGTTGACGGGACAGAAAATCCGGCAGACCCGGGATCGCATTTGCGTATACGCGTGTTCGACAGTAGCAATGGGTTTTTCCCAGGCCAAAGTAACCTGGTTAAGCGTGTGATTGTGTCGCAGTATGAGCGAGAGACACAGCGATATGGAGGTAGCAAATGCATGCCGTCTTCAGAACGATGCTTCTGTTTAGATAGCATACTTGTATGTGATGCACTGCATCTGATGTTAAGCATTGAAAGCGAGCTACCAAAGGCATTTCGGTGGTCTCTTGCGATTCAGCTTTCCTCGAACTACTTGAGGCTTTTCGCATCCGAATTCGAACAACGGAAGGCACTTCACGACGCTCTTACTTTTTGGAGTCAACGCGTTGGGTTCATTGGGTTCACCCAAGAGTGGTACGCCAGAACAAAGAAAAGGTTTAACGACACTCGTACAGACCGTCGGATCATAGATTTATTGCAAGCACACTGGGGCGGACTTCAAAACGAGACCAGTTTATCGCGACGCCCTAGCGTGCTTCTCTCCCATATGCATATGGCGATGAATCGATGCGGTCTTTCACAATCAGAGGAATATGCCGCGACTGCGTTCTTGCTGATGCAACTTGAAGGCACGACAGAGACTTGAAACGGATCTAAATGTGAAAAATACAGAGCTATTGACGAGTCTGATCACTTTGATGGATTCTTTGGAACACCATTACTCTGCGGATGACATTTTAAAGGGCGCTGATGGTACGCTATATAGTGGGCTTTTGGGGAGAGCATTGTCGTTCGGTTATATTTTCGAAGCAACCAAGGAAGATCGTTATCGGGAGTTAAGCCTTGATTTATTTGAACGCTCTATTCAGCAATTCGGAGCTTCACAAACATCGAATTCATTGTTTGCTGGTAGCGCAGGAGTCATAACGACTGCGTGGAAGCTCTCATCACTATTAGATGAACCTGAATTACTGTCTTCAGGTTTCAGCTTTGCAAAGGAGCAGATACAAAACGAAAATGGAACAGATGATCCGTACGATGTGATTGGAGGTGCCGCTGGAAGAGTCATTGCCTATTCTGTCGGCTCCTCGTTTTGCCCGGAGGTACGTGACGCAGTTGTAAAAGATGCAGAATTTCTAACCCGACAGGCACTGCCCGCAAAGAGTGGATACTCGTGGCCATGCCTTTGGCCTAACATTTCCTCAAATCTCTTGGGGATGGCTCACGGCGCCAGTGGGATAGCGACAGCCCTTGCATTTGCTTCCTGGGTAACTGGCGAGAGTAATTGGCAAACAGTCTTGTCGCGAGCATTTAGTTACGAACGTTTCCGACAACATGAAGCATACCCAGACTTTCGATACCAAGATGAAGAACTCTGCAATCTTCAATTGAATAAGACCGGTGGGAAAGAATCCCTAAGCGGGCCCATCAGCGAACTTTCGAAACGATTATTTAGCAAGAAACTCGACTTGCGATCACCTAATGTAGATTGGGCCTGGTGCCATGGAAGCGCGGGAGTCGCTCAGGCGAGGCTATTCGCAATCGAGCTCATGGGAAAGGATATGACACTAATCAATGATGCAAATGCAGCACTGAGATGGACCGAACAGGCTACTGCTTCGTTCACTGATCTTTCGCCATGTCTGTGCCATGGTTGGGGGAGTTACCTTGAAAGCCTGAATCACGCGACCGTCGTACTTGGGGACAATTTCAGTCTCCAACGAAATGTAACGGTGAGAAAGATGATTCGAAGTCTCCAGGCTTCGCTACGAAACAAACATCACAATCACCTTTCATTCATGACGGGGGCGTTAGGAGGGATTGCTGCTCTCGCCAATTTTATTGTTCAGCCGTGCCGATCAGTTATCATCCCCTTCCTTACAGAGGTTCCTGGAACAAAACCACTTTCAGATGTACCGAACACTTTGCATGGAAGTGAACTCGAACATTTTCTAACACATGAAGAAGCTATCGAACTCGAATCCTTACTTGAAGATGCGGAAGATATGGGGGATGGTGGCTTATGTCACACAACCGATTTGTATTCGAAGCTAGAGAAGGCACGTTCATATATCCAGACAGCAAGGCTACCTGCCGACAAACGCATATTGCAAAAGGTAGACGAAGTGTTGCATTCGTTGGACGCGAGTGATCTGCCGCATGACGCAACCATTTCTGTATTGACTCGGGCGTCACGAATCGATGGCATCTCTCGTTCCAGCCTCAAATTGTCGAATGGAGTCTTCTTACCAAAAATATCCGCAGGAGATGACGATGAGGTATCAGCATATATTAATACTGGAAGAACAATTAGAATACTCCGTGTTTCGCGTAACGAATTCAATGAGATGGTCCGCTCAGTTCAGCAGGGCAACGTGGCAGGGATGTCAGAGGACTTATTCCAGAAGTTGTTTCGAGCCGGCATAATCGTTTATTGTGATTCTTCACAAGAGTAAAATCTTGGGTAACCTGGCGAGTGTGACCACATTTCTAGCACAACAGGGTGAGGGAGAGGTTTCGGTATCCTTTTCCAAACCAGTTCCTGCCATACTTAAGATTGTAGGAGATTTGATACCGATATTTAAGCAGTCCGCTGTAGGGAAATAGTGATTGATTTGAGGGCCTGATAACGGACCATCCATGTTAAGCCCACTCTTTATAGTTCGATGAAATTAAGTATACCAGAATTTGAATTGATGAGAGTCTGTAGGTAGACTGAAATTATCTGTACAAACTAGCTGGCATTAATTGCGGGTGGAGAATTCATATGTTTGGTCGTTTTTCTAAAATCGTAATATTTACTGTCGCTTAGGAACTCAAACAATACACATTTCTAATTTCTATTCTTTGTCATTCCCCCCCCCGACTTAAATAGTCGTTTTTTATGACGTCGCAGACTATTCATACTGGTTGGATAGCAATCTGCCCTAGAGGAAAAACATAATGATAATTCGCAATGGCTTTTATTCTACATTACCAATTCTTCTGATGTTGTTTGTTGCGATTCAAGTATTCGGAGAGCAGAAGTCCGAGGGTGATGAAGCAAGTTCGGTCTCCAAAAAGTCACAACAGTTTGTTAAACCAGTCATATTAGAGATCAGCAATCAAGTTAATCCTCCTGGAAAGGATGCTTCGCCCCAAAGCTGTTACGTTGACCTTTCAATCCCAGATACCGCAACCGTACGTTTAGATGGAGATTATTATGGTGATGAAAGGTTATTTGAATTTTCTCCAATCAAATCAAATGAGGCTGTAACTGCCATATTAGAAGTGGTATTCGCCAATGGTACGAGAGAGTCGCGCAAAATAGATTTGATAGCTGGAAAACACATTAAACTACGAATTGAGGAACCGGTAGCAGGTAGTCCTGAGGACAATGAGCGGAAAAATACACAGACTGGAGAGCGTGACGTAGCGGTGGCTCCTTCGAACAGTCGATCTGTTACAGAAGAAAATCAAGAGAACGGCTTCCCAGAAAGTGCTATCCCCCAAGACAAGTGCATTGTTGATATCACTGTTCCTAAAGAAACGAAGATCGAAGTTGATGGCATTGACTATGAGACACAACGCGGGTTTGAATTCACCTCTCTGTCTCCGGACGAAGTCTACCAGAACCAATTCGTTTTCCACTTTCCCAATGGACAGAAACAAAAAAAGAAATTACTTATCCAAGGTGGAAAGCGGGTGCGATTAGCTCTTCAAGAACCAAGTCCTGTTCAACCTGAATTAGTTTTACAAACAGGCCATAGTGAAGAGATTACTTCAATCGCATTCAGCCCCGATGGAAAGCACTTTATGACAGGTTCCGTAGGTGGAAAGGCCATCTTATGGGACTCTGAAACAGGGGTGCAACTGCGAACTTACCAGTCGGGTGCTCTTCACAAAAATGATATAGCCCAATTGATGTCAAAATTCGAACGAAGCATATTTCCAGGTACAACCTCTTCATATTCACTAGCATCCAAGTCAGCCTTGCCTAAGATTCTTTCCATCGACTTTTCTTCGACAGGCAAACGCCGTTTTATGATATCTTGTGCCCCCTATGGGTTCTTTGGTGGGGGGTTTACGACTGCTGTTTCTGGTTTTGTTTTTGATGTTGAATCGGGAGAACAGCTTCATAGCTTTCCTCTTAGAGAAAGTTTAATCGATTTAGAATATATCAGCCCCGTCTCTTTAAATCCTGACGGCAAGAATTTGATAGTAGGAGGTCGTGGAAACAGGGAAATTTCTTTACAAAATGCATACCTTCAAGGACTAGGTGACCCTAGATTATTGACAGAACAATCCCTGTCAATATTGGATATTAAATCTAATAAAATAATTGGAGGAGCAGGTGGAACAAATCGTGCGATAACATTACTCAAATTTTCACCTGATAAAAAAAAGATCGTAACAATAGGTAAAAATTATCTGCAAAATCCAGCTATCTATGAGAGTATTTCTTCACGATTGACGCAGGTTATTGCTGAAACTATTCAGTATCTTAAGCAGAGCAACCTGACTCAGCGAGAAGTTGAGGAATTCTATGCAGGTAAATCTCCAAATGGAGAAAAAATGCGGACCGTTAATCTGTATCTAAACAAACAAGCGGAAATATTAGATGCACTTGATCAAGAATCGATTATCCCTGAAGATGAAATCGAAAATATTCTACAAATATGGGATCCAAATTCACTTTCCGAAATAAGGAATTTCAAAATCCCAAAATCTCCAGTCTATTTATCAGTATCAAACGAGGGACAATATGTTCTGCTTGGTTATAGGTCGAACAGGGACTTCGGGCCTGTTGATTGGGAACTATGGGATACGATTGCGCAAAAAATACTTTTAAAATTTCAAGCAGGTAGAGATCCAGTACTTACACCCGACGGGCGTTATGTTGTGAGTTATGGAAACAGGAATCTAAACTCTAATTCATCGGATCATAGAATACATTTTTGGAATACAGAAACGCTAACTGATGTAGGCTCGATCAAAAATGAGAAAACAAACATATCATCTCAAATATGCCCCCTCCCTGACAGTAGGCATGTTGCAGTCCTCTATTCATATCAGATCGAAATATATGAAATTCCAACAGGACGATTAATTCGTACGTACCGTTTTCATGCTACTGACCCATTAGATACTCATCAGTTATCACCGAAGGGAAAATATATAGTAATTGGTGATGGTCTATGGGATACACAAACGGGTATGAAGTCTTTAAATCTAATTAACGGATCAATCGAGAAGTCGGGAGAATTCTTAGCAGATACTATAAGTACCTATCATGTGACAAGTGATATTTCTCCCGATGGTCAAAGTGTTGCATACGCAAAGGCTAAAGATAATATTGTAAGACTTTCTTCAATTCAGAATGGAAGTCAAATACAAAAGTATCAATTACCAAGTGGAGAGTGTACCTTTCTCCGCTTTAGTCTCGATGGAAGACAACTTCTAACAGTGAGTGATACAGGCCACATCACCGTGTGGAATACAATGTCAGGAGAAATATTAAATGAACTCCAAACCCAATCATCAAATAATGCTAGTTCAATTATTCGTTCTCCTGGTCCCAAATCATTTTCTCCTGATGGAAAACGTGTATTTGTCTATGACCGAGCAACCCAAACGATTTGGTGGAACCGTGAAAACGGCAAGAGATTAAACCGTCCACCAGGCAATGGAATGGATTTAAAGGGCCAGGAAATATATTCGTATCAGAAGACCGAAGACAATGTTGTAAAGAGTAAGGATGGACAATTAATACTTTCTTTTTCAGAAAAGAAAAATTCTATTCTTCTCAAGGAGAGTCAATCCAATCGATTGATCTACAATTTGCAAGGTGAGAATTCTCAGCTAGCGACTGCAATACCAATAAGATTTTCATCGGTCGGATTTGATAAATCAGAACAATATATCTTCGCCGAGTATTCGGCACCTGTTTTTGAAGGATGGGATACGACCACAGGAGAGAAGTTGTCTGACTTCCCCTCTGATTTTCTCGAGATCATTCATTCAGCCAAATCAGTAATCATCCAAAAAGAGCTTATCGCTGCTGCATTACCGAATGGAGATGTCGCCCTATTAAACATCACCACTGGTGAGCGGATCTCTACACTAAAGCATCAAAGCGAAGTTCATTCAATTGCTTTTCATTCAAATAGAAACCAACTTCTGGCTGGTTGTGCTGATCGTACAGCGATCCTTTGGGATCTTACAGACAACAGTATTCTTCAGACGTTCAAAGGGCATGAGGGGCCAATTGATTCCGTTTCATTAAAAACAGATGGTACTCTTGCTCTTACCACATCGGCTGTAGATTCAACGACTCGCATCTGGGACGTGTCTACCGGAAAAGAACTCTGTGCTCTAATCAGTATTAACAATCGAATAGACTGGTTAGTTGTAACTCCGGAAGGACTTTTTGATGGTTCAGCTGGTGGCAGAAAAGAAGTTGTGTTTCGAATTGGTGGTGGCTTAAATGTAGTTCCCGTTGATCGCTTCTTTCAAGACTTTTATTACCCTGGACTATTATCTGCCATATGGAGAGACGAACGTCCATTGCCGGAAATTCGTCTTGGAGAAAACCTACCTCCGAAATTAAAAATCGTGTCTCCCGGGGAAGGTGACATTATCGAGACTCCCCAAGTGACTCTTGAGGTAGAAGCTGTTGATCAGGGGGGGGGATATCTGGATTAGAATTATTCATTAATAATCAGAAAATTCTTACTGCTGGTGAATCTCGACAGGATAATAATTCTATTTTCCGTACATTTGAAGATGTCCTACTAATCGAAGGAGAGAATCATATCGAAGTGCGAGCGGCTTCTGCCGATGGATCGTGGCAGAGCGAGCCAGCGCGGATCCTATTTCGCTATGAGAAACCCCTGCCAAAACGAAAATTGTATTTAGTGACAGTAGGGATAAATCAATATGCGGATCCATCACTCAACTTACAGTTTGCAGTTAACGATGCAAATGCAATTAATAAATTATTTGAAATTGAAGGTCCAAAGCTTTACGAACAAGTTAACTCAACCATACTTCTTGATAAGTCTGCAACGAGATCACGCATCGTCTCTGAAATTCGTAAAGTTGCTAATCTTGCGAAGGCACAAGATACGGTTATCGTTTTTCTTGCTGGCCATAGTGCCGTACTGGGAAAACAATACTTTTTTCTACCCCATGAATTCAAAAACCATTCTTCACTTCGTGAAGAGAATATTCGCGAAGCGGGGCTTCTGGCAGATTCTCTGGGTGAAGAACTTTCACGCATTCCTGCATTAAAACGCATCCTGATTTTTGATACGGGGAGGTCTAAGTTAAAGTTCAACTCTACCTCACGCAATCCATTTGCCTTACGAAGTGCCGTTGAAAAGTTGGTGCATGCAAATGGAGGCTTTACATTAGCAGTTGCGACAGCCACTGATAAATCACATGAAGTTTCAGTTTTAAAACAAGGGGTTCTGACTTATTCGTTACTCTCGGGACTGCATGCAACTAATACTGGCCCACTTACCAATGAGTGGATTAAAACGTCCGACAAAAACAATGTGGCTGACGTTTTAGAATGGTTCAGTTATGCCAACCTTCATGTCCCCCAGCTTACCAGACAGTACTTTGGAACCGAACAAAATATCCACTTTAGTAGTGCTGGATATAGCTTTCCGGTACTGCCTGTACTGGTGTCAAAAAACTCCCACACCAAACAGCAACCAAGTCTTCAAAATACGATTGAAAAACCAAAGAAACAAAAGCACCGAAGAATCACGATTTCACCTCATTCATCAAATAAGAACAAGCTAGGAAACCTACATCTTGTTTGCATTGGGATCAATCGCTATTCAGATAAAACATTGAATCTCCAGTTCGCGAGACCCGATGCTGAAGCGATTGCTCAATTATTCCGTAATCGTGGTCAGCATACATTCAACAAGGTCATTGTCAATCAATTGCTTGATGAACAGGCAACACGTGAATCGATTCTTGATACTCTTAAAGGACTCGCAAAACGCGTTAAGCCTGAAGATACATTTATGTTCTTTGTCTCTTCTCATGGAGCAATGAGTGGCCAACGCTACTTTGTCATTCCGCATGAATTTCATACCTCAGCCGGTAGGACATTGTCGGAAGATCTCAACAATCAGGGGGTAGCAGGTGACGAGCTTGGTGATCTCATTCGCCAGATTCCTGCAAAACAGAGAGTCCTGATCTTTGATACTTGCCGATCTGGTGGGTCTTTGACTTTTGCGAAAAGTCGACCTGACACATTCCAGATTCAAGGATTCTTCGGAAAACTGGAGAGCAAGGCAGGTTCATTCACGATTGCCGCATGCTCGGCAAATCAAGATGCCCAGGAAAACGCTGAATTGGGGCACGGTGTCTTGACATATGCTTTACTAGCGGGACTTCGCGGGGTCAAATCAGGTCCCTTAGTAGATCGTGCCATCGCTCCTAACCGTATTGACGGAACTGTAGATATATTAGAATGGATAAACTATGCATCAGGCCAAGTTCCTCGTTTGATGAAGCAATACTATGGCCGCGAACAATTTATAAAACACAGCCTTCGAGGTACTAGCTTTCCAGTACTTCAATTAGCAAATTAAATGCTCCAATTTCTTCAGTTAGGATTCAGAAGAATTATTTTCATTTGGAGCATGTATGGAAGAGATTAAAAATGATTGATGCTGTTAAAGAGAATCTTGTAGCACTCATTAACAGCAGGTCTACACTGTCATATTCAAAATCCCAAATGGATCTGATTACCAAGTGATATGAAAGGTCGAAGATGAAACAATTTTCATTATCAAATATTGCCTGTTTCGTCATCATATATCTCATCGTCTCAACAGGTACTGTTTTTGCCAAAACTTTATATGTCGTCCTTATTACCGATACTAATTCTAATATTGGTTCATCGGTAGCCATTGACGGTAAGAACATGAAGCAATATTTCAATACCAGAATGCCTGACGCCAGATTGGTTTGGTTAAAAGGTAATCAAGTCAGTAGAAATCGAGTATTAAGCACTTTACAAAGACTACCAATTCAAGAAGGTGATAGCGTCCTGTGTTATTATTCTGGTCATGGAGCCTATGACCCGAGCAAAGGATGGAATGGTAATTCACATTATCTGGCCCTTTCTAATCAAGACTCAATATTTCGCCGGACTCTTCTTTCTGCAATCAAGGACCGTAAACCTCAGCCAAAGATGTCTGTTCTGATTACAGATTGTTGTAATGTCAAAGGAACTCCCGTAATTCCGAAGCCTAAAGCAGTACGTGGAGTGATCCCGAAGCCTAGTTTACTTGAGCATCTTTTTTTTGATCATCAAGGATGGATCGACCTGACTTCATCACGGGAAAATCAATATTCATATTGTGAAAGATCGTTTAGGCCTAAGGCAATTGCAGTTGAAGAACTAGAAATAATCGAGCGTGGTGGATACTTCACAAATGCCCTGTTAGAAGTATTAGAAGGTTATGAATTTCACTTGCAAATAAGTCCAGGGTTCAAATTACCCAGTTGGGATAAAGTCTTTTACGATGTCAGAAAAGAGACATCTGAGCGTTTTGAAATAAATATTCCTAAAGGTGAGCTACGCTCACGACAGAATGGAAATCATTTCCCTCAAAGAACACAGACCCCCTACCTTTTTTCAAAGTATGGAAAGAATTTACAAGCTCAAGAAGACCTCAACGGGATCCGCTTTGGGATGCAGACGGCAGGAGATGGCCGTACTGTGCTAAAGACTTTTCAGAACACTCCTGCTCAGGAAGCAGATCTTCGAGCCGGGGATGTGCTAATTAGCATTAATGGGGCATTTATTCGTTCGTACCAAGACTATTCTGATGCGATTGATTTTTCTGCACGGCACATGAAAGTGATTCTCGAACGTAACGGTCGGCAAATAGAAAAAGAGATTGAACTACCCTATTAATATTTTTCAGATATTTTGTTCCACCAATATTTTATTCGATAGTTCATATCGTATCAACAGGCCCCTCATTTCCGTACCAATCTTATTTAAAGCTTTGGTTAACTTGACCCAACCACAATAAGACTTCGTACAGGTTTTCAAACTGGTCAGGGCTACTCAGTGATACTGCGGACCACACGAAAGCCAACAAAAGATGTTCTTACTAATGACATTCTGGTGCGTGTCGAACTCGCAATGTTTGAGAATGATGTATCATACGCCCCTCCTCTTATCACATGCATAGGTCCAAGAGGTGGCCCAAGTGGCCCTTTGGGATCTTCAACTATTTTACCGATGAATTGTTTATAGTAAGCTTGATCAGCCCAATCCTGACACCACTCATGCACATTACCGTGCATGTCGGATAGAGCAAATGAGTTCGGCTTTTTTAGACCAACCTGGTGTGCATACTTCTCACCAATTTTATACGCATTCCCTTCAAACCAGGCGAAATCCTTTAGAGACTCGCTACTATTACCAAAATGATATCTGGNATGGCTTCCCGATCGNCAAGCATATTCCCATTCCGCTTCACTTGGTAAACGATAAAGAATTCCTTCCTGTCGACTTAATTTACTTAGAAATTCTTGAACGTCATTCCAGCTCACAAAAGTGGCAGGATATTTTTCGCCTTCTTTAACTTCATGTATTCCAAAATAGTCTTCTCTTATCCAAGGTTTGGTTCCCATCACCTTTTCCCATTGCCCTTGAGTTACTTCTGTCACCCCTAGAAAGTAAGGCTTGGTAATTCTTACTTGATGTTGCTGTTCATCATCAAACCTTCCTTCTTGCGATTCCGGCGATCCCATCATAAACTCTCCCGGTGGAATCAGTGTCATTTTCATACCAATGCTGTTAGTGATAGTCACATCAGTCTTGAGATGTTTGGCCCAGGCAGCCTGCCTGGCCTTTGCTTCTTCTTTACCAAATGGAGCGATCAGTAAATCAGGCTTGGGATTGGTCAACGTCCCGAATTCAAAGTCACCGGTAATGTCTCCCTTCAGGGCGGGAGTCTGTAGCTGCCCGCGGGTCCGCGCCACGTAAGTTTTAGTTTTGTCGGACGTGTATCGGTAAAGTTCCAGCAGTGAGACCTTCTGATTACGATCACCAATGGCTTCATCTGCCGCTCCCCCGAGTCCTTCCAGTACGTATTTCATGAACACTCCATGCTGGATCTGTTCATCTTCCCAGGAGACCTGNCCCGGGGCACAACTGCTCAAGACCAGGATTCCCTTGGGAGGATTCTCCAGTGTTTTCGCAAAGCCNTTNGTTTCGGTAGTGGCTTTCATTGCCTTTTNCCCGCCAGGGCGAGGATCATTCCGGCAGGCATCGACCACCAACAGTTTGACCCCCGCAGGACTCAATTCCAGCAGCTTATAAATCTTTTCCAGTGCTACCATGGAACGCGATTTATTTACTATTGCATCAATCGGGCAGAAATAGCTTTTGTTTTCTCCTGTCGGATGAATACCATGACCACTGAAGGCGACAATCACCAGATCGCCTGGCTCAGCCAGGCCCCGTTTTTTTAGTCTGGTACCGGATTCGTCCAGTTCTCCCAAGAGGAGTCCGAGTTCGACTTCAATGTTGGATTTATAAGGCTGATAGCGTCGCTCCTGGGCCCCTTCATGCATCAGAGTCACATGGTCTTGGGGAAAACCGACTGCTAACAACTGTTTCTGCAAGGCTACAATATCATTGCCGCAGAATTTCAGATCGGTCACATAACTGTAGTCATTTACCCCGATCAACAACGCCCACTTCTGGTTGCCTGTGCGCTCGACTAACAAGGATTTNCCATCTGAAGAGTTCTGTGCAAAACCACATACCGTCCAGAGCAGAAAACAAGTAAGAGAAAATGTTGAGAATGTCTTGTTCATGGAAAGGCTTTCTGATTCATTGGCTTTATCGTACTGGAGCGGACCGATGATTTGTTGTTGTAAGTTGATATCAGTGCTCAGTCCGGCAATCTCCTGCTAGAGCCGTATGGACTCTTCAGTTTCTTGAGCTGTCCTGTGTTCCGTTACCGATATCATTTTACATTGATGATGTGGCGCATGTCTGGACTTTCTCTTTTTATTATTTTAAGAAAAGCCGAAAAATGTCAGTCTACCGACGGCTAATAGTCAACCCAAGACTACATGCCCTGTTGTCTACAATTATGCAGAGAGGGCCTTCGCGTGAATACTCTTTATGAGTATTAGAACAAAAATTATCAAACACGAATTCTTGGATTACAGTCATTGGGCAGACCGTTAGGACTTTTACTTACGTTGATTCCGTAAACGCCATATTTGATAGCTTTTACGTTTCCTGATCTTTGCTTCAGGGAGCGGTTTGATTTCATTAATACTAAGCCAGAATTTAATTTTTAACTTAAGGTCGGGAGGAACAGTTCTATGTTCCCATTTCAGAGTGTTTCCTACAGCTGATTCATCTGAGGAATGAGAGAGGATCTTGTATTTACCGCATTCATATCTTCCGACTTCTTTCTCACCTGTATTCCAATGAATCGAAAATTCATCTACACTTTTTTCCACACAGTTAACATTCAACTTTCCTCCTCTGAGTATCCACTCCTCACTATCGATCCGCGTCGCCTTCAGAATGGTGCCTTTGGTTGCCTCAGTATTCGCCCAGAAAAAGATGTAATACGTTTCGATATTATTTTCTTCCTGCTGAGACAGGTGAAAAAAACTATGAGGATATTCATCTGAAAAAGTAAATTTATCTGCCAGCATAATTAAAAGAACGAAAGTAAATATTCTATACACGTTTGAATTCTCCATGTTTCTGAACTTCTGATACATGATTGGGAATGAGCTGGGGTAATCTTAGAATTCAGGGACAAATCATGATGAATCACTAATAAGCTTGACCGCCATAACTTAAGTGACATTCACCTGACAAAAAGTTGCGCATTATCTTTAAAAAAAGTTATTTTTTCATCCCAACAGACCACTGGACGCTGAAACGCCACTTTATTTCGGTAGAATGGTTACTGGATTATGCCTTTGCGTGACTGGAGGCATTTCCCCGGCTTTGGCATTTCATTCAAGCTTTTTGCGCAACTTTATGAGATTTCCCCGCTCTTGAGATAAGGAAGTAACGTGAATCGACATTTATCAATCTTGGATCCGGAGGCTGAGATGCTTGCTGATCTGGGTGAAGGAATTGATGAAGCAGAGCTTATAGAGAGGATTCTCATGCGAATCAGTGTCTGGGTAGAAGAATATACTCAGTTATTTTTTGAGAAACCCTGGTCTACAGAATCCGGGAGTTATGAAGACTCCTCATTTATCAGATGGGCAGAAAAACTTTGGAATGTCTGGAAGTACCATTGGGAATCTGCCCAGAAAACTGCAAAACGAAATAAAATAGACATTGATCTATTTGAAGTGGCTGAAATGGTACATCTAGAAACGGGATATACAGGCGAAGGCAAGTTGGGAGGAAATCCCTTTCGAGATATTTTACTCGTTGATGCAATCAACCAGGGAGAGCAACTTGCATTTACTTTCTTTTATGAAGACTATCTCGGTCTGGCAATGAAAATTAAACTTACTGAAGATTGTTGGCATGACTTCTATGTATCACACGTGATTGATAGAAAGGGAGAGAGTGGTCTTCCTGCGATTGCAAATTACGATGGGAAGGCTGGTTTAGCCCGTTGGGTGGATAAATCTGCAATTCGATTCCACTCAAACCAAGTACGTCGTTTCAGACGCAAACAAGGTAACTCAATCACGCCATCTGAAAAACTTGAAATACTGCTAAGTCTATGCACGGGAGAGCAGATAAGAGCATACGAGGAATATTATGAAATCAATTCCCCCGATCGAAAGAAACTTATTGCGATTAAGATCAGGCTTGAATGGTTAACGCAGCAAGTGACACAAGAACAAAAGTTAAAGTACCATAAAATATTAGGCGAGCTTACTGCAAATCAACAGTATCAGGATCACCAAGAGAGCTCGCAAAGTAATTCATCAGAAGAATCAAGTGCCCCAACAGATGACAAACGGAATGAATGTCTTGCTATGCTTGGACGCATTGTTCTTAATTTGATCAATTCATTTTCTGTTAAAGACACACTGATTTTTAAGCTTCAACTTCTGGATGGTTTAAAACAGGAAGAAATCGGAAGAATCGTCGGGAAAGACAAAGGGCAAATTAGTAGGGACTTGAAGCGGATGAAGCTAGAGCTACTGAAGAAACTAGCCAGCTACACTCCCGAAGCTCCAGGCAAAAAGGAAAAATATGAGCAATGCTTGGAACTATTAACCTTACCTGCATTTTTTGAAGAACTGGCAAGTTGGTTAAAGGAAGAAAACAATGCCAGCCAGGATGAGGAAAGGAATGAGCAATGAGTGCTAATTTCAATCACGAAAATTGGTTAAAAGTTCTGGAAGCCGCACGGGTGCAAGATGCTCCTGGCAATGGCCCGCACCCTGTGGATGATGATGATTTACTCAATCGCTGGTCGATGGGAGACCTGGATGAGCAGGAACAGAACTCTCTAGTGGACCATCTGGCTCATTGTTCAGACTGCCGCATGATCGTAGCAAGTATGTTAGAAACTGGCTCACTCGTATTACCGGAAGTCAAAGCTGATTCCCCAGAACCTAAAGACGTTTCAGTCGCTTCACATGAAGCCCCGCGTTCAGGGGCAGGTTTTTACCTGCAGATGCTGCTCTCAGTCGCGGCAGTAGTTCTATTTGGGACTATGGTCTATCTCTGGCCAGGTTCCGAGATATCGACTGCTGATGAAATTGCACTTCTCAAAAAACAACTGCAACAGGGAGAGATCCAATCTGTTTATGATCGAACTCGTGTTCTCCTGTCTAAAGAGATGACACAATCAGACCAATTAAAACTTCAGCAGCTTCTCACCGAGTCCGGAAGTAAACTCGCTATGCAGGCACTTTCTCAGGAAAACTTCGCCACAGTGTTGAAGATAGAAGCGCAACTGGCAGAGCTAAACTCCAGTTCTGCAGCATTAGCTAACTTAAAGATCCAGGCAGAGCGAGGGTTTTCGGAGCCAGTATTGCTGGCGCAACTGGATCGACTGGATCGTGATTTTGGTTTTGATTTGCATGGTTATTCTGTCACCAAAAACCTCAACCAACCTTCGCTGGAAGATTCAACGGCACAGCGGATTCAACAAGAGTTTATTTCAGAGCTTGAGCAGTATCCACAGTCAGTAGAATTGCATCTCAACTATGGCCACTTCCTGTTGGAACATTTTCAACTGGAAGCTGCGATTCAACAGTTTGATGCAGTACTCGCACACGAATCCCAGAATGTTCCCGCTCTAATGGGACGTGGTTTAAGCTTCTTCAAAATGCGAGAATATGATGAAGCCGCGAACGCATTTCAAGCGGCCCTCCGCGTGGAACCATATTTAATTTCTGCAAAAATTAATCTGGCGATTACATATCAAAAACAACAAGCTATAGAAAAGGCAAATCGGCTTTGGGAAGCAATATCAGAACAGAGCGCCGATCCCAAATTAAAACAACAAATCACCAGTCTGCTGAAGCAGAATGCCTCTAATGAGTGAGGAAGCCCATCCATGTTCTCCCAACGGATCTCAGTAACAATTTCCCTGGCCTGCTGTCTCCTATGGACAGTCTGTGGTTTTGCACAGACCTCTTCAGGACCAAGATCCCTGTTAGTCGAGCGTACGGGTAATCAGAAGTGGGCACTGTTGATCGGGGTGAATGATTACAGCTATGTGACCGATCTAAAATTCTGCGGCAACGATATTGTAGCCTTACAAAAACAGTTGTTGGCGGTTGGTTTTCCGAAAGACCATGTCACACTGATGCATGAAGGCGCCCAGGAACGACGCTATCAGCCTTATAAATCTAATATTGAATATGAACTGGAACTGTTATTGGGACAGCTGGATGAAACGGGGACCAGTCTGAAAAAACGAGGTCTGGCTGAGCCAGGTGACCTGGTGATCATTGCCTTCAGTGGCCACGGTACTCATCCGACAGGAGAAAACAAAAGCTATTTCTGTCCCATTGATGCCAAAGTGGATCGACACAGTTCCATGGTAGCGCTGGAAAAGATTTATAAGTTGCTGGAATTGAGTCCTGCGGGGGTCAAACTGTTGATGGTCGATGCCTGCCGGAATGATCCTCGCCCTGGCGGGCAAAAGGCCATGAAAGCAACCACCGAAACAAAAGGCTTTGCGAAAACACTGGAGAATCCCCCTAAGGGAATTCTGGTCTTGAGCAGTTGTGCCCCGGGTCAGGTCTCCTGGGAAGATGAAAAGATCCAGCATGGAGTGTTCATGAAATACGTACTGGAAGGACTGGGTGGGGCTGCAGATGAAGCCATTGGCGATCGAAACCAGAAGGTCTCCCTGCTGGAACTCTATCGATACACGTCCGACAAAACTAAAACTTACGTGGCGCGGACCCGCGGGCAGCTACAGACTCCCGCCCTGAAGGGAGACATTACCGGTGACTTTGAATTC
>PAJV01000016.1:0-165000 GCA_002706765.1 Gimesia sp.
TTTGAGATACCAGTGCCGGAATTCTTCCGCCCAGGGCAGCATCAGTTTGGAACGGACTGTTCGCAGGCCAAGTGAGAGGCAGATTGCGATAGCCTTCCGGGGGCCCAGAAGCGTGACGATGCCTTTCAGGTCTTTCTGTTTCGAAGAGGCGGCAACCTGAGACGAATTTGCGACCTTGATCAACTCGGAAGTCAGTCGCGAATCCGTTTCAATTTCGCTGACCAGTTGTGGAATCGAAATTTCCAGTGTGGAACGGGTGGCATGGGCAACCAGTCTGGTCAGTACGTGGGGAATCGGTGGAACATCACTGAATTCCGTAACAAGGCGACGTGCCGCGGAATCGATCATCAGGCAATGATGCGACAGGCGTGACATATATCCGTAAGCCAGATTCAGAATTTCTGTTTCATCGGTTTCTTCTTCAATCGTTTTTTCCACACCCTGGCAATTGTCGATATTCAGACGCGCGAGCGAGTCTCGAGAGCCCCGCAGGAATGCAGGTATATTGATCAGGTCGGCGTGGAGACGTTCCACGATCTGATTGCCGCGCAGAAAGCCCGTTATTTCCTGATCGATGATCAGCAAATCGATCCGTTTTTCATTCACAATTTCCAGCAGGTGGTCTGTACTGAGGGCGACAATCACATCGAGGGGAGACTCGGCGGATGCCAGGACAATACGGTGACAGAAAGACGAATCCGTACTCAGAACAACCACGTTGTGTTTCGAACCGGACGGAGTCGTGGATTCGTCTGACTGAGCCGGTTCCAGGTTCTTATGCCGTGAGGCTTTTTTCCTGTTCAGGATTTCCAGCATGTTTTTGGCAAACTCTTTGTACTCGACAGGTTTGCGATAGAGGTGTTTGATTCCACGCTTCCTCAAGTCCTCATCGATCAGGGGCTGTATAATGCCGGTGAGAACACAGATTTCCGGTTTCCGATCCTGCTGCTTCATCAGTTGGGTACAAAAAATGTGTCCGTTCATAACGGGCATTTTAAGATCGGTGATGATCAAATCATATTGGTGACGGGCACACATCTCCAGCGCGGTTTCACCATTTTCGGCTGTATCACACCGGAAGCCATGCTGAGACAATGCGCGCGACAGAAGCTCGCGTATCGCTGATTCATCATCAACGATCAAGGTATGATAGATGAAAGAATTTATGGAGTAGTCTCCTCAGGAAACAGCATAATTAAAGCGTTATTGATATGTCTGAGTATCAATATTTTATGGTACTTCATATCCTACATCGTCATGCAAAGTAGTCTCGTTGAGTCTGTTTGCTGGTGAAGACTATTTGGTTCCCATGTGAGGGAAATCCCCCTTGTTTTCATGTGCACGAATGAATTGTGCTGCGTGAACTATCGATTATCAGCTCAAGATAATTCTGAACAATGAAATCTGAATTTCGTTGAACAGGGGAATGAATAGAGACAAATTAGATGTATATCCTGATCGAGAGAAACAGCATTGAATTGCTCAGTGCTCATTCCATCTAAGCTTGAGGCACAAGTACCAATCATTTGTTCGTTCGTGAACTCACACGCTTTCAGCCAGCATCACGGCTTCATATTCGATTCGCGCGCTGACGTCCTCAGTACAAAACGGGGGTGGTTCACAGTCCTCGGCCTCCGTTTCACTGACGAATTCGGCCTCCACAATCACAGGAGCCGCCTTTCCGACGATGACATTGATACTGAAGGGAACATTTTGAAAGAGATATGTAAACCGCTGACGTACCAGCATCCTGCCCGGCAGTACCGACAGCAGCTCATACTCTTCTGACGTGAGATACAGGTTCGTAATCGGCTCAGAGAACCCGCTACACTTTCCGTACTTCTTACACAGTTTGAATTGAACTGCGCCTGCCCCTTCGATCTTTCTCAGCCGCAAACGCCCCGAATCCAGATACTTGTCAGTGATTATCCGCACGGGTAACGATGCCAGGTCCGGCAGCAGCCGCTCCTCTGCCAGCCAGCGACGTTCAATCTCCAGCTGACTGTATTTTGGCAGGCTCGTCATTGCTCTTTATCCCCTACACCATCGGATGTTCGCAACCGGTCCAACTGCTCAATCACCGCAAACACAAACTGCGTCTTCTCGTCATTGAATGGCACGCGATGTCCGATAGTTCTTTCTGCCCAGCCTCGGGCACTCCCTTCATCCTGGCCGAACTCTTCTGACATCGCCGTCCAGTCACAGACCATCTCTATCAGATCGATGTCGGTCATCTCATTGGGATCGTTGTGAAATTCAGGGTGATGTCGATTGCTGGTGACATGATGCCTGATCGCAGACTGTACCCGCTCTTCCATTCCCGGCGGATATTGAAAGGGAATCTTCCGCCAGCGACAGCGATGAAATTCGGTCAGCCAGATATAAGGCACCCGTTCTTCAGGACCATACTTGGACGCATCATGCACCTCTGCCCGCGCCAGCAGTTCTGCCCCGCACTCCCACTGTTCCGCCAACAGAGACAGATTCCGCTGCACCCGTTCAATATGGGCCTGCGTGCGACGTTCATAAAACGTTATCATTTCCGGCGTCGGTTCCTGCAAGGTTCTCTCTTTCTGAAATTCAATATTTACAATTTTTCATTAAGGGCCTTCTCTGCAGTTCGCAACCACGCCCACAACCAGGGATCTTCTTTCATTTCGGGATGATCATTCGCATAATCCACATACCAGTGTATAAGACCATCCCATTCCTGCAAATCCCCGGGAGGCTGAAGTTGCCAGTCAAGTTCTTCGAGCAGCCAGTTGGCCTTGGCACTGTTTCTTAACTGCGAAGTGCAGGCCCAGTTGGTTTCGTCATCTGCCCCACCACGGGCGACCGGCACGATGTGATCGATGGTAGGAGAGAGCTGCCAGTATGCAATATGGCATTCCGTCATTTTCCAGTTGGGATGGTAGGGAAATTCAGCCGGCATCAGTTTTGACATCAACCGCAATACGGGAGGAAAAACCAGTTTCTCACCCGAATAGCGGTCAATGAAACCGTCGCGCAGATAGAGCCTGGTTTTCTGAACGTCAGAATATTTTCTCCCGGCATTCTCGAGAGGTACGAACGGCAAATCTGAAGCGATCTTCAGTCGAGCTGAGTTCAATTCACCTTGAGAAATCGACAGACATGTATCTCGAATCACCTGGTAACTCAATCGGTACTTCCTTTATTCGATATCAAATGATCCTAAGTGGGCTTTCATTTCATAGTACCCTATCCTACAGAATCAGAAAATCAGATGCACCAGATAAGTCATTCTGTTTATTTCCCCAACAGCCGATCATGCCGTTTGCGGATCTGTGACGTACTTTGCGGAAACTCAAACCGATCCAGAACCACATCCTCAATCGC
This sequence comes from Gimesia sp., assembly GCA_002706765.1. Taxonomy (GTDB): domain Bacteria; phylum Planctomycetota; class Planctomycetia; order Planctomycetales; family Planctomycetaceae; genus Gimesia. Next base: position 3,358 of record PAJV01000016.1, read on the forward strand.
AGCGCGTACCTGCTTTGCACATTTAACGGCAGACATGCGTCCCACTCCGGTAGCCAGCCCCGGGATAGTGATGCATTTCACATGCTCGCGCACCGGCTGACCCGCATACTGTCCGGAAGGAATGACGCCATTGCGAATGAACAGGAAGATCGCGCGGGCCGAGAGGAATGCATTGATTGAGTTTTCTACCGGCATCGGCACCCGCATCGTAGGTGCCGCGATCAGAAACGGGAATTCCAGATCCTCTGTCTCAACCATCGTCGCTGCGCCGACCAGGAGTTCACCTCCATGATTTTCTCTGATCTGGTTTTGAACCCGATCCTGCAATGACGGTCCGAAGCGTTCCAGGTAGAGCCGATCAATGCCGCCATCCATGAAGCCGAAGCTGTTCGCCGGGCTGATGATCGCATCTGCGGGTTCATCAAAGATCGAACCATGGTGCACATCTACAAACGGCAGATCCCCACACCACCGCTGCCACGCCTGATACAAAGACTCATCGATGGCAGTCAATCGGATTTGCAACCGAAGTTTTTTCTGTAAATGATCTGGTGACATGAGGACGGTCCCTATCGCTGAGTCTGTTATGCTCTGAACACCATGACTGGCAATTCAGAGCTGACACCAACAGGACGCTTCGGGTTCGAACCGAATATATAACTCATGCTCCGGACAGAATGGCCAGGTTTATATAGGCTTAGTCCGCAATCAAATGTGATTCACAAGCATTAACCGCCCAACTGTTCCAGCCAGTTTGAGAACCACTCGGCAGGTAACCGGACCTTCGAGAAATCCAGATTCCGCAGCTCTTCCCTGGTGTAGGTGTTGTCCAAATACATCTGCCACTGCAGATGGAGATCGAGGGCGACGTCGGCGACGGTTTCGTCGATGGGATTTTCATAGTCGAACTGCGCCTGATGAAAATTGTCGGCCCACCAGGCAATTTCCTGATGCGTATACGGCGACTTCTCTGCATCCAGTGCGCAACGCAGGACCAGAATGAGTGACTCTTTCGTCAGTGGCAGCTCAATAACCTGGCAGTTCGTTTCCGTCCACATGCCTGTCTGCTGAATATGACCCGGCTGTTCTGGATCGGGTTGAATATTCTGATTTGTCATTCCCGATATCCTCGTCGTATCATCAGATTATTTTCTCAGACATCACTGGCACAAAAACAGAACGCCAGCTTATGGCAGTTCGGTTGCTCCCATCAGGTAGCGGTCGCATTCGCGGGCGGCGCCGCGGCCCTCGTTGATCGCCCAGACGATCAGGCTCTGTCCGCGTCGGCAGTCGCCGGCGGCGAAGACACCTTCCAGGCTGGTCGTGTACTGCTCATGCTCGGCTTTGAAGTTTGTGCGGCCATCCAGTTCCAGGTCCAGCTGTTCGCTGATGATATGCTCGGGGCCTAAGAACCCCAGTGCCAGGAAGACCAGGTCGCACTCCAGTTCCTGTTCGGAACCTTCCACGAGCGTAAACGGTGCGCCGTTGTCATCGGGTTTGGACCAGTCGACTTCGCAGATTTTGATCCCTTTTAAGTTGCCGTTTTCGTCGCCGACAAATTCGACGGTCGACATCTGGAACATCCGCGGATCTTTACCGAAGGCGGCAGCCGCTTCTTCGTGGCCGTAATCGACACGGAAGATTTTCGGCCATTGAGGCCAGGGATTACTGGCGGCACGCTCGCTCGGTGGCGGGGGCACGATTTCCAGGTTAATCAGGCTGGCGCACTTCTGCCGCATAGCGGTGCCCAGGCAGTCGTTCCCGGTATCACCACCGCCGATGACGACGACTTTTTTGCCTTCGGCGTTGATGAAGTTTTCCACGGGGGAATTCTGGTAGTGCGTGCTTTCCAGGCCGGAGTCCAGCAGGCTCCTGGTATTCTTCGACAGGTATTCCATCGCGAAGTGCACGCCGTTGAGTTCGCGACCGGCAATCGGCAGATCGCGGGGTTTGGTGGCGCCGGTACAGAGCACGACCGCGTCGAAGTCTTTCATCAGCTGGTCAGCGGTGATGTCAACGCCGATGGATGTGTTGGTGATGAATTCGACGCCTTCATCAGCCAGCAGATCGACGCGACGCTGCACGATCCATTTTTCCAGCTTCATATTGGGAATGCCGTACATCAACAGACCACCGATACGGTCATCGCGTTCAAAGACTGTCACACTGTGACCGGCGGTATTCAACTGGGCGGCAGCAGCCAGGCCGGCCGGACCGGAACCGACGACGGCGACCTTTTTGCCCGTACGGACTTCTGGTGGATTGGCGACGACCCAGCCTTGATCGAAGGCATGATCGATGATGGAGTTCTCGATGTTTTTGATTGTAACCGGGGGTTCTGTAATTCCCAGCACGCAGGATCCCTCACAGGGAGCCGGGCAGACGCGGCCGGTGAATTCCGGGAAGTTGTTGGTCTTATGCAGACTGTCCAGTGCATCCTTCCAGCGACCGTGATAGATGTGGTCGTTCCATTCCGGGATCAGGTTATTGACCGGACAGCCTGTAGCCATGCCGGCCAGTGTTTTACCGGTGTGGCAAAAGGGGATTCCACAATCCATACAGCGGGCGCCCTGGTTCCCCAGTTCTTCGTCTGTCAGGTGATCGTGAAATTCGTTCCAGTCCAGAATGCGCAATTCGGGTTTACGGTCTGCACCCAGTTCCCGGGGAAATTCCATGAAGCCAGTTGGCTTGCCCATAATTCTATCTCACTCTAAATAAATGTTATCTCTGTTGTTCGCGAAAGATATGCACTCAGTAAGACGCTCCTCTCACCCGATTGGAAGTTCAAGGAACGCCTGACGAAGCCTGCTTAAACGACGACCTCAGCTTCTTCAGCCGCCATTTCCTCTAACGCCCGTTTGTAATCCACGGGCATCACCTTCTTGAATGATTCCAGTTCCGATTCCCAGTGATCCAGGATCTTCCTGGCAATCGTCGAACCGGTGAATTTGCGATGGTTATCAATCAACGCTTTCAGTTCTGCGATGTCGTCGGCTTCTTCCACCGGTTCCAGTTCAATGGTTTCCAGGTTGCTGTTCTGCAGCAACAGCCCTTCGGGATCGTAGACATAAGCCACACCACCGGACATCCCGGCCGCAAAGTTTCTGCCGGTCTCTCCCAGAATGACGGCCCGACCACCGGTCATGTATTCACAACCATGATCGCCAATTCCTTCAACGACTGCCGAGGCACCTGAGTTACGCACGCAGAAACGTTCGGCGGCCTGGCCGCGGATATAGACTTCACCCTGGGTGGCACCGTACAGGTTCACGTTACCGACGATGATGTTGTCTTCGGGTGCGAAAGTCGAATCTTCCGGCGGATAGATAATGATTCTACCGCCGCTCAGACCTTTGCCCACATAGTCGTTGGCATCGCCTTCATGCTCAATGGTAATCCCGTGTGCCAGCCAGGCTCCCAGACTCTGTCCGGCGGAACCTTTACTGTTGATGTGGATCGTTTCATCGGGCAGTCCGTCTGCACCATGCGCTTTGGAAACTTCATGGCTCAGCATGGTACCAAAAGTACGATCGGTGTTCTTGAGTTTGACGTCAATCGTCACCGGTTCGCCTTTGAGTATCGCAGGCTGAGCTTCGCTGATGAGCACATTGTCGAGCACGATTTCCAGGCCATGCTGTTGATCCATCGTGCAATAGGTGCCCACATTGGGATGTGGTTTTTCCGCCAGTCGCAGGATCGGAGTCAGGTCCAGGTGCTTCGCTTTCCAGTGCGCGACTTCTTCGTCCAGCTGCAGCACATCGCTGCGTCCGACCATTTCGTCCATCGTGCGGAACCCGAGTTCGGCCATCAGTTCCCGGGCTTCTTCTGCCAGCAGGAAGAAGTAATTCACCACGTGTTCCGGCTGACCGGCGAACTTCTTGCGGAGTTCCGGATTCTGTGTCGCAATCCCCACCGGGCAGGTATTCAGGTGACACTTCCGCATCATGATACAGCCCATGGTGATCAACGGGCCGGTGGAGAAACCGAATTCTTCGGCGCCCAGCAGGCTGGCGATCACAATATCGCGACCGGTTTTCAACTGACCGTCGGTCTGCAGACGCACGCGGCTGCGGAGGTCGTTGAGCACGAGGGTCTGATGGGTTTCGGAAATCCCGAGTTCCCAGGGCAGCCCGGCATGCTTGACGCTGGTCAGCGGGGAAGCACCCGTTCCGCCGGAAGCACCGGAGATCAGGATATTGTCCGCATGACCTTTCGCCACGCCGGAAGCAATCGTACCGACGCCGACTTCCGAAACCAGCTTCACGCTGATACGGGCTTTCGGGTTGGTATTCTTCAGGTCGTAGATCAGCTGCGACAGGTCTTCGATCGAATAAATGTCATGGTGCGGTGGAGGACTGATGAGCCCGACACCCGGAGTCGAGTGACGTACCGAGGCGATGATCTTATTGACCTTATGCCCGGGCAGTTCGCCCCCTTCTCCCGGCTTGGCACCTTGCGAAATCTTGATCTGCAGCTCGTCGGCATTCGTCAGGTACCAGCTGGTTACACCAAACCGACCGGAGGCAATCTGCTTGATCGCGGAGCGTTTGGAATCGCCGTTCTCCATGGGCTTGAAGCGGGCAGAATCTTCGCCCCCTTCACCAGTATTGCTCTTACCACCCAGGCGGTTCATGGCAATCGCCAGTGCCTCGTGGGATTCGGCAGAGATCGAGCCGTAGCTCATCGCTCCCGTACAGAACCGCTTGACGATTTCCGTGACCGGTTCGACTTCTTCCAGCGGAATCGCATCCCGTTTTTTGAACTTCAACAGCCCCCGCAGATGACACTCGCGGGTCGTCTGCTCGTTGACGGCTTTCGCAAATCGCTTGTAAGCTTCTTTGTCACCCGTGGTGGCAGCTGCCTGGATGTTCGCGATATTCTCGGGAGACCAGGAATGCTTTTCTCCGTTGGCACGCCAGTGGTACACACCGGGGTTCGGCAGCACGGGCAGACGATGCTGTTCCCGCTGCGGATAACCGATGTTATGACGCATTTCACATTCTTTTGCGACCACGTCGAAACCAATGCCTTTGATCCGGCTTGCGGTGCCGGCAAAACAGGTATCAATAACTTCCTTGTTCAGACCAACGGCTTCGAAGATCTGGGCTCCCTTGTAACTCTGCAGAGTCGAGATCCCCATCTTGGCCATGACTTTCAGCATGCCTTTGCTGACACCTTTACGGTAGGCGGCAACGATCGATTCGCGGGTCCATTTGGCCGCATCCAGTTCCCCGACTTCCAGTGAATGCCAGAGTGCTTCGAACGCCATGTAAGGATTGATGGCATCGGCACCGTAACCGAACAGCAGGCAGTGATGATGTACTTCGCGGGCTTCGCCGGTTTCCAGGACAATGCCGATCTGTGTACGCTGTTCATTGCGAACCAGGTGATGGTGAATCGCACCGCAGGAAACCAGTGTCGGCAGACCGATCCGCGTGCGTCCTACCGCACGGTCAGAAAGCGTAATCAGACTGAAGCCATCAGCGATCGCCTGTGACGCTTCTTCCCGGATGCGATCCAGGGCAGCGCGGAAGCCGGCTTCCCCTTCTGACTTGGGATAGGTGACGTCAATGGTTTTATTCTTCCAGCCACGGTAGTCCATGGCTTTGATGGCTGCCATTTCCTCGTTGCTGATGATCGGTTCCGGAATCAACAGGCGATGACACTGATCTTCGGTGGAGTCCAGCAGGTTGCCTTCCGGGCCGATATAGCACTCCAGGGACATGATGACTTCTTCGCGGATCGAATCGATCGCCGGATTCGTCACCTGCGCAAACAACTGGTGGAAGTAATCGTAGAGCAGGCGCGACTGATCGCTCAGGCAGGCTAAAGCAGCGTCGTTGCCCATGGAGCCAATCGGGTCCTTCTTCGATTTGATCAGCGGGATCAGCATGAACTTCAGCGTTTCAAAGGTGAAGCCGAAAGCCTGCATGCGTGAAAGCAGTTCCTTAGACGGAACGTGTTCCAGTTCCCCTTCCAGGGGAAGATCGCTCAACAGAATCCGCTGATTCTGCAGCCATTCCTGGTAGGGTCGTTTGGTGGCGTATTTTTCCTTGATCTCCTCATCGGGGATCAGGCGGCCTTCTTCGAAGTCGACCAGGAACATTTTCCCGGGCTGCAGGCGACCTTTTTCCTTGACGATTTTAGGATCGACTTCCAGAACGCCCACTTCACTGGCCATGATCACCCGGTCATCGTGGGTCACATAATAGCGGCTGGGGCGCAGACCATTCCGGTCCAGAACTGCCCCGATGCATTGACCATCGGTAAAGGAAACGGAGGCAGGTCCGTCCCAGGGTTCCTGCAGAGCAGAGTGGTATTCGTAGAAGGCCCGTTTGGCAACGGAGATGGAATGGTGATTCTGCCAGGCTTCGGGAATCATCATCATCATGACTTCCGGCAGCGGACGGCCGGACATCAGCAGCAGTTCGAGGGCATTGTCAAAGTTCCCGGAATCGGAACAGTGAGGTTCGATGATCGGGAACAGCTTGTTCAAGTCCTCGCCGAACAGGTCACTGGACATCATTCCCTGCCGGGCATACATCCAGTTGGCATTTCCCCGCAGCGTGTTGATCTCGCCGTTATGAGCCATGAAACGACAGGGCTGGGCGCGGTCCCAACTGGGGAACGTGTTCGTGGAGAAACGGGAGTGAACCATCGCCAGGTGACTTGTGAAATCATCAGCCTGCAGGTCGGGATAGAAGGGCATGACCTGATCGGGGGTCAGCATCCCTTTATAGACGAGCACCTTGGTGGAGAGGGAGCAGAAGTAGAACATGAGCCCCTGGGGCAGATTGCTGCCTTCACGCAGCAGTCGGCTGGAGGCTTTCAGAATGATGTAGAGCTGGCGTTCCAGGTGATCCTGGTCGGCGACTTTGCCGTTGGAAGTCGAAATTATGACCTGCTCCATGTGAGGCAGAGCCCGCAGCGCGGAAGGTCCTATGTCGGCGACATCCGGACAGACCGGCAGGGGACGCCAGCCTTGTACGACCAGTCCCTGCTGATGGGCAATTTCCTCAACTGCCTTCTTGCAATGTTCCCGCTGGGAAACATCGGTGGGCAGGAAGACATTTCCCAGGCCATAATTGCCTTGCGCGGGCAGCGTCAGGTTCAGATCTTCCTTGACGACGCGCGCCAGGAAGTCGTGAGGCATGGAGATCAGAATCCCGGCACCATCGCCGGTATTTTCTTCGCAGCCACAGGCGCCCCGGTGAGTCATATGACGTAGCATTTCGTCGGCGTCCAGCACGATCTGGTGCGAACGTTCGCCTTTAATATGGGCGACAAACCCGACACCACAACTGTCATGCTCGAATTCCGGATCGTAGAGCCCGTGCGCTTCCGGAAGTTGCCCCACCTGAAAAATGGAGCTTCGTGCTTTGTTCTCGGAATCAGTTCCACGCCGAACGGTTCGACTTGTCATCTTACTTCACCATTCAAACTAATGTTTTACAAAATCAATGCCCACCAGGCATTCTGTTATTGCGAACAGTCGTCGCACTCTCATTACCATCGTGGCACCTCGCCCTGGAGAGACGAATGCCCCTTTGTTACCGGTCTGGTACCGGAAAGTTTTCTGTCAAAGATCAACCAACATTCAGATTCGAGCCATACTGAAGGGAGAGTCCTCTCCTGGCTTAAATCGGGTGGATCCATCCAAACAGGAAAAACGCAGACAATCAACCTGCTTATTCACGCGCTATCAAAGGACCGAACGAAAACGCATCCATGGCGGAAGACCGGGATCTTCCTGACGCCGTTACCTCGGTCGATTCTCTGCGAGCGCTGGAGAAATTCGCGGGGTCTTCATGCAAGACTTCTATGAATTTCGACACCATATCAGGCGTCGTTTTCTGCTTTCTCTGAATGATCCCGATCGGGCGGGACCACTCGACTTCTTCCAGACGCACCACTTTGAGCGACTGGTCATGAACTTCTCTGGCGACTGTCGGTAAAGGCAGTACAGAAATCCCTGCCCCGGCTTCGACAGCCCGTTTCATATTTTCGATGTTATCAAATTCATGAATCAACTGTACGTGGACACCGGCTTTTCTCAGCCAGCGATCGATCTTTTGTCGAACGACTAATTCAGATGTGAAAGCCACAAAAGGTTCATCTTCTATGGCATCGACCGGGCAGCTCTCGCGCTCGGCCAGTGGATGACCGGGATGCACGACCAGTACCATGGGCTGTTCCTGCCAGAGGATACTCGTCAGATCTTTCTCTTCTTTCGGGAAGGAAACCAGTCCCAGATCAGCCTGATTTTCGCAGATTCGCTGATAGACTTCATCCGGATGCAGATAATCCAATGTCACCATCACGTCCGGATACAACTGCTGGAAATGCTCGACATAATCGTGCATCTGCGCCAGGCCCACAGAATAAATGGCGGCTATCCGTACGCGGCTGCGTGTCTGACCGACGGCCCGGCGAACCTGCTCTTCGACCTGCTCGAATGACTTCAGCAACTGCTGGCAGCCATCAAAATAAATCGCACCGGCGGGAGTCAGTTCAAAGGGTCGCTTGGAGCGATCAATCAGCTGGGCCCCCAGTCGTTTCTCTAACGCATGCACTGCCTGACTGGCGGCAGACTGAGATACACGACGAACCTCAGCAGCCTTGGAGAAGCTGCCTTGCACGACGACATCACAGAATAGTTCAGCATTACGCAGATGCATGGAAGTGAAACCTGTCCTATTTATAAGGAATACTAATAATAGCCGGTCTGCAGTATTTAAATTTCGAATACGGCACAGTGTAGGTATCAAAGCGCCGGGAAGTCAAGCGCACGACTTTCCGAAAAAAATGGCAACGTCACTTAGGAAAATTGCATTCTTCACAAGGCATTGAAATAATAACACTTACGGCCCATCTTCTGAGCGATCGCCAAAAGCAAATTTAAGAACGGCTGGAATTGCCATCCCGTAATCGGGTCTCGCTACCCTGTATTGAACACTCCAAACTGAAATTCGTTTCATCCTGACACTTATATTTCACGTTGGTTCTATTCAATTTGCTTATAGTAGCGAGAAACGCAGGCGAAACGCGTATTTTGATCTATGTTTAGCTGTAGCTGCCCTGCAGAACAGAGGGAAGTCTGCTGGACCAGGCATCCTCTATGATAACTACTATTTTGATGTCTACGAAATTCAGGAATCTGAAACGACTAATGGGCCTGCATACCTACTCAACTCAATCGAGCAGAGATATGATCATATTTCTCGACTGTTAAGGAATGCAGCGACACATGTTTACACGTCCCTTTTTTCTCTCACTCAAAGGAATCCTTATGAAGAAACTGATCCCGCTGTTTGCCTTTGTATTTATAGTCGGCACACTCCCCCTGCTCTCCGGATGTGGTAAACCTGCAGATCCTGGCGCACAGGGTGCAGCTGAATCAGCCAAACCACTGGGACCGGATGAATCCATTCTGGCAATGCTCAATGGTGTCAATAATCAGCAGATGGAAGCTGTGTGGAATTTCCTGCCTGCCAGTTATCAACAGGATGTGAACGGCATTGCCCATGAGTTTGCCTCGAAAATGGACCCGGAAATGTACAACGGTACGTTTGAAACCGGACAGCGACTGGCGAAACTGCTGAAGGATAAAAAAGAATACATCCTCAAAAATCAGATGATTCAAGGATTGCCCGTGCCTCCGGAAAAGATGGACGAGTTCTGGGATCCGACGACGAACATCATTTCCGCCCTGGTGAACAGCGATCTGTCCAGCCTGGACAAACTGAAAAGCTTCGATGGTGGCAAATTCCTGTCAACGACCGGTAATCAGCTGGCAAAGAGTGTGATGGCCCTGTCCAGTCTCGTGCCCCAGAAGGAGGGTGAGCCCAGCTTTTCTGAGAAACTGAAGCAGACCAAAGTCACAGTCGTGAAGACAGAAGGTGACACCGCGACCATCAAAATTGAAGCGCCCGGTGAAGAGCCAAAAGAAGAAGAGATGGTCAAAGTCGAAGGAAAATGGATCCCCAAAAACCTGGCAGACAACTGGGACACCAAAATGGCGGATGTCCGTAAAAAACTGGCCGATCTGACACCCGAGCAAGTGACCGCTCAGAAAGAACAGACCCTGGCCGGAATCAAGCAGGTCAATGAGACACTGGCCAAGCTGGAAAATGCCAAATCCGAAGAAGAATTTAACAAAACCCTCTCACCCATCCTGGCGCCGGTCGCAATGCTGGCTCCCATGATGATGATGCAGCTGGGACAGCAGCCCATGATGGGCGGACCTGGCCCTGGTGGTCCGAGCCTGGGAGAAAACAAGCCTGCCGATCCCAATCAGATCGTGACCATCGTCATCGAAAAGAAGCTCAGCAACGCGGAGCAGGATCCGATTATTGAACAGATCCTGCTGTCAGTGGATGATTCCGAGCAGGTTAATATCGTGCCGATGGCGGAAGGGGAAACTACGATCTTCAAGATTTCCCCCGTGACTGATGTCGAGGCGTTCGCCAAAAAAATCAAGTTTGGTAAACCTGCCAAAGTCGACGCGAAAAAACGGTCGATCACAGTGGAACTCGAAAAATAACGGCGAAGTTTCTAGCTGAAAAACGAAAAAGGCCACTTCCCGTGAACAGGGGAAGTGGCCTTAAGTTTTGCTGGTTTGCGCAGCAATCAATTATCTTTCAGGGAGGATCAGGCAGCTTCAGACAGATCTTCATCGTCTTCGCCGCAGGCTTCCACTTCGGAATCCCACTCTTCATCGCCTTCCTCATATACGAGATAATAAATCTCGTTCATCGCTTCTTCCAGATAAGAGCGAATGTTTTCGCTGTCGGTTGATTCGATCAGTGCTTCCAGTCTGGCGACAATGCGGTCGACTTCTTCACTGGTGATCTCTTCATATTCTTCCTGGTTGTTTTCTTCTGACATCGTTACCTCCATGTCCTGAGATTGACTACATTAAGCAGGAAAAGCACGAAATTATTTATCGGTTTTCCGGGCTTAAAGCATTAGCACGGCCCTGTGCAAAAATTACCAGGCGAAAGGGGAGAACACCCCACTCTGAGTTTCGCCTGACGGATTGAATTTCAACTGACTCTGTCGGAAAAGAACGGTTACTTCTTCTTCTTTTTCGAATCTTTCTTTGCGGCGGTCTTCTTTTTGGCTTTCTTGTTTTTCTTCTCTTTTTTGACGGTTTTCTCACCAAAAATGCGGTCCCAGCCGTTAGAGAAATCTTCGGTTGAACCTGTATGGACCGTGTAACCCGTCACTTGATCTGCCTCCTCATCAAAAACATCGAAAATTAGAATTGATCACAGGTTAAATTATTTATGAAAGCAGTTTTTGTGGCAAGCCTGAAATCACCCGACTCCCCTGCAAATCCCTGTTTTCAGAGGAAATAACTACCCGGCGACCGGCGCCTGAAAAACGTTATGGACAGGAATTCGTCCCGAAAACGACCCTGTCCGGTGTCATCTTAAATTTGAGACGGCCTGAGAATCCCCAAGCCTACGACACCATGGCCGCCCGTCTACTGGAACAGGCGGCCCGAGAGCCTGGCTGCCTGTAAATGGGAACTTTTCGTTCACTGGAAGAAAAGGAAGCCCCCCTCTCCCATCTGCAGGATCACAACGTCCCAAAGCATAGAAACGGAACACTTAACATCATTCACAGCAGTAACTTGGGATGGCACCAGGATCACAGAACACTTCGATGGAAATCGCCCGGATCGAATCCGGCACTCAATTCAAATGGCCCTGACTGCCGCCCCTCACTCTGCCTGTTTCTGTTCCTGTTTAGGCTCGGCTTTCTTCTCTGCTGCTTTCTTTTCCGCCTGCAGTTTCTGCATTTCGTTCTTCGATTTTTTGGATTTTTCCAACTGGAAATAAGATTTGCTGATGGTCCGGGGAAATTCATTATTGGACAGTTGAGTATCCGCGGTCTCCCGGTGAGGATCCAGCTTGAGACTTTTCAGAGGTTTCTCGGTTAAGATCAGTTTGGAGACACTCTGGTTATTCAGCCGCCAGATTTCCGCAGGAATCCGCAGCATTTCAGAGCTATCATCCTCGAATGTCAGCTTGAGAATCACCGGCATCACCAGCCCGCCCAGATTTTTGAGATCGATCATGTAGAAATAATTCTGAGTTTCCAGCAGTTTTTTCTCATCCGCTTTCAACTCTTTGAGATGATCCTCAAACTTCTTTCGATCCGCGTCGGTGACATCCAGGTCATCAAACTCATTGTAGAAATCTTTGAGCTCCGGGAATTTATCAGTCCGTTTCGGCAGCTTCTGGTTGCGGATATCAGACAGCGACTCCGGTTCTTCATCCCGTTCTTTTTTGCGGCGGACTTTGTCTACATAGGGGTCCCCGGTCTCCAGTAGATACTGCCTGACATTCTCCACCGACAGATCGGTATGATCGGTCGTATAGAACCAGCCCCGCCAGAACCAGTCCAGATCAACGCCAGACGCATCTTCCATCGTGCGGAAAAAATCGGCAGGCGTCGGGCGTTTGAACATCCAGCGGCGCGAATATTCCTTGAACGCATAATCGAACAGTTCGCGGCCGAGTATGGTTTCCCGCAGCACATTCAGCGCCGTTGCCGGCTTGCCATAGGCGTTATTGCCAAACTGCAGAATCGATTCCGAATTGGTCATGATGGGAACCTGGTAGTTCCCTTTCATATAGTCCACGATATCGCGGGGCTCTCCCCGCCGCGACGGATAATCGGGCTCCCATTCCTGCTCCGTTAAAAACTGCAGAAACGTGGTCATCCCTTCATCCATCCAGGTCCACTGCCGCTCATCGCTGTTGACGATCATCGGAAAATAATTGTGACCGACTTCATGAATGATCACGGAAATCAGGCCATACTTGGTCCGCTTGGAATAAGTGCCGTCTTTTTCCGGACGGGGACCGTTGAAGCAGATCATCGGGTATTCCATGCCGCCCACCGGACCATTGACTGAAATCGCGACCGGATAGGGATACGGAAAGGTGTACTTCGAAAACACATCCAGCGTGTGGATGATGGCATGTGTCGAATACTTACTCCACAGGGGCTCCCCTTCATTCGGGTAAAACGACATTGCCATCACTGGTTTCTCGTTGCCTGCCACCTGATGGCCCTGGGCATCCCAGATGAATTTCCGCGAACTGGCAAACGCGAAGTCACGCACCTGATCCGCCTGGAAAACCCATGTTTTTTTTCCTGTGGATGGAGAGGCTTCGTTCTTCTTTGCTTCCTCGGGCGTCACAATAAACATCGGCTTATTCGCGTTCTTTGCCTGGTCAAGTCGCGTCCGCTGTTCGGGAGTGAGTACTTCTACCGGGTTCTGTAACAGTCCGGAAGCGGCCACGATATGGTCATCGGGCACGGTGATCCGCGTCAGAAAATTGCCGAACTCCAGTGTAAATTCGCCGCGCCCCAGAAACTGTTTATGCTGCCAGCCAGAGTTGTCTGTGTAGGCGACCATCCGCGGATACCAGTGGGCAATCTCGTACAGAAAGTTCTTATCTTCTTCGAAATACTCATAGCCGGTCCGCGCGGGGCGGCTTTGGGAATCGTTGACCAGATAACTCCAGTCGATAGAAACCTGCGTGCTTTGACCGGTTTCCAGCGGGCGGGGCAAATCAATCCGCATCATGGTCTTGATCACGGTATAAGGCAGCGGATTGCCTTCTTTATCACGGACCGCAGCGATCTTCATACTGCCGTCAAAGGTCTCTTTCGCCAACAACTGCTGCATCGACTGATAACCGACTTTGCCCAGGTGTGAACTGGTATCAGTCAGATGCGCGTCAGAATCAAAGGAAAGAATATTGGTATCGAGTTGCATCCAGAGATAGCTGAGAGTATCAGGCGAGTTATTGGTATAGGTAATTTTCTCTGAGCCGATGACTTTTTGAAGCTTGTCATCCAGTTCGACATCAATCTCATAGTCAGCCTGCTGCTGCCAGTATTTTTCTCCGGGCGCCCCGGAAGCCGTGCGAAACTCGTTCGGGGTAGGCAGCGCTTCTTCCAACTGTCGGAATTTATCTTCCTGCTTGTATTTCTGATTGCTGACGACCTGGGCCTGTAACAGCGAGGTCGAACACACAGTCAGGATCAGGCACAACAGTCTCAGGACGGGCCTTGTATCAGGACGGAAAACAGGACGGGTTTTCATGAAGTTCATTGAAGATCGTTTCTGTTGAGGTCACGGCAAGAGAGGTGAGCGGCAGGGCACACAGTCATAGAAACCCATTTTAACCGCTGAAACAAGTCAAGTTGCAAGTCATTTCGCGCCGGCAGAAGAGAGTTTCTCCGGATGTCTTACGCAAAAAACGGCTCCTCAGCGAGACAGAATTGAGAGGATTCCTTCCCAGGGCTGCATATAGGTAAGGAACGGCAGTCCATCTACGGTCGGTTCTCGCTGTTTTGTAATCCCGTCGACGGCATCGGCTTCTCGAACCATGAACTCAAGCACTTTCAGCTGCGCATCACGCTGCCAGTCAAACAGAATATCTGTCTGCTCGTGTAAGAGCGCAACCGCAGCCGCCAACGCGGAAGCACCCCAGTTACTGGTCCCCGCGATAATGGTCCAGTGTGTGGCGATGCGGCAGGGAATCAGTCCGGAAAATTCGGAAGCAATCCGACGCTCCAGTTCTGTCCAGGTGATGCTGCCCATCCCGATCTCGTTTCCGCCATCACCGATGCCAATGGTGATCGCAGCCGGAAAAAACTCGTGCACCCGGTCAAACAGCTGATGCAGGGGCGCCGTAAAAGAATCGATGATTTCGCCGCGCATATTGTGACAGCGGTCAAAATGCGCTTCCGGCACACGCTGCTGAAACACGCCTGTGGCAGCACCTTGATCGGCAGACTGAGACCGCCAGGAATCCAGCGTGTGGCTCGGACCGACCCGTTCGATAGAAATCAGATGACTGATTTTCTGTCGACTGAAAAAGGATTCGACCCACTTCGGTTGATCCGGATCCAGCACCGCCAGCTGTGATCGGGCATAACCATAGGCATCCGCGGTCGCCGTCAGCACGGGAGCACACAACGCATCAGTAACAACCAATGTATCAATGCCACAGGCTTCCAGAATCAGGGCCAATAAAACGGCACCGGGAGGTCCATCCGTCTCCGCAGCAGGAAACGAAGTATGAGGGACAAAAAAACCAGTAATAATCACTACTTGCGTCGCGCCGATCTCGAAAGACATGGCGGCCTGCAGCAGATGATCCTGACAGAGGGGGCCAAACCGGCTTTCCGAATCAATCAACCCCCGTTTTCCCGGATCGCGGCGAATCAGGCGGTCGAATTCCCGAATCATGTCTGTTTGTGAAGTGCCCATTCCAGCCTGTTTACACGGGAGCGGTAAAAAAAGAGAGACTACGCCTCTGGTAGGAACAGTTTACTCAGGATTGTAACGAAACGACAGCCTGTGCAGATTGAAAAAGAGAGTCAAAGAAAATACGATATTATTAGGTGCGATTCCCGCGATTGGGACCTCACCGATGAGGACCTTCCTGCTTGTGAGAAAAGGCTTTCTAAAGGGAAACGCTGGTTGTCAGAACGTCTGGGCATTGCCAGAATTACTTAAGTATTCAGGCTGTTAAGCCTCCCACCCCACACAAGCAAACCTGTCAGAATATTATTGCAGACATGAACTGATCGAGCTCAGTATTTTTCGAGTGAATGGATTTATCAGCGTGACTGCAGCGCTGGAGGGATTAAGGAAACTGGAATCAGCGGGGATTACATCAAGTCCCCGGGGAGAATGGACTCGACAGACTGCGATCTATCAACTGTCAGAACAGGTAAAGAGTGAGGATTCACTTCCGTGAGATTTGGGTATTGTCATATCATTTTGTTGCTGTTATTCCCGGCCATAACCTTCCCGGGATGTGAACAGCCCAAGGTCGAGTTTATCTTCTCCGAGAAGACCAATGAACTTATGCCTGCCGCCGCCAAACCTGTGAAAGAAGCACTGGTCAGACAGTTTGGCAATCCGCTGGCGCTCACTCAGTTTGAAGGCCTGCCCACAAATTTTGGCGATGTGGAAGGCAAAGTCAAATCAGTCGAAGCCTCCGCGGCAGATGCCAGACTGATCCGCTTTCAGGCGACCGGCCTGGAAAATGCGTATGACAAACTTCAGGGTCTGCCCCTGGAGTGGACTTCGGGAAAATCGCAAGGCCAGATCTCACGCATCAAAGAATACGATTTTGAAACAGGCACAATCGCTGTCGAAAAAACAGCTGAGATTGCGCCTCAACCCGGAGATACTTTCCTGGTCGAATGCACGCGACTGCAGTTTGGCCGTGATCTCTACAATCGGCACTGCATGCACTGTCATGGCATGACCGGTGAAGGCACCGGACCAACCTCCCGCTATCTGAATCCTCCCCCCCGCGACTTCCGCCCGGGCATCTACAAATACACATCCACGAAATCGACAGACAAAGCCCAGGTACAGGATCTGGAACGGACCGTGAAAGAAGGAATCGCAGGCACCTATATGCCTTCCTTCAAACTGCTGACCGAAGACGAAGTCTCTGCGATTGTGAACTATGTCATCTGGCTCTCCATTCGCGGCGAAACGGAAAAGAAACTGGTCGACGAACTGTTCCTCGATTACTCTCAGGAGACGTTTAAAGAACGGACCAGTGAATCGGGAGGCGAAACGCCTGAAGAAGTCAACGAAGAACTTAAAGAGTACATGGAGCTGGATTTCCCGGACACACTCGATTTTGCCACATCCAGTGTTGCTGAAGCCTGGGAAGAAGCAAACCTGGAAGAGGCGCTGGTAATTCCTGAAACGCCCCGCGTTCCGGACTCCCCGGCGTCTCGTGAACGGGGACGCAAACTGTATCTCAGCGATAAAACAAAATGTGCCACCTGCCATGGCCCCCAGGGCCGCGGCAACGGGTCTGCCACACAGGACTTCTGGACCAACCCGGTCACCAATGAAAAATATCCCAATCGCGGACTGCATGATATCTGGGGAAATCAGTTGCCCCCCCGGGATCTGCACCGCGGGATCTATCGTGGTGGACGTCGTCCGATTGACATTTACCGCAGGATCTATGCCGGCATCAAGGGCACACCGATGCCGGCCTTTGGATCTTCTGCCTTGACCGATGAAGAACGCTGGGACCTGGTCAACTACGTGATGAGCCTGCCCTACAGCAGGTAATCCCTTCGATCCAGTTCGCTGTATATTTTGTTTCTGAACTCATTTGATAAGACAACCAGTTGAATCCTCAATCAAAGACCAAACGGGAGACCTTTCGTGGGTAAAGGATGGTGTTTATTTTTTCTGTTCTGGCCTGTTGCCGCAGTCGTATCCTGCGCGGCGGCACCGCTGATTGGCTGGTCTTTTCCCTACGACAATGCGCAAGCCGCCAGTAACCTGGGGATTCGCATTGATAACCTGTTTTATCTGATCCTGGCGATCACCGCAGCGGTTTTTATCGGCACGCAGGCCGTCCTCGTCTACGCTTTGTGGCATGGTGCCAACAACCGGGATGAACGTGCCCACCACACGCACGGCAACCATAAACTGGAATTGATCTGGAGTGTCATCCCCGGTGCCATCCTGTTGTTCCTGGCCATCTATCAGATGAACCTCTGGGCTGACTTTCGCTTTAAGAACCACTACCCGGAAGCTGCTGTGAAAGCGCCATTGGCAGAAGTTACTGCCCGCCAGTTCGAATGGCGGTTCCGTTATCCTGCGATTGGCAAAAAACTTCAGCCCAAACCTCAGCCCGATGACCTGTATACCGTCAATGAACTGCACGTCCCCTTCGGCAGACCGGTACTGATCCAGCTCCGCAGTGAAGATGTACAACACTCGTTCTTCCTGCCTGCTTTGCGGATCAAACAGGATGCCCTGCCCGGCCTGCAGATTCCCGTCTGGTTTGAAGCAAATAAACCGGGCGTGTACGACCTGGTCTGTGCGGAACTGTGTGGCTGGGGTCATTATAAAATGAAAGCCCACGTGATCGTGGAACCCGAAGAAGAATATCAGGCTTATCTGAAAAACCTGACCCAGCAGCAATTCTATGATGGACTGGGAAACATTGCCGCCAATGAAAACGGCTCAGAGAGTGAGGCCGCTGAGAAATGAGTGTTCTGAATCCATCACCCACCGGACTGCAACCCATTACGACGCACCAGTCGCATCATGGTCCGGGTAACTTCATTACGAAGTATATTTTTTCAACCGACCATAAAGTCATCGCGATCCAGTTTCTGTTTACCACACTGCTGATGATGATTGTCGGCGGGACACTCGCCCTGGCAGTCCGCTGGCAGCTGGCCTTTCCCTGGGAATCGATGCCGATTGTCGGACCGTGGCTGTTTCCCGCGGAAGGGGGACAGATCTCGCCGGAATTTTATACCATGCTGTTTACCATGCATGCCACCGTGATGATTTTCCTGGTGATCATTCCCATCCTCGCGGGAACTTTTGGAAACTACCTGATCCCGCTGATGATTGGCGCGGACGACATGGCTTTTCCCAAGCTGAACATGTTGAGCTACTGGTTCATGTGGCCCTCGATCGCCTGTTTCGGCATGAGCTTCACCTTCGCCGGTGGACCGGCGGCTGGCTGGACCTCTTATCCCGTGCTCGCTGACCTGGCGCAGGCAGCCCCCGGTTCCGGAACCGCGCAGACGTTCTGGCTGCTGGGAGTGACCTTTGTCGGGTTCTCGTCCATGATGGGCTCCATCAACTATATGACCACCATTATCAACATGCGTGCGCCCGGCATGACGTTTTTCCGGATGCCGCTCTCCATCTGGGGGCTGTTCATCACGGCCATCCTGCAGGCCTTCGCTCTGCCGGTCTTAACCGCGGGTGGCTTCATGCAGGTCGCGGATCGACTGTTCGGAACCTGTTTCTTCTATCCCTCGGGACTCATCATCAACAATGCCGATCCGACGGTGGGAGGCGGACAGCCCCTGCTCTGGCAGCACCTGTTCTGGGTCTATTCGCATCCTGCCGTTTACATCATGCTCCTGCCCGTGCTCGGTATGGTTTCCGATATGCTGAGCTGCATGTGCCGCAAGCCGATCTTCGGCTATAAACCGATGGTCTTCTCCATGTCCGCGATTGCCAGCCTCGGCTTCATCGTCTGGGGACACCACATGTTTACCAGCGGCATGAACCCCGCCATCGGCATGGCGTTTATGGTCGCCACCATGATGATCGCGCTGCCTTCTGCCATCAAAACGTTTAACTGGACGGCCACCATCTGGGGCGGCAAAGTCCAATTCAATACCGTCACCCTGAACTGCATCGGCTTTCTCTCGATGTTCGTCGTGGGGGGACTCAGTGGTATCTTTATGGCGGCGGTTCCGGTCGACGTCTACTTCCACGATACCTACTTCATCGTGGCCCACTTTCACTATGTCCTGTTTGGAGCCACACTGTTTGGCGTGTTTGCCGCCATTCATTTCTGGTTCCCCAAAATGTTCGGGCGGATGATGAATGAAAAGCTGGGCAAAACGCATTTCGTGCTGACCTTCATCGGCGCCAACGGCACCTTTTTTCCAATGCACTTTCTGGGAATGCAGGGCATGCCCCGCCGCTACGCCGACCCTTACCTGCACGGTTACCTCGAACATCTGTTGCCGATGAATCAGTTCATGACGATCTCGGCGATCCTGATGGGTGCGGCCCAGATACTGCTGTTTATCAATCTGTTTTACAGTATGTTCTTTGGTCCCAAAGCAGGCCGAAACCCCTGGAATGCCACCACGCTGGAATGGGCGGCCCCCTCGCCGCCGCCGCATGGAAACTTCGATTTTGTACCGATGGTCTATCACGGGCCGAATGAATATGCCGTCATAAATGGTGATAAAGACTTCCTGATGCAGACCGAAAAGGAATGTCAGCCACCGACAAAGATAATCACTACAGAAACCGATACCTCTGCCTGACACAAAACACTCACTTTTAAGTTGTTACCTATGAATCCACAACAATACCATCCCTGGCTTTTCAGACTGTCACTGGCGACCGCAATCGCCACGCTGCCGCTGATGATTGTAGGGGGGCACGTCACGACCGAAGGGTACGGCATGGCATTCCCCGACTGGCCGACTTCCGATGGGCAGAACATGCTGACCTACTCCTGGTTCCACCAGGCGGCTGATAAATATTACGAACACGGACACCGTCTGCTGGGGATGCTGGTCGGTTTCTTATCGATCGCGCTGGTCGTGGTCGCGTTCAAAGTGACTGACCGAAAATGGATCCGCAATGTCTGCATCGCCGTGCTGGCCTGTGTGATCATTCAGGGCATTCTGGGAGGCACCCGGGTCACCGAAAACAGCAAGGGCCTGGCCATGGCCCATGGTATTTTTGGAGCCTGTGTCTTCACCCTGATGTGTTTCCTGACCATGGTTCTGGGGAAACGCTGGATTGCCATCAGCAACGATCCTCCGGCGTTGCCCGTCGGCTATGGTCGCAGGCTGGCCATCACGGTTCCGCTGGTCGTGCTGTTTCAATATTTTCTGGGCGGCTTCCTCCGACATTTCCAGGTGGGCCTGCATCCCCATATGAGCTTCGCATTTGTCGCTCTGATTTTTGTCATCATTGAATTTCGCAGTGCCCGTAAATCCGGGGTGAAATGGTTGAAACGCCCTGCCATGGGCATGCTGCATATTGGCATCTTTCAGGTCCTGCTGGGCTTTGGTGCCTGGATTACCAAATACGGACTGCCGGCGGCCGGCTTTGTTGCGACTGCCGGTTCCTGGCAACAGTCTGCGTTCCGCACCGCGCACCTGATTACCGGAATCCTGTTCCTGATGACCACGGTCCTGTATTCGGTCCGTGTCTTTCGCCTGCACCAGTTAAATAAAAACAGATCGTCAGAGCAATCTCTCTCTGCTGCTGATTCCTTACCGAATGCCGAAGGTAACGTTTGAAAATGTCTACAACCCAACAATCTTATATCGCCGTTGAAGAAACGAAAACTGCCGCCAAACCTGTCAGTCTGGCCCGGTTAGGCGATTATCTCGAACTCATTAAACCACGAATCTCGGCGATGGCGCTGATCTCGGTGGCACTGGGATATACACTGGCCTCCGCCCATTCCTGGTCGTTGCTGCCTCTCATCCATGCCCTGCTGGGAATCGGCCTGGTTGCCGTCGGCTGCAATTCGCTGAATCAACTGCTGGAAATGAAGAGCGACGCGCTGATGCCCCGCACCGCCAACCGGCCGCTGCCCGCTGGGAAAATCTCGTTACCCGAGGTTCTGATCTTCGGCATCGGTGCTGCTCTGACCGGTATTTTTTACCTGGCAACAATGGTCAACCTGCTGACCGCGTTTTTAGCCATGATGACGCTGGTGCTGTACGTGCTGGTTTACACGCCACTCAAACGCGTCACCTCGCTGTGCACTACCATCGGAGCCATCCCCGGTGCCATGCCTCCCATCCTGGGCTGGACAGCGGCCGGCGGAAACCTGAATACCTCCTCCTTCGCGATTTT
The DNA here is from genome assembly GCA_002706765.1 of Gimesia sp. Lineage (GTDB taxonomy): Bacteria > Planctomycetota > Planctomycetia > Planctomycetales > Planctomycetaceae > Gimesia. The sequence goes on from PAJV01000016.1 coordinate 24,806, forward strand.
TGCCATCATGTTCTTCTGGCAGTTCCCGCACTTTCTGGCGATTGCCTGGCTGTACCGTCATCAATACCACCAGGCGGGACTGAAGATGCTGCCCGCCCCAGATCCGGCACCACGTATGATCGGCTGGATGTGCGTGATTTATGCAACGGCTTTGATTCCCGTCAGTCTGCTGCCCCAATATGTTTCACTGACGGGCACGTTTTACTCTGTGGTCGCGTTTGTCCTCGGTATCGGTTACCTCGCTTTTTCGATTCGTTTCCTGCGAAACGAAACACGCCAGACCGCGCGCGAGTTAATCTGGTACTCCCTGATTTACCTCCCTCTGCTGTTACTCACGCTCACCTGGGATCGATTGCAACTGTTTAACTGATCCATCCAAGCGTATGTTTTCAGGATTCAAAGACTGCTTGATGACCTGCGATGAAAAGTGAAAGATTACAATGAGTCACGAAAGTAATTCGCCACAATACCGAATGGGACTTCCCATACCACACTCCAAACTGGGGATGTGGCTCTTCCTGGCGACAGAAATCATGTTCTTTTCCGCCTTTATCGGAGCTTATATCGTACTCCGCGCCGGATCACCTGGCTGGCCCGACGATCCGGAAATCACGCACCTCCGCGTCTGGGCGGGTGGCTTGAATACGTTCGTGCTGATTCTCTCCAGCTACTTCGTCGTGCTCGCACTGGAAGGCATGAAAGTCGAGAACTTCGCCAAAGCGCGACGTTACCTCTGTTTGACGCTGCTGCTGGCCTGCGTGTTCCTGGGGATCAAATCCTACGAATATGCGGGTAAGTTCCAATACGATATTCTGCCGGGACACATTCCCGAAACCCCCCGCATGGCCATTGATAAATCGATGCGGGAAATGAAGCAGGTCGTGGATCAGCGGGCCATCACGTTATCTGCTGCGAAACTGCCAGAGAAAACGGAACCGGTCAATCCCGAAGACACAGTAGAAGTCGCCGGGGTGACAGATGAAAAAACAGAAGAAGTGGAAACCCCCGTTGAAGAACTCCGTCAGCAGTTGCAGGCAGAACTGGCTGCCGAAGATACCCCTGCCGCCCGTAAAAAAGAACTGCAGACCTATTTTGATCTCGGTGATAAATACCGGAAATTAAATGACCGGGCGCTGGAGGAATCCATCAGCATGCAGGAGATGAACAAAGAACTGGAGACGCTGAAGCAGGATCCTCAGTACGCCTCTCTCATGGCACCTGTGCATTTTCTGCAACCCATCATTTACGGAAACCTGTTTGCCTCGGTTTATTTTCTGCTGACCGGTTTCCATGCGTTGCACGTGGTGATCGGCATGCTGCTGTTCATCATCGTGCTGATCCAGGGCAGACGACTGAGCAAAAAATGGAAAGATTACGTCGAAAACATCGGCCTCTACTGGCACTTCGTCGACCTGGTCTGGATCTTCCTGTTCCCGCTGATTTACATCATTTAACCGAGAGCCACCAATCCGATGTCAGATCAACACGATCACGCTTACGTCAAATATTCCAGCATTTTCTATGCCCTCTGTATCTGTACGGGCTTGTCTATTGTTTTTGACGTGATCGATTTAAAAAAACAGAACATCATCGGCATGAACGGCGTCGTGCTGCTGGCAGTGCTGGTCCTGGCTGTCGCCTGCGCCAAAGCACTGTTTGTGCTGATTTATTTTATGCATCTGAAATTTGAAGGAAGATGGAAGTACGTGCTGCTGAGCCCGACCATCGTACTGGCAATGGGGCTGACAATTGCCATTACCCCCGATATCGGCATTCATTATTACACGAACGAAGCGCCCCAGATCGACTATCTCGAACAGGCCCGGGAAACCGCAGCGAAGACCGACGCCTTGAACCCCGAAAAAAGTCATGTTGAGTAATACCCTCCCTCAGGAATCGCAGGCTGTGTCCCGCATCCGTGTCTCTGATATTTCGCACCGGTACGGCGAACGGCTGGCTTTGAATCATCTGAGTTTTGACGTCCGCCCCGCGGAGATTTTCGGTCTGCTGGGTCCCAATGGAGGCGGAAAGACAACCCTCTTCAGACTGCTCTCCACCCTGCTGCCCCTGCAGTCAGGCAATGCCACCATCGCCGGCCTGGACCTCGCCACACAGGCCCGGGAAATCCGCACGCTGATTGGTGTCACCTTCCAGTCTCCCAGTCTCGACGGCAAACTCACCGTCTGGGAAAACCTGAAACATCAGGCACACCTGTATGGAATTTCGGGAGGACAACTGCGGGAACGCATCGCTGCCGTACTGCAGCACCTGGGACTCACAGATCGTAAGCAGGACCTCGCCGAATCCTTATCGGGCGGGTTAAAACGCCGCGTCGAAATTGCCAAAGGCCTGCTGCATTCTCCCCAGGTCCTCCTGCTGGATGAACCGAGTACAGGCCTCGACCCGGGGGCAAGACACGATCTCTGGAAATACCTGAAACAACTGCAGCGCGAACAGGGCGTCACCATCCTGATTACCACTCATTTAATGGAAGAAGCAGAACACTGCGACCGGCTGGGAATTCTGCATCAGGGCGAACTCATCTCGCTGGGTACCCCCGATGAATTGCGGGCATCGGTGGGCGGAGACTGCCTGACCATCCAGGCAGAACATCCGGAGACACTGCTTCGCCAGATTACAGAAAATTTCGGCGTCACACCCCAGCAGGTCAATCACAGCCTGCGCCTGGAACATCCCCGCGGACATGAATTTCTGAAAGCGCTGATCGACGCGTTTCCCGAGCAGGTCACTTCGGTCTCTCTCGGAAAGCCGACACTCGAAGATGTGTTCATCCACGAAACCGGACATCAGTTCTGGCAGGCGGAGGAAGTCGAATGAATCAGCCTGTCGCTGTCACACCAGCAACCCCCTTTGTGCTGCCGATACTTTCGCTCGCGCAGCGTGAAGTGGTCCGCTTCGCCAGGCAGCGTACCCGCGTGATCGGTGCGCTGATCCAGCCGATCCTGTTCTGGATCCTGTTCGGAGCGGGACTGCGCGGCTCTTTCAAAGCCCCCGACTGGGCGACCGCTGGCATGACCTACCAGGAATATTTTTTTCCGGGTGTCGCCGTCATGATCCTGATGTTTACCGCGATCTTCTCGACCATCTCGATCATCGAAGACCGTAAGGAAGGCTTTCTGCAGGGAGTCCTGGTCTCGCCGGTTCCCCGCTCTTCCATTGTCTTGGGAAAACTGCTGGGTGGAACCATCCTGGCCGTTTTACAAGCTGTCCTGTTTCTGCTGCTGGGCCCCCTGTTAAAAATTGTCGGATTGGCGCCCGACTTCGATACTGGTGTCACACTGGCAGGGTTCATTCCCCTGCTGCTGTTTCTGTTCCTGCTGGGTTTCAGCCTGACGGCGCTGGGCTACCTGATTGCCTGGCCGATGGAATCCACACAAGGGTTTCACGCTATCATGTCAGTTTTTCTGATGCCGATGTGGCTGCTTTCCGGTTCGTTTTTCCCTGCAGGAGATTCGGGCTGGCTTTCCTGGATCATCCGCGCCAATCCCCTGACGTATGGCGTGACCGGTTTGCGGAGACTGCTGTCTGCAGGTCCTGCTTTACCAAGTGCACCCGGCAATCCTTCCCTGGTTGTCTGCCTGACTGTCACCGCCGCGGTTTGTATAATTTATGTATCGATTGCCATCTGGATGACCCGCCAACGGGCCACCCGCAATGCCAGATAAACATGACTTCATTCAACGAACTCTGAAGAATAAATATGACTGAGACAAAACCGACCCGCCGCATCCCCCTGTTTTTGATCATCGTGCTCTGGGTACTCGTCGCCGTGAGTGCGTTTGCGACCTGGAAACTGAAGACACAGCATGACCTGGCAATGGAGCAGCGAAAAGCCAGCGAAGCCGCCGCCGCAAAGGAAAAAGCGGAAGAAACAGAGACCGCAGAAGTCAAAGCCAAAGCTCCCATCTGGCCGGAAACCGGCATTGATGACTTTTCGCTCACCGAACGCAGCGGCGAAACCGTAACGAAAAAGGACCTGCTGGGCAAACCCTGGGTGGCCTGCTTCGTTTTCACCCGCTGTGCAGGCCCCTGCCCGCGCGTCTCCGGCCAGTTTTACCAGTTGCAGAAAGATCTGAGGGACCTGGACTTTCGCCTGGTGACCTTCACCGTCGATCCGAAAAATGACACTCCGGAAGTGTTATCCCGATATGCGGAATCGGTCGGCGCCGATCCCGAGAAATGGCTGTTTCTCACAGGCGATCAAAGCGAGATCTTTCACCTGATTGAGAAAAGCTTTCTGATGCCCGTCGAGGAAAATAAAGGCCCAGCTCGCAAGCCCGGCTTTGAGGTGATTCACACCACCAACGTCATGCTGGTAGATCAGGAAGGACGCGTCCTGGGAAAATATAACGCGGTCGACGATGTGCAGATGGCAGAACTCAGACGCGAAGTGCGCAAGCTCGTGAAACAGGATGCAGAGAAAACGGAAGAACAGAAAGAAGAATCCCCGGACAGGCAGGGTGAAAAAGAAGCAGCCCCACCGGCAACGCCCGCCAAAGCGGGTATGATTTCGCTGAGTTCGACACTGGTTCCTTTGACGTTTCATCTACTGGCTCAAACGGAAACAGCTTCACCGGCTGCCGAACCCGAAACCAGCGAGACGCCCCGGACGGCTCCGGACTGGGTCTACCAGCTGCCTGCCCTCAACGCCACTTTGAACGGTCTGGCAACCATACTGCTGATGGTGGGCTACTGGTTCATCCGGCATGGGGAACAGCAGAAACACAAAAAAACGATGTTGACGGCATTCGGAACGTCCGTCCTGTTCCTGGTCTTCTATCTGCTGTATCACTTCGCACTGCAAAGTTACACGGGAACGGCGTCCCGTAAATTTGAAGGAACAGGCCTGATCCGGCCGATTTATTATTTCATCCTGATCACCCATGTCGTGCTCGCCGCCGCTGTGCCTGTACTGGCCTGGGTAACAATTCGACGCGGCCTGAAACAGCAGTGGGAAGCCCATCGCAAGATTGCTAAAATCACGTTTCCCATCTGGTTGTATGTCTCCATTACGGGCGTGGTGATCTATTTCATGCTCTATCATTTGCCGGGCGCTGCCTGAGATTCAGCCGCCCGACGGCTGGAATCCCGATCGGGATCTGTTACAATGAAAGCATCTTAATCTGTTCAGCAAGTGGTTCGTATCATGCTAAAGCGTTTTTCATTCCTTCGTTCCTGTGTTCTGACCGCAGCGCTGCTGGGGCTGTTTTCTTCCCCCGCTGTCATCAGCCAGGCTGCCGCCTGCCCCATGTGCAAGCAGTTGAACGAAACCGATGATTCCAAACCCCGCGCTTACATGTATAGCATCACCTTCATGCTGGCGATGCCCGCCATTCTTCTCTCCGGGTTTGGCGTTGCCTTTTTCAAGATGATCAAACGCGAACAGGAAACCGTCCAGCATTACGAACACAACCGGAACCCGCATCAAAGCGATGCCGATTCCGGTGTGGATGAATCGTAACAGTTGAGACTCGTCGACGATTAGTTCAAGGGTTGACGACGAGGAGTATTCCAGACAGTCGCTGCTGAAGGAGCGGGCACAAAGGCCCCCCTGGCGGATGCGGTGCGTGACAGGGAATCATCATAGGTTGATTGATTGGAAACCGCCGTCTGCGTCTGGAAAGATGTGTTCTGAGAAGGAATCGTCTGCCATTCGGAATTGGTCTGCAGATCGGGAACCTGCAAAACTGCCGGACTGGGAGGTAAAGTCGCAGCCATGCTTGAGAACGCAGGTCCGCTGTTTCCGTTTCCGCCCCAGCCAGTCGCCGGTTGGGCGCTGATGGTCGGAGCAAGAGTCGGGTAGGCTCCCATGTCCAGCGATGTGGAATTCATCGGCGTGGGAACCGGGGCACTGGAGGGTGACGGTGTGGAAGGCACTACGTAAGGCTGCATGGAGGGTGACGGGCTCATCATGGAAGGTTGCCCGTTCATACAGTCGGTGCACGTTGATTGGGGCACTGAGACCTGAACCCGTTTTCTGACCTGAACCGGAGTACGGATATAGCTGGTCTGCTGACGGTATTCGGTGCGGGGAATCTGTTTGGTTACCATTTTGGGAACCCAGACCTGCTGCCAGCAGCCTTCGTCAACAGTCACCTGCTGATAGGTGGTGACCGGAACATTGGTGGTGCGAGGCACCATACGATATTCCGTACAAATCACGTCCTGATAACAGATTTGTGGCGGAGGAGGAGTACACACGCCCGGGCAGCATGAAGTGACAGGAGCACAACGTCGAAAATAACGACGGGCCAGCTTCTTACACCGGTGACCGCAACGGCCATGCTGTGGATAATAGCAACCCATGCCTCCCCGATTGAACAACCGTTTAAAGATATGAGCATCCGCGGTATTATCATTAGTCATAATCAGAAACAGCGAAGCGACGACAATACAATTTCGAATCCAGGGGGACATCGAAAAACTCCTTTTTTTACTAAGTGTGCTGGATGGCACTCCTATGATTTCGTTCCCGTTTCAGTCAAACTGAGACACTGGCTCTACAGGATCAGCCGGAACGAAGACCCACCGTTCTCATTTATCGGCATAATCGTTAAAGTCGCTTTATCTTAAATTTCACAATTTACGAATTTCCCTGGCCCCCGGTTCTCGTGACATTCAGGGGATTTTTTGAGAAGATGGGAAAGCAGGAAGCAGGCTCACCCCGGAGCCCAAATCCACTAAACCCAACCATAACAGACACTTAATTCATCGCAGCGAGATTAAAGGACATGAACATGGCAGATGCAGCACTGGCACATATGGTTTATTTCACCCTCAAAGACGGCTCCCCCGAAGCCAGCGAAGCCATGGTAAAGGCCTGTCACAAGTATCTGAAGGATCATCCGGGTGTGCTCTATTTCTCCGCCGGGATCCGTGGGACCGAGTTTCAGCGACCGGTGAACAACCAGGAATATCACGTCGCATTGAATGTGGTCTTCGATAACAAAGACTCACACGATAAATATCAGGAAGCCGCTGACCATCTGACCTTCATCTCAGAAAACAAAGACAAATGGGCCAACGTCCAGGTCTGTGACAGTTACGTCACCAGCTGAGCGATGCGTGGCAATCCCGTTCAGAGCACGGGCACAATCAGTGGCGTCTGGTACTCCGGATGGGGCAGTACTTTGACCGGGGTCTGATAGACTTCCGTCAGGCGGGCTTCCGTCAAAACTTCCACCCCCGTGCCGATCGCCGCGATCTCCCCTTTATCCAGTAACACGATCTGGTCAGCAAAGCTGCTGGCCAGATTCAGATCGTGAATTGTCAGGATGACAGTCAGATTTCGCTCATGCGCCAGATTGCGAATGAGTGACAGAATCTCAACCTGGTATTTAAGATCGAGCCCCGTCGTCGGTTCATCCAGACACAGCACGTTCGTCTGTTGCACGAGCGCCCGGGCGATCAGGGTCCGCCGCCATTCCCCGCCGGAAATTTCGGTAATCTTCCGCTGACGTAATTCCGTGAGTCCGGTCTGCTGCAAAGCGGCCTGCACCTGGCTCGTATCTTCTACCCCAAAGGGTTGGACCCAGCCACGATGGGCGCTGCGCCCCAGCTGCACCGTTTCTTCGACCGTCATGGGCCACTGGGGAGATTCCAGCTGCGGTGCCAGCGCCAGCTTCTGCGCCACCTGCTTGCGTGACATCTGACTCAACGACTCCCCTTCAATCAGCACGCTGCCCTCGCGGATTTCCACCAGCTGAAATAATGCACGCAGCAACGTTGTCTTGCCGGAACCATTGGGGCCCAGTAAAACCAGCACGGTTCCCGGTTTTATGTTCAGCGAGATCTGTTTCAAAACATCCTGCCGCGTATATCCGCAGGTGACGTTTTCCAGTTCGATCGGATGCATGCCTGTTCCCCTTCTTAACCAGATTGCTGACCACGACTGAGCAGCAGAAACAGAAAAAACGGACAGCCCATTAACGCCGTCACAATGCCCACCGGAATTTCCGCCGGTGCAATCACCGTCCGGGCCAGCGTATCGGCAATCACCATCAGAGTTGCGCCTAACAGGCAGCTGCCGGGAATCAACAGTCCGTGCCGGGGGCCCAGCAGAATGCGCGTCATATGTGGCGCCATCAATCCTAAAAAACCGATCACCCCTGATACGGCAACACAGGCTGCAGTACAGAACGTAGCGGCGATCAGAATGAGCATCCGAAATTTGCCAATCGATAAGCCCAGCGTCTGGGCCGCCTCATCACCAAACGAAAGCAGATCCAATGGACGTGACAATAACCACAACAGTCCGCCACTACACAGAATCACCGGTCCCGCCATGACAATTTCATTCCAGTGCCTGCCTGAGAAACTGCCCAGCAGCCAGCTGAAGATGGTCGTCAGCATTTCATGATTCAGAAACATGATCAGCGAAACCAGGGCCCCGGTAAAACTGCTGAGCGCCATCCCCGCCAGAATCAGCGTCAACAGGGGTGCGCTGCGACCAAAGCTGCTTAATGAAGCGATCATAAACACGCCGCAGACAACCAGCAGTGCACCGACAAAGGCAGCCAGAATCAGCCACGGGATCTGCCAGGTCGCCGTGATGACAGTAATACTGCCAGCGATCAGGAGCAGTGCGAGCGTGGCTCCCAAAGCGGCACCACTTGAGGCACCAATCACAAACGGATCCGCCAGTGGATTGCGAAACACTCCCTGAAATGCAGCACCCGCCACCGCCAGGCCGCCCCCCACGCAGGCCGCCAGAATCACACGAGGCAGACGGATCTGCCAGAGTATTGTATGTATGTAAGAGTCTTCTGCCGGATTCCAGAGCCCCTGCCAGATCTGTTCCAGCGAAAGCGAGACCGCCCCGAAATGAATTCCCACCAGCAGCGCAAGCAACAGTCCCGCCAGTAAAGGCAGGAAACGCCAGGCCAGATATTGATTGCGAGGTTGCATGAACGGCAGCGTCCATTCGGAAGGTCAGGGTTTCGGAAAAGCTTCAGGGTACAATGCCTGGGCCACTTTTTGAAGCCCCTGCACCACCCGCGGACCGGGACGCGAAATCAGGTCATCTTCAATAATATAAATCCGCTGATTCTTCACGGCGGTCATTTCCTGCCAGCCCGGCCGCTGTTGTAATGTGGCAATCGCTTCGCGCGGATCAGCCTGCTGATTATTTTTGAGCCCGGGCAGCAGAATCACATCCGGATTACGCACGATCAGCGTTTCCTCACTGACCTGGGGATAGGCAATTTTCACATCACTGAAAATATTTTCCCCGCTCACCAGGGTGATCAGCTCACCGATGAATGACTCAGGCCCTGCCGTCATCAAAGGCTGATCCCAGACCTGATAAAACACCCGCGGGCGCCCCCGCTCCTGAAACGGTTTGATCTGTTCCTGAATCGCCTGGATATCCGCATTGATTTGATGGATTAACTGTTTTCCGCGAGATGTGTGCCCGGTCGCTTTCGCGATTCCCTGAATGGATTTCTCGATGTCCGCCAGCGACTGCGATTCAAAAGAGAGCACCGGCACCTGGATTTTTTCCAGCTGCTCTGCCAGCAGTCGATGATAATCACCGCCGAGAATGATCAGGTCCGGCTGCAGTTCTACCAGTGCTTCAAGGCTGATGCTGCCCGGGTTGGCAAACGCAATCTTTTTCAACTCACTGGTTTCCGGCGGATAATCACAGAGTGTCGTACACCCCACCATCTGCTCTGCCGCGCCAATCGCAAACAGAATCTCCGTGTGGGAAGGCAGCAGCGAAATCATCCGCTGGGGCTGCTTCTGAATTGTCACATCCTGCCCGCGATAGTCAGTCACCGTGACAGGGTACGCCACCGAATTCTGTGGCTCCCGCGTCTCTTTCGCTTCAGACTGCACCGCCTGCGCGGAACCCGGGCTGGTCGCTTCGGGTCGGCAGCCTGCGATCATTCCCCACAGGCACAACAGCAGACACAGTTTGTTTAAATGGCTATTCATAAGGTTGTTGGTATCGAATCCTTTCTCAAATTGGAAGTGGCAGACGCTGATTCATCATAAATCAGCCTGGAATGACCGTTTTCAGTCATTCCGGGCTGAACACAACACGGTTCTGATCCTGCCGATCACGTTAGTCCGCCAGGTTCACTTTCGCCCGCAGTGTCTTCGCGGCAGCCACCATGTTCTGTAAGGCGGGCCTGACTTCGTCCCATTTGCGGGTCTTCAGTCCACAGTCCGGGTTGACCCATAACTGTCGTGGCTCCAGCACATTCAATGCTGTTTCAAGCAGATCAACCATCCATTCCACCGTCGGCACTCTGGGCGAATGAATGTCATACACGCCCGGTCCGATTTCATTGGGATAGCGGAATTGAACGAAGGCATCCAGCAGCTCCATGTTACTCCGCGAGGTTTCAATCGAAATCACATCGGCGTCCAGAGCGGCAATCGCTTCAATAATGTCATTGAATTCGGAATAACACATGTGCGTGTGAATCTGGGTCTCATCTTCCACACCCGCTGCCGACAGGCGAAAACAGTCGACCGCCCACTTGAGATACGCGGGCCAGTCGGAACGACGCAGCGGCAAGCCTTCGCGAACCGCCGGCTCGTCAATCTGAATGATCCGGATCCCGCCGGCTTCCAGGTCCAGCACTTCATCACGTATCGCCAGGCCAATCTGCTGGCAGGTTTCGCTGCGAGGCTGGTCATCACGAACAAACGACCATTGCAGAATCGTCACCGGCCCGGTCAGCATGCCTTTCATCAGTTTCTGCGTGCAGGACTGTGCGTACTTTGTCCATTTCACGGTCATCGGTCCCTTGCGCAGAATATCACCGAAGATGATCGGCGGCTTCACACAGCGGGAGCCGTAACTTTGCACCCAGCCGTTTTTCGTGGCGAGAAAACCTTCCAGCTGTTTGCCGAAATATTCCACCATGTCATTCCGTTCGGCTTCGCCATGCACGAGCACATCCAGGTCGACGGATTCCTGATACTGAATATCACTGGCGATGCATGCCTGCAGAAACTGCTCATAAGCCGCTTCTGTCAATTCCCCTTTCTTGAACGCAGCACGCGCCTTGCGAATTTCATCCGTCTGCGGAAACGAACCGATGGTCGTTGTCGGAAACAGCGGCAGCTGCAACGCGTGCTGCTGCAAAACGTGGCGTTCTGCATAAGGACTCTTACGGGTCCGCATCGGTTCGGTCACGGCGGCACTGCGTTCTTTCACTTCCCGACGATGCACGCGCGGCGAATTGCGGCGGGCATTCATCGCGGACAGATTCTCATTCAAATCGTCTGCAACACTTTCTCTCCCTGTATTGATACATTGAGTCAGAACAGAGATTTCAGCCAGCTTCTGCCGGGCATAGGCCAGCCACTGTCGGATTTCTGAATCCAGATCGGTTTCGTTTTCCAGATCGACGGGCGAATGCAGCAGCGAACAGGAAGGACCGATCAGAATGCGATCCGCGCCAATCCGTTCGACCGCTTTCTCAATTAACGCCAGTGACTGTTCGAAATCGTTCTTCCAGATATTACGACCGTCGATCACGCCCAGTGAGAGCGCCACATCCGCCGGCAGTTGATCCAGCACGTCGTCCAGTTGCTCAGGAGCGCGGACCAGATCGATGTGCAACGCAGCGACCGGCAGTGAAACGGCGGTCGGCAGATTCTCCCCGAGAGGACCAAAGTAAGTCGTCAACGCGATCTTGATTCCGCCGGGGATCATCGAGAGCTGATCGTAGGCCCGCTGAAAGGCGACACGCTGCTCCGTCGTCAGATCGAGGACCAGGCAGGGCTCGTCGATCTGAATCCACGTGGCACCGGCAGCTGACAGCCGGGTCAGTACTTCCACATACACGGGCAGCAGGTGCTCGAGCAGAATTAAGCGGTCGAAGTCAGCGGTTCCCGATTTCCCCAGCAGCAGAAAAGAGACCGGGCCCAGTATGACCGGACGGGTATCGATGCCCAGGGCTTTCGCTTCCAGGAATTCGTCGATGACTTTCGTCGACGCCAGTTGGAACCGCTGATCAGGTTCGAACTCGGGAACGAGGTAATGATAGTTCGTATCAAACCATTTGGTCATCTCCAGCGCGGCGACACCGGCAGTGGTCGCGTTGACCGACTTGCCCCCTTTTCCGCCTCGCGCCATTGCGAAATAGGTTGTCAGATCAACGGTTCCGCCCGTCCATTGAAAACGGGCCGGGATCGCACCGACCATGGCTGTCGTATCCAGCACCTGATCATACAGCGAGAAATCATTCGACGGAATCTGTTCGATTCCTGCCGCCTGTTGCAGTTTCCAGTGTGTTGCACACAGGTCGCGACCGATCTGCTGCAGTTCTGCTGCGCTGATTTTTTCAGTCCAGAATTTTTCGACGGCTCGTTTCAGCTCACGGTGGGCGCCGATACGGGGGAATCCAAGATTCGTAGCAATAGCCATTCACAGGCTCCTTTTATTTTCAAATGAATAGGATGGTGAAACAGTTTGTGTTGCGCACCTTCTATAGAGTGTGCGCACCGGTAGCGTTATCGTGTCTGTGAAGTATTCCGCAAATCAGACGCAGACAGTGCGCAGACCGGGAGTGTGTTCACAAACCGTATTAAAAAACGATGAGTGGGTCGATGAGTTTAATGGTCCGAAACAGGACACGGCGTCGAGATAGATCGCGGCTGGCTGCGCGCAGGCAGAGACGTTCTTCCAATCAAAGAACGCAGCAGACCTGATATCTGCGCAGAGGGACTCTCAGAGTTCTTACGCAGTGAAAGACGCCTGCATCACAGCAGGCGCGCAACGGCAGTGTCCGTTTCAGACCAAGGGCATGTCAGACTCGTCGGCGTCTCCAACCCGTCTGTATTCGGGCGAGACATACAGCCGGTCACACCAGTGCACACGCTGCATATAAAGGGTCATACCTGTTTTCCTGTGAAAACCAAAAGGACGCTGGAAGAAAAGCCGCAATCAAGGCGTCTTCTCAATTCCAGAGTCAGAGCTTAACAGCCGCCCCCGATTGCGTCAACTTGAAAATCAGTCAAAACAGTCATTGGTTGAGATGACGAAACCTGACTTGATGACACGCGAATCTGAAGATGAGTTCCTGATGATTTTTTTCCTTCACTCTCGCCCTGTCGTCTATTGAAACAGGGCTTCTCTGCTTTATAACCAGCAAGCTATGGGAAACATGAGCGCCGTTTACGTTTTTCGCCACCACCAATGAGATTCCAAGAAAGGAAGAAATGAACTTTTAATTTGAACTGCGCAATCAGCTTGCACGCTAAGATTGTTTTCAATGGTTTCTTTCAATCCTCGATCAAGTACTCGCAGTTTTTCACTAATCTCAAAAGACAGATAGTTTTTGCATAATTCAAGACCCGACCGGAGTGACAGGACAAGCATCATCTCTTCATATTCAAGAATACCACCATAGTCTAAAATTCGTCTTAATTGCTCATACTTTTGATTCCATTTCGATTCGATTTCATTTCTTCGTACGTCGAGAAACATTTGAATCTGACATTCCGGTAACTTCTTACGCCATGCATTCTCTAACAACCCTGCTTGAGAAGCAGAGTTTAGTTCCTCATAAATTGTTGCCACATCGAAGGAGTACTCTTTAATAAGGGCATCATTTAAACTGTCTATCATTTTCAATAATTTGACTTTCACCATCATGTTACCTTTGAAAGCAGAAAGCAGTCACATCAATTCTGCAAGCCTGGTTAAACAGTGCTCGTATCCGAGATACCAGGCCTAACTAACTATTGCAAAACTGCTTCCATATCTACCCACACGATCAGTTTACCGTGTTCCTCTCCGAGAGACATTTACGATCATTTAAAGTTCATTTTTGTATCACATATCACACCGCGCACGAAAAAAGGGACCACCGGCTGGTGGTCCCTGCGAGGGTGCCTTGTTTTTTTGTTGCGGACGGATCAGTCCCAGTTTAATGAACCGGAGCTCTGGTATTCGGTCACGCGGGTTTCGAAGAAGTTCTTTTCCTTCGAGAGGTCCATCGTTTCGCTCATCCAGGGGAACGGATTCGAAGAACCGTACTGGGGGGGCAGGCCAATGCGTTCCAGGCGACGGTCAGCGATGTGCTGCACGTATTCGCGGAACAGGTCGCCGTTCAGACCGAGGATGCCGGTCGGCAGGCAGTCTTTGGCGTACTCGATTTCCAGCTCGGCGGCATACTTGATGCGGTCGATAATCGACTGCTGGAACTCGGGAGTCCAGAGACCCGGGTTTTCCTGCTTGATGCCGTTGATCAGGTCGATGCCGAAGTTCAGGTGAATGGTTTCATCCCGCAGGATGTACTGAAACTGTTCGCCGATGCCGGTCATCATGTTACGACGATGGAACGAAAGCACCATCACGAAACCGGTGTAGAAGAAGAGTCCTTCCATGATCAGGTAGTAACCGATCAGATTTTTCAGGAAGGCCTGGGCCCCTTCGAAGGTATCGGTTGTGAAATCGTGATCGAGAATTTCCGAGGTCAGCTCCATTTCCAGCTGATCTTTTTTCGCAATCGCGGGAACTTCGTGATACATGTTGAAGACTTCCGACTCATTGAGCCCGAGGCTTTCGACGATGTACAGGAAGGTGTGCGAATGCACGGCTTCTTCAAAGGCCTGACGCAACAGGTACTGACGGCATTCCGCATTGGTCACATGCTTGAAGATGGCCAGCACGATGTTGTTGGCCACCAGGCTCTCTGCAGTCGCAAAGAAGCCCAGATTCCGCATGATCACGAAACGTTCGCCATCGCTGAGTTTGCTGGAACGCCAGGTTTCAATGTCCTTGGTCATGCCGACTTCGGTGGGCATCCAGTGGTTGGCACAACCATTCAGGTAATGTTCCCAGGCCCAGTGATACTTTAAAGGCATCAGCTGGTTGACGTCGACCTGAGAGCAGTTAATCAGGCGTTTTTTATCTGCTTTGAAACGGCCTGTGGGAGTATCCCCCACTGGAGTGACCGATGTATTGGAATTTGTATTTGCATTAAGGATTGTCATCATAACACCTTTTTGAAATCCATTTATTGAATAAGACTGAACACGTTTGAGAGCGGGGATGAAAAGACTG
Organism: Gimesia sp.; assembly: GCA_002706765.1. GTDB lineage: Bacteria > Planctomycetota > Planctomycetia > Planctomycetales > Planctomycetaceae > Gimesia. The sequence continues at coordinate 39,855 of PAJV01000016.1, forward strand.
TGATTACTGGCAGGCCTCGCAATCACCGTCCAGGTTACAGCTTTCGCCGGGCGTCACCATCGTGGCGGCGGGCTCCCGGTCGACCTGAATATCCCCTGAAGCACTGGCGTTTTTCATCCAGCGGGGCTGAATGCCAAACTTGTTGACGTCCACGGTTGACTTCTCAACCTGGGTGGCTGCCAGTGTTCGCAGATAGTAAGTGGTCTTCAACCCGCGTTCCCAGGCCAGCATATACATCTCATGCAGTTTTTTGCCGGAGGGTTCTTCCAGGTAGAGGTTGAGTGACTGTCCCATATCGATCCATTTCTGGCGATGGGCGGCACACTCAATGGTCCACTTGGGTTCGACTTCAAACGCCGTCAGGTAACGGGCCTTCAGTACATCGGGGATCCGCTCAATTTCCTGAACCGAACCGTCATAATACTTGAGGGCTTCCAGCATGTCCGCATCCCACAGATCGACGGCTTTCAGGTCGTCCACCAGCTGGCGATTGACCTGGGTGAACTCGCCGGAAAGATTACTCTTCACATACAGATGTTTGTAGGAAGGCTCAATCGATTGAGAAACACCGATGATCGTGGAGATCGTCGCCGTTGGAGCAATCGCCATCACGTTACTGTTACGCATGCCGTTGGCAGCGATGGAATCGCGAACGACCTGCCAGTCCAGGCGGGTCTGGCGATCGACTTCGACCGGAATACCCCGTTCTTTTTCATACAGGTCCAGCGTGTCGATGGGTAACAGACCCCGATCCCACTTGGAACCGGTGTAAGAACCATAACGTCCCCGCTCGCCGGCCAGTTCCGAAGAAGCCAGGATCGCGAAGTAGGAAATGGCTTCCATGCTGGCATCGGCAAACTCAACGGCCTGCATGCTGGCATAGCTGATGCCCTGGGCCAGCAAGGCATCCTGGAAACCCATGATTCCCAGACCGACGGGGCGATGCTTGGTATTCGAGTTGCGTGCTTCGGGAGTGGGGTAGTAATTGATGTCAATCACGTTATCCAGCATCCGCATTGCAGTCCGAACGGTTTCTTCCAGCATGCCCAGGTCAAGCTGACCATCGACAATGTGCAGCTTGAGGTTCACTGAACCCAGGTTGCAGACCGCCGTCTCATCCCGCGAGGTGTTGAGCAGGATTTCGGTACAGAGGTTACTGCTGTGCACAACGCCGACATGATCCTGGGGAGAACGCAGGTTGGACGCATCCTTCCAGGTAATCCAGGGATGTCCGGTTTCGAACAGACGTGTCAGCATTTTACGCCACAACTCGACAGCAGAAATACGGCGGAACAGTTTGATTTCGCCGGTCTCTGTCATGCGTTCGTATTCGGCGTAGCGTTTTTCGAAATCATGACCATACAGATCGTGCAGATCAGGCACATCATTCGGGCTGAATAAAGTCCATTCACCATCTTCGCGGACGCGACGCATAAACAGGTCGGGAATCCAGTTGGCAGTGTGCATGTCATGGGTACGACGTCGATCATCGCCTGTGTTTTTACGCAGGTCGAGGAACTCTTCGATATCCATGTGCCACGTTTCGAGGTAGGAACAGACAGCGCCTTTGCGTTTTCCGCCCTGGTTCACGGCAACCGCGGTATCGTTGACCACTTTCAGGAACGGAATCACGCCCTGGCTCTGGCCATTGGTACCACTGATGTGAGAGTTGGTCGCCCGGATCTGTGTCCAGTCGTTCCCCAGTCCGCCGGCCCATTTGGAGAGCTTGGCATTGTCGGCAACACACTTGAAGATGTGATCCAGATCGTCGTTCACCGTCGACAGGTAACAGGAGCTCAACTGCGGATGCAGTGTGGCTGAGTTAAACAGCGTCGGCGTTGCCGATGTAAATCGGAACGAGGAGAGGATGTTGTAGAACTCAATCGCCCGGCCGGTGGCATCCCCTTCTTCCTGAATCGCCAGTCCCATGGAGACCCGCATCCAGAAATACTGGGGTGTTTCAATGCGTCGGCCACCAATGTGCAGCAGGTAACGATCGAAGATGGCCTGCAGACCCAGGTACTGGAACAGGTGGTCCCGTTTGGGTTCGAGTGCCAGGGCGATGCGGCTCAGATCGAACTTATGCAGATCGGCTGTCAGTCGTTTGGCGGCAATGCCGTCTTCCAGGAACTTGGGAAAACGATCGACATACAGCTGATTCAATTCATTAACGTCCGAGGGTGCATTTCCCAGGGCGTCGTTATAGATAATTTTCAGCATCAGTCGTGAAGCAACCGTATCGTAGGCAGGATCACGTTCAATCCGGGTACGGGCCGCCAGAATCATCGCACGGTACAGTTCTTCGACAGAAATACCATCGAAGATCGAACGCATGACTTCTTCCAGCAGTGCTTCCGCGGAACAGTCGCCTTCCAGTCCGCGACAGGCATCGGAAAGTCGTGCCAGAATGCGGGCTTCATCAAAGGGAACCTTGGTCCCGTCTGTCAGAATCACATGAAACCGGGGCGTTGTGGATTTGATGGTTTCGGATTCTTCCACCAGGTCAGACGATCCACGGAGTGCACGCAGCTTGGCGCGTTCTGCCCGATAGACGATGTAGCGGCGGGCAATGCGATAGTGCCCGCGTCGCATCAGCATCATCTCGACGACGTCCTGAATTTTTTCAACTTCAACCCCGGCGTCGGAACTGGCCGCGGCTGCAATTTCATTGGCGACCGACTCGACCATCTCCGGGATTTCCATCCGGATTTCGTCATCGAGTGGTTGATTATCCGCAAGGTTCAGTTCCGCGCGGAAAGCGTTGGAAATTGCCCGACCGATCAGCGATGCATCAAAGGGAGCTGTCCGTCCCCCGCGCTTCGTGACGACCCATTCTGTTTGCGCTCGAATCATTCGATTGCCTCCTTTAAATGGAATGCTAAAAATCCGGCTGTGTCCATGCCGACAGCAGCTTGTGTATCAATGAGAAACGTTGTGATGAGACCGCAGTTGCACGCACAGTGCCCCACAATGAGCGAGCTCGCGACAGAAGGCCAGGAATGTAACAACAGACAAGACAGGGAACATGAAGAGACGGGAGCAGGCAGGCAACATTTCCATGGTGCATGAACTGGCAACTCCGTTTGCTCTTACGAAACCCTCACTGATCTGAAATTCGATTTCTAAAACCATCTGAATGTGAGAGCTGAGGATCCACCAGACCCCTGAGAGACAGGTTTTATGAGCAGGTTGCAGGCATGTTGTGCAGTCTGGAGAGAGACAAGAGCACGGCCCGGAACTATTCAAATCAACACTGTCAGAAGGTCTGGTAAAACCACCTTTTTCTTGACCCACACCGAAACACTTGTTTAGCACTTTGTGTGAGCCACTCACTCGTAACACCCAATATAGTGTGTATATTTCAGTAGTCAATACTAAATGTTGGACATCGTCCAAAGATGTCAAGAATCATTAGCGAGACTCTGCAAAACACTGTATTTGTAGAAACTACACACAAATTTCATTCAAATCCAATCTTCAGATCACGGAATATTGTAAAAGAATTTTTTCTGAACCGGCTGACCGTCAAACTTTCAAATGCCCCCTCATCTTGCAAAAAGAGACCAGCTTGAAAGAGGGCAAAACATCAGATTACGCGATTCTTCATCAGAGTTTCATGCAGTCTGTTTCCTCATACAACCTGCTGATGGCCTGGCAAATCAACGATTCCTGCCCGTGATACGCCGCATCAGACTCTGGCAGAGCATTATACCAAACTCGAAACGGGTTACCTGGGGACGCTGTTTCCAGACATTGAACTGCTGCCGTTCGATGTGATCGAGTATCTTCAAGCCTCCCCGGATAAACAGATCGATGTCCACCTGCAGGCGACCGGGAAGCTGTGCGATCAGAGGCACTCCCTCCAGCAGGTACTGCCGCGCGCGTTGCACTTCAAACGCCATCAATTTCTGAAATGACTCGTTGAATTCGTTCCGCTCAATCTGCTCTCTGGTATAGCCGAACTGCTCGCAGTCTTCCCGGGGAAGATAGATGCGGCCGATGGCGAAATCACGGGCGACGTCCTGCCAGAAATTGGCCAACTGCAATCCCGTGCAAATCGAATCGGACCAGGCCAGCGTTTCTTCGGTAACCGACTCGCACAGGTGCAGCACCAGCCGCCCCACCGGATTGGCGCTTCTCTGGCAGTACGAAAGCAGTTCTGCAAACGTCTGATATTCGCTGATCCGCTGATCCTGCTCGAACGCCTGGATCAGGTCATCGAAGGCGGATTGAGGCAAGTCATATTTGACAATAGTGGGAGCCAGCGCAATAAATACCGGATGCAGACAGGACGTGGATGACGGCTGCGCATCTTCCGCGGCATTCTGAATACTCTGATAGCATTTCACCAGTTGAGACCGCCACCAGGCGAGCAGGTTGAGTGACTGGTCGGCGTCTTCGATTTCATCACCCAGATCGTCGGCCCAGCGGCAGAAGGCATAGATGTGATAAAAGTGCGGACGCAATTCCCGAGGCAGCGCCCACGAGACGACGGGGAAATTCTCGTAATGCCCGAGGGCGATTTTACGGCAATACGCCTGGGCCTCAGCCAGGGAGACTGGAGCATCCGTTCCCTGAAAACAGGGGGAATCGGGCCCCCAGGCCGCCAATTCATGCTCAAATGCCGTCATTTAGCCGGAACTTCCCAAACGCATAGCGCCAGTTGATTAACAATCGTCTCCCAACTGGATAATCTATAAGAAATATGACTCAACCGCTTACTATGCCAGAAGCCGTCGCAGGCGGCCTGTCGAGTTCTGTTTCATAACCGCCCGGCATCAGCACGCTCTGAATGCCAGCAGAATATACATACTTCGAATCGGCGGGCGCTCAACAGATTCTGATACCAGCAGACTAAAGGGATACAGGTCTCAAGGCTGGAAATCAAGAGAGCCAACCCAATCCTGTTCGATTCACACTGAAAACGCTTTCCAAAGAAAAACGTAAAACCATGGCCATTCCCAAAATTGCTATCGTGGGGCGCCCCAATGTTGGCAAAAGTTCCATTTTCAACTGGCTTGCCGGCCACCGTGTGGCGATCGTCGACCCGACCGCTGGTGTCACCCGCGATCGCGTGACGTATCTCGTTCATGAAAAAGATCGCTATTTTGAACTGGTGGATACCGGCGGAATCGGCATTACCGACAGTGACGATCTCTCAGAAGACATTGAACGCCAGATCCAGGTAGGCATTGATGAAGCCGACCTGATCCTGTTTGTCGTTGATGGTTCCCTGGGGGTGGCACACCTGGATGAAGAAGTCGCCACGCGATTACGGTTGATTGAGAAACCCAAAATCCTGTGTATCAACAAATGCGATTCCACCAAAACCGATGACGAAGCAGCGCAGTTCTATCACCTGACGAATTCCCCCGTTGTGCTGACGAGTGTCAAAGGGAACCGGAACCGGAATGAATTACTCGATGAGATCATGGATCAGCTCCCCCCGGCAGAAGAGCTGGAAGAGTCGGAGGGGGATTCGCTGTCGGCGGATCCCGAACTGAAAATTGCCATTGTCGGTCGGCGGAATGTCGGCAAAAGTACCTTCATCAATGCGCTGGCTGAGTCGGAGCGGATGATCGTGAGTGAAGTCGCCGGCACGACCCGCGACAGCGTCGATATCCGGTTTGAATTCGACGACAAATCATTTCTGGCCATTGATACCCCGGGCGTACGAAAACGGAAAAGCCTGGCGAACGACATTGAATTTTACGGCTTAACCCGGGCGAAACGCAGCATCCGTCGCGCCAATGTGGTGCTGATGTTTTTTGATTCGCAGGAGACCGTTTCCAAAGTCGACAAACAGCTGGTCGCCGAGATTGAAGAAAACCATAAACCCTGTATCTTCGTGATTAATAAATGGGACCTGGGCCGCGAAAAGAAAATGACCTCGGAAAAATGGGATGAATATCTGACGTCCCAGTTCCGTACCATGCGGCACGCCCCCGTGGCGTTTGTAACCGCGAAGGACTCCCGCAACATCAAGCAGGTGATCAACCTGGCACAGACGATTTACAAACAGTCACGGATTCGTGTCTCGACCGGTCGCCTGAATAAGATCGTCCGGGCAGCCATCCAGAACAATCAGCCCCCCTACTCCAAAAACCACCGTCCCAAAATTTACTACGCAACACAGGTGGCCACCGAGCCGCCCACAATCGTCTTGAAATGTAACGACCAGAAACTGTTTACCGACTCCTGGAAGCGTTACCTGAGCGGCGTACTGCGGGAAGCACTCCCGTTTAAAGAGATCCCGATTAAAATCTATTACCGCCCGAAAGATGCGAAAGACGAATCGAGCCCCAGCCTGGACATGGTCGAGCAGGAAGACTTCGAAGTTTTCAGCCCGAACGAGCATCGAAATCAAAAAGGGGATACAGTCTAATCGAATTTCATTGTCTTGATGTGTGCATTCGCGGCGTCTGCCAGTACGTCGCGGAACATCCGGTCTGGATTGTCGAAAAAGGCGATGCTGATTCCGCGATCGACAGAGCGAGTGGCCAGTAAACTCAGCATCGGTGTGGGAGGAACATAGCGTTCCATGTAAATGAGCCGCATGCCAGGCCCCTCAAGATTCAATAGACGCTCAAAGTACTGCATTGCCAGATTGTCATCGCGGGCCAGCACAGCGCCTTTCACCGAGACGCGCAGTTTCTGCCATTCTTCCGGCGTCAATTCTTTTTTCCAGGCCATGACCTGCTCATGCATGGTATCGAGTTGACTCGACGCTGCTTCGGCAATATTCGCTTGAATCATCGGCAGCATACTGCGCGTGAAAGCATGCAACTCTTCAGTGCTGAACTCCTGCCGTTGAATCACCTTTTCCAGGAACTGCCTGGAATCAGCCAGAAGCTGTTGCTGCCGTTTGAGGCTTGTTGCTTCCAGCGCCATGTGCTCGATCTGTTTCTCAACGCGGTCGATCTGCCTATGATAGTCAGCCAGTTGTTGCAGACGCTGCGTGTCGAGCTGGCCGGCAACGGGTGGGCCGAGCATAAGATAGATCGCTACCGGCATATGCGCAAAGACTTTTACCGTATCGTACCGTGGAAGAAGCATTTCCGAAGTCGTTTCCGACCCATTGCGGACCAGAACGAGCTTTCCATCCTCAAGCAGAATGATCGGCCCGCCAGAGGCGAGGTCTAACTTCCTGGCGACCGCATGCGCATTGATGAACTCACGATTCAGGTTCACCAGCGCGGTGCTCGCTGCTGCATTGATCTCTTCTGATTCAGCGGTGTGGGGCAATATCATCAAGATCAGGCCCGCGAAAATCATTCGTCTCATGTTCCTGCCTCCCTGGTATGGAATCAGCTTTCGGATCTAATCACAGTCGGAGCTTGAAAAGCCCACCTTAAAGTCGAATATACTTTTAGCAGTGCATTGCGAGTAAGAGTTGAATTAGCTTTGCAAACCACTGGCTCAGTAAATGAATAGCCATTCGACCTAATCTAGAAGAATCACATTTGAAGATTTTCCCCATTTGGGCCCTTGGTACGGAATACTTCACTAATGTATGGGATGCCGCGTGATTGAAGCGATTTCCATTTTGTTATGTATTCATCAAGCTCTTTAAATGCCTTCACGAACTTATTTGAACGATCTGATTGTTTGTATGGAATGATTTCGTCTTCCATGTACGATGACCAAATTTCATCAAAAATTGGATTTGCCGAATATTCTACACTTGGGTTACTGATTTCAGCGGCGATGTAGTTGCCTTGACGGACGCCTTCACACACTTGTGGTGACAGATTCTCAATCATCGGAGGTGCTTCTTCAGATTTGTGAAGGATATCAATTTCTGCACCTCCAATAGAATGGAGATTCACACTTGTTAGGTCAATTTGCCCATCAATATACTGAGAACAGTATTGAGCAAGATTAGTCTTGAGGAACACGCTTGCATTTTCACTCTTTGTGAAGAATTGAGGGTGGGGGCCGAGATTCTTAATATTGAATCCAAGTGAATGTGCAAGAACCATTGGAATAGTTTTCATAGGTATAATATCTAAAGATGTAGCCCCAAAAAAGTAGAAGTGATCTGGTCGAAAAGAAATTTCCGGCAGTGGCAGATTTTTATCGAGCGAAATAATAAGTGTTACTTTTGAAGGAGCAAGATTGCGTAAGCTCGTCACATGCTGCACACCAGTGCCATACGAGGAATAAAACCAATGCCCGGATGGATTAAACGAAATAAGAGGTCCTTCCGATTCACCTGGATAGTTCAAAAAGGAATATTTTGAAAACCGATTGTGACTTCCTGGCAATTGTTCTGGTGCAAATACAAGACAGAATGCAATGAAATCTCGAGTTACATCAGCTAATAATTCGTCTCGAAATGGAATTGCATGTTCGATTGTATTAAATCGCTGCAGTGAAAGTGGAAACACGCCGTTACGATCAACCACCGCCACATTGGGACGCGAGACAGGTGTCGAAAGATCAATTCTATTTGGTCTATTTTCCCATGTTAAATTTCGGTTGTATCCTCTTGATGATGCGCATCTACCGATCGTTATTCCATTACATACAACTGCTGCACCTTTTCCATGAGTCCAAAATATTTGTCCAAACTCCTGACTCTCGATTTGATGCCAGTCATCGGGAAGTTCTTCCCCTGGCATTGGCACTGGAGTCACTTTGGCCAGCGAGGAGTTTGTGTCGATATATCGCTCGATCTGTGGAGAGTTCCATCTATACCAATCCCATTCTAACCCATTGTCCTGAGCTAGTCTCTTGTAGATTTCTTCAGAGATACTAATTGTTATTTTTGTGCCTACATTTTGTCGCTTTATCTTTCTGTATTCTATAAACTCATCATCAATTGACGCAGAAAAGGTGAGCGCCTGATCTTCTGGAGTTTGATAGTGCCTGGTTGTTACTGTGATTCGTTCTCCAAGTAAGAAGCCTGCTAAAACACCAATACCGAATCGACCTGATCGTGCAATATTTGGGGTATTTTTGATCTCGAAGTTCCTTTTCCAAGTTTCGGAATCACGGAAAGATGCACCAGCACAAAGAAAATAATTTTGGAGCACGTCTTCATTCATTCCGATACCAAAATCTTCTATCTCAAAAATAAATTCCTTACTATCGGCTTTTATACCAGCTCGAATTGGAAGTAGCGGTTCATCAGTTAGCTTATGTAATTCTTGAGTGGCATCTATAGAGTTTTGGATTAGCTCACGTATTCCAACTTCAATTTGATCTTCGTATAAAGGCCCTACCAATTTGTTCATCAGCTTGGCACCAGCTGTATGGAATTGGAACTTTTTTGGAATGAATATTAAAGAATTTCGCAGCGAAGATTCGTTATCAAAATTACTTTTCAGACGACGTATTGTAAGCCCTACTGATTTCAAATCAGGCTGTAAACTAAAAATTTCTCCTAAGACAGCCCATGTCAAATCGAGTTCTTTCTGAATGTCAGTAAATAGTTCGTGCAACCTTAGATATGTTCCGAGATCTTTGGGATTTGCTAAAACAAATAGTGCTTCAGAATCTTTTTCATCAATTCTCAAATCATCAATTGCTTGATGGGCACACCATTCTTTTTTCGAGATTGGGTTATGGATTGAACGAAGAGAGAGTGACATTGAAGGTGCGCGCTCACTTTCCACGTCAAGATAATCAGCTATTCTAAGAGCTGCCATCAGTAAGACGGGGTGCGTATCAAGGCACCTAATTTTGCCATGGTATTTCTCCTCAAGTGTCGAAAATGTATCCCTTAAACTGAGGTGATGACTACGAGCGATGAACCCAACTAAATAATCATGTTTACAACCATTTTGTATTAGCCTAATCGGTCTATCTTTACCGGGAAAACCAAATAGGGCAAACTCTTGTGCAAGCAGTGCATGATGTTTTCGAATGAATTCACCAATTAGCTTTCGTTGTTGCTTTGTCCAAGTGTCTGATGAATCGAGAGGAATAGGCTGCTGAACAACACTCTGTAGACTAATATTTGATACTGGGTTGACTTTATTACCAAGCACATCATCCAACTTCTTAGCATTCCATTTTTCAGCATCCATTACGAATTCTGTCCAAAGTGCTGGCCATTCTGTAGAAGTACACCATCCACCTTTCACAATCTGAATGAAACCATCTTCATTCAGATGCATGGCGATATCATGTAGTAATACGGCAGCAGTTAGAACGTACACATCTTCAGGAGTCATTTTATCTAATGCATCATTATTCAGGATTGATGCTGAACTATTTAGAACTCGTTGAAAGTGTGGTGTAGCGTGGTCTGTAAATTCTGGAAAGAATGTCAGACCTATAGTCGGGTCACCGATAATCTGCGAAGCGGTACTTAATACAGCAAGTGTCTTTGATTCAACATCATGTCCCTCGATCTTCGACTTAAAGACTTTGGGGAGCTTAAGAGTAATGCTCATTGTGTTCTCCACGTGGGCTTAAAAAGTCGAAGATTGTCATGCTAAATGATAAAACGCTGCCGCGTTGTCGTGAAACAGTTTTCGTTGAAACGTCTCTCCGCGATCCTGCACAATCCACAGGAGTGCCTGATACCAGCTTTCGAAGTCTGCCGTCAGCGTGCAGACGGGCCAGTCGCCGCCGAAGAAGACGCGGTCTTCTCCGAACGTATCCAGGCAGAAGTCGATGTTCTGTTTTAAGTCTGCAGGCTGCCAGGCTCCCCTGGTGGCGGTCGCGATGATTCCCGATATCTTGCAGAACACGCGATCGGATTCAGCCATCCGCCGCATCCCCGTTTCCCAGTCCGGGCGGTCCTGTTGCTGATCGGGCTGCACGCTCATGTTGCCGCAATGATCGATGATGAAGCGTGTCTCCGGGCAGGCGTCGACCAGCTCGACGGCGTCCTGAATCTCGGCCGGTCGCATACACAGATCAAAGCTCAAGCCCAGGTCTCCCAGCAGCCGGATATTTTCTTTGAATTGCGGCGTGAGACACATGCCCCGCGGACGATCGGGATCGTGCAGGATCGTTCTGACTCCCTTCATGAACGGATTGCCGGTAAACTCTTTCAGATAGCCGGCGAAGCTGCTTTCGCCGGGACAGCCACCGATGACGGCACCAGACATCGGATTATCGTCCGCCTCACATAATGCCAGCACGTATTGTGCTTCCTGCCGCTGTAAACCTGGGTGTACATTCACTTCCATATACACCGACTTCACCACAGGACAATTGCGGGTCGCTTCCCGGTAATCGGCCATGCGGAAGCTGTTTCGCAGGACGTCCATGCCGGGCAAATCGAGCCAGGGAAGCTGGAACAGGTCTAAATCCCAGAGGTGCTGATGCGTGTCGATAACGGGGATCGGATCCATGCGAGAGGTCTCCTGTGGGAACGGGAATGGAAGTCCTGTTTTACCCGGATTTCAGACCTATTGCAAATCAGAATTCGCCTCTGTTTACGCTGGTATTGCGTCTCTCAATAGGTTAGAAGTGAGCTTTAACCAGTCAGAGTTCTCGATAGTTTACCAGTTCGATGCAACCTTCCCCAACCCAACAGACTCCCCGAATCGAGTATGAACGGCGGCTTGAAGACCGATCGGGCAAGGTACAGGCACTGGTCAGACTAAGCGACCGCTATTCCACCTTGAGAGGCCTGGTATTTATTGCCGGGATCGCTGTTCTGCTGGCAGCGACGGTCTGGGGGGCACTCAGCCTGAAATGGATTGCCGCCCCGATCCTGGCATTCGTATTCCTGATTATTTTACATGCCCGCTGTATCCGTCGACTGAAACGGGCACGACAGGCGGAAACCTATTACCGCACTGCGCTGGACCGTTTGAATCACCGGTGGATCGATGTCCGACCTGCGGGAGAGGAATATTACGATCCGCAGCACATGTACGCTGGCGACCTGGATCTGCTGGGACGGGGCTCCCTGTTTCAACTGATCTGCTCGGCACGCACGAAACTGGGCGAAGAGACACTGGCCCGCTGGTTATTATCGCCTGCACAGGCCGAGGAAATCAGGGCCCGCCAACAGTCGGTCGAGGAACTGCGAAACGAACTCGATTTTCGCGAAACACTCGAACTGCTGGAGGCAGAACAACACGGCGACATCGAACAGACTCATCTGTCAGACTGGGTCCGACAGCCCCTCATTCAGATTCCTGCCGGCCTGAAATGGGCCTCAATGGTTACCGGCGTGTTTGCCGCACTGGCTGTCATCAGCTGGCTGCTGTCGTACTCGGGCATTGCTCCGATCTGCATTGCGATCATTATTCAGGTCTGCCTGTTATTCTGCATTGGCTCACGCATTCGCGAACTGTTGAACCAGACCGACGAAGTTCGTGACGGGCTGTCGGTGCTTGCGGATGTCCTCTCGTTGATTGAACAGCGGGAGTTTCATTCACCGCATTTGACAACAATTGTCACGGCCCTCCAGACCGATGGCGTCCCGCCGTCGCGGAGTATTGCCCAGCTCCGGCGGAATATCCAGGGATTGAATAACTGTTTTCGTAATCAGTTTTCGGCTCCGTTGACGATCCTGCTGGGGATTCCCTTTCATTACATGTTCGCCATCGAGCGCTGGCGGCAACGGGTCGGGCCGCACTGTCCTGAATGGCTGGCAGCGGTCGGCGAATTCGAGGCACTCTGCTCCCTGGCCGGTTATGCTTACGAACATCCTGAAGATCCCTTTCCGGAGATCGCAGATCCTGCGAATGGACCGCGGTTTGAAGGCGTTGCGCTGGGACATCCGCTGATTCCCCTCGAACAGGTGGTACGCAACGACGTGACCCTGAATACAGAGCAGCGTCTGCTGATGATCAGCGGTTCCAACATGTCCGGCAAAAGTACTTTGATGCGGACGGTGGGGACCAATTTTGTACTGGCGCTGGCGGGTGCTCCTGTGCGGGCCGCCAGTCTGACCGTATCGCCCATGCAGGCCGGTACCGCGATGCGGGTCCAGGATTCTCTGCAGCAGGGCGCCTCGCTGTTCTATCAGTCCGTGGCCCGCCTTTCGGCGGTGGTGCATCTGGCAGACGCTGCAGTGCCGGTCCTGTTTCTGTTAGATGAAATCCTGCAGGGTACTAATTCGCATGATCGGCGGATCGGCGCCCAGAGCGTGATTGAAACGTTGATCGAACGGGGGGGCATCGGCATTGTCACCACGCATGATCTTGCTCTCACCGAAATCACGGCCCAGTTTGGTTCCCAGGCGAAAAACGTGCATTTTGAAGACCAGCTAATCGATGGGAAAATGGCCTTTGATTACCGGATGCGTCCCGGTATCGTGGAACACAGCAATGCCCTGGAACTGATGAAGATGATGGGCATTGAGCTCAAAGCACTGGATACCGAAGCCGATGATCCGAAATCGGCAGACCTGACGCAGTAAACGTGCTTCGTCAGTTGACCAGGTAGAGTGCCACCTGAAAGTAGATGATCAGCCCCAGAATGTCGACCAGCGCGGTAATGAAAGGATTCGACATCATCGCCGGGTCCATTCCCAGTTTGCGGAAGCCCATCGGCAGCATGCCCCCTGCGGAAATCCCCATCAGTACGACCAGGAAAACGGCCAGCCCCACCACCGATGCCTGGATCAACTGAGAAGTGAAAAACCAGGAAACCAGAAAACTGATCACCGACAACAGACTCCCCAACAACAGCCCGAGCTGTAATTCCTTACGCAGCAGGGCGCGTAATTCATCGCGCTGAATATTCGACTCCAGTGCCATCGCCCGGATGATCAGCGTGGCAGACTGTGAACCGGCATTTCCACCGCTGGCCAGGATCAGGGGGATAAACAGCACCAGCCATTCATACTTGTCCGAAACCCCTTCAAAGTGTTCAAGCACTTTCGCCGCCAGAAACGAGGGGACCAGCAGAAAAATCAGCCAGCCAGCCCGCTTCTGAATGACCGTCTTTAAAGGTGTGGAAAGATAACTGTCTTCCAGGGGCTCGACCGCTGCCAGGCGATACGCGTCTTCCGTCGCTTCTTCCTGCATAATATCGATGGCATCATCGTGGGTCACAATCCCGACCAGTTGATTCTGATGGTCCACGACCGGAATGGCGATGAAGTCAAAGCGGGCCATCTGCTGGGCGACAAATTCCTGGTCGTCATCGACGCGGACGGAAATCACATCTCGATTGGTGATTTCAGAAAGGGGACGCGCCGGGCGGGCAAAGATCAGCTCGCGCAGCGAGACAATTCCCTGCAGGCGCCGCCCTTCGTCCACCACGTAGATATACGAAATGATTTCACTGTCCGGTGCCTGTTGTCGCAAACGTTCCAGCGCCTGAGCCACGGTGATATTTTCGGGTAACGACGCGTATTCGGTCGTCATGATCGCGCCGGCGCTGTCTTCCGGATAGGAAAGCAGTTTCCGGATATCGCTGCGTTCCGCCTGTGCCATCAGAGGCAGCAGCTCTTCCACATGCTCATCATCCATTCGCGTCAGCAGGTCAACACGGTCGTCCGGCGCCATCTCTTCAATCAGCCGAGACAGCGGCCCCCGTTCGATCACGCCGACAATTTCAATCTGCTGAGGCAGAGGCAGGAACTGAAAGATCTCGGCCTGCTTCTGAGGATCACAGCAGCTGAGAACCTGCCAGACATTCTGGCTGTCGAGCTCCGCCAGGATCTCCGCCGTGACTGCGGGATAGAGGGCTTCACAGAACTCCTTGACCCCTGCATGATCACCTTCATCCATCAGTATCCGAAGCTCTGGTAGCAATAATCGCCCATACATGCGGAATGCCTCGTTTGCCTGAGATGTAGATCCGTTTCACAAACCGGATTCTGGTTTTACCAGGCAGAAAGCGGGAGCGACTCGACTCTCTCTGCCGGCCTGGCCGGTTTCTCTGTAAAAAAACACCCTGACTGGAATCAGCGCCAGCCAGGGTGTTGATGACTTCATACAAACAACAGAATCAGAAGTTGTTTGACGTTGTTCACACGCAGTTTATCGTTTTGAGAACTGGAAGCTCTTGCGTGCTTTTTTGAATCCGAATTTCTTGCGTTCCACCATACGGCTGTCACGAGTCAGGAAGCGACCGGCACTCAGTGTTTCGTGGAACTGGTTGTTGTAGCCTTCGAGAGCACGGGCAATGCCCAGCACGATGGCACCAGTCTGCCCCGTGGTTCCGCCACCATTGACACGCACCCAGACATCGACTTTACCGAACATTTCGGTCGCCTTCAGCGGGGCTTCCACCATCTGACGATCACGTTCGACCCGCAGATATTCATCCAGGGCCTGACCATTGATCGTCAGGCTTCCGGTACCCGCTTTGATGCGAACGCGAGCGACGGCTGTCTTACGACGACCGGTTCCCATTGCCACACCATGCTTATCCAGTTTTCCCCGGATGACAGGTTCGGGTTTAACTACTTCGTCTTCTTCGGACTCAGCAGGCACGCCGGAACCGAGAGTCAGTTCAGGAACTCCCGATGTGGTGCTCATTGTATCTGCAGTCGCTTCTTCTGAAGTGGCTGTTTCAGCCTCAACCGGAGTCTGCTGATCTGGTGTTCCGGTTGTTACTTCTTCTTCTGGAGTCTCATTATCCATGACGGTTAACTACTCTTATCTGATATTCTGAAAAGGGAACAATAGAAGTTTGTCTGCTTCTGCTCGGATTATGGCAGCAGGTGAGCGGGCATATCCTGAGGCTGTTGTGACTGATGTTCATGAGTCGGGCCAGCATAGAGCTTGAGTTTTTTCAGCATCTGGCGACCCAGTTTATTTTTGGGAAGCATGCGACGGACGGCTTCAGAGAGAACCTGGGTCGACTGACCCCGTTCCAGTTTCATCTCAGCAGTGACCACTTTCAGACCGCTGGGATAACCTGAATAGGTTGCATATCCTTTTCGCAACATCTTCTGAGAGAAATAGGGGTGTGTGTCGTGGGCAAGTCCCTTACCGGAAAACTTTACCTTGTCACAGTTTAGGACAATCACATAATCCCCGGTATCCACATGAGGCGTGTAGGTCGGCTTGTGCTTACCCATCAGAATGGTCGCAATTTTCGCGGCCAGCCGCCCCACAATCAGATTGTCTGCATCAACAACAAACCACTCAGGGTTAACAGTCTTTGCATTTGCCATAAAGGTTTTTGTAGTAGACACCGGTTATTCCTCAAACGTAAACGATATAATATTCAATACTTATGTCAATATGCACTATATAAATGCATGTCAGTTCATCGAGGGAATTCTGCCCCACCGTCGGAAATACGCCGATAAGGGGAGCGCATACAAACCGCAAGGGAGCGGATAACAGTAACCTTTTTGATCTGCATCTTCAACTTTGGCAGGGCGGAAAATCTGTGCTGGAACACAAAAAAGCAGAGAAAAGTGACTTTTCTTCCCCAAGCCGACTGCCGTCAGGCTGCCTCGATTTTCCAGATCATTCAAGACTGCCTCGCGAAGCGCTGCCGCGGATCTCTCTAAGAGGGATCAACGCTCATCGGTACAGGTACACGATTACAGATAGGAAAGCAGTGTGAGTTGCAAGGCCTGGGAGGTCACCTGCAGATTCGCCTGGAATGCATTCTGCCTCTGGGTGATTTCGATAATGACCTCGGTCAGATCCGTTTCGAATTCATTGGAAATCGCTTCCTTGATTTTGACTTCCTGGTCTTTCAGTCGGTTGTTCGACTCTTCCAGAACGCTCATCCGGCTGCCAATATCCCCCCGCACCCGGTTCACGCGGGCGATTTCGGTATCCAGCAAGCCGCCAATCCGCCCGATTTCCTGATCGTTGCCATCCCTTAAGGAGTTCTCCAGTCGCGACAGCAGGCTGAGCACACCGGTCGATTCTTTCGGATTGGGTTCATCACCGACCAGTCCGACCAGGGGATCCGTGCCGGTCTCAATTCCATCAATCCCCAGTGCATAGGCAATCTCGTTGGCGGGAATTTCCAGGGGACCTGTCCCCGAAGCATCAAAGATCGTCAGACCGTTCCCGGTTGTATTCAGAGTCACCTGCAGTTTGATGGGAACAAAATTCCCCTGGAGAGGGACACTGTTATCAGTTCCCCCTTCTGTGACTGCCAGCCCCAGTGCATCGGAAACGGCATTGCCGGCTATACTCAACGGGCCTGTACCTGAATTATCCGTAATCTGGAACGCATTGGTATTCGGATCAATGCCCGCCACCAGGTTGCCTGGATCGACGGCATTAATTGAATCCAGCACATCCTGCACGCTTGCATCACCGGCCAGACTGACATTCACCACCGAACCATCGCGGCGGGTAATATCCAGGGTCGTGGCTCCCACGGGAACGCCCTGCCCCAGATTCAGATCTGCCAGCGGGGTGGTACCGTCGAAGACCTCAAAATCATTAATCCGGTCAATGACATCCTGAACGGTTTTCGTGCCACTCAGGTCCAGGTTGACCGTGGTCCCGTCCCGCCTGATGATCTGCAGCTGCTTACCGGTATCCACGTCGACGCCCCGGCCGTAATTCAATTCCGAAAGTGAGGTACTTGCAGAGAAAGTGGCAATTCCCAGTCCAGCGGCATTGCTGCCCCCATTATTTTCGCCGATCGAGAAATCCGCGCCACTCACCCGGCTGGAGATCGCCAGTCCATTCTTCGCGTCATTGAAGCCCAGGTTGAGATCCGGATCGGCGGTTCTGATCAGATTGAACACATCTTCGATTGTGGTGGCAGTCGAAAGATCAATGGTATGGGTCTGCCCGCCATTATTAATCACCAGTCCTGTTCCCGCGGTGGCCCCGATCCCGGCACCGCCGTTAAGAGACGCCAGTGTGGTCTGCAGCGTGATTCCAGGATTGATATCACCACCGTTGACCTGCGCCACGGCGGTACTGGCAATTCCCAGATCGGTTGCCAGACTTGATCCGATTACATTGGAGACGGCTACGGTCCCCGCAGAGGGAGTCAGCCTCAAACCGCTCGCGCTGGCAGGATCAATATCCACGGTCAGCGTCAGCGGACCACCGGCAAAGGCATTTTCCAGAACCGTTTTGAGATCCTGCACCGTTTCAACGCCGGAAAGATCCACGGTCTGGGTCTGCGGAGTTCCGTTATCCAGTGTCACTGAAATGGAACCGAGTTTGACACCCCGACCGCCGTTCAGATCTGAAATACGGGTCTGGAGCGATAACGCCGGGTTGATGTCACTCCCGAATTCCGGCGTACTGGCCGCAAAGGCTGAAATCCCGTCAAAGTTATTCGGAAGCAGGGTCTGTTTATTAATGTAAGACTGGATCTGATGATCGTCACCACGGTAGACCACCAGTCCGTCTGTCCCTTCTTCAAAGGGAGCCACATTGGTCTGGCTTCCGGAAAACAGGTACTGTCCGCGAAAGGTGGTGTTGCCGGCGTTGATCACCTGGGTTCTCAGGGAAGCAATCTGATCGGCGAGTGCCACACGTTCGGCGTCGGTGACGGTTGAACCCACACCTGAAAGAGAAATCGCTTTCGCCGCATTGAGTGCATCACTGACACTGCCCAGTGAAGTTTCACTCATGGTCAGCATGCTCAGACTCGTATTGATATTCGACTGGTATTGCTGCTGCCGTTCGAAAGTCGACTGCAGAATGATCGTTCGGAGCGCCGCCCCGGGTGATTCACTGGCCAGTGAAAACAGCTGTCCGGTCGCCACCTGCTGCTGCAGCTTTGCCAGCTCCAGCGCATTGTCATTCAATGAGACTTTCAACCGATCCGACAGCATCGTCGAAGGCAGCCTACCTGGCAGAATGGGACCAATCGTCATGATGACTCACACCGAAAAACAGGAATCGTGAATAGAGAATAAAAAGGGGCGCTCAAGTTTCAAATGTTAAGTAGAATCGTAAACAGTTCATCAATAGTACTGACCAGTCGCGCTGCCGACTGAAACGCTCTCTGGTAGGTCAGCACGTTAATGGTTTCTTCATCAATACTGACGCCGGAAAACTGTTCCCGCTGATTCAACAGCGAATCGCGGAACGTCTGTGCTCCCTTCGCGAGTGCCGCCTCTGAGGCAGAAGACTGCGCGAGATTCGCTACAATTTTTTCGTAATAACTGTCGATGCTGATTCCGCCCAGCGACTCAATGGGCTTTTCAGAGAAAGCCGCCAGCAACACGGCATTACTGCCGTCCGAGTGGCCTCCTCCCTGACCTGTCGCCAGAAACTGCTGATTCTGCTTGATAAGGGAATTGATACTGATATCGCTGGAATCAGCGCCGGTAAACAAAGTATTGATGCCGACAGCTGCCAGGGCGCCGCTGGTATCATTGGAGAATTTAAATTCGTAATCGGCATTCGCACTGATGGAGAGTCTCCCGTCCGTGGAGACACTGGAGTTCAGATTCGCCACACCGTTAATGGACGAAGCCAGACTGTCGAGCGTTGTATCAGTGCCGATTCCGTCCAGGTCCACGTTGATCGTGACGGTGTCGGTGATGCCTGTTGATTTATTGGTGACTTTAATCTGAAAACTGCCGTGGTTTGCCTGAAACGGCAAGCCGGACTGTTCCGAATTCAGCGTCGCCGACGAATCCAGCGCCCGCGATGCAGAGGTGATCTGTCCAAACCCTGCCGTCCCCTCACCGGAGGCATGGATTTTATTGAATTCAAAAATCAGATTGGAAGCGTAGGTATCCAGTTGATCGACAAAGCCGCCCAGGATTTCATCGCGACCTTCCACGATCCCTTTCAGCTCACCCCCCGTATGGGAAATATTACTTCTTGTCTGCGAAAGTAACACGTCGTGCACGACAACGCCGCGGTCGGTATCGGTCTGCAATTCGAGCTTCTGCGATGTGCCTGCCAGGACCAGGTAATCGGAACCGGTAAAGACATCGATGGCCCCGTCGGAGCGTTCGCGATAACGGATCGGTATCAGTTCTGACAGCCGGTTCAGCGCGACATAACGCTGCGTACGCAGCGCGCCGGCATCGCTTTCCAGTAATCCCGATGATTCCAGTTTGGAAATCTTGGGATTCAAATCGATGATTTTATCAATCAGTTGATTGGCTTCTGTGACCAGGTTTTCCACGTTCACTGACTGAACTTCGCGCAGATCGTTGAGACGCAGGCGGAGTGAACTGATTTCCGCAGCAAATTTTTCCGCTTCGTTTATCACGAATTCCCGGTCGGGAATTGAGCCGGGCTGATTGACGACATTATTAATCGTTGCCAGAAAATCATTCAGCCCCGTCGAGAGATCGCCTCCCGATAATTCCCGTATTTCATTTTCCAGCTGTTTGAAAATCGTATTGCGTTCATCAATGGCAGAAAAATCGGTATTCGCAGAATGGATTCGCGTTTCGAGGAACAGATCGATCTGCTGCTGGATCCCCGAGATTTCCACACCGGTACCGACAATCAATGCGCCCTGTCGATACGGGGCGGACGGATTGAGGACCAGTTCTTCACGGATGTAGCCGGGTGTTCCCGCGTTGGAAATATTCTGTCCGGAGACCTGAATCCCGGTCCCGAATATTTCCAGCGACTGCTTGGCCATTGCCAGCGTAGCATTAAGTCCCATAACGGTATTTCCGAAACAAAGGAGGTGTCTTCAACACAACGGACGACGGATCACTTTACAGCGAGCATTCAAGCCGATGCGTCAAATATCACCCCTCCTGTACCACTTTCATTTTGACCACGTGAGTAGGTAGGCACCTTCTGACCTGCGTGCGCAATCAGTTCCAGTACCTGTGTGTAGTGCTGATAAGAGCGTGTGGACACAATCCACTGGACCCAGGTTTCATGCCGCAGCTTTTTGGACCGCTGCTGAGCGGCTGCAATTCTTTCGAACAGCGGCTCTGATTTCGGAACATCCAGTTTCAGGAGCAGGTCATGCAGTGAGTCGGCTGGCAGCCCCTGTTGCCCGGCGGACTGCAATAACTGCTGACGTCTGAGTAAGACGAACTGCAGCTCGCGAGTGAGTTCTGCTTCAATGACGCCGCATTCATCAATGATTTTGACATTGATCTTCCGGAGCGCCTGAGATTTCTTCTGATACAGTTCCAGCAACTGGTTTTGTATGGGTTCCAGATCATGCAGGATCCCCGACAACTGGCTGAGTAACTGCCGATGCTGCGTCTGTGCAGACGCACTTGGTGCTTCATGCATGGGAGCCCCCTTTCTCCCGGTTTACATAATCCGCCCTGTGAGCGGAGAAAATCGCCTATCGTTATAATCGGCACATTTGATCCAGGTCTCGCGTCTGTTTTAACCAGAATCTTTTTTGCTGACTTAACGTGATGAAGCTTAAGGTGTTAAACCTGCAGCCGCATCGATCGATTCCAGCGAATTCGCATTCAACTGTCGTGCAAACGAGGAGAACAGTGCATCCGAGAAGCTGCCCCCCTCCTTTTTCGCCAGGTCTGTAGAGATCTGCTGGTCCAGCTGAGACTGAAACATTTCTTCGGCCTGACCACCATGAAAATAGGCAGGCTTTCCCTGTGCCGATCGCATCGCTTTAAACATCTGCTGGTAAAACGTTCCCGCCACGAACTCCTGGAACTTTTCTTTCAGTTCCGATGGGTTTTGGCCGGTCTGATTTAATTCAGCAGGAGCGCCGCTCACATTAGACAACAGCGACGACTGGTTTATGGAAGGTTGAATGGCGGAGAGAGAGGTCATCACTGGTAATTCCTGAAAAGTGATCTAAAAATGAAACCGGCGTCAGCTTTACTACTTAGTGCTCATCATACTCAGCGTGCAGTTTGCCAGAGCGATGCAACTCGCGGATGATGCTGATCACATCTTCCGTCGGCACACGCAGCTGGTTCAGTGCTTCCACCAGCTGCTGCAGTCGTTGCGTACTCTGTTGTCCCTGCTCGCCGGTGATCGGCACAAAGCCTCCCGGCAGTCCCCCCTCTGCAGGATTTCCGACACCCACAGTTAGATTCTTATGTGAAATCACCACCGGACTGATTTCGACTTCGCCGGTGACGACCACTGTTTGTGATTTTGGATTGACCACCACCCGCGCCTGCTGATGGGGACGATCAATGCCCACTTCCATGACCGCGGCCACAAATTCGACCGGTGACTGCATATACTGCCGGGGAATCCGGATAAACACCCGGCCGGGTCCCTGGGCAATCGCCAGCTGCTGATTGCCGGCTTCAAAACTGAATTCGGAATTGATCACGCGTGCCACTTCGCTGGCAGTATGAAAACCGGCATGATGTCGGTCGACCAGCAGTGTGATGGAACGCGTTCGGCGGTCGATGAAGGGCAGATCGAAGTCCCGTTCCATCACCAGGCCGTTGATAATTTTCCCCGTTGCCTGTGAAAGATCGTCTTCCAGGATGACGCCGCCTGAACAGAGTCCGGCACCCACCCCGTTTCCGATTTCCGGCGTCGCGACCGGCGCGACCAGCAGTCGTCCGCCTCTCAGACTTTTCGCTCCCAGCATGGAACTGACATGGCAATCCAGTTTCTGTCCTTTGCGGATCCCGCTGGCAGGAATGGTCGCTTCAATCATGACCAGCGCCACATTGTTGGCAGCGGACAGATCTGCCAGATCCACCACCGGGTTATTCAAATGCTTGAGGGCTGCTGCCAGGCTGCGAATGGTGGGCAGGTTCTTGCCGCCATCACCGGTGCCATCCAGGCCCACGACCAGCCCCATGCCGGTCAGTTTGATTTCCTTCATGCCATACACGCTGCAGATATTTTCCACGCGTGTCCGCGCCTGCAGTTCGGAGACCGGACACAGCAGGCAGAGGACGAACAGGATCAGACTGGAAACAGGTTTGAACAGTCGGGCTGGCATAGTAATTTCCCGTCACATTTCAACAAAAAGAAGTTGACTTAAAATGGAAAGAACCAGTCGTACAACACCACCCCCCATGGTCGTTTGGTACTCTGATACACTTTACCTCTCTGGTGCTTGACGATATCCAGATTGGCAATATTTTCACTTAACGCCGTGTTATCACGGTTGACATCCTTACTGCGAATTTCGCCCGTCAGACGATATTCCCAGACATCATGATTGGTGCGAATGCTTTTGCGGGCTTCCAGAATCAGGTTGCCGTTCGGACGGATATCCACCACGATGGCAGCAATCCGATACTGAATCCCTTCACGGTCCGCTAACTGGCCGGTACTCTGCAGACGCCCCTGCAGCTGGGTATCAATTTTCGGGCTGTTCAAAGCCGCGGGCGCCAGGTTGCCTGCAGCATCGATCCGCATGAACTCCTTGAGCTCCGCTTTCAGTGTTTCGGTTCGATTCCGGTTGAAGCGGGAATCCACGGTCACACTGGATTTTTCATCCACCATGATTGTAATAATATCATGGATCTTCACGACAATCGGTTCAGGGGCCGGTACATAAATCAGTGAATAATCTCTGATCAGAGCCGGCTTGGGTGAATTCGTATAAAGGTCTCCCTGGCCAAAGGTATTTGCCAGGGACTCTGTCAGCTGTAATGCTTCGGTCTGAAAGCCGAACTCGTTGATCTGTGCTGACGCCAGCCGGGGAACGCGTGGGCCCTGCTTTTCGTCAGGCCCCGCTGCCTGTGTTGTTTCTTCAGTTGTGCTTTCTTCTGCTGCGGAAGTACCCTGGGAGGATCGTATTGAAGTGCTCGAATTGGCCTGCGCGGTTCCCTGCGCTGTGGGTTCCTGCGCCAGCGCGACAGTCGAACAAAACAATACGATACTTCCCAGGGAAATCGCCTCCCGTAACACTGCCAGCAGCCTGTGGCGCTGACAGATTCTCTCACTGTTTCGTGTGATTATTTTCATTTTCGAATTCCCCCTCTTCGAATGGCATACCCGCCCGCGGTTTGAATGTTCCCGGACTGAGGAATGCCGTCGGATGCTTCAGAGGATCCGGAAACAAACTGAATTCCGGCGGTCCGCTGAACTTCATTGGCGGGGCGGTAGTTCACTTCGGCCTGGTTGTAACCGGTCACCGTTGCCATCAGTCGGTCCCGGCCTTCCAGCGCGATCAGCGTAATGGGATCCCCCATGCCACCGGTGCCCTGGGCCCGCATCTCACGACGAACTGAAATCCCACCGCGTCGGGCGTAAACCGTCACAATTGCACCGTCACGGATCAGGGGTACTTCCACCAGATCCTGACTCCGCATTACGTGGGACTGGTACACGGTCCGTGTCAGTTCTCTGCCAATTACCAGGCGGGGATCGGTCATGCCGGTCTGATCTTTTTCCGGTCGAATCCAGACCAGATCATCGGCACGTACCACGGTGCCTTTGTTTAATGTGTATTTGGCTGCCAGAATCTCGGGGATCCGTTTCAGCTGGCAGATAATGCGAATTTCATGAGACTCGCCCTGTGCATCAATCAGCTTCATCCCGACGGCCTGCTCTGTTTCCACGAGTTGATCCAGGCCGGCAAAGCGAAACATGTCAGCGCGGTTATCAAGTACCTGCTGCACATGATCACGGGGCAGACGGACCGAGAGAGAAAACTGTTTTGAATTGGGGTAGCTGCTTCTGACCCAGTCCGTCAGGGCCTGTTGAACTTTCTGTTCGGCCTGCTGCTGATCCTGCTGGGTGGTGACCGCCTGTTGCTGTGGTTCCTGATTGACTTCTTTTGAAGTGACCTGCACCTGGCTGCGGCCGGTCAGTTCCAGTTGACTTAAATCCACACCCAGGGCCTGCAGGCGTCCCCGGATCTGTGAGATGGTAATGACCTGGGTTCGGCCCTGCGGAGGAGCCGGCTGCAGAATCATGCCCTGCATGCGTGTGATCTGTTCCGGATCGGCGTGCAGTACATCAGCGATATCACCCAGGCGTACGACAGACGTATTCACCACAGCGGTCGCTTTCAGACGCAGAATTTCTGCCTGCAGACTGTCCAGGCTGACAACACAGCAGCAGACCAGCATTGAGAAACTCAAACACGATTTGAAACAGAAACGAAACATGAAAAATCGACTTTGTGCAAAATAACAGATCAGCTTAGAAACGACGCAGGTTGGCCACGGTCTGCAGGCTCTGGTCGGCGGCCTGCACGACCTGGCTGTTGAGTTCGAAGTTACGCTGGGTTTTAATCAGTTCAACCAGTTCTCGAACCGGTTCCACGTTGGACTGCTCCAGAAATCCCTGTCGCACCTGGCCGCGGCCTTCCGTACCCGGATCACCGAACTGGGCCGGACCCGAACCGGTGGTCTCAGTAAACAGGTTGTCTCCCTGACGCATCAGACCCTGATTGTTAATGAAACGGGCGATCTGAATATTGCCGGCGGTCTGAATCTGGGGCGATCCCTGCTGCTGATAACTGACCACACCATCGCCGGAGATGGAAACATTGATCGCATCCTGGGGAATTGAAATGGTCGGCTGGAGCTGGTAACCTTTGTCGGCAGACGCCATCACCAGGTTTCCATTGGCATTCAAAGAGAAGTTTCCGGCACGGGTATACAGGTCCTGGGTTCCGTCATTCACGCGGAAAAATCCATCGCCGACAATCGCCAGATCATAGGTGCCGTTGGTAGGTAAAATCGAACCCTGTTCAAAATCGCCTTCGGTACTCTGCACCCGGGTACCAATACCCAGCGCGGTTCCGGTAGGCGTGAGATTTCCCTGATTGTCCTGCACGCCCGGCAGCTTGAAATGCTCGTAGAAAATGTCTTCAAAATTGGCACGACTCTGTTTGTACGCAGTGGTACTGGAGTTTGCCAGGTTGTTGGCAATGATATCGAGATTGAAGCTGTTCGCAGCCATTCCCGAAGCACTGGAATACAGGGCTCTTACTGCCATGGGTTGTCTCCTTACTCCCCTGACCTGTCTTGAAAAGAACACAGGTCATCTTAAAAAATTGTTTGCTTAACGCCGTGGCATACTTTGCAGTAACCGTCCGAGCGATTCATCCTGTAACTTGATCATATTGATGTTCGATTCAAACATCCGGGATGAGGTCACCAGTTCCATCATCTCCTCGACGGAATTCGTGCCGGATGCTTCAATAAAACCCTGTGCAATATTCGCCGGACCTTTCAGCGGATTCACACGTCCTTCTGTTGTGTACATGTTCTTCCCGATTTTGACGAGTTCGTCGAGGGAGCCCGGCATCACGACAGCCAGCTGCCCCAGATTCCCCAGCGGCTGATTTTCTGCATCAAAGGGAGTGACCACACCATCGGGGGTTATTTCCACGTGGGTGGCTTCGACGGGAACTTTGATCTCTCTGCCATCTGTCGTCAGGATGGGCATGCCATGATCGGCGGTGACCAGTCGTCGATTTCCATCAATCGAGAGTGATCCGTTTCGGGTCAGAAAGGACTCCTGTGCGCTGCCGACCTGAAAGAAGCCCGGCCCTTTTAAAGCCAGGTCAAACTCACTGTTGGTAGGAATGAGCGAACCGGGTTCGAAGTCGGTTGTAATGGATTCCAGAGAGATACCGCCGGAATGATTTTCCAGCGCGCCGGGCAATGGATTGAGAGGCCCCTCATTCTGATCATGGGGAGGATTAATGCGAAAGATGGGAACGTCACGTTTAAATGACGTGGTATTCGCATTGGCCATATTATTCGAAAGCACATCAAGCCGGACCGAATTCGCTTCGGCACCTTGGGCTGAGAGGTACATGCCGTAAATCATTTGGATACCTGACTTGAACCGCTGCTGTTTCGGTACTGAAACCGCTACGCAACGAACTCAAAGAGTTTCGATAGACACATCCCCCCTTATATCTATCGGATCCCTACAACAGGCATCTTTAATGTAATCGGAAAATATATTCCACTTTATCCAGTCCCCCAGTCGCTAACGGCATCAGGCAGCGAGGGAAGCCGGGCGCAAAACAGGCACCATGACCTGAAAAGTCATAAACCCGGCAACAGTATCAGTTTACTTCTGGAAACAGCTTAAGAAACGTGAAACAGAAACATTTCCTGTTTTGTGGCGGGGTAGAAGGACCTGAACTTGAACAGACAATCATAGACGGGACTGCCTGACAGTTCATTGACCAGCCTGGTTGATTATAGACCACAACTTTGAGCAGGGACACATTCGACTTCGAACTGATGTACCAGTTTTCGAATTTCAGCGCGATTCACTGAAACATCATCAGGTGCCTCAACACCCAGTCGAACCCGATTTCCCTTAACTGACAGGATCTTAATGGAGATATTGTCGTTAATAATGATCTCTTCATCCTTGCGTCTTGTGAGCACTAACATCAGTGGACTCCTTTCTTTGGGATACATTCCTTTGATTAAACCAACAGGCCCTGCAAACTCACGATAGTGTCAAACAACATTCTTCCTGACAGATTATACGCAGCAAACCCGATTCCAGTTTGAAATAAAATCGAAAAAATTAAAATATTTATCATAAGCCCTAAAGTTTTCGGTAAGTTCGTACCCTGTCTTTCAGACAATTTATTTTACCTATTCTTACACACATAGCTTGAACAGGCAGGATTATACACTTTTGACGCAAAAAAGTGCGGCACATTGCTACAGTGTGGTAAAGTTGTCGTAGCAGTCTTGTTCAGCAAGCATTTTTTTTGAGTCTGACGCAATCAGCTGAACCTGGCCGATAACGTAAACAATCCTTGATCAGTCAGATTGACTTTTTCTGGTCGCTCATCAACCAGAGAGGAAGATGAAAACCCATGTCTGCCATTCGAGTCCTGTTCAGTGCCGGCACTATCCTGTTTTGCCTGATGCCCGTCCACGAAGGAATTGCCCAGGATGTCAAAAAGCCTGCTGCCGATCCGTCTCCGGAAATCATTCCTGAGTCGGCTGAAAAGAAAGAAGTTCCCCCACTGGAAGCAGTGATGCAGATGATTGAGGAATATTTTACGGATCGCAAAGGCTACAAATCCGGGGATATGCTGACACGCGGTCAAATCAAACCCCTCTTTCGGGAACTGCAACAGGCTGGCTGGTCAGTCAAAGCGGAGAACGAAATCCTCAAACGACTGCACGCCGATACCGATTTCCTGGCCGCTCAACTCAGTACACCCAAAGGGGCGATCTTCATGCGTCGCATTGCCCAGATGCCCGGCGGCTACGATCGTCTCGACCATATCCTGATCATGCCTTACGGGAAGCGTCGGATACGGGAATTTATCAATTCGCCCGGCGGCTATACGATGATTGAATATATGACGACCACCAAAGGGGGCAAAAACCTGGGGAACTACCTGTCGAAAGCCCAAAACGGTCAGGGGTTCAATAAGCCGACTCCCTATATCTATACCCAGACAGAATTAACCGCTGCGCTCAAACAGGCTTATGAGAAAGAAAACGCGAAATCAAAGCGGAACCGTTAGTCGGCACTCCGTTTTTTATAATGTCTCCCGGACCATTGGGGCCGGTTATCATTGATTGTGAGATACTATATATGTTATCCAGGTTGTTTCTCTGAATCCCTGGCCCGGTTCATTTGACGTCGCGTTCGATTCGATTTTTCTCCTGTGAAAGCTGGCAGATCAGCCTTCCAGGTTCACACCAAAAAATGTGGCGCTCTCGGTGATATCCTGTTTGCAGGATTCAATCATGCTGTTGATCTGCTCTTCATTCAGGTCAAAGTAAGTCTGCAGAATTTCTTCCGCTTCCAGATACTCATCGGAACTGCAATTCCAGAGACTTCCCGCCAGAAGGCTGCCCGTACGTACGGCCATTCCCAGGGGGGCTCCATGCTGTCCGGTACCGTGATGCTGTTCGATCGCTGTGACCATTTCAGGAGGCAACGACCAGTGATGCAGCAGACGGGCTCCCAGTACGGCATGATCGAATCCGAAGTACCGCTGTTCCCCCAGCAGAAGCTGCTCGCCATGAGGATAGCTTTCATAAATCAGGCTGTATTGTTCACGTTCCACCTGAGAGAAGACCAGAATCCCGACATCTGCCAGGAGGCCCGCCGTATAGGCTTCATCATTTTTCAGGCACTTATGATGATTTGCCAGATGGGACGAAATGGAAGCAATCGTCAGCGCCCGCTGCCAGTAATCGGCAAAAATCCGACCTTTGCTGCGGCGGGTTAATGATTCCACCATCGAAAAACTGATGGTCAGCATACGGATGGCATCTTTTCCCAGGTAAGAGACCGCATGTTTGATACTGATGATCTGTCGGGAGACGCCATACTTGGCCGAGTTCACTACCTGTAGAATTTTCGCTGCCAGGCCGGGGTCATGCTCGATGCATCGCACAATTTCATCGATGCGACTTTCCGGATTGCGAGTCAGCTGCAGGATCTGCTGCGCCACTTTGGGAGCTGAGTGTAAGCGATCTAAACGTTGAACAAAATGATCTGCAAGATCAACAGGGTCTGCACAATTATCAACTAACATGACCGTCCTTCTTTTGTAGTTCTTTGTGTTGCCTATTAGCCCTTTGGGGGATTCTCTTCTCTCGAAATCTATCTTTGAGAGAAAGCAGACACGGTCACTAATTGGATACGGAAAACCAGTTTTCCGATTCTCGAAGGCAACTGTTCCAGAAATAACGATCGGAACCGTTGTAGCGTTGTTGACAAATAAAAATGAGAGTGTAAATCCCTCCTCAAACGGGGGCGCTACTTACTTTAACGTCTCCCCGGCCATGAGGACCGGGCCGCATCGATTGGGACATGCAATCGTTACAGTTGGCGCTCTGGCACATCATTTCACAATAGTTATGTCAACAGCTTAAGACCCGATTCCTGGATCTCATACGGCACCAGCGATTCATCGACGGCACTGCCTCGATGCTTGGCGATATGCAGGGCCCGGCTCATCCGGTTCCCTTCCCTGATCTTCCCCATCAGAATGATGGTATTTGCATTGGAAAGAACATCGCCGCTTTCGATCGGACGCTGGATCAGATCATCCAGCATGACCTCATGTGTCGTCAGCAGCAGCAGACAGCCGATCTGCTGAAAATCATATTGATGCTGTTCGACCTGGGCCTGATGACTGCGAAACTGTGCCCGGAACAGATCGCGGGCCACCCAGTCATATTCTTTGCGCAGAATCTGGTGATAGACATATTCAAACGCATGAAACTGGAACGAATCGCTGGGGCGATCGGTCGGCTCAATGCCATCGATGACCGCCCGTCGCACGCCATGCACAAAGTTCGAATAAAAAAAGGCAATCGCCGCATCCAGTTTCTTGACGAATTCCAGCTTCCACTCTTTCCATTCATCCAGTTCCATATCACGGCGCGTCACCCGGCGGCCACTCTGGCGAAACAGATGCTGGTAGTCGGTCCGCGTCCCGGCATCCCAGATCTGATCCAGGTCAAAGGCTGTCTCCACCAGCTGCTCCCGCAGTTTCCACTGGAACAGCCGCTCGGCGTAATCACTGTGGCTCTGTGAATCGCCGCGGGTTGCCATATCAAACAGTACACCGGTCTGTCCTTCCTGCTGCAGACCCGCCTGGGCAAACTGCAAACCCAGCTGTGTTTTGCCGATCCCGGTCGCGCCCAGCACAACGGTCAGCTTGCCGGGCAGCAATCCGCCTGCGAGCAGTGTATCCAATTCCGGAATTCCCGTTGATTGTCGCAAGTCAGTCATGGTGAGTTCTCATTTCGCAGAGAGAAGCTCCGCGCCCTTATTGTATTCGTGTATTTCCAGCCCCTGTTTCGTCGGGGGATCAGACCGTAATATAGCGGTCGCGTGCAGCCACGTTCCAGTGGTCAACCACTTTTCCGCCACTGACGATGGTGACCGATTTATGCAGTGCCGAAGTCGGGCAGACATGCCGGGGAATCGCCAGCAGTTCATCACCGGGCTGAAATTCAGGAGCCCGATCACTGATGACCACCAGGTGCTCTTCATTCTGCAATACCGGTTTTGCATCCGGCAGATCCGGGAATCGGCAGCGATTTTCCATCGCCGGGTCAGAAGCAATCGCTTTATAACCCAGGTCAAACGTGATGCGTTCGGAATCAGGGCGGCTGATCACGCGCGTCAGCACGAGTGCTGCCGGGGTGAATTTCAAATCGGGAAACAGCTCTCCGTAACCGACATCATGCAGCACGCAGGTCCCCGGACAGACTTCGATATCAGGATCCTCAATGCCGGCGAAGATGGGGAACGAGCCGGTCGCACCCGCGACGATCCGCGGAACCGGGAGTCCTTCCGTCACCAGTTGATCCCGCAATCGACTCACGCGATTCCAAACCTCTTTGACGGCAATCTCCCGTTCATTGAAATCAACCTGATGATTCTGACCATCGTAAGCGTGCAGGCCAGCGGCGATTAAGCCCGGCGTATTGGCAATCATCTGGTATAGCTCAACCGCCGTCTCTCCCGGTGCCAGCCCGGTTCGATTCTGCCCGGTATTCAGATCGAGCAGAACTTCGATTTCGAGCCCGGCAGCAGACATCGCTTCACCCAGCAGTTCAATCGGGCCGGGGTGATCGGCGGTCACCTGCAGGGACACATCGGGCCAGCGTTTGCGGAATTCGACAGCGCGGGCAATGTTGGGGCCGACCAGGTTATAAGCCAGACAGATATCTTTCACTCCCGTATCAGCCAGCATTTCGGCTTCCGCAAATGTCGCTGCCTTATGCTTTTTAATGCCCAGCGAAAGTTCCAGCTGAATGATCTCACGCATCTTATGCGTTTTACAATGCGGACGGAGCCGGGAAGGATCTCCCACCAGCTCAATCATTTTTCGTAAGTTATCTTCAAGCAGATCCTTGAAGATGATCATTCCCGGAGAAATGATCTGGCTGGTATCGTCTATCTGATAGCATGCATCCATGAGCAGACCTGATCGCAGTTAAAATATTAAATACCCTGGAAGAAGACTTTTTCCGCCGTCTTTTCCAGAATCCATTCTTTATCCATACCAGACAGGAACGGCAATCCATTCCTGACTAAACCGATGGATGCCTGGTACGAATGATCGCCTTGCACCTGGTAAGGACAGTCAGTAGCCCACATCAGACGGTTGGCACCGAAGGCCTGGTACACTTTCTCGATCAGCGGCAGCAGATCGTGGTAAGGCATCTGTTTTTTGCCCAGCGCATAAAAGGCAGAGACTTTAACATACACGTTCGGATGTTTTGCCATCTTGCAGAGCATGTCGACTTCTTTGGGATCGATTTCCCCGGTCACGCCAATGCGGGCCAGGTGATCGATGACCACGGTTGTATCACGATGTTTCTGGCACATTTTATCCAGTGCGGGCAGTCCGACGGCATCCATCAGGCAGCACATGGCCATGCCTTCTTTAGCGCCGGTGCTCCACATCTCTTCCATGCATTCCCCGTCCAGCCATTCATCGACTTTTTTCGTCTGGGGACGAATACGAAATCCCCGCACGCCCTTCTTTTTCAGTTCCAGCATTTTCGGCGTCGGTTGATCGCCATTCTGATCGATGACGGCCACGCCGGAAAACATGCCTGGATATTTTGCCATGCAGTCCAGCATGTAGCTGTTATCAAAGCCATAAAATGACATCTGAATCAACACGACCCGGTTCACGCCGACGGGCTTCATTTCCGCCTGCAGTTCTTCAGCCGTAAAGCTGGGTGGCTTCATATCGGAAACTTCATAGCCGGGCGCCAATGGATATTTTTTGACATCCGGAGTCCAGACATGCGAGTGTGCGTCGATAAATTCCATAGCATAAGCCTCTGAAAAAAAGGTTAGCGGGAAAAACTGCCGGAATCAGGAATCGGCCTTGGTGGTGTAAAAGTATTTGTGTACGAGTTCCTGTGGCGGGGGTGCTGTCAGCTTCGTGACGACAAAGCCGGAGATGAACGAGACAAACAGGCCGATGATGATCGGATCAAAATCGAACAGCTGGTAAGGTTTGAAAAAGCTGCCATTCACGAAATAGCCGGTTACATACATCGCCAGATGCACGGAAAAACCGCCCAGCATCGCGCCCATGGCGCCTGCCGCATTAATGCGTCGCCAGTACAGGCCATAGACAATCGCCGCCAGGAAGCTGGCAGCCAGCCCACTGCCCACGTAGACGATAATATCCTGCAGGAACTGGGGAGGATTGATGGCAACAACCATCGCAGCGGTCCCTACGACAAAGGTCGCCAGGTAACTTAACTTCTTGATCGTTTTCTCACTGGCTTCGGGATTGATATTCCGCTGATACACGTCACGTACCCAGGCCGAGGAAATCAGCAGCAGGAAACTGTCGACGGTCGACATCACCGCGGCAAACGGAGCGGCCACCAGCAGACCCGCCAGCCAGCCCATGCCGATATGTTCGGTCAGGTACACGGCCATTGCCGGCATGATCCGGTCCGAATCTCCTTCCATCCCCGGCAGTAATACGCGGGCACAACAGAAGATTAAAACCAGCGGGAAATAAATAAGCGTGTAATAAATGGCGACCGTACAGATGGAACGCTGCAGCGTTTTGGTATCACGAAACGCCATCAGACGCACCATGTTGGCAGGCTGCCCGGTCCCGGAAATCGCCCACATGAAGAAGAACGAAATCGCCAGGCTTAATGGCAAAAACCCGCTGTCACTGCCGGGGCTGGGTCCCGGTCCGACCACATAGGTTCCCTGCTGACTGCCTGCTTCTCCATAGGCATACGCCTTGAGATCGATATTGGAAACGCTCACATCATTCAGAAATTTTTCGCTTTCGCGACGCGCCAGAACCCGCTCAATATCATCCAGCGTGGTCAACTGCAGCACTTTGACTTCGTTGACAGTGGTTTCACCCTCGGCAATTTCAGTCGCCACTGTGACACGAAATAACAAAGGCGTTTTATCATCGTCGATCGGTGTATCGGTGATCCAGGTTCCCGCTTCAATACGCATCATTTCCGTCGCGGGTTCAGCAAGGGTCAATGTGATCCCCCCCTTGTCCGGGTCCGATATCCGGGGCGGCGTCATTTTCGCCATCAGTTTCGTGGTATTTTCCAGACCGCCTGCCTGCGAAATGGCTAAGGGCAGCATGATGAGCACACCAATGACCATCACGATCCCCTGCATCACATCAGTCCAGACCACCGCATGGAAACCGCCATAGGTGGTATAAAGAATGACGGCCACACCAAAGACCAGCAGGCACAATAAATATTCGGGGCTTTCCGACTCTGATACGTAAGGAATACCAGCCACTGCCTGCGACAGCCCGTCGGCAGCACTTTCAAAGATAGTAACACCATCCAGCAACGTCTGCAAAATCAGGCTGCCCGCCTTGAACTGGGCGACCAGGTTAAACGACATGAAAAACACGATCAGCGAAACCGCCATCAGCCCTAAGACCGGGCTGTGAAACCGGTCGCGGATCACATCCGGTACGGTGATCGAACCGGAGCGGCGTGCCACCTGATTCAGACGTTTGCCGATCAGGCCCATCGTACAGATGGGAACCACCATGTAACTGCCGATCCAGAGCGCCAGGATCCAGCCATGCGAATAAATCTTGGAAGGAAAACCGGTAAAACTCCCGCCGGAACTGCTGGTGGCGGCAAATGTCAACGCAAACGCCCAGACTCCCAGGCCCCGACTTCCCAGAAAGTATTCACTGAGAAAGCTTTTGCTTTTGAGCAGGCGATTGGACAAAGCCGCGATCACAAAAACCGCAGCCGTGTAGACCAGGAAGGAGACGAGCGCCGCATTCGTGCTGGTCGCGGCAAACAGGTTAGTCAGGCTGATATTCGTGGTAGATAGAAGATTCAAGACTTATTCCCCCCGGTCGTTGCATCACTGTCTGCTGCATGCATCTCTGCAATTTCTTCGGCAAGATCTTCGCCTTCATGAGCGACGCCGAGGTCGTCTTCTTTCATGTAGAACAGGCAGAACCAGATCGTAAACAGGTCAGCGACCACCCAGGGAAAAGCAATCCCCCAGAAAACCCAGCTGGGAATCCCCATCGTGGTTTCAATGGTCTCCGGATCAAGTCCGGTTTGAAAGCCGTTGAAGTAACAGTAAGGGACGGACCACAATAATGCGGCCACCCATAATCCCAGAATGATCCAGGCTTCACGTTTCGAGTTTAAAAAGACAGGGTCAAGCTGCATTGACTCCGTGTCGTTCGATGGTGCGGTACTCATTGACGGCCCTCACTTCTAACGAATATCTCTAAGTTGAGCGTTAAGCGAACGATTGTACTCTCGATCCTGACGAGACACAAAGGACCGCTACCCGATTGCACAAATTTTATAAGAACTGAATTCACCGTGACACAAACGTGAACAGACTGTTATACTGTCCCATAGATAAAACCTGCCGGTTTCACCTGTGAAACCAGCCGCGTTTTTCGTGCAAATAGAAATTCTCTTCGGGAGTGAGTCGATATGAATCTGCGTCCGTTGTTTCCGGTTACCCTCTGTACCTTGTTACTGGCCTGCTGCCCTGGCTGCGGTTCTGCCGATGCTCCTCAGGAACCGGTCACGGTCGACCTGGGCGGAAGTGGCGTCGATCTGGGAGCCGGGGAACCTCTCGAAATGGAAGACAGCAACTCGACTCCTGCCAAATCAAATAACAAGCCGGCGCGGCGGTTTGAACCCATCACACTGGGCAGCAACTCGTCCACACCAGGCACGCAGGCAGACGTTCCGGATGAACAGAAATTCGATAACGTGCTGGAAGCATTGAAGCCCTTGCAGATCATGCTCGGCGACTGGGGCGGAATCACCTTCAAAAAAACCGATGGCTTCAGTTCGGTGGAAACACTGGACTGGGTCTGGGACCTGCAGACCAATCCGCAGCAGCCGGCGCTCGTCATGCAGGCAGATAAAAGCCGCTACTATGAAAATGCCCGCCTGACATACCTGGCTGACAAACAGAAGTATCAGTTGACGATCACCAACAAAGCCGGAGACAAACAGGTTTACGAAGGAGAATTCTCTGTCCCCGTGGAAAAGGTTCCCGGCGATGATGATCCGAACGTGATGCATTCCACCTATAAACTCAGCCTGGCCCTGGTGGACCCTCCCGATGAAAAGAAACACGCCCAGATCATCCTCAATCAGCAGAACAATAACCGCTACCTGTTTGAACTCTATGATCTGCGGGGCGACAGCTACGCGCGTGTCGACACCATTACCACACGCCGCAAGGGAACTTCGTTCGCCAAAAGCGACTCGGATTACGGCGACAAAACCTGCGTCATTTCAGGCGGCCTGGGAACGACCCAGGTCAACTACCAGGGCAAATCTTTCTGGGTCTGTTGCAGTGGCTGCCGCAAAGCCTTTGATGCCGACCCGGAAAAATGGATCGCCAAACACGAAGCCAATAAGAAAAAAACCATGAATCAGTAAACCTGCCTGCCACGCTGTTACTGACTTCATCACAGCACTCTCGTTCCAGCGCGCTTACGGGTTCCCAATCGCGGCAATTCCCTGCGCGGTTCACTCCCCCACTTCTGAACGTTGTACCGGGATCGCGGTACGTAGCAGCCTTGCCTCCGTCGAATCAGGATCCTCATGAATCGCATTTCCGGGAACCAGTGTTTCTCTGATTCTGTCCTCCCCGTTTACTGGAGTCCGGGCAGCCCGACAGAAATTTGAACAGGTTACATCTGGCTACGATCGTTAAGAATGCATGTATGGACCGTGAAGATTCCATTGATTTCCCGCAACTCATTCGCAGGTCCGTATAAATTAATTTGCGTTCTTCTACACTGCTTTTCTGCTCATATTCTGCATGACGTCCAGCCAGTTTTCATTCTGCGACTACCCACCAATATTGCCTGCCGGAGAAGTTCCAGGAAAAACATAAATTCCATTGAGAATATTCTGAAGCCTGCCGGGACATATGGTGCAGGCAAGCTTGTTCTTAAAAGTCTGCGTTTGTTTTTTCGCCAGTTACCCCCCAGAAGACTCTCATGGATCGTTCTGACATTTTTACCACTTCGAATCGAACTACATTCGATTCGAAATCAGCGAAAGAGACGGACACTGTACCCCTCCAGAAGACCGCGGAGGACGAACGGTTCATGCGGCTGTACGCCAACTCGTACTCCCGCATTTTCCGGTTTATTCTGACGCTGATTCCCTGCCGCAACGATGCGGATGAAGTCATGCAGGAAACCAGCCTCGTACTCTGGCGCAAGTTCGATGAATATCAGTCGGATGGAAATTTCACCCGCTGGGCCTGTGGCATAGCCCGGCTCGAAGTTCTGCGGCTGATGGAACGTAAAAAGCGATTCGCGGCCCTGTTTGACGAACAGCTGCTGAACCAGATCGCCTCCACCCGCGCCCGCTGTGAAGAACTGCTGGAAATCCGCCGCGACTTTCTCGTGCAATGCAAACGCCAGCTGCCGGAAAAGGATCTCTACCTGCTGCAGTTGATCTATGAATCGGAACATGGTGCCAAAACAGCTGCCAGCATTATGGATCAGCCCTTGAGCACAATCTATCGACATCTGGATCGCATCCGCAATCTGCTGTTTCGTTGTATTGAACGAAAGATGAACGCGGAGGAATCACAATGAAATCGCTCCAGCGTAAACAGCGGGCCCTCATCAAACTGATTTACGAAGTCCAGAATGAAACCGCCAGCAGCGCCCAGTTGAAAGAACTCTCCGAACGACTCCGCGGAGATCTGGAAGCGCAAAAACTGTACGTATTCCTGATGGACATGCACGCAGAACTGATCCTCGAAGAAGAGTTCCTGGTCCCGGAACAGTGGGAGCTGTTTTCACAACTGCCCGAGCAGCCACGCCCTGTCAGAAAACGGCCACGCACGCGAAAACCATTCTCACATTATCTGCTGCTGACGGTCTGTTATGTACTGCCCTTCACCGTTTTAGCCTGTTTCACCTGGTACGCCATCCAGCCCGTACCTCATACCCAGGTCGCGATCCTCGAAGAGGTTGATCATGCCATAGTCACCCAGGCTGCGCAGCAACTGTCGTCACAGGCAGACCTGTTCACCGGGCGTACTTATCAGCTGCAACAGGGAATCGTCCGACTGCTGATGAATTCCGGTGCCGAAGTCGTCCTCGAGAGCCCGGCTGCGTTTGAACTGCTGCACGAAAACAGTATCCGACTATATTCAGGATCACTGGCTGCAGAGGTCCAGTCCGCAGCTGTCGGCTTTGTCGTGGAAACTCCCTCGCAGCGCATCGTCGACCTCGGCACACGTTTTGGAGTACGAGTCGCAGAAGATGGTTCTTCAGAAACCCATGTCTTCCAGGGGAAAGTGGTCTGCGCCGAAAAACAGAATCAACAGACAACAGGGGATACCCATCTCCTCACAGCTGGCCAGGCCCTGCAGTGGAAAGGGGATGGCAGTCCGGCGGTGACTCTCAAAACAGATGAAAGCCGGTTCTCCCGCGCGCTGCGTTTTCAGGCGCAGATTGACACGCTTGCAGGTGCGATTGAATACCAACAGGAAATGCCTGGCCAACTGGGCGCCGGCGAGTGCTGCAGCAGCCAGCATCTGTATCTGTTTCAGGAACACAAAAACCTGGTACTGCAGGAAGATGTCACCCTCTGGAAAATCCCAGCTACAGAGCAAGCGGAAGCACAGCCTGAGCAGAGACGAACCATTCCCAAAGGCACCAAGGTCAATGTTTTTCTGCTGCACCTGGACGGCCCCCATAAAGATGCCGCAGGTAAAGCTCACCCCAAAGTCGCCGTCCATGGCACGATCCATTTTCGGCATCCCGTGCTGGGAGGACTCAAAACCGATCCGGATTTATATGCCACCGATCAGACTTTTGGTCGCACTGAGATTGCCTACGACAACCAGGAGTTCGGCCGGAGCGGACGCGGCATCGATCGCGGTGACAAAACCGAACTTTCCCCTTCCGGGAAACAACTGTATGTGGCCTGGAGCCAGCGTGGAGGTGGCGGCATTGGACGAGACCAGATTCGGATCCTGGTCGCCGCGGAGGAATGAAAACTGCGCTTCTGAAAAAGAGACAACAAATAGAGACAACTGAAACCTGTTCCGGGTCCTGTAACCGGAACACGACAAACCCTGTTATTATCCCAAGTGAGATGAACCATGAAACTCCACTCCCGTATTCGATCTAACCGCGGCTTCACGTTGATTGAATTACTCGTCGTGATCGCCATTATCGCCATTCTGATTGCGCTGCTTCTGCCCGCAGTCCAACAGGCACGTGAAGCGGCCCGCCGCTCTGAATGCAAAAACAATCTGAAACAGATGGGGCTGGCCATTCACAATTACCATGACACCTACCGCATCCTGCCCCCCGGCTTCAACGTGGACCTGGTCGTTGCCAACGGTGCCTCCGGCAATGGCGGACTGGGCTGGAGCGGTTCGATTCTGCCCGGCATCGATCAGGCAAACCTGTATAACACACTCGATTTCAACGCGGACTGGGGCACCGGTGCGAATGAAGACGCCTGTGCAACGTATCTCAGCGCCTATCGCTGCCCCTCAGACACCACCGTCAGCCATCGCAACCATGATGGCATTGATGCCCGCGTTCCCACTTCTTATCTCGCCTGCTTCTCAGGGACCCGCGGTTCGGACAGTGAAGCCAATGTGACCGACGCCGACGGTCTCTTCTTCCTCAACAGCTCCATCCGGATGCGCGACATTACTGATGGCACTTCCAACACGATTGGCGTCGGCGAATGTGTCAATAACTTCGATGAATTCAAAGATCACTTCTATATCGGCTCCACCTCCATCGGCGGCTGGGATGGTGCCCCCCGCGAGTACTCCGAATATGTAGCCAGTACAGACGTCCCCATGAATACGACCAACGAAGTCGCCTTCGGCAGCATGCATGTCGGCGGGGCCCAGTTCCTGCTGATGGATGGTTCTGTACGCTTCCTGAGTGAAAACATGAGTCGTACCATTTATTCCTACCTGGGCAGTCGCGCGGATGGCGAAGTCATCGGCGATTTCTAGGCGAGGTAGAAACCCTGTTTCCAAGTTCACTGCAGGAGGACAAACGACGGTCGTCCTGCAGCTGACTTCCAATCCAGATATTCAAAAGGCAATTTACGACCATGAATGTTTTAAAATTTACTAATCGAGAGAACGCAAGCAGATCGAACTCTGGCATTGCATCACTGTTCTGCATCGTTTCCATTCTATTTTTGAACAGCGGCTGTTCCTCTTCCCAGGATCTGGCCGCCAGTCAACCTGCCGCACAGGTGGAACAGGCGGTCGCGCAGCTCAACGAGAGCGGTGCCGAGATAGTCCTCGATGAAGCCGGCGAAGTCATTGCCGTCAAGCTTCCGCAGCAAACCAGCCCCGAAGTTATTGCCACGCTGGCCAGTTTGAGCAAACTCAAACGGGTAGACGCTTCAGAAACGGATCTGCAACAGACGGCGTTCGACGACTTGAAGTCGGCGAACCCGAATGTAAAAATCGAGTTCCCTTTATAATTCTGGCTGCTTCCACGATAATATCATATCCCCCGCGCTTTACGTAGAAATGAATGTCCCATGAAATTTGTTACGATTCTGACGACGATGCTTATGATGACTGCTGCTTCACTATGCTCCCTCGCTGCCGGGGAACTGCCTCCCGCTGAACAGGGAAGTTTCAGCATCGCTGTCATCCCTGATACGCAGCAATTCCAGGGACGGGGTACCAATCGGAAGTCACACGCCGATCGTCCGACTTCGAACCCGGTCTTTACCGCGATTACTGACTGCATCATCGACGAGCTGGATCGGCAGAAAATTGTGTTCGTCAGCCATGTCGGCGACATCGTCGATATTAATAATGACGAACAATGGAAAGTCGCGCAGCAGTGCATGAACCGCCTGCATGGAAAAGTTCCTTATGGCATCAGCGTCGGCAACCATGACATGGTGGGAAAGACAGGAGATTCCTCACTGTTTCAGAAGTATTTTCCCAAGTCGCGGTTCACGGAATTCGACTGGTATGGGGGCTGTTTTGAACCCGCCAGCGGGAAGCCGGAAATCTCGGGCAACAACGCGAACAGCTTTCAACTCTTCTCCGCAGCAGGCATGGACTTCCTCATTCTGCACCTGGAATGCAATGCGCCCGATCAAGTCTTGGCCTGGGCCGACCAGGTACTCAAACAGCATGCGGACCGCAGAGCCATTATCACGACTCACATGGACCTGGGACCGCTGGAGCATCCCAAAGAACCACGCGATTATTTCGATGCCCCCAAAGGCCGCATGGTCTGGAAAAAATGCCATGGTGCGAACGGCAATACTTCGCAGCAGATGTGGGAAAAATGTTTCAGTCACCACAAAAACATCTTTCTGATCTGCTGTGGCGACCAGAGCCGTACACAGGCGTTTCGCCAGACCGTCAAAGGGAAACACGGCAATACCGTACACGAACTGCTGTCCGATTACGGCGCAGAAGGATTTCGCCTGATGCGATTTATTCCCGCGCAGAACAAGATCGAAGTCCGGACCTGGAACCCTGTCAGGAAACAGCTGTGCGAATCAACAAAAATTGTTCCCGCGCGCGACCAGCACCAGTTCACGCTGGATTACCAGATGACGAAATAAATCAGTGGCATGCCCGTCGGCTTGATAACGCTTTCACAGGCTGAGAATGGATCAGACCGGCAGAGGACTCGCCGCGCTGCGACGATTCGGCAGGCAGATCGGTACGCGCGTGGCGCTGTCTGCCGTTTTCGCGCTGCTCATATTCACGCTTGCC
This sequence comes from Gimesia sp., assembly GCA_002706765.1. Classification (GTDB taxonomy): domain Bacteria; phylum Planctomycetota; class Planctomycetia; order Planctomycetales; family Planctomycetaceae; genus Gimesia. The sequence goes on from PAJV01000016.1 coordinate 81,254, forward strand.
TGATAAACGCGCCGCGGTCGCCTGCTTTTCAAAGTTCCCTTTCCGTTGATGATCAAAATTCCGATCTCCAGATTCCCTGATAGAATCTGCTACCAAAATGCTTTGCATTTGTATATAATGAGGAACGTTTCTTATTACATAGCCGACTACAGGGTGTTATGCCTAAGCCGCCAGATATTGAGACATTCCTGAATCTCTTACGAGAGAGCCACCTGCTCTCTGCGGACGAGGTTCGTACTCTCATTGCGCAGCACGAACTGGAAAACGCCGGTTCCCCCAAAGAAGCCGCCCAGCGACTGGTCACCGCGAAAGTTCTGACGCGTTACCAGGGCGAGCGCCTGCTGTCGGGTCGCACACGTGGCTTTTACATCGACCGCTACAAAATTCTCGAAGTCCTCGGTTTTGGAGGGATGGGCAGTCTGTATCTGGCGGAAGACAAAGAAACGCAGGCCCCGGTGGCGTTGAAGGTGCTCAATGAAAAATGCCGCAACGATGCCGGCATGATGACGCGTCTGAAACTGGAAGCAACAGCTGGCGCCAGGCTGCAACATCCGCATGTCGTGCGGACGATCAATTATGAAGAAACAGGTGCCGTCTGTTACATCGCCATGGAGTTCGTTAAAGGGATCAGCCTGCTGGAACTGGTCCTGCTCAAGCAGAAATCTCTGCCTACGCCCCAGGTGTGTGATGTGATCTCCCAAGCCGCCCGGGGACTGCAGGTTGCTCACGAGTCGGAAATTATCCACCGCGATCTCAAGCCCGAAAACCTGATCATCGACTCGGACGGTTATGTGAAAGTGCTCGACTTCGGTCTGGCACTGCTCAAGGATCATCCCGAAGCTGAATTTTCGCTGGCGATGATCTTTGGCCATGGTTGCGTGGGAACCCCCGAATACATTGCCCCCGAACAATCAAAGGATGGGCAGTCTGCCGATGCGCGGACCGACATCTACAGCCTGGGTTGTACGATGTATTTCCTGCTGACCGGCAAACTCCCCTTCCCCACCGGAACCGCGTCACAGAAAATCCAGGCACACCGTGAACAGTCGCCAAAACCGATTTCCGAAATCGCCCCCAAAGTGCCCGCTGAAGTGGTGGCGATTGTGGAAAAGATGATGGCCAAACAGCCCGCTGACCGCTTTCAGACAATGACCGAGGTCTCCGCCGCACTGCAACCTTTTGCGAAACGCACCCCGATCGAATTCCGCTTTAATAAAATCGTCTCACAACGCGTGGAACAGGCAAAAGCCCGCAGCGCCATCGCCCAGTCCAGTATCGTCAAACCTCAACTTTCCTCCCGCATCGCGACCGCCAGCCATGTCGCAGAAATGGCCAAGAAAAAATCAGACGGCATCGAACGGCTGACCCGCGGCGAATCGGACATTTCCAAGAGCGGTATCCTGCGGCATTCGGTTCCGACGGAATCGACAGACGCAATGGCAGAAAAAGCCAGCAGCGCCATGACCGGCATCCTGCAACCCATCGACCTGATTGACCTCGATAACAAGCAGCGGTTTCCCATCGCGAAACAACGGGTGGTATTAGGCCGCAACGCCGGCTGTGATATCCAGCTGGATCGGCCAGGCATCTCGGGAGAACACTGCGCCTTCCACTTTGAGAACACTGGCTGGGTGGTCACCGATCTCAAAAGCAAAAACGGCACCGAAGTCGAAGGCAAACGCGTTCAGGAACAGATCCTCTTCCCCGGCAACACGCTCTCCCTGGCAGCCAGTTACCACTTTCGCGTCGCCTCACCCAACCAGTACGTCAAGCAGAAGAAAAACAAACCGATGCTCATCGCCGCCTCCGTCCTCGCTGGCATCTGCCTGATCGCCGGCATCGGCTACTGGCTGCTGTCGTAGTGCAGAGCTAAAAAATGGGTGGGCCCGAATAAAATTCGGGCCGAGCGCAGCGAGCAGGAGGTCGCAGCTACTACGTTCCCTTTAAGAATCGGGCAGCCGATGTTTAACAACAGACACAATGAGGTACACTTCCTCACCAATCAGCAGACACACTGCCACCTCCTGTTGTCTGCGACAACACCGAATTGCATTCGGTGCCACCCAACAGGGACACGCAGAAGCCTCTATAGTAATTGCAATGTGTGCTACCGGATCAGGCGCCCGTGTGCCACCGCTCGGCTTGTCCGACGGTGCTGGTGCAACACCAGTGAAAGACTCCCGATGCATCTAAAATAACGGGTGGGCCCTAATAAAATTCGAGCCGAGCGCAGCGAGCAGGAGGTCGCAGCTCACTCTCGCGAATGCTTTAGATAAATCCGAGTCAGAAATTTCATTCAAATCAGGTCAAGCCTGTCTCTATTTCTGATCCCGTTTTTTCAGCGTGCCTTCAATATGCTTCGCGACCTGCTGGCCCAGCATGTCGTAGCCTTTGCCGTTGAAATGCACGTCTTTGGGATTTTGTATTTCTGCCAGATGCGGCAGGATGAAAGAATATAGGTCGTCGATTTCCACGCCGTTGGCCTGCATCACTTTCGCGGCAATCTCGTTCTTCTCTTCCAGTTTGGTTTTCATTTCCGGCCCCTCTTTCCAGTCAGCAGGGATCGGCGTGCTGCTGGCCCAGACGACCGTCGCGCCCGTTTTCTTGAGACGTTTGACAATCTCGTCCAGCCGCTGTTCATATTCGGCAGCCGGTGTGCGGCGGTCGTGAATGCCGAAGTTGAAGTGAATCACATCCCAGTTGCCATCCCCCAGCCAGACATCCAGTTTTTTCAATCCCATGGCCGTCGGTCCACAGTTGGCCGGCGCACGATGCACGTTGGCTTTGCCTTTCAATGCCTTGCGGGCCGCCTGTGTGTAACCCCGTGAAACGGAATCCCCAATCAACAGCACGCGCGGCAGCTTTGGGTCGTCGGCGACAAAATCCCAGGCAGTCACCTGACCTGCCACCTTCTGTTTTTTGTAGATCGGCAGATAGAAGCCACCCAGGTTTTCTTCGAGGACGGTTTCCCAGGCCTGCTGTTCGGGAGACAGCGTTGCTTTCCAGTCGGCGAACTTTTTATTGAGGACCGCTTCCTGTTCGGCTTTCTTCTCAGCCGCCTCGGCAGCATTGGTCGGCTCGGTTTTCTTGTCATCCGCTGTCAGAGGGGCTACGATGAAAACCGTCATCAGACAGGCGAAAAAACAGCAAGGTGTGAAAAGAACAGGTCGGCGCATTTGCAGTTTCCCGAAATCAGGTATGAGTTTCTGGTAAGAACGTTCAGGATTCAGGATACCGCAGGCTTCAGCCGGACACAATCGCAGGCCGTTGATTCTTCGCTGATGACAGTTCCCGCTTGCATTCCTGACTACAGATAAAGGACAAAGCCGTGCCAGACAATTTACCAGTCAATTTACCAGACAATTTCCGCTCGCAACTCAAACAGGGTCAGCTGCTGATCTCACCAATGGTCACTCTCTCCAGCCCGGAAGTCGCCGAGATTTTAGCCGCAGCGGGTTACGACTGGCTGTTCCTGGACGCTGAGCACAGCACCTTTTCTCCCTCTGACCTGCAGGCGATCATCGGCCGCGTGGGGAATCGCCTGCCCAGCCTGGTCCGTCTGCAGGCACCCGAAGAAGTCTCGATCAAGAAAGCCCTCGACATCGGCGCCGCCGGGATCATCGCGCCACAGGTCAATTCCGCAGAACAGGCCGAACAGATCGTCTCCTGGTCCCGCTACTCACCCGAGGGCACGCGTGGCGTCGGCCTGGGTCGCGCCCACGGATACGGTTTCAGCTTCGATGATTACCTGGCGAAAGCGAACGCAGAAACCACGGTCGTCGTTCAAGCCGAGCATATCAACGCGGTGAATGCAATGGAAGACATCGCCCAGGTCCCCGGCGTTGATGCCGTTCTGATTGGACCGTATGACCTGTCCGCCAGCCTGAAACGCATCGGCGAAATCGATCACCCCGAAGTGACCGGCGCGATTGATCACGTCACCGAAGTCTGTAAGAAAAACAACATCCCGCTCGGCATTTTCGGCGTGACGGTCGACGCCGTCAAACCCTACATCGAAAAAGGCTTCACCCTGATCACCGTCGGCGTGGATACCGTAATGCTGGGCCAAGCCGCCCGCAAAATGCTGGGGCAGATACGTGGATGATAAAGCTTATTCTGTATGGTTTTCAGGAAAAGCTCAGACCGCTATCAAAATGTGCAGATTTACACTTTTGTCGCTAAATATTCTTGCCTCTCTCTATTTCAGACGTAACAATTCAAAAGGAGGTAAAGATGAAACTGACTCAAGCACAATCAGAAGCCATTTCCCGCGGTGAAAAAGTTTCCATCAAAGTCGGCGAGCTGGACTGTATCCTGATCCGAGAAGATCTATTCGAGAAGCTCCAGGAAATCCGCGACACTGAGGAAACCTATGGGGCGGTAATCGAAGCCCTCGATGACGAAAACCCTGATCAGTATCTAGAATATCTCAATGAGAAGTAGTCTGGTCATAGTCGATTTTCGCTCTACAATTCCTTCTGCAGGCGTTCGACCTGCGCTTGTTGTCCAAAACAACAGAGACAATACTCGTATGTCAAATACGATTGTTGTGCAAGTGACGACAACCATTCGCCGTAGTATAGAAAACACACAACTTCTGATCGACCAGCAGCATCCGGACTGGCAACAATCGGGACTCCGCCGCCCCTCGGTCATCAACTGCTCCAACATTTATACAATTCGTCAACAGCATATCGCTAAAGTGATTGGTTCTCTTACCGCTACGACTATGAAGCAGATCGATCATTGCCTGAGAACAGCTTTAGACTTGTAATCACTCTTAAATTTCTTCCCCATCCTTCCCACATGGTTCCAGAAACCGCAGGTGATGGGCGGCGTGGGTGGTGTAAACTTTTTCCAGGGTTTCGGGATCGAGGCGGCCGAAACCGGGATGCGGCGCATAAGGTCCCGGATGGGCTTTGTAGCGGGTCACGCTCACTAAGAATTTTTCTGCTTCTTTCGCGTCATCCAGATCACCGGACGGGACAAAAATTGGAGACGTGGGAATGCCCTGTGGGGAATCGCCTTTCAGCAGGCGGGGTAACAGAATGCGTCGCATCAGCGGTCGCAGCGGTGCAAACAGGGAGAGCCAGAGCGGATAGCCGTCCACACCCGGATCCTGCACCAGGGTCAAGTGGCGACAGACCTGGGCCAGATTCCACTTGCCCCGCTGCGTGTAACCGGTCTGCAGCAGTGACTCGACTTCGGCGACGGCGTCTTCCAGGCGGTGAAACTGCAGCTCCCGCAGGTCGTTGATCATCTGAGTTCTCTCTGTTTTTATAGCGTGATGTTTCTATATCGAAATTTGCTGCCGACAGACGTCGTGGCTACGTTCTGTTTGTGAGTTGTAGTATACTTTTTCGAGCAGTGAATACAGGAGCCATTGCATTAGATTCTTTGATTTTTTTACCACGCAAAACATGAAAGCACACGAACATGCTCGCTTCGATAGCGTGTGCGATTCTCCTTCTCTCCGGATTTAGAAAAACATGATCACCACCCGTGATGCTACCCTGGACGATCTGCCTGCGATTGTGGACATCTACAATGAGTCGATCCCCGCCGGGACCGCGACGGCGGATACGCGGCCGATTACTGTCGAGAGTCGGCTCCCCTGGTTTGCACAGTTCTCGCCGGAGAAACGGCCGATCTGGGTCGCGGAAAACGAAGCCGGCCAGATCGTGGGCTGCATCTATGTGACTTCGTTTTATGCCGGTCGCCCCGCGTATGACAAGACGGCGGAAGTCAGTCTGTACCTGTCCAGTGCCCATCAGAAGCAGGGACTGGGCACGTTTCTGCTGCAGAAGATGATCGACGCCTGCCCGGCGCTCGGCATCACGACGCTGGTCGGCATGCACTTTGATCACAACGAGGGGACGCGGCATCTGAATGAAAAGTTCGGGTTCGAAGTCTGCGGGCATCTGCCCGAAATCGCCGAAGTGCAGGGACAGAAACGGGGACTGCTGATTTCGCTGCTGCGAATCCCGGCCAGGCAGTGAGCCGAGATGCCGAATGTTCATCTCGGGTCGTATGATGATTTCTGATAAAATTTCGATCGGGCGTCTGCTGCTTTTCGCAGTCTGATGGCGGCAGCCCTGGTGAAAGACAGGAGACGACACATCACCAGTGATGGTCGCCGCTGCTTCAACCCCATTGCTGTCTCAATCAGGCTCACCAGAGTGCTAAGTGCGAAGAAGTGTGAGTTCGAAGGAAGAAAGTGATTTTCGAGTGTGTGTAAGCGTCAGTTAAGTGTCTGATCGGGTCTCGAACATGAGTGTACGTTGTGAACGGTTTTGCTTAATAATCAACAAAAACGGTCTGAAACAAGGAGGTTTTAAGATGATCAGATTCTCAGGCCTGCTGCGTGTACCCTGTCAGGAAACGGGGCAACGCGCGCGACGCATAAGCAGGTAGTTTCGAGATCGGCGTGGGCGGGTCAAGTCGAATCTGATCGCTGAACAGTCCGCAGCAGTGCTCAACTGGTACGATCTTTTTTCCAGAGCTTCCAGTAGTTTTTAATCCGATGCGCGAACGCTTTGGGTTTTTCCGCAAAGATGCGATCTGCCAGTTTGAGTCCCGCTGACTGCAGTTCGTTTCTCTGCTGGCGAATGAGCGTCAATAACTGTTCGACATCAGCGGATGTGCCGAACGCTTCGGGTTTTCCCGTGATAACCTGCGTCATCACTGCCAGATCGTGATCGTCCCCCAGGTAATCATTGAGTTCATCCAGTTCCGCCTCGCGAGCCGAGAGAATTGTCGGCCAGACATTGTTGAGCAGGCGAATATGATACAGGTGATATTTGCTGCGTTTGCGACATTCGTGAAAGAGCTCATCGTTCGGACTCTGATGCAGTTGAGCCAACGCGACCGCACCGCGTTCATAAGTGCGACGCAGATCTGCTTTGAGAATTTTGGTGGCAGCCCCTTTGATCTTCCAGTTCTCCACCCGTTGCTTTGCCTGCTGCAATTCTGCGGAGAGCTGTTCCAGTTCCTGATCGAGGTCAGTCCATTCCTCAACGACTTTCTGTTTTCGTTCCTGAAAGCGCTTTTCGAATTCTGCGAACAACTCTGTATAGGCGGAGTCAGGAAAACGCTCCTGCAATGCCTGCAGCGATTCCAGCAGAGATTCGGCATCGCGAATCCGCGAGAGGCGTCGGCCGACATCGCGATACCAGACATTGATGGCAGTGTACTCTTCCCCCAGTCCGCTGCGAACGAGGCGAACCAGTCCCCGCAGTTTCTTGAAGCGTTTGCGGACTTCATGGATGGCGTAATGCCGATTCTGTTCCGGATCCTGCAGAACCTGAATTGCCTGGCTCAACTGTTCGCCGGCAATTCGACGGACACCTGACGCCAGGGACTCCTGTAGTTTGAACTGATAACCCATCTCTCAAATCCGTATCTGAAATGTTAAAGGACGATTGAATTCATCTCATGTGTTGTAGAGGCCATCTGCTTGATATCGTGAGACGACCTGTCTGTGCAATTTATCATAATCGATCGGCGAATTTAACCAGTGCGCCCCGTCAAGATGTCACTCTGAATAATTAGAATTGATGAGGTCTTTCGCAGGAGCGGATTCAATCCAGTGCATTACGACGACGATCAGGATTCCGGAAATGGTAAACCCGCTGATCACGGGAATCACAGTGCCGTTATAACTCAGACCGATCAGAATGCCGCAGGGAACGGAGATCAGTGTGGAGAGCGCTCCCATCACCGCAGCACCGACGCCGGCGATATGTCCCAGCGGTTCCATCGCCATCGCATTCAAATTTCCATACATGATACCGAAACAGAAGAGAGTCACCATCATGTAGGCCATCAAAGTCCACAACGGAGGCAGACCGCCGACGGAGAGTACATACATAAAAAACAGCAGGGAGAGAACCGTGGAAATCCGCTTGGACCAGCGGGACAGATTCTGCATGCCGAACCGCATGACCAGTCTGCCATTCGCAAAGGAAGCCCCGCCGATACAGAGTGCCAGGATCGCGAAGTACAGGGGAAACAGCGTTCCCAGCTGGTATTGTTTCTGAAAGATCTGCTGTGACGAACTTAAGTAGCCCAGGAACGCGCTGGAGATGAGCCCCAGTGAAATGGTATAGCCAATGGAGACCCGATGCGTACAGACTTCCTGTATCGCGAGTTTGATTCGTCTGAACGAAAAGGGAATCCGCCGTTCTATCGGCAGCGTCTCCGGCAGGCGGGTTGCCAGCCAGACCAGTGTAAATATTCCACAGGCTAACAGAGCCGCAAAGATGGCCCGCCAGTGTGCGATCATCAGGATCGCCTGCCCCAGCGTGGGGGCAATCGCGGGGACGAAAATAAATATCGTCATCACGAATGACATCACGCGAGCCATTTCGGGGCCTTCATATTGATCCCGGACGATCGCCACAATCACACAGCGTGGGGACGCCAGACCGAGTCCCTGCAGAAACCGACCGGCCAGCATGACTGTCAGATCGGTGGAAAACAGGGAAAGCAGTCCGCCGATCAGAAACAGAGCAAATCCGAGATACAGGGATGGTTTTCGCCCCGTGGTATCAGAAAGCGGACCGTAGATTCCCTGACCGAAGGCCAGCCCCAGAAACAGGAACGAGACGATCAACTGACTGTCGTTGGCCTGTGATGCTCCCAGTTCTTTGCCGATCTCGGTGAGGGCGGGCAGCATGGCGTCGATGGAAAGTGCCACCAGTGACTGCATCAAAGCCATCAAGGCTATAAATTCACGAAAACCAATCGCCGCTGGTTTCTGTTTTAATTCGGGGCTCAGCAATGTCGAAAACGATCTCAGCAAGAGTGACACGAGAGGCGGGAGCAACTGCAGGAAATCATAACGTGTCCCCCGCCGGTCGGAAACCGCTGCCGCGTTCCGTTCTGAAAATGTTCCTCTTGCTGAATTGGCGTGGAAGATTTATCTTTCGCTTTCACAGATCTGTTTTTTCAACCATTCACATAACGAGAAATACTATGGATAGTGCAGAAGGCTGGCGTTCGATTCTGGAGAACTGGCCGGCAGCGATTCCCAAAAAAGGAATTGTGGTCACCACCTACCAGGAATCGATCCCCTTTCAGAATTACCTGCTGTCGAGTTCGGTCGTGATGTTCGAACGGGACAAACCCGACTCGCTGGGAGCACGAAAGGTGATGCTGTCTTACAGTGCGATCTGTGCCATCAAACTGACCGACCCGGTAGAACTGGCCCGTTACCAGGTAATGGGATTCCAGCCGACATCATAAGTCTTCTCAGACCCGGAATGAAATATTTCCTGAAATAGCCCGCACGCTCGCTGGTATGTTCGCCTGACTGATTATGTCACCGACATCCAGCGTGAGAGCAGGATCGTGGGCAGCAGGAGGGCCGCTGTGAGGATGGCGTATTGCGGGTTTGCTGTCCAGACGAAGACCAGAATGGCATTGAGCATCACATAGGAAGCGAGCATGGTTTTGACAGCAATCTGGACATTCCGTGGAACCGGATTGAGGATCGCCTGAACCAGGCGGCGGTTGATCGTCAGCGCGACAACGCCTAATGCTGCCAGGACCATCGATAGATTGGTTTCGCGGGGCCAGGGATAGGTGGCCAGCATCCAGGCTAAGGCACCCAGGCCGGAATTGATCACCAGCAGTCCGCCGACCAGGTGGCCGCGATGGCTGTCTTTCGCTTCCATACGGGCAAACCACGTCAGGCCGACAATGAACAGCCCGAGTGCCGCTGCGATGCGTAACTGCGGTTTGACCCAGAGATTGATTTCCCGGGCGACGGCACTGGCGCCCAGCATGACATTCAGAAATCGACAGAGCCCCATCATCAGAGGCGCCAGGAATGTTTTTTTCAACAGCATGTCGTAGCTGAGGATGGCGACCACCAGCAGACTGGCAACGATCAGACTCTGTGTGCCGACTGTCTGGGCTGCACCGACACCGGCGAGCATCAGCAGTCCGCCCAGCGTTGCTGCTTTCTGAGTCGAGATACGGCCGGAAGGGATGGGGCGTGAAGGACGTTCTTCGGCATCGACCTTACGGTCGAAGACATCGTTGAACACCATTCCCGAGAGATACAGGCTGGCCGATGCCACCAGCAGTAACGCAAACGAGATCGGAGGCGAAAATGATCCATGCGTCAGCAAAAAGCCGAGAATGATATCCGACATCGCTGTAAACACAGCGGGCAGCCGCATCAACTGAAAGTAAGCAAGCAGGGTTTTCATGCGAACCAGTCTGTGTCCGGGTTTACTGCAGCGTCTCCCGGTCTTATTGAACTGAGTCCAACAGCACGCAAGACGCTATCATTTGAGAACTGCGATCTACGCTTCTTCCGCAACCGTGTCGGCCCATTGTTCCAGTTGCTGATACTGGCGTTCGAATTCGGGTGTGGTTGCCTGCATCGGGCTTTTGTAAAACGAACTTAAATGGGTCATAATGCCCGACTTGTTTCCGCGTCGCCATTCACGTTCGGTGAAGCGAACCATATCGAGCATCAACGGAGCTGCCAGGATGGAATCGGTTCCCTGCCAGGTAAACTGCAAAGCCATTTTCGTATCGAGGAAACCTTTGAAGTGGATATGATCCCAGGCGGTTTTCCAGTCACCCATCGATTCAATGTATTCGATGGAAACCAGTGTCTGCGGCTTGTAACCCAGAATTTCGGTCAGCAGGTGATCTTTGGAAACGACCTTGTTGGATTTGTTGACCGGATCATCCAGCACTTTTCCGTCCAGGTTCCCGAAGATGTTATGCCCGACCCAGCTCATGACATTCAGATTGCGATGTGCGAACATCGGAGCGAGTACACTTTTCATCAGTGTCTCACCCGTTTTGCCATCGCGGCCTGCATGCAGAACCTGCTTTTCTTCAGCCAGTTCAATCAGCGCCGGCAGATCCGTGCCTGCGGAGGGGGTGAAGTTCAGATGCGAACAGCCGGCGTTCATGGCGGCAATCGCATACAGGGTACTGGCGGGAACGGGTGAGGTTACCGCTGAAGCAAGTGACTCTTTCAATTCTGCGAGCGACAGAGCTTTGGCAGATTCATCGACGGGGGGTTCGGTGGAGGCCAGATTGACAACGACGACGTGCGCCAGATCATGCTGTTTCTGGAATTCGCTGATATCGTTGGAGAGACGCGTCAGTGTTTCCTGCAGAGATTCGGTATCAAATTTTTTGACGGCATCCCCGGCCAGGGAGCGAATCGTATCGCCGACATGAATCAGCGTTCCCGGTTTGACATTCTGATCGAAGGCTTTGAGGTCTTCTTCGACAGCCTGTAACAACGCCGGATGGAAGACGCCGGAATTCTCACTGAAATAGCGGGCGGCTTCGACAAATGACGTGTCGCGAATTTCGTGTCCGCCGACCACAAACTGGTCCCAGCTTTTGAGGTTCAGCTTTTCGAAGTAGGGATTTTCTGAAACCAGGCCGCTGGTCCCGGTGAGCCCCTGCTTGAGTGCTGATAATCCGACTGCGGCGGTCGTAGCGACGCCGCCCCATGCGCCGATGATCCAAATCCCGATACGTTGTTGCGTCATGATGTTGCCTGAAACTGATATTTCTGAATTCAATTGAAACGGGTGATTTTGCAGGTGGGAGCAGGCAGATCGAAGCCTGCCTGACCTGTCGTTGCACAGACTCCCCTGCTGCTTGTTATGGAATATTATTTCCAGGCACGACAATCAGAACATTACCGAGCATAGATGATAATAAAATATGTTTATAATTATAGGTCTCTGGTGGCTGTTCACAATCAAAGAAATGCTGATTGCGGAGAAGAATTTCGGTCTCTCTGTCTAAAATCCTCATATTTAAGTGTTTGTGAGGGTCTGGTCGATCCAGTCCATCAACGCCGTTTTAAAGTCTTCGATTGTGGAACAGGCAGCATCTTTCGTTTGATCAAGCTGGCCTGGATCGCTGACTTCTGCCTGGGCGAAGTAATAAAATTTGATTTTGGGTTCGGTACCGGAAGGCCGTACACCTAACTGGACCGTCAGCGGCGATCCCTCGGCCCGGGCTTCAAACATCAGAACATTTCCCCGCGGTTTCGAAAAGGTCTCAGTCACCGTATTTTCGGGTAATGCCCGAATTTCCAGATCCGAATAGTCCCTGACCAGGTTGAACGTGAGATTTCCCATTTTCCCGGGAGGCGTATTGCGGAAAGCCTTCATCAGCTGCTTGATCTGTTCGTTACCCGAGGAACCTTTACAGGTTTTGGAAACCTGACCTTCCAGATGAAATCCGTGTTCACGGTAAAGTTCGTCCAGGCGATCCAGCAGAGTTTTGCCTTCCGTCTTCAGTTCGGCAGCGAGTTCGCATACCCAGAGTGCAGCGATCGCCGCGTCTTTGTCGCGACAGTATTCGCCTGCCAGGTAACCCAGTGACTCTTCAGTTCCGAATACAAATTTGTCCGGCCCTTCCTCGTCCATGGTCTCGGCGATGTACTTGAATCCGACCAGCAGGTTATTGATAATTCGCACATTGGCTTTGCGGGTGATGGCGGCGATCAACGGAGTCGTGACGATCGTTTCCACCACGAAGTGTTCCGGCGAGAGGGTGCCGGCCTGCTGGCGTTTGCGGAGCACATAGTCCGCGAGTAATGCACCGACCTGGTTACCGGTCAGATGAATGAATTCACCGGCCACATTTTTGACACAGACTCCCATGCGGTCGGCATCGGGATCACTGGCGAGAATGATTTCGCCGCCGGTCTGTTTCGCCTGTTCAATCGCGGGTTGATAAACTTCTGTCCGCTCCGGGTTCGGAAGCTGATCGGGAACATTGGGGAAATTCCCGTCCTGTTCACACTGTGGTTCATACCGCTGAATTCCTGTAAATCCGGCCTGCTGCAGTACCTGATGTACCGACGCTTCTCCCACGCCATGCAGGGGAGTGAAATATCCCGTCAGGTCGCGCTGGTCCGAATGACTGTGGCTGACAACCGCACTGCGGTACTTGCCGGCGATATCTTCATCAATAAACTGAATCAGCCCCTGTTCAACCGCCTGATCGAAATCAAGCAGCGGGATTTCGGTGGCCTGGTAGACTTCGTCAATGATGCCCTGATCGTGTGGCGGCAGAACCTGTCCCCCGGTGGACCAGTAGGCTTTGAACCCATTATCGGAAGGGGGATTGTGCGAAGCGGTGATCATTGCACCGACATCGCAGCCACACTCGCGGACGGCAAACGAGAGTTCGGGTGTGGAGCGGGAAGTATTGAAGAAGTAAACGGTCAGCCCGTGCCCTGCCAGTACACTGGCTGCGATGCGGGCAAAATGCTTAGAGTTGATTCGGGAGTCATGCGCGATCGCGGCTTTCCCGGTCTCTTTCCCCGAAAACTTTTTGCAGTAGGCTGCCAGTCCGTGTGCCGACTCTGCAATAGTCCGCTCGTTGATGGTCGCCGAACCCAGTTCGCTCATCAATCCGCGCCGTCCGCCGGTTCCAAACGGAATGACTTCCCAGAAACAGGTATCGAGCTGCTGAAAGTCTTTGTCTTCGATCAGTTTCAACAGCGCGGGCTGATACGGTGCATATTGTGGCTCCATCACCCAGCGTTTCAGATTTTCGAGGGCTGCTTCTGAAAGCTTTTTCTCAGCCACTGCGGTGCGCGCGAGTTCCATAGCCTGCGTGGAATCAATAGAGGGAGAAGGCTGGTTCATCCTGTAACTTTTCCGTATTCGAGAGCGCGGGTTCTTTGACTGTATAAGTAACTGAAGCGGGCCTGAGTCCATTTCTGAAAAACTCATTTCCCGGAAGGATTCTCTGCCGGAACAGTAGATTCTGGTATCAGGTCTGACCAGAAACCAGGCTTTGGCGTTCTTTCCCTGACAGGAAAAAGCCAGTGCGAACTGAAACGATCACACGTTCCGGACCCGTGCTAGATTGTAGAGTGATTCGCCCTGTGAGCCAACCCTCACACGAAATCCGGTTCGAGGAGTGCTCAAATCGGATAAAAAGTCTGATTACAACGAATGTATCACTGGACGGATTCAGCCACGAACTGCTGACCCACTGAATCTTTGCCCAGAAAGGGAATTCTCCCTTCATTAAGACTTTGCCAGATTTTGGTTTCCCACCGATCAAGTCCTTGATTCCCCCTCCTAACAGTGGCAGAATAGGTGGATTAAAACGGTATAGCACGATTCGGGTTATACCAATCTTGATTTCAGAGTCACGAGAACAGAGGAGGGAATTCTCCCGTTTGCTTTCCTGATTCTCTCGATTCCGCTCTAATGTCCTGATCCATGATGAACCTGCATGTATAACGAAATTAAGGTAGCACTATGAAGTTTGTTGAAGGTCATACTGTTGGCGTTGACTTGGGAACCACCTATTCAGCAATTGCACAGCTTGACAGTGATGGTCAGCCCATTTCCCTGAAAAACACGGATGGTCGTTCGATAACTCCTTCGGTCGTCCTTCTGGGTGAAGAGGGGCGTGTGGTAGTCGGTCCTTCTTTTGAAAGAACGGCCATCGAAGATGATCCTTCCCGCATTATCGAAGCGGTGAAACGACATATGGGAGATGACAACTTTTACGTTGTCTACCAGGAAAAGAAACTGACTGCAGAATTCCTGTCCGCCCTGATCCTGAAAAAAATGAAGCAAGATGCGGAAAAGGAAATCGGCCCGATCGCCAATGCCGTCATCACGGTTCCTTACTACTTCAACGATGTGCGCCGCAAAGCCACCCAGGATGCCGGCCGGATCGCCGGTCTGAATGTCATCGACATTATCAATGAGCCAACGGCAGCGACGCTGGCTTATGCCTGGAAACGGGATGAGCTGGGGAACCCCAATGCCATGCCCGATGGCGAACGCACAATCCTGGTATACGACCTGGGTGGTGGTACCTTCGACGTTACCATTGTCCGTTATTCTCCTACACAGTTCCGCGTGCTGGCTACTGACGGGGATGTGATGCTGGGGGGACTCGACTGGAGTCAGCGGATCGTGGATCATGTGGCAGAACAGTTTATGAAGAAATTCGGCAGCGATCCCCGCCAGGATCCCGTCACATTACGAACCTGCGTGCAGGAGTGTGAAGACGCCAAGCGTGAATTGAGCCAGAAGGCGCAGACCCCCGTTTCCATTTATCACAAAGGCAACACCTTAACGGTGGCTTTGACCCGTGGCGATTTCGAGCGTATGACTGCGGATCTCCTGCAGCGGACACGCGACACAACCGAGCTGGTCATGCAGCAGGCAGGTGTGGAGAAAGGCCAATTGGATGATGTGGTACTGGTCGGTGGTTCGACGTTGATGCCTGTGGTCGAAGAGATGTTGAAAAAGGTTTGTGGAAGCGAACCTTCTCGAACCATGAACCCGGAAGAAGCAGTGGCCCAGGGTGCTGCGATCCACGCGGCCATCCTGGAAGCCCGTGCAACCGGAGGCGAGAGTCGCATGGCACAGGCCGTCATCAAACGATTGCGGAGCGTCAGTACCGCTGATGTGAACTCACACTCGCTCGGCGTGAAAATCACGGACCCCAATGAACGCACCCGTAAAATCAACCACATTATGATTAAACGCAATACGGAGATTCCCGCGAGCGTCAGCCAGAAATTCGTGACGACCTCCGAGAATCAGCAGCGGATTCACGTGATCATCCTGGAAGGAGAGGCCAGCGATCCTGATGCCTGTTCGACTATCGGTGACTTCCGCATTCTGAATCTGCCAGCCAACCTTCCCAAAGGTTCGCCTGTGGAAGTGACCTACCGCTATGATGCCAACGGTCGAATTCATGCTTCGGCAAGAGAACTGACAGGGAACAACGAATCCGCCACCGAGATTGTCCGTGACTCTGGTCTGGACACCGAGGGAGTGGACCGCTTTGAGCTTCTGGCCAAAGACTACCTGGTTGAATAATGTCCCAACAGCTTCTGCAGTGAAACGGTTCCTGTTTCACTGCAGAAGCTGATTTGAATCGCGACAACGAACACGTCATACTGAAACTGTTTCACTTCGATTTTGATCTAGATCCAAGAGCAAGGAGTCCTCTGAGGTGGCAATAGACGTCTACAAGGATTGGCTGGGAATACCGGAAGGGGAGCGACCTCCACATCATTATGACTTATTGCGACTGGTCAAATTCGAAGATGATGAAGAAAAAATCAGGGCGCACTACAAAAAGCTGAACGCCCATGTCCGCAAGTACGCCTCGGGAAAATACTCTAATGAATCCCAGGAATTATTAAACGAGCTGGCGAAAGCCATGCTCTGTCTGACCGACCCCGAACGAAAACATGAATATGATGAAAGCCTGGGTCGTGAGTTTGATGAAGACGAAGATACCGGCCCCAAATCAGTCGAACAGATCCTCCTCGAACAGGGGCACATCGAGAAGAGTCAAGCCGCAGAGCTGAAGGAATTTGCGGAAAAACGGGGACTCACCACCAGGGACGCCGCCGTCCAGATGCGGTTTGTCACCGGTGAAGTAGCAACCCAGGCAATGGCCCGTTCAAAGGGAATGCCTTACATCGACCTCGAAGACACGATTCCCGAAAGCAGTATTCTCCTGCAGCTTCCTCAACATGTCGCCAAGCGAAATACCATTCTCCCCCTGTTCATCGACGATGATATGCTGCTGGTTGCCTGTGCCGATCAGCCGACGCATGAACTGGAAGACGATCTGCGGATGCGTTACCAGGTCCCTTCCCGCTGGGTGCTGGCGATGCCCCGTTCGATTAATAATGGCATCACCAAATACTATGCGGCTGCCGAGGAACAGGAAGACGAAGAACCGGTTGCAGCAGATGCCGCCACGGACACCGGATCCAAAAAAGCGGCCAAAGCAGCCAAACCCGAGAAAAAGGTAGAAAAAAAGAAACCACAACGGGGGGGAAGCCAGCTGACTCCCGAAGAACTGAAAGAGAAGAAGCAGCTGGCCTTCATCTTTTGTGGCTGGGCTTTCTGTGGTTCAATCCTGATCGATCAGTTCCTCCTCAAGAGCTTTGTCTTCCCGCAAACCTGGCCGTGGCATTTCATGCTGACGACACTCGTAACCCCTTTAATCGCGATCTACCTGATGACCGGGATGTGGAAGAAGTAGATCGGCTCGCGATTCTTGTGCCGACTGCCTGTCTGAAACGAAGCCGCGATTATTCGACTTCCGGACTTTCTTCCACAGGCATTTTTTCCCGAAGCTCTGCAATCAGATGCCCGAGCTTGCGGACTTCAATCACTTCCAGTTCGAAGTCCAGCCAGTCGCAGATATCCCCGACTTCCGGGATGTGTTCCAGCTTTTCATGGAACATCCCTGCGACGGTTAACAGGCCATCGTCGGCAATTTCATAGTCCTGCTGCAGCTTGCGGCACAAGTACCGCAGCGTGGTAATCCCCTCAACATGATACACGCCAGGTGCCACTTCACGCACCGGTTCCCTGCGGAGAATTCGTTTGGCCCGACTCGGTTCCGGTGAGAGCAGCGTGTCAATGATATCATCATGAGAGACGATACCGATGGTTTCGCCATATTCATCGACGACAGAAGCGAAGTGACATTCTTCTGCCTGAAAGCGGGAGTACACATCCGACAGGTTCGCGCACCAGGGAACATGAATCACCCGCTTCGATTTCTGATTCAGCATCTTTTCTGAGAAAGACGAAAGTTCCGTCAACGAGATGATACGCTCAATCTCATCCGTTTCGGTATCGCGTTTCCTTAAAATAATGTAATCCGTTTCGGGGGTAATCCGCGTGAGGTCTTCCAGCTGCACGGGCATGTTGAACGTCAGATACGTTCCCCGCGGACGCATCGCTTCCTCGACCAGAATCTCCGAGAGGTCCAGGATATTATGCAGGATCTGTCGTTCATGGCGAATGACTTCTTCGCTGGAACCGGACGCATCGACGGCCCGTTCCAGGTCTTCTGAGTGCAGATACGATTCTTTCTGGATATGCGGCCAGAAGGTACGCCGCATCAGCCGACTGATCTGCTGCAGCAACGGGATCACCGGATCCAGCAGGCGGACGGAAACCGCCAGGGGCCAGCTGACCAGGATCGCAATTTTTTTGCGAAAAACAATCGAGAGGCTCTTCGGCAGAACTTCACCGAACAGAATGATCGCCAGCAGGCTGCCGACCGTGAACACCCCGGCAGCGGCAGTCATCCCCTGGTCGGCCAGTCGCCTGGCAATCACTCCGGCGACCGCAAAATAACTCAGATTGATCAGCAGGTTCCAGAACAGCACGGCTGTCAGCAGGCGGTCGGCATCCGCGGCCAGTGCGGCGACGACCTGCTCACTGGGCTTACCTTTACTGAATTTTCTCAGTTCGCTCCGCGACAGATAAAAAATTGCAGTCTCGCTGCCTGAAAAGAACCCGGACGCAAAAATCAAAGCGAGTAACGCCAGTGACCCTGGAAACCAAATTGCAACGGTATCAATTAATGCGATCATCATGAATCAGGATCAGCCACTCTACCCTTTATCGAAAGTGGTTTTCCCCAAGGCAACATCAAATTCAGAAACGGCCGGAATATACATCGAAAGAACAGGAAGACCATAGGCAAACAGAATGGTAACCAGAACCCCCAGAGTTCCTCCCAGCAGAAACGAAGTGATGGCATAAAACGTTAAAAACGGGAGCATCCAGGCCGAGATGGCCAGCGCCCGGGAAGGATTACGATGTGTGAGAGCAGAATGCAGGGCGGCACTTCCCACCACAATAAACACGAGAAAACTCTGCAGCTGCAGGGCAAACGAAGAGCGGGCCTGTACGAGCAGAATCATGAATATACCGATCCCGACGAACAGAAAGAACATGGTTCCCAGGCTGGCACCGATGGCAGAACGGCTGTTGTCATACGTGAGCCCCATATGCAGCCCCAGGACAATCGCAAAGATCATCAGTGCCAGAAACCCGATCAGGGCACACAGAAAACCTTCGGTCGAGAATGCCCCCTGGCTGACCAGGTAACACAGAATCAGCACGGGAACCAGTATCAGTTCTTTGCTGTTATAGAAGATTCCCCCCAGTTTCCCCAGCACAAATTCTTTGGCGGAGATATCGGTCACCAGCAGTAACTCAAGTGTTTTGCTGTCTTTTTCGGTCGTGATGGAAGTGACTGCCTGCGTATTGGCCAGCACCAGGCTCAACCAGGCGATCCCCGCAAAAGCAAGTCCCTGCGGGGGAATCACTCCCAGGTACAGCACGCCTTCGGCAACCGCCTCGGAGGTGACTGCGGACCAGAGCGTAAAACCAGCCAGCAAAAAATACGCCAGCTTGATCACAAAAACTTTTCGCCCGTAAGCTTTCGTCATGATCTCGCGCCAGATCACAGGATTCGACCAGATCACACGGGATTTTTCTTTGACGACGACCGTCTCTTTTTCTGCCTTGGGGGTCGCTTTATAAACCGAACGCGAAGGGTTCCAGACCCGCAGCCTGAGAACGGTAAATGCTTTCAAGGCGACTCCCAGTACAAACAGGCTGATCAGCGAAGGCCAGGCACTGACGGTAATGGGATTCAGGCCGGTATTGAGAGAAAGCGGATTCAGGATTTCATAGAGTGAACGAAAGGGATTCAGGCCGGCAATCCAGGGACGCAGGCTGAAATCTGCGGGCAGCAGGTTAACAATCACTTCCACAATACCCAGAAATACCACCATCCCGAGCACACTGATCGCCAGGGTCTGAAATGTTTTTTCCCGCCAGAACGCCACCAGGGCCGCCCAACTGCCGGTCGCGAAGACTGTGATCAGACACAGCAGTTCCATCCAGAGAATCTGGGTGAGCTCAATTCCTCCCAGCAGATGCAGAAAGACGCAGACGGGAATTGATGACGCCAGCAATACATAGACAATCAGCAGACTGGACTGGGTTTTTCCGCTGACCAGTTCACGGTCTTTGAGTTCCGTCATTAACAGCAGAATCAACGTGCCCCGGTCTTTTTCCTGCGCGATACTGCCGGCAGAAAACAGGAGCGTGAAAAACAGGACCAGCAGTAACTGCAGAAAGGCGATCATCTGAAAGATCAGATTACCCAGCCGGGCAAATTCGCCGATGGTGGTGGTCTGGATCTGTTGAGTCCCCAGGATGGTCTGGCCGGCAGTAAAGATCAGAATGAATACTGCGGCAACATAACCGGAACGAATCAGGTAATGTTTCAACTGACGGGGAGAAGTCAACGCTTCCCGAATAAAAATTGGATTGTTAAACAATGCTCTCTCGCCTCTTTATTCGACAGGTGACAGCATTCAATCAGAGACGCCCTTCTCCTACGACCGATCTGTGCAACCTGATAAACTGTTGCTGATACTATGATATTAGACTGTGTTCCGTTTTATTGATACCTCTCCGGGCACATTGGAATCGGTGATATCAGTTCCGGAGACACTGCGGATATCTGTCACGCGCTCTAGATTGTTCTCTGAATGGCAAATTCCGTCAGTTCCTCCAGGATCTGTCGTGCCGGTGAAGCGGGGCAATTCTGGAGCGCATCCCGAGCCTGTTTCGCGAACTCCCGTGCCCGGTTACCGGCGTAGTCGATCGCATCACTGTTTTTAATATACTGTGTGAGTCGCTGCCTGGTATTCGGATCGGGCTGAGACAGAATTTCCTGAAGCGTGGCCCGGTCTTCCGGGCTGCATTGATCCAGCAGCCGAATCAGAGGCAGTGTCAGTTTTTCTTTCTGCAGATCAGACCCCAGTGATTTTCCCATCTGCTCTTCATCGCCCAGCAGGTCCAGGAGATCGTCGGTAATCTGGAAGGCAACGCCGAGTGCCCGACCATATTCGTCCATGGCCTGCACGATGGATTCGTCGGCGCCGGCATACAGGGCTCCCATCTGTGTGCTGATGGCGCAGAGTTCTGCTGTTTTTCCGTTGATGATTTCCAGGTACTGTTCTTCACCCAGTTCATGATTTCCCCGCTCGTAAATCTGCGCCAGTTCGCCTTCACAGACCAGGTTGGTTGCCCTGCCAATCAGTCGGCAGGCCCGGGCATCGCCGAGGCTGGCGGTCAGATGAAACGCATGCGTGAACAGGAAGTCGCCTACCAATACGCTGGTTTCATTATTCCAGCGAGAATTAACCGTCGCGACGTGGCGGCGGATCAGGGCGTCATCCAACACATCATCATGTACGAGGGTCGCCAGATGAATCATCTCGACGACAGAGGCCAGGACATAGTGGCTTTCATTGATGCCTCCGGTTGCCGCTGCGGACAGCAGCAACAGAATGGGACGCAGTCGTTTGCCTTGAAATCGGGTAATATGCTGCAGGACATCATGAACATAAGGATGCTTCGAGCTGACTTCGCTCAAGAAGACCCGTTCTGCCTGTTCCAGTTCACCGCCAATTAACTCTTCGACACGCGCCAGCAGGTCATGTGTCGTAAGATGGTCCCCCATTACAGCCTCACCACAATATCGAATCGTTTATCCAGTTTTCGTCTGGCGGTCGGTTATTTCACAGATACGGAACAAATGATCCGATACCCGGCTCACTATTCGCAGCCATTGTAAGCATTCTCCCTGCAGATAGGAATGCAAACAGGGGCCGGTGTTTCATTTCCGGGGTCGAAATCAGACTTTCCCGTCTACTGGGTAAAATTATCTGGTCCGCCTGGAAAATTATGGTGTGGTTCTTCTGAATGCACAGGGAGAATCAATAAGTTTCCCGGATAAAATGTCCGCTCTTTCCTCCCGATTTTTCCACGAGGCGGGTGGGGCCGAGCGTCATGCCTCGATCGGCGGCTTTGCACATATCGTAAATGGTAAGGGCAGCGATACTGACCGCCGTCAGTGCTTCCATCTCGACACCGGTTTTGCCATCAATTTTCACCGTCGCACGAATGCGAATCGTCTTTTCATCGGGAGCATCAAAATCCAGACTGACACTGGTAATACTCAAAGGGTGGCATAAAGGGATCAGGTCGGCTGTTTTTTTTGCTGCCATGATGCCGGCGATCCGGGCAATTTCCAGCACGTCCCCTTTGGAAATCTGACGATCCAGAATCAGCTTTTGAGTGTGCGGCAACATGGTCACCAGTGATTCCGCCACGGCGAGCCGCGCGGTCACCGCTTTGTCGCCGACATCAACCATGCGGCTGGCGCCATCTTTATCAAAGTGGGATAAATCAGCCATTGGAACCTCTCTGGCATGGGGATAAATCGCGGATCAGTGCAGACAGCGCCGCAAAGATCAGGCAGCCTCAGAGGCATCCTCGGCAGTCGCCGACTGTTTGAAGTTTCCGTCTTCACTGATATCATCAAAGCGGACGGACATTCGTTTGGAGACCCCTGACTGTTCCATTGTAACGCCATATAAGACGTTTCCAACAGTCATTGATCGTTTATTATGTGTGATCATAATGAACTGGGTCGTCTCTTTGAAATCGTCAATCAGGCCGGCGTAACGTTCCACGTTGGCTTCATCCAGAGCCGCATCCACTTCGTCCAGAATACAGAAGGGGCTTGGACGGCTGCGGAAAATGGACATCAGCAACGCGACGGCGGTTAATGTTTTTTCTCCACCACTTAACAACGTCAGGCCGCGAAGCTCTTTTCCAGGTGGACGGGCCACGATTTCGATACCGCATTCCAGCACGTCATCCGGGTCTTCCAGAATGATATCTGCTTCACCGCCACCGAACAGCTTGCGGAAGATTTCCTGGAAATGCCCGCGAATGACATCAAACGTATCGTGAAACAGGCGACGGCTCTCCGCATTAATTCGGCGGATAATCTCTTCCAGTGACGACTTGGCTTCATTCAGGTCGTCCAGCTGCGATTTCATATACTCGAAGCGGCATTCCAGTTCATCCAGATCGTTCAGACTGTCTGAGTTAATGCTGCCCATCATCTTGATCTTCCGCCTCAAGCGATTCACCTGGGCTTCAATCTCCGGGCGAATTTCCAGGTAAAGCGCAACATTGAACCCCGGTTCGCTCGGCGTTTCATCCTCGTCTACCAGTTCGATTTCCACCGACTCCGATGCTTCTTCCACGTCAGCTTCCGATTGAACTTCTGCCTGGTCAACTGCCTCGATCAGCGCGGCATCCTGTTCCATTTCGTCTGGAGAGACCGACTCATCTTCGGCTTCGTATTGCGCCTGTTCTTCCAGATGCTGCTTGAGAACGGACTCACCCGTATCCACGATTTCTTCCAGGGTGAGCTGATATTCCTCTTCGATCCGCTCGGCCAGTGTGCTGATCTGATGTTCGATATCGCGGGTTTTGAATTCTTCTTCGTGTTTTTGTTCACTCAGTTCCCGACGCTCTTTTCGCAGGGCAGCCTCTTCTGAGCTGAACTGCTTCTTGAGCTGTCGCTTCTCATCTCGGATGACAGTCAGACTGGCTGCGGAAGCAAGCAGGCTTTCCTGGATCAAATACTGTTCGTCCAGCACGGCGCGTGTATTTAGAATATGCAGTTTAATCTGCGAATTCTTTTCCAGCGACAGTTCATAACGACGATTGGATTCTTCCTGCTGCTGCTGACGCTGTTCAAATTCAAGTTTCAGCCGATCGCAACGCTGATTGAGTCCCGCCAGACGTTCTTCGTGCGTGGCCAGTTCCAGTTTGCGGGCGTTCTGCTGTTCTTTCAGTTCCTGAACTTCACACTGTTTATCCAACAGGACAGATTCATTCTCCTGAATCAGCGCGTTCAATGACTGCAGTCGGGCTTCGGTTTCCTGCTTTTCTGAGAGCACCGTTTCGATTTCGGTCTCCAGTTTTTGAGAATGGCGTTCCAGATCCAGCAGGTCGTTTTTGACCGTCGTCCATTCTTCATTCCACTGTTCCCGCTTCTGCTCGGCGGCGACTTTAGCGGCTTTTTCAATCGAGAGTGTTTCGGAAGCTTCCTGCATCCGACTCTGGCAGGCACTCCGGTCATCGTCTACCGAAGACAACAACTCATCCAGCTTTTCCAGGGCAGTTTCGTTGTCGTTCAATGTCCGATCAATCCGAATCAGATCGTTCTTGAGCTTTCGCAATTCACTGCGACGGGTGAAGATGGCAGATTCACCACCAATGGCGCCGACGAAGATCGAACGGTTTTCTTCAACCAGTTCTCCCTGCAGTGTCACAAAGCGACATTTTTTGCCCGCTCCCTTCGACAGGTTGACGGCCGTCTCCAGTGAATCCACAATCCAGGTATCCGCCAGCAGCATTTTTGCCAGCAGTTGATTTTCTGAATTGGGCTTCACCAGTTGATCTGCACGATAGACAACACCGCGTTCCGCAGACAGATCCAGAAAATCAGAGGTCTGAAAATCAGCGGGCTGTGCAGTCGCTATTTCTTCCGTCTCAGCAGACGGACCATCCAGAGCGAATCCCTGGATGACCGGAGGCAGATCTGCCTGTGAATTCGGGCGGGTAATAAAACCCACCCGACCGGAGATGGAGTATTTGCCTTCTTTCAGGAATTCATAGAGTGGCTCAAATTCGCTGATCACCAGTAACTGCGAACGAATGCCTAAAGCGACTTCCAGCAGTGCCGCCTGTTCCAGATCCACTTCGAGCAGATCCGCGACACTGCCAATGATCGTATTCCAGGGAGAATACTGTGAGGTCTGCGCCCGGTTCAGTATTTCTTTGACCCCGATACTGATGCCTTCCTGCCTGCGCTCCAGATCTTCGAGTACGCTTTTCCGTGCCTGGTAGGCGCTGCGTCTTTCCCGCAGCTCGGACAGCTGTTGGGTTTTCTGGTCCTGCTCGCTGAGCAGTGCCTGTTGCCTTTCATCGACGTCAGACAGACTTTGCGCAAATTCAGCGACCCGTTCGCCGGCGGAACGAAACCGTATTTCACAGGCTTCGACAACCGCCTGTGCATCCTCGACTTTCGTTTCCAGTTGCAGCCGCTTTTCGTTGGCCTTCCCGATAGAACTGCTATAGGTTTCCAGTTGGGTCCGCATTGAAAATACACGGTTATCCAGCGTCAATGATGCTTTATTCAGCTCATGCACCTGCTGCTGTTTCTGTTGAATCTGCTCGCTGGCTGCATCCAGTTCTGCACTCGCCGCGGTGATGCGGGCCCGCGTTTCTTCCAGGTTCTGACGTTGTTCCTGAAAACCGGTTTCCGACTTGAGCTTCTCCTGTGTGACGGCTTCCAGATCCTTTTGAATTTCTGAAGTCCGCCTGGCCATCAGGATCCGCTGCTTGCGCAACCGGATGATTTCCGTTTCGAATTCCTGCTTTCGGTCCAGCTGATGCTCGATCGCCGTCTGATTTCCCGCAATCCCCTCGCGTTGCGAAGAGAGTTTTTTCTCGACGGCTCTTAACTGGTCATCAAATTCAGAGACTTCCGCATCGATGGCGCCCAGTTTTTCTTCGTAAGTCTGGTAGTCTGCATTCAACTCTTCGATGCGTTGCTGATACTGAGCGATTTTGTCCTTGAGCGCAGCCTGCTGCGAAGTCAGGTGTCGCCAGTCATCGGCTGCCATCCCCATCCACAGCTTGCGCAACTCGGTTGATACTTCACGGTATTTAGCTGCTTTAGAAGCCTGGCTGCGTGTCGAATTCAGCTGCGCTTCGACTTCATCCACGATGTCGGTCAAACGCTGAATGTTCTGGCCGACCCGCTCGAGCTTTCGCTCCGCCTCGACTTTCCTGGATTTGTAGCGGCTGATTCCTGCAGCTTCTTCAAACACGACGCGGCGTGTGGCAGCGTTGGCCTGCAGGATCTGATCGACGCGGCCCTGTTCGATAATGCTGTAAGCCGACGTCGCGGCACCAGTGCCCATGAACAGGTCGCGAATATCTTTCAGACGGACCGGGTTACGATTCAGCAGGTATTCCGAGTCGCCATTTTTCCAGAGTCGACGGCCGATATGCACTTCGTCTGCATCAATATCCAGGAAACCCTGCCGGTTATTGAAAGTCAGCGTGGCTTCGGCATACGCATTGGCTTTACGGCCCGTGGAACCGTTGAAGATCACATCGGTCATGTCTTTGCCACGGAGGCTCTTGGGGCTCTGGTCACCCAGAACCCACTTGATTCCATCCACGACGTTACTCTTACCACTTCCGTTGGGCCCGACAACGCAAGTGATGCCATCCGAAAATTCAAAGATGGTCCGGTCGGCAAAACTCTTAAAGCCGAACAGTTCCAATGATTTCAGCATCACTAAACCTTACACGGGAAAACTAAAAACAGGAGCCTGACTTGCAGTGGTCATACATAATTCAGAATCAATCCAGAAGGAATCACATTTAACCCTAGCGTCTCTCAATCTCTTATTTCTGGTCCACATCGTCCTGGAGACGCGACAGTAAAACGGGACATAATCTGCTGATCCGATTGCTTTTATTTTTTGAAATACCGGAACCAGCTCTGGAAGGTCGTCTGCTTTACGTACTTATCATCTTCATCAATCGATTCGGCTTTACGGGAATCGGACAAAGTCGCTTTGCCTTTATCATCTGACTCTTCCGCTGCCTGGAAGTCAGGTTCTTCCTCTTCATATTCCGATCTTCTAGATTCACTTGTTTTAGGAACATCTATGTTGAAGATGTTGGGGACCATATTCTGATTTCCCACCCGCGAACCCTTTTTCGGTTTCGGTTTGGTTGACTTCAAGTCACCTGATTTCAGAGCCAGCAGAGAGTCGTCGTGAACCGGACGGTAATACATGCGGCCCCCTTCAGGTAAGGCATCGATTTCGACCTGACCTTCGATGTTCCCCTGCTGATGTGCCTGCAAAATCATTTGAGCAATGTCGGGATAGCTGGCTCCCATTTCTACCGCGGTGCGAATGACGACCGCAATATTTTTGGAGACCAATTTCCGCTGATCGGGTTCATCGACTGCGTATTTACTGACGGTCAGCTCTTCAACCCCCGGCGCACCGGTGATCAATACTTTGCCGGCCCGAACGGTAAGCGGCACGCGGAATTCCTGCTCGGAACCAAACAGGACCACTTCCGGGTGTTTTCGGTGAGTGATGTGAATCATCGGACCGCCATTCTTCGGACCACCTGGTTTGGCATTCGGATCGTGCGTCGTCACAGTCTCCAGTTCGGTCTGCAATACATGCAGCAGGAACTGGCCGTTCATATCTTCGCCACGAATAAAGGGATCGTTTTTATCGAGCGTCCACAGTGCGCGGAAGGCACCGTAACGGGTTTCGGCACTGGTCATGCTCATCAGTTCCCGCAAATGCAGATGTGCTTCTGGTTCATCCAGAGCCGACATGGCGGCCAGGGCGTACACGCGGAACGCCGGTTCTTCGCGGGCTGCTTCTGCCAGATCCTTGATGCCGGACCCGTCATCCAGGTAAGCCAGTGCCACTGCCGCATGGAAACGTACTTCCAGCAAGGGGCTCTTCAGCGCCGCCTTCAGAATCGGTATCGATTTTTTCCCGATCGCTTCCAGCTCAATCGAAGCCCGCTCTGCTTTTTCCGGAATCTTGATCTCGTCCGTGAGTTTCTGCATGCGCACCCGTTGTGCCACATCGGTTTCCCGGAAGGCAATATAGCGAACCACCTGCAGGTAACGCGAATCATTATGTTTGTAGCGTGGTTTCAGCTTGAGTACCACTTTTTTATCTGTCTTGGCTTCGGCCAGAGGTTCTTCGATCCCATATTTATCGAAGTGATAGAACCGGGACCCGATACGATTGGCAATACGCTGTGCATTTCGAATACTTTTGAAATCATTGCGGAGGTACAACGCCAGATCGCGATCTTCCGCAAGTGAAGCACCACCAGCCAGAATGCGACCACGACGCAGCAGTCCGGAGGTCCCTTTTTTCCGGTCTTCTTCCGACATGGGAGGAATCAGAATGGAACCTTCCGCTTTCGCCAGGATGTGACCTTTCAACAGCCCACGCCCCTGGATCATCGCCTGTTCGGCCAGATACGATTCCATCAGCCAGCCCCCGTCGAGGCTGGTTGCTTCACTGTTACCGGGCAGATAAACTTCCACGTCGAAGGTTTCGCCTTTGCGGATCAGTGGTGGCAGATAGGCTTTGACAATGACCAGCGCCGTCGAAGGACTGCGCAGAATCTGGTTTGGATTTTTAACACCCCGGCGGCGCATCTCGCGGAGTAACGCTTCACGGTGCACCGAAGGAGGCGGGTTGCCGCCTGTCCCGTTCAGTCCCGTGACCAGACCTACGCCCTGCAGCGCAATCAGGTTTTTGCCGGTAATCTGTGTGTACTCGCCAATGAACGGCGTTTCGACCTTGGTCTCAAACTTCTCAAGTTCCGACGAATCGTCGTCTTCATCCGGACTTTGTGAACGCATACTGGCCGAGTTCAACCAGCTCTGCGGATTCAGATTAAGTTTCTGACAACCCGTAAAGCCAGCAGCCACGATGAGCACAACAACGAATAAACTGACAGTGTTCTTCACAGTACGACCCCGTTTGTGAGAAAATAGTCTTTTCAGAATGGTTGTTTTTCCACTGAAACCGTTTCCGGACAGACGTTGATTCCCAAGCAGACAGGCATCGATAGAGAACCTGACCGAGTTCAGTTACATCAACTGAATTTGCCTTGAGTAATCAAACAGTGCCGGCCTCGACACAGCAGAAAACCTGAAGAGAAATTGAGATTTGATTTGAGAGAGATTTGTGGAGATCGGAAGCTTATTGCAATCGGCAAAAGGGGTCAATAGCGATTTTCTCACCTGCCAGCAGTCATCCTGCCGGCAGGCTCTGCGCAGAACAATGCGATCAGCGGAACGAACAGTATCTGATTTGATTAACCGAATTTACGACGAAGGGAACGACTTTGATTCTGGAAACGTTATCGTATTATCCTGAAATACTTTGCCGGCAGGTTTCTTTTTCGATTTGGGAGTTTCGAACTTTGCAGGTCCAAACTGATCATCCGCAGAAAATGGCTGATACTGGTTCTTTTTACGAGAACCGGGAAACGAGAACGGATTGGACTGAGTCGCTTTTGTTTCCGTAAAGGTAGCCGCTCCCAGTGTTTTCAGCTGCATGCCAATCTGATCTTTAAACTGAACCTGAATTTCGGTGGCTTCAATCTGGGTATTCCGGGAGCCAACACCTCGAATCAGTTTGACGTTCTCTTTTTCCGTTCCTGTGAGACTCATTGAGATTGAGTTCGTCCCAAAATCGAATTGGGCTTCAGCAGCAGTCGCATTGATCAGATCGGCACTGCTGATAATTTTCACATTTCCCTTCAGATCCAGCTTCAGATCAGAATGGCTGGAACAGGTTGCGTCTATCACATCTGCCGAGAAACACATTTCATCGATTTTGATTCCCGCTCTCCCCTGCAGACGAATCACGCGTTTCCCGTCCCCATGGATTTTCACATCGATTTCTTCCCCACTTAAGATCATTTGATCCAGTGGCAATGTCTGAACTTTGGCGGCAGAGACTGTTTTTTTCTCTTCCTTCGATTCCGCGATTTCTTCAGAAAACCCCGAATTCAAAAAGCTGCCTGCAAAAACAAGCGCCAGAACGATCGTAAAATGCGGATGTGTCATTTTGTTTCTCCGTTAGTATTAAAAAGTCGATTGGGCAGCTGATTGTATCCCCACACAACCTACTTATGCAGGTAAGGTTTCTCTGCCCGAACACTCCAGTCATGTGAAAACATTTTAATCTCAGTGATATCAATCTGGTCAAAGAAATCGAATTGACTCGGCTCGGCTGATGCGACTCTGACAATATCTTCAGGTGTTGACTGTCGTTCAATAATACTGACGTTTTCATCCGGTTGAACCAGCATCGTATGCAGATCTTTGTATTTCATAAGAATATATGAAGCTTTAATCTCGGTGGTCTGCTGATTCTGAGTTCGTATCCATGAGACACTGCCGCGCTCTCGGCTACTGAGCATTAATATTCGCCTGCCATACTCCAGACTGGCATGCAGTGCCGAAATTCGCAGTTGATCACGCTCGTTTTCAATCTTTACATTTCCTGTCAGCTGAATCCGCAAATCTTGTTCATTTTTGTAGATGACCGAAATCGAATCTGCTTTAAGACGAGTTTCACCACAGAGGACTCGGGCATCCCCTTTGAGTCTAATCACATTTCGATTATCCCGCGTGACCCAGATATTCAGTTCTTCTGCTTTCAATACGAAAGGACCAAATTTGAGGGTTTTCGTTTCTGCAGAAAGAGCAGCGTAGTTTTTTAGTTTACCTATCCGAACAGGAGCTGCAGACTCGGCTCGACAAAACGAGTGAATTTCTAACAGACAGATCACAACCATTAGCATTCGGATTAACATATAGAACTCCGTTTCAGTTTAGATCGCGCTTTTATTTAGAGGCCCACAGGACTTCAGACGAAAGACATCAGTTTTTCAGCTGATTTTTTCTCGGATACTCTTGAACCGGAGCAGACAATGTATTGCCGTTGACCGGAGTGAACTGCGATGCAGGCAGATCGAAGTTCGATGATGGCTTATTCCCGAAGAGGTCATAACTGCCTGTCTGCAGTACCGGGAAATCATCTGCCGGAGTCTGGTTCCGCTCTGAGATTTCGATCGGCCCCTGTGATTTGATCAACATGATCACATTTTCTGACAGTTTAATTTGGATCTCCGGGGCGTCTAACTGAGTCACAATTGAACTGTTATATCGATTCAACTGCGCGGGTTCCTTTTCAGTGCCTTTGAGTGAAAGCGATTTGGCACCGAAATCAAACATGGCTTCCGCTGACCTGGCACGCAGTTGGGAAAGCGGGCTGACGATACTGACCTGCCCATTCAGATCGAGAACCAGATCCTTCGTATCTGTATAGGCCGCCTGTATGAGATCTGCTTCAACTGCGAGCACGCCAATTTGCATTTCCGCCTGACCGCGCAAGCTGATTTGATGCTTACCATCCTGCTGAATCTTGTATTCGATTTCCTCCCCCTTGAGTTCCATGCCTTGTATCTGGAGCGTATGCACTTCGCCAGGCGGGTCAGATTTCGAGCTGGAATCTTCTGCGCGGCCGGAAAGTGTCAGGAGAAGCAGAAACAGAATACTCAAACACGCTGAGAAAACGTTGTTGCACATGGTTTGTCTCCACGGACTGTATAATAAGTTTCAATAGCCGGGGCAGGCCTGTCTGGTGTTCTAACAGACAGATTTTCGATCGTCCATGCCAATTGCGATGGATCTGGTCTCTTTTTACGATCGGGGATTATCTTGCGCGTCACAGTTTTCAAATGCCATGCGATCCGACATGATATACAGAACAAGCTTAGTCACGACGCTTTAAGCAGTTACATCATTCCCAGTTCCCGTGAGAGTCTGCTCATGTTTTTTCTACAAAAATGCATTGTTAAAATTACATTCCCGGCGTTGTGCGCTGTGCTCTGCATCACAGCAGTGACATCCGCTGATGGGCCGGCGGATAACAAACCGGATCAGGTACGTCGTATCCCCGCACTGGGGGTCGAAGTTCCGGCAGCAGAACAGCAACAGTTGGAACAGGGGCTGGCGAAACTACAGGCGTCACTGGGTCAACTCAGAAAAAGCAGGGACGCCCGGATCAAAGCGTTGATCCCTGATGTGGAAATCTATCATCGCGCGGTCCGGTGTGCTCTGGAGTACCAGGAGTTCTTTCACGAACGGGAAATCGGAACGGGGCTCAATCTGTTGAAACAGGGACAGGAACGGGCTGACCAGCTGTTGAAAGGGGAAGCGCCCTGGACGCGACAGACAGGGCTGGTCGTGCGGGGCTATATTTCCAAAATCGATCAGACCGTGCAGCCCTACGGACTGGTCATCCCGGACAACTACACGTTTTCAGGTAAGAGCGATTATCGCTGCGATCTCTGGTTTCATGGCCGGGGAGAGCGTTTGAGCGAAGTCAATTTCATCAATCAGCAGCAGCGGTCCCGCGGACAATACACGCCCGCGGATACGATTGTATTGCATCCTTATGGCCGTTATTCCAATGCGTTCAAATTCGCCGGTGAAATTGATGTACTCGAAGCGCTGGAATCAACGAAACAGAATTACCGCATCGACGAAGATCGCGTTTCTGTCCGTGGCTTTTCCATGGGAGGCGCTGCCTGCTGGCAGTTCGCCGTGCATTACGCCGACCGCTGGTTTGCTGCCAATCCGGGAGCCGGCTTCTCCGAAACGCCGCTGTTTCTCAAGGTCTTCCAGGAAGAAAAGCTGAAACCAACCTGGTACGAAGAGAAATTATGGCAGCTGTATGACTGCCCTGGCTATGCGCTCAATCTGTTTCAATGTCCGACTGTCGCTTACAGCGGGGAAATCGATCGACAGAAGCAGGCCGCCGATGTGATGGAACAGGCGCTGAAAAAAGTGGGCATCGACATGGTGCATATCATCGGTCCGGATACGGCCCATAAAATTCATCCGGACTCGAAAGTCATCATCGAGGAGAAAATGGATTCCCTGGCTCGGGTGGGCCGACAACGCGTGCCAGCCACCATTCATCTGGTCGCCTATACGCTGAAATACAACCGTATGGCATGGGTCACGCTGGATGCAATGGAAGAAGAATGGACGCAGGCCCAGATCGACGCCCGGTTACTGAGTGGCAACCGCGTCGATGTCAAAACGGAAAATGTGACCGCCTTCTCTTTCAAAATGGCAGCCGGCGAATCGCCGCTGGATATGACTCAACCGGTGACCGTACAGGTGGATGGCAGGAAACTGGAAGCACCCCGCCCCCTGTCCGACCGTTCCTGGGAAGTCTCGTTTCATAAATCAGGAGACAGCTGGCAGGTGGGCCCCGCGACTTACGAACCGGGCCAGCTGGTGAAGAAACATAACCTGCAGGGCCCGATTGACGATGCCTTTATGGATTCGTTTATCTTTGTCTCTCCTTCCGGAACCTGTGCCTCTCCGACCGTCGACAAGTGGGTTCAGTCCGAACTGGAACATGCCATCGTTCACTGGCGTCAGCAGTTCCGCGGCGATGCCCGCGTGATGAAAGATGCAGAAATCACGGATAAAGAAATCGCGTCCAGCAACCTCGTCCTGTGGGGAGATCCCCAGAGTAACCAGCTCATTAAGAAGATCGCCGATCAACTGCCGATCCAATGGACCGCCGATGCGATCACTGTAGGCGATAAACAATACCCGGCGGATCACTGTGCTCCGGTGCTGATCTTCCCGAATCCATTGAACCCTGAAAAATATGTCGTGATCAACAGCGGCTTCACTTATCGTGAGTACGCTTATCTGAACAATGCCCGACAGGTGCCGATGCTGCCCGACTGGGCGATCATCGATTTGCGGACTCCCGCGGGCAGTCAGTATCCGGGGAAAGTCGTTGACGCGAATTTCTTTGACGAATTCTGGCGATTAAAATAAAACGTTCCTTTCCCGGGATTCACACTGGGGAATCACAAAAACAATCCATTTTCAAATAGTTGGCTGCACCATGAAACATCTGACAAAATTTCTGATTGCTGTTTTTTTTCTGGGAATGACTGGTCTGACCCGGGCAGAAGTCTCGTATTTCAAACCTTCTTCCAAGACGGGAGCTTCGCTGTGTGTCGTCGTGAAAGACGATGTCCTGGCGCATACTTCTCAGATCCTCCCCTTGAATATCAAAGGGGGAATGATCACTTCAACGGGCGTCGGCGATCAGACGGCACTCGTGTTGAAGAACCTGGATTATCTGCTGAAAAAGGTGGACTCTTCGCTGAATAAGCTGGTGAAGTTGAACATCTATGTCGCCCGTGAAGAACTGGTCGCGGAAGTGCAACAACGGCTGGCAAAGGAACTGGAACTGATCGCACAACCGGCGTGCACCTACGTGGTCACGAAACTGCCCGATCCCAAAGCGCTTGTCGCACTGGATGCAATCGCTGCGACAGATTCATCCAGTAAGCTGACAGAAACCAAAGTCTTCAACGACGCTCCTTCCGGATTCCGTGTCGCCCTGTTACCCGCAGGTCGGACGGCATATATATCCGGCCAGGCCGTCAAAGCAGACACCGTATCAGAAGCTGCGATCAAGACGATGAAAGAACTGTTTGAAACGCTGGAATACCTGGGTGCGAAACCGAAGAACATCGTGCACATCAAAGCGTTCATGACGCCCATGAGCCAGGCCAATGAAGTGAACGAGATGATCGACGGCATCTTTCCCGAAGAGCGCCGACCGCCGGTCACACTGGTCGAATGGTTTTCATCGCTGCCCATCGAAATCGAAATGATTGTCGCCATGCCCGAAGCAGCACCTGCTTCCCGCCCCGCGGAAACCGTCACTTATAAAACTCCGACCGGCATGAAAGCGTCTCCCGTCTATAGTCGCGTCGCGATTGCGGAAGTCAGTGACCGGATTTATGTCTCGGGCATCACCTCGAAAGAACCAGGTGACTACCCCACACGAATTCACAGCGTCTTCAATCAACTGCAGGCCATTGTGGGAGAAGCGGGCAGCGATATGCAGCACCTGGCGAAAGCGACTTATTACGTCTCTGAAGACGGCATCAGTGGTGACTTCGGTAAGATCCGTACCGAATACTATAACCCAAAGCGACCGCCGGCTGCTTCCAAGGCCACCGTTAAAAGTGTGGGTGTGCCGAATCGGATTCTGGTGCTGGATATGATTGCGATACCGGCAAAATAAAGGCCGGTTATGATCACTTAAATAAAAAACGCCCTGTTGCTGCAGGGCGTTTTTTTAATGCATTGTTTTGAGGCGGCTTCAGGCAATAATTTCTTTCACCACGCGATTTTCCTGACCATCAATCAGTGTCTGTGGTGCACCGTTGCGGGTAAAGGTCAGGCGTTCGGCTTCCAGACCAAACAGATGCATGAGCGTCGCGTGATAGTCACTGTGGCTGACTTTGTCTTTAATAGCATGATGACCGAAATCATCGGTTTCACCATATGTCATGCCCCCCTTCAGCCCACCCCCGGCGAGCCACATGCTGAAGCCGTAAGTGTTATGATCGCGGCCCTGCTTAGCCATACCTGCGTCATTCTGAATCACAGGCAGGCGGCCCATTTCTCCGCCCCAGTGAACGAGGGTTTCATCCAGCAGACCACGCTGTTTGAGATCTTTCACCAGGCCTGCAGCCGGAACGTCGACCCGCTTACAAGCCAGCGGGAGCGAAGTCCGCATATTCGTATGATGGTCCCAGGTCTGGTTACCGGTCATGATTTGAACAAAACGCACGCCCCGTTCAATCAGGCGGCGGGAGATCAGGCAGCGTTTGCCGAATTCGGCTGAGGTGGGGTCGTCGATCCCATACATGGCCTGCGTCGCTTTGGTTTCCTTACTCAGATCCAGCGCCTCAGCAGCTGCGGTCTGCATTTTGGCCGCCAGTTCGTAACTGGCAATGCGTGCCGAGAGATCGTCTTCACCCGGATGTTGATTTAAATGACGCTGATTCAGATTTCCCAGAAAGTCGAGGTACTTCTCCTGGGCTTTGCCGCTCAGGTGAGGCGGGGCATTCAGATTCAGAATGCGTGGTTCCTTGGGACGAATTACGGTTCCCTGGTACAGGGAAGGCAGCCACCCGTTGGTCCAGTTATCGACGCCGAGCACAGGTGCACCGCCGGGATCGACCATCGCAATATACGCGGGCAGATTTTCTGATTCGGCTCCCAGGCCGTAGGTCAACCAGCTGCCGAGGGTCGGTCGGCCGGGTAGAATGCGACCGCTGTGCATCGCATAGATTGACTGACCATGGTTATTCACACTGGTGTGCATGGATCGCATCAGCACGATATCGTCCACGACTTCCGATAAACCGGGAACGAGTTCTGATAACTCCATTCCGCAATTACCGTGTTTGCTGAATTTCCAGGGACTGCCTAATACTTTCGAACTGGCCTGGGCCGCGTTATCGTATTTGATGTCACCCGGAAACTTTTTGCCATCGTACTTCTGGAGCATCGGTTTGGGATCGAACATATCCAGATGACTGGGGCCACCCTGCATGAACATCGAGATCATGGCTTTGGCACGGGGAGGATGATGCGTGGGCTTGAGGGTCAGGTCAAATTGCTGCTTTTCCAGCGGTGGTTGTTTGAGATCTGGTCGGGCGACAGCAGGATTGGCGTGTGCCTGTTCCTGGTTCAATAGCCAGGACAGAGCCAGCGATCCGATGCCCATGGAACCGGAAGCCAGAAAATGCCGCCTGGAGTGAGGTGCTGAAATCGATTGTTTATTCATAATTCGATACCGTTATTCTTACCGGATTCAAAATTTCATTTTCAGATCACAGTTTCAGTGAAGCTGAATCAGTCTACATACAGGAAGCCGTTACTGCTGAGTAATGCCTGACAGAATGTCGCCAGTGCCAGATGCTCAGGAGTTTTACCTGCATTGTCTTTTCTATCTTTAAACTGAGGCAACTGCGAATCGATAAATTCGACAGACTGCTGAACTTCTTCAGTGGATGCCTCTTTACCGAAGGCCAGCATCCAAGCCAGCTTGACCTGTTCTGCTTTATTGCCGGCTTTTTCTTTCAACAGTCGTTCTGCGAACAACTCGGCATTTTCGACCATGAACGCGCTGTTCATCATCAGCAGTGACTGTGGTGCGACGGTTGAAGAAGAACGTTTCTCACAGTTCGGCTCCATCTTGGGTGCATCAAACATATCGAGCACGGCCAGCGGTTTGCTGCGACTGACGGTGACGTAGATACTGCGACGGAACTTGCGATCATCCATCTTCAGGTTTTTCCCCTGACGACCGGCTGAGTCAACATTGGCAAGGCCCACGACGATCTGCCCGACTTCGTCTTCCTTTACAGGAACCGGTTCGCCGTACAGTTCGGTTTTGAGTTTCCCGGTGACAGCGATAATGGAGTCGCGAATGGTTTCGGCTTCCAGGCGACGAACGGGCATGTGACCATACAACAGATTGTCCGGATCGGCGACATCATATTCATCGGAGCGCTGCGAACTCTGCATGTAAGCGGTGGAAGTCATCAGCATTTTATGCATGCGTTTGATTTTCCAGCCATGGGCCACAAAATCATTTGCCAGCCAGTCCAGTAATTCCAGGTGAGTCGGCGGAATTCCCAGTTTGCCGAAATCTGTCGGCGAGGCCACAATGCCTTTTCCAAAGT
The DNA here is from genome assembly GCA_002706765.1 of Gimesia sp. Lineage (GTDB taxonomy): Bacteria > Planctomycetota > Planctomycetia > Planctomycetales > Planctomycetaceae > Gimesia. The sequence continues at coordinate 118,177 of PAJV01000016.1, forward strand.
GATGCAGCCAGAGACGGTTCACAAACACACGTGCCGTCAGAGGATGCTCACCGTTGGTAATGTAATTCGCATACGCGAGCCGCCGTCCGGTCGTCGGGATGTCTTTGTTGACTGGAGGAATCTCAAACGGTTTTTCCAGGTTGGATTTAATCACCGTCAGCCCGGCAGGTTCCAGTTCATGTTTGGGCTGCTCAAAATCACCGCGGTTGAAGAAGAACGTTTTGGGGACTTTTCCGGGCACTTCTGTCAGTACGCGGATGAATTCTTCTTTGGGTTTCTTATCCCGGATCGCCGTCGCTTTGTCACTGTACTCAGTCAGGATTTTTGTGGTTTTGAGATCCGCCAGCCGCTTGGATTCGTCTTTGAGATGCTGAATCTCCGCGGCTCCCTGGGGGTCGAACTTTTCCAGATTGGAAACGGAGACCAGTAACGCCGGGAATTCCGCCAGAATCTGTTTCTGCTCTTCGGTCTGGCTTTTGACTTCTGCTTTTTTCGCAGCCAGTGCTAAGGCCTTCTTCTCGGCGGGTATCTTATCCAGCGTTTCTTTTTCGATTTTTTCTACCAGCGTTTTGGCCAGTTCCTTGGCTTTTTGAGCCGCTTTGCTCGACTGTTCATGAAGCGTGCGATCGTAGAGATACAGCGAACCGGCAGACAGACGATTAATACGGGGATACTCTTTGAGCAGCGCCACCTGCTCTTTGCTGCGTTCTTTGCCGGCAGTTTTGTAGGCAGTTCGCATGGCGTCCCGTTTGTCTTCGGGCACGTCCATCAGTTCGCGTTCCAGTGTCCGGTCGATAAACTTGTTGACCAGTTCGGTACGTTCTGCGAGGACTTTCTTCGCTTCCGCTTCCAGTTCATTGGCGACTTTGCGATCCTCGTCCGACATGATCGAAATGCGCCGGGCGACGGGAGTCCGCCAGTTTTTCCAGTCCAGAGCCGGCTCGAAAATCGCCCGGAACCGATAGTAATCATTCTGGGGGATCGGATCGTACTTGTGATCGTGGCACTGGGCACAGGCGATGGTCATTCCCAAAATCGAAGAGGAAACGATATCCACCGTGTCGATGATCACCTGATTTTTGGCGACTTCCCGTTCTGCCGGATTACTGCCTGTGCCATCCGGGGCCATACGGAGAAATCCGGTGGCAACCAGTTTTTCCATCTCTTCCGGACTCAGCTTATGATAGGGGGGCTTGACCATCTCATCGCCGGCCAGTTGTTCTTTCAGAAACTGATCGTAGGGTTTGTCCTCGTTGAAGGCACGAATCACATAATCCCGGTATCGAAAGGCCCAGGGACGATCCTGATCTTTATTGTTGTAGCCTTCGGAGTCGGCATAGCCGGCGACGTCCAGCCAGTGTCGGCCCCAGCGTTCACCATAATGTGGGGAAGCTAGCAGACGATCAATCAGCTTTTCGTAGGCGTCCGGGCTCTTGTCATCCAGAAACTGTTTGAGTTCTTCGGGCGTGGGAGGCAGGCCAGTCAGGTCGTAAAATGCACGTCGGGCCAGTACTGTTTTATCCGCCTGCGAAGTGAACGTGAGATCTTTTGCTTCCAGCTTCGAGAGCAGAAAGGCATCGACGGGCTGCTTGACCAGCGTGGATTGTTTGACCTTGGGAACCGGGTAATTCTTCACGGGTTGAAAGGACCAGAATGCCAGATCGTCGGGGGCCACGTAATCGGGTCCGATCGTCTCGGGCTCAGGTCGGATGTTGTGGGCTCCCTGATTGACCCACTGCTTGAGAATTGCCAGTTCTTCATCGGGCATCGGTTTGCCTTCGGGAGGCATTTCTCCGGCTTCAATTCGGGAAATCAGTTCACTCTGATCGCTTTTTCCAGGCACGATCGAGGGGCCACTGTCTCCCCCTTTGAGCATGAACCGCTTCAGGCGCAGGTCCAGATTGCCTTCCATCTCGCCATTCTCGCCATGACAATGCAGACAGTGAACCTTGAGAATTTTGCGCACATCGTTTTCGAACGAAAGTTTTGATGTCTGTTCTGCAGGCTCAGCGGCTCGCACTGAATTCAGACAGACAGAAGCGGTAAACAGAGACGCCAGGAAAAGTCGCCCGATCATAGAAGAAGACTCTCTTGGTAATGGTTTCAGTGAGGGCTATCCACGTTCAATGAATAGTATGTATGGAGGGCTCATCGCAGACTTTAAGATGAGTAATATCTAAAAGTTGCTTATATATTATGGTATCGGTTTTAGACCGAAGTGCAAGAGAGGATTTTCGCAGGAGTTTGATTAATAGAAAAGAGTCAAACTCTCAGGATTGTCCCAGACAGAGAGATTCTGTGTCTCATCGCCGGCGGTCAGTACCATATTCACCGTAAACTGCTACCTGATAAACAGTTACACCGCTAATCATCCAGTGACCAGTTTTTTCATGAATTCCCCTTCATTGAGGGTGGGGCGTTCAGGGCTGCCTTTGTGGCGATATTCAAGTTTCAGGTTATCCAGCCCCAGCAGATGATAAATGCTGGTATGAATATCCCGGACATGCATCCGGTCTTCGACGGCGTAGAGACCGAGTTCGTCTGTGGCGCCAATCGTCTGGCCTCCCTTGACGCCGCCTCCGGCCATCCACATGGTGAAGCCGGTCGGGTTATGATCGCGGCCGTCCCCTTTTTCACTCATCGGGGTACGACCAAATTCGCCGCCCCAGACAACGAGAGTGGAATCGAGCAGACCACGCTGCTTGAGATCCTTCAACAGGCCGGCCACGCATTTGTCCATCCCTTTGCAGAGACTGGAATGACGTTTTTCAATGCTTGAGTGCGAATCCCATTTACTGCCGGCTCCGTTATAGAGCTGCACGAAGCGCACGCCCCGCTCTACCATGCGACGCGCCAGCAGGCAGTTTGTGCCATAGACCTTGGTTTCCTTCTGGTCCATGCCGTACAGTTCCTGGGTCTCTTTGGTTTCCTGCGACAGGTCGATGGCTTCGGGAGCAGCAGCCTGCATCCGAAATGCGAGTTCGTAGGATTCAATCCGGGCATCCAGTTCGGACTGCTGTTTGCGGGAAGCAGCATGACGTTGATTCAGTTTCGCCAGCAGATCCAGTTTGCCGGCTTCCTGCGTCGGGTAAATATCTTCGGGACGATACAGGTTCGAGATCGGCGTTTTACCGGCATTGAGTCTTGTCCCCTGATAGACGGCGGGAATGAAAGCGGTTCCCCAGTTACGGGGGCCGTTCACGACGGTTCCGTTATTATCCTGGATGACAACGAAGGCAGGCAGGCTGTCGTTTTCGGTTCCCAGGCCGTACGTCACCCAGCTGCCCAGTGAAGGTCGACCAGCCAGGGGAATGCATGTATTCATCTGGCAGACACCACCAGCATGATTAATGCCATTGGTCCAGCAGCCACGCAGGACCGCAATGTCATCGACACAGGTCGCAGTATGTGGCAACCAGTCTGAAACCCAGGTCCCCGCTTCGCCATGCTGCTTCCATTTTCGCTGGGAAGCCAGCAGTGGTGAATTGACTTCGCCCATCGCGGTAATCGGCTTTTTGAAACTTTCGGGCAGTGGTTTGCCTGCCAGTTTCTGCAGATCCGGTTTGGGGTCGAACAGATCGATATGGCTGGGGCCCCCTTCCATGAACAGGAAGATCACACTTTTCGCAGTCGCGGGAAAGTGAGTCTGTTTCGAAGCCAGCGGAGAGAGAGACTTGCCGCTCGAGATGGCTGCGCTCTGCGCCTGTTGGGCCATTAAGGCGTTCAAGGCGATTCCGCCGAAACCTGCGCCGGCCTGAAACAGAAGCTGACGTCGATTGATATTCTGTTGAGTCTGATTGCTCATGGGTTTATCTTTCTACTCTTGCTGTCGTAAGTCACGACGGATTAATCCAGGTAGAGGAATTCGTTGGAGTTTAACAGCACATGACAGAGATCTGCTAAAGCCTGTTGACGTGCGTTGCTGGCTCCGAGTGAAGTTTCCGAAGGAGGCAGGATCCGCAGGGCCCCAGCGACCTGGTTTTTTAACAGGCTGTTCTGATCCTTGAACTGCCAGAAGGCGACTGTGGCATCCGGCTGCTGATCGGGTTGATTGATGAGCAGTTGCTGTTCCGTCAGGGCAGCCTGGCAAAGGCGGACATTGTCCAACAGCCCCGTCCACCTGCTGCCTGATGTTTTCTCGCGTCCCCCCAGAACCAGATTATGATCGGGACGATAGTTTCCCACGACAGAATGTTTGACTGAGACAGTCTGCAGCGGTTTATCTGAGAAGAGCTCTTTGACATAGAACGTAATCCCCTTCTCACTGGTATCCGCAATGTTGATCGCGGCAGCGACATAATAGGGTTTATGGAGTTCCAGATGCAGATTGGAGGGCACCACCTCGTAAGTCAGTTTTCCCTGTTTGTTATCGCCGACCAGTTGCAGAATCAGGTTGCGAGGTTTGTAGGCGGATTTCTGACTGGTGACCCCGAATGACCAGCCCTGCTGTTGGGAGTTGCCGGTCCAGTGAGCGGCGATCGTATTGACGGACGCATTTTCATAAATGGAATCCAGCTGCACGACGGCTTCAATCGTCAGATCTGCCGCGGGCAGTGAACTGGCAGGCCCTGCACTCAGGCTGGAGAGTTTTGAGTCTTTCCCCAGTTTGATGGCTTCGCCCGTTTTGGGAGTGATGTGCCCCACGAAGGTCTGCTTCTGACTGTCGGATTCAGCTGCAATCCGTTTCTGTTGAGTATCGAGAAATTCCGAAAACAGTTTGATCTCAGTCGGCTCCGGTTTCTTACCGAATGTCATCTGATGCAGATGACTGATCAGTTCTTCCTCGGTATTGAACGGCTCCGATTGCACATTGCGGGCCATCGCTTTAGCACGTTTCAGGAACCAGTCGCCGTTGATCATCAGTAATGCCTGGTTGGCAGTGGTGGTCACATCGCGCTGGGCGACACTTTGAATACCGCCGGGCAGATCGAAGGCACCCAGAACAGGGTCCTGCACATTCCGTTTCATAATTGTATAAATGCTGCGACGTGGCTGACTCGCACTGACGGAAGGCCCTCCCAGTTTCGTATCCAGTTCCCCGGACAGCAAGAGCGCAGAATCACGAATATCTTCTGCGTTCAGGCGGCGGATGTTGGCCCGCCAGTGCAGTCGGTTCGCAGGATCTTTCAATTCGGCCTGTCGCGGTGCCGGATGGAACGCGGACAGTCGGTACGTCGAGGAGTTCATAATCAGGCGATGCAGATTTTTAATGCTCCAGCCATTCTCCACGAAATAGTTCGTGAGCCAGTCCAGCAGTTCGGGATGACTGGGCGCCTCTCCCATATGGCCGAAATCGTTGGCAGTTGCTACCAGTCCGGTGCCGAAATGATACTGCCAGACGCGGTTGGTAATGACACGTGTAGTCAGTCGATTCTGAGGATTCACCATCCAGTTCGCCAGCGCCGTGCGACGACCTGTGGAATGGGGGGCCGTCGAAATGGGGACGATTTCCGCTTCACCGGGCTTCAAGAGGGATAAAAAGCCGGGCACGATGGGTGTATGTTCCGGGTCATCGGGAATTGTGGTCACCGGGATCGCGCCTTTGGCGTCGGTCACACTCATGCCGGTAGGCAATGCTTTGGGTTTCAAGTCGTCAAAGGCAGCCAGCTGTTCGAGCAGTTCCTGGTATTTTTTGCCGTTTGGTTTAGCGCTCTTCTTCAGTGAAACCAGTGCCCGGTTCTGTTTATCTTCGACCTGTCGGTTAACAAGGTCTGCCAGCTGATGCTCGTGAGCGGTCCGCTCCTCTTCCGGTTTCTCCATGATAGCCTGGATATCGGCTGGGAACATCTGGATCTGGCTGCGGGCTGCTCCCTCCAGCGATTTCTTTGTCAACTCTTCGATCTGGGCACGAATGTCAGCCGTTTTCTTTTCCCAGATATCCTGTTTCTGATTGTATTCAGCCAGTTCCTGCGGTGTCACAAAGGGGACATCGTCGCGAGGCATCATCGGTGCAAAAAATGCCTGCAGGCGGTAATAATCCTGATGGGAAATCGGATCGAATTTATGATCGTGACAGCGGGCACAGCCCATGCTCATTCCCATAAAAACATTGCCGGTGGCATCGGTAATGTTGTCGAGGATGTCATTCCACTGCGTGCGTGCATCGCGCTGATTGTATTCGTAGAGGTAATGTCTGAGGAACCCGGTCGCCGCAAGTGCTTCGGGATCTTCCGGTGCAATTTCATCGCCGGCCAGCTGCTCTTTTACAAATTGCGAGTATGGTTTATCACTGTTGAATGAGCGGATGACATAATCCCGGTAGCGCCAGATTTCCGGACGAAACGCGTCCTGGTTGAACCCGTCTGATTCGGCATAGCGAACCACGTCCAGCCAGTGTCGAGCCCATTTTTCACCATAATGCGGGCTCTCCAGCAGCTCTTCAATCAGCCGCGGCCAGGCATCGGGTGAAGGGTCATTTACGAAGGCGTTGATCTGTTCCACGGTCGGAGGCAGGCCGATCAGATCATAGTAAGCACGTCGAATCAACGTGGTACGACTGGCTGCGCCGGCGGGTTGCAAGCCTTCTTTTTTCAGACGGTTAAAGATGAACGCGTCAACCGGATTTTTCGACCAGTCCTGTGCCTGGACCTCGGGAACGTCTGTCTGCTTGACGGGCTGAAACACCCAGAAGTTACGGTCTTCTTCGGTGAAGAATGTTTCCAGCTTTCGCTGCTTGATGACGTAGTCTGCGTTTTCCGGCCAGTAAGCGCCGGTATCGATCCATTGTGTGAGTGCGGCGATTTCTTTATCAGCCAGTTTTTCATCCGGCGGCATCTCATACGATTCGTAGTTGATCGCTTCAACCAGCAGACTTTCATGCGATTTGCCAGGGACAATGGAGGGGCCACTCTCACCACCGGTCAGCATGGCTTTGAGCGAATCGAGGCGCAGCTCTCCTTTTTGCTTTTTATCGCCGTGGCATTCCAGACAATGTTTAATCAGCAGGGGGCGGATTTCTTTTTCAAAGAAATGCAGCTGCCGTTGATTGCCGTTGGGATCTGCGGGCTTGGTTTTTTCTTCCGCCACAACCAGGTTGGCAGACAGCAAAAGTAACAGACTGACTTGCAGGAATCTCATGAACCATTCCTCTTTCATTTATCGACGCTGAAAATAAAAGGGTATCTATCTTCGAATCGTATCAGATGTTATTACAAATTATTTGCGTGTTTGTTTCAGGGGAGGGAGCCCGCCGATAAAGACGGGATCTATTATATCACTGTCCTCCAGCGCATCCTGGATGAACAGGCCTTCGACAGTTTCCCCTTCGGCAAAACCGAGGTCAGACAGATCAATGCCGGTCGCGAGCGCCTTGGCGCCTACGACATGCCAGTTACCGCCATTGCCTTTGGCAGTCTCCAGTTCGGCACGGGAACGAATGCCTGACTTCTGATTGAAAATGTGCAACCAGAACTTCTCCAGTGGTTTTGCTTCGGGCGAAGCGAGATCGATATCAAATTTTTGAATCAGGTGGGTTTTGGATTTATCCGTGAACGGCAGTGGTGATGCATAAAAAGCATCTCCGGTGGTGGAGTGTACGATAACCTGTAGATCAAACAGGACAATATCCGGTCCGAGATCATTGACCACCGGCTCTCGAAAATGGATGGCCATCCCGGGAGTGTTGGGGTGAGCGGGATCGTCCTGTTCATTCATGACGGGCGGCGCAGTCAAGGGCGACGTGGATCCGCCGGGATTGACCACACCGGTCAGCAGGCAACGATCCTGCTCCAGCAGATGCCGTCGCAATGTCTGCGGATTCCCATCGCTGCCGGGATCAACACCATCATTGCGGGTCAGGAAGGATTTCCCGGTATAATGAATGAGTTCGATTCCAATCAGATCATCGACTTCATACTGACAGGATTTCCCCCCCCGCTGCACTGTGACGCATTTCAAATCTTCCGCGCGTTGTTCGGGGCCCAGGGTGGTTGTATAACTAACGATCCGATCAGGCAGCTGCGACACATACTGTTTGTGATCGAACGGGATTTCATCGACCACAATCCCGTTATTGGTGGTTAAGCGCTGCGCCATACCACGGGTCAACCGCTGTGATTTGACTTCACTTTCGGGCTTGAGTTTCACAGGCCGTACATCGGTTTCCCCTTCGACGACCTGCACGTCGGTATTACCCGCCTCAGAGACATTGACAGAAAACCGGGTGCCGTAATCAACGACATTGGAGAGTGGTGTTTCAACGGTAAACCCTTCGGCACCATCGGGGGCATAGACGGAACAGGCACCGTAACGCACCGCGAGATGCTCTGGCCCCTGGCTTTCAAAGACGGCAGGTCCGGTCAGAATGACCTCGGCCCCGTTGCTAAAAATCAGCTGCAGCTGTCCGGCCGAGATCGCATATTCCTGGCGGTTCACGATGGGGGAACCGACTTTCAGGGAAGGAGAACCTTCGGCAAACCGGACGGCGGCGGTCTGAGTGACAGCGGCGACAGCAGGAGTTTTCATATCAGGTTGAGGGAGATCCTGACCGAGTTGCGGAGCGGCAGGTGGAGACTGATCGAAAACAAGAAAACCTGTCACCAGTACCAGGCAGGCAGCGGAGATCAGCAGCCACAATGCGGAAGTTGTTTTCCCGGGCTGACCCGGTGGCGCCTGTGTATGGGCAGCGGGAACCAGCGGTGTCTGGATCTGAAACTCAAAATCGGAAATGGGCTGCTCGTCGTGCATGCGCTCCAGATTCAGATGCAGGTCGAGATAGTTGAAATATTTCTGCCTGGCATCTGCATCGGTAGAGAGCATGTCTTCGAGCTGCTGATGCTGCTCACCTGTGATGGTCTGGTTGCACAGCGCACCGAAGAGCTCATACAGCTTTTCATTATGTTTATTGTCTTGATTCATTTTCCCTCTCCTGTATAAGCGACGGTACGTTCTATACAGCGAGTTAATTGACGACGAATCTGATTGAGCCTGTTATACAGAGTCTGTATCGCAGCTCCGGCGACTTCTGCTAAATCTTTCACGGGGACCTGATCACGATAGACCTGGTTTACCAGCTTGCGATCTTTCTCTTTCAGCTTTTGCATACACTCTTCTAACGCGGTAGCACGCTGATCCAGTTTGAGCTGTGGAATCTCAGCACGTTCATCCGCCAGTTGCTGGATGACATCATCCCGAAACTGCAACCGTTTTCTCTGGGCTACACGCATGAAGTTTTTGACTTCATAAAAAGCAACGCCGCAGGCCCAGGAAAAAAAACTGCAGGTTTCATCATAGTCAGCAAATTTTTTCCAGAGAATCAGGCTGGTTCTCTGAAATACGTCTTCCGCATCATCCCGGTTGGGCAGCAACGAAAAAATGTAGGAGTAGATCTGATTTCGATGCTGCGTGAACACATGGAGAAATTTCACATGGAGTTCGTCGGGCAGGGCTGTCGGTTCCTGTTCAATGTTCATGCAGATGACTTCATTCAACCGGTAATAATATGATAGTTATTCCTGACTACAAATTCAAAAACAAAACTCTCCCTGTAAGGCAATCGTACAGGGAACAGGCGAATTACCCCCGCAATCTGTTGAAATTGATAGAGATTTCCGGATCACTGCCCTGAAGGACGCATTTCGCCCTCAAAACCCTGCAAACCGACCCAGGCTGTATCCATAAGTATACACCAATGTGATTTCTGAAGCCAATTCCAGTTTACCTGGAAAAACAGAGGTAAACGCCAGTAGATGCGTACGAATGCCTTTCAGGGACAGACTCCATCTTGTCCACCTGTTTTCAGGTTGGTGAATCCTCCTCGCATACCTGTACATTCGCCTGTTCGATTTTTGACCGGGCTCCCATCACAAAATATATCGTTTCGCTGGATTCATTATTTCTACTTATCTGCTCCAGTTGAAAATCTCATCATCAGTCTCGTTTTAGAAAGACAGGTCATTGCCATGAAGAAATTCAGCCGCTTGAATTGTCAGCGGGGTTTTACCCTGATTGAACTGCTGGTCGTCATCGCCATCATTGCCATTTTAATTGCGCTGTTACTGCCTGCGGTACAACAGGCGCGTGAAGCCGCCCGCCGAAGCACCTGTAAAAACAATCTCAAGCAGATTGGTCTCGCATTACACAATTACCATGAAACGTTCCGCACCTTTCCTCCCGGATATGTTGAAGAACAACTGCCTGCAAACGGGGGCTCCATTGCAGACAACCAGGGGCACTGGGTCTGGAATGCACTGGTGCTGCCCTATATCGATCAGGCCCCACTGTTCAATCAGCTCAATGTGGGCACCGTACCGGCCTCCACCATGCTGAATACCTCTGCCATCCGCAATACCATGCAACAGACGCTGCCCGCATTTCGCTGCCCCTCGGACACGGGTCCGCGGACGCATGAAGAACTGGGACGCAAAATCATGTCAGCCGCTGGAACTGAATATGGACTGGCAGTCACCAATTATATCGTCGCTAACAATTCCTTCGGCTTAAAGAAGGACAGTGGTACGAATCCAACCAACCATGCCAACGGTGCCTTCTATCGAAACAGTGATGTCCGCCTGCGTGACTTCAGCGATGGCAGCAGTAATGTGATTATGGCAGGCGAACGGGCTTATTCTGTAGGGAGTGTCAAAGCCTTCGCCGGTGCAATGTATGCCACCCGTGACTACAACGCCACAGGCCCCGCGATCAGTTCATCCGGTTCGAGTTCCAACCAGGGACTGATTGCCATCATGGGGGGAGGTGCTGCTCCCATCAATGCGAATGCATCGACGGGCCAGGGACGGATTGCCTTCAGCAGTAAACATGTCGGAGGCGCCCACTTCCTGTTTGGTGACGGCCGGGTTGTTTTCCTCAGTGAAAACATCGATCACAATGCAGCCACAATTCCCGCTGACAGTACGTTCGAATATCTCATCGGGATCAGCGATGGAAATATCACAGGCGAGTATTAAGCAATCGCTTTGACTTGTTAATTCAATTCATCCAGAGACAGGCAGAACACAGACTGCCTGTCTCTGTTCGTTGACATCTACCGTAAACAGGAAACAGACGGGTGAGTTGGAATTCCACAGCAGCACCTCTATGATGCGTCACTTTGTGAATTTTCATTCACATGATTCAGATTTACTGCGTTCAGGAGACTTTCATGCTTTCCAAAGAAATTTCATTGCGGATTCTATGTATGTATATCCTGTGTCTGTTCATCACAGGATGTGGCGGCGAGGCGAGTGACCAGCCGGACCTGGGAAATGTCAACGGCACGGTGACCCTGGATGGTGAACCACTGGCCGGAGCGATGGTGGTATTCAGTCCGGAAAAAGGGCGGTCTTCCATGGCGATTACCAATGACGACGGTCAGTACGATCTGCTGTATGTGGGCGATACCCGCGGCGCCAAACTGGGGACGCATCAAATCAGCATTACTACCGCACAGGCTGACAGCGCTGAAGAAGCAGGCGGTGAAGAAGCCACGCCGTTCAAGGAAAACATTCCGGCGAAATACAATTCTGAAAGCACCTTGTCCGAAGAGATTCAGGCAGGCGACAATCAGATTGATTTTGAACTGACATCCGACTGATGAGAGATCCATCACACTCAGCCGCCAGGCGCTGAAGGAAATTACTTTTCTCCAGGGCCCGTTTTGATTTCAATCGCTTCAGTTTTCCAATGCCATCAGATAGGCAATCAGATCTGCCATTTCCCGGGTTTTGATTTTCTTTTCAAAGCCTTCGGGCATTAACGATTTACCGGAACTGCGTATCTCTTCAATATTCTCCCGCAGTATCGTAATTTCCTTATTCTCGGCTTTTTTCAAAGTGATACTGGACGGAGTCTCATTGACAATAATACCGGTTTCAATGAGCCCCACATCGGTCACCACCACATATTCCAGATAGTTCGGCGAAACTTCCTTGTTGGGATCCAGTACATGCACCAGGATTTCCGATGCGGTCCGGTTTTTGATGGTCGCTAAATTCGGACCGACTTCATAGCCTTCTTTTCCCAGTTTATGACAGGTCAGACACTCCCGTTTGAATATGACTTTGCCGGCTGCCAGGTCTGTTTTCAAATCCAATGCGGGCTGATAGGCGGCAATGATTTCACGACGCGGGCCCAAGGTATCCCCGGCGAATAATTTTTCTGCCTGCTGTTTGATTTCGGGGTTAGGGCTCTTCATCAGAATCGTACGCCTGACCTGCGGAATCTGCGCGATCGAAACAGTTCGATCTGCGATTGCGGCAAACAGTCTGAGAATCCAGTTCTGCCTGCGTAAGAGTTGATTCACTATTTCTGTGCGGACAGAGGGCGTTAACGAGGGATAGCGTTCCAGCAGCAGCTCGGCAATTTTTGTATCAGAAAAGCTGGTGAGTGCTGCCACGACTGCGGTTTGAATCGCCTGGGGTTCCCGCGCATCCAGCAGCGATATCAAAGATGCTTCTGCCTGCATGAGATCGGTACAGCTTAAGAGTTCAATCGCCTGCTGCCGCACTTCCAGTGGTTGACTCCGATCAGCGGCCGTCTGCCTGGCATTGGCAATCCGTCGCCGCAGCATTTCCGCAGCCTGGCCCTGATCATCTGCGGGAAATATCAACAATGTTTTTCCGCTCCGTTTCAACCCCTGACCAATTGCTAAAATCACCGTATCCTGCAGCGCTGCCGACACCTGTGGTTGACCGGGAGACTCGTAGCTGGCAGTCAGTTCCAGAATCTGTTTGACTTCGGGAAGCTGCTGCCTGGTTCCGATCACATTCGACAGCTGACTCAACAGCGGTTTTGCGGCGGGGCTGCCGGCAAATTCCTCATCCGCCAGCATATTCTTCAAAAAGGGAGCTGTCGTTTCAGACAAAGAGCTGAGCACGGCAGTGCGAATCCAGACATCGTCCAGATCGCGACGGGCAATTTGATATAAAGCGTCCGCTGCCTGCGGGTTGTTCATTTCTCCGAGCGTGAATGCGGCCTGGAACCGGACGCGCGGATCCGAGTCAGCCGCCAGAGCCAGTATTTTTATCTGCAGCTTCTCATTCTGATTCATTCTCTTTTCCGCGAGGCGAATTGCCGTGCGACGAATTTCCGGCTCGCTGTCTGCCAGCGCCTGGAGCAGCGTATCGTCAGTCAAAACTTTTAATCCCTCAAGCGACCAGAGGGCATGCAGACGTGCCAGCGGGGAAGCACTCTGCTGAAACAGTTGCTTGAGCAAGGGAACGGCTGCCGGATCCTGACGTTCGAAAATCAGTCGATGCGCCGTATCCCGCCACCAGACATTGGGGTTTTCCAGCTCTGACACCAGCGTTTTGATACTGGCCGACCCGAGTCGTGGTGGAGCCGGTTTTTGATAGTCAGTTGGAAACTCGGGAGGCACCAGGCGATAAATCCGTCCTCGATCGCGGCCGCTGGTCAAATCCAGATGCGCTTTGATGTCATCCGGAATCGACCAGGGATGCTCAATATTTTCCCGATACATATCGAGAACGTGCAGGGTACCATCGGGAGCATTCAGAAAATTGACCGGTCGGAACCAGTTATCTGTCGAAGCCAGAAACTCGACTTTGTCGTGCGCACGACGGGCGGTAAAAGTCACACCATCGGGTTGCATCAGGTATCGCATCACCAGATTGCCGGCGACTTCGCCAATAAAGGCATTCCCATAATATTCCGGGGGATACGCGGTTCCTCGGTAGACGGTTGCCCCTGCGGAAGAGGTGACAAAGCCGGTCGCATGCTGTTCACTGCGGGGTGAGCGGGAATTGGGATCAGAGGCCAGACGTTTCGCATTGATGACCCGCCATGGTTCCGGGGGACTGGCACGATAGACGGCAATCGAATCGCCGGCGACGGCAACATCATTAATGGCAGAAGTCACAGGCAGATAACGATTGCGCATCAGATACTCAGTCGGCAGTACAATGTGCATCAGCGGGTTGCGGATATTACAGATGAAGCGGTTGCCCCAGTCATCAAAGGTATTGCCAAATCGTGCGCCACCTGAGATCACATCAAATTTTTCGGTACCCGCCGTGAAACGAAAATCACGTCGGCCCATATTGATCGGATCGGTTTTCTCTGCAGTGTTCGAATGAATGACGCCGCCGTTACTCCCCCCTGCTCCATAGATGTGATGATCCAGGCCCCATTTGAGATTGTTCATCACTGCCTGCACGTTGAATTTACGAAAGCCGGTAAAGACCTTACGCCTGATGTCCGCTTTGTGATCGCCGTCGGTATCTTTGAAGTACCAGATATCAGGAGTCGCGGAGACATACACGCCCCCTTTCCAGAATGCCAGGCCGGTCGGCCAGGAGAGTTCCTCGGCAAACACGGTGGATCGGTCGAACTTGCCATCGCCGTCGACGTCCTCCAATATACGAATTTTACCGATGGGAGCCGACTTCTGCTCAGCCCAGGCTTCATCTTTGGATTTATCCGTGTAGGGATAGTCATTCATTTCAATGACATACGCCAGACCATTTTCGTCATACTGCATCGCGACCGGATCAGTCACTAAGGGTTCCGCAGCCAGCAGTTCCATTTGAAAACCGTTCCGCAGCCGAAATGTCTGCTCCGCCCGTTCCGGTGAAACCGGATCCAGTTTCGGCAGTGCTTTGGCCAGTGAGTCCGCCGGTTTTGCTGGTTCTTCTGCTGAATTGATACGAGGTAGACTGAATCCCATTCCCGCCAACAAAATCAGCAGCAGACAGATCTCCCCTCGTTTCCCTCTCCCTGTTCCCATTGCGAAACCCTGTCAGAAAAAGTTTGATTTAACCTGTGTTGCCTGCTGAGATACCCGATCTGCAACAAGACAGCCCACTTAAGCAGGAATGTTAATTAAATGTACCGCCATGACGGGGCAATCACAAGCGGATCTGACAAAAGTCACTTGATTTCTGATCCGCATTTCTGATCCGCGCATGAAAAAACTCCCGACACCGAGAGGTGAAAGGAGTTTCCTGGTTTCAGTTTGCTGGCTGCTTATACTGCAGGCTGCCCGGTAAAGTATTCCGGTTCTTTGCCTGCCTGCCATTTAATATTGCAGCCGATGCTTGGCTTCTGATCTTCCGTGACCGGCGATCCTGCCAGGACGGCATCGCAGGCCGTCTTCAGATCGGCGCCGGTAATTGGTTTGTCGCTCCCGGGTCGACTGTCGTCAAACTGTCCACGGTAAACGAGCTTCTGCTCCTGATCAAACAGGAAGAAATCGGGAGTGCAGGCCGCTTTGTACGCCTTGGCAACTTCCTGTGTTCCATCGTAAAGGTAGGGGAAGTGATAGCCGGCGGACCGGGCTTCTTCCACCATTTTCTCCGGGCTGTCATCGGGATGAGAGGCAACATCGTTGGAACTGATGCCTACCACAGCGAGGCCTTTTTCCATGTATTCATCTGCAAAGGCAGCGAGTGCTTCGCGGAGGTGAATCACGAACGGGCAATGATTGCACATGAAAATGACCAGCAGCCCTTTTGAATCACTAAAGTCGCTGAGGGAAACCGTGGACCCGTCGACATTCTTCAGTGAAAAATCGGGAGCCTGTGTTCCCAGTGGAAGCATTGTGGATGCGGTTTTTACCATGCTGTGATCTCCTTTTTCAAACAACCAGTCAGGTAGAAGTTTCGACTGGTTTTAAGTTTTTAAAGCGAATTTTTCAACCAGTGGACCGACCACCTGTCGGGGCACGAAGTCTTTGAGTTTTTCTTCCGCGACATCTCCGCCCAGTTGGGCAATCTGCTTGATGAGTGAGCTGGAGATATGCGTGTATTTTTCACTGGCCATCAGGAAGACGGTTTCGATTTCCGAAGCCAGAGTCCGGTTCGCGAGCGACATGGTGAATTCCGCTTCGACGTCGGTCAAGGTACGCAGCCCGCGAAGCATGACGCCGCCGCCACACTCCTGGACGAAATTCACGGCCAGCCCCTGGAAGCATTTGACCTCCACATTGGTGTAAGCAGACAATAAACCCTGCATCATCTGCTGGCGTTCCTCTGGGGAGAATAACGGACGTTTATCGGGGTTGATCCCGATGCCGACCGTGATTTTTGAATAAATCGCCGCACCCCGTTCCACAATATCCAGATGTCCCAGCGTGGGGGGATCGAAACTGCCTACATAAACAGCGTGCTGTGGATTGAGCGTCTGCGACACGAAACTGCCTTTCCAGGATAAATGACTGTGAAGTACTATTAATGATTGTAGCTGGAATCGGGAGTGATCCAAACGGACAGCATCCAATTTCTCAGACGAATCGGAAGATTTGAAGATCACAAATGCCCGGAATTGCAATTCAGGTTCACTGCCTGTGTAATAAAGACAATGAAATTGAAACAGCGAAATCAGACAATCCAAGTAAGCCTGATCTCATCAACAATCGTTCTATCGACCTGAATTCTGCCCCTGGAGACACCTGTCATGCCATCTTCTCTCTTCCGTGCAAGCATCCCCTTAATCACAATCATGGTGACGCTGCTGTCAATGTCCAGCATGCTGCATGCCGCCCCACAAAATCTGGCTGATGTGGCTAAGTTACTTAAAGCCCCCGTCAGTAAAGATCAGCAGCAACAGGTTCTGGAATACTTCAAGAAACGGTATCAGAAAGAAAAAGATTTAACCAAAGGCAATCATAAAGCTTTGATCGAAAAGACCGACGATGGCGGCGGTTATGCGGGCTGGTTTTTGAAAGCAAAACCGGGTGACGAAGTCATCATTTTCGCAGAGAAAGATCGTCAGTGGCCGATGGTCGAACTGGGAGACTCCGGTTATTTCGCCCGTATTGAAAAATTCCCTAATTTTTCTTCTGCCCACTACCAGTTCGGCGTCAACGGCAAACGGCTGGAGACAAGTCGCTCCAACCGGTTCGGCTTTGAAAGCTATGAATGGGCTCCGGAAAGCCTTAAACAGGCGGGAGTTCCCCAGGGAAAACTCACACAGTTGCCTGTCTTCAAGAGTACAAAACAGTACCCGAACACCGTGCGTGACTGGTGGGTCTATGTGCCCGCCCAGTATTCCCAGACAGGTCCTCCGGCCAAACTGATTGTCTTCACCGATGGCTACGGATACTGTCACGGTGATGGAAACGCGACCATTGTCCTGGATAATCTGATTCATGCGAAAAAGATTCCGGTTTCGATTGCCGTCTTCATCAATCCCGGCGTCATTCCCGCTACCGGAAAAGGCAAACCAGAGATCCGCAACCGCAGCAATGAGTACGATACCTGTACCGCCCAGTATGCGACTTTTCTGGATCTGGAAATGCTGCCGGTGATCCGCAAACAATACCGTATTTCGGAAAAGCCGGAAGATCATCTGATCTGCGGCGCTTCTTCCGGGGGCAGTTGTGCCTTTACTGCCGCCTGGCACCGGACAGACCTGTTTCAGAAAGTGATTTCCTTCGTGGGCAGTTTCTGTGATTTCCGCGGGATTAATGATTATCCATCCCGCAAGAACAATACGATCCCCGTCGACCAGTTTGGCCCCTGGAAAACGGCCCACGATTATCCCGGTCTGATTCGCAAAACATATCCTCCCAAACCACTTAAGGTCTTTTTGCAGGATGGTGACAATGACCTGGATAATACTCTGGGCAACTGGTTTCTGAATAACGAGCGAATGGCTGCCGCCCTTGCCTATAGTGGCTATGACCACTGGTTTGTCACCGGCCACGGAATTCACAGCAGCCGCCATGGAAAAGCAGTTTTACCGGAAGCCCTTGTCTGGATCTGGAATTCAGACCAGAAATAAAAGGGAACTGTGCGCTGTCACCGCCGGTTATTTCCATTGAATCGAAATAATCGGGGAGAATTTTGTTTGACGAACAGGATGCGGGCGGATAAATTTAGATCGTTAAGAATTCGATGGGACAAAAATTGAAATTGTAATCTCAAGCGAGAGGAACCTTGAGTTGATGATTTGCTTTTCCCCCAGTTCCAGCATAGAGTTCACCGACCGAGATTTACCATAACAGAAGATGGAGTTGTGTTCTGCCGGAGGCGGAACGATGTTTGTCGTTCTTGAGTTTCAAGAGTCTACCGCTTTTGAGTCACCCACCTTGAATACCACGACAGCTCAGCGTCTCCTGCTGGCTGATTCACAGGAAATTGTCTGTTGGTAATTTGACAAAGGCGTTTCCAGCGAAACGATCCTGGTTTCAACGAGTTGAACCGGATCCGATTGATCCTGGTATCGCCATCACAAGCCTGCAACCCAGGCACTATTCAAGGAGGATTTTGGATGACTGTAGAGACGTATTCCCAGAAAGCAAAACATCTATCCCAGAAAATCGAGCAGACGATCGCTTTACGGACAGGCAGCCAGGTGCAGTCACTGAAAGTCGATATCCTGGGAGAGATCGTGGTTCTCTCCGGGCGCACTGATTCGTTTTATCACAAACAGCTGGCAACCCATGCTGCAATGAGTGAAATCGATCAATATGCCCTGACCAATAATATTCGTGTGGAATCCTGACGGAATTCCCTTTTTCTGCAGGACGCGGAAATCTCACAAGAGCAATCACTGCCTGCGATAAATTCAGGATGAGCTTATCGCGCTGGCAAACTCTGCTCAACTCAGGAACTGCCCTGATTCCTGTTCTCTTCGGTTGATGTTGTTTCCGTTTTATTGCGACTGCCGAACGAAAATTTCTTTTCTTCTCCCCGCATGATCCGTCCCAGGTTGCTCCAGTGTCGGATGATAATCAACAGCGGAACAGCAATACTGAATGCCGCCAGGCTCCACTTCTGGTGTGTGAAAGCAGTAGACCCCAGTTGAATAAACTGCGCCACGCCAAATGCCACCGCTGCGACAATCGAACTCAAGGCAACGATGCGCGTCAGCAGAAATGTCAAAGCGAAACCTGTGACGGCCACTAGTGTCGACCACGGCCCCAGTACCAGAATCACACCCAGACTGGTCGCTACCCCCTTACCGCCTCGAAAGCCCAGCCAGAGGGGAAACATATGCCCGAGGATGGTCGCGACACCGCTCAACACGCGGGCATGATCGAAATCAGGCGACTCCGGACTGACGAACAGCGGCGGAATCAGTAAGACGGGCAACAATCCTTTTAACGCATCCAGCAGCAGTACCAGGATGCCCCATTTGGCTCCCAGCGTCCGTGCCACATTGGTGGCCCCAATGTTTCCACTGCCTGCTTTACGGATATCCGTGCCCGTAAACAGCCTGGCGACCAGCAGTCCGAAGGGAACAGAACCGACCAGGTAGGAGCAGGCGGCTACAAAAAACCAGAAATAATCTGCAAACATCGAGTGGACAGTTTCGTATAATAGATAGAGAGACATGGCAGTTGATCAACGTGCTGTGATAATACCTGACTCGAGCCAGAAAATACAACAACAGGCACGATTACCTGTTGAGACGACTTTTACGGACGAATCCTGCCGACTTGCGGGGCACGGTGGTTCTCATCACCTCAAAAGTCTAAAAGTTGGAACTTACTATTGGCCCTGTCCTTGTGAATAACTTATTCTGAAGGTCAGGGCTCCCTTCCTTAGATATCCACTGATATGGTGATATCGACTTACACGGTTTTACTTTCGTAAGAGCCATGACAGAAAAAACGCTACCCATACTCACAGCAGCAGATCAGACCGATCTGGGGCATTACCCCGCACGCTGGTGGCATACACAGGGTGAGAAAATCATCTGTGATCTCTGTCCGCGCGCCTGCGCACTGTCTGAGAATGACCGGGGCTTCTGTTTTGTACGCCAGAACATTGACGGTAAGATGGCGTTAACGACGTTCGGTCGCAGTACCGGCTTCTGCGTCGATCCCATCGAGAAAAAACCCTTGAACCATTTTTATCCCGGTTCCAGTGTGCTTTCTTTCGGTACAGCAGGCTGCAATCTCGGCTGCAAGTTTTGTCAGAACTGGGATATCTCCAAATCGAGAGAAATCGAACGCCTGAGCGCACAGGCCATGCCGGACGAAATTGCCGAAGTCGCAGCCCAACTGGGCTGCCAGAGTGTCGCGTTCACCTATAACGATCCCATCATCTGGTCGGAATACGCGATTGAAACTTCCAAAGCCTGTCATGCGCGTGGCATCAAAACCGTGGCTGTGACAGCCGGCTATATTACCGAACAGGCGCGTGCCGATTTCTTCGAGCATATTGATGCCGCGAATATTGACCTCAAAGCCTTTACTGAAGAATTCTACTACCGGATCACGCTCTCACATTTACAGCCGGTCCTCGAGACCCTCAAGTGGCTGAAACAGGAAACCGACGTCTGGTTCGAAATTACAAATCTGGTCATTCCACAGGCGAATGATAACGACAGCGAATTCCAGCAGATGTGTGACTGGATCCTGAAAGAAGTCGGCCCCGATGTCCCGCTGCACTTCTCCGCCTTCCATCCTGATTTCCGCATGCGCGATCGCGGGGGAACACCGCCGGAAACGCTGGTCCGCGCCCGCGAGATCGCACTCGCTGCCGGCCTCAAATATGTTTACACCGGCAACGTGAATGATGTCGCTCGACAAAGCACTTACTGTCCCCATTGTCAGCAGACACTCATTGAGCGAAACTGGTACCAGCTGGGAAAATATGCGTTGCGGGGTCATCGCTGTGGTTATTGTGATACGGAAATCGCCGGCCATTTCAGTGACAAGCCTGGAGACTGGGGCCAGAAAAGACTGCCCGTTGACATACAGGCCATTTTAAAAAAGAACGCGGCTTCGCAATCAGGCAATACCGAGCCTCAGAAAGGTCCTTCAACGATGCAGACCAACCAGTCACCACAGATCATTGAACTCAGCAGTGACCAGGAACAGGCGCTGCTGCAGCAGGCGGCGGCTGTCGTGGCTGGTACCGTCACCCGCAGCCGGCCTGTGGACGTCCCGCTGGGAGACCTGCAGGACACAACAGTCAGCGGTGCTTTTGTCAGTCTGAAACGTCAGAAACAGTTACGATCCTGCTGTGGCAGCTTTGGCAAGCCCCAGCCGCTGGGACAGGCGTTGCAACAGGCGGCGGTCCGCGCAGCGAAAGATGATCCCCGTTTCCCTCCCGTTTCACCCAGTGAACTGGCTCACCTTGATCTCGAAGTCTGGTTGCTGTCCGGGCTGGAAGCAGTGCCTGAACAGGGAGCCGACCGGGTTGAGGCAGTGATTGTCGGACAGCATGGCCTGCAGATTCAGGCCGACGGTCGCAGTGGATTACTGCTTCCCGGCGTGCCCCTCGATCATGGCTGGGATGCTGAAGAATTTCTCAACCAGACCTGTATCAAAGCGGGACTTCCCCCCACTGCCTGGAAGGATCCCGGTACAACATTAATGCGGTTCCAGGGAATCTCCTGCGCTGCCCGTTTAGCAGAGCTGGTCGACCTCTCGACGGAAACGCAGGTGAAGACCATTCTGGGGCAACGCGAATTTGCCCAGTATCTGCAATACATTCAGTCAACGGTCGACGCCTTACTCAAAGGTCAGGTTCCCTCCTATTATTGCGATGCCGTCTCCGATACGAATCTGCAGGGAGTCGCGCTGCTGTTGTCGCGAACAGGCACCGATGAGGAACTGATTCTCTCAAAGTGGGCTCTGAAGCAGACGTTTCCCATGCAGTCCACTGTATTTTCGCTCTGTCAGCAACTGGCACAGATCATCGCCAGGCTCAAATTGAAACCCGGTGAGTTTCAGATCAAACTGGTACTCGCTTCCGACCCGGCCATGCATGGCACCCCGGCTCAGAATGATCTGCACGATTTTGATTTTCAGCAGCGCAGTCTGCTGCTCATTGACGGGCAGAAAAATGCCTGGTGTTATGATCGGGAACAGGACGCAGCAACACTGCTCGCACAGGCGCAGCAGGCACTCAACAGCACTCAGCCCGAAACCGCGCAGCTCCTCAGCCTGGCGGTGCAGACCACGACGCCCCGTTTTCAGGTTGTGAACCGACCCCGCGCCGAACTCGGAACCGAAATCAGACCTGCGGGAGTGGCAGGGACTTTTTACCCTGCCGAGCCCACCCGAATGAACGCGCAGCTGGATGAGCTATTCCATGAAGCAGCAGAAACTCAACCCTGGGCTGCCGCGATGCTACCCCATGCGGGCTGGAAATACTCAGGTAAAATTGCCGCCCGTGTGCTGAACCGAATTCAACTTCCGTCCACGATTATCGTCATCGGTCCCAAGCACACACGCGATGGTGTCGACTGGGCCGTCGCCCCACATCAGGTCTGGCAGCTTCCCGATGGTAATCTCAACTCTGATCGAGGGTTGGCACAACAGCTTGTGGAACAGATCCCGGGACTGGAACTGGACGCCGCCGCCCATCGCAACGAACATGCGATTGAAGTCGAACTGCCATTGATTCAACGCCTGGCGCCCCAGTCAAAGGTCATCGGAATTGTGATCGGCAGTGGAAACCTGGAACGCTGTGAAGAATTTGCCGAGGGACTCGCACGCGTGATTCAGCAAATGCCCGAACCGCCGCTGTTAGTGATTTCCAGTGATATGAATCATTTTGCCACAGACAGGGAAAATCGCCGACTGGACGAACTGGCACTGGAAAAAATGCGGGCGCTGGACCCCGCTGGCCTGCTGGAAACGGTTCGTGAGCATCACATTTCCATGTGTGGTGTGCTGCCGGCAATGATGGTCATGAAAACGCTCCAGAAGCTGGGCAAATTAAGCCAGATAGAACAAGTGGGGTACGCCACTTCAGGCGATGTTACCGGAGATTCTTCCCGGGTCGTCGGCTATGCCGGCCTGTTGATCAACTGAAGCACAAACTCTCTCCGTCAGTGACGGGTTTACGCGGAATTACAGAAATTGATGGTGACCAATTCACCCGTTTTCTACTAAAATCCCGACTCAGTCGTTTTTCAAACATTAAAGTATGCGTGCCAGCGGAATCGGAGTCCCGTGTTATGTCTATTGGTCGAATTTCTTTTTTAACAGTATTCGCAACCCTCATTCTATTTTCTCATTCGTTGCCGGCGGCTGATGCACCCTCGGTCGAGCTCGCGTTGACGTTCAAGCCGATCCAGACAGACATCGAAATTGAAAGCCCCGAAAAATCGGAGTATGGTCGCTGCAAAGTCGAAGTCGAGCAAAGCAAAAAGAGTTCAGGCTGGATCGTCTATGGTCCGAACGGCCAGGTTCTGAGACGCTTCGTCGATACGAACGGCGATAACGTGGTTGATCAATGGCGGTACTTCAATCGAGGACTGGAAGTCTATCGCGATATTGATGCCAACTACAATAATAAAGTGGATGGCTCGCGCTGGATGAATCTTGCCGGAACCCGCTGGGGCATCGACCAGGATGAAGATGGCGTCATCGATGAATGGAAAATGATTTCTGCAGAAGAAGTCACACGCGTCGCCATGAACGCCCTGGCAAAGAATGATATCAAGGCGTTCAAAAACCTGATGATCACGGAAGCGGAACTGACCGAGGCCGGAATTCAGAATCCCTTCGCTGACAAAATCCGTGAATCGGTTAACAGTGCAGCAAAAGATATCACAGCAATGCTTGCCAAAACAAAAATGATCACGCCGGACACCGTCTGGGTCCGTTTCGACGGGTCCATGCCGGGACTGATTCCCGCCGATGAAATCAAAACCAACAAAGATCTGCACGTCTTCGAAAATGTAATGGCCATTGTCGACACCAAAGGCAAAAGCGGACTGATTCAGTTCGGTGAACTGATTCGCGTCGGCAATGCCTGGCGGCTGACCCAGGTTCCACTGCCGATTGAAGGCGAATCCATGCAGGTCACCGAAGGCGGAATTCTGATGCAGCCGGTAGCCGGCACCAACACGTTACCCTCCAATACCACCGTCGGATTGTCCAAAGAAATGCAGGGACTTCTGGATGAACTGCAGAAACTGGATCAGAATAGCCCGACTCCCGATCAGGGCCCCCAGGCAGTCGCCCGCTATAATACCGAACGGGTTGCGATTATCGAAAAGCTGATTGCCGCTGCCAAAAATGAAGATGACCGTTCCCAGTGGACCCGGCAGATGGTCGATGGCCTGGCAGCCGCCGTACAGACGGTGGGCTACAAAGAAGGTCTCAAACAGCTGCAGGCGATTCGGGATCAGGTCCAGAAGAAATCTCAGGACCAGGATCTGATCGCCTATGTCACCTATCGCACCTTGCTGGCCGATTACAGTTCGCAGTTGCAGTCAACACAAAGTGAGCAACTTCGCGATGTGCAGACCTGGTGGCTGGAACAGCTGGAAGACTTCATCAAGAAATATCCCAACTCCGACGACGCCGCAGAAGCGATGTTGCAACTGGCGGTCACACAGGAATTCAGTGGAAAAGTGGCGGAATCCAAAAAATGGTACACCAAACTGGTCGAAAGCCATGCCAAATCCGAAGCCGGCACACGTGGTGCGGGCGCCCTGCGACGGATGAATCTGTCGGGGAATGAACTGGAATTGACTGGTAATTCACTCGCCGGAGGCAGCATCGACGTCAAGCAGTATCGGGGCAAAGCGCTGCTGGTGATTTTCTGGTCAAGCTGGTGCAAGCCCTGCACCGAAGACCTGCCACAGATCCAGGAGCTGTATAACAAATACCACAGCCAGGGATTTGACGTACTCGGTATCAACCTCGATGCGACTCCCGAACAGGCAGAAGCCTACATCAAGCAGCACAAGATTGCCTGGTCTCATATCCATGAAGAAGGCGGTCTGGAAGGT
Source organism: Gimesia sp. (assembly GCA_002706765.1). Classification (GTDB taxonomy): domain Bacteria; phylum Planctomycetota; class Planctomycetia; order Planctomycetales; family Planctomycetaceae; genus Gimesia. Next base: position 142,777 of record PAJV01000016.1, read on the forward strand.
GCTCCCGCGCGTGACTTCGGCGTGATCTCACTGCCGACCATGTTCCTCGTCGACAAAACAGGGAAAGTAGTCAACCGCAGTGCCACCGTGGCAGACCTCAAGAAATCACTGCCCGGTCTGTTACAGTAGGAATGAAAATTCAGGACAGGGAGAGAATCGAGTCTCTCTCCAGTCGGCCATCATGCAGCGCAGACGCCACCAGCACGGCGTCTGCGCCCTGCTCTGCCTGGGCCCGCAGATCATCAATGCTGCGAATGCCTCCCCCCGTAATCAGTTTCAATTCCGGGTGACGGCTGCGCAGCGTCTGGCAGAGTACTCCCGTTCCGGTTCCCCGACCGGTTCCCACCAGGGCCAGGTCCAGCAGGATCAACTGCTGGATTCCCTGCTGAATGCTCAGCTCGGCAATCTCCAGTGGCTCCTTGATCTCAGCAAATGAATTACCAGGCGATGCGTGACACACAGGCTTTCCCTGCTTGAGATCCAGGCTGAAAACACTCCGTGCTGCTCCCCACTGTTGCACGAGCTTGCTCAACTCCCACGGGGAATTTAATGTTTCCAGTCCCGCCACGATCGTCATCCCCTGCCACTCCGACAATGATTGACTGTCAGCAGCACAACGCAAACCACAATCAAGCAGAATCGTAAAACCGGCTTCCAGCAGGCTCTGATACAATTCCCGATTGAGCTGCTGTTGCAGAATTGCATCCAGATCGGCAACATAAAATTCGTGGAAACCAAATTCATCCCGCAAAACACGAGCTACTTCAACGGGATTACTGGAACGCGTCAGATCGCTTTGAATCGGTTGATAAGTTTCACGCTGTCCGGCCACGCCCCGAACAACGGTTTGATTCATAATATCCAGAACCGGTATGATTTTCATATCAGACTCTCAACAGCGCGATACATTGAACAGACATGGAACCATGTGACTCCCCTGTGAACAGGACTCTGTTTACAATAACAGTTCTTAAACTAAAAGTGGATCATCCACAGATCCCAATCCCTGCATCCAGACCGAATTGAAACCACCATGCAGATAATCGAAGCAGACCTGACCAATCCGGAACATGCCCGCGCCCTGGCTTCCCTGTTAAACAGTTACGCCTGCAGTCCCGAGGGAGGCGGCAGCGAACTGTCGGCGGAGGTGCAGGACAATCTGGCGACTGCCTTAAATGCGCGTCCCGATGCCGTTGTGCTTCTGGCATATCTCGATGAGACACCGGTCGGCCTGATGACCTGTATCGAAGGTTTTTCCACCTTTGCCTGCAAGCCATTATTGAATATTCATGATGTGTATGTTTCGCCTGATTATCGCGGACAGGGAATCGCCAGCCAGTTGTTTGCGCACGCAGAAAGCATTGCGAAAACGCGGGGATGCTGTAAACTCACTCTGGAAGTCCTGCAGGGAAATACGCGTGCCCAGGCCATCTATGCCCGCCTGGGATTTTCCGGTTATGAACTCACGCCCCACATGGGGCACGCCCTGTTTTGGGTAAAGAAGCTGTCATCAGCTGTAAATTCGCTTGAATGAAAACGTCTCAAATGAAATACGATGTCGTCGGCCTGGGCACTGTCGTAGTAGACCATCTGGTGTTGCTGTCACATCATCCGGTCCAGGATGCCAAAACCAACATTATCAGTGACGCCTTTCAGATCGGCGGACCGGTGCCTACTGCCCAGGTCTTGCTGAGCCGCCTGGGGAAACAGTGTGCCTTTATCGGCAGTTGGGGCGACGACCAGTATGGGCCCCTGATTGCGGAAGATCTTGCTGCCGAAAACCTGGACCTCTCGGGCAGCCGCGCGTTGCCGGGCACCCGTTCCGGCTATGCACAGGTCTGGATTGATGAAAGCGCCAGCACCCGCACGATCGCCTGTTATCGCCCCGAACACTGGCTGCAATCAGCTGACCTCGATGAATCAATACTGACCCAGGCGCGAGCGGTTCACCTGGATGGCTGGCCTCAAACCACCTGTCTGTATGCCGCGCAGATTGCCCAACAGGCTGGCGCAAAAGTCTGCCTGGATGCCGGCTCCCTCAAACCGGGCATGGAAGAGTTAATTCCTTATCTGAATGTGATGAACTGCCCGCGACGTTTTATTTCGGAATACCTCGATACCGACGATATTCACGCCGCGGGACAAGAATTACTGCAACAGGGACCGGAACTGGTGACGATTACCGATGGCGCCAACGGTGCCTGGCTGTTTACAGATTCCGTTCGGCTGCACTGCGAGTCGCTGCCTGTCCTTTCGCTGGACACCACTGGTGCAGGCGATATCTTTTCCGGGGCACTGCTGTATGGCATTCTGGAAGACTGGCCTGTCGAGCGAACCCTGAAATTTGCCAGTATCACGGCGGCTCTGAAATGCGAGCGTCTGGGCAACCGCGATGCTTTACCGACGCTGGCTGAAATCGAAGCGGTGCTGCAGACTAAGGAGCTGCATCTTTCACGATGGGATTGATGAGCGTTCCAATCCCGCTGATTTCGATGGAGACAATGTCGCGATCTTCCAGGGTGAATTCATCGGGGGGCACAATTCCGGTCCCCGTCAGTAAAATCGCACCACTGGGGAACTCGTTCTCTTTCCCCAGCCAGCCGATCAGGTCTTCCAGATCGCGTGCCATCTCCGCGATTGTCGTTTCGCCGCGAAAGACCTCTTCGCCTTCACGTTCGATGGTGAGTTGAATCTGGGTTGCTTCCCGATTCAGAGGCTGTTCGTGCAGCAGAACACAGGGGCCCAGGCCACAACACTGTTTGTAAAATTTCGCCTGGGGCAGATAAAGCGGGTTTTCCCCTTCAATATCCCGGGCCGACATGTCATTACCGACCGTGTAGCCCACCAGTCGCAGATCGGGAGAAATGACCAGCGCCAGTTCGGGTTCAGGCACCGACCAGTCACTGTCAAAACGCACGCGAACAGGCTGATTCGGTCCGCAGACCCGGCTGGGAGTCGCTTTGAAAAACAGTTCCGGTCGATCCGCAGTATAAACCTGGTCGTAATGTGAGGCTGCCGTTTCGGACTCTTCCATTCGCGCCACCTGGCTGCGTTTGTAAGTCACTCCCGCGGCCCAGACTTCCTGGTGATCGATGGGCGCCAGAAACTCCAACTGGTTGAAAGGGACGGGAGGCAGTTCGGTATCAATCAGAAATTTTGCCAGACCGATCGGATCGGGAGCGTAGAGAATATCAGACAGCCGATGACAGTTTTCCACCTGTGACAGATCCAGAAGCTGAACTCCATTCGCTTCGACGATAGCGACATGCCGTTCTCCGTTTGACAATAAAACTTTAGCGAGTTTCATCTTCATACTTCCTTCTGGTACTGGTCTAACGCGGCGAGAGTGTTTTCCATATCTTCAGGTAATGGTGCCTCAAATTTCATCGGTTTTCCACTCTGTGGATGGAAAAATTCCAGACAAAATGCATGCAGGGCCTGACGTTCGATCAAAACGTCGTTTTCCCCTTCTGCGGCATCTGCTTCCGCCTGAGTTCCCAGGCTTTTCATATTCAAAGACTTGTGCCCGCCATACACGCGATCTGCGACAATCGAATGTCCGATATGCTGCATGTGCACCCGCAACTGGTGCGTGCGACCAGTGCGTGGTTTGAGCCGGACGTAGGAGAAGGCCTGGTACCGCTCGATGACTTCGTAGTAGGTAAATGCGTTCCGGGCATTCCCCCCTTCATCGCAGACGATCATTTTTTCCCGCGCCCGTGGGTGCACACACATGAATGTATCGATGTAATCGGTATCAAACTCCATGCGGCCCCAGACGATGGCCCGGTACTCTTTCTGCACATCTCGTTTTTCAAACTGGGCGCTCAGCTTCGCATGCACCTGGTTATCTTTAGCGACAACCATGATCCCACTCGTATTCCGGTCGAGCCGATGCACGATGCCCGGACGATACTGGCCGGCGACATCACTCAGTTTATCAAAGTGGTGCTGCAGCGCGCCCGCGAGCGTTCCGGCGTAATTTCCCTTGCCCGGATGCACGATCATATCCGAAGGCTTGTTGATGACGGCAATCCAGTCGTCTTCGTAAACGATATCGATGGGAATGTCTTCGGGAGGCAGCCGATTATCGGGCATCTCCGGCAGCCGGACCGAGACCCGATCATTCACACGCATGCGGCGGGCTGCTTTGACGGGCAGACCATTCACCAGGACCGCCTCCTGCTTGATCGCGGTTTGAAACAGAACACGCGTGTAATTCGGATACAGACGACACAGATAGTGGTCGATGCGCCAGCCATGTGCGCGAGCCTCGACCGTGATTTCAATGGGTTCGCTGGAGAGCTCTGGCGGTGACGAAAGTTCGTCGGACATTATGGTTTCTTTTCGGTCGCTGGTTCCGGGCTCGGCTTTTCAGCGGGTGCTTCGGTTTTCGTAGCTGGTTCTGGGGGAGTTGCCGGCTTCTCTTCAGGCTTGGGTTCTTCTTTCGCAGGTGCGTCAGTTTTGGGAGCTTCCGTCTTGGGCGCGTCCGACTTTGTATCGTCGGTCAGCGGAGAATTCGTCAAAGGCTCAGGGAGGCCGGGAAGACTTGGGAGACCTGGCAGATCCGGCAGCCCGGGCAGATCCTCTTTGGCATCGCCGCCTGCACCGCCGGGAGTCATCCCTGGCAGAGGCATGTTGAATCCAGGTTGCTGGCGATCACCGGGTTTGGGTGACTGCGCGTGGAACCATTTGTAAAAGCTCTGTGTGCTTTTCTGTTCGAGGGCGGCCACTTTTTCTCCCTCTTCCGGCTTCACACGCTGTTCAGCCAGCTTACGAAAGATCGAATCAGGAAATTCCTGGATCAGCTTTTTGTAAAGTTCGGTCGCTGCTTTGAGATCGCCGTCGGACATCGATTCTTCTGTCCGAGCCAGTCCAAACAGCGCCCGTTCCCGGATTTCCGATTTGGTGGAAGAGGAATCGAGCAGCTTCTGGAACTGTTCTTTCGCTTTTTCCAGATCACGATTGCCGGCACTGCGATCGGTAAATGAGTTTCGCACTCCCGACTGCAGATGACTTTCGGCAGCCTGGATCAGCGCCCAGTCTGCGACGTTTGTGCCGGGAAATTCATCGTAGACGTTTTCAAAATCTTCGGTCGAACCGGCGGCAGCCAGACGGGTCCAGGCTTCTGCTTCCTGCGAGGTCTGACTGGTTTTCCAGAAAGAATAACCAATCACCAGCACCAGCAGCACCCCGGCGATTACCAGGGCTTTGACGCCATAGGTTTCGACATAAGGTTCCGCCTGATGTACCAGTTTCCCCAGGTCATTGGTTTGCAGTTCGTGTCTATGTTCGCTCTTCATCAGAGTCTCTCGCAGTAAATATGAAACAGTCCCAAACTTATTCTCTCACAACGAGATAAACAAGTCCATCGCGCGAGTATATTGCCCCTGAATTTATGCGTCAAGCTGATCCCCCGGCTCTGGCCCGTTTCAGTGTAAAGAAATTCAGATTTTCGATTTCCAGAGCCTTAATTCGGGCCAAATCAGTCCGGGAACACGTCGAGCAGGCGAATATTACCAGCGTGTGTCCAGATTTACCGTAGTACTTTCTTCAGGCTGCCTGCAAAACAGGGATACAGGAACAACCCGACCAGCATCACCGAGTAAATCGCGATCAAGGTGAATTCCACCAGTCCCAGGTCAGCCACCAGTTCCATGCACCATGATCCCATCAGAAACAGCACGGTTGATCCCAACAGACAATAGACTTTGAACATCTGCTCCGGACGATTGACATACAACAGGAGTTTTCTCAGAGCCAGGGCAAACAGAATCAATCCTATGTTACCAGCCAGCTTCAGGAACAAAGCCAGAGGCAGCCCCAGTATTCCGGGATCAAAAAAGACCGATCCGGAAAAAATCAATTTGCAGCCAAAGCCCACCACCGCCCCGATCAGTAATCTGCGGGCACGGGTCTGCTCCGGAACCGACAGACAAAATATGCTGCCGACGAGGATCATCAGATTTCCCGAGAACCCCATGACAGGCAGAACGTTCATCACCAGCGACTGCATTTCGGTTCCAAACAGAAAATAAAGCACACCGACCGCCGCGAGAAAGACGAGCGCACTGCCATACACGACCAGATTCAATCCCCATCTGGTCTGCTTCAGCGAAGCCGGTGCTTCCCGGATCCACTGCTCACCGGAGGTCGGATCTGGACTCGATGCTGCCTCTGATTTGTGATTCATGATTTCCAGATCTCTGACTACGTACAACAAACCCGACTTTTCCCAGGCAACAGTGGAACATCTCGGCAGACCTGTGGCAAGATTTAAATTCGAAATCCCATTAGCATGACTCCGACTTACGGCAACTGTTTCTGCAGGGCCTGCAGCGTTTTCACATTCGCTGCCAGCTGCTCGGGAGTAGAATCTTCCGAGAGTGATGACTCCTTCAGCCTGGCTGTGATGTCTGTATTCCGATCTACACGAAAAAGCAACTCGGGATATGGCCCCCCTTTCGACCTTGGTTCTTCCGTTTGAATTTTCTCGTAATCGACCAGTGAAAGGACTTCCATACGTAGCAATTTTTCCTCTGAATTCTGAAGACCCCGCACATAATAGATGTTCCGCCCATCCGAGTCAGACTGCAGTTTGACTTCGTACCTTTTGATATCGTCTGTTTCAAACCGTTTATCCGGGGTCACTGTCTGCTCAGACGTGGGAATGGGCGGTGCCCCCATCAATTGTTTGAGAATTTCAGGAGAAGTCTCATTCGAAAAAAAAGTAACACTAACGTCCGCCAGCAACAAATGACCGCCGTCCCAGGGAAAGTGACCGAAACTGTCTGGTCCGTTACATAGTCTGGTTCCCAGTGGGCGCCAGTTGAAAGGATATCCCCAAGGCTGATAATTCCCTGCCACTTCACCAATCAGCCAGGTATTCTCGATGCCGTTTTCCATCTGGTCAAAGGTGACATGACTATTGCGATGTAGCTGATTGGGGTTCCCCAGATAATGAGTCAGTCCATAGCCGGTGCTGGTAAAATGTGTGTCGACTCCAAAAATCTGGTATGAGGGAATAGGAAATTCATACACCGTCCAATTATGCGGACGATCCCAAGGCTCATTAAAATCAATCATATTGTATAAAGGACTGGCATCGAGAAAGGGTATGATCATGATCATCCAGCCATGCATGGCTACTCCATCCTCGCGAATGATTCCTCCGGGGGGTAAGCATCGATGCGTTTCATGATAATTGTGCAGTGCCAAGCCGATCTGCTTCAGGTTATTCTTTGATGACGACTTGCGAGCCTCTTCGCGGGCCCGATGCACCGCCGGCAGCAGGAGGGCGAGCAACAAGAGAACGATGCCAGCAACGACTCCCAGTTCCAACCAACGTTGTCTGGTCATGTTTCAGATCCTCCCGCGGGGATACTCGGGGACCATTGGATTTTTCACACTTCTCTCATCATAGTGCCTGAAACAAGGGAGAAACAATACCCTTGTCGGGCAGAGCTTATTTGTGCAACTGTTTCTGCAGTGCCTGCAGCGTTTTCACATTCGCTGCCAGTTGCTCGGGAGTTGCCGCAGCAGCGAGGGGGGTTGCCTTGAGAGCGGCTGCGATGTCCGTGGTGGAATCGATCTCCAGTAGAAACTGCGGGCCTTTCAGATAGCTCTTCGGCTGCTTCTGTCCTTCTTCTGTCAATAAAATCTGGCTGTACACATTGAGCTTGAGTAAAACGTCAGTAGAACTGCTGAGACTTGTTGCAAAATATTCATCCCGCCCTTGAGGATCGGACTGCAGATCGATGCGGTCCCAGTGAAATTCGCCTGTCTGAAAAACTTTTTTTGGCACGGCAGTCTCTGCTTTCGTCGCGACAGGGGGTGCCGCATCGTAGCGTTGCAGCATTCGAGACGACGTCGCGTCTGTGAAGAATTTGATATGCCCGTCCGCAAACAGCAGATGCCCGCCGCCCCAGTCGGGGCGACCATAGCCGGCTGGTCCCTGGCACAGCTTTGTACCCAGCGGTCGCCAGTTGAATGGGTAACACCAGGGTTGAAAATCACCGGTCACTTCGCCGGCGAGCCAGGTAAACGACGTACCGTTTGTCATTTCTTCGAAAGTCACATCACTGTTGCGATGCAGCAGATTCGGATTTCCCATGATCTGCGTCAGGCCAAAACCGGAATCGGTAAAATGCTGTTCGACGCCGGGTACTAAAACAACGGGTAATCTCTGATCGAACACATAGCGGTTGGATGTACTCTGCCAGGAATCGTTAAAATCCAGCCAACTGTAATACGGGCTGGCGTCGAGAAACGGCATCATCATGGCGATCCAGCCCTGCATCGCGGTGTCGTCCTCGCGGATCGTTCCGCCGGGCGGCAGGCAGCGATGAGTGTCGTTGTAATTATGAAGTTCCAGGCCAATCTGCTTGAGATTATTTTTGGCAGTACTGCGGCGTGCTGCTTCACGAGCCTGAAAGATGGCCGGCATAATCAAGCCGAACGCCAGCAGCAGCAGGCCCAGAACCAGTCCGATGGAAATCCAGCGTTGCCAGGACATGACGATTTTTCCTGAAAGAAATGGGTTACACTCAAAACAGAGCTTCTATTTGAGCAGACTCTCAGGCAAATTTCCAGTGGCCTTCCCATTTGTCGGTCCAGAGGAACTGGGCCGCCAGGTGACCGTTGCGGCGGAGTTGCAGCCAGTCGAGATGATCAATGCGGCAAACGATGACGGCAAAATTTTCGTACCCCAACTGCGCTTCTTCGTCATTGGGCAGACGGTCAAACAGATAATCGGGCAGGTTCGGTTCGGGGCTCTCACTTCTGGTCCCCGGCTCAGTCACCGTAATGTAGCCGCGACGATGTTCGGGAGTGCTGTTTTCCCAACAGGTGGCTGAGACGTCATCATTCGTATGAACCGTTGCTTCTCCACGCATGCGGATCTGCACCCGCGTCGTCGCATCGTAGCTCACCCACTCCATCCAGGGAGTCTGTTCCAGTTCGCTGATCTTATCGGATCGTCGATCGGTGTAGCAGATCAGTTCCCGGCGTTCCTGCTGAATCTCCCGTAACACGACGGTCCGGACACGGGGTCGCCCCTCAGAAACGGTGGCCAGAGTTCCCAGCCGCCAGGCATGCGTCTCTGTCTCGACAGCGGCCTGCAGATGCCGCCAGGTCTGGGAGAGGATTGTGTTGACATTGGCGGGATTAAACTCAAATTCTCGGGTCATCACAGTCCAGTCTTAAAAACAGTAAGAGTCGCTCTTTTGTAATTCTGAGCCATGCAGGCGAACGGTCAAGTGAAAGTTTGGAAACTTCAGGCGCGATTGTGAGATAATACTTCGTCTTTCGGGTGATACAGGATGGCAATCGGCAGAATCACCGCCGCCAGGAACAGAAAGACATTACTCATCGGCCAGTTGATCGCGCTTAAGGCCTTGGTAAAGATGCCAAAAAACAACGCGGAAAGCACAATGCCAATCCAGTTAATCAGATTCATCGCACCAATCATTCGCCCCTTCAGCGATTTGGGGGGACGCGTCTGCAGTTCCACCTGCAGCGGTACGACAAATAGTCCCGCAAAGAACCCCAGCAGCGTAAGCACACCCCGCGCCAGCCACTCGGTCGTGCTCAGCGGAATAAATGATGCCCAAAGAGACGCATCGTTCTGCTGCAGGGTTTCGCCTGCTTCGGGAGTTGCCCACCAGCCAAAGCCTGCCATCGCCGCCAGGCAGACAACCAGTCCCCAGGCTCCGATTGTCACCAGTTTGAAGTTCACCCGCTTCCGCGACGCGCGGCCCGCTACGACACAGCCCAGTGAAATGCCCACGCCCATGCAGGCGGCCATCAGACTCGTGCGGCTTTCGCTGATGTGCAGTTGACCGATACCAAAAATGTTCACCAGCGGCTGGACGATCCCGCCGACGAACCAGAACACCGAAGAGATCAGCAGTACCGATAACAGCCGACGATCATTCCGCAGCATCCCGCGGGTTTCGGCATCAATGCCGACTGTCGAGCGGCTGAAAGGCAGACCGGGATGAGCCACCGGAGTTCGACGAACCCAGAACGAGGCAATGGTACCGATCACGGCGATGCCGATACAGAAATAACTGGTTTTCCAGAGCTGATCGGGGAAGGCCTGTTTGACAAAGCCCGCCGACGCCATGCCGAAGATGATAGCGATGAAGGTTGTCATCTGAATGATGCCGTTCGCCTGAGGCAGATCATCATCGCGGAGCATTTCAGGGAGAATACCATACTTCGCGGGGCCAAAAATCGCACTCTGCGTACTGAGTAATCCCAGAACAATCAACAGTGGTAATAAAGAGCCGGTAAAAAAAGCGGCCATCGCCAGCAGCGCAATGATGATTTCGGCAACCTTGCAGGCGATGACAATCGTCCGCTTGGTGTGACGGTCCGCATACCAGCCCCCCAGTCCGGAGAAAAACACAAACGGCAGTGCAAACACGGCGAGCGCGGTCCCCTGCTGATCATCGGTATTCAGCTGGAGCGCCTGCTGCGCACAAAACAGTAATACCAGCTGCTTATACAGATTGTCGTTGAAGGCGCCCCAGAACTGAGTGACTGTCATACCCCAGAAGGAAGAATCCTGATACAGGGGAGGTAACTCTTCCGTCTTCAATTCCGTTTCAGACACCACTTACAATCCTTGCAGAGGGGCAATAAATGCGGGAGTAGCTCCCGGGGGAGTTGCTCACTGATTTGAGTACGATCACTCAGGATGAAATCGAGCTAAACCATAGTGGCTGACCGGAATTCTGACAATGTTGATTGTTTCAAACTGCCGAATATGAACCGAATTTCATCCTCGTCTAGATCTTCAATTACCAAGTCGACCGCTATTCTACCGCATCTGCTGCTTCGGGGAGAGGAGCAGCAGACATCTGTGCGTTCCTGATGCGAACCACCGTCAATTCGTCGGAACGGCGCTTGCGGGCCAGTTGGATCACCAGGGACTGACTGCTGGCTTCCCCGTAAATCCAGAGTTCGTTGATTTTGCTTCCCGAGATACTGCGGCCGATCTGGGTGGGTGCCCCCAGTACTTTCTGGACCTGATCCCGGTTCATTCCTGCGACCACGGTTCCGTTTCGTATCGCCCTGCGGATCGGGTCATCCCGGAACTCTTTCACTTCTTCCGGATTGAGCCACTGATCTTTCTGCAGCATGAACCCCAGCCTTGCCAGCAGGACGGATGCTTCCGTCGATTTGGGATTCAGTTCCCAGGCGCGCAACAGCACTTTGGCGGCGGCCTGTTTATCGTCGGTTAACTCCATCAGATCGCGGGCCAGCCGCACTCGACCATCTGCGTCGTTGGGGTCCAGTTTTTTGCGGCGGGACTCAATCCAGTTTACCAGCGTCTGTTTTGCTTTGTCCTTATTGCCCCGCTTCTGAAATTCCTGAGACAGATCAAGCACATACTGACGCGGTAATTCTTCTACACGATTGAAATCAAAATCGAGCTGCATCTCCTGGTACTTCTGAACCAGGTCGGTTCGTTCGGGAAGTTCTTTCGCAATCGAAGTCGCGATTTCAAAGCCGTTGCTCCCCCCTTTCGCCAGATTTTTCAGAATGCCCTTGAGTACGATCTCTGCATAGAACCAGCGGAGTAACCGGTTTTGTTTGGCCTCGTCTGACTGCTTAAAGATTTCGGTCTGATTTTTCAGATACTGCTCACGTTCCTGGGGATTGTCTTTGTCCTGAGGCGTTTTCGCAATCGGGAATAGTTTCAGAAGCTGGTTGAGCAGTGGCTTCTCATCGGCTTGGGACTGTTTCTGCAACTGCTCCCATTCGAGCACGAGCGCTTCATGCTGCAGCTCGCGTGAGAGTTGCGCGGGTAGCTTAAAATCCCGCACACGGTCAGCCAGTTTGAGCAGGGTTTCCGGCTGTTTGACGATCAGCTGGTTGTACTCCGCTTTGACTCCCTTGCGGTATGTTTCCTGTGCCTGTTTTTTAAGTTCATCATCGTTATAAAAGTCCGCTCGGTTGCTGGCCCAGTCCCCCAGGGAATACCATTCACGAGGATTGGTCAGATCGATTTTCGATTCTTCAACGACGAAATGCTCCAGGTCGTCCGGCATTTTTTCCAGATCGGTAATCTTAAAAAGCAGGCGACCATTCTCCCGCGCCAGGTGGCCGGTGACCTCCACATTTTGTACGGAGTTATCCAGCCTGGGAGTCTTGCCGGCATAGTAAAACGGAATCGGGCAGTTACGAAATCGGAGCGAAAGAGAGTTGAACGTCGAGATCCGCCCTTCCAGGGTCTGCGGAACCCCAAGCAGCTTATCCCACTTTTCCCGCTGGCTGACAAAATTCTGAATGCTGCGGTCGGCGGCGCGGGAAATCGTCTGCACGCTGAATACAACCAGCAGGAGAATGACGCATCGCAGGCAGGTTTCTGTTTTCTTCATTCTGTCAGCCCCAGAAAGCGGGATTGTTGATTCAGTCTGTTTTCGACCTGCGCGCGATTCTGAAACTCATCAAACTCGATCCCCAGCTGTTTGTAAAGATCCAGATGAGACCAGAGAAAAGCGGTTTCGCCATCCAGTTCGATAATGCCGGTATCGGGGCGACTGGCATCCTGGTTGAACCCGGAGATTTGAGCTGCGAAAATAACCGGTTGTCCCGGATGCGCTTCCAGGTATTTTTCAAATGTGGGCGAAATCAGATCCAGGTAGAGTGTGTATTCATCCAGCAGTACCGGCAGGTTTAATCGATACCGCGAATGGGGAACTTTCTCCTGTGTTTCGACGGGCAGGAGTGTCGCCTCAAAGATCATCCAAGTATCCGCATAGCGCACATCGAACAGGGATTTCCAGCTGTCGAGACCCGACTGTTTGATTTGATCGACCGCTTCTTCCGCCATTTCGAACAGTGGTGACCCCGCCTGGGTATTGATCGCCAGCAACTCGCGTGATGTCTGACGGATATCATTGGCAGCCGGATCGGTACGATCCAGAACAGTTAACGCCTCGAATGCTTTCTGGTAGGCAGCGTTGGCACCGATCAGGTCTTCCTGTTCCAGCAGTTCCTGCCCGGTCTGGGTAGCTGTTTTGAGTGTTTCGCTGGCCTGCTCCATTTTGCGGCTGTGCAGAATTCCGTATCCGGTCAGTCCCACGATCAGAATGATTCCTGACAGGATCGCCCGGAACGGTGTCAATAAGCGGGTCCGGGGAGCGGGCAGTTCAAAGGGAGAGATTTCCGGTTTGGTCTCTGCCGCCGTGGTTGCCGCTGCGGAATTCGATGCTTCCTGCTTCTGCTTGTGCCGCTCCCGAAAGCGGGATACCAATGCCGAATTCATAATAAAATCGGAAAGCTGCTGCTGTTTAGGGAGTTGCTTCTTCTTTTTACGGGCCTTGGGAGCCGGATACGTGTTCCGCGGAAGGATGAAATAGCTTTCAGTGCATTGCTGACAGGCATGTCGATACGGGGCTTTACGTCGATATCCCGACAGGCTGACGCCACACACGCACACGATTTCATAAGGCTCAGGAATATCCTCCTCGCGACGCTTGCTTTTCGAAGGAATTTTCAGCCAGTCAGCCATAAAAACGATACCGGTTTTGCGTGAGGTAAGGTATTGCCCGAAACGATTTTACCCCGAATTGGAGATTAGAATTTGACTCCCCCTATTATAGGCAACCCGACAGCAGATGTCACAGGTGTCTCCGGTGGAGAGACAATGGTTCAGAAATATTGTCTGAAATTCCTCGTTTTTTCAGAAATAACAGCCCTCTTTTGACCACTACAACCGGTATTTCCGTATCCAGTCACCCTACACTTTTATTTAAGAGAATTCCCTCCTTTTGGGTAGTACCAAAAGTTTGACCGACCCGCTTTCCCAAGGTATATGCCAGTAGAAATACCATGTTTCTTTTTTGAATCATCAACGTTGATCTCACACGATTTCGGTCAGTAAGGATACTTTCCGACTCAATTCAAAAATCAAATGACGCGATTTTTTGGAGTATCAGGATGTTAACGACATCATCCCCGCAGGCGCAGATCACTCAAACAACTGGTGAGTCCTCTCTCCAGGTTACGTTACAGCCGTTAACTCATCATCTGCCACCGCTGAAATTGACCGCAGGAGAATACACGGTCGGCGCTGCCGCCACCTGCTCTATTCGGATCCAGGTCCCCGGCATTGCCGAACAACATTGCCGGATTGTGGTAGGTGAATTCGAGGTTCTGCTGAAAGCCATCGATCCCCGCATCTGGTCGAACGACCGTCCCGTGCGCCAGCTTCGTCTGACTGCCGGGATGAAGTTTTTTATCGGCCCGATTGAATTCCAGGTCGATTCCGTCGAACAGTTCACTGCCCCGGAAAATACTTCAGAGCCCGAGCCACAAACTACCGCCGACAGCCGGCAGATTGAAATTCCTGCTGAACTGAAGGAAATTGCACGCTTTCAAAACGCACTGCAGGAACGACAGAAACTGATTAAGCAGATCGAAACAGAACAGCTGGAACTGCAGAAAGAAATGCAGCAACAGGAATCCGAACTGATACGTTTGCAGCACCAGTTGGCAGAAGAGAGAGAGCAGGCAGTTCAGAACCCGCCTCAGCCACAATTTGATGCGTCTTCACGGTCATTTGACGAATCCATTCTGGAACTGGATCAGAAGCTGCAGCAACTCGACCTGCTGAAAGGTGAACTCACCCACGAGCAGACACACCTGCTTTCACAACAGAAACAGGTAGACCAGCAGCACCGGCAACTCTCGCGCTTTGAAAAGGAACTCCTGTCGAAACAGGAATCGCTGACGGAGGAATCCCGTCAACTGGCGCATGCCTGGCAGGACCTCGAAGCGCAGCAGTCCGCTACCCGCGCTGAGCTGGAAACAGAACAGGCGCACCTGGAAGCAGCAGCCCGGCTTCAGGAGCAGCAGAACCATTCTGTAAATCAGATCGAGCAGTTGAATCTTGAACGGGAGCGTCAGTTACATGAAGAACAGGGTCGGCTGGCAGAACGGGAAGCCTCACTCGCATCAGATCAGCAACGACTGCAGGATCTGGAACAGGAATTAAAACACCGGCAACAGTCTTTTACTTCCGAGCAGGAGGCACTGGCTGCACAACGTGAACAACAGACAGAACTGGAACAGCAGCAGCAACAGCTGCAGCATGACCTGGAGCAGCTGGCAGACAATCAACGGCAACTGGAAGCACAGCAGACTGAAGTTCAGCTGCAACAGGAATCACTGTCTGCAGCGCAGGCCCAAGCCGAGGCACTGCAGACGGAATCCGAGCAGAAGCGTCAGGCGCTCACAGAACTGGAAGCCGAGATTTCCGAGAGCCGGAATACGATTTCAGAACAGCAGGAACACCTGGAGCAGTTACAGTCTGAATTGAACACGCGCACGACCGGACTCGAAGCCGAACAGCAGTCACTGAAAGCAGAACGGGAAGCATTCAATCAAGAGACCGCTGCGTTTGAAGAACAGAAATTTCTCTTCGAGAAAGCCCAATCCGAATGGGAAAACGCACGTCAGGCGCTGGAAGAGGAACAGGATGAACTGAAAGCAGATCAACGGCAGCTGAATGAACAGCAGGCCAGCCTGGAACAGTACCAGGCGGAACTCGATCTTCAGAAACAGGATCTGGAAAAACGGGAACAACGGCTGATCGACCAGAAATCTGAGCTGGAATCAAAAGAGTCTGAACTTAACGAATCGAAAGACAGCCTGCTCTCAGAGACTGAAAACGCAGCAGCGCTTGAGGAATCACGGGAGAAACTCAACCAGGAACGGGAACAGCTGGCAAGTGAGCGGGCACAACTGGCGGATGAACAGGAACAGTTGAAGACCGCTCAAGCAGAGCTGGAGAGTCAACAACAGACACTGCAGGATGAACAACGTGCCTGTGCCAAGCGGGAAAAGCAGCTCGCGACTCAACAGGAAGAATTGAATTCCTTACAGGACACACTTACGAACCAGAAACAGGAACTGGAGCAGGAACTGGCGGCGTTCCAGGAATCTCAGTCTGAATTCGAACAGGCGCGTGAGCAGTTGGAAACAGACCGCGTCGATTTCTCAAATTTAAAATCAGAACTTGAAAAAGAACGTACCACCTGTGAACGTCAGCAGGAAGAAATTACGGCCCGCGCACAGGAAATCGAAGCCCGCGAAGCGGAACTGACGGCACGGGAACAGGAAGTTACCGAACTCCAGGCGGAACTGCAGTCGCAGGCAGATCAAAGTGAACCGACAGAAGCAGAGCAAGAATCGGCAGCCGCTGCGCAGGCGGAACTTCAACAGCAGCGGGAAGAAATAGAACAACTGCGAACCGAACTGGAACAGCTGCAGTCAGAACTGAAACAACGTGAAGAACAGGTAGCAAACCGGGAAGAAGAACTTCGTACGCAACAGACAGCAGCCGCTGATCAGCAAACGGCTCTGGAAGATCTGGCTCACGAAAAAGAAAAACTGGCCATGGATCATGACCAGCTGAGTATCGATCGTGAGGAAATTGCCCGCCAGAGAGATCAGTTGAAATCGAACCAGATCCAGTTTGAAAAGGATCGCGGCGAACTGGATGACCGCGAACGAATTTTAGAAATTCGTGAACAGCAGCTCGACGAGCGGGAAAGCCTGCTGGCCGAAGTCGGTTTGACAACTCCCGACAGTTCCTCTGTTGCTGATGACACTCCCCAGCACCAGGCACCTTCCGAAGAGGACGAACAAGATGAACGGTTATCCGCCGACACCGAATCGGACACACCGGCATCAGGGTCTCTGTTGCAGTCATTCATCAATGACTATGCTGAATCGGAACTCGAAGCGGAATCAGAATCCAAACCGGCGGTTCCACTGAAAACAAGCAGCCTGCTGGACTTATTCAAAGAGGACAACAAACCGGCTGCAGACGAAACCTCGACAAAGTCTCATTCCGATTCATCTCCCACCGGGCAACCGACTCAACAGGAAAACACACCAGAGCAGAGTGAACTGGATGATGCAGCAGATTCCAACTCCATCGCCAGTTATATGGAACAGCTGCTGGCACGTACCCGTGGTAAAACCGGCTCGACATATGCATCCAAACCCCATTCTTCGGCGGGGCACTCCAGTCAGAAAACAGTCACGAAAACCGCTTCCAGTTTACAGCCTCCCCCAGGCAGTCCGGAAACCGCATTACATAATTCCAGCATTACGCTGGAAGAGAAGCTGGCAACCCTGAACCAGGCCCCCGCACATCAGCAGGACAGAGACGCCGTCCGCAATGCCATGAATTCCTTCCGGGATGTCGCCAATTATTCTGCCCGCATGGCCATCGCCCGGCATTCGCTCAAACATCAGAAAACGGATCTGATCTTTAAAGGAATATTGAGCGGGCTTTGTATTCTGTTCTCTTTGATCATTTTCGGAGAAGCATACTGGGGATCCAACAGCCTGGGCATCTTCAAATGGGCCGCCCTGGCTGTCACGATCGCTTCGACGGCCCAGTTCCTGAGAGGCTGGAAGGAAGCACGCAATTTACTGTCATGTCCACTCCCTGATGAGAAAGAACAGCCAGCAGCAGCAGCAGCGTCATCTCCGGCAGAGAATCCGCCGCAAGAACAGAAGTTTTCTCTGGAGTCTCTGAATCACGATGTGGATTCCCTTTCTGAACAGTGGGCACAGTTGTCTGCAGAGGATGAACAGCTACAATCTCTGAAAGATGATCTGTTTAAAAAACCAGGACGGCAGCCACAGTCAGATGAGATCGCTCCGATTCAGGCTCCCGATTCCGAAATGGATCAAGAACCGTAAACAGCAATCCACAGACCTCATCTCACAGGAGCCGGATTGGAGACAGGGGCCTGTTTGACGGTTGCCTCTCCAGGGCTGTTGGGACCAGGTAGAATCGATTGAAAGACGCTATGGTTAAATGTGATGGGCTCTAGAAACATGCTGATTTTCTGGTGCGTCTTATTTTTGTTCGTCGCTTACCTGCTGATTCTGGGTATCAACTGGATGTCTGAACCGGCGGCCCGGCCAGGTGCCATCGACGGCAGACTCGCCCCCTGTCCCGATTCTCCCAACTGCGTCTGTTCGCAGGATCAGGACGAACAGCATCAGATTGCACCGCTGAAATATACCGGAGCGACAGCAGAGGCCCGCCAGCATCTCCTGGAGGTACTGCAGCAACAGCGGGGATGCCGGATTGTCGCCCAGGAGGACGATTACCTGCGGGCCGAATTTCGTTCTCTCGTATTTGGCTTTGTGGATGACGTTGAGTTTCTGTTCGATCCCGGTCAGAATGTAATCCAGGTCCGCTCAGCCTCCCGGATCGGTCATTCGGACCTGGGGGTGAACCGGAAACGCATCGAAACCATTCGCGTCTTATTTGCACGCGAAGCCCATGCAACTCCCGAACAATGATTCAGCCCGACTCCAATTATCTGCCCACGGCAACCATTGAAACGCTGCAGCAGCGCAGCCAGCTGCTGCGCGCGATCCGGACTTTTTTTGAATCCCGGGGATACTGGGAGGTCGAAACGCCGATCCTTTCCCGCGATACCGTGGTCGACGCCTATATCGATCCCTTTGTGACAACATGGTGCGCGACAGAGGGAACTGCTGCCGAAGGCGAACTGCGCTATCTGCAGACCTCGCCGGAATTCGCGATGAAACGATTGCTGACGGCAGGTGCCGATCAGATTTACCAGATCACACACGCGTTCCGACAGGCCGAGCGCGGCGCGATGCATAATCCGGAATTCGCCATGCTGGAATGGTATCGCCTGGGAGAAACGCATCACGACCAGATGACGTTCGTCGAAGCGCTGGTGCGCCAGATTTATGAACGGGCCACCGCCCTCTGCGACACATCCACACGCCTGGCCTTACCCGAGACACCGTTTGAACGTTTCAGTTACGAAGCCGCTTTTCTACAGTTTGCCGGTCTGTCTGCATTACATTCGACGGCAGAGCAGTTTGAGCAGGTCGCCCGCGATCGTCAGATTTCAGTCCCCTCGGAATTTGACATCAACGACTGCCAGGCCTGGCAGAACCTGCTGCTGGTGGAACTGATCGAACCGGCGCTGCGTGAGAAACGAGCCGTCTTCATCTACGATTACCCGGCCCGGCAAGCCGCCCTGGCGCGTATCCGGCAGGGTAAGGACCTGGGTCCGGAAGGGGTCGCGGAGCGTTTTGAGCTCTACCTGCACGGCGTGGAAATCTGTAACGGCTACCATGAACTGACCGATGCAGACGAGCTGCGTATACGGATCAGGCAGCAGTCTGCCATCCGAAAACAGGAGCATCGCCCTGTCCTGCCTGCAGAAAGCTATCTCCTGCAGGCTATGGAAGCAGGGTTACCCGCATGTGCAGGCACCGCGCTGGGGCTGGATCGATTGATCATGCTTGCGTTAGGCAAACAGACCCTGCAGCAAGTGATTGCGTTTCCTCTCGAACGTGCCTGACAGGTGAATTCCGATTTTGAATCACCTGCATTTCTTTTACCACTCGCCGTTCATACGTTCGCCATCATTCCGCACACACAACTGGCGGAACAGGTTGGCATCGATATTCTTTGCCATCGATTTTGCGGATCCATCGGCCAGTGCAAAGTGAATCACATCATCGTGCCAGGAACCGAAAGTCATGTGATAAGGCGCGCCGGATGACGAATGATAGGGAACCCCATCAAAGTTTTTGCCTTCATGCAAGCCGGAAGCCGGATCAACGGAACCTGCCAGTGCGCTGTGACTGTCTGCCCAGAAACCAAAGTTTCCTTCACCAAACAGAAGCGTATTGGATTCCCCATCGGGAACATCGCGAAACTTGGTTCCGCTGTTCTTTCCAAAAATGCCTCCGGTGTAGTTACCACTATAGGGTTTGATATTGGAGTACCCCTGCAGGACTCCGCCTACACCGCGATAGCTGGAGAATCCCAAACCGCGTGGACGATCAGAAGGCAGAGAAGCGCTCGGGCACATATAGCTTTCAATCCCGACCGTACTGGCGTTTTTACTGTCATCAGAAAATTTCCAGATTTCAAAATCGATGTTGATATTCGCCTGATTCATTTCACCCAGAATCAGTGCCTGCCAGCCCCACCAGGGAGAGAGTTCCCACTCGGTAAGTTGATACTGACTTGACTGACTGGTGTCCGTGTCGACCGGAATCATGGCAGGTTCACTGAAATTGACGTTGGCATTATCCGGGCCATCTATTTCTTCACCATCATCATCCAGAAGGATCTGCTGAACCCAGCCCGAGGGGAAACTGCGAAACGAACTGGCATAGTTATGAGCTGCCAGGCTGAGCTGTTTCAGGTTGTTGATACACTGTGTCCGACGGGCGCTTTCGCGGGCGCGCTGAATTGCAGGCAGCAGCATGGCTGCCAGCAGCGCGATGATGGCCATGACCACCAGAAGCTCAATCAAAGTAAATCCACGGCGGGATGAGTGCTTGGAATCTGCTACGAAGTTGCGCATCGATAACTCCCTGAATGTGATTGTCGCTACCCCAGCCTGATGCTTTGATGACGGGATCGGGTATCTGTTTTCGTGAACGAAAAGGCCTGACTCTATTATATTTTCTATACCGGTAACGCATAAGTCAATTATCAATTAACTATTTCACCGATAGATTTGTCCAGAACCTGTAAAGATCTTATTGTAATCCAAGATTCGGCTCAACGCAAATAATGCCTGAATTTCTGCCTGTTTTTCCCCAGAACCGGCATTCCGGCGGCCTGGGAAGCATATTTCGGCTCTCTTCTCTAACGGAACTTCAGCCAACAGCACTACCGATTTTTCCAGCAGCAATCGGAACAGAGCGCACAGCCTCACCTGTTTCTTACGTAAAAAACCCGCGATATAAGGGAAAAATCACAAAATGCCCGCCTGTCGACTGCCGCCTGCCCGGCTTCTGAATTTCTGCGACCTGCTGCGTGGAACACTAACAGCATAACGGACCTCGATGGCACAAAAAGTCTGATCCTCTTCGGCATTGTCTGTGTATGCTGTTTCGGCCCTGATCAAAGCTTTCCACCTTCACCCGATTCACAGACGGAAGCCACCAATGACGTTTTTCGATGTTCTGCTGTTTTTTGTCGTGTATTTCCTGGTGTATAACGTCCGCACGAACAACCAGCGCATCCGCAAACTGAAACAGGATGTGAAGCAGTTGCAGGAAAAACTCAAGACAGAGGATGGCTGAAGAAGGAATCGGTCTTGTCTCCCAGTCGCCAACGCTGCCACCAGCGCAACCCCGGTTCGAGAATGAACAGCAGCACACACTGAGCCCCCCAGAGGCTCATAAACAGCACCTGGTTCATTGTTTCTTCATAGATCGACGAATGAGGTGGTTTTGCAGGAGGATTTACGTAATGGTTGAAGTGATAGACCCCCTCCATGATCAACGTCAGGATGAGCAGACGCAGCACAAGTGATGGTCGAAACGGGCGCTCTTTCTCAATCCAGTACATGAGAGCCAAGTCTCCCGCCACCACCGGCAACCAGAGCGGAGCGAACAAAAATAACAGAATCGACGTGAAGGTGGACCCAGCCAGCATCAGGACCATAAGCACAATTGAAGTTGCGATGACCGCTGCCACCATAAAAGCGATGTAAGGCATCCGGGGGATAGCCATAAACGACTGGTACCACCGGATAAACGTCGGCTTGCGGTCCGTGAGATTCATCAATGTTACCTTACCGATTTAAACAGGAACCTGAGTTTTGAGATCGGATGATCTCCGGGTGCAACGCCACCCAGAATATTGGACTTCCAGACTGGCTGATCCCCTGTTTCGAGGAATTCTGGCAGCCATTGACTCAGGCGGAATTCAGTAACAAACATCACGGAAAAAGTAACCGATTCGCCAGTTTTTTAAGAATCGCTCCCGACCAGTTCGCCCGGCAGCAGATTATTCGCCGGCTTCCTTCACTTCCATCAGAGTCACTTCGACTCGATGAATCTGCAGATGCTCACAACCTTTGAACCAAATTTCATGGCTATTAAATCGTGCCGGTGCCATGTAACTGAAGTAAATATCCCCCGGATTATTCCGGGCATCACCACAGATGCGTGACTGACTCTGCAGTATATTTCCACATTCATCCCGCAGTCGGGCGGTCACTTGAAGTTTTCGATCACTGGATTTGCCCGGAAACACAAACGCCACACCGACGTTGAATTCGTCATCGTGACGCGATGTACTGAGAGACCGCACACGAGCCAGATCCGGAACATTCAGATTCAATTCATGAAACGTTTCTCCGGAAACCAGTAAATTCCCGACATAGATGC
>PAJV01000016.1:170000-314147 GCA_002706765.1 Gimesia sp.
ATCTTCCCCGCCGACACTTCTGAGCTGTTGATTTTTCCGGAACGACTTTTTGATTTCATTCCAGCGTTCCTGCTCAGTTTCAGATAAGATGCCCATCAGCTCCTTGAATTTCAGCAGGTTGGCTTCTGCATCTGATGTCAAAGTCTGAACATCGTTTTCGTAGTTGGAAACAATTAAGCTCTCCAGTTCTTTATCATTCATGACTGCAAAAACTTTTTCAGCGATGCGGTTCATGTTTCTGTAGGATCCCTGCAGTTTGAAAGCAGGCTCCGTACGATAATCATCTGACTGAGCCGCCGAGCGGATATACTCGCGGTTCACACTCAAAATCACATCGCGCACGCGAATCAGCTTCTTCATTGTGGAAACCATCTCGTTCAGTTCTTCCACCGAGTAGTTGCCTTCCAGGTCTCCCCGTTCGCCGGTCCCGTCCTGGGCCATCTGGATGATCGTATAGATGTCTTTCTGGCTCCGTGAGGAGAGCTGATTGAGCACGGGATTCGAAGTAATGCAGTTTTCCAGGTAACTCATTTCGAAGGCATCTGAATGCTCGCCAATTACTTCACCCAGGTTATAGATATCTGCCCGGTTCGAAAGCATGTCCGGAATCTGAAACTTTTCGCCACTCTCGGTATACGGGTTTCCGGCCATCACGACGGCGACCTTGCGGCCACGTAAATCGTAAGTTCTCGTCTCCCCCTTGTAGACACCTTCAATTTTCCGCTGCGCATCACAGAGTGAAATAAACTTCTGCAGGAATTCCGGATTACAGTGCTGAATGTCATCCAGATAGATCATGACGTTATCACCCATCTCCAGCGACAGGTTGAGCTTCTTCACTTCCTCCCGGGCCCCGGCATTGGGTGCCGCAGCCGGATCGAGTGAAGTCACCTGATGCCCGAGTGCAGGCCCGTTGATCTTCATGAAAATGATCCCCAGGCGATTGGCGATGTATTCCATTAATGTCGTCTTACCATAACCCGGCGGAGAAACCAGCATCAACAGGCCCATCCGGTCGGTTCGTTTATTTTCGCCTGCTTCTCCCATCTGCTTGGCCAGATTGTCTCCAATGACAGGCAGGTAGACTTCATCCAGCAGTCGATTTCGTACAAACGATGTCAGCACGCGAGGCCGAAATTCGTCGAGTCGCATGGCATCACGCGTCCGATCGACGATCTCTTTCTTGAGAGACAAATAGGACTCATACCGTGGAACATTTACCGATTGAAATTCTGCCAGCCGCTTTGAATAGCGATTAAAGTGCAGGTGGTATTCTCCATTCCGGATGCGTGCATGCGAGCCTGAGAAGCCCGGTATCTGTTCGGTCACTGTCGCGTCAATCAGGCGACTTCGGTCCAGTTTCTCATTCAACAGCAGCAATGCCACTTCGTCCAGATAATCGAAGTCTTCTTCCGAATCAAGATAATCCAGGTAGGCCTGAACCCAGTCACGCGCCAAAAGAAACCAGTTTACTGGATTTTCTTTTGTGGCAGCCAGACTGTCTTTGAGTCGTTTGGCTGCGTTGTTGTGTTTCAGATATTTTTCAAATTCATGATACAGATCGGCTGCTCGTTTGCTGATGACAAAAGTAGAGCCATGCACCAGTTCCTGAAACAGGTACTCGGCAGCTTCGGATACCAGAGCCTGGTCCAGACAGGTAATCTGCTGAACGAACAGAGAAAGCTGCTGCCTGAGTTCATTGATGTAATACTGCTGCTGACCTGTTTGAGGAAAGACCTGCATTACACTGCCAAAGCCGATCAACTTGGTTTCAAACAGCGTTTTTGTATCAGGGTCACAAAAGTAGTTCCAGTATAAACCGGCCAGTGCCCGGGCAGCAGACTGGTAACGCAGAAGCCCTAAAGCGGGTTTGATTTTCAACAGTGACTTCAAGAGCAGCAAAGCATCCTGATCGTGCACCCCTTTAATATAGCCCTCACTGTAGCGTAGCCCCATGAATTTCTGAATGTACGCCAGCAGTTCTTCATCGGACAGTTTTAAGAGTGACATCAGAGACTGATCCGGGTCGGCCTCCACCGACTTCAGCAGACAATATGTCAAATACTCTACGCGATACACATCCCGGTTTTCTGAGACCACTTCCTGGTCCCAGACCTCCCTGGTTGCCAGCAGGCGTTCATCTTCGATTTCTTCAAAGAAATTGGTTCCCGTCAAATGCAACTGCAGGCTGTCATCACGAAAGACCGTGGTTAAATCCAGTGCCTGGCGGTTTACCGTAAATTGACGGTTCCCCAGCCTGATGATATTTTCGCCATCGACAAACAGCTCCTGCTTGTCTTTCAACTGCCTGACGGTATCTTCGCGAATACTTTTCAGCCGGCCCTGAATATCATCAACCTTGACCGTATCCTGCAGCTCACCCAGTTGACGTACAATGTCCCGGACTTTATCGATCATCAGATCCGAAGCAAAATAGCCGTTGATCTCATTGATCGTCTTCAACTGTTCTGCGCGACTGCGAATGCCTGTCAGAATGCGATCCGCAGATTTCGCCAGTGAATTCGCCCGCTTATTGCGGCTTTCGACAATCGCCAGT
Source organism: Gimesia sp. (assembly GCA_002706765.1). Classification (GTDB taxonomy): domain Bacteria; phylum Planctomycetota; class Planctomycetia; order Planctomycetales; family Planctomycetaceae; genus Gimesia. The sequence goes on from PAJV01000016.1 coordinate 172,558, forward strand.
TTACGCGTTTCAAACGCTGCGTAGATTTCTTCCCGTTTTTCAGTCAACTGTTCGACAAACTCATCGAACTCAGCGAAACGTCCTTCCAGCTCCTCGACCTGAATCATCAGTTTTGTGAGGAAATCATCACATTTTTCAGGTGAGTCACAGACATCAAGATAGTTCACCACCCCCTGATTCAACAGCTTCATCTGCGCGTTGAACTCTGCCACTCCTTCGACCGACATCAATTCTTTAATGCGGCGTTTCAGGGCAGCCCGGGACTGGTTGATTTTCGAAAAGTTCGTGGAGATATTATCGATAATCGCGGTGCGCTGAGTCGTATCTTCCACCTTGAGGTTACTGACGATCTCAATCAGCATTTCCAGTTCTTTTGAACTGGCTTCGATCTCTTCCTCTACTTTCCGCGCGTCGGCAACTTTCTCGACCGCCTCGATCTGTGCTGTCGCATTTACAATCCGATCTGCATACGGTTTGAGCGCGTCGTCCCGCATCAGGAAAGAAACACAGCGTGTAGCGAGTTTTTCGTTCTTTTCGCTGACACTCTTTTCCAGCTTCTCGACCAGGCCTTGATCAACGTACCGCAGGTCACGCAGCGAGATTACATCGCCTCGCAGGCTTCTCAGACTGGCCAGACTCTGTACGAAGTCGTCGATTTTGTCAAATCGACGATGATCAATTTCAATTAAGGTCTGCCGGGTGAACTTTTCAACTTCAGCGGTCTTCTGTTTTGTATTCTGACGCAGCTGGAGCACTTTTTCGTATTCGGTGACAGCAGCTTCCGCAGCGCGTTTGATTTCAAGTACGACTTCTCCCGGCGCAAAAGTATCCTCCTGATTGATCCAGAAATAGGAATCGAGGACATCGCCGGAGACTTTCACCAGATCCACATACAGATTTTCATAGGCATCTTTACGATTGATCAGTCCCAGCAACTCGTGACATTCTGCCATGCCACGCACGATATCTTTATTCCCAATTTTATTCAGATACGAATCCTGCTTATGAGGTATCTGAAACGAATCGCTAATATAGGGTGTTTTCCAGAGTTGCAGCATATGATGTTTCTGCGGTTCATCCTGCCTGGAAAAGCAGATCAGCTCTCCGCCTTCAAACCGGGTAAACCCGTGGCAGATCATAGGCGTATCGAGCTTCTGTTCGATCAGGTTATACTGCAACAGGACATAGGCCCCCTGCTCAGGCTGATAAAACACATACAGAAAGTCTTCGCCATTGGGAGAAGCAATTCGCTCCTGGTAGAGCATATCCTGCAGATCGGTTTCGAATGTTTTTGATTCGCCATTCTGCAGATAATAGCCATTTGAAAACACGAGGCCATGATCATCGGGAAGCAGAATACAGGCATCCTTGATGGAATCAAGCCGTTGGGCTTTCTGCAGTTTTTCATTGTAGATGAAGTAGCGATACTTCGTTTCTTTATAGGGTTTGATTTTCAGCAGAATCAGTGACCCGATCAGGGCATAGAAGATTTCCGCATCATCCAGAATCTGGTCCGGATCGTCGACCGGTTCAGAGTAGATGCCTTCCCCGGTTTCGGTGTTGTTCTCAATTTTGATCGTCAGATCGCCGCCCACGGTTTCGACGAACAATCGGTCATCAATTGAAACATGAGGATGCAGGCCTGCGTAATGCAGATCACGATGTGTGCGCGTCCACTGAAACTCCTGCTGTGCGGGATATTGAACTTCATGATCACTGCGGTTATCAACGTAAACCAGCTGATCACTCTGGAAGGCCCACTTGAAGGATTTGAAATCCTTCGGGCCATCTCCGACCTTAAACAGCATATATAAAAAAGGTCCTTTCACGAAGAACTTCGCAAAAGTGGCTTTTTTATAGTAGCGGTAGATGTCTTTGAAATCTTTTTCGAATGCAGCGTCGCGAATCAGATCGAGAGGCAGGGCATGATAGGTGCCCTCTTTGAATTCATAAACGGCAAAAACATCACTGAGGCTGATTTCGGTCTTCAATCCAAAATTGACGTTATAGCCAAACAGGAAACGATTTCCGACAGCCAGCATATCGCGGGGTACACAATTATGTTCGGTCGTAATCCGGTCACTGCCAATGAGACGGGTTTCAATCGAACCAAATACTTCTTTACGAAGTTCATTCAGCTTCCCTAAGCGGGCCTGAAGTTCTTTCCCGTGACTCCTCAGTCGATTTTGAATAATTTCGTAGGTACTGCTCTCCAGGGCAATGGCATCTGCATTGCCCTCTGCAGTCTCTTCTGAATCATTTTTCAAATCAGCCATTGGAATCGATTTCCCGGGAAACACTTTACTGTTTATTTTTGCAGACGACAGGACCGACTTCAATCGGCGTTCTCTCCAGAACACTTATTTTCCCGGAGAGACAGCCGACTGAATGATGCATTAGATGAAGTGAGTCTGATGACTACTTTTCCACCTTGGTCTTCAGGAAGGAAGACACTTTTTTATCTGCAATCCCGAGATTTTTCACAGTCGAGAGCAGGCGATTGAGAGTCGATCGATCTTCTTCCCCTTCCGCCTGAACCAGCATCTGAGAAATCAAAGCGGCAATCGAAAGGTTCTTGACATCTTCGAAGGACATGCCAAACCGGGAAATAAAGGTCTGGAGCTGATCTTCGAAGTAATCCGGATTTCCATTGAAGAACGTATTCTTAATGTCCGTCAGCGTTTCACTGTTGTGAACGAAACGGTCGATCGATTTACCACTCTTGATCGAATCCACGATCTTATCGAAGAACGTCGTTTCGCCACCGACGATATCGATGCGGGCGGATTTCAATGCTTCGCCGACAATACCCGCCTGGGCCTCTGCGATTTCCTGCTGGGCAGCGATTGCCGCCAGTTCGATATCTTTTTCCTTGTTGATTTTGATCTTGAATTCTTCGTGATCGCGGCCGACTCCATCGAAGAGTTTCATCGCCTTGGCCTTGTCTACAATACCAGTCGCTTCCGAGCTGTACTTGAGCTGCATGACTTTGGCTTCCGCTGTTCCGGTCTTTTCGGTTGCTTCTGCTTTGGCAATCAGAACGTTGGCTTCGGCCTGACCTGTCTTCTCGGTGGCAGTCGCTTTGGCAATCATGACCTGGGCATCTGCCAGTCCCAAGGCAGCTCCATCGGCTGTCTTGGCTTCCGCCATGACTTTGATCGCATCCGATTTCTTCTCGGTTGCCGTCTTATCTGCCTCCGCTTCGATGACCACTTTTTCTGCCAGCAGTTCGGCAGACGATTTCTGAGCTTCTGCAGCCTTGACTTCCTTGACCAGATTTTCCTGGGCTTCCATTTCCGCCCTGGTGACGGTGACCTGCTTCAGACGATCTGCTGTCGCAAATTCGTGTGTATCCTTGATCCGTTCTTCCTCTTCGACAACGGCCCGTTCCACGATAACCCGCTCGCGGATCACTTCCTGGATATTGCGTTTTTCCACTTCAATGGCTTTGTCTTTTTCGATATCGGCAATCCCTACAACGCGCTCGCGTTCGGTGACTTCCAGCAGGCGATCTTTTTCGACACGTTCGGTTTCGACAGCTTCCGTACGCTGTTTGCTCTTTTCAGCCACAATCACCTGACGCAGTTTATTTTCTTCGGCAATCGCCAGTTCTTCGTCGGTACGAATACGGGCCGTTTCTGCTTTCAGCCGTTCTTCGTGTTCCACTCGACGTGCTTCTGCATGCTCACGAGCGGTTAATGAAGCGATTTCCCGGGTCTGTTTTTCGACTGCTTCGACACGCTGACGTTCCAGTTCCAGAATCGTTTCCTGGGCTTCCACGTCCTGTTTCTTGATGGTCTTCTCTTTTTCGCGGGTAATATGATTGGACAACACATGCTCGCGTGCTGTCAGATCGGTGATCTTCTTGATCCCCTCGGCGTCGAGAATATTGGTCGGGCTCAGTTTTTCCAGGGGCGTCTGTTCCAGGTAATCGATGGCACAGTCGTCCAGCACATAGCCGTTCAAGTCGGTCCCGATGATCTTCAGAATCTCTTCCTTGAACTTATCCCGTTCGTTATAGAGTTCGACAAAGTCGAAATGTTTACCGACGGTCTTCAAGGCTTCGGAAAACTTGGCATCAAACAGCTCTACCAGTGCTTCGCGGCTGGAGGCTCGTTTACACCCCAGCGACTGGGCCACATTCCGGATATCGTTTGCGGTATTATTGACGCGCACAAAGAAGGCGACTTCGATATCAGCGCGAATATTATCCCGGCAGATCAGACCAACTTCCCCTTTGCGGGCAATTTCGATCCGCTTAACAGACAGGTCCATCTGGTCGGCCCGGTGCAGAACCGGGATCACAAAGATCCCTTCTCCGTTGGCCACCTTTAAATTACCAACACCCGTGCGTACCAGAGCTTCTTCCGGCCCTACTTTGCGGTAAAAGCGGGAGACCGCCACTGCAAAACCGATCACAAATACTCCGATGAGGAGCCCCGCGATCACCACTGACTCACTGAAAAAATCGACTCCCAACAGAAACGCTGCGGGAAGTTGAAACGTCGAAATGGACATGATCTTATGACTCCTGGCTAATTTTTACGACGTAAAAAACCTGTTTATCCGAGTTATAGTCTGCGAGTCGAACCAGATCTCCCTTCTGGATTGTTTCGTCCTCCGCACGTATATGCAGTTTTAATGGCGCTCCCTCTGTTTCCAGCTCTCCCTGGCCGAAGCGGTCAGTCACCGTGGTGCTGGTCACGACACACGATTTTCCCAGTAATGTCTCGATCTGATTGGGGGGAGTGAAATGAAAGTATCCTTTAAAAGGCTGAGTTATCAGCTTGGTAACTACCAGACTGATCCCGATATTTCTGATCGCTAACGGTAGATAATCCATCGCGGTATTGATTTTGACACCGGCATCAAAATTAACGGAAAGCATCCACATACAGAGTGAAAATATGCTTAACCAGAGCATTACCGGTACTTCACCGATATTCAAAAACCGAAGTCCGATAAATCCAAAATCAAGAAAAGAAGGACCGTCTGTGCCTATTTCAAAATCCAGATCAAAATCTAAAAAATCTAATTCCATGAACCCCAGAATGACACAGACCCAGTACAACAGGCAAATCCCCAACAGGATGGTTGCCGGCAGCGTAGGCCATTCCAGACTGACTTTGATAATTTCAGGCACCGAATACTCCCGGACTCCGGGGTGATGGAAAAACGGAGAGGTTACAAGCGACTCAATTTGCTCAAGCTGCGTTTAAAAAACAATTCAACATGTACGGTTCATCAAGTATGAACCTTGAAAAGAGACTTGCAGCTACAAGAACGTGAAATTCATTGTTCGGATCACGAAAACCTGCGAAACCGGCAGATTTTTTCCCGATATCGGAATCGTTAGCAAAAAGGGAGTTGTGCTGAGAGCATTCAATGTGAGGCAACAGGATGAGTAAAAGCGGAATTTTAACCCAGTCAGACAATATTTTCTCAAGATTCCGATTGGGGTTGGCTGGAAACTCCGGGAGGATAGACGCAAAAAAAGCCACCTGTTGTAACGGTTGTGTTCAACAGATGGCTTGAATTGAATATAGGGTTTGCGGCCGCGATTAAGACTGGGCCTGCTCCTGCTGCATTTCAATGGGAGGAGCCGCCATGACATGATAGCCGGAATCCACATGATGGTTCTCTCCGGAAACACCACTGGCCAGATCGCTGAGCAGATACATGCCGGCCTTGCCGACATCGTCCGGCGTGATATTTTTGCGGAGGGGTGACATCGTCTGATAGAGTTTCATCATCAGGTCGAATTCGCCCACAGCCGATGAGCTGAGTGTCTTCAAAGGTCCTGCGCTCAGGCTGTTCACACGGATGCCCTGCGGTCCCAGCTCGTTCGCCAGGTACATGACTGAATTCTCCAGGGCCGACTTACAGATGCCCATCACATTGTAACCCGGGATCACTTTTTCTCCGCCGAGGTAACTCAGAGTCAGAATACTGCCACCCGGTTTCAGAAGATCTTTGGCGCGTTTGGCAACGGCCAGCAGACTATAGACACTGATTTCCATAGAGAGCTTGAAACCGTCACGGCTCACGTTATATACGGGGCCTTTCAGGTCTTCCATCGGGGCATATGCAATCGAGTGCAATACGAAATCAATCTCGCCATATTCCGCTTTGACGGTTTCGAAAACCCGATCCAGGTCTTCATCCTTTGTTACATCACAGGGGATCATGATCTTGGCGCCCTTAGGCTCGACCAGCTTCCGCAGCCGACGTTCCATCCGCGGACGCTCTGGATCTTTATCAGGAAGGTGCGTGAAAGCAATTTCGGCCCCTTCGTCATAAAGTTTTTCTGTGATGGCCCATGCAATCGAATGGTCATTCGCGATGCCGAGAACCAGACCTTTTTTGCCTTCAAAAAGACCCATGTGTAATACTCCATAAATATGATGAAATCCAGGAGGATTGAAGTTACCAGAACATTCAATCCGGGCGTTTCCCGATGAACCAGCACGCCCTTTGCTATGTTTATACTCGCTCCCAACAATCCTGGAGATGCTACAGCCAACCTGAATACAGGTTTGTACTGACTCCGGCGCGATCCAGGTCGAATCCGGGAGAGGTCAGATGTGCTCGACGACATCCTCTGATCTGTCAACCCTGCTGACGGACCGGGAACTTGAACACGAAAATCGCTCCAGCTGAGTATAAACTATTCGAATTGAGCGAAATAGAAAAGCCAAAGGCGGCTTGTTGTTCGTGAAAACAGCAAACCGCCTTGTATCTGGTGCAGCAGGGTAAGAATTATGGACTTACTCGATTGCCCCCACCATGGTGGAAGATTCCTGATCTGACTGTACGCCCTCTTCGCCTTCGTGTTCTTCATCTTCCTTATTTGGAAAAATGGCGTCAACGAATCCTCGCAGGTGTGCACTGCGGGTCTGATGCTGCAATTTCCGCAGGGCCTTGGATTCAATCTGGCGAATTCGCTCGCGGGTCACTTTGAAGATACGACCGGTTTCTTCCAGTGTATAACTGTAACCATCGCCTAAACCATATCGCAGACGGATAATTTCGCGTTCCCGATAGGTCAGACTTTTAAGAACATGCTCAATTTTATCCTTCAGCATTTCACGCATGGCAGCGTCTGCGGGAGAAGATTCATGACCGTCTTCGAGGAAATCACCGAAGCTGCTGTCTTCGCTTTCACCCACTGGTGTGTCCAGACTGATGGGATGTTTCCAGGTTTTCATGATCCGTTCGGTTTCTTCCACACCCAGACCGACAGAATCAGCCAGTTCTTCCATAGTGGGTTCGCGGCCGGTTTCCTGACGAATCTGTTCGCTGCGTGCTTTCAGAGTGGAAATGCTCTGGAACATGTGCACGGGAATTCGAATGGTACGGGCATGGTCGGCAACGGCACGGGTAATGGCCTGACGAATCCACCAGGTGGCATAAGTGGAGAACTTGTAACCACGGCGATATTCATATTTTTCCACACCACGCATCAGGCCCGCGTTTCCTTCCTGGATCAGGTCGAGGAAACTTAAGCCACGGTTTCTGTACTTTTTGGCGATCGAGACAACCAGTCGCAGGTTACCTCCTGAGAGTTGCTGTTTGGCTTCAGTCCAGTCATCAAAGCGACGTTTGATTTCCCGGGAACGTGTCTGAAAGTCTTCTGAAGTTTCTACGACCATACTGGTCAGTTCCGATAACTCGCGTTCCAGCAGCCGGTGATCGGTCGCCTTGTGACGCAGCTGTTTGTAGTCCTCCAGCTGTTCCTGAACTTCCCGCATGCGACCGGCAATCTGATGAATCCGTTTGAGAACCGGCTGCAGACGCTGTGTTCTCAGACAGAGTTCTTCACAGAGTGTTGCCATTTTCTGGCGACGAACCATCATCCGTTTTTGCACTTCACGCTGCTCAACTTTACCCAGTTCCCCTGAGTGAATGAGTTCAAAATCATCAGCGTTTTTCTGCAGCAGCGCCTTCAGGGTGGAAATATTGAACGGCATCCGCCCCATGATCTGGTCTTTGGTCGCATCTTCGGTATCAGAGGTGCGTAACGTCCTTTCAAACGGAAGCTCGCCGGCGAATACTTTCTCCAGGGTATCAATCGCAATTTTCAAAGCGAAATCAGATTCCAGAACAGTCCGGCGAAAGCGTTTACGGGTGATTTCAATTTTCTTGGCCAGAAAGATTTCACGCGAGCGACTCAGCAGGGGAATATTTCCCATCTGGCTGAGGTACATCCGAATGGGATCACGCGATGAAAGTGATGTTTCCGGTTCAACGATGGCAGAAGAATCATCGGAATCTTCATCTGCGCCCCGTGCTACTTCCGAGTCGGTACCAACCGAAGTATCAACGGCGGTGACTTCCTCGTCATCAATATCAGCATTCGGATCATCAATCAGATCCAGGTTTCGCTCTTCCAGGCCCACGACGATATATTCAATCAGCGCGGGATTGCCACCTTCGTCAGGGAGGAACGTATGAACCTGTTGAAATGTTAAAAAACCTTGTTTTTCCGCTTCCTGAAATAGTAAGTTCAGATTTGCATCGAAACGGTGCACGGGTCACTCCCTTAATTTGTATTATCAAAAAAATTACGGCCACACGTCCGTGTGTAACCACGGCGTTTCTGTTTATGAGAATAAAAGCACAGGGGGATCAGCAGGCGTCATAATTGATCTTTTCCCTCTACTTTTCCAACATTTGCTTACGATGTCGATTTAATAATTCTTACTGCCACTCTACTCATCACCGAGGAATACCTATAGCGATAAAGCTATGAAATAAACGCAAAAAACTCCAAAACCTGATGGTGTTGTTTGTGCCGGCGTTAAAACCGTTTCCCCTGGGGGGAATCAGGCTCAAGCTAGACCCGAAGCACAAATTGATCGCTGGAGGTAAGTTGGGCATTGCGTAGAGCATCTGAAAAACCAAGTTGCTCAAATACGCTTTGACGCGCTTCGTCGTAACTTCCGACTCGCCAACAAAATTAATCAAGAGGGTTCTCTCCCAAGACATCCTTACTTCTCCCGAGAACCTGAAAAAAGCCAATAAGCCTCCAGCTCATATGGCCCTATCCTACCACAACTTTCCGTAACGTCTACGGAAATCCACAACACCGATTTAAAAAATATTTAAAAAACCTCTGCAACGTTACCAGATAACAACTTACGTGTGCTAAAAAGTTCACGATTCAGGCCGAAAAACAATCAGATTCAAAAAACAGCTCAAGTCAGAAAACAAAAAAGCTTTCCCTCTAACATTTCAGGAAGCTCTGATGCGACAAACAGGATGTAACCTGATTGGCTCCTTATATTTTCACACTCCGGGCTGAATAGTCAATCCCCTGATTTCGACAGTTCATGAACAGATAGTGGAGTTTTTCCGAAAAATTCGCTTTATCCAGCATGAATCGGAGAAGACCCCCGGGAATCAATTTCGCTTGATTGAACTTATGTAAGGGCTTGATATACTGGGAGCACACGAGTTTTCCATAGTTTGTTTACTTAAAGTCGGGCGGAGATTACTGTCTTACCAGAGCCCCTGGTGCGTGATCCATCAACCTTACTGGAATTTATTGGCTGTAGTTGAGAAAGTGGAACCAGTTCAAATGAGCGCAGAAGACGTAGAGAAAACATCGAGCGAAGCTGTCAAAGGGCTAAAAGGGATCGTAGCAGCAGACAGTTCTATCTGTTTAGTCAATGGAACCATCGGAAAACTGCTGTATCGTGGATATAACATCGACGATCTGGCAGAGAATGCGACGTTTGAGGAAGTCTCTTTTCTGTTATTAAACGGAGAACTTCCTAACGCCACTCAACTCGCCGCCTATCAGGCCGACCTGAAACAGCACCGCAGCATTCCTCCGGAACTGATTGAAGCACTGAAGAAACTCCCCGTTTCAGCACTGCCGATGGCACTGCTGAGATCGATCACATCGCTGGCCGGAGTCTACGACCCCGATGCCGAAGTGGAAACATTTGAGAATCGGCTGCAGATCTCAATCAAACTGATTTCACAGATCCCAACCATCGTGGCAGCCATTCATCGGGTACGCCAGGGACTTGAGCCGGTGGAACCAGATCCCGAACTGTGTCACGCCGGCAACTTCATGTATATGATTAATGGCGAGAAACCGAGTGAAGACGCAACCCGTGCCATGGACCTCATCCTGACACTGCATGCAGAACACGGTTTGAATGCCAGTACGTTTACCGGTCGTGTGATTATTGCGACACTTCCCGATATTTATTCCGCAGTCACAGGCGCCATCGGTGCACTGAAGGGGAAACTGCATGGGGGAGCGAACATCGAAGTCCTGAAAACACTCTTCGAAATCGGTTCACTCGAAAATGTAGCCCCGTATGTGAAAAAAGTACGCGAAGCCAAGGGAAAGTTCATGGGCTTCGGACACGCGGTTTACCAGGTGGAAGACCCGCGTGCAAAACACTTGAAAGAACTTTCTCGACGTCTGGGAGAAGAAACGGGCGAACCCAAGTGGTACGAGATGTCCATTGAGATGGAAAAACTCGTCTACGACGAAATCCAGCGGAACTGCAACGTCGACTTCTATTCAGCCAGTCTCCAGCATTACATGGGGATCCCCGGGGATCTGTTTACCTGTATCTTTGCCGCCAGCCGTATCGCTGGCTGGTGTGCCCATATCCTGGAACAACTGGACGGAAATAAAATCATCCGCCCCAAAGCAAACTACATCGGTTACGAAGAACGCCCTGTTATTCCTGTAACCGAACGCTAAGAACGAACGATAGAAACGCAACGACAAACCCCGGTTTTCAACCGGGGTTTTTTCTGCTGTAAGAAATTTTCATTCTCTTGTCCAGACGCACTCCAGAAAACTGAACCAGACAGGAAAGCAGCCATGCGAAACGCAGTTCGTTTTGTAGAATTCCAGACCGGGTTACTCTGCCTGGCATTTCTGTTCTGTGCTACAAATTCAGCAGAAAGCAGCGTAATCTATGTCGATAATCGCGCAGGAAACAACGCGCTGAATGGAATTTCACCCAAAATTGTGTCCGGCAAAAACGGACCTGTCAAAACGATCAAAAGGGCACTGGAGTACGCCCGCCCCGGTGACAAAATCATCCTGATCAATAACGACATCCCTTACCTGGAATCTTTTACCCTCGCCGGCAAACGCTTCAGCGGAATCGGCCAGGAAATGTTTACGATACTGGGAAATGGTGCGACGATCAGCGGTGCCATCCCCGTTCCCCAGGGAGGCTGGAAACCTCTACAGGACGGCCTGTGGAAAGTGACACCATTCCGAAAAGGATATTTCAACCTGTACCTGGATGGAAAAACCCTGCCGGAGTATCGTCCCGAAACAGGCGATGAGATCAAACTGACCGACATCCCTGCAGGACACTGGGCTGCCATTCAAGGAGCCATTTATTACCGTGAACTCAAAAATCAGCTCCCTCCCATGGAGGCATTTTCACTCGCCGGTATGTCTGTCGGCCTCTCACTGGTTGATGTAGAAGGGGTTCAAATCTCGGACGTGACATTCAAAAATTTTCGTATCGATGGCATTAACGTTCATGACCGCTGTAAGAACATTATCCTCGAGAATGTCACCTGTACCGGCAACGGACGTAGTGGCCTGGCAGTCAACGGAACATCCCAGGTGGAAGTGATCGATTCAGTCCTGACAGAGAATCGAATTAATGATCTGTTGATTACGGAACAAGGCGTGGCGAACCTGAAGCAGACTAAACTGGGAAAGCCAGCAACACTGGCTCCCTGAGTTTGTCTACGAGACTGCCTGCATTTGCTTTCTGAATCCGTGATCCCCTCATGCGCTACCTCCCTCCAGTTCTTCCAGCTCTTTCTCTGCCTCCTGCTCGGCATCACTGAATTTTAATCCCTCACGGTTGGAATAATACAAGCCGATGAAGGTAACGGGAAAATACTGTGAAAGCTGATAATAAATAGAAGCCGAAAAAGCATCTGCATTGGATACACCAAACGCTTTTAAACTCAGTGTAAAACAGAATTGAACGACACCAAAAAAACCAGGTGTCGAAGGCACTGTCACCCCGAATGCTGTAACCCCCAGCACAACGAAAGCAGCCAGGGGCGAGACCCGAATATTAAAACTCCAGAGCGCCACATAAATACTGATCCCATTGATCAGCCATTGTGCAAATGATGTCCAGATAATTCCAAAACACAGCCGTTTACTCTTCATGGAGGTCATGCCCAGCGCTCCGGACCGCATCATCTCCAAAACGAGATGAGTCAGTTTTTCCGGCAGAAAAGGGAGATAACTGAAAATGCCTCGAAACAGGCTGATTACTGTCTCAGTCCAGATGAGATAGGCTGCTACCAGAATAATTGTAATTAAAATACCAAGGGCGACAATCAAACTGACCGTTTGATATTCTTCAGGAAAGTTGGGGGCAAAATAGATCCCAATCCCCAGGTAGCAGAGGATGGCGACCACATCGAATAACCGCTCCAGTACCACCGTGGAAAGCACTGTTGTCTTAGGGATCTGGTACTGACGGCTCAGAACATAGACACGTAAGAATTCTCCCAGGTGAGCGGGCAAGATATTGTTACCCATGAAACCAATCATCATCGCTGGCGTGACCTGCGAGACGGTCAGCTTCTTAATCGGCTCGAGCAGCATTTGCCAGCGTAAGGCTTTGAGCCAGAAAAAGACAAACAGCAATGCCAACATGACAGGTAATGTCCAGTAATTAGCTCGTTTGAAACTGGTGGAGATCTGCTCAAAGTCCAGCCCCCAGACCGCTGCCAGCAGACAGGCGATTGTAACAATGACACCCAGTATTAATTTTACTAACTTCGATTTATTGATGGGAACAACTCCTGTAAAAACCTGCCTGTCTCTTTCTCCAGCCAATGCTGAAGTCGGACATTTTTAACGAATCGTCACCAAAAAACATACAGCATTCTTTCCGGCGCAACCACCTTCCATCATCGCCATACCCCTGACTCTTCCTATTCTCACATTTTCTGTCGGATCACAGCAGGAATTTTTTACAATATTGATACCTTTGAGTTAAAACCTCTTGCCAACTTAATAAGAGAATTTTATCCTTCTCCCCTCTTCGTATGCATCACCAGACAATTCTGTTCTACCGGCCATGCGAAGACTACCCCCGGAAACATTCCTGTTCGGATTGACTGGAATATTTAATCAAGGGATTGATTACGTAAGGAGCTCATGGATGAGCATTTTAAAAGTCTATTACCCGGATGAACCCCAGACTGAGCCTGTCGTCTCTCTGGACGAAACTACCCCCATGATTCTGCCGTTTCAGCGAGCACGCGTGAAGAAATCACACAGCCGCAAACAGGAAGACTGGGTTCTGAAACGCGCCCGCACCATTTTTCTGAACCAGCAATGCAGCGACTGTGGCAGTTCGGCTGTTGAGAAGCTGGAACTGCGAGATGGTCTGCTGAATCAGAAAAACCGTCTGATTCCCGGCACAGCCACGGTCGTCGGATTCCGCTGTCATTCCTGTGATTCCGAATGGCCCGCCTGATCAGGCAGCACACCGGCAATTTCACATGACGGAAAAATAGTTTTCGACTGCAAAATCAAAGGCGGCTGGCGTCAGCTTGCGCGGGACTTCTTTGTAAACGCAGAAGTTCTTGACCTGCAGCAGCAGGTCTCGCGGCTGACAGGCACGGAACGGCCGATTGACGGCTTTATAGTGCGTCTCAACCAGGTACTCAAAAGCTTCGACATCGAACTGAAACCCCATCATTGGTGCCATCAATTCGAATAGCGCCCGAAATTCTTCTTCCGTGGGATCCAGGGCTTCGATCTTATAGGGAATCCGCCGCAGGAAGGCTGCATCCACCAGATCCTTCGGCTCCAGGTTCGTCGAAAAGATAATCAGTTGATCGAACGGAACCTGAATTTTTTTGCCACTGGGCAGATTCAAAAAGTCGTAACGTTTTTCCAGAGGCACGATCCAGCGGTTGAGCAGTTCATCTACGGGCATCCGCTGTCGTCCGAAGTCGTCAATCACAAACGTTCCGCAGTTACTTTTCAGCTGCAGTGGTGCCTCGCAGATTTTTGTCTGCGGGTTCTGCGTGATTTCCAGTTCCTTCATGGTTAACTCACCTCCGGCAATCACCGTAGGGCGTACAATCTGTACCCACCGCGGGTCGATCCCTGATAGATCGAACAGTCCCTCAGAATGAACTTCCTGAACGACCTCTTCGTGCAGTCCGGGATCGAAAATACGGATAATATCTCCATCGATCCCCAGGCAACGGGGAATCCAGATCGTCGAGCCAAACGCTTTCGTGATCCGCTCGGCAATACTGGTTTTACCATTACCGGCTTCGCCAAACAAAAACATCCCCCGCCCCGAGTTCACGGCGGGCCCCAGACGATCCAGCATCTTCGGATTGATAATCAGATCCGAAAAGGCCGCTTTCAAATCTGCTTCAGTAGCCTCCTGTTTGGCGATGCTCTGTGCCTCCATCGCCTTCAGATAATCCTTGAAGCACACCGGGGCTGCACCAAAGTAGGTACATTCCTGGGTATAACGACGGGCTCTCTCGCGCCCCAGTTCTGTGATAGTAAACTCGTAGTCTCCCATCTCGGCTGTGCCACCAAAGGCAACCAGTTGATCCTGCTTGGCCCGTTTCAGAATGGCATCCACAATGCTAAAAGGAAGCTTGATCTGCGAACAGATCTGGCGTCCGGTCTGGGTTCCCTTGGCGAGCAGGTACTTCAGGATCAGGCGTTCGATTTCATCCTGGGTTAAACCGGTCTCCTCCAGGCTTTCGGGACAATGTGGAACAAAGTGTCCTTCAGCCTCTTCGCTGTCTCCTTTCAGCAGGGACTGCACCCGGTTGAACAACTGGCTGAGATGCTGATCTTTACCAATGACCCGCATCGGCTCGCTGATGCTTTTCTTCAGAGGTAAGTGAGCTGCAACAATGCTGCCCTGTTGTTCGCCTTCAGCGTCGGACTCCGGGGAATCATCGCGGGAATTGAGATTCAGCATACTGAGCGAAGCGAGCAGTTCTTCCGTGTTTACCGCATTGGACGCAGTACGCCCCTGTTTCTCTGAGCCACTGTTTACAGCTTGGGAATTCACTGCTACAGATTCGGAATCATTTGCTGACATATTCGGTTCGCAATCAATTATCTGCACTGAATTATTCATGAGAGGATCATCTGAGATCAGAAATTGCAGATGAGTCTGATGTGTCTTTTAGACTGTGTCCAGTTTTTACTGTAGCGTCTCGATGGTCAGATCGACCGAGAATTACAGATTGAGAGACGCTATGGTTAAATGTGGTTCGCTCTAGAAAATGCAGCCCGAAATGCAATGTGCAAACTAAGCATAGTATTCAAAATCAAAGAGTCAAACCGCTTCTCAGATTCCACGAGACCGATTATCCCTTTCATAACGATTATGCATCGCACGTCGAATGGAGCCGTTGTATTTTCTGAGCAATGTAACGCATGCCGACTTCCGGTTTGACTTGATATCCATGTGACCTAAGTTCCTTCTGTAAGAGTCTCGGCTCACCTGATTATTGAATTGATCTTTCACTTTATCGTACTGGCTCATCTATGTGTGGAATCGCGGGTATCATTCGCTCTGACCTGGCTCCGGTCGAACAGTCAGAGCTACAGGCCATGATTGAAACCCTGAACCATCGGGGACCCGATGCATCAGGCATTTCTACGTTTGGCTTCGTCGGTTTCGCACACAGCCGACTGAGTATTGTGGATCTCGCCGGTGGACTGCAGCCGATGCAGACTCCCGATGGCCTGCTGACAATTACATTTAATGGTGAGATTTTTAATCACATCGAATTACGCGCTCATCTCAAAAACAAAGGCTATGAATTCCGCACCCATTCCGATACGGAAGTCATTCTGCACATGTATGCGGAATACGGCCCCGAATGTGTTCAACACTTCAACGGGCAATGGGCGTTTGCCATTCACGACCGCAAACGCCAGGAGGTCTTCCTCTCCCGGGATCGCATGGGAATCCGTCCGCTGGTTTATACCCAGACACAGGGTCGCCTGAGTTTCGCCTCCGAAGTCAAAGCGTTATTTGCATTGCCCGATGTCAAACGGGAAGTGGACCTGAAGTCATTAAATGAACTGTTTACATTCTGGTCACCACTGCCACCCCGCACATTTTTTGCGGGAGTGAATGAACTACCTCCTGCCCACTCCATGATTGTCAAAAATGGTCAAGTCAAAATCTGGCAGTACTGGCACCTCGATTATCAGCCGAACGAAGAGAGCCGCTCGCTTGATGACTGGGCAGACGAACTGCGGGAATTGTTGATCAATGCCACTCAACTGCGATTACGTGCCGATGTCTCGGTCGGTGCCTACCTGAGTGGCGGACTCGATTCCTCTGTGACCGCGGCCATCATTCGAAATTACACTAACGCCCCCCTGAATACTTTCTCGGTGAACTTCAACGACAAGGATTACGACGAAAGCAGTTACCAGCAGGAAATGATCCGTGAACTGGGAACCGATCACCAGACGGTCTGCTGCTCATATGAAGATATCGGCCGCATCTTTCCGACCGTCATACAACACACTGAAAAACCGGTTCTGCGAACCGCGCCAGCTCCCATGTACCTGCTCTCCAAGCTCGTCCGGGACAGTCAGTTCAAAGTGGTGATGACGGGCGAAGGGGCAGATGAAGTTCTGGGCGGATACGACCTCTTTAAAGAAACGAAAATCCGCCGCTTCTGGAGCCGTCAACCTGACTCGGCAATCAGGCCGCTGCTGTTGAAACGACTCTACCCCTACATGAAAAATCTGCAGGCACAGTCTCCCGCTTACCTCAAAGCGTTTTTCAAAATCCGTCAGGATGAACTCGACAGTCCGTTCTTTTCACACCTGCCGCGCTGGGACCTGACGTCAAAACTGAAATCATTTTTCAGTAACGATGTCAAACAGCAACTGGTCAACCAGGATCCCCTGGCGGACTTCGAAAGCCAACTGCCTCAACAGTTTTCCGAATGGCCTTCCTTCTGCCAGGCACAATACCTGGAATCAATCAACCTGATGCCAGGTTACATTCTCTCTTCACAGGGAGACCGTATGGCAATGGGCAATTCGATTGAAGGCCGTTTCCCGTTCCTGGATTATCGCGTTGTCGAGTTCGCATCCCGCGTTCCCGTCCGCTTCAAAATGAACGGCCTGAACGAAAAATATCTGCTGAAATACGCCATGCGGGACTTGATTCCCGAAAGCATCCGCAAGCGACCCAAACAACCTTACCGGGCACCGGATGCGCACAGCTTCATCGATACAGAAACACAGTCTGCCCGCTTTGAATACGTGAACCATTTATTGTCCGCAGAGAAACTTCAGGACAACGGCTTGTTCCAGCCAGAGGCAGTCCAGCGACTTGTTAAAAAGATGGAACAGGGTCGCGCGATTGGCACCCGGGACAACATGGCCCTGGTGGGGATTCTCTCGACCCAGTTACTGGTCGAACAGATGATTCATGGCCAGACCGTTTCGACAAATCCTACCCGCCATTCAAGTGCAATATCACTTACGTAACTTCAACTGACTTAAGATTTACTGAATACAGAAAAGATCAAAGGTAGAAATATGAACTCGATCCAAAATGATGTACGAAACTTTGTCGCGGATAATTTCCTGTTCGGCGAAGACCCGGCTGCCCTTCATAATGACGACTCGTTTCTGGAAACCGGCATCATTGATTCCACGGGTGTTCTGGAACTGGTGGCTTTCATTGAAGACCACTACTCCGTCGAAGTGGATGATGATGAACTCATTCCGGAAAACCTGGACTCCATTGATCGACTCATCGCTTTTATTGAATCCAAACTCAAAGAACTGGCGTAATACCAGAGGAGCAGGCCCTTGTTGCTGCAATCATTATTAGAAAACAGTGCGCGCGAGTATCCGGACAAAGTCGCTTTGATCGTTGATCAGCAGCGATACACTTACCAGGAACTTGAACTGCAAAGTAATCGCCTGGCACAGGCACTGCTCCAGCGGGGACTGCAACGCGGCGATCGTGTAGCCATCCATCTCGAAAATTCCCTCGAAGCAGCGGTGGCTGTCTTTGCTGTGTTGAAGGCGGGTGGTGTGTTTGTGATGGTCAATCCCACCACAAAGATTGATAAACTGAGCTATGTCCTGAATAACTGCAGAGCTACGGCGCTGATCATTCCGGACAAAAAGCAGAATCTGATCCTCGAACATGCCGCCCTGCTACCCCATTTGAAAACCGTCATTGCCACCGGTTCCCGATACGATCAGCCGGAAAGCACCGAATGGCAACTCCTGCGATTTGAATCATGGGATCAGTTGCAGAACGAATATGCAAACCAGCTGACTCCACCGGCAATCAAAACCATCAGCATTGATCTGGCTGCCCTGGTCTATACATCGGGATCGACGGGAAATCCAAAAGGAGTCATGCTCACTCACTTGAACATGACCTCGGCTGCCCGCTCCATCACCACCTATCTGATGAATGAGCCATCTGATATTATCCTGAATGTTCTGCCACTTTCCTTCGATTATGGCCTCTACCAGTTACTGATGGCCATCCGGGTGGGAGCAACGCTGGTTCTCGAAAAATCATTCACGTATCCGCATGCAGTCCTGCAGAAAATCATCGATGAACAGGTCACCGGTTTCCCACTGGTGCCGACCATGTCGGCGATCCTGCTTAAAATGGACCTCTCGAAATACGATTTCTCCAGACTGCGTTACATTACCAACACGGGAGCCGCCTTACCAACCGAACACATTCTCACCTTCCGCAAACGTCTGCCGCATGTCCAGATTTTCTCAATGTACGGCTTGACGGAATGCAAACGCGTTTCTTACCTCCCCCTGGATCAGGTTGATATCAGAACCGGTTCTGTCGGGATCGCCATGCCCGATTCAGAAGTCTTTATTGTGGATGATGCAGGACACCGTCTGCCTGCCGAACAGACAGGCGAGCTGGTTGTGCGTGGCGCCAATGTCATGCTCGGATACTGGGAAGCACCTGAACGCACAGCCGAACGCCTGAAGCCGGGTGAACTGCCGGGCGAAATGTTTCTCTATACCGGTGACCTGTTCCGCATGGACAAAGAAGGTTACCTGTACTTTGTCGGTCGGCGTGATGACATCATTAAAAGCCGCGGCGAGAAAGTCAGCCCCAAAGAAGTAGAAAACGTCCTGTTCGCACATCCGGCGATTTCCGAAGCGGCCATCGTAGGCGACCCGGACCCGGTCCTCGGCCAGTCGATTCGCGCCATCGTTACAGTGATGCCCGAACAGGAACTGACGGAAAAAGAAGTCATTGCTTACTGCCGCAAACACCTTGAGGATTTCATGGTGCCCCAGAAGGTCGAGTTCCGGGAGGAACTGCCAAAATCTCCCAATGGGAAAGTCGATAAAAAACAGCTGGTTCTACCCTGAAACTGATCTCACAGTCTATCTGGAAACTCCGAATCGCAGCCACGCGTTCCACACAACATATGAGGATGAATAACAATGATTACACAGACCAGGATCTTTAAACCGGAATTACTCAAGCTTGACTGCGCAGCCGAAACAGATCGTATTGTCAGCTGGATGCAGAAAACCGTTCGTAAAACGATGCGAAAAAAGGGCGCTGTGCTGGGACTCTCAGGAGGTATCGACAGCAGTGTCGTGACGGCACTCTGTGTACGGGCCTTTGGTGCGGATCGTGTGCTGGGAATCATGATGCCCGAACATGACACCAAAGACGAAAGTTTGACCTTTGGACAGTTACTGGCAGATCATTTCAACGTGGAAGCCATCGTGGAGAACATCTCTCCCATGCTGCAGGGCGCAGGCTGTTATGAACGCCGCGATGTCGCCATCAGGCAGGTAATACCTGAGTACGAACCACACTGGAAATCAAAAATTGTTCTGCCCAACCTGCTGCAGGAAGGCGGATATCGTGTCTTTTCGGTCGTCGTCCAGACACCTGAAGGCAAATTCATCAAAAAACGTCTGCCGTTATCTGCCTATCAGACGATTGTCGCTGCGACAAACTTTAAACAGCGCTGTCGCAAGATGATGGAATACTACCACGCCGACCGATTAAACTACGCCGTCCCCGGCACTCCCAACCGTCTCGAATACGATCAGGGATTCTTCGTCAAAAACGGCGATGGCGCAGCCGACCTGAAACCAATCGCCCATCTGTATAAGTCTCAGGTATATCAGCTCGCAGAATATCTCGATGTACCGGAAGTCATTCGGATGCGTCCACCGACGACAGACACTTATTCTCTGGAACAGTCCCAGGAAGAATTTTTCTTTGCTGTCTCCTACGACAAACTCGACTGCTGCCTGTATGGACTGAATCACGGCTATACCGCAGAAGAAGTTGCCGCGGGCACTGATCTGCCAGCCGAACAGGTGGCCCTGGTGTATGGCGACATCGAATCCAAACGCAAAGCAGGCCACTACCTGCATCTGCCGCCACAGCTGATTGAATCCCTCTGAGATACATTTGAAAAATGAAACTGTATCGGCAGATTAGAAATCATCTGAAAGGAACCTGCTCCGTGAGTAAAAAAGAACTGCTGGCCAAAGCACTCGACTGGACCGGAATGAATCGTCTGGCGCGGAATGCCTCCGTCTGGAATGGTCTGCTGGTATTGAATTACCACCGCGTGGGTGACATCAACAATTCCGTGTTCGATCATGACTTGTGGAGTGCAACTGCAGAAGACTTCGAAAAGCAGATTCGATTTCTCAGCCTGAATTTCGATATGATCCGCATCCGCGATCTGGATCATATCTGGAATCAGCCTCGCGGCCGGTATGTTCTCGTTACATTTGACGATGGATACATTGATAATTACGAATGGGCCTTTCCCATTATCAGATCTTATAACGCCCCCGCAACATTCTTTCTGACAACCGGCTTTCTGGACGACAGGAAAGTGGGCTGGTGGGATGAAATCTCCTGGATGGTCCGCAGTGCAACGCGAGAGAGGATTCAGTCCAATGAACTGACGGGGGAAAACCTGTCTCTGCATCCGGATCACTGCAGGCAATCGATTAGATTTCTCTTGAGCAGATACAAAAAACTGAGCGGTGATCAGACAGACAATTTTCTGAATTTCCTGGCGGAAGCAACCGGTGCAGGTCGCTGCCCGCAGGAGATCGCTGATTACGTCTGGATGACCTGGGATATGATTCGCGAAATGAGCGAAGCCGGCATGGACATCGGCGGCCACACTGTCACCCACCCCATACTCTCCCGGCAATCACCGGAGATTCAACAGTTTGAAGTGGAACACTGTAAACAACGAATCGAAACAGAAATCGGGCAGGAGATCACCAGTTTCAGCTACCCCGTGGGCGGGAAAGACTGCTTTAACCAGCATACCCGTGACTGCCTGACGCAAGCCGGTTTCCGCTGGGGGTTCAGCTACTACGGCGGCTTCGCTCCATTGGGAAAACCGGACCAGTGGGATCTGCCACGAATTGCCGTGGAATCCGAAGAGCCCGCCTCCCTGTTTCGGGCTTCCGTTTCATTCCCGCAGGTCTTCAGCAGCAAAAAGTGTACATAAGAACCAGTCCCATTCCAGAATATCAGCCGACTTGAATCCCTTTCCGGATTCGACAACCTGATATTTTCTGAGATTTTCTGATCCTGCTGCCCAGTTGGTTGACGATTCTGATTGAATTTGCGATAACAGCGGACCGCTTTAAAGGTTGTGTTACGCGCTGTCAAGCATTGTAACCCAAGACCCTGACTGCTCAAACTGGTCTGATCCTCTTGGCATTTGAATGTAACCTATTATGTAAAAATAGTTTACTTCGATCAGACCTTACGTATATTTCTTTGCCGTTCAACAAGTTACGTGTTCGGCAGCTTGTGATTAATCTGGGAGAAACTCTGAATGGGTCGTTACACAGGACCAAAAGGACGGGTCAACCGTCGTCTGGGAGCTTTGGTTTTTGAAGACGCAGGTGCAACACGTGCATTGGACCAGCGGAACCTTCCCCCTGGAATGTCACAGCGCCGCCGCAAAGCATCTAACTTCGGTCTGGCTCTGATCGAAAAACAGAAGATCAAATATTACTACGGTCTCCGTGAACGTCAGCTGCGTCGCTACTTCGACAAAGCCCGCCGCATCAAAGGGAACACCGGGGAAGCCCTGCTGGTTCTCTGCGAACGTCGTCTCGATAACGTTGTCTGCCGGGCTGGCTTTGCCCAGACTCGTCCACAGGCCCGTCAGGGAATCGTACACGCCCACTTCCAGTTGAACGGTCAGACTGTCAATAAACCATCCATCTGGGTGAAACCCGGCGATGTCATCACCGTCCGCAATCGTCCTAATCTCAAAAAGCTCTACGCAGAGCAGGTTGAGTCAGGTCGTCCCGGCTGTGCATGGCTCACACTCGAGAAAAAAGAACTGACAGCCACGGTTGTCACTGCTCCCACAATGGAAGATGTCAGCCTCCCGGTCGACGTCGGTCAGGTTGTGGCATTGATTTCACGCTAACCACGATCAGCAAATCAATTCAACACTCCGAAAAACTCTCATGTTTTTCGGAGTGTTTTTTATTTACCTTCATTAATAACTCCCCCGCCAGGGTGAGATTTGTCGGCTGAAACGTTATTGTAATAAACTGAATTCAGGCGGCCTGTCTGGATTAGAAAAGCAGTAACCACCGTGGCTACTGAAACACGATTGATCTTGATACATAGAGGCATAACTATGGCGACGGAACGTAGAAAAGCCGTCCTGCTGTTTGGTGCTCCCGGCGTTGGTAAGGGAACTCAGGGACGAATCCTCGGCCAGATTCCCGGCTTCTTTCACCTTTCCAGCGGCGATGTATTCCGCTCAATCGATATTGAATCGCCGGAAGGTCAGGAGATCTACAAATACAGCTCTCGCGGCGAACTCGTTCCCGATGACCTCAGTATTCGGATCTGGAAACAGGGACTCGATGCTCGTGCCACCCTCTCCATGTACAAACCACGAAAAGACATTCTCATCCTCGATGGTATTCCCCGGAATATCCAGCAGGCTAAAATCCTGGAACAGCATATTGATGTCCTCAAAGTCCTGCACCTGACCTGTAGCGACGAAGAGGAAATGATCCACCGCATCCGCCACCGCGCGATCCGGGAAAACCGTGCCGACGATGCCAACGAAACTGTCATCCGTCGCCGCTTCGAAATCTACCGCGAAGAATCGGCACTTGTACTCAGCTGCTATCCTGAAGAAATCGTCGCCCATATCGACGCCATCGGCTCACCAGCCGGCGTTTTGTTTGCCTGCCTGGAACAACTCGTGCCCGTCCAGGATGCTCACTTCCGAGGCGAGTAATCTGCACGAGCATTGAAAAGACGATCTCCTTTCCGGTAAGCTGGTTGTAGTCAATTCACAACCCGCCTGCTCTCCGGAAGGGAAATCCATGGCCGATATTGAAACACGATTTTCTTCACAGCTCATGTTGAAACGGTTCTCCGGGATCAGCTTTTCAATCATCTGCCTGGCATTCCTGTCCCTGCTCGCGAATCAAGCAGAAGCCCGACCGGCCCGTCAGCATCCCAACTTCGTCATCATCTTCACCGACGATCAAGGCTACCAGGATGTCGGCGTCTTCGGCTCTCCCAATATCAAAACTCCCAACCTCGACCAGATGGCAAAAGACGGTGTCCGCTTCACCGACTTCTACGCGGCCCAGGCCGTCTGCTCTGCTTCCCGCGTCGCACTGCTCACAGGCTGCTATCCCAATCGGGTGGGTATCCGCGGCGCACTGGGGCCCCAATCCAAAATCGGGATTAACTCTGATGAAACCACCATCGCCGAAGTCGTCAAACCACAAGGCTATGCCACTGCAATCTACGGCAAATGGCACCTGGGACACCTCCCCGAATTCCTGCCCACACGTCACGGCTTCGATGAATATTTCGGGCTCCCCTACTCCAACGATATGTGGCCCTTCCACCCCACCGCCGGCAAACGCTTTCCCGATCTCCCGCTGATCGAAAACGAAACCGTCATTAACCCCAAAGTCACCGGCGAAGAACAGGCCCAACTCACCACCTGGTACACCGAACGAGCAGTCTCCTTCATCAATAAAAATCATGACCAGCCCTTCTTCCTCTACGTCCCACACTCGATGCCACACGTCCCCCTGTTCGTCAGCGACAAGTTCAAAGGCAAGTCCGAACAGGGGCTCTACGGCGATGTCATCATGGAAATCGACTGGTCCGTCGGCCAGATTCGACAGGCACTCAAAGAAAACGGCATCGAAGAGAACACACTGGTCATCTTCACCTCCGATAACGGCCCCTGGCTCTCCTACGGCGATCACGCCGGCTCCGCTCTCCCGCTGCGTGAAGGCAAAGGAACCGCCTGGGATGGTGGTCAACGCGAACCCTGCATCATGGCCTGGCCTGGTCAGATTCCAGCGGGCTCCGTCTGCAGCCAGATGGCGATGACCATCGATATCCTCCCCACCATCGCGTATCTCTCCGGCGGTAAAGTCCCCCAGGATCGGATCATCGACGGCAAGAATATCTGGCCTCTGATGAGCGGCGAAAAGGGAGCAAAGTCTCCCCACGAAGCCCTCTACTTCTACTGGGGCGATCATCTCAACGCCGTCCGCAGCGGCAAATGGAAACTGCACTTCCCTCATCCTTATCGCAGCCTGAAAGACAAACCCGGTTCCGGAGGCACCCCCGGACCTTACGTTCAGAAGAAAACTGATCTGGCCCTCTATAACCTCGAAGACGATGTCAGCGAAAGCAAAAACGTCGCCGACCAGCACCCCGAAGTCGTCAAACGCCTGACCGTGCTCGGAGAACAGGCCCGCGCAGACCTCGGCGATTCCGGCACCAAACGCAAAGGCAAAAACAACCGCCAGCCCGGCCGACTGGACTGAATTCCAGCAGTTGGTGAATTATAAATAATCCGTCTGAGGAAAATACTCGCGATAGAGATCATTCAACTCTTTCTGATCGTTACTCCACAACGGACGGTATTCTTCGCCACGATAGCCAGTCCAGACATACCCGGGCCGAAACGCTTTGCAAAACTTTGGTTTCCCCAGTTTTTCAAACAGGGCTTCAGTAAATACACATTGAATAGAGAGCCGACACTCTTCTGATTTTCCGCAGCTATAGTAGTCGAGAAAATCTTCCAGACTGTTCACTTCAATCAGACTGGCTTCCCAGGCCACGCGTGCAAACTGGAAATCGGGTCCTTGATGCAAGTGTTGATAGAGCCTGATCCCGGCCTCAGTACATTCAATCGCATCCGAAACTGTCTGTACCGCCCAGTCACTCAATTGGGGAGACGATAAGCTACAGGCATGCACACCCTCAGATGCCTGGAGATCCTGATCGGATGCAAACTCCCAGTGAGTTATTTTACCCGTCTGCAATTCCAGAGTAAGGTTGGAGAAATGGGACTTGATTTCGGCCAGTTCTTCCGACGTCGTACACTCAATATATAAATCAAAGATAATTGCCATTTCTGAGATAGCCCTACATCGTAATTCATTAGCCAAGCCATCACTGTCGGCTTACTGCGCGAGGAGCTTTTCCTGCTCAAGCTGTTTCTTCTCCCGCTCCAACTGTTTCCTCTTCTCCTCCAGTGACAAAGCCTTGGAAAATTCGATAAACAGGATTTCGGTCCCGTCGACAGTAATCCGGCCTGCCTTAATCCCGGCTGAAGCGTTGGGGAAATACTTCTCCAGTGTCGCGATGGGAACCGTCGGCTGTCCGTCGTGCGTCGCGATGTAAATAACGTGCCCCTTCGCCAGCGGCAGATAGGTGTCGTAGCCGGTATTGAACGACTTGGCCACAGTCAATCCCTTCTCCTGCGCCAACTTCGTCAGCTTCTGATAGTAGGGGGAATTGCCGATCACAAAACAGGTTTTCCCCAGCACGACTGACGCTGACGTGTCAACGGGCAGCAGACTCGCATCCAGTTTCGAAAAATACGCTTTGGTCTGTTGTTTCCATGCTTCCCATTGCAATGACATGATCATCGTTTTGGGATCATTGCCTTTATGATAGGCAAAACGATTCCCCGGCAGAATTCGAGCCTCGGGTGAATAATTCAGATAAACCCGTTTCGCTCCCGGATCCAGCAGCACCCATTTTCCGTCGAGATAAACTTCCAGAAACACATGTCCCGACCAGGTTTGAAACGAATCTCCTCTTTTCAAAGTCCAGATCCAGGGCACATCCATCGTTTTTACCCAGACCGTCGGGATGCCGGCACTTTTCAGTAGAACGCCACAGGCAATCGCATAATCAGCACAGCCACCATAGCAGCCATCCCCGATCACCGAATCATAGTTGCGCCACTCGTATGCCAGCTCAGCCTGATATTTCAAACTGGCATTCATCCAGTCCAGCACATTGGAAACCGTTTGCTGATCGCTGTCTGCCTTCAGTTTCAGCGCCTGCGCCTTGATCTTTGCCGAATCTCCCAGGCTGGCAGGAGCGATCAGATATTTCTCGGAAGTAGCATAATCAATGGCATCAAAAACGGGCTCTGCAGCCAGCAGACTCGAACCAGATAATATAAAAGGAATCAAAAACCGCCACATCGAATCTCTCCTGTGTAAGTCATTCAAAATCGATTCACTTTATTTGAACGGGAGTTAACTCTCCTGTGTATTATCTGGTTCTAAGTCCCATGACTCAGCCTTCTACCATCTCTGCTTCGATCACATTTTCAGCGAAGCTCTGATACGCGGCGCCCACATCCTTCGCCATCGAATCCGGGAAGACATGGAACTCTCCTGCTTTCAAAGCAGCGACAATTCCCTCAGCGACCAGTTCGGGAGGTTCCGCGATCTCTTCAAAACCGGCGGCGTCTCCCATATCGGTGGCAATCGGGCCGGGATGCACACTGACGACCTGTGTTCCCTGTTCCTTCAACATCTCTTTTAATGCCTGTGTCACAGAATAAGAGGCAGCTTTGGAAGCACAATAGGTCGTGAACTGCGGAAAATTCTTGAGGGAAGCCACCGAATTCAACTGCACCAGCGCCCCGCCTCCGTTCGCTTTGAGCACGGGGGCAAACGCCTGCGCCACCCGAATCAGGCCATACACGTTTGCATTCATCTCGAATTCCAGCGATTCAACCGCATCCTCAGACAATGCGGTTGCCGGCTTGAGAACCCCTGCATTATTCACCACCAGCGACACATCACTGGCCACGTCCGCAGCGTTTTTAATCAATGCCGGCTTCGTCAGATCAAATTCCAGAGGCACTACGCGATCACCATACGCGTCAATCAATCCAGCCACCGAAGATGTATCCCGGACAGCCGCATACACTTTGGTTGCCCCCGCTTTCAGCAATCCTTCCAGAATCGCTTTGCCAATCCCGCGGTTGGCTCCCGTAACCAATGCCACCTGCCCCTGAATCTCATAGCCCATCTCAGACTCCTTTATCCGACTTTAAAACCCGCGACCAACTCGCAGTAACCAAATTTGAGCGACAAAGTCATTCTACGCCACGGCGCGAGTGAAACAAGGTTTGATTCTCACCTGGCGACAGGAACTTCAGTTACACTATATATCTAAGTGCTAAATGAAGTTATTATGAATCTTTGAAAAGAACTACATTTACGATGAGTATGCTCATATAGGTTTTTAAATGTGTCCAGCACCATCACCTGAATCAGTCAAGAAAATAAAGTCTGTATCAATTCAGGTAATGATCGCGTTCATGATCGCCGGGGGAATTTTCGCCCTTACTTATCCCGCTTTGAAACAGTCGCGTGAAATAGCCAGATCGCGCGCCAACCATCGTGGTAATCTGCGCATGCTTGGTATGGCCATGAGTATATACAGCAACAGACCCAATCAGTATTTTCCGATGGGAGGGAATACAAACCCACAGAATAAACCCCTGCATGGCTGGATGACGAGTCTGCTGCCCTACATAGGAGAATCCGCCATGGCGCGGGAGATTGATGATTCCTATCCCTGGAACGCACCAGAAAACAAAGACGTCTTTTCAATTGTGATTCCGTCGTTTCTGAACTCTCATTTCGTGGATGGACCAAAGCAGGATGCCGAGGGCTACGGCTTGACTCACTTCAGTGCTAACGCGAAGCTGTTTCCAATCGACCAAAATATCAGTACCAAATCCATCCAGGCAGCAGATGGCCTGTCCAACACGATTATGACTGGCGAAATCAATTCCCACTTTCCTGCCTGGGGTTCAGCCACAAATGTTCGCGATCCCGCCAAAGGGTTAAACGGCGGCCCCGACTGCTTTGGCAGTCCAGACAGAAAAGGCGCATTTATGCTGTTTGCAGATGGGCATGTCCGTTTCATCGATCAGAATATCGATCCCCAGATTCTCAAAGCCCTCAGCACACCTGCCGGCGGTGAACCGATCCCCCAATGGGAGCAGGAATTCTAATTCAGTTTTGA
Organism: Gimesia sp.; assembly: GCA_002706765.1. GTDB lineage: Bacteria > Planctomycetota > Planctomycetia > Planctomycetales > Planctomycetaceae > Gimesia. Next base: position 200,967 of record PAJV01000016.1, read on the forward strand.
ATACTAGAGCCTGAAATGTCGAGGTTCGAATCTGTGAGCAGGGAAAGATTTCACTTCCTCAACCAGTTCCGCATCCAAGGGTTCTGGCAGTTCATTACTCATTCCATCATCTGAGAATTCCCAGACATGCACTCCCGCTCCGGCCACCCAGACACCAAAACGATGATTGCTCAACCAGCCTGCTCCCCACCCTGAACGCCAGTCGAATTTTTCTGACAAGGGGACAATTATTTTCTCCCGTGGCAACAGCAACTGAGCCTTGCCTCCATTCCAATCAGAGACGTGCAGTTGTAATTCTGCCTGGTCCCCCTGCACGGTCCAGACTTGATTCACACTGAATTTCTCATCCGGTGAAGACAGATAAAACTTCAGATAATGATCCACAAGGTCAGAATACAGATCTTGCCCTTCCCGTTTAAACCTCTGCAGCAGTTCAATCGCCAGCAGAAAATCATTCCATTTCACCTCACCATGCTCATCAGGCCAGCTCCGATTCGTCTTGAAATCATGCATGATCATCACATTGAAGTTCCGCCGGAAGGCAATCGTCTCTCCGTCCCGGGTTGACAGTACTTCCAGCCGCCCAGAAGGAACGCGTTGCGGACCTATACCACAAAAATCACGCTCGGGTACCAGAGTTTTACCATTCTCTGTGATTTCATAGGAAACATAACCCGGAGGTTCATAAAAGAATTCGCCTTCACAATAGATATCCAGAGATCTGCCTTTGCCCAGATCAAAATGAAAATCACCTTCTGCAGGTTTCGATGAAAGGAAGGACAAACCAGCCCAGAGCACTCCCACCGTGAACAGAATCACCAGGATATTAGTTCGATTAAAAATGGTATTTTTCCTTGCAGCAATATTTCATATTCGGTGGTTTCACTTACCTGACGGTTTAAATCTCCCGTATCTCAACAACACTTTAATAGAATTATTTTCCACTAAGCATCCGGACTGGTCTCCGTCGCCAGGACAATCAATCCGCAACGATTTGTCCCGGCTTCTATAAAATTCCCCAGCATTCGTTCTCCTCTTTCTTCATCAGAAAATCGAACCGTTAGTTGAACCGATTGACCTGGCAGAATGGAATAATCAGCCTTCCCCGTACCACACCAGTCCCAATTCGCTTTTCGCCAGAGCCCCTTTCTGAATATACGGTAAATCGGAGAGAATACACTCGCAGCTCGCCACCACTCAGCATAAAACAAATGCCCCGCCAGTTATAGATTTTATTTGACCATCCCCCCTGAATCGGGGATTTTTTATTTCCCCTGCAGACCGATCTTTCGCACAATATGAAGATTTGATGCAGCTTGCGGGAACCAGTCTTGAATGGCTTGAGAGGTTCCTGCCTGGATATCACAATAACGGAACCAGATAAACAACCTCTGAAACTGTAACGGCTTATAGAATTTCTCCAGAAAAGGATGCGCCAGGCATGCCTGTGAATGATACTCGGCTCCTTCGCCTCTGCACGCTGCTGCTCACGATCATCGCATCGATTGATTCCTCTGCTGATGCCTGCACCACCGCCGTCATCAGTGGCAAAGCAACCGTCGACGGCCGACCGCTGCTCTGGAAAAACCGCGATGCCCCGGCCCGGCACAATGAAGTTGCACTGCTTACGGAAGGTCCGCTGCGGGCGATTGCCGTCGTCAATGCCGGCAGTCGCAGGTCGGCCTGGATGGGCATGAACGAGGCCGGCTTCTGTATCGAAAACTCCCTCAGCACCGACCTCCGTCAACCCGGCAAAAAGACCGGGTTCAACAACGGCACACTCATCAAACGCGCGCTGCAGACCTGCCGCACCGTCGCGGATTTCAAACAGCTGCTCGAAGAAACCAATCAGACCGGTCGACGCACCGATGCCAACTTCGGCGTCATCGATGCCCAGGGAGGCGCGGCCCTGTTTGAAACCGGTCCCACCAGCTTCACGATGTTCGATGCCAACGACCCGGCGGTCGCGCCTCACGGCTATTTCGTCCGTTCCAACTTCGCGACCACCGCCCACGATTTCCCGGCTAATCCCACACCGGAACAGCTGGGCAAGATCTATTCTGCAGAACGCTATTCCCAGGCCTGTTCCCGACTCGACCTGCAGAAAGACAAAGGCATCACCGTCGATTATCTCATTCGCCATCTGACGCGCGATCTTTCTCAGGAAACAGGTACTCCCCATCCCGGCACTGTCAATGGTTCTGCCGCTCCCTTGCCTGCGACTATCGCTACCAAAAATACGATCAGCCGCACGACCACGGTTTCCGCAGCTGTCTTTCACGGCGTCAAACCGGGCGAAGATCCCCGGCTGGCGACGATGTGGACCATCCTCGGCAATCCCAGTTTTTCGCTCGCCGTTCCCTCCTGGGTCGACGTCCAGACCATCGCTGAACCACTGACTGATGAAAACGGCGCCGCACTGGGAGAGATCGCCATCACCCTCCGCGACTGGAATAAAACTGACGACGGCAACAGCATCAGCACTCAGTGTCTGCCCGGCATCTGGTCTGATCTCTGGCCCGTCGAAGATAAAATCCTCACGCTCACCAGCAGATTTCAGCAGGCACGCAAGGAGCATGGCTACTCTGTCGGAGCCATTACCCGCTTCCACCAGAAAATGGCAGATCTCGCGATGACCGCCATGCAGCAGGAACTTCGCGAAATGAAGCAGGCAGCGATCACCTTTCCGGCTCCGCCGCCCCCCACGTTTGCTCCTGTCAAAAAGACCATCGTGATTCCCTGATCTCAGCGTTAATTCGAAAGATTTTCCCATGCACTCCGTTTCAAATTTCCTGCTGCTGGCAGCATGCATTTTTATACCTGCTTCGCTACAGTCCGTGGTTATGGCAGAAGAAACCATGCCGGTTCGCGTCGCGATTCTTGATTTCCCCGCATCCGGCTCTCAGGGGTACAGGAATCTGCAACGGTTTCTGATCCCGAAAAATGGCTTTGAGTCCACGGTCATTTCGCCCGAAGCAATTCGCAAAGGTGATTTGAAAAACTTCGACGTCGTCATCATGCCGGGCGGCAGTGGCAGCGGTCAGGCCAAGGCACTCAAACCGGAAGGCCGGGCAGCGGTCCGCACGTTCGTGAAAAACGGAGGCGGCTACGTTGGCATCTGTGCCGGCGCTTATCTGGCTTCTTCGCATTACGAGTGGTCACTCGATCTCATCAACGCCCGTGTCTGGGATCGCTCCCACTGGAACCGGGGCAAAAGTAACGTCACCATCCAGTTGACTCCCGTCGGCTCGGAAGTACTCAGCAATACAAATTCAAAGTACAACATCTATTATTCGAACGGCCCCTTACTCGTTCCCGACAATCAACCCGATCTCCCCGGCTACGAAGTCCTGGCAACTTTTGAATCCGAAGTCGCCAATAACGGTGCCCCGACTGAAGCGATGATCGGCACCCACGCCATCATCCGTTCCAAATTCGGCTCCGGTCGCGTCATCTGCTTCAGTCCCCACGCTGAAACCAAAAACGGCCCGCATTCCCTGATCGCCACCGGCATCTACTGGGCCGCGAATCAGGAGTGATCTGATTTGATCATTGTCAAAAGATCTGGCTTCACTTATCACTTCGACTCAGTTCCTACTGGCTGAGTATGATACGGCTGACCTTCTCGATAGAGAGCCAACCGATTCATAAATATATTCCTGTCTTCCGTCTTGTCGAGAAATTTGATACTCAATTCCTGGTATTTCACTGCCTGTTGAAAATCGCCTGCTTCTGCACACGCTGCTGCCAGAGTATCGAGGTAATACGCGTCCTCCCATGCGACTGACTCACATAACTGTTCTGCTAAAATATAAGCTTGTGTTCCATCGCGGAATTCAGCGTCGGGACAAGTCGCCAGCAGCCACGCCAGTGAATTGCAGGTGGCTTCATCTTTGGGATCTAGTCGGATCGCTTCGCTGTAGTCATTGATCGCGAGGGAGTATGCGCCGGTTCTATTCCGAACATCGCCTCGATTGTACAAGGCATAATCATAATCCGGTTTAAGCCAGAGTGCCTTGCTGAAATCCTGAATCGCTTTATCGACTTCTCCCTTAAAATTCCAGATCACTCCCCGATCATTGAAAGCAGCCGCGTTCTTCGGATCGAGACGAATCACCTCCGTGAAATTCTTCAGCGCCTGATCGACATCATCCATTTCGTACAGGGTTACACCTCGATTGTACCACGCACGCACATATTCTGGATCGAGCCGGATCGCTTCGTTAAAATCTCTGATCGCCTTGTCGAATTCCCCATTATCTGCCCAGCTATTACCCCGATTGTAATAGGCAATTGCATATTTCGAGTCGAGGCGAATTGCCTGAGTGAAGTCTGTGATGGCATTGTCTTTGTTGTCGAGGCAACACCATGCAAGACCGCGATTCATATAACCCCACGCATGATCTGGGTGCTTACGGACATACTCCGTATAAAACGTGGCAGCATCTGCAACGGGAACCACTTCGACTTTGTTGATCCACGCCTCACCCACCCACAATCTGTTCCCTTCGACCTTGGAAACGGTAAACGGAACATCGATATTTGTATGTGGAACTTCAATGTCATCCAACAGGAACGTCGCATCTGGCTTGGCCATGAATTCGCATCCCAGCCACTTCTGATTATCTACGGGTACCTCACTCATCAAGGTTGCGCTCGATTCTGTGGCAAAAGAAACTTCAGGCCAGTTCATCTTCTACTCATGTTAAACCCGTCAATTGACACCGCTTCCACCAATCAGGTTCACATTGACTCCCGCTGTGAACTGCAGATTTCCGCACCACTCGACTAAGAATTATTCAATCCAGTGCGCAATGATCAGCTTGACAGGCTCCCGCATCGGAACATGATGCGTTACCTGCGTCGCGCGCGAGGCAAAATATTGTTTCCCCGCATTTGCTGTTCTATATTCGACTTAGCGAGATAATCTTATGCATGACCTGATTCACCGGAAAATGAATTCTGTAAGTGATACAGGAGAATTTAACGCTACAGAGACAGATTATAATCGATATCACCCACCAGATTGAGTTCAGTCTGTGCACCGTGCATAAAACTGCGGATCGACGCACATCAGACCGCTTTCAAACCCCGTTCACCCCCCTGTCGCACCGGTTCGGCCCTCTGTCACCCCGCTTCGGCACACGGTACATTCTACAGTCAGCAAACCAGCAGGTGATCATACGAGGCACTACTTCACGGTAACCGGTCGCTTTCGTGGAATCGTCAGGGGGCCCTGCTGCGTGTAGGGATGCTGTGCTTTGATCTCCTGATAGCTCAACCAGCCCTGGGCCGAATGCAATTGTTTGACGTCGGCACGTTCGTAAGCAAAGAACAGTGGCTTATGGTGCATCACAATCCGGTCGGGGTAAACATCGAAACTGCACCAGCCGAAACTCCCCGCACTGACCATCGCCGTCCCTCCCAGCACCAGGTAATGCGTCTCTTCTTCATGTCCGTGCCACACCGGTCGATGATAGTGTCCGCTCAGGCACAGCAGCACCTGGTACTGTTTCATCAGCGCCCGCAATCGGTCACGTCCAACCCCGATCTGGTTGTATTTTCCCCGTCCCCGTTCGTTATTCTGCCACGGAGATACATGCAGCGCGATCACAATTTCTTCGCCCGCTGTTTCTGCTTTCTGAAACTCCGCTTCGACCCAGTCCAGCTGACTGTCACTCATGCCCACATGATTTCCCTCAGCGTCGATCACCACAAACCGCACTCCCTTGTGCACGAACGAGTAATGCAGTTCGCGATAAAAATAGCGGATAAACAGTTCCGCAATCTCATGGTTGCCCCGCACATAGTGGTAAGGCGCGTCGAAGCCTTTAACCAGTTCCAGCATGGCTTCATATGCCTTCAGATCGGTCTTGATATGCACCATGTCTCCCAGCATCAGCGTTAGCTCAGCCCCCGCACGGTTAATCTGATCGACGGCCAGCGCGAACCGGGCTTTGTCCGCATCAAATCCGCCAAACCCCAACTGCGGATCTCCTACTGCCGCAAAACGAAAGATCAGATCGTCCTCTGTTTTCGGCAGCAGGCGCGGGAACTCAAATCCTTTCGGCGCGGTTTTAGAGATAACCAGTTGTCCCCCCTCCGCCGCGTCATCGGGTGTGTCCGCATTGCCCAGGTAGATTTGCGAGACAGCGGCACTGCTCGTTAAAGGCAGGTCTTCTCCCAGCGTCTGCTGGTCCACCCAGCAGGCATACGACTTCCGATCCAGGTCAACCCGCATTGTCAGAGTATAAGCCCGAGATTCAAACGGCGTAAAAGTAAAGAGCCGCCAGTCAGGTTGTGTGTAAACCGAATGCCAGCGGATCTGTTTCTCGTCTGAACCTTTGCGCTGAAAAGGCTCCGCCGCTATCCGCGCGATCACTTCATTTGACTTCTTGCCCCGCAGATCAAAAAACGCCCCGCTGCTCCCGTCTTTTGAAGGTTCAAACTGACATTGAACCCAGAACACACCCTCAGTAATCGGTTCATCCAGCAGACGGCTTTCTCCCCAGCCCGCCACTGCCTTCGGTTCAGCAGACACAACCAGCGACTGATAAAACAGGCAATAGCAGATTCCCAGCAGGAACGACAACTTTGCTGTGATAATTACAAACGGGCTACGTCTTTTTCGCATCATGTCCCACCGGTTTGAACCAGTCCTGTTTTTCGTTTTTTCAGATACCCGACAACAAGCAGGCTCGTCAGTCCCAGCAGAACCGCCGGCAGCAGCCAGCGGTCCATCAGGGAATTGACAACACCTTCCTGCGGTTTTTCTGGATTGATCAGAACAGAGACCTGTTTCCCCTGCTGACGCTCACACCAGTCCTTACTGCCATACCACCGCGCCGTAATCCTCGTTCCATCAGCTGTTTTAACGACGCAGGCATATTTTGTCCCCTGCTTAAACTGCTTACTCTTGTAGCCGACTACGGTGCCGGTCTGGTCCTCATACTGCGTCAGATACCAGAGCGTCTTGCCCAGTTCATAACAGCCTACGACAGGCACCGCACAGACCAGCAACACAATCACCGCGCACAACGTATAGCCCAAACAAGATAACAGCCACTTTTTCATATTAAGCAGAACACCCGATGATAGCGTTACACAGACCTACTTCACCCGCACCAACTTCATCAGCCGTCCGGAAACGTTCCAGTCCTGGACATACAGGTTACCCTCTTTGTCCCAGTAGGAACCATGGGTGCCGCTGAAGATGCCTTCGCGCCACTGATCCTGGGGCACATTGAAATTGCGATTGGTTTTGGGATCTTCGTTGTTGCCCAGTACTGCAACGATGGTGTTGGTCTTGTCCAGAATCACCAGGCGACCATGCAGGTCGGGAACCGAAACGTAATCGCCCTGAATCGAAACCGACGTTGGCATGCCCAGTCCGGTAATCACTTCTTCGATAAAGTTGCCGTCCAGATCGTAATGCAGCAGACGGCCTTTGGGCTGATGGTTGCGGTCGCAGATCAGCAGTCGCGGGGGATCGTAACGTGTATCCAGTGTCATGCCGTGCGCGGTATTGAATTCCTTCAGTCCGTTCCCCTTCTTCCCAAAGTGAGACTTATATTTTCCATTCTTGTCGAACTTGAAAATGTAATTACTGGCGTAACCGTCGGACAGAATGATGTCCCCATCAGGAGCCACGGTAATTGCCGTCGGGGCGAACTTCTTCAGATCGAGCCCCGATTCTTCCGGGAAGGGCAGTTTGAGGATCATCTCGCCGGTCTCCGCGTTGAACTTGATGCCTTCCGCGTTCGCATTCCGGGCCCCGTAAATGAATTCGCCATCTGCTTCTTCGCGAATTTCCATGTCATGAATGTTGGAATACTCGTCTCCCAGGAAACGCCGCACCACTTTGCCATCGGGGGAAAAGACAATCACGCCGATTTTCGCACTCGTATAGATATTGCCCGCCTTATCAATCACCACGCCGCCGTGGGTCGGTCCCAGCACAGATCGGCCCTGCTCATCAAAGCCCCAGCCCGGCACAGTGTCAAACGTCATAACTCCGCAGCCCATTCGCACTGGAGCGACTTTTTCCGCCGCCGACAGCGAGACCGTTACGCTCAACACCACAGCCACCGCAAGATAATTCAAGCACTTGTTCATAATCCGGGTTCCCATTGATTTCATGTCAGTGTGGAATGGCGGGCCATTCTCAAACGATGTAAGTAACGACAGCCAGCAACCATACAACAACGGCTGCAGATCATTCCAGTATCCCCCTCCGCGGCACACTTTGCAACTAATCCCGTCAAAAACAGCATTTTCCGTCCTTTTCTGATTTTTTCTCAATCTCCCTGTAACACATTTCCCGGGCTTTCGCTGGGTAGTACAGGCAGGGGGGAAAACAACCTGCAACACAAATGTGAATCGCACAGAAAACTGATTCACTTCACCAGAGCAGACCTATTTCAGGAGACAGAACAATGAAACGTATCACACTCAGCCTGGTAATCATCACCACGGTTTTCAGCACCAGTTTGTTAGAACTCGCAGCCGGCGATCGTGGTCGCTCCGGGGGCCGCTCAGGAGGCTTCAGTCGCTCAAGTCGTTCAGGCGGTTCCAGCTTTTCACGCAACAGAAACTTTTCTCACAAAGGGAATTTTTCTCACAACAAAAACTTTTCTCATAAAAATAACTTTTCTCGCAACCGCATTCAAAGCCGGTCTCCCAAGACGCAGTTTTCCAACAAGAAGCATGGCAACTTTAACCAGTTTCACAAAACACCATCCAACTTCAAACAGGTTCACAAAACACCGACCAACTTTAACCGTAAACCGACACTCAATACGATTCGCGACCACCGCGGTGGAAACACAAAATTCACCCGCGAACTTCGCCAGCCGAACTTCAAGACCAAACCCGGAAATACAACCGTACGCCCCCGTCAGACCTTCAAACCAATCGACACTGGCAAAGGCAAGGGAAAACCGACTGGCGGCGGGTTCAATCGCCCCATCACCAAACCCACCAACGGAATTCGTCCGCGTCCCACAACCAGACCCATTAAACCGGGTATCGGAAACGGAAAACCGGGTATCGGGAACGGAAAACCGGGCAACGGCGGATTCACACGGCCCATTAAAGACACAGTCAATGTAATTAAACCGCTGCCCGGTAATGGTTCACCAAAGCCTTATCCCAAACCGGGTTCAGGAGTCACTAAGCCAGGTCCTTCTAAACCAGGTCACGGATTTGGTAACCATCATGGTGGTCATCATGGCGGAAACAACAACGGTCATCATCATGGTCACCACGGACACAAAGGCCATCACTGGCACAACCATCGTCCTCAATTTTCCTGGTGGTGGTTTAACTACTGCACTCCGCTGCAAAACTTTGGCCCCGGTAATTACCAGCACTGCAACTACGTGTACCCGACCTGCGACTATGTTTCTCCCGGCGGTCAGATTGTCGAAGACGTTCGCTGGTACCTGGGAATGAAAGGTCTGATGTTACCCGGAAAAGGTATCGGCATCGAATCGGTAGAAGCCAACTCTCCCGCCGACCTGACCGGCCTGAAGCCTGGCATGGTTATCACGAAATGTAACGGCGTCGTCATCACCGACGATGCCACTTTTGGACAGGTCATCGCAGAGTCAGGCGGCGTCCTGGAAATGGAACTGCTCGAATCGATGGACGGACCCCAGCTCGAAGCGACCGTGCAGATGACCCGTCTGCCCACCGCCAGCTTCTAGAGAGGATCACATTTAACCGTAGCGTCTCTCAATCTAATATACTTGGGTCAAATGGCCCTGGAGACGCTACAGTAAAACTGGATACAGTCTAGAGCGCATCACATTTAACGAAAGCGTCTAAGAAGCAGGCACTGCATGTTGCAGGCTGGCAACCCCCGAAAAGCGTCCGCCGAGGTGAAAACCCTGGCGGGCGTTTTTTTTGTTTGAGGTGAAGTCAATAAATTCATCTCCCACTTATATCGCTCATTTTGAGTATTTTGTGAAAATTTATCTCGAATCACAGTGGATCGCGGCAGGGTATTTACGTTTTAGATCACTGAGACTCTCTATGGAATACTCGCTGTCTTTGAGTAAACCGGTTGATCAACTCTTTTGTAAGGCGGGCCTTCGTCATTACAAATCAACCACGCGTCTGGTGGCTTCCGTCGCTCAGCTCGAAAGAACTGCGCACACGCCACTTCACGTCACAGGAGAACACATCATGCTATTCCCAAAACCAGATCGCCGCAGCAAGTCCACTCGTAAATCATCTCATGTATCCACCGTTGAACACCTGGAAGATCGTCAGCTGCTGTCAGCCATGAATTCCCTGCCCGCAGAGATGACAGACGATCATGTCTCGCCCGCCGACTTGAACACGACGCCCGAGTACGCCTCGATCGACGGGACCGGTAACAACATCGACAACCCGGAATACGGCAGTACCAACACGGAACTGTTGCGGCTGGCTGAACCGGACTACAGCGACGGTCACTACACACCAGCCGGCGACGATCGACCCAGTGCCCGCGAAATCAGTAATGTCATCGCGAATGCGAATTCGTCCGAAACCAATGACCGCTACCTCACAGACATCCTCTGGGTCTGGGGCCAGTTCATCGATCACGATATCACCCTGACCGGAGCCGCGCACGATGAACAGGGTAATCCACTGGAATCGTTTCCAGTCGAAGTCCCTGCCGGCGACATCTACTTCGATCCGGACGGCTCCGGCGGTGATCTGATCGACCTGAACCGATCTGCCTACGAAGTGGACGAGAACGGGATTCGACAGCAGATCAATCAGATCACCGCCTTCATTGATGGCTCCGTGATCTACGGCTCGGATGCAGAACTCGCCGCCAGTTTGAGAACTTTTTCAGGGGGACAGCTGGCAACCAGCGATGGTAATCTGCTGCCTTATGGAGAAAACGGATTTTTTCTGGCAGGCGACATCCGAGCCAACGAGAACGTCGCATTGACGGCGATGCAGACAATCTGGATGCGCGAACATAATCGAATTGCCTCTGAACTGGCTGCCGATAATCCGGACCTCACCGATGAAGAACTGTATCAACAGGCACGGCAGATCGTGGCCGCCGAGTTACAGGCAATCACCTTTAACGAATTCCTGCCGGCCCTGTTCGGCTCGGATGCCTTCAGCAGATACCAGGGTTATGATTCCACGGTCGACCCGGGTATTGCCAATGAATTCTCAACCGCCGCCTATCGCTTTGGACACACCATGCTCTCGTCCGAACTGCTGCGACTGGACGAAAACGGAAACGTCGCCGACGAAGGCAATATCGCGCTGCTGAACGCGTTCTTCAATCCCGGTGAAGTCGAAGCACACGGGATCGAATCCATCTTACGCGGGGCCACCGTGAACCTGGCGCAGGAAATCGATACCGAAGTGGTCAATGACGTCCGTAACTTCCTGTTCGGCCCTCCCGGAGCCGGCGGCTTCGATCTGGCGTCGCTGAATATCCAGCGCGGTCGCGACCACGGACTGGCAGACTATAACGCAACCCGGGTTGCCCTCGGACTGGATGCCGTGGAAAACTTCTCCGACATCACCTCCGATCCTGATGTCGCTGCCCGCCTGGAACAACTCTACGGCACCGTCGATAACATCGATCTGTGGGTGGGGGGCCTCGCCGAAGATCATCTGCCGGGCTCGAGTATGGGCGAAACCTTCTCATTCATCATCATCGATCAGTTCCAGCGGCTCCGCGATGGAGATCGCTTCTGGTACGAGAACGTGTTCTCCGGAGATGCTCTGAAAGAAATCAATAACACCACGCTCGCCGATGTCATCGAACGCAACTCGGATATCTCCGGTTTGCAGGAAAACGTCTTCTTCGCCCCGACGGTCATGCAGGTTGACCTCGCGGAAACGCACTCCGATGATGTATCAGTTCGCGTGAGAAAGGGTAACCTTGAAGTCATCGACAATCACACCAGGCAGGTCATAGGCAGTCAGTCACTGCACAGCGTGGAACGTCTGATGCTGACAAGTACCGACCCCGGTTCGCTGCGCATCCGTTATAAGGGAATCAGCCCGGCAGATCTGCCTGGCGGCCTGATTGTCGAAGCCGGCAAGGGACGCCATGACACGTTGATCGTCAACGGCACAAAACAGAGCGATACGATCGTCGTGAATGAGAACACGGTTGAAGTCAACGGCCTGCAACTGGAATTCACAGGCATCGAACGGATTGTCGTGCAGCACACCAGCGCCGATGACTCCATCCAGGTCGCAGGCGGACTCGACATTGATGTCAACGTGCTGGACATCGTAAGACACGATCACAGGCACGACGGACCTCACAGCAGAGAACACGCACAGCGACCAGACAATCACCGCCCCAGCCAGGGACCAGAACGACACGGTGGTGAAGATCGCGATACGAAACGAGACCGCAACGATCACGGCATGCTGGACCACGTCTTTGCCTCTTCCGACCTGGAGAAAGTTTTAGACATGTCTCACAAAAAACGCCGCCGGTAACGGCTGAACATTTAACTCAGAAAACAACGCAGCCAGGCAACCCCGCGAAAGCGTCCGATGAGGTGCAAACCTTGTCGGACGCTTTTTGTTTGTACGACTTTCAAATCATTTCGCTCGTACATACATCGCACTGAACCGGATCTCGGTTTTCTGTTCCCCTTCAAATATCACCCGCAGCCGATAGCGTTCCGGCAACCCTGTCACCTCCGTCTGGCCATTCCAAACGAGCGGCGTCTGAAACCCGCTTGCCGTCACCACCGCTGCCTGCGCTCCCGAATAGTCCGGCAGCGGGACCGCGTTCGCACTCAACAGTTCCACCTTCAGCCGTGCCTCGGGGCCCAGCCCTTCTGCATTCATGAAGAACTGCTGTGGTCCGTCTCCTGTTCGGGAAATCGCTGCCGTCAGAAATTCGCTTGTCGTCACCGGCATCTGGTAGTCACCCTTGCCGGTCGTCGTATCATCCACCCGCAGATCCGCAAACCGGTCGCGCGGCAGCGTGACAATGCCCACTCCCCCGCGTGGCGGCGAGCCCTGCCAGTTGCGTGGATCCCAGGCACCGTAATAAACAAAAGTCTGTTCGCCGATATTCTCAAAGCCCTGCCCCTGCAGCAGGCCTCCCTGGTCCCACTCGCCGTCGGCCCCCCGTTTCAGAAACGTCCATTCATGCGCGGGCTGACGAAACCGCACGCCATCATTGCTGACGACAAAGCCCAGGTCGACGGTTACATCCTTCCATTCCTTGCCCCCATGCCAGATCCCGGAAATGCCCAGCAGCACATTCCCACGGTTCCACACGCTCACCCCTTCGTGATTCTGTTCTCCCTCGCGGCTGCGCCCCGGTCCCAGCAGGGTATGTTGTTGCGGCCGGACGAAACCCACCGTGCTCGCCTGCGACCAGGTTTTGAAGTCGGGTGAAATGAACTGCCGCACCACGCGACCATGATAGGGTCGCGACGCTGCAATCGCGTTCTGCCCGTTCACATAATACAGGCCATCCCATTTGTAGAGTCCGCCGACCGGCTCAAAATGCAGCGGAGGCAGCAGCATCTGTTCCACCTGCAGCTCGGCCTCAACCGGTTTCGCCGCGTGCAGCGTTTTCCACCGCAGACCGTCGGCACTCGCGTAGGTCGCCAGTGTTCCCAGCCGCACTTTATTTTTGGGGAACCAGACATGCGCCCCCATCTTGTACCGCTGCTCCGGATCAGGATCGTCCGGTTCGTAGAGCACCTTGACGTTCAGAATGCCCATGTGCGGCTCGACCTGCACGAGGTTGTTCTTTCGATTCCCCGCGTATTCTACCAGCCCCAGGTCCGGCTTGGTCCAGTGCACGCCATCGCGGCTCTCGGCATAAGCGACCCGCCACGGAGACGAGCGAGGCACACTCCGATCCCGCCGATCCTCACCCGCCGCCACATACCACATCCGATACACATCGCCCACGCGAATGACCGAACCATAAAACTGCACGGCCCACGTATCCGGATCCCCGGCTCCCCCGCGTTTGACAACCGGATTCGCCGGATGCCGCTCAGGCGCCCGCATCACCAGTTTCAGATTCTGCGAAAACGGCAGCGAAACCTCATCAAAGGCAAACAGCGTCGTCGCCTGCGTCTCATCAAAATACCCGCCGCGTGCATCACCGCCGCGTTCATCACCGCCATCTTCTTCAGCAGCGAACACACCAGCCGCCCCAGCCCAGACAATCCCCGCCACCAGCAACAGACTTAAGCGCATCACCCTGCCCCCCGGAAGAAAGAAAGAGATATGAGATGCATTTCAGTGTAGAGAATTGAACCGGGGAAGCAATGAAATAATTAAAGTACTTCTTTCACAGATTCAAATGAGAATCAGGATGAACGTCTTGCTTGTCTATTATTCACTCCGGACTTCACATACTATTCTGTATTCATTTAAAACATTTTCTCAATGTGGAAATCATGATTTTAACAGAATGAATACTTTGTTTTTTGTTTTTTGTTTTTAGAGTTCAACCGAGAACGTAGAACCTATGCAATATCTCATCATCAATACACCTCTTGGCGAAGTCAATTTCTTCGTGTTCGGCGTCACAAAAGCCGTTTCGATTCATCTCGATTCGATCCCATTGTCTCCTGTACTTCCCCCCGGTATGTCAGTGGCAGGTTGCATTGGCATCCTGCTGAGAGTTCACTGCCATGAACCGGTTGATAATTTAATCTTCGAATGCCGCCTGCTGGAACACAAATTTACCGATCATGCGATCGACTGCGGAGAGCATCTCTATGCACACTCCTGGGAAAATGATCGGTCTATTTTGATGATTGGTACCGAAGACGAAGAATGCCTCAACGTACGACTCCCCGAAGATCAGCAGATTTACCCCGAATCAATCGGCAGTAGCGTAAAAGGTGTCTCAATTGAACTGCCCGAATTAGCAAAAGGCAGCGAAAACACATTTCAGATGATAGTCGCCTGGAACGATCTCCCCGAATCGAGAGAGAGTTCCTGCTGGAACGCGGTTGATTTTAAGCATGCTGAACTGTTGAAAGAGCTCAATAAAAAAAGTGGCCCGTGAAGGCTGCTCATTTTTATTGATAAGGATTATTTCCCTTACTTATTTCTTTCGGCTTCGTACACATCCAGCACAACTTGCAATCGTTCCTTCTGTTCGGCAGTCACTTCGAATATCTGTTCCGGACTGCTTTCGTGATGTACGGTCGCGCTGGGGGCAGAGATGATCGCGCGGAGCATGGGGATTTGATCGGGCGTCAGTGGTGCATCTACCCAGAGCCAGCCCTGCTTATCTCGCTTTCGTCTGATTTCCTGTTCTGCCAGACTGGTTTCTTCTAATTGAAGCAGCTCTGCTTCCTTTAAACCAAGTGAGATACCATACCGAAATGCGCGAGTGACGATTTTTTTCTGTTCTGCAGTTAAGGCAGCATAATGTGACTTGATTGCTTCGCGTGCATCGTCAGTCAGTTTGAACTGATTTCGTGACAGTACAGCGCTCGGGTTCGCCAGCCGTTCTTTTCGCTGCACTAAAAGTTGGTGATTTCTTTCCGCAGCCTGGATTTTCTGATTGATTCGCTCCATATCGGTGATCAGAGACAACCGCCGTTGATTGAGTTCCTGGTAGGCTTTGTCCCGACGACTCTGATCATACTTAAACCCCTGGTAATCCTGCTTGTATATTGCTTCAGTCTGTTGAAATTCCTGATGTTTTTCGGTGAGCCAGTCCGCAGACTGAATCAATAATATTTCGACACGGACCGGTTCCCATTCAGGACTTCGCAGAGAGCCCGCAAAGAACAGCCCCCGCTGATTGGGTTGCACTACTTCAGATTCAAAAACAAAGCGACCGCCGGCGGTCGTCACGACAAAGGGACCAGATCTGGAGTGACCGGGAAGTAACTGTGCGATCCGCAAATAAAGTTTTTCGGGGCGGCCCGCTCTCTCGGTAAAATACAATTGAAAATTGTCAGGAGCATAGCGGGTTGCCGGTGCGTGCTTGTGGCTGATGCGATAGTAAGGCAGAAAGGCACCATCCAGGCTCGGGAGTTTTCTAAGCATCAGTTTGAGAGCCGCTGCATCAGAAATGGGTTCCATGATAATCGAAATCTGATCCCACTTGTCATCCACGCGGCGGATAATCCCCAGTATCAATTGATCTCGATTGGTGATCACGCTCAGTTTCTGATCGGCTGCGTTGGGGGACCGCAGATAGCTGCCGTTAATCACGCGGATCAGATCATTTTCTTTGAGACCGGCCAGAGAAGCACGCGAGTTCGATTCGACCAGTTTCACGATCACCGCAGTCTCTGTACGAGGGGGAAAATCCGGAATCTCTGCATTTGCCTCACGGAGCGTTTTTTTATATTCAAAGACGGTAACAGTCTCAAAACCCATCTCATATTTTTTAGACGGAAACTCTGCCTGAACCGGATGTGAACCGATCAGCAACACAGCAACCGATATCAGTACTCTCATCAACCTGGCCCTTTATCAAATACGTCACATCAAAACATGGGTTCACCATAGAGACAAACAGGCACACATTCAAGTTGACCCATAAAAAAAGACAGCCCCGAAGGGCTGCCTGTCTGATTGATCTATAAAGTTGATTGAGCTCTTACAACTTCCACCCATCCGCGAGGACGGTGCCTTTCGGCACCACGATAATGCCGTCGCGGATCAGGACGTCGGTGTGGTCGAAGTCCTGTTCGGTGTGGCCGTTGGGTTCGATGCGGGCGTTTTTGCCGACGCGGCAGTTTTTGTCTACGATCGCGCCGTCAATGTACGCGCCGTCGCCGATGCCGATTGCCGGGCGGTCGTCGTTTTCCAGGGTCTCTTTGCATTCGTCCTGGTAGTAGTCGGCTCCCATGATGACCGAGTTGCGAATCGTCACATTCTTGCCAATTCGGCACCGCAGGCCGATCACACTGTTTTCAATCACCGCCCCTTCGTCGATTTCACAGCCGTCGGCAATCAGGCTGCGCTTGATCGTCACGCCTTCACAACGCGTCGGGGGTAAAAAGCGAGGACGTGAATAGATGGGGGATTTCTCAACCACAAAATCGAAAGGCGGATCGGGATGCGCCAGCGCCAGGTTCGCTTCGTAGAAGGAACGGATCGTGCCGATATCTTCCCAGTAACCGTCGAACAGATGCGCGTGGACCTTGTGCGTGCGAATCGACATCGGAAAGATTTCCTTGCCGAAATCTTCGTAGCTGGTCTTCTTTAACAGATCGACGAGCAGATCGCGGTTGAACAGATAGATGCCCATGCTGGCCAGGCAGTCGCGGCCCCGGCTTTCGATTCCCTGCTGATCGATCCACTCGGGAGACGTACGCACCATTTTCAATTCTTCTTCGGTCTGCGGTTTTTCCAGGAAACCTTTGACGCGACCGGTGTCATCCACCCGCATGATCCCGAACGCGCCCGCCTGTTCGCTGGAGAGCGGAACGGTCGCGATGGAGACGTCGGCTTTGGACTCGATATGGTTGGCCAGCATTTCTGCATAGTCCATCCGGTACAGCTGATCGCCGGAAAGAATCAGCACGTAGTCGATGTCCGACTGCTCAATACAGCGAATGTTCTTACGGACGGCGTCTGCGGTTCCCTGGTACCAGTCGATCCCTTCCATCGTCTGCTGGGCCGCCAGGATTTCCACAAAGCCGCCCCCGAAGGAATCGAACTTGTAGGTCTGACGAATGTGCCGATGCAGACTGACCGAGTTGAACTGCGTCAGCAGATAGATGCGGCTCAGTTCGCTGTTGATGCAGTTGGAAATAGGAATGTCAATCAGGCGATACTTGCCCGCCAGCGGAACGGCTGGTTTCGAGCGCAGCTGAGTGAGGGGAAACAGGCGCGTTCCCTTGCCTCCGCCAAGGATAAGGCTGACAACATTTTTCATAGAGCGATCCGATTCTAGTGCAAACAGCACCTTATAGCGTGAGTTCGTACACTTTTGTTAGCAAACTTAATGATCAGCTTGCTTATTGATGACGTTCTTTTTTATATCTTTCATGTTACTCAGATTGCGGCACGTAAGCCAGTTGATAATGCGATGTACTGCGCCGGTCGGACAAATTTTCCGATCGATTTCAAATCTGTATTGATCAGGCAGATTAGGAGAAACTCAGGCTGTGATCTGCTTAAACAGACCGTTAAGATAGTATCAATTCTTCTTCATTCATTACTTCCCGCCAGCCGTCTCGCCGAGGGGTGTCATCTTGTCGCACGTTAACTGTCCGAATTTATCACTGCTGCTGCGTTCTGTGTTCGTGGTCTCCGTTGTCTGCTTCTCCTCACTTTTACCTCGACTGGCGTTTAGTGAAACACCCTATACGCCTGCCATCGCGGAGGCTTCCAAAGAAGGGGAACAGGCAATCCAGGGCTTCCGTGTTCCCGAGGGAATGCAGGTCAGCCTGTTTGCCGCCGAACCGCTGCTGGCCAATCCGGTTGCCTTCTGCATCGATGAACAGGGCCGGTTTTATGTTGCCGAAACGTATCGCCAGGGAAAAGGGGTGGAAGACAACCGCAGTCACATGAACTGGCTGCATGACGACCTCGCAGCCGAAACGATTGCAGATCGGCTGGCTTACTTCCGGAAACATCTCAAAGACAAAGTCAGCGATTATGCACTCGAGCACGACCGGATTCGCCTGGTGGAAGACCGCGATGGCGACGGCATAGCCGACCATGCGAGCGTGTTTGCGGATGGTTTCAATAATATCGAAGATGGAACCGGCGCCGGTGTGCTGGCGCGGGGCGGTTATGTCTATTACACCTGCATCCCCCATGTCTGGAAACTGAGCGATACTGCCAATGAAGGCAAAGCGACCCTGCGGGAGAAACTGAGCAGCGGCTACGGCATTCGCGTCGCTTTTCGCGGGCACGACCTGCACGGCCTGCAACTGGGCCCCGACGGACGCCTGTACTTCAGCATCGGCGATCGCGGGTACAATGTCACCACCAAGGAAGGCAAGCACCTGTTCCGCCCGGATACGGGAGCCGTCTTCCGCTGTAACCTGGATGGTACCGAGCTGGAAGAATTCGCTTACGGTCTGCGCAATCCTCAGGAACTGGCGTTCGACAATTATGGCAATCTCTTCACCGGCGATAACAACTCGGACAGTGGCGACAAAGCCCGCTGGGTGTATGTGGTCGAAGGGGGCGATACCGGCTGGCGGATGTATTATCAGTACCTCAGCGACCGCGGACCATTCAACCGGGAAAAGATCTGGCATCCCGCCCATGCGGGTCAGCCGGCGTACATGGTCCCCCCGATTGTCAACCTTGCGGACGGCCCTTCCGGCCTCACCCATTATCCCGGCGTAGGCCTGTCTGACCGCTACAAAGATCACTTCTTCCTTGCCGACTTTCGGGGTACCCCCTCACAGAGCGGCATTCGATCCTTCGCCGTCCAACCCAAAGGGGCGTCGTTTGAACTGACCGACTCGCATGAATTCATCTGGCAGATCCTGGCAACCGACCTGGATTTCGGCTATGACGGCAGCCTGTATGTCAGCGACTGGGTGAACGGCTGGAGCGGTCTGGGCAAAGGTCGCATCTATGAATTTACCGATCCCGAACACGCCAAAGCCGCTCGGGCAGCGCACTCGGCAGAACTGATGAAACAGGGTTTCTCCGAACGTTCGACAGAAGAACTGACGCAACTGCTGGCCCACGTCGATCAGCGGATTCGCATGGAAGCCCAGTTCGCGCTCGTCGACCAGAATGCATTAGACGCCCTGCAGCAAGTCGCGCTGACATCGCAGGATCAGTTTGCCCGCCTGCATGCGATCTGGGGCATTGGCCAGCTGGGTCGCAAAACCAGCTCAGCAGTCGCCGGCATTCAGAGTCTGCTGCACGACAGTGACAGCGAAGTTCAAAGCCAGGCCGCCAAAGTCATCGGCGAAGCCGGGTTCACCGCTGCCGCGCCCGCGTTAATCGAACTGCTCAAAAACCCGAATGCCCGCGTGCAGTACTTCGCTGCCGTCGCGCTCGGGAAGCTGCAGGAACCAGCGGCGGTCGCCGGGCTGTTCGAACTGCTCACACAAAATAACAATGCGGACCCTATGCTGCGTCACGCGGCGATCCTGGCGTTGAGCCGCATCGGAAACACCGACGCGCTGATTGCCGCCGCGAATCATGAGTCTGCCGCCGTGCGTCTGGCAGCGGTGGTCGCTTTGCGTCGATTGCAGCGAAAAGAGGTCGGCCTGTTTCTGCAGGACGCTGACCCGCTGGTTGTTCTGGAAGCGGCCCGCGCTATCAACGATGAGCCGATCCCGGACGCAGTCGCTGATCTGGCCGCGGTTGAGATTACAGCCGACATGCCTGATGCCCTGCTGCGACGTGTGCTGAATGCCAATTTCCGCAGGGGAACCGCCGAGAACGCGGCCACGGTCGCCAGGATTGCTGCCGACAGTAACGTCCCCGAAGCACTACGTCTGGAAGCGATTGAAGAACTCAACCAGTGGAACGATCCTTCGCCCCTGGATCGCGTGCTGGGTCGCTGGCAGCCGCTTGAGAATCGTTCGCCGATTGAACTGACGGGCATCGTCGGTCCCATCGTGCCCGACCTGTTTCAGAGCTCCGAAAAGATCAAGGAAGCCGGCACCGGACTCGCTGCGAAGTACGGCATCAAAGCAGCAGCGCCCCAACTGGCGGAAATGGTGGTCGATACGAAACGTCCTGTCGATGTGCGGGTCGCTTCGCTGAATGCCCTCAATAAACTCGGCTACGCCAGTATTGCGGATGTCGCCAGGACCGCCATCAAAGATCAACAGCCGGCGCTCCGCGTCACCGGCCGCAATGTCCTGGCGAAACACGATCCCCCGGCAGCGTTACCCGCGCTCGAACAGGCGATTCAACAGGGAACCACCGTCGAGAAACAGGGCGCCCTTGCCACCCTCGCGGAGATGCCATTGCCGGCGGCGACCGAGGTACTGATTCGCTGGATGCAGCAACTGGTTCAGCAGCAGGTTCCCGCGGAAATTCAGCTCGACCTGCTCAAAGCCGCGAAAGCGAAACAGTCACCCGAACTGGATCAGCTGATTGCCAGGTTTAATGCAACACGTCCCCAGGATGACCCGATTGGCGGTTACCTGGAAACCCTGTCGGGCGGCAATGCGGAGCGGGGGCGTGAAATCTTTTATGGTCGCAGCGATACATCGTGCCGTCGCTGTCATATGATCAGAAATAACGGAGGCGAAGTCGGCCCGGACCTCTCAGGAATTGGGATCGACAAAGACCGCCGTTATCTGCTGGAAGCCATTGTCGCCCCCAATAAAGCGATCGCCAAAGGATTCGAAACGGCAGTGCTGGCGATGCTGGACGGAAAAGTTCTGGTCGGCATCATTCGCAAAGAGACCGATACCGAACTGGAGCTGATGGACGCCAAAGGGACCGTGATTCGAGTCGTCAAAGCGGACATCGACGAACGGGCTTCAGGGAAATCGGCGATGCCGGAAGAGATTGTCAAACAGCTCAGCAAAGACGATCTGCGGGATCTGGTGGAATACCTCAGCCAGCAGAAGCAGAAACAGAAACAGAAAGCCACGTCTACCAAACATGAAAGATAAGTGACCGTTGTTGTAACGGATCATTAATTATAGAATCGCCTCCTTGTTTTGGGTGGACGAGCCGAGTAAAATGAGGGCATAAGCAAACAGAGAAACAACCTCTGTCATGTTGATTCAAAATCGTGAGTTGACCCTACAAATATTAAACTGGGGACCCACGAGATTCGGCTGCGTGTATATCCGGTATATCCGGCTCACACAACCCGAGTTATCAGGTCCCCACTTTGCAATCACGGGTTCTAATATACCCGCGTATGAATCACTTGGCGGAGGTTTTTTTATGGGCTTGTTCGACCGGCAGGAATCCGGGAATCTGGAAAAAGCCAAGCCGCTGGCCGCCCGTATGCGTCCTCGCTCCCTTGATGAATTCGTCGGGCAGTCGCATTTCCTGGGCGAAGGCAAATTACTGCGTCGCATTCTGGCCGCAGACCGTATCGGCTCGCTGATCTTTTATGGATCTCCCGGTACAGGAAAAACGTCGCTGGCCGAGCTGATCGCCCGCCAGTCCAATCGTCGCTTTGAATCCTTGAACGCCGCTTCCGCCGGCATCAAGGAAGTACGTGCGGCCCTCGACCGGGCCCGCGATGAACTGGCGACCGGCGGCAAACAGACGATTCTATTCATCGACGAACTGCATCACTTCAGCAAGGTCCAGCAGGATGTGCTGCTGCCCGATGTCGAATCGGGCGTGGTCGCTTTAATCGGCGCGACGACCTCGAACCCGTTTTTCTCACTGGTCTCCGCACTCATCAGCCGCAGCCAGATCTTTGAATTCCAGCCGCTCACACCCGAAGAAATCCAGACGCTGATGCAGCGGGCATTGCAGGACGAAAAACGGGGGCTGGCCCGCTATAACGTGACTGTCGAACCGGCGGCGCTCGACTTTCTGATTGAAGTCTGTGACGGCGATGCGCGGCGGTCTTTGAATGCACTGGAAATCGGCGTGCTCTCACTGCATGGCTCAGATCGCATTTTTGATCTGGAAGTCGCGCAGGAATCGATTCAGAAAAAGGCGATTCAGTACGATCAGGATGGCGACTCGCATTACGATTCCGCCTCCGCCTTGATCAAAAGCATGCGCGGCAGTGATCCGGACGCGGCCCTGTACTGGCTGGCGAGGATGATAGAAGCCGGCGAAGATCCGCGGTTTCTGGCCCGCCGCATCGTAATTGCCGCCTCGGAGGATGTGGGGAATGCCGATCCGACGGCGCTGACTCTGGCAATGTCCGTTTTTAATGCCGTCGAAAAGATCGGGATGCCCGAAGGCCGCATTCTGCTTTCGCAGGCGGTCACTTATATCGCAACGGCTCCCAAGTCAAACGCATCCTATGTCGCCATTGATGAAGCCCTGCATGACGTGCGGAATAAATCGCTGTTGCCGGTTCCCATTCACCTGAAAGACTCGCATTACAAAGGTGCGTCGCAGCTGGGACACGGGGAAGGTTACCAGTATGCCCACGCCGGGGAAGAAGGCTGGGTGGATCAGGATTACCTGGGAGTCGAAAAAGAATACTATCGACCGGTCGAACGCGGATACGAAGCGACGATTCGCAAAAGACTGGATGTCTTCAAGCAACGGCGCAAAAAAACAGGAACGGATGAAGACACCCGTTCCTGACCCCCTCAGTGCATCTCGTCAGCTGAACAGAGTTCCGTTTTACTGTTGCGTCTCCCGGTCCATTTGAACCGAACAGCATAGATTGGGAGACGCTCTAGTAAAATCTGATCCGATCCAGATCAGCAGAGTGGCTGCTGTTTCAAACCGACGATTGTGATCGCCTTGGCAACTTCGCGTTCCTGCAGCAAGCCTTCCAGGTTGGGCATGAAGTCCACCGACATATACCACTGCATCAGCACGTCGAACATGGGTTCGAGAGATTCTTCATCGATCCCAAATTCTTCTTTCATCGGCAGGGCTTCATCGGGTGACATATCCTGAAACTGACTGATCAGCAGGAAGTCACCTTCGTTGGAGAGATTCAGGTGCAGGTTACGAATTTCGGAGGAAAGAAAATGATCCACGGAAATGTGCACGTCCAGTGGTCCCCCCGCCAGATGGCGGCGTGCTTCTTCCGGTTGTTCATCAATGATGCGTGCTGCTGATTCACAGACGGCATACACCACGCTTTCATCAACAAGGTCGCCTTCGACGTTTTCACTGGCCAGATGCTTGGCCCAGGTGACAGAGAGCAGATCCAGTTGCACGTGCGGCGGGACACTTCGCAGAAACGGCACTTCGGTCAGAAAACCGAATGAATCGAACGGGTCATCGCCCACCTGCTTTGCCAGAGCGATACGCTCCAGAGTATCCATGAACGCAATCCGGAATGCGATATAGCTGAGGAATGTTTGTGGCAGGACGTCTTTGGAAATTGTAAGCATGATGATAATCGCTTGGCAAAAGTTGTAATTCTCAGATGCTTCAGGCAGGGCCTTAAGAGGCGTCTGACACTGTCCTGAAATCAGTTACACTTGGTAAGTGACAGGTATTACTTTGCCAGACAGGTATCCCAAACACAATAAAAAAGTTTTGAAATTACTTTGAAAAAACATGGATTGATTAAAGTGCATGACTCTCTGTCAACACTGTAAAACAGGGCCTAAATTACTCATCAAACCACATTTCGCGCAAAATGCGTAACCGGTAATCTGGATCTGACTGTTATAACCGTTACAGCGCGACACGCGAGGATCAGAATGTAGGAATCAGAACTGCCCCAAACCCGCTCAGTCCTTTTGATCGCTACGAATTCCGCGCTGCTCAGCAGGCTGATCATGCGGCAATATTCAGCGAGAGCACTGGTTACGGCACTGCTCGAGGCCGGTATCCAGCGCGCGAGAAATCTGCTCCCAGTCATAGCGGGCCGAAATTTTTTTGAGCCTGCGGCGCAGATCGGAAGCCGTCGAATCTGATTGTGTCAATCGGGAAAGCGTCTGAACCAGCGCGACCAGTGCTGCGGTAGTTCCGTCGTAAAAACATTCCGGTGTTTCCGCAAAGATTTCCGGATACGCCAGGCGGCGAGGCAGCACGGGCAGGCAGCCGGCTTCCACCGCTTCCAGTATTGAAATGCCGAAGAATTCATGGAAGGCTGTGGAGATGATCAGGTCGGCATTCTGTAATACCCGCTGATATTCCGAGCGGTCTGCCAGAAATCCCCAGTGATCAATGCGGTCTGCAAACTGTGAATGCAGCTCCATGAAACAGTCGGAAGTTTCGGGAGTCGACTGCCCCAAAACACTCAGCCGAAAATCGAGGCCAGCCTGATCCAACAGCTGGATCGCTTCACAAAACTGTTCCGGGTTTTTGTCATATTCCCAGCGGGCCACCCAGAGAATCTGCACGGGCCGCGATCGATTTTCCTGCGGTTCCACGTCTGTTTTCTGAATCCCCGGCGAAAACACAGCCGTCTTCTGCTCGCATGCTCTCAAGGTTTCCAGGAACGCATAATCGGGCATCCGCTGCAGAAAGTCACGGGAAGCCTGGAAGAATTCCTGACGGTGAAAGTCGGAATTGAACCAGAGCGTATCCGCAGCCAGCGCCGTCTTGAGATTGATAAAACCGTATGTCAGGTCACGCGTCTCTCCTTGCGGAATCGGATAGGTCCATTGATTCTCATGGAAGTAACCAATGCGAGGCAGAGCCGCGATTTCCGCTGGCACCAGTCCGAGAAAGGTCGTCAGATCAAACATGTCGGTAACGAAAATCACATCCCACCGCTGCCCGTCCTCGACCCGGTCTCGGACTTCTGCAGCCAGAGTCACCGCCGCATGCTGCATCCGCCATTTCCAGTGCCGTGCAGGCAGGGTGAGCAGTGTGAAGTCATGTATGCTGTGAGCCATCCACTGCATCAGAAATTCACGATGACTTCCGCCATGGTAGGCATTGATTGCCAGCACTCGCATCAAATCAGCTTCTATTCAAATCCGGTCCTGTAAAAAAGACAGCTGAAAAAAACGCCTGCAGAAACAGGTCCCCTCGAACCGAAACGGCAGGCGTTCTGGTTTGATTAAACGCGCTCCAGAGCACCCTGTTCCACGCGGCCTGACGAAGATTCCTGCTTCTGTTCGAGGTGCTGAATCCGCAGAATCGCATCGTTGAAGGTCGCCAGACAGTTGTCTTTGGTTACCTTTTCAATGATCTTCAGCCGCGTCAAGGTTCGTTCCACCTGTGGCCTGAGACCTGTGAAAAACACCGTTGCTCCCTGATGATGTGCTTTTTCGATGATATCGTCAAGCAGGTAAGCGCCCGACATATCGACCATGGGGACCCGCGCCATGCGGATAATCAGATATTTATAATCGACCAGCGAAGAGGAAGCCCGGTAAATCGTATCGGAAACGCCAAAGAACAAGGGGCCTTCCAGGCGCAGTTTGAGCACTTTCTCCTTGAGTTCACTCGGCATGGAAACATCGGGAGGCAATGTGCGGCTCATCTGATTCAGGCTGACCACGTTCTGTTCGTAAGCCTGTCCCAGCTCCTGGACGATTCGCACAAACGCAATGGTAATCCCCACCCCCATGGCAACCAGCAGGTCGACTGAAATCGTCAGAATCAATACCGTCCAGAAGCAGATTGAGTCCATAAAGGGCATGCGATGTAATACAGGCAGCACACGGTAATCAATAATATCCATTCCCACTTTGAGCAGAATGCCCGCCAGGCAGGCCATCGGGATATAGCTGGCATACGGTGATAATCCCAGCATCAATGCCAGCAGTACCACGCCATGAGTAATCGAAGCCAGACCGGTTTTGCCACCGCATTTGATATTGGCCACTGTCCGCATGGTCGCTGTGGCCGTGGTGACACCGCCCACCAGGCCACAGCCGATATTGGCAATTCCCTGGCCAAAGATTTCGCGGTCACTGTTATGCCGCTCGCCGGTCATGTTATCGGCCACCAGGCAGGTCAGCAGGGAATCAAAAATACAGAGTCCCGCTAAAGCGAAGGCCCCGCCGATCATCTCACCAAAACGGGAAAAGTCCGGAAGATACAGGTGCGGCAATCCGACCGGCATCGATCCGATGTATTCAATGTCCTTGAAAGAGAATGCGTGCGCGATACTGGTTCCCACAATCAACCCCAGCAGAGGTGCCGGCAACCACTGTTTTCTGGTGACGCGAGGCCAGAGCAGAATTGTGAAAAATGTTGCCAGTGAGACAATCAATGCATGCGGTTTTTCATGCATGATATCGTAGGGAATCTGCCTGATGGCTCCCACGACGGAATGAGGCGTCGCAAAGCCCAGCATGGGGGGAATTTCCAGCAGGATGATAATAACCCCGATCCCACACATGAAGCCGGAGACTACAGAATACGGTGTATAGTAGATAAACCGTCCGATTTTCATGAGTGCCAGTGCGATACAGATGATGCCGCTTAAAAAAACCATCGACATGGCGAATACCACATCCGGTTGACCGGACGCCAGTTTGGTTGCCGCGATGATGGCTGCCAGCTGAACGACTTTCGGTCCCGTCGGCCCACTCACGCCGGTATTAGATCCACCGAACAGACCCACCAGGATGCCCCCGCAGATCGCGGCCCACATGCCGGCTTCTGCCCCTAAGCCGGAAGCGACTCCAAACGCCAGCGCCAGCGGCATCGCGATCACCGCCACCGTTATACCAGAGAGAATGTCGTTCGGTACATTCGTATGCATAATTTTGATATTATGCCACGGGTTAAATTCATTGATGTATTTCGAGAAATTAAATTTTGGTTGATTCGAGTCAATTTGAGACATGCTGAAAATCCATATATATGAACCTGAAATCACTCAGGTGGATTGAAGAAGAAAGAGTATTCTCTGTGGAAGCAGTTCACAGAATTGCTGACAGAATGAATTCCCTGCGCAAGCGAAATTCTCAGCAACTGAACTGTTTGAGCGCAACAGGAACGTAACGGCTACTGGCAGGAGAAACGCAGCCGGGAGCACCCGGGGCGCGTTCAGCAGAGAGAAGGAGGACCGCGCGAGATATGAATCTCGTCTCGGTCAGACTCTTTCACGCGGAAATCGAACTTCTGAGCCAGAGAGCCCAAAGGCGGCATCGCGACCAGTAATTCCGCATCCTGTATCAGCGATTCTTCTTCAGCCGAGTCTTCACTTTCCTCCAGCTCGTATTCAACACAGAGCCAGTCGGGATTGGACCCGGTAAGATCCAGCAAACTCGAACCGCCCGATAGAAATACGATGTCCAGTGCAATCACTGTACAGAGAAGGAACATCAGGGGCTGGCGGGAGTTTTGAAGCATGCATCAATGATATTTTATTTTATGACTTTGTCAATGACACAATTATGAACTAACCTGAGAGTAAGAGTTCTCGCGTCTCTTAACCGCGGAGCAATGTTCGTAAGTACTTAATAAGTCTACTCTATCTCCTGTTTTCTCTGGACTCCAGTATTCACAAAGCATGCTCGTCATGTGAGAATATGAAAGAGTCTGGCAAAATACGTTCTATATTAAAGTATGGTCTACCAGGGAAGAATTAACGGTTACTGCCAGCCAGGCGACCACCGTTCTCCAGAATTGATTCACCCTCCTGACCTGTCACACACTCAATACAATCAAAAAACTAACAGGGTCATCCACCCTGATTCCCGAAAGCGTGAGGGGCTGATGAATCGTTTCTACCGTTATAATCTGCTGCGTACCTGCCTGTTGATGCTCTGCCTGGTCTGCTGGACCTCGCTGGGAAGTCAGTCAGCGTCTGCACAGTTGAAAGAAGAACTTTGTGAATGTTCTCCGGAATTAACACTTCTGTTACGTGTCAACGATGTGCGTCGCACGGCAGATCTGATTAAAAAAGCGGGTGGTGAAATTGTTTACGATCCCAACCTGGGAATTGGAAACGACATCCCCTTTCTGGTCGTTAATCTGCCTCCCAGCAAACTCAACGATAAAAAGTTCATCGATTCGCTCAAGCTGCCCTCGGGTGTGATGGAAGAAATCATCCCCAGTAAAATTGTGCCCCAGGCAGAACCAGCCATTGATTCAGCAAACTCCGGATCAACCAACTCTGCAGAACTGCAGGTTGCCCCCGAAGCAGACTTTGATTCCCTGTATGTTCCCCTGGATGACATCAAGGTCCCGGCGCTGCGAAAACGGGTCGCCGGCAAAGGCCTGGGGGAAGGCACGATTGTCGCCATTATTGATACCGGCATCGATACCAGCCATCCCGTCTTTCAGGATCGAGTCATTTTCTGGGATGATGCGACCCGCGAAGGACGTTCTCCTTTAACCCGCACCCGTCAGCTGGACAGCAAAATCGAACTCGAGCATGGCAAGTTCGTTGCGCTGCCTGAGAAAATCAAAGAAAACGACTATGTGTATTCCGGTTATATCGATGAGAAGAAGCTGGGTTTTCAGCAGGGAGACCTCTGGACCACGCTCGACAAGGAAGGCGTTGATATCAACCGAAATGGCACGAAAGACGACAAACTGCTGGTCGTAGTAGGTATCATTCCGAATCCGGAACTCGTCAAACTGGAAGCAGCCACTAATAAGGCGAAAGAAGAACGCAAAGCCGCTGCGGCAAAAGACGAGCCCATCCCGGCAGGAAAACCCGATCTGGAAAAACGGGATCTGACCAAAGAGTACGCGCTGGCATTTGTCGACGTGGACATGGATGGCAAGTTCAGCAAAGAAGAGGCTGACACGCCGATCATGGATTTCAATTCCGCGCGCAAAATGCAGCGGGAAGATCTGAAACCTCCCTACCAGATCATGCTGGAATTTCCGTCCCGTACCAAACGCATCGCTTATCCGTTATTGTTCCGGCCCGATTCGAAAAATCAGGTCACCGAAATTACAGTCGCCTTTGACCAGCAGTCCCACGGAACGCATGTCGCGGGCATTGTCGCCGGCAGTGGCCTGCAGATTGAAGGGGCTGCGCCTAAAGCCTCGCTGATGGCCATCAAGGTCTGCTCAGGTCGCAGTTGTACCGACCAGGCCATTCTGCGGGGAATCATCTCGGCATTTTTCAATCCCCAGGGTTATGTTCCCGATGTGGTGAATATTTCACTGGGCAGCCACGAAGGCTATCTCAAACGACCGTTAAGCATTCTGCTGCAGGATCTCTCGGCCAAATTCGGAACCACATTTTTTGTCTCGGCTTCGAATGACGGCCCTGGTTACCGTACGATCAACGGGCTGGGTGCCTCCAGCCCGGCTGTATTTGTAGGAGCGCATGTTTCTGCCAATACCTTACGCGAACATTACCGCCTCGCTGAAGGAGTCGATGCGCCCGAACATGGTCTGCTTTACTTCTCATCTCTGGGCCCTTCCTACACCGGAGAAATGCGACCAAACGTGGTGGCCCCCGGTTCCGCCCTGTCATCGACGCCGCTGAACACGGAGGGTTCCAGCATGTTCAACGGGACGAGTATGTCGTCGCCCATCGCTGCCGGTGCCGCCGCTGCCATGCTGTCTCTGATCAAAGAAGACAAAGAATACGCCAAGGTCCTGGAACGACAACAAAAGAAAATCGAAGCCATTCGCAAGAAATCCTCAGACAGTAAATACTCATTGACCTCACTGGCATTGAGCATGCGTCTGGCGCTGGAAAACTCCGCCATGCGGATGAAAGGTTTTACCTACGCTCAGCAGGGAGCAGGCCTGATCGATATCGACAAAGCCTACACGGAATTTCTGCGACTGGCTAAGCTGACATTGGACCCCAAAATGCAGACTGCGGAATTCAGCATCAATCACTACTCCAAGTTCAATCGATTGTATGACCGCTCGAATAATATCGAAGCGCACAAACGCGTTGACCTGGATCTGAATATTGACGGCGAAGTGTCTGACCAGGGCAGCCTGTTACTCAAGAACACCCCGTCCATCGTCAAACTGGAAAAAGTGGAAATTCAGGACAGCGAGGGGAATGTCACCATTCTGGATGTTAATGGAAAGAACGATAAAATCCCGTTCTCCATTGCATTGCCTGGAAAAGAAGAAGCACAGGGCAACCAGATTTCACTGGTGCTGTCCAACAGCAGCAAATCCTACTTCTACAGTACCCGCAAACGAAACCTGATGGAGACGGGCAAAACCTATCTCGCGTATTACACCGTCACACAGCATGGCGAACGGGAATTCAGTTTCCTGGATGTCGTCCATAAACCGATCGAACTCTCAGACCTGAATACAGAAGTCAGTCTTCCCAGCCTGAACCTGCAGGATTCGGAACGGGTCGCTGCTTATGTAGTTTCTGAAAAGACGATCACTGCCGGTGCCTATCATCGCTATCCAATCGCCGTCACCCGCCGCGACAGCAGCCTGACCGTGATGCTCGGTGTTGTTGCCAGCAGTTCAGGTCGATTACTGGTGAGTGTGTTCGACCCTGATGGTGAAGAAATCGGCTATCGCGTGGTTCAGCAGACCGCCCAACTGGGGGGAGACCGTTCCAACGCGTCTCTGACTGTCTCCACCAAAGAGGAAGGCATCCACGAAGTGGTCGTCAGTACGTTCAGCGGAAACTGGTTGAGTGAATCCAAGTATGATCTGCTGATTGAAGCCCAGCGGTTCCGCGCTTCGACAGACGATCTTGCGCTGGGTACTGTTGACTCGGGGAAAGAAGCCGAAAAACTGATTACGTATTCCAACTCTTCCAACCAGGTCCACAGTATGTCCGCCAGCCTGGGAAGCCTGACACGAGTGGTGCAGCAGGATAATTTTCCAATCCTGGCCAACTATCGCACGTTCCGTAAGCTGGACATTCCTGAGTGGAGACCGGAAAGTGGTGAAAGCCAGACGACCAGCGTGCGGCTCACCTTCCCTCCCGATGATAAAAAATATGAAGGTTTCAGCGGACGCATTGACCACAGGCTCTACAAAAAAGGCCCAGATGGCAAAATGGTCGAAGCCCATAAAGGGATGTTCTTTGGACGTGGTAAATCGTTCAACAATATTCCACGCCCTGAGCCAGGCAAACCTTACGAAACACTTTATGCAGCCGTCGATACCTATTTCACGGTTCCCTATGACGAAGGTTTGAAAGACAGCCAGGGTACCATCACCCTTGACGCCGCATTCCCGGGAATCCCGGTCAAAATGGAAGGTTCGATCGATCTGAAAGTCCTCACGGTTGGCAGACCCGATGTCTATATTCTGCAGATCAAGGGACCACAGAAACTGATTGACGCCTCCGCCGCCAAGACGAATCACAGTAGTTCCTCGCAAGCGATTCTGGAAATTCCCACTCAAATCAATGGCATCTCCAAGATCAAGGTCACACTACCGGTGACGGTGACACCGGATGTGAAATCCACGCTTGCGAAACAGCTGATTCGATCGACCATCAGTATTTCGACCAGTGATTCCCGAATTTCCGATTCAATCCCGATTGAGATCACACAGTAACCCGGCAATCACGTTCAGGCAGGAACTGAGATTTCATGCAGGATCAACAGCCTCGTATCGGGGCACAACATTCGATTTCATTCGAGGTGGAACAGAGCCAGACAATCTCTTTTTCGTACGAAACAGAAATTTCGGTACTCTCCACGCCGTCGCTGATTTGGTTTCTGGAACAGGCGGCGTTACAATTTCTGCTACCGTGGCAGGATGACAAGTCGATCAGTGTCGGCACCCATGTGGACGTGGAGCACCTCGCTCCCACTCCCGTTGGTGCGACCGTCGACTGTACCGCGCAGCTGATCTATCACGATGGTCCCGTCTATCGCTTCAAAGTGGAAGCGTATGCCGGTGATGAAAAAATCGCGAAAGGTCTGCATTCCCGCCGAATCATTCAAGCCAGTCAGTTAGCACGACGCCTGCAGGCATTCGAAACCAAAAGCAGAAAGTAAAAAACATGATCTTCGTCATTGCAGATATTGAAATCGCAGAGGGAAAACAGGCCGCCTTCCTGGAAGCCTTTCACCAGTTGGTTCCCCTGGTTCACGCAGAAGATGGCTGTATTGAATATGGCCCCGCGGTCGACGAAGAGACGGACATCCCGGTCCAGGTGAAGAACGGCAGTCAGATCGTCACTGTCATGGAAAAATGGGAGAGCGTGGAAGCACTCAAAGCACACCTCGCAGCGCCCCACATGCTGACTTACCGCGAACAGGTTGCCGAGCTTGTCAAAGGGACAAAGATCAAAGTTCTGAAACCGGCTTAAGCGCAGCTTACGGTTTGGGAGCGACCAGGGGCAGTTCCTCTGTTTCCGGTTCTGTCTGGCCGACGGGTGCTTCCGGTAGAGCCGGGATCAGTTCTCCTGTCAGTTGATACAGATAGAATCGTACCAGCGGTCGATAAGGGGTCGCT
Source organism: Gimesia sp. (assembly GCA_002706765.1). Taxonomy (GTDB): domain Bacteria; phylum Planctomycetota; class Planctomycetia; order Planctomycetales; family Planctomycetaceae; genus Gimesia. Next base: position 233,781 of record PAJV01000016.1, read on the forward strand.
GGTTCTGCTTCCAGTATCTCGCGCAAATGACCGGTTGCCAGTTCGGGTTGCCCCGCTTCGATTTCGCAGCGGGCCAGGTTCAGCAGCAATGGGATCTGCTGCTGCGAAAGCCCGTAGAGATAGTTCACAATCGAAACCGCGTGCTGGGTAGGCCAGAAGCTGTTCGAAACCGGCTGGACCAGAGGCATCGACTGCAGCACACCGGCAATGCGGGCTTCTTCATGAGCCTGGATTTCCTGTCGCCATAAATCAAAGGAGCCACGATAATTCCCGTTCCCCAGATTCACAAATGCGGCTTGTGCCCGCCAGGGAATCTGCGGATTCTGCATCGCTTTCTGCTCCAGCAGCGCCATCTGATTGTCCGCTTCTTCCGACTGCCCTGTTTCCATCAGAATGCTCGCATTCAGATTCTGCGCCAGGGGATTCTGCGCCAGGTAAACCGGATCATCCAGATAGCGCTGGGCCAGTAACACGAACCCGTTCTGATAAGCCTGGCTGGCCAGTTGGAGCCTTTCGGCGCCTTTTTCCTGCTGGGCATCGAGTTCCTGAGTGACCTGAGTGATTTGCGAATTCAGTTTTTCCAGGTGGTCAGTGTACGCTCGCAGTCGGGCGAAAGCATCGTCCGACAGATCTGCCTGCTTTTCGACCATTTCCAGGTAAGTCTTCAGTTCACGATGGGCCAGATCAATCTTTCCCATATTGGAATAGAGGTCGAATAACATCAGGTGGGTCGGCGCGAATTCCGGCTCGATAATCAGAGACTGATTGTAAGCATGTAAGATCTGGAAGTAACGCATCCGATCAATACTGACGGGAGGCCGCTGCTGATTTCGTTCAACCGGAGGTGCCAGCAGTTGTGCTTCCAGGTTCGCCAGGTAACCGTAAGCGCTTCCCAGAATGCGGTAGGCTTCGGCACTGTTGGGATTCTCAATTAACCCGCGGTTCGCCTGCTGAATTGCCAGAATGGCAAAACAGGAGGTCAACTCATGGTTCCCGCCTGACTGTGACATCAGTCCGAGATAATGGCGGGCCGTCTGCACATCATTGCCCATAGTTGTATTCTGCGGCAGCAGATAGCGGCTGTAAAATGATCTGGGGCGCGCCCAGTCGCTGCGGATTTCCGGAAAGTCTTTCTCTTCGCGGAACGCCTGTTTTTTGAAATCGAGTTGATGTTCTGCCAGGAATTTCTTTGTGGTTTCGCTTTCGTTATCTGTCCGGTAAAAGACAGCAGTTGCGGCATTCAATTCGGTCAGTTGCCAGTCGGCAGTGGTCAACAGATCAAAAAAAGTACGGTAATCCGGATTCATTCCCGACAGCCGCGGAATCACATGCGTGACCTGATATTGATTAAACGTCTGCTTCCAGACTTCAGGCAGACCGCTGCCGACCTGATCTTCGCGCTGCACCCGCAATGCACGCCGCGTCTGATCATGCAGATCAAACAGGTCGTCTTTACCGGTTCCCACGAACAAGGCCAGACGGTTATCCACAAATGACTTCTGATCCAGCCAGATTAACAGGTCCCCCTGCTCCAGCACAAAATGGAAAGGGCGGTCATCCAGAGAATCGGTTAACGCTGCCTGGTATCCTTCAATGGTATGCGACAGGGAAGGACTGAAGCCAATCCCCACCGCATGCCGTGTCGAATCCTGCCCCTGAAATCGTCCACAGACCACCAGGTAAGCGAGTACGAAAAAGGTCAGCACCGTCAATGCCCGCCCGCCACGCGAAAACAGCAATTCAGAAGTTTCCACGCTATAGGTCTGCCGGAAATTATCGCGATACCAGATCTGAAAATTCCGATTGGCAAAGATGGCACACAGCACACTGGTCACGACCAGTTCGTGGCTGGCCAGGACGGATAAACCGCAAAAACCGATAAAGACAAACAGTTGCCCCCAGCTCATCTTTGACTGGTTCAGCACAAAACTGACCAGCGTCAACAGGATCAGGATGAAGGCAGCCACTGCATAATGATTCAATGACTCCCAGAACTGAGGCGAGGTCATGGAAAAATAGCCCAGCTCTTCCGGCCGGACTCCGCCGGAAAACATCGAACGCATCAGAGGATAATCAACCGCGTAGTAACTCAGGCCGGTTGTCAACGAATGCCAGCCTACGGGATTCAGCAAGGTCGCCACCAGGCTACCCCCCAGAACCAGCCAGAGCGTCTGGTAATCTGTGTCATCGTTCAATACCGAACGATCCAGCATTGAGGCAACGGTTTCTCCCAGCGCGAACAGTCCCAGTAAAGCGATGCCCAGAAAGACGCGCGGATCCAGATTGGCCCAGACCAGAAACAGGGGAACCAGCAGCCAGAGCGCCCGCGCCGAATTCTTTTCCTGCCACTGGTGCAGACAGCTCATTGTCAACACCACGCCCAGAATCGTAATGATTTCGGGAGTCACATTCAGTTGCGGAAAACAGGCAATCAAAGCCAGCACCGCCAGGATTGATCCCCACCAGGTGGAAATCTCGCGCTGACAGAGATGGACGATGACATAAAAGGTAATCCCCAGCAGCAGGATCTTGAACAGCGTCAATCCGGTATCACCCAGAACGCCATACACGCCCGACAGTGTTAAATCGAACAGCCAGGCATTGTTGTACCAGGGGCGATCATTGGCGGTATAGGAAAACACATCGTTCGCCGGAGGCCAGAAACCATGGCTGGCCAGGTACTGCCCGGTTTTGACATGCACCAGGGTTTCGGTATCCGAGATATAGGTGGCTGCAAACAGGCAGGCCAGCAGGATCGCCGCCCAGCGCAACATGAAGTCGCCACGAATGGCTTCGTCTTCGACCAGTTCGGGTGTCAACGGCTCCCACTCCGGCAGACCTTCTTCTTCGGCGCTCTGGTTCACCAGTGCCGCTTCAGACTGATCTGTACCCGCCTGATCTCCCGCGGCATCTTCGGGAGACCTGTTTGCTTCGGGATTCGATTCAGAAGGATCGGGAGAGTTCTCGTCAGGCAAATCTTTGTCTGGATGATCGTTCACGTAAATACTCAAGATCTGAAACGGGGACGAAAAAAGAAAAGGACACCGCATCCAATTTTGGCGGGACCACGTTCATCTTGTCCAGCTAAAACCAGTAATAAACAGGATCTGCACGAGAGTGCGTCCCGTGGAACTATAATTTCTTCAATACGATTAAAATCGATAGCAATAGTCTTTGAGACGCTGCAAAGTAACTGAAAACAGGAGAGATCAGTTCTTTTGGAGGGATCTGTTGAAATGCAACACTCCCACATTCTACTACGAGTTCCCGATCTCCACCGTTTGCCGCAAATCGGAACTTTTAACCAATCTGACCTTTTCCAATCCAGGGACGCAGCACATCGGGAACCAGAATTGATCCGTCCGCCTGCTGATAATTTTCCAGAACGGCAATAATCGCCCGCGCAATTGAGACGGCGGTCCCGTTCAGCGTATGGACGTATTCCGTTCCCTTCTGCCCACTTGACTTGCAGCGGGTCCCCAGCCTTCTTGACTGATAATCCGTGCAGTTGGATGCGGAAGTGACTTCACCATATTCGCCTGCTTCGCCCCGGCCGGGCATCCAGGCTTCCAGATCATATTTACGATAAGCGGGTGCTCCCAGGTCACCGGTGCAGGTATCGACCACGCGATAATGCAGGCCCAGCCCCTGGAAGATCTCTTCTTCGATCCGCACGATTTCTTCATGCATTTCATCGGAAGCCGCATTGGTGGGTTCCGTGAAAGCGAACATTTCCACTTTTGTAAACTGGTGCACGCGATAGATACCACGTGTCGCCTTCCCGTGAGCGCCGGCTTCGGTGCGGAAACAGTGAGACAGTCCGGCGATCTTGTAAGGCAGCGTTTCGCGGTCCATGATCTGATCTTTCATGGAGCCCCCCAGCGTGATCTCTGCGGTCGCCACCAGGCTGAGATCGGTATTCTCGACGGAATAAATCTGGGTTTCGTCTCCCCGCGGATTGAAACCGATCCCTTCCAGAATTTCCTTGCGGGCCAGATCGGGAGTGCTGTGAAGAATGAATCCTTCCTGCACCAGTTTCTGCATCGCATACTGACAGAGGGCCATCTCCAGCAGTACCGCTTCGTTTTTCAGATAATAAAATCCGTGACCGGCAACCCGTGTGCCCGCTTCGAAATCAATCAGGTCATGCTTCTCGGCCAGCGCCACATGATCGAGGGGAGTGAATTCAAACGCAGGTTTCTCGCCCCACATCCGCACGACGGAATTCGCCTTGTCTTCTTTCCCCACAGGCACATCGGGGTGTGCCAGGTTGGGCACGCGTGCCTGCTCCGTCTTCAGCAGCGTCTCTACTTCGCGCAGTTCGATATCGATGGCAGAGACCTGTTCGCGTAATTCTTTTCCCTGCGCGATCAATGCCTGTCGGGCATCATTGTCTGCTGCTTTGGGAATTTGCGAGGAGACGGTTTTCTGTTCCTGCCTTAAATTGTCACCCTGCACAATCAGCTCTCTACGGCGCTGGTCCAGTTTGCTCAGTTGCGCCAGATCGACTTCGATTCCACGATTGCGACAATTTTCAAGAATGACTTCCTGATTCTCACAGATGAACTGCAAATCCAACATAAGAAATCAATTACTCCCTGCAGAGTTCAGAAACAGTGTAATAAACGGTACCTGGGTGACATTCCCCGGACGGGGAGCACGCATCATATCTGATGACAATTTTAAAGTCCAAGGGTAACGCTTTTTCGCAGCAAAAAACGGCTGATGCAGCCGGAATAATGCAAATTTGCCTGTTACAGCGATTACTCGCGCCCCGACTCCGCCGCGTCACAGATGATCTCCCCGCGCAGCGTCTGCCTGCAACATACCAGCCCGTAAACGAAACAAACTCCTGCAATGTTGAAAGGCGGGGCAGAAACCCATCTCTCAAACGACTCGCAGGAGCATCATTTCCAAAATCAAACGGCAGTGGGGAGCGCGGGGCTGGGGCAGCTTATTCAGGCAGAGGCAGCATTTCGCCGTGAATCGGCTGTGTACTTTTGACCTGATAACGATCGTATTCATAACGTTGATACAGGCCTGTATTCATGCGGGCATCACAGCGTTTGCCCCGATACAGGTGATATGAATAGCGGGGCCAGGGATATGTGTTGCCTTTAAACTGGCGTCCCCGGTTCTCTTCCTCACACAGTTCACAGAAGGAAAGAAACATCCGCCCGCCGCCCGCCTGTGCTGTCTGCACGGCCAAGCCGGTCCCGAACATTCCCATTAAGACAGTAGAAACAAAAACAGTCTTCCGGAATCCCTTCATCGTACGCTCCATTCCCTTGATTCTGCGTGTTGTGTGTGATGGTAGATAGAGAACCACACTTCTAGAAAACCACACTTCACATTCATCATCGGGTGTTGGGAACCCGAGAAATAAGAGCGGCATCGCTCCGATCCGGTTCCCCAACAGATTCGCAGACAGATTATCCGGGTTATACGGCTTTTGTCAGTTATATCTCACTGTCAGTCCAGGCCGCGAAGCCGTTTTTTCGAGGCGATGATGTCATCCAGGATGGCATCCAGTTTCACCTGCGGTTTGCGTCCCAGGGTTTTCTCCAGACGTCCCAGATCGGGAACCCGCCGTTGCACATCCTCAAAATCTTCATTATAGGCTTTATTGTAAGGCAGATATTCGATTTTGACGTCCGGATTCACCTTGGCAATGATGGCTTCCCCCAGTTCACGAATCGAAACCGGCTCATCGCTGCCGATGTTATAAACCTGGCCTTTTGCTGAATCCAGGTTGGTCAGATCAATCACGCAGTCCACGATTTCATTCACATGCCCAAAACAGCGCACCTGACTGCCGTCATCAAAGACGACGACCGGCCCTCCATCCAGAGCCTGATCAATGAAACGCGGAATCACCATCCCGTATTGCCCGACCTGACGGGGACCGACGACATTAAAAAAACGACCAATGCGAACATCCAGGCCATATTTCTGCGAATAAGCCAGGGCCAGAAATTCATCGATGGCTTTGGAAGCACCATAGGCCCAGCGGGGGCGCGTTGTGGGACCGAAATGCAGGTCATCTTCTTCCGTCCACCGCTCTTTGGGATTTTTTCCGTAGACTTCACTCGTTGATGCCAGAAAGAATTTCTGTTTCCCCTGTACCGCATGACGCAACAGGACTTCCGTCGGATAAATATTGGTCTCAATTGTCCGGACGGGGTTATCTGCCACCAGTTTCACGCCGACAGCAGCGGCCAGGTGATAAATTGTATCGACCCCCTGCACCATTTCCGCCATCAAGACAGGATCGGTAATGGACCCCGTGCGAAACGTGAAATTGGGATGATCAATGATGCCATCCAGGTTCTGCAGAAAGCCGGTGGACAGGTCATCGACGGCAGTAACCTCTTGTCCCTGTTGAATTAATTGCTCACATAAATGGCTGCCAATAAATCCGGCACCACCGGTGACCAGGCAATGAGACATAAATCAAATCTTTCTCAAGAAAGGAAAAAAACCGCAGAACAACTAGAGCGAACTATATTCAGCCATAGCGCGTCAATCTATTATACTCGGTCCAAATGGCCTGGGAGACGCTACAGTAAAACTGGACACCGTTAAATTTGGTCCAAAGTCGGAAAAGGCTTTAAAACAGTTTACACGCTAGAGTTGCATTTCGCTACGAACCTGCCATAATACGTACGTGTCATTCAACAAGACGCAAGAAAAACATTGGAATTTCCGATGTATAATGAAAATCCGGGCGATTAGCTCAGTTGGCTAGAGCATCTCGTTTACACCGAGAGGGTCGGGGGTTCGAGTCCCTCATCGCCCACTTAATCAAGCACCTGCATGTATGCAAGGTGCTTTTTTTATTGCACTTAAGAAGATCTCCCTTTCCATCCACAGCTTACGACAACGGCAAAATTCGGATCACTGTTCGGATAAGCGTCTGAAACGGTCGGATCCTCGAACAGTTCCCGGAGATCGAGATAAATGGTGACGATTCCCTGGGACGCACTGTTCTCGAAATGGTCTCGGTAATGGCGTGAGCAATTGCGTGTTACTTTTGACAAACAGGCAGCGAGTCCATGCCCCGCCCCGTTCGCCAATCCACGTTCGATTCGTTTTATGTCGTCGCCTCACCGCTCTGTAAGGCAATCGTCAGCAGGAAGGAAGAATCTGCGACGGCTTCAAGCTTGTGTGGTTCTCCTGCCGCCAGATAGAGCATGTCACCCGCCCGCAACTTTTTGGGCTCTCCCATTGTTGTGAACGTGATGTCCCCTTCCAGACATTGCACGATAATCTCGCCCGGGGCTTTGTGTTCTGACAGGATTTTACCTGCCGGAAGGATCATGCGAATCACTTCGATGTGTGGTGTCTTAAGGAGCGTCCTGGTTCTGGACGCCACCAACTGGTCCGCCAGAGGCCGCACATCGATTATGTCGCCGGGTTGTGCGTGGGGAATAGCCATAAATGCCACTACTTTTCTAGTTTGGTGATGATGGATTGGTGGTTTGGATTCCACCATTGATGACTTCGTCAAGCTTCGACAGCACGTTTTGCTCTGAAAGACCCGGCAATTTTCCACTGCAGGAGCCAAAGCCCCCATCAGGAACAGAAGTTTCCAGAGAATATTCGGTCAAGTGTTTTCAACCTTCTTGAGCGACCTTCTGTCAGTCGCCGGTTGAAGAACTGGAGTTGATTGTTTGATCGGCTTGCAGAACAAAGACATGTTCATTAAAAAAGCCGACGAGATTCGTCGGCTTCGTATCTTTTGAAATGACTCGGCGTTTAGATCACCTTGACATTTTCCGCTCTTGGTCCCTTTGGTCCTTGCCCCTTATCGAAAGACACTCGTTGTCCTTCCTGGAGATCATCGTAGCTCACCCCCTGGAGGTTCGAATTGTGGAAAAACATGTCCTCGCCATTCCCCAAGTCGATGAAACCAAAACCTTTGTCTGTCAGCTTCTTGATCGTACCTTCTGCCATCTTCAATCCGATTCATAAAAATTATCTTTGTGGAGTCGCCCGACACAACAGGTTCAGGCTGCTCATTCTCATAAAGATTGAGTCTAGCCAGAAACATCGACAAAACCAAGGAAGCGACCATCAAAAAAGGTCAATGATCGCTGTCGTCGGTTAAACCATGTCCTTTAATCCTTTGATTGGCAGGATTTAGACCATGTTTCTGCCTTCGCAAGCGAGTTTGACGATGCAAGTCATGCTTCAGCCTCGTTCATATAGCTCGGTGCCATAATTGCAATTGATTCTTCATCGCCAGCCGCCGCTTCTGCATTGTGATCCTGACTGGCTGGACTGGGTTGTAAGGAACAAATTGAGGTAGATTCGCTGGCTGATATGGCTGGAAGACCGGCATTTCTGAAGTTGCCGGTTTCGGCTTTGGGCGCTTCCTGGGATAGAGTTGCCGGTTTGTCATTGGTAATGTGTTGATAAGTTTTGGGCGATTATGTTTTGCAAGATCGGACTGATTGATTCCTCGGGATTCATCAGGTGACGCAACATCTCTGCATCGGATGCTGGTAGAATCCGATAATGCTCGTCTTCATACGCGGCGACCAGATCACTTAAAGCATCCAGATAGAGTTCTTGACCGGCTGAGAGTTTTCTTTGTGCCAGTAATCCGTCCATAACTTCCTGGGCTGCCACGAGATCCTCTTCCGAATGAACTGACGTCAGCGGGAACTTCATCACCAGTTCGAGGTAATCATCTCGAACCTTCCCCTTAAAACGTTTTGAACGGGCTGTGGTCATTTCTTCTGATATCTCCCATTTAGTATTAAAGTCGATATCCTTAACGAAAAGATTGTAACATAGAACCACTCTTCAAGAACATTTAATCGCTATTGTATTTCCTCGGCTGATTAGTTTCTATCTTCGCTCATATTCAGTTCTCTATAAGCATACTGCCTGGTGCTGGAATGGTAGCCCTGTCGACAATCACATTCCAACAAGGAACTTCAAACACCTCACTTGAATCAATGTTTATCAATTGAATTAGATTTTCTATACTCAGTCTAAATGTACATTAACGTACAACATTCACTTCATTATAACGGATACTGAGTAATGATTAAGAAATATCAGATTTTCATTTCATCTACTTACACAGACTTAATTGAGGAGAGAGCAACTCTTATCAAAGCATGCCTTGACTTTGAACATATTCCAGTTGGTATGGAGATGTTTGTCGCGGGTAATCAAGCTCAATGGGAAGTCATCGAACAACAGATAGAACAGGTTGACTATTTCGTATCACTAGTTGCACATAGATACGGATCAAGGCCAGATAAAAACTTACCCTCTTATACCGAAATGGAATATGACTATGCCACTTCGAAAGGCATACCGGTCATGGGTCTGGTGATTAATCCTGACACCAACTGGAACCCAAACTCAATGGACAAGGAACCAGAAGATCTCGAAGCATTGCAGAAATTCAAAGCAAAAATCAAGACTAAAATGATAATGGAATGGGAAGATAAGAAAGACATTGCCAAAAACTTTACTTTATCATTAAACAAGCTGATTCAAACATCCCCCCGCCCTGGCTGGGAAAGATGTTCAGGATCAAGTTTAACCCAAAGTCGAGCCCATCATTACTGGCTTGGAAGAGATATTGTTAAAACCGCGTTTAATCTAGTAAGAGGTGATAAGCCACAATCAATCCAACATTCATTGTTTCAAGCAATTTACCACATGAAACAATTGAATTTGGAACATCTACCTGCCTGTGATCAACTTCAGATTTTAATCGATAAAATTGAGAATAAATACTTATCTAATTTTCCCGAAAGCGCTAGAAAGAATATGTCGTCAGACCTGATACGATATGGGAGCAACATTGGCTCTTTCCTGAATGGTAGAGAACCCGATTACAAGAATGGTAAAGACGATAATCCATACCCTGAGTAATTCCGAACTTCACACAAGTCTGCAGCGATTAAACTGAAATTGTCCCTTTTCTAGTTGGTTTTTGGTAAAGGTTCCTGTCCCTCATCGCCCACTTATCAAGCCCCCTGCAGCTATTGCAAGGTGCTTTTTTTATTGCATCCAGCTGACACCAACAAAAAAATCCCTCTTCGCTTATTGAAAAGCGAAGAGGGATTGAAAATTGATCTGTTACATTACGAACTTGCAATGTAATTTAATACTCTCCTACGATTTCTCCACTCTCTTTTGTTCCCAGTGCGCCCCAGGTGCCGTAAGGACTGATCCCCGTGGAGGTCGTTCCCGGGCTGGGCTGGCTGAGATCGCCGGTGTCGATATTTTCAGAGACAAAGCGCACTGCGCCATCTGCCATCAGGACATGGACGCCCCCCACGTGCAGACTGGACGGTGCCAGTGCCGCGTCTACGGAATCCGCATTGCTGTTTGTTCCGGCTGCACAGGAAGGAGCATTCGGCGGAAGAATCGTATTGAATGCACAACGTTCTGCCTGCCCGTCCCACAGCGAGGTTCCATGTCTGCCTTTGACATTGGTTCCACTGACCCAGTTCGCGCCTGAAGCCAGACTCATACAGGCCCCCGGATTGTTTACCGGATCCTGACCGAGAGCAACACCCTCATTGTGTCGATTTCCGGCGTTGCTGGTACTGGCACCGTAGTTGGCACGGATGTGTTCGCTCATGGCGATCGTGTTACTCGTCCCATCGGTAATATCCCGGATCCGGGTTCCATAACGATAGGGAAACATGCCGCGTGAATTCGTACCATTAATGCTGGACGCGGTATCGCCGATACAGAAGACATAGTTATTCACGCGAGTCGACTGTTTGTTTCGCCCGTCTGACGGACAGACCAGCATGGGAATTTTCACATTCCAGACATCCCAGCCACACCAGGCACAAGGCCCCATGGGATTTATGGGCGTGGAGGCGGAGGGATCTCCAGCAGAAATTTTATTGAACAGGGGAGCCTGATCCATATAAGGCAGGAGTCCAACAAATCCACTCAAACGAGACGCGTTTGAACTGGAGCTACTGCCACCTGTTCCCCCTCTGCGCAAAACAAACATTCCATAAACATCATGATAATTATGCAGCGCCAGGCCCAGTTGTTTTAAATTATTTTTACACGTGGATCTGCGGGCTGCTTCACGTGCCTGTTGAACGGCCGGTAGTAACAATGCAATTAAAATGGCAATGATCGCAATCACCACCAGCAATTCAATTAACGTGAAACCTTTTCGCTTGTCTTTCTCTAAATTCCTCACCAAAGGATACTCCTTGAAAAAAAACAGAAACAAAACTGAGCCGAGCGAGTCAGTTTATAAAGAATCAGGTATGTTGAGACATAAGCTTTTTATAAAGTTCTCTCTCAACTTCCGAGTTGTGTGCTGACTGATAAATTTTCTTTTGTATGGCGGGAGCTACAAAAGATTCCAACTGAAATTCTCGTCGGATATTTCAGTCTTAAAGAAATGAATTTCAAACTACAGCTGACGCGACTGTGAAACTAAGGTGTTGTCAATCTGGTTTAATTTAAAACTCAACTTAAACAACATCCAAAATTCATGATAGTTGATTTCTGCGAGATTTCAACTACGATAACGTAGCATCATCAATTTTCGAAACAGTGATTTACCTCCATAACAGGTGAATTAATTTCTCAACTTTTTAATGCAACAAGCTTATTAAACTTCGTTCATTAAAAGATAAGTACTTTAAAAGAACTGGATTTTAGCATGTCACTCTCTCCTGAAAATAAATTGCCGCCAAGTTCCGCAGCAGTCGTTCTGTTTCTGTCAATATTTTTTTTACAGGGATGTGGTGGAACAGACGATGATCGTCCCCAGCGTACGGCCGTCTCAGGTGTCATCACGTTTGACGGCGAACCTGTCGAAGATGCCAGCATCACATTCAGACCCGTTGATGAATCGGGACAGACTGCCAATGGTCGCACCGACGAACAGGGAGTCTTTCAGATGGGAACTTATGAAGGGACCGATGGTGTCGTCGCCGGCGATTACACCGTCATGATTTCCAAGCTCGAATCGCAGGAGGTCGCTGAAGTCTTACCCGAGGATGACCCCAATTACGATCCCAATCCCAAACCGCAGCCACCGCCAGAAAATCTGCTGCCCGAAAAATATTCCAACGCGGAAACCTCCGGATTAACGGTTACTGTTTCAGAGGGAAAAGAAATTTCAGATCTCAAATTTGAGTTATCTGAATAGAAAACTCCCTGCGCGACGAATCTCATTCACTCAGCCGGGGCGGACTGCTGTGCGGCGATCAGTTTAATGGGTATCTGCCAGGCTGCATTGCCGGAAAAGCCGTCCAGGACAAACTGCTTCAATACTTTGCCGATATAGATTCCCACTTCTTCGGGAGTCGGCTGAGGACGAATGTAGGCAAAGTCTCTGAGTTCCTCCCGTTCTTTTCCGAATACGTTGGTGACCATCATAAACACATTTTTATGCAGTTGATATTGTTGATGGTTTAGACTGGCTTTCGCAGCAATCCCTAAAGGCATGCTGCGCGCGATAATGCCGACCGTCGACTGAAACTGGGGTAACAGTCGGCTGACCTCCGCTTGAATGGCACTCGCATCTGATGGCAGAGAGCGGTAATAAATATTCTTCTGCGAAATTTTGTGCTTCCAGAAACATTCCTGTAAGGAATCGAGGTACAGAAAATCGCCCGGGTAAGCCCGCTCGCGCATCAGCACCAGAAACTGCTGACATTGTTTTTCAAGATGCAGATGCTCAAACGAGATTCGTGCCACTGCCTGTTGATCCTGATCGATCCAGGGCAACTCCGTGATCGAAGGATAGAGCGAGCCCACCACCACGGTCGGTAAACCGCTTTCCACGAGAATCCGCTGCGCATCCAAGGACGTCGAATACAATACGAAAGCATCGAGCCCTTCAGTTCCCAGTGCTTCATTTACGGTTTTTTCAACATATTCCCGCTGATCATGCTGAGGTAGAAAATTAAACTGGATTTCGGCTCGCGATAGTACGGACTGAATTCCAATCACCTGCCCATCCGCAAGGACGCCTTCCTTCTTCAGGAAATCTTCATTCAACAGAAAGTGAACGCGGCGAATCAACTGCGCGTCCTCATTGCCAGGCTCACTGATAAAAGTCCCCCGGCGCTGCTTGCGTTCGAGTACCCCTTTTTTGACCAGCAGCTGTAATGCCGAATTTGCTCCCGCATTACTGGTTTTCAACATCCGCGCTGTTTCAGAAAGTCCCAGGTAAGGATCACCGCTCGTCAGCCGCCGCGACTTGATATCACTTTCGATCAGTGCCGCCAGTTCCGTGATCGGCAGCCGCGCATTTTTTCTACGTTCGGTTTTCATGTTGTTCGGTTTTCATGTTCCTCAAACCTGACTGAATGCAGACACGCGAACCATCCTGCGCCCCTCTCAACCCGATAGCATGTCGTTTCAACTGAGTTTGGCATACCAGGACCAGACACTATTCTTGATAAGTCACCCACAATTGTAAATCCTCAACGACGGCAGGCCTGGTTGCTGTGGCAGCGAGTGCGAATTCTATCCTGTTTTCTCCTTCAGTCACCAGGTCCGGATTGATCCTGCCGGAGAGAAAATGATTCTCGTTCAAATCCAGTTGAACGGCTTCTCCATTCACCTTAACGAGCAAAACCTCTTTGTTTTGCGGCTCTGTCTTCAAGCGAACCTTCAGTTCCAGCGCGGCGCCGGTTTCCTGCGGGTTCTCGCCTACAGGTAACGTCACGCTGACACTTTTGCCCGGTGAAACGACGCGGGGATGCTTCGGCGTCAGAATATCACGATTCATATAGGAACTCCCCTGTTTCCACCAGGCATTCACACTGGCATAGCCGCGGGCTGAAGTGAAATAGACCTTCGGCAGTGTTTTCAATTGCGTTGGTTCACCCAGCTCGCGCCAGAGAGGATGTCGCGGATTGAACGAGTTGAATAAATAGATGCCATCAACGCCTTGAGACCAGGCATTCATCGCACGGCCTCGAGACCCTTCAGTCGAGGCATACACTTTACGCGCCAGTTGATCTTTCTCACGCGATTCACTCAGCCCCGCATAGACAGGCACATCGTATTTGTGTCCCAGCTTCACGGATTCTTTCCAGGGGTTCAAGCGGAAGTAACCAGTGACCGTCATGATGTCGACCAGGTCCTCTTTGAGCCAGGTCTCTACATCCAGGCCCAGCACCCGCGCGTACTCCACCGAATCAGGCACACGAATCGCAACCAGGATCGGACGTCCCCGCTGCCGAGCCACTTCATCCGCCATGGCACGAATCCGCCGCATCAGATCGTTCAGTCGACTCAGCTCCAGTTCGCCGGCTGGCTCTCCCTGGGAAACGCGTTTGAAATAATTCAGATGACGAAAGAAATCGAGTTCGACACCATCCACATCATAATTCCGACAGACTTCTTCCACATAGCGATAGGCCAGATCACAGATTTCCTCATGCGTGAAATCGACGGCAGTCCAGCGACCGTTTTTGGGCTTCTGCTCTGCAGATCCAACCAGCCACTCCGGATGCTCTTTTTTCAAAGGCGGGAACAGTAAGGGACCGTACCAGGCAGTCGAGGCATCGTGCGTGTCATTCATTCGAAACGACCAGAACAGTTCGACGTCATTTTCCTGACACCAGTCGGACATCACGGTCAGAGGATCATGTCCCTTCTTTATCAATTCCGCCGTTTTATTATTCGAAAGCTTATCTGCGGTTTCCGTAAATACGTTGCCTACTTTGGTGTCATGTGTAAAATAACTGAACCCCGAAGACCACGTGCAATAAAAAATCGTGTCGACCTGGCTCCCCTTCAAGGGGCTCGTGCGGACATCCAGCAGTGCCTGAGGCGTGGCTTCCTTCAGAGAATACACGGGTTCATTTCCATCGTTATTGAAAATGATTCGTCGTTTTTTCCAGGCCGCTTTCTGGCGCGCCGCTTTCATGGCCTGCTGTTGATCCTGCTTTGCCTCCGCAGCTTTCTCAGCAGCCGGACAGACAGAATTTTCCAGCAGCAACAGAGTCAGGACTGTTAATACGACTTGAGTTCGCAGATTTATGTTTTTCATCCAGGGCATGTCCTTTGAAGCGCTGTTGATCCGTTGCGGCTTGTTTTCGTCATATCAATTTCAAACTATTCAGGATAGTGTATTCAATCAACTCAGTCTAAAGAAAAATCCACTTTCTGTGCGGACTCTCCGGCTTCGATGTCGGCTGTTAACCCACTGTTCGTATTGTACTTTTCAGGAATCTCAATCACCGGCGCAGCGTTTTTATCCGGCATGACTTCGGCTTCCACTAACTCCGTACCGCCGGCAGTAGAAGTGATTTCAACGCGGTGTTCTCCCAGCGGCACGCCTCCTTTATTTTCAACCCGGTACGTACCATCAATAATCCGCGCTGAGGCAACAGGACCGCTGGGCTGGGGAATAAAACGAATCATCCCGTTCTCGACGGGTTGATTTTGATAGAGCACCTTCCCTGTCACGAAACGCCGCGCGGGCCCATCGTCAGTTCCGCCGCAGCCATTCAACATACAGACTGATAGTATCAGTAAAAACCGCAGTCGATTCATAATCGAAATCCCTGGTTAGCACATTTTTCTGACGGGTGATTCATAACGCGTTTCAGTTTAAAACTCGCCAACCACTTCTCCCCCCTGGCGGGTGGTCAGTTTTGAAAGTGTCTGTTGATCCATGTTTTCAGAGAAGAACCGGACGGCACCATCGCCCATGAGAAAGTGGCAACCACCCGTATGATAACTGGAGAATTCCATATCCCATTTATCCCAGTAACCACCGCCTGGAATGGAATTCGGTCCATTGATGCCACCTGCCGTATCCAGAACATTCCAGATGGTATATCCCTGCCCATCATAAGAGCCTGTCCTGCCTCCGGTAACTTCGCCAACCATCAGCGTATTGCTTGTGCCGTCGATGATATCACGAATCTTGACGCGGGAATGATTAAACAGAACACCGTCACCGGCAACCGTCGGTCGGTAATTAGAAATATCGCAGAGCCAGTTCACGGAATCCGCAACCCCGGCCATGTTGGTTTTTCCAATATCGTCCTTACCTCCAGCTGGTCCTGGATTGGTAATGCCTCCCGTATGATTCGTGCGATCATCGCCCTGCGGATCACTCGGACATTGAAATGTTTGAACCTTGTAACCGCCCTGTTGTAAACCGCCATTGGGAGCAACATTGTAGTTGAGTGAAAAATTAAATCCGTTGTAAACATTCGCCAGATCAAGATAAGGCAGCAGATGCGTGCCCCAGGAAAATTTGGCCGGATTGCCTGGGATCGTTCCCGAGCAGCCGCCGCGAGGGAGCGAGCATCCAAAAGGAAACACGCCATGCGTCTCATGATAATTGTGAAATGCCAGTCCGACCTGCTTGAAATTGTTCTTACATGAAGAGCGACGGGCAGCCTCACGCGCCTGCTGCACGGCCGGCAATAATAAGGCGACTAATATGGCAATAATGGCAATCACCACCAGCAACTCAATCAGAGTAAAGCCACGATTCCTACCTTGTTTTTTATGAGCAGACATTTGCACTCCCGGAAAGATTAAAGATAAGTACACGAAAACAGCAACAGACCCAAAAACGCATCCCTCTATATAATTAACACTTACGTAATATTTCTGTATTAAAGCCCTCACAGGCCAGCACACTGTTTCCTCAGCATACCTATTTAATTTCTAATAACAAGAAATAATTTTACTTATATAGAATTTTATATCAACTGATTTTATCAATTTCGATTTTCAGGCGGATCTTGTCGGTTCACATCACCGGGATTGAAATTCGGAAACATGCCTTTGCATTGGGATCTGCTCGCCTCCCGGAGTTTCTCTTTGCAATGCCAAACTGCAATCGTGTATACTTCCTTCACACCCACAAATATACATCTGCATCATCCATTGCTTCAGACATGAACAATGGAAGGAAAAGGAAGCGGGGGAATGGCGATGGTATGTGCCTGTGATTCGGTAACAGGGAATGACGAGGGTTTATGGCACAGAGGGAGACTGCTTTCTCTCAGTGGATTTCTCCAGTTGAGTCTCTGCCTGATTCCCCTGACGGCAGCGGAACCAGAACAGCCAGAGACCAGTCGCCCCCCCGAAGTCATAACGCTGTATGAGCCGGGAAGGCTGGGCGGACATGGTGCCTCGCTGCATCGCGTCACGATTACAGGCACGGCGCGGAATACGGACGGTAAACCGCTCAAAGATGCTGACATTTATGTTGCCAGTCGAGGCTGGATTACCCCAGGCGATTTTGAACAGCTGCGCGGTCATACCCGCAGCGATGCGAACGGACATTATGAACTCAAAGACGTTCAACTGTTTGTCATCAACAATCGCGATCCCCACTCGCGACCCGACGAGAGTGACTTCATCGTCTTCGGCACGAAAGAGAATTATGGCCTCACCTGGCATCCTGCCCGCAATTATCGCCCCGCCGCGCGTCCTGAAAAAATCGATGGTCGGGATCGAAACAGTCACGCCGCGAGAAATGCCTTCTATCAGAATGAACCCATTGTCATCGATCTGCAGTTTGATGCGCCGGCAAAACTGAGAGGCGTCATCACCGACAAGCAGGGACATCCCCTGGCAAACGCGAAAGTGCAGTTGGGACACGTTGATCGCTCACTCACTCCCACTCCGAACAGAACAGGTTTCTGCCGATATCTCAAACAGGAAAACCCTTATTTAAAACAGATCGATTCATTCCTCAACTTTTCCGTAGTCCCTTCCTCAGTGCGTGAAACCTATACCGACGCACAAGGACGCTACGAATTCACACAACTCCGCCGCGACACCAGTTATGCAGCGAATATTGATCCGGGGCTTGAATTTGCTCCCTGGCAATTCACCCTGATGACGGCTGATCAATCTCGCACCTCCCCGGATACAGTCGCCACTGGTTATGATGGTGAATTGAACCATCAGTTTACTTCTCCCCGCGATGTCACTGTTCACGTTGTTCAAAGTGATTCAGGGCGACCGCTTTCAAATGTCCTGGTAACAGCACATCATATCGGAGAAGTACTACGCAGTGGCATCCAGGCACGCACAGACAGCCAGGGAAACGCACAGCTCAGGCTCATCCCCGATGAATACAAACTGGTGGCCGAGCCCAATCCGGACCAGCCCTTTCTGTATTTGAGCCAGCAGTATTTTGTTCCGAAACGAGAAGCTTCTGGAGGGAAAGACACCCCCAACGTCACTATGAAACTCAACCCGGCGGCGATTGTCAAACTGAAAGCCATCAATGCCAAAACGGGTGCCCCCATTCCGGGAGTCCGCTTCAATTACGAGACTTATGACGCGGGAGAACAGACCCCGGTCTCCACACAGACCGTTTATGTCGATTATCCTTTTACAAACGCTGCCGGAGAAATCCAGGCTTTCATGGAACCGGGCATGCGACGTTTTGTTGTCACCGAACCGTTCTCGCTGGCACAGGCAGAAGGCAGTCGCTCTGAACGCGTCAAACTAACAGCGGGTCAGGTCACGGAAGTCACAGTCAAATTGACGCCAGCAGATTTTCTGCCCACACATCTGGTCGCCAGCGAGATACAGCCTCGTAAAAATTCGCTCTACGCTCCCGAGATTCAGAAGAAGTGGCACATTCAGTCAGAACTGCTGCGGCTCACTCCCCTGCGGATCACCACACGCAAAGCCTCAATCTATCGAGGCTCCGTGGATACAGATAACCTGCTCAAAGATTTACGCGCACTGGATCCTTACGAAGTTCCCGATATCAAAGCGTTGCTTAACAGGTATTACTCTGGTGAAACAGCCTGGAACAAACAGGTGCTCACAGCCCATGGCACTCTCAAACATGAAGCCCGCTATACGAACACAGATTCAAAGCCCCCACATTACTTCAATCTGTCAGGTCAGCCGTTGCCCAGTATCACCAGCATGACCGACGGCTGGAAAACCATTCACCACCAGAGCATGAGTAATCAGGCACGGATTAACCCGATCAGAAAAGGAAAAATCCATTTCCATGTTGAATCTCCCTACGATATATGCGACTGGCCTTCCCTGCGCAATCGGATTCCTGCCCCGCCCAACAGCAAAAAACCCGAGGCCGATATTCGCCGCGAAGGACAGAGAATCTTTTATAGTGGAGAAAGCGAGAAAACCGTTTACCGTCGCGTGCTGGATGAGGAAACCGGTTTTATTTTCGAAACGTTTCACGGGTCCCCGTCTCATCAGTTCGAACAAGTCAAACTGTCCTTCGCCCCGAAGACGCTGGCCAACGGCCTGATCCTGCCTGGAATGCATATCAACTGGAAGACGTATCAGGGAAAATTACAGCACCTGGATGCAACTCTGATCGAAAAGGCAGAAATCCTCTCGCCGGTTCCCGTCGACGCCTTTTCGATTGCCTTGCCCGCGGGAGTGGAGGTCGTTGATTCCCGCCACCTGCCTGACAATATCAGCTATATCGCAGGCAATCATGCTTCTAAGAAGATCTTGTATGGACCGGTCAGCGATTTCGCCGCTTACCTGCTACGGAATCCCTACTACAGCCACGAAATGGAAACGGAGCCGCAACTCGGCAGACACACCCCCACTCTGGAACCAGCACTCTGGTTGACGGCGGAAGGAAAATCAGCAGCACCCATCTTAAATGGAAAAGTAGCTCTGATTCACTTCTGGGGAACCCGGAATGCCAACAGCCTGGACCAGTTGTCTGAAATGAAAACCGCATATAAAAAATATGTAGATCAACCTGTGGTTCTCATCGGCCTGCATGACTCCTTTACCTCAACCTCTCAACTGCAGGCTGTTGCGGAACAGCAGGACCTGAAATACATACTGGCCATTGATCAACGTCCTGAAGAAGCAGGCTGGTTCGGCAAAACCATGCAGCACTTTCGCATACGAGCCTTGCCCCAGGCTGCAGTCATTGATCAACAGGGGAATCTGACTTTCATCGGCGATCTTCCACAGGCTCTGCAGAAAGTAGAGCAGCTGCTGGAACGCGATTGAGCGCACTACCAGATTCTATAGCACATCACAATGAACCATAGCGTCTTTCAATTTATTATACCTGGTCCTGATGACCCTGGAGACGCTACAGTAAAACTGCACAAAGTCTAATTGAAGTGACTTCGAGGAGATCTGGAATGATTCAACTTTTCACCACTGGGATGGGATCGCTCATCAACTTTCAAAGAACAATATACCTGCTGGCAGGACTGAATCTGGTTTTCTGCTTTTCCTCTCATCTTGCGGCTGCAGAGCAATATAACCCGAAGAAGATTTCCATAAATCAAGTGGCCCTGGCTCCTGAAAAAGTCAAAACAGAAAACTCCCGGCAGCAGCAGCCACCGGCTTCACGGCCACCAGAAGTCGAAATTCTAAGATCGTTAGAGGATGGAGCCGGGCACGGCACTGAATTACATCGAGTCACAATCACGGGAACCGCTCGAAATACGGCGGGAGAGCCAGTCAAAAACGCTGAGATTTATATAGGGACCTCTGCCAGCCACCACCCCAGTAATTTTGAATTATTGCGAGGTCAGACTCGCACAGATGAAACTGGATATTATGAACTGAAAGATATCCAGTTGCTCGTCAACCGAGAGCGGCCTAACCCGATCCCCAGGCAGGCGGAAGGAGGCTTTGTGGTGTTTGGTACCTGTAATGGATATGGCTTCACCTGGCACGCAACATGCCAGTATCGTCCCGACGTACGACCGCAGGGAACAGAACTGGGAGATAAAAACGCTAACGTGACGGACCAGGCGTTTTACAAGGGGGAACCAATTAAAGTGGATCTGCTGTTTGAACCTCCCGCTCAAATCAAAGGTCGCATCACAGACAAACAGGGGAATCCCCTGGCCAATACTAAAGTCCAACTGGGGCTGGTCGATAGCCTGCGCAACCCCAATAGCTCAGGAATCCGTTCCTGTCGTTTTCTCGGAAATGAAAATCAACCCGTCGGTAAACCTGTTACCTTTGCTGCAGTTCATATGCTCCCTGCAGAATTCCGGGAAACCAGGACCGATGCGGAAGGCTATTACGAATTAACCGGGCTTCGTCGTGATACCAGCTATCTGACAAACATTGACCCCGGTCCCACTTTCACCCCCTGGCAGCTTCGACTGGCAACTACCGGGGAACAGAAGATCGATAACAGTAGAACAATCTACGTGGAATATGACGGTATTTTAAACAAAGAGTTCGATGCACCTCGACAGATCACAGTGCAGGTCGTTGAGGAAAAAACAGGAAGGCCTGTTGCGGATGTACTGGTGACAGCCTCTCCCCTTCGCCAGATTCGACGAGGCGGACTGCAGGCACGTTCGGACAGCCAGGGGAATGCCTTGCTGCAACTCGGAACAGGCGAATATACGCTCATCGCAGAGCCAACTCCGATTCAACCTTTTTGCTTTCAGGAGCAGAAGATTTCAATCCCGGAAGATCCAGGTGAAGTACAGCTGACGCTCAAATTAAAATCCGCGGCGATTGTGAAACTCAAAACCGTCAATGCAGAAACCGGGAAACCGATTTCCGGCATACGCTTTCTCTATGAAACCGATTCATCCAGCCAGCAGTTTCCGCTTTCCACCCAAACCGTTTTCATTGACTACCCTCAAACCAACTCAGCCGGTGAACTGCAGGCATTTGTTGCTCCCGGCAGGAAACGGTTTATTGTCGCGGAACCGCTCACGCTGGCACAGGCGGAAAACAGTCGTGGAGCGATTTTGGATCTTACCGGAGGCGAAGTTGTCGAAGTCGTGTTCAAGCTGACTCCACCTCAGTTTCTGCCTGACCACGTATTTGCGGGTGAACCAGAGCCCGACCAGGACTCTATCTACACTCCAGACCTGCAACTTAAATGGCATCATCAATCTGAATTACTCCGAAATTCTAATCTGCAGATTGCCACGCAATATACTCTGATCGTTCGAAAACCGATCGACCCTGACTCGCTACTGAAAGATCTGCGTGCCCTGGATTCTTACCAGTTGCCTGAGATTGAAAAACTGCTGAAGCAACACCAGGTGGAAAATGTGAACTGGTCTAAGAAACGGTTAACAGCCCAGGGAAAGATTTATCGGGAGGAAAACTATTATTCGCCTGAAGTCACTCCAACGATACTCTCCAGTCGAGACGGAACTCCATTGCCCCAATCCATCAACCTGACGGATGGCTGGAACACCCAGAGATATAATATCAACAACAGTCAGGCAAACATCTCTCGCCATAGTATGATTCACATCGATTCGCCGTACGATCTCTGTAACTGGCCCGCTCTCCGGCGTCGGCATACTGAATCCGGTGAAACAGAAAAGCCTGAATTTAATATTCACCAGAAAGGCCAGCGGACCATTTATGAAATCAAGTCAGAGCGGTATTCCCAACGTCGTGTCTGCGATCAGGAGACTGGCTTCATCTTTGAGGACTCCACTGATATTCGTTCATCCAACTATCAACGTGTCTCGCTATCTTTTGCACCTCAAAAATACGCAAACGGGCTGATACTACCACGCATGTTTCTCAGTTGGACCACTTCAAACGGTAAACTGCGTCTTCTGAGAATATTTAAAATTGAAAAAGTCGAAATCCCCCTTCAACTGGCTGCAGACGCTTTCTCCATTCCATTACTGCCGGGAACAATGATTGTCGATTCTCGTCACATTACACGTAATGCATCCCGATCAAGGCCCGTACGAAGAATTCAGTCTGTCCTGAATGGACCTGTGAGTGACTTCGCTGCCTATATGCAACGTCATCCTCCCCGGATCCCCAAACAGGAAAGTATTATCGAATATGGAAAACCGGCCCCCGAGTTAAAAGTATCACGATGGTTCACTTCAAATGGGGAGACTGAAGCACCCGACTTAAAAGATAAAGTCGTACTCATCGAATTCTGGGGAACTCGCTGTGGCCCCTGCATTGCACAACTGCCTGAAGTCCGCACCGCTGCCCGCTACTATGCTGACGCCCCCCTTGTTCTCATCGGTATACATGACAGTTATGCTTCTGTTTCTGACTTACAGAAATTTGCAAAGAAAGAAAACATCAATTATCAACTCGCCATCGACCAGCCATCAACCGAGAAAGGCTGGTTTGGTCAGACCATGCTCAATTTCGGTGTCCGTGGCATCCCCCATGCTGCGGTCATCGACCAGCAGGGAAACCTCTCCTATGTAGGATATTTTTCAGAAGCGCTGCGCACCGTGGATCGTCTGCTCAAAAAGGGCGAACAGAAATAATCTAACGGTGACATGACCTTACCCGGGAATCATGTGGCGTGATGTGCATGAAGCCGACATACAGGTCCGGTAGATTTCATGTAACCTTCAACTGATTTCGCAATTTCTCATCCCGATTCGAGTCGATACAGAGCCATTCTGTCGTTCTGGTTTTTTCTCGATTGATCCCGGTTGACAATCCATTTCTGACGAATAAGATCGCACCGAAGGTAAGTGCTATGGCATGGATGCCTTTACAAATTATCTCACTGAGATCGAGTAAGCCGACAGGACGTCGCCACTTGCCTCGATATCTACCATCGGTGAACCAGGCTTCAATCGAAATCGGAATCGCGAGAGGATCGGATTCAGATTTCACATTTGGGAAAGGAAACCCAGAATGCTTGTGTTATCACGCCGCGCAGATCAGAAAATTGTGTTCCCCTCAATCGGTGTCACAGTCAAACTGCTCAAAATCAATCGGGGAGTCGCTAAAGTCGGAATTGACGCCCCACGCGATCTTCAGATTCTTCGTGAAGAAATCCCTCACACCAAATTACCATCGCCGCATGCTGATGCCTCGGCTGGTTCGACCAGGGCTTCAGACCGCCATGAATTACGAAACCGTTTGAATGCAGCCAAACTGGGCGTGCATCTCGCACGTCGTCAACTTCATTCCGGCGATACTGAGAAAGCAGCTGATACACTCGACTTCGTGATCGACGGCTTTCGCAAAGCAGACGATCTGATGTACGCCATGCAGACCCGACGCCAATCAGCCCTGCTGGTAGATGACGACTGCAACGAACGAGAACTGCTGGCAGCATATCTGAAAACATTCGGCTTTCAGGTTGAGACAGTGGGCAATGGATCGGAAGCGTTAGCTTACCTGGAAAACCATGCATTACCTGATGTCGTCCTGATGGATATGGTGATGCCTGTCTGCGATGGTGCCACTGCGATCAAGTCGATTCGCGAGACTCCTAAAATGCGGGAACTGAAAGTCTTTGGAGTCAGTGGCACAGAACCGAGAGACTCTGGTGTGTCAGTCGGTCCTGCAGGCGTGGATGGCTGGTTCATGAAACCCCTCGATCCGGAAGAACTGCTGGGCTGTATCCGGTCTGCCAATCTTTCCGCATCGGTCACACTCTAACCTGGTGGAGTGGCATTTTAAATTTTGGGTTGATAGCTATCACGAGCGTGCGACAACGGAGCACGTAAACAACAACCCCAACCCTCAACTTATATATAGGCAAAGCACTGGCAACGCTCTTGAAAGCGAGCCGGAAATCAACGCAGGGAACAGGGAACCTGCGTCTCAGGGATCCTGAAGTTGTGCGATAATCCGCGTGGATTCAATCCTGATCGCTGTCTTTGTCTTCATCGTCTGGTGTCCCCTGCAGAAGACTTAGCAGTCGATCCAGATTGAGCGGTTTGACCAGGTACTCGTTGAAACCTGCCTGACAGGCCTCCTCGATGTCGTCGGTCTGACCATAGCCGGTGAGCGCAATCAGAAATATTTCCTCACCCAGTTTGCTCCTCACCTGACGGGCAATATCGTAGCCATGCATGATTGGCAAGCCGAGATCAATCACCGCGGCATCAGGGGGAGACTGCAATATCGCCCGCAAACCTGCTTCACCATCTTCGGCTGTCCTCACATCGTAGCCTTCTACCTTCAACAGTGATTGTAACATCTCACGATTGTCCTGCTGATCTTCGATGACGACTACCTGCTCAATTTTTTTATACGGTTTCTGCTTGAGCGTTTTTGAACCGCCGGGAAGTTGGACCTCGGATTCGACTTCCTCATCCACCGTTTTTTTCGGACTACCGGAAAGTAAAGGGAGCCAGATAGTAAACTCACTCCCCTTTCCGATCCCCTCGCTTTTCACCTGAATCCGACCATCGTGGCCATCAATGATAAATTTGACCAGCGACAGCCCCACGCCCATGCCGCCATCATGATGGACCCGCGTTTGATGCGACTGTTTGAAGGGTTCGAAAATGGTTTTCATCATCTCCTCGGAAATCCCTTCCCCTTCATCAGATAACTGCAACAAGGCGGAATCACCTTCGGACGAGACTTTCAACCTGATTTCTCCATTCGGATTCGAATACTTGATCGCATTGTCCAGCAGATTAATGATGACCTGTCGCAGGCGATCAGGATCTCCATAAACGGGAAACGGCCCCTGATCCAGTTCCACGACCAGGTTCTGTCCCTGACGATCAATCAGAGGCTGCATGGATTCAATTGCTTCCTGTATGGAATTGCGCAGGTTCATTCTCTGTCGGCGCAGCTCCAGTTTGTCCTGCGTCATCCGTGAAACATCCAGCAAATCATCCAGCAGATGAGCCATGTGGGCAGCCTGCCTTAAGATCACCGAGATTGTCTTCTTGACGACCTCCGGATCATTCTGCTTTGTGCTCAGTAAATGCGATGCACTATAGACCGCGCTGATCGGGTTGCGCAATTCGTGCGACAACATGGCCAGGAACTGCTCTCGATTTTTCACCGCCTTTGAAAGGGAATGCTGGGCCTGCTTAATGACGTTGATGTCAATTAATGTCAGCACCACCCCTTTCATTTCCCGCTTTGAGCGGTAGGGCAGGACACGCATATACATCCAGCGACCTGTATGATCCTGAACCTCTTCCTCCAGGACTTCTCCGGTCTTCAGCACACCACGGATGTCACGAATCAGCCCTGGCCGATCAATATGATGCGCAAAACTGTCAATACATCGCCCTGTATCCTGGGACATCAGTTTAAACACCTGACCGATTTGCGGCGTAAATTTACGAATACACAGCTCCTGGTCCAGAAAGATGGTCGCCACGTCGGTGCTCTCCATCAGGCTGTCCATATCCGAAGTCATATCCGTCAGATCATTGATCTTATTCTGGTATTCTGCATTGACCGTGTATAACTCTTCATTGACGGAATGCAATTCCTCATTGGTACTTTGAAGTTCCTCGTTGGAGGCAATCAGCTCTTCATTAGCCGCCTGCAGTTCTTCATTGGACGTCTCCAGCTCTTCCACCGTGGCCTGAAGATTCTCCTTGCTGTGTTGCAGTTCGATTTCAAGAGTATTGATTCGATCCTGTGAAAGACGCTGCGAACCAATCTCTTCCGCCGAGACTTCCTGGACGGGCTGTTGTGTACTACTCGTAACACCCATGCGTTGAAATGTCACCAGTAACTGCTGACTACTGGCATGTTTGTTTTCCACGGGCTCGACCGTGACGTTATAAATCCCCTCTGCACTTCCTGAATTGACTCGCAGACCTCGATAACGCACCGGGACCAGTTCATTTTTAGTGCTCTGAATGGCTCCCAGCAGGGCCGTCCGTAAATCATCTTCAAACAGATCCAGCACATCATGGCTCGGGCGACCTTTGCGGATCTTCATGAACTGCTCGGCCTCACCAAAGACATGCAGTAATTCGTGTCGATCATTAAACAGGATCGCCGCCGGCATATGATTCGCCAGAACCCAGTCATAAGCCCCCATCAGACTGGCATCCGGCAGGTCTCGTGACTTCAGTGGATTGCCGTTTCCCTGCATGCCATCAATTTTGGTGGAGGTCAGATGGGTGTGCGTCAAAGGACCTCGAATGTCCGCCGGCAAACGGATATCCCGCCGCTTATGATACAGCTTCCAGTGACCATCAATCACATCGAATTCATCGATCAGTTCTCCCGGGGATTCACTGGGCCCCAGCAGCAGAATCCCCCCGGTTTTCAATCCAAAATGAAACAGCGACAATGCCCGTTTCTGTGCGCGGGGCTGAAAGTAGATCAGCAGGTTTCGGCAGGAAATCAGATCCAGTTTTGTAAAGGGGGCATCCCGCAACACGTTATGCGGGGCAAAGACGATCATTTTACGCAGATCCGGATCCACGGCAAAACCGTTCCGGGTCCGCATGAAATAACGATTGAGACGCGACTCGGACACCTCTTTAAAAGACTCTTCCTTGTACTTCCCCGCTCCTGCCAGTTCTAATGATGCCTTATGCACATCCGTTGCAAAAATCTTGACATTCACCGGGCGATTCAACGCTTCCAGTTGCTCATGAAACAGGATCGCCAGTGAATAAGCTTCTTCCCCGGTTGCACAGCCGGCGACCCAGATGCGAATTTCTTCATCCCGCCCCCGCTTGCTGATGATATCCGGGATGATTGTTTTCTCCAGCTTTTCGTAGGCTTCCGGGTCCCGAAAAAACCGTGTGACTCCGATCAGCAGATCCAGGTACAGCGAATTCAATTCCTGCGGATCGCTGCGAAGATGTTCTGCGTATTCATTAATGGAATCGAACTGCTGCATCAGCAGTCGACGCTGAATCCGCCGGCCCACGGTACTCGCTTTATAGTGGGAAAAATCGATACCATATTCACTGTGCAACAAACCGAAGATCAGCTCCACGCCTTCATCAATCGGCTTCATCTTCGTGGAGTCTGAATTGCCACTTCCATCTTTAAACGTCACATGCTGCAGGATCGCATCGGAAATTTCACCGGGTTTCAGAATCAGATCCACCACTCCCGTTTCTCGCGCGGAAAGGGGCATTCCATCGAACTTCGCTGTTTCGGCACTTTCACAGATCACCAGGCCACCGGCTTCATGCACATTGCGAATTCCCCGCGATCCGTCGCTGCCACTGCCGGAGAGAACCACCGCGATTGCCTGTGCTCCCGCTTCCTGTGCCAGGGAACGAAAAAAATGATCGATGGGTAACGTCAGCGTTTCTTTTGGCTCTTTATCACGCAAGCGGAAACGACCATCGGCGAGAATCGCTTCTTTCTTCGGGGGGATCAGGTAAATCCGATCCGGCGAAATTGCCAGGCCATCTTCCGCCTGCTGAATGGGGATCTGCGTGCGGCGGGCCAGCAGTTCATCCATTACACTCTTGAAATCGGGAGACAGATGCTGCACTACCACAAAAGCCATCCCGCTGTCGACCGGGACTTTTGCAAATAATTCTTCGAGCGACTCCAGACCGCCTGCCGAAGCGCCTACACCGACAATGGGAAATCCGAGAGTTTCATTGATTGGTTTCGCATCCCTGACACCCTCTTCCAGCCTGGAACTGTCTTCGATATCCATAACCTCTGTCCCATCTCTCTGAGTCGATGATATAAACCCGCTCTGTTATGATTGTTACACTGACTCCCCAAGCGTCAAGCCGACCATTTGTCATGTAAATATTCTGATTCATTCAGCAAATCAGATCATTTCCACATATAGCAGGCCAATCTGTCGGATCGTTATGCAGTTTTGTCGCACCCGTAGAGAGAAAGCCCCTTCGATTCAGTTTAGTCCCTGTATTCAGCACTGCACCGTATCCTGATTTTGCGAACAACCAGAGTCTGATCACGACAATGAGACTGGCCGTTTTACGGGAATATGTCCAAAGCCATTTGGACCGAATACATTCGTTCGAGAAACACGAAGGTCAAATGCGATGCGTTCTAAGATGTCACCGCGGAACTGATTTCTCTCTGTTCTCATACCTCACAGGTGCAACAACGCACTGAGATTTCATGCAAGTGCAACATTCCGCTGATCATGAAACAACCGAACAGGAACTGGAATGCAACCGTTGACTTAACACGATTCTGTAACAGAATCCCGTTCCGCAGGATTTGTCGCTTCTACTTAAATAGTGTAGACTGCGTGCAGAATCCCGGGAGAGTGCCTCGTTTTTCACTCCGGGATGACAGCGAACACCAGACGAAATTAACTGTTTATCAGCCGGAAACAGATCCCCGCGCATCTGAATTCCGTTGAATGGAATGGATACAATCAGATGAATCAGCCGGATGAACCAACAGAAAACCTGGCAGTCGAACAGCCTGATGCCTGGGAACAGCTGGAGCAGATCGTCGCCGCCGGAGACCCGGATGCCGCCCATACGTTTCTGAAGGAACTCCCTCCCGGCGAAGATGCGCGAATCATGGCGCAGCTGTCGGAGACGGAGCAGCATGAGTTTATCGCTTTGCTGGATGATGAAAACGCCGCACGGCTGATGGAGTCGCTGCCGGAGATGCAGGCCGGTCAACTGCTTTCCAGCTTGCCTCCCGAACAGGCCGCTCACATCTTTGACGAGATGAACAGTGACGAGCAGGTCGACCTGCTGGATCAGCTCACCGAAGCCCAGTCGGAAGCCATCCTGGAAGAGATGGATCCGGAAGAAGCCGAGAACGTTCGTTTTCTGTCCAAGTACAATCGGCTTTGTGCCGGGGGCTTGATGATCACCGAACTGCTCTCCTTCCAGGAGACGGAAACGGTGGACGATGTCGTTTCCGATCTCCGTAAGAATGCCGAGAAGTACGCCGAGTACAACGTGCAATATATTTATGTCATCAACGCCGATCTGCAACTGGTGGGCGTACTGCGACTCCGCGATCTGCTGATGGCACCGCCGGGCCGCAAGCTTTCCAGAATGATGATCGCCAATCCACACAGTTTTCCCGATATGACCCCGCTTCAGGACCTGTTGCATTTTTTCGATGCCCACCCGCTGTTTGGTCTGCCTGTCGTCGATGAAAACAAGGTCCTGGTCGGCGTCGTCCGTCGCGAAGATGTCGAAGCCGCCAGCGAAGAACTGGCTGGAAAAACGTTCCTGCGATTCGCGGGGATTATGGGCGGGGAAGAACTCCGCAGTCTGCCTCTCAAAACGCGCAGCGCGCGGCGTCTGTCGTGGCTCAGTATTAATATCCTGTTGAATATCGTCGCCGCGAGTATCATCGCCATGTACGAAGAGACGCTCTCCAGCGTGATCGCGCTGGCGGTGTTCCTGCCCATCGTATCCGACATGAGTGGCTGCAGCGGTAACCAGGCCATCGCGGTCAGCACGCGCGAACTCGTGCTCGGCGTCATTCGCCCCAGCGACTGGCTGCACGTCTTCCGCAAGGAATTCGGACTGGGAATTGTCAACGGCCTCGCACTCGGCATTTTACTGGGAGGGGTCGCTTATATCTGGAAAGGCAATGCCTACCTGGGCCTGGTCATCGGCGGCGCGCTGGCGTTAAACACGCTGATGGCGGTCTGCCTGGGTGCGTTGATTCCCCTGCTGCTGAAAGGCTTCAAAATGGATCCCGCCCTCGCCTCCGGCCCGATCCTGACCACCCTCACCGACATGTGCGGCTTCTTCCTCGTCCTCTCCTTCGCCCAGGCCCTGCTCCCCTGGCTGATTTGAGAAGCAGAAGAAAGGCTGAATACAAGCAAGTCGGAAGAAATCCCGATCACAATCTCAACATCCAGAAAGATTTGTTTTTCGTTCTGAGTCCAGATAAAATTTGTTCTGTTGTTCTGAATGTTCTCGAGAACATAACGAATCCAAAACATCGCGGTTTTAAATCTGGATCACCAGTGTGAACGAAGAAGTCCGGAAAGCCATTCAGGAATTGAACGATCGCAATCAGCGGATCACAGAAATCCTGGATCTGCTGGGAACCCGTTTCAGCAATTCCGAAGCTGAAGTTGATCACATCCGTAAGTTGACCAGGAGCCTGCTGATCGATCTGGAAATAGACGCCAAAGCAGGTAAAGCGGTTCGGCGTCCCAATGGCATTCCCAATCCATGCCGGGAAGATTTTGTTCCTCCCGCCTACCAGGCATATTGGGTCCTGTATTTTCAACTCGATCTGGAAAAGCACCCTATTGAAAACAACTGGCCCGAAGCCCTCTCCATGGCCCAAATTTTTCTTGAGAGCGAACTGATGTTCCTGGAGCACCGCAACCAGGGTTCATAAACAGCAGAGAAAAAGAGCCGCCGAGGAGAGTCGAACTCCTGACCTGCGCATTACGAATGGATGAAGACGCGCCAACTATAAACCAACCAGACACCAACCGCTAATTATACAGGCGTTTGGTGTCTTTTCTTTTTGTCCGGCTGACTGTTAATGAGTGGTTGATTGGCATTTGGATGCGGGTGCAGGTGACGTTTTTGGAGACACTCACTATTCACACAACTATTTTAATTATTGAATGCCGATTTTCTTCAGACAGAATATCATTCCCAGGTAAAATCCGACCATCACCACAGTCGAAATCCCGAAGCTCGCACTAAAGCCGACGCCTTTTTTCAATAGGATCGGCAGTAAAACAAAGAAGGAGAGCGAAGGCAGGACCAGCCAGAAGATATTTCGGGACAGTTCAGAGACTTTGTCAGTATTCCCCGTATCGATGTAGAGCCAGATCATGCCCAGGAAGGAGACCAGCGGCAGAGAAGCGAGGGCACCGCCTACTAGAGAACTGCGTTTGGAGATTTCGGATACCGCGACCACCAGTAACGCTGTTAAAGCAATCTTAAAAAAATAATACATGGCCTGCTATCCCCTTTCAGTTGTTGATGCGTGGCGCTCAAGTCCTTCTGTGCCCCCTCTGGCCACCGCTAGAGTGATTTACAAAAGCGATGACCAGCCAGGAGACCAGATACTTACGGGGCAAATTATTCCTGGAACTCGCCCTGTGAGGGTTTACCATCAATTTCGCCCAGCACGGTTCCGGCAAAGTCAGCGACATTGCCAATCCCGGGGTCAGTTCCGACAAATTTGGCAGCTTTCCCATCTGTCGGATCCTGAGGGACCATTTTCACGGTCATCGCAGGCACTACTTTTCCTTCTGCGGTCTTTGTTTCCTTGATCGACAGTGTCAGCTCTTTCGCGGCAACCGGTGCAGGAGATTTCTCATCTGCTCCCAGAAAGAGAATCGTACATTCATGCCTGGGGTGATCGACTGTGAATTCCGCATGGTACTTACCCAGATCAAAGACGACCCCGCCATTCGGGCCGGTCCCATGCGAATGAGCATCGGCATGGCTCTCTTCTGTCTGTGCTGCTGGCGGTGGAGTTGTCTCCTTCGAAGCAGAGTCTGTGCTGCCTTTATCTGCACAGCCTGTCACAAACAGAGCAGCAAACAGTAAGCCAGAGATTTTCAAGTTCTTCATTTTGTTTTCCTTTTCTTCTTCAGAGAAATCAATCAAGAGTTTTGTTGTGAAGCAGCCAGCAGCAGTTCTTCGTCAGAACATTCACTGCGGACCAGTCGTTCGGCGTCCTTGCCCGAGAATTTCCAGAACAGTCCGGGGTGGATAAAAAATTCACAGAAAGTAGAGGTCACCAGTCCTCCCAGGATGACGGTCGCTACCGGGTAGAGTATTTCCAGTCCCGGTTTATTGCCACCAACCACCAGCGGGATGAGTGCGATCCCGGCTGTCAATGCAGTCATCAGCACCGGAGCTAACCTCTCCAGGCTGCCCCGCAGTACCATTTCGGGTGAGAATGCTTCGCCTTCTGCTTCCATTAAATGGAAATAATGTGTTACCAGCAGAATACCGTTACGGACGGCAATGCCGCCCAGCGACACAAAGCCGACCATGCTGGCAACCGTGAGAGTCTGGTCTGTTATGACCAGCGCGAAGACCCCTCCAATGAAAGCCGTGGGTATGGCATTCAGGATCTGAAACGTGATCCGGGCAGAGGGATAGAGCATCATCAGTACAATAAAGATACCGGCAACAGAGACGGCAGCCAGAATCGTAATCAGGAGTGTGGCAGAACGCTGTGCTTCAAACTGCCCCCCGAACTCCACAAAATAGCCGGTGGGCAAGTTAACCTGTTCACGCACCTGTTTTTCAATCTCAACCACGGTGCTGGCCAGATCGCGTCCTGATACATTACAGCGGATTGTTTGTCGCCTGCGGACATTTTCGCGGTTGATCAGATTGGGTCCACTGGCGGAAGCAGGGAAGTCTGCCAGTTCCCGCAAACGGATCTGTCCTCTGTTATCGGGAAGTTCGAGTCGCAACTCCCCCAGATTATACGGGTCAGATCGATACGGTTCGTCGAGTTTGATGACCAGGTCGAATCGCCGCTGTCCCTCCAGTACCTGCGAGACCGCTTCCCCCTTTAATGCGGTCTCCACAAAATCAGCAACATATTCGCGACTCAGCCCAAAGAAGGCCAGCTCGTCCGGCCTCAGAACGACATGCAGTTCATCGACCCGTTCCTGGGGATCGATAATGGGCGGTGTCACACCGGGAATGTCGGTGATCGCATCGCGGACGTCTCCTGCCAGATCGCGGAGTTTATCCAGATCGTCTCCATACAGCTTGATTCCGACCTGTGCTTTGACTCCGGACAGCATATGACTGATGAGGTGAGACAGCGGCTGTTCCGCTTCAATCCCCACTCCGGGGACATTCGTTTTCAGATCGGAGAGCAGCGTCTCCAGAAATTTGTCCCGCTGGTAATCTGCCTCCGGATTCATTGTCAGGATATATTCTCCGACGTTGACCGGTTGGGCATGCTCATCACGTTCAGCACGACCGGTGCGGCGGAAAAAGTGTAAAATCGGACCGCTGGGATTGTTCTTTGACTTCTGCATTTTCACCAGTTGGGCATCGATCAGTGAAGACGCTTCATTTGAAGCTTTCAACGAAGATCCTCCCGGCAGGGTAACGTTGATCTGCACACTGCCTTCATCGAATTTCGGAAGAAAGTCTGCTCCCAGTTTGGAGAGTTCCCAGACACTGACGCCAACCAGGGCCCAGGTCAGAATCAGTAAGACTCCTGCCCGCCGCATACTGAACCGGATCAGAAAACCGGCGCCCCATTTCAGTATTCGCAACAGACGCCCATCCTGATGATCGTGGGTAGCTTTGGCCTGGGGCAGCAGGTAATAGGACAGCACGGGTGTCACACTCAGCGAGACCAGCAGAGATGCCAGGATGGAAACAATATAGGCCACTCCCAAAGGGACAAACAGACGCCCTTCCACTCCCGATAAGGCAAACAGGGGCATGAAAGCGAGCACTACTACTGCGGTTCCAAAGATAATCGCAGAACGGATTTCCCGGCTGGCGTCAAAAACGACAACAATGGCAGGTTTCGGATCAGGACTTAAGTTGTTTTCTCCCAGGCGGCGAAAAATATTTTCTACGTCTACAATCGCATCGTCGACGAGTTCACCAATGGCGACCGCAATTCCTCCCAGAGTCATCACATTGATCGAGAGTTCGACGCCCGTGATCAGACCGACGATCCGGAAAACGAGAGTTGTGATAACCAGCGATAAAGGGATGGCCGTCAGTGTGATGAACGTCGTACGCAGATTCAGCAGAAACAGGAACAGCACGATCACCACGAGCACAGCACCAATCACCAGGGCTTCTTCGACATAGTAAATGCCCCGGTCAATAAAGCTTTTGAGTTTGAACAGCTTCGTATTGATGACGATGTCAGCGGGCAGTGACACCTCCGCATCCTGTAACGCAGCCATCACGTCGTCAGTCAGTTTTCTGGTGTCTGCGTGGGGCTGTTTGACAATCGTAATGACGACTCCTGCCTGTCCATCAATACTCGCATCACCCCGTTTCGGAGCAGGTCCTTCTTCGATTCGCGCCACGTCATTCAGCAATACGGCACGATCCCCGTTCATTTTGACGGGAGCCTTGCGCAATTCTTCCAGCACATCATTCGTCAGCGCCCCCAAGCGTCCAATGACCCTTACCGGACGTTCTGTCTGGCCGCTAAGGATAAATCCGCCACTGGTATTCAGATTGTTTGCCTGGACCGCAGCCTCTACCTGCTGCAGCGAAACGTTATATTCCTGCAGCTTGATGGGGTCTACCAGAACCTGATACTGTTTTTCATCGCCTCCCATGACTATGACTTCTGCAATGCCGCTCAATTTGAGTAATCGCGGTCTGATGAGCCAGTCTGCCGTGGTACGCAGGTCCATCCGTTCTTCCAGGGGAGTCGGGAACACGACGTCATAGGATCGTTTATTCCAGACAAATGAAACCTGCCTGCCGAGATCTGCCGGTTCCCAATCTGGATTCTGAACCTGCACTTTCTGCCACAAGTCGGGATCGTTGCGATTCACTGGATTCCAGACAGTCAGGACAGGCTTTCCCTCTTTACCGGTACGTTCCGCCAATAAGCCTGTCTGTCCAATCGGCGTCAGCGTTCCTCCTTGCGGTCCTTTGCGACGATGAACTCCTACATGTAGAATCTGCCCCATAATGGAGGCCTGGGGAGTCATGATCGGGCGGATGCCCGGTGGCATGGGGACGTTTGCCAGGCGTTCCGAGACAATCTGCCGGGCATAGCGTGGTTCAGTCTGCCAGCTGAACTCAATATAAATGACGTTCATGCCCTGGCTGGACTGGCTGCGAACATCTTCGACTCCGTTTGCTCCCAGGATGGCTGTTTCGATGGGATAAGTGATCAGGGTTTCGACCTCTTCCGACGACATGCCGGGGCACTCTGTCAGAATAACGACGCGCGGGCGATCAAGATCGGGAAAAACGTCGATGGGCAATGTGGTGGTCAGGTAACCGCCGTATGCCAGGATGACAATACAGGCAGCCAGCACCAGGCTGCGATGGGTCAACGAAAGTCGGATAATGGAATTAAGCACGGCGTTCCCCTATTTCCCTTCATCTTCGTTTTTATGAAGACTGCCGTCCGCGTGGATGTGGTAGCCTTCCGGCAGGTCATCCCCGGAAGATGATTTCAGCATGCGGTTCAACTGTTCGGCAGATCCCTGGACAACAAACGAACCGGGAGTGAGCGAGCCATCATTGGCAATAACGGTATGCCGTCGATCTCGCTCCAGCACCCGTACCGGTTTCCGATTGAAGGTGTTGACATTCTGGGTGAAGACATAGGCCTCTGCGCCTTCCCGGGCAACGGCGTCTGCCGGAAGAACGAATACGTTGTCCAGTTTTTCTATACGTATCAACAGACGGACTTTCTGACCGGGACGAAAACGCCAGAGAACCTGAGTCTGTCCATCCTGATTCACAACGCGGGACTGATTTTCCAATGGCATGCGGAATGAAAAAGTACGATTTACCGGATCGATCACATTCGAGAGGTATTGAATCGGAAACCGCTGATTGACGGCGGGCCAGTCAGAAGAAGCGTGT
Source organism: Gimesia sp. (assembly GCA_002706765.1). Lineage (GTDB taxonomy): Bacteria > Planctomycetota > Planctomycetia > Planctomycetales > Planctomycetaceae > Gimesia. Next base: position 269,909 of record PAJV01000016.1, read on the forward strand.
TCCTGGAAGTCGACTTCAACCAGCCATCCTTCTTCCACACTTCGTTCCAGCAGTTGCGTTTCATCCCGAAATGCACGCCCTTCGATCGCTAACATCCGATGGTTTGCCAACAGACACAACATCTGGCCTGTTCTGACCTGCTGTCCCAGATCAACCTTGCACTCCTGGACCTCGAAGGTCAGAGACTCTTCCCGTTTGACTGTATCCCCTGTTGACTGCATCTCGACAGAAGCTTTCGGAGAGCCGGTTTTATCAGTTTGATCGGGAACAATAATATTTAGCTCTTTGACGAATTTTCCCGTCGCGATTTCGCTCAACTGCTGAGTTGTAAACCCCCGGCTCAGCAATTCCTGTCGATAGCCTTTGATGGCTGCATTCAGTCGCTTTATCTCATTGGCGACTTCAATAATCAACGAGCCGGGAACAGCCCCTGCGGAAGCTTCCAGCCGCTTCTTTTTGGCTTCCGCCAACGTGATGTTCTGAGTGTCTTTAAACAGATTGGTCTGAGTCTGCTGTAACGTTTCACTGAGAATACGGATGGTATAAAGCACTTCTCCTGGGAGGACGGTATCACCCGGGTAATAATTCATTTTTTCCAGAACACCGTCGACGGGTGAAATGACTCCCCGATCACTGCGCCCGGGCCGATCCACAACCATTCCCGGAACCTGTAGTGTTTTCCAGTAGGTCTCGGGCAGAACAGATTTGACCTGCAGCCCCAGATTGGAAATCGCCTGATCGGAGAGGACGATCTTTTCCTGATCTGGAGCTTTTTTATTATCGGCCTGTTTCGTAGCCGCTGCCTGACGGCGCGAATTATCAGACGGTTTTTGCATTAGCAGCGGCATCCAGTGATCGCGCAATAGAAATCCTGCTACGATCAACACAACGAGAGCGATCCCCAGAGTGGGCTTTATCGACTGACCAGATATCTTCATGACTGTCCTTAATGCGTTCGCGGCTCGGTACGGTTATTTTCCGTTTTCTCCGTGTCGCGAGATCAGCTGGCATCAGAAAATGAGATATTTTCCGACGACAGAGTGGACAATGGATTGTGAGAACTTTTCGCTGCTTTACGGGAAAAATGCCCCGGATAGCAGTGAAAAAGACTTGACGCCAGAAGCAGAGGCAGGACAACCAGTCTCTGGATTAAGACTGTTGCCGCCTGTTAAGTCATGCTTAGATCAGAATTGCATGATGGCGGAGAAAGAGTGGCGAATCGGGATCGGGAGGCGCGCAGTCCTGCCCAAGCCAATCCGGTCCGGAAGCGGGAAGCGTTTCTGAAAATAGATCGGTCCCGGTTTCGTTCCACTGGAACGGGACGATCATATCTATCCTGATGTTGGATCGTGTTCCAGTCGTGAGATCCGAACTGTTCAGATAAACGGCAGAGGAATCGTGATGAAACGGGGATTCCAATTGATCGGAAGTTTGCCTGTCACGATTCTGCTGAGAGTGATTCTCATGTGCGTGGCAGTGACCTCCATGTGAATGAACATGCCCATGCTGTCCCTCAGCGGAAGGTGTATTAATATGAATATGAGGGCGTAAGTTGTGCCCTGCAGGTTCGTTACCAGCGTGCGAGTGCCCGAATGTAACTGACTGCGTCAGCAACACAAACGGCATCAGGAGCAGGGACACGATTCTACGATACATATTCATGGATTCCGAGAAAGACGAGACTTTACACTGATTCTAGCATTCAGATCAGTAAAGTCCAGATCCAGTCACAACAATCTAAACACACTTAAGCTGTGGCGGAATTGAAAAGAAGGGCTGACAGCAAACAATTCGGGGGAAGAAAAAGAGCCGCCGAGGAGAGTCGAACTCCTGACCTACGCATTACGAATGCGTTGCTCTGCCAACTGAGCTACGGCGGCGTTGAGATTCAGCTTGTCACTGATAGATTCCTCAGCCTCGGCAGAGGTTCGCCGGGCGGGAATCGTGGGGAGCCGGTTCCGGAAATGGGTTCCCGAACCGGGCTCTGGCGGTAGCATACCCCCTTTTTTCGGTTTACGAAAGGATTCGACCCGTTTTTCGTCTCCGAAAACCTGAATTCTCAGGCAGGTTTGACGCCTGTAATGACTGCCAGCCTGCTGTGAGAGCGACCGCAAAGTCTGTCAATGCTGTCAGCAACTGAAATCGGTTCAGGGACAAGACTTCAGATCGATGCGTGTTTATCCTTGCTGTCTGCGCGGGGGTTAGCCACAATCGAAGGAGAATGATTCCTACCCAGATTATCCAGCCGGAGAAAACCCATGCACAAACTGGCGACTGCCTGCCTGCTACTGACTGCACTGCTTCTGTCCCCTGCCCTCCTGTCAGCCGCCGATCCCCCGCTCGAATTTGAAGGCGTCACCGAAAAACATGTGATGATCCCCATGCGGGATGGCGTCAAGCTCTCAGCGTATCTGTATTTTCCCGACGGGAAAGGCCCCTGGCCGGTGTTGATGGAACAACGGTATGCCAGCCTGCGGAGTAAAGGGGGGCGGCTCTCTTTTGCTGAAATGGCCTCGCACGGTTATGTCGTGTGTGGCGTCAACTTCCGTGGCTCGCAGTTGTCTGAAGGAACCTGGGTCGGCTATCGCGATCTGCAGTGGGGCGAGAAACGGGACGGCTACGATGTCGTCGAGTGGCTGGCAGAACAGCCCTGGTCGACCGGTAAGATCGGCACCTTCGGCAGTTCGCAGGCCGGTTATGCACAGAATTATCTGGCGGTCACCCAGCCACCTCACCTGGTCTGTCAGTTCATGATCGATACCGGCCTCAGTCTGTACGATGAAGGTTATTTCATCGGCGGCGCTGCGAAACCGAATCGCTTCAAAGGGATGGATGCGGTCAGCCGCGTACCCGCCCACAACCGGGCGCTGATGAAAGAATGGTTCTCGCATCCCGACTACGATGACTACTGGAGAGCGGAAGATGCTTCTCTGCATTTCGACAAGATGAATGTTCCCTGCTTTACCGTCGGCAGCTGGTACGACTTTATGTGCGTCGGTTCGATTCAGAGCTTCATCGGTCGCCAGCACAAAGGGGGACCGAACTCGCGGGGGCAGCAGAAGCTGTATATCGGCCCCTGGCTGCATGGTCGCTTCAACAAGGTCAACAAAGTCGGCGAGATGGAATACCCGGAGAATGCCAACTTTGACATGATGACGGAGATGATCCGCTGGTTTGATCATTACCTCAAAGGGGTCGACAACGGCATCGAGAAAGATCCCAACGTCCGTTATTACGCGATGGGCGCGGTCGGCGAACCGGGTGCGCCGGGCAATGAATGGCGGGCCGTTGCAGACTGGCCCGTCAAGACCGTGGAAACACCATATTACCTGCAACCAGCGGGCAAGCTGGCGATAACGAAACCAGCAGGATCAGAGGCGTTTACCCAACTGACAGCCGACCCGCTGAACCCTGCGAAGATTGAAGCGCGCGGCTTCCCCGGTGCCCGCGATGCCCGCCAGGTTGAAGAACAGGAAAACGTGCTCACCTTCACCACCGATCCTTTAACAGAACCGGTTGAATGGACCGGCAATGTCAAAGCGGAACTGCTGGTCTCTTCCTCGGCGAAAGATACCGATTTCATCGTGCGCGTTTCGGACGTGTATCCAGACGGGCGATCCATTCTCATCATCGATATGATCCGCCGGGCCCGCTATCGGGATGGTTATGAACAGCAGGTTTTCATGGAACCGGGAGAAGTTTACAAAGTCCCCTTCAATGTCGGCTGGTTGAGCCAGGTGTTCAACAAAGGGCATCGCATTCGCGTGACGGTGGCTTCGACGGGGGCGCCTTTCTATGAACCCAATCCGAATACCGGTGAGCCGATCACGATTGAATTTCCTGAAAAAGTGGTCGTGGCGAAAAACAAAATTCATCACAGCCCGCAAAACGCATCACGTATTCTGGCGCCCGTTAAAAAGTGAATCTGGCGGGAGTCCGTTTGCGTACCTGACTGTTGCAATTGTTTCAATGAAAAGAGGATTACCATGAATCAGAATAAAACCGACCGACGACAGTTTCTGGCAGGCACCATGGGTGCCGCCGTCGCGCTGGGGGTCACGCAGCGTGTGCAGTCTGCTGACTCAAAACCGAAACAGCAGTTTTACGAACTGCGGATCTATCGTACTCCTTCAGCCGACAAACAGGCGATTATCAGTAATTACCTGGAGCAGGCTTTACTGCCGGCTCTGAAGCGGGCCGGGATCACCCAGGTCGGTGTGTTCAAACAGATCGACGTCGAAGATGATCACTCACTGTACGTGTTGATCCCCTTCAATTCACTGGAGCAGTTTTCCTCGTTGAATGATGTTCTGGAAACCGACGAGAAATATCACCAGGCAGCCGCCGAGTACTTCTCTTTTCCAAAAGAGTCTCCCGCTTTCACGCGGATTGAGAGCCGACTGATGAAAGCCTTCAAAGGAATGCCTCAATTAAAAACACCGGAAGGCAAAGGTCCCCATGTATTCGAACTGCGGACCTACGAGAGCCACAATGAAAAGCTGGCGAAACTGAAAGTCGACATGTTCAACTCCGGTGAAATTGAAATCATGGAAGACGTGCAACTCGCGCCCGTGTTCTTTGGAGAGATGCTCATCGGCGGCGATGTTCCCAACCTGACTTATATGTTGTCCGCCCCCAGCCGTGCGGCGCATGAGAAACACTGGGATGGATTTCGCGCGCATCCGAAATGGGAGAAAATGAAAACCATGGACAAATATAAAGGGACCGTCTCGAAAATCACAAACTGGTATCTGGAGCCGCTCCCTTACTCGGCGATTCAGTAGCGGAAAACACATCAGGATTGGCTGGTGTATTCTATCAGATACCAACTGACATTCGGTGATTCTCACTTCCTTTTCCAGAACTTCAGCGAGATACCTGACTGTCAGCGACCTGTTATTCTCTACAGTCATACTGTTTCCATAAACAATTACTATTTAACAAGATACAGCCTGCCCCCTCTTACCGCCCCTCAACTGTGATGTTAAACAGTGGGGGCAGGGTGGGTTGGAATCTGTCGTGAAACCCGAAATATGCTGAATGGAGGTTAGATTCTGAGTGGGATACCGTCTATTCTAGTGCATGTGAGTTAGCGAGTGTTTTTTAAGCTGTCTGGTATGAAATCAGCAGTTAACACTCTCCAATGAACTTAGATTTCCCTCTTCTAACGTATTGGAATTTGCATGCCTGATAAGCAGGCCAATCGGTGGTCGGCAGAGATTGAGGCGGTATATTTGCGAGACGGTCGAGAAATTTGGGCCTTATTATATGCTCAATGCTCTGACTCGGATCGTGCATATGACGCACTCCAGGAAGCGTTCGTACGTTTACAATCACAAGAAATAGAGTCAATTCGAAATATCCGGGCCTGGGTTTTGACTGTTGCTCAAAACTGGCTGCGCGATTATGCCCGTCGGCAGAATCATGCAGCGAGGCCTGCAGATTATTTAGACAGTATTGTAGGTAAAAGTTCAGAGCCATCGGAGGCTCTGGAAAAGGAAGAGCGAAACGGCCAAATCCGGCAAGCACTTCAACAACTTCGAGCCGAGGACCGGGAGGTTCTCGTACTTCGTTATGCACTAGGATGGTCATCAAAACGAATGTCAATAGCGCTCAATACATCAACGTCTGCTATTGATATGAGGCTTTCTCGCTCGAGAAAGCGTCTGTGTGAAGAGTTGGAAAAAGTGGGGATAGATCATGAAACCGTATGACACTTCAGGAATGCTCGAGAATGACGATGAGCTGGAGAGTGTTCTGCGCGAATATTTTCAGCAGGAGATGCCTCCCGAGCTCCAGGAACTTTCCGATGTCTCCGATGAAGAGTTTGAAAAACGACTTCTGCAGAGACAGCCGGTGGGAAACGTCAACGCTGATCCGTTTACGTCCCGGCGACATCGCGCCTTCAAAATCGGTCTGTTGACGTCTGCTGTCTGTGCCTGTCTCGCACTGGGAATGGGACTGCTGCAGTTTCTACCTGAAGAAAATCCAGCGATCGTTGATCGAGTCGTACCGGTCAGTCCCGCCAATGACACCGCGCCGCCCGCCAGGGGGGAGACTGATGAGTCCGAAGAACTGGATTCCAATACGCTGGTTGTTGTTGATCATGGCAACAGCCCGATGGATTTGACTCCCAAAGTCGACAAAAATGTCAAAGAATCAATTGATATTACACTTTATAATACGGAACTGGGACCTGTTGAACAGCGAACAGAACTCTCATGGACGAACATTACGGTGGAGAATCCCCAAACGGGTTCCAACGTGAAAATGTCGATGCCGGAATTAACGATTGATTTTGTCCCCGTGGATAAAGGGGGACTGTCTCTGATCGGAGACGAGAGCGGCGGGAACGGACAGTAATGACCGTTCGCTGCGAAACGAATATTACAAACAAGCGGGTAAGCAGGAATCATGCTATCGGGCCACTTGAAGGATCGATCCTGAACGTAAGCGTCACGTTACCAGGTAAGGGAGCGGCGGTCTTTCTTGCAACATTTCAAGGCAGTACAATGAAACAATGTCGACGGTTCTTAATGAGCGGTCTCATTTTGTCACTGCTGGCCGGTCAAACAGCTTTCGCGGATGACCAGCCGGTATCGGCGAAAAGACCAGACCAGGCAAATGTCAAACAAAACGAATCAGAGTCTGCGAAACAGGCAATGCCGGCGGAGTCTGATCAGACATCTGCCCAGGGCGCAAAAGCCCGTTTTCAAGTCACCAGCAGCCCCACCGGCGAAGCGCACCTGCGAAATTTTGTAGGGATCGTCACGGAACCCGTTCAAGCGGCACTGGCTGCTCAGTTGAATGATCTCATGAAAGAAGGTCAGGGAGTCAGCATCAAGCTGGTTCTGCCGGATTCTCCCGCTCAGAAAGCCGGGCTCAAGATGTTCGACGTCCTCACGACGTTCAACGGCAAAACAATTACTTCCTCTGATATACTGCGTAAATTCGTACTGGATTCAGAAAAAGGGAGTAAGGTCGAACTGGGTGTCATCCGTGCGTCCCGACAACAGACAATCGAAGTAACTTTGACGCAGAAACTGTATCGAAATTATAAATTCACCGTCAAACCGATGGGACAGGATTCCCCGGCAAAACAACCGGAGAATCCCGCCGCTCCCGCCCCTGAAACGCCCTCGAAACAGGATGGCATTATTGCCTCTCGGTCTGGCGAAAAAGAAACGAAAGGCCGCGAACTGCCGATCGGCTTCAGCCATGCTCCTGTGACGACCACGCATAACCTCAGTCTGTTGTTTGTCGGCAGTGTGAAAGATGGTTATTCCGTAGAGATCAGTTACCAGGACGAAACCGATACCCTGCAGACGCATCGCTTCACAGGCAGTATCGAGGAAATTACCGAACAGACGATCGATATGCCCGGTCATGTCCAGACAATGATCAGTGAGCGACTCAAAGAACTGAAAATCGCGTTACAGGGGAAAGCCAGTTTTCGACTGCAGATCAAACCACATATGCAGGGTAAAAACCGATTCACGCGTGTCTTTCTCAGTCGAACCACAAAAGAACGATCCGTCCGCATGGTAGAACTCGATCATCATCTGGGTAATCGTCCTACCTTGAACGTCAACCAGATACTCGGCAACCAGATTTTCACATCCGAACTCAAACAGCTGACGCCTGCGATTCAGGAACAGATTCGCGCAGCCCTGCATCGCGTTCGAATACCGACCATCCAGATACATGCGGATAACCCGATTTAAGCGCACTTAACATAAGCCATAGAAAAAGCAGCTGTTTCTGAATCAGGAACAGCTGCTTTTTTATTTGCATGATTGGAGACGTGGCTGACTTCTTATAGAAAGCCGCGACGTCGCTGACTGCTGTAGCGCTGTAACGAATCTTCAATGATGGGAAAGGCAGCAGAAGCAGACTGAAATTCTTCGACTTCGACCGTCTTGCCTTCCAGCATTTTGTAATCCTGGAAAAACCGTCTGAGCATGGCCAGCCGATGCGGAGGCAGTTCAGACGCTTCTGTAAAGGGGTTATATTCCGGATCATTGACAGCAACGGCGAGGATCTTATGGTCCGGCTTACCGCTGTCAATCATGGTCATCACGCCGATGGCCCGGGCATCCAGAATCGTCAGGGGATCAACGGGTTCCTGACAGAGTACCAGTACGTCCAGTGGATCATCATCTTCAGCCAGCGTCTGGGGAATAAATCCATAGTTGGCGGGATAATGGACTGCAGAATAAAGCATGCGGTCCAGCCTGAGCAGTCCCGTTGTTTTATCCAACTCATACTTCACTTTGGAAAAGGTCGGAATTTCAATCACGGCGGTGAAATCGCGAGGCAGGTTCTGCCCCGGAGTCACATCATGCCAACAGTGGGTCACTGTTTCTCTCCTGAATTGTTTCGATAGATTGCAAAAAGATCAGTTGATGGTGCGCGTTATCAACTGGAACGTATCTCATTTAACCAGCGCGTCTCATTCTATCATAATCTGCCCAGATAGCCCCGGAGACGCAGCAGTAAATCTGGATACAGGTTAATTTACTTTAAACAGTTCAACCCGGAAGTGTAATGTCGCCCCGCCCGGAATGACTGGTGGCATTCCCCGGGCACCGTATCCCAGTTCGGAAGGAATAATCAGTTCGACTTCTCCCCCTTCACCGATCAACTGCAGACCTTCTGTCCATCCCGGGATCACACCATTCAACGGAAACGAAATTGTCTGACCGCGACTGTAAGAGCTGTCGAATTCAGTACCGTCTTCCAGAGTGCCGCGGTAATGTACGGTCACTTGATCAGTCGGTCCTGGTTTTACATCGCTGCCTTCGCGAACAATTTTGTATTTCAAGCCACTTGCTGTAGACAAGTAACCTGGCGTTGTTTCGTCACTCACGTAAACTTCCATTTCTTCTGATTTGGATCTTCTGTGTGCCCGGGGATCGGAACTGACCGATACCGAACCAGTCTCTTCCTGCTGTTGAAAGTAACCTTTGCAACCAGCAACAGTGAGACAGAATAAGCCACATAAAACTAAAAACTGAGATTTTTTCATAGACTCATTACCTTATCTACCGGCAATCAATTATACTGCGGCCGTGACATCAGTAATGGTCTAAAACGATACCATAACTAATAGGCCTTCGAGTTGCATCTCCAGAGTGTCTGCCTTTTCCCGACTTCAGAAAAAGAGTCGTCACTCCGGTTTATGATGAACTGCGATGTTCACACTTCACAACGAGTGTGCACAAATCAAATTTTACTTATATAACAAAGCTCTGCTTAAATGATTGAGAATATCCACATCCGAACTGCAAAACATGAGGATATCAGCAAACTGGCTGAATTTATCGTCCCCTTTGTGGAACAGGAAAAGATCTTACCTCGCACAGCAGAAGAATTGAATGTATTAGTGGAAACCGGCTTTGTCGCGGTGGAACAGGTTGAAGAAAACGAGGAAATCGTCGGATTTGCTTCCCTGGAGATCTATTCCAGAAAACTGGCAGAAATCCGCAGTCTGGTGGTCGCCGATCATCGGCAGGGGATTGGTGTCGGTAAAAAACTGGTCTCCGTCTGTGTCGATCGGGCGCGTGAGAGAAACATTCTGGAAGTGATGGTGGTAACATCCTCGGACGTCTTTTTTCAAAACTGTGGCTTTGACTTCACCTTGCCCGGGGAAAAAAAGGCGCTCTTTATTCAACCCCATCTCAATGACTGAATGCCAGTGCAACAGGAATCGTTCAAGCAAATATCAACGGCATTCTGAAATTGTTTTTTTACAGGTCAGCAGGTATTTCACCTGTCGACAACAGTCGCTTTGGTAATGTAATCCAGGCGGGGAAACTCCCGTTTCAGATAGTGATTCCCCTCGTATTGCAATCTTGCCTGTGTTGGTCCGCGGCCTGCTGGAGAAGCTTCACCATAGCCGGCATACAGCGCCTCCACAATTTTCATGTCGGCTTGAGATACGAATCCGAACGGGGCAAATCCATAGCTGTCGAGCCGGCGATTATCATCATAGTTAATGAAGATTTGTGTCGATCTTGAATGCGGCGCCCCCGTCTTGGCAAACGAGACGTACCCCTTGAGATTGGGTTTGACGACCGGGTCATCCTGGATCGTCCGGTCTCGCCACTTTTTCTGTATTTCGGGATCGCCGTTAATACCAAACTGCGCCATGAAGCCATCAATGACGCGAAAAAAAGCACAGTCATTGTAAAATCCGGATTGAACCAGTTTGTAAAACTGATCTGCCCCGTTGGGAGACCAGCTGCGGGTCACATCAATATGAAAAGTACCCCGCGTGGTTTCCAGTTTGACACGATAGGTTTCCGGTGCCTGTGCCTGAAGCAGGCTTTGATTTCCCATCCAGACAGATGAGAACAGTGTCGCTGCAACTACCAGGAAATGCTTTCTTGATATCACGTTTTTCATTCCTTCTAAAAACACTCAATGAAAATTTATATCGGCGAAAGTTTAGTTGAAATCAGGTTTTTATCACAAGGTCGATTCAGAGGCTCTGCCTGAACAGCAGCGTGAATCGGCAGCCGTAAGAATAAAAAAAGCCGCCGCGAATCAGGGGGGGAGAATTCGCGACGGCCAGAGCCCGGGGCTGCTGACGATCAGCCCCTCTGCAGATCCCGCGATCTGCAACTTCTGGGAGTTGCCCACGATGGGGACAACTCCGTTTTTCTTAATATCCGAGGAGAGCTTCCTCTTCTTCTTCCTGGATGATGATTCGGGGAGTGACCATCATCATTAAACTTTCCGTTTCACGACCGACCCCGGTATTCTTGAACAGACGGCTGACATACGGCAGTTTGTTCAGAATCGGAACACCGGCCATGCTGCGACCTTCGCGGAGTCGTTTGACTCCACCCAGGAGGACAGTACCACCGTCGGGCACACTGACTGTGGTTGTCACAGTCACCTGCTCGACCACTGGCTGCTGAATGGTTGTGGTTCCCAGACCGCCACCCTGTTGGCCTTGCTGACCTTGCTGGCCCTGTTGACCCTGCTGGCCTTGCTGGCCCCCTTGGCCCCCTTGGCCGCCGGCACCACCGATACCACCCACGCCTGTTCCGACTCCGTTACCGAAGTTTCCGCCACCCTGCTGACCCAGCTGGCCACCCTGCTGACCTTGCTGGCCCTGCTGACCCTGCTGGCCGCCCACTCCACCCCCACCCTGGAAGGAGAAGGTAAAGACGTCGGTGACGTTGGTGAAGTTAGGATTGACAGAGAGTCGTACATAGCGTCGGTCTGCAGAGATCACAGCCGAGACTGTTAAGGAGACCCCTTCAGGAATATTTGCGATAATCGGTGTGAACCCGACAGCGAAGTTACCTACCGTTGGCACCAGGCTGATCACGAAAGGCCGCGATACGTTACTGGTTACAAAGGCAACCTGACCGTTGAAGAGTGTCACTTTCGGAGCAAACATCAGGTTCGATCTTTCATCTGCCTGGGCGGCGTTGATGAAGAAGAAGGCTTCGATGTCGCTCAGAATAGCCATACCCACGTTCACACCGGCGTTGGCATTGAAGCTACCGAATTCCGGTACGCCGATTTCAAATGATCCCTGACGGAACTGCACATCCAGGTCGGGGGTGAATGAGTCCGGAGAGCTCATCCCGACGACTGTACCGTCTTTAGGCCAGTTATCGAAGTTCAACAGAGTCCGTGTTGGCGGGTTACTGAACGGTGCGACCCCTTCACCACCCGTCTGGCCACTTGTGGTCGTCTGGCCCTGCTGGCCCTGCTGACCGCCCTGCTGTCCGCCCTGCTGACCACCACCGCCGCTTTGATTGGTATTAAGCAGGTTGACCTGGCCAAAGCCGGGAACCGGGCTTCCGGTGTCAGTGATCGTCGGACTGCCGACTGTATCCTGAACGTTGAAGTCAAAGTCGACACCAATTCGCTCGAAGAAACGGTCGGAGACGGTCACGAAGCGAACTTCGATAGTCACCTGCAGGTCCTGCAGTCTTCGCAGCTGCTCCAGCAGGTTGGCAATTTCATCATGTACTTTTTGTGTCTGACGAATTACCAGACTCAAAGTGGTTTCAAAAGGACGTACGCTGCCGGCTCCGCCGATCTCTTCCCAGGAATCTGGTTCGACGGTGGAAACAATCAGCTCAGTCAGAGAATCAAAGTCGATATTGGACCCACCACCGGCAACACGAGATGTTGCTCCGTTGTTATTCCAGGGGTTGGAACCGGGGACACCACCCATCACGGGGTCAGCCACCTGGAAGTTACCAGGAGCCGCCTGATTACCACCCATGCCGGAACCATAGCTGATCGCTCCCATCTGACTGTAGGGATTGGCGGCCATGCTGCCACTGGCGGCAAAGTTGGGAATGGGAACCACCAGGTCAGCCACAGGGTAGGTCTGAGTTGTCAGAGTCCCCTGCTGACGGATGCGACTGGTGATCTTTAATACTTCGTTATCAATTGTGTAAGACAGGTTCAGAGGTTCGAGCAGCAGATTCAAGGCACTTCGCAGCTTGATTCCATTGACGTTGATTGTCACGGGAGCACTGGGAGTAACCCCTTCTTCTTCGAGTCCCAGACTGTCCAGGAAGATATTGATCCCGGTGAGAGTCTGAATCTTGTTCATGACATTCGTCAGAGGCTCATTTTCGAACTGCAGGTTCACTGGACGATCCAGGCTTTCTTCGATCTGCAGTTCCCGCTCTGTTTTCTGGTTATGGTTTTTGACATGATATTTATCACGTCGTTTGGTCAGTTCTGCCCACTCTTTGGCGTCGTGACCAAACTTGATATCCGGTGTGTAGGCATCAGCCAGTGCTTCTTCCACATCGTTCAGCTGATTCCAGACGTTGGCTTCTTTACGTTCCCGCATGCTATTGTTGGAAGCTTCGCGTCGCAGAAACATTGCTTTGTACTTCAAGGTCTCTGTCACAGGATTCTGTGGATCAAGATCTTTAGCCTGTTTGGCGATCACTTCCGCTTCTGCGTAGCGACGCTGGTCAACCAGTTCGTTAAATTTCTGTACCAGGTCGGCCAGTTCCTGTTCGACCCGGATTTTGTTCTTGATAGTGGCATTGATGTACTCTTCCACTTCCTGGTTCTGCTTCTTCAGCTCTTCCAGAGGTGCCACCTGCTTGCGGAAGGAATCAATGGATTCGCGTGTCCGCTGCAGTGAACCGATTAAAGTGGTTGTTGACTTCTTATCCAGGCTGGAGCTTTCGACTTTCGCCATGGTCTGATCGATAATATTTATTGCGTCGGTTGGAGCCGATTCACGCATTTTTTCAGCTTTGAAGATGGCATTCAACACATCAGATCGCAGGCGGCTGAACTCAATTGCCTGTTTCTGCTGAACCAGGTCAATGTTGCTGGATTCCTGTGAACCGTCAACCGGATCGTCGGATGATGTCTGATTCTCCACCAGGCGGATCTTATCTGCCCGTGAAGGTGCCAGTTCCCGGACCGCATCCTGCAGCTGTTGTGCCCGATGATTGTCCAGTTTTTCACCCGACTGATAGGCAGCCAGGAAAGACTGATAAGCAGCGTCCCGATTACCTTCCGACAGGCGTTGCATTCCCAGGTTATACAGTTCCAGGGCAGAGGCACCTGGATGAATCACAGCGATCTCGCTGGCTTCATTCTTATTCATCCGGGCAACCTGTTCAGGCTGTGCTGACATCCGGGCTTCCAGATCACGCAGTACAGACTGCGGACTGTCTTCACCGGCTTTGAATTCGACGCCAACTCTTAATGCTTCCTGGGCATTCACCCGGGCAGAATCAAGACGACCGGCTTTCAGATCGGTTCTGGCCTGTGCAACCAGTTTCTGAGTGAACTGTTTTTTACGTTCCATTTCAGCAGCATACAGCTGTTCCTGCGAGAGTCCGCCCGGTTGTCCGGCCATATTACGGATGTCGGCCAGAACCTGTTCGGGACGATCTTCAAACAGACTGTAAGCAGTATCAACCTGCTGAGCTGCTTCGGCTTTCTGTCGGGCATCTTCGATTCGCCCTTGTGCCAAATCGTTCCGGGCAGCGGCAATCAGCTGACGTGCATATTCAGGATTGTTTTTCTCACTGGCGGTATTGCCAGGATTGAATTTATTTTCTGAACTCGTACCCACCCGCTTGATGAAAGCGGAAGGATCTTCACTGGCGGAAGCAAATTGAATATTCAGTGACTCAGCCAGTTTCTGAGCAGATGATGCGAGCATCAGAGCTTCATCTTTATTTCCCTGCTGCAGAGCGACCTGTGCCTGTTCCATCAGACGATTGATCCGGGGACGAATGGCATCCTGGTTTTCCTGCAGGCCTTTGATACCGGACAGGGTGGCTGCTTCGTCAGAAATACGGTCGATGGCTGCCAGAACCAGTTCAGGGCGGTCATCGAACAGGTCGTAAGAAACTTTCATTCCCTGAACCTGCTGGACTTTCTGACGAGCTCCTTCGAAGTCCTGTTTCTTGATATCCAGGCGAGCCTGTCGTAATAATTCGGTAGCCTGTTCTTTGGAGGCTGTTTCAGCGCCGGACATTCCGGCACCTGTTGCATTCCCGGTGGAAGCCAGCGTACCAGCACCAGCGCGGGCACGTTTAATCTCGTCGAGTACCAGTTCCGGGCGATCATCAAACAGTCGATAAGCGACATCCACCTGGCTGGCCTGTTGTGCCAGAGCCTTGGCGGAATCCAGTTTACCTGCCTGCAGTGCTGCGCGAGCCTGCTCCAGCAGTCGTGCTGCCTGTTCTTTTTCAGAAGAACCTGCGGAGGACTGAGCAATCTGTTGAGTCGGTTCTGGTTTACCGGCGAAGATTTTCGCACCGGTTTTACGTTCGATCTCAGCGAGGATATGTTGAGGGCGTTCTTCAAACAGCTGGTAGGCAACATCATAATCCTTGGCCTGCAAAGCGAGGGTGCGGGCATCATCATAGTTGCCGGAGTTCAATGATTGACGAGCCTGCTTCAGGAGTACGGAAGCCTGCTCTTTTTCTGTGAGTTTTCTGTCCTGGCTGCCATCAAAAGGATTTGCAGCTGGAGTTGAGAAGGGATTGCTTCCAGCTGGTTCTTCGATACCGGCGACCTGCATTACCTGCGAATCCTGTCTGGTAAATCCACCCGCCTGCTGTACAGGAGCGTTTTTCTGCAGGCGTTGTTCTGCGCGAGCGATGGCTGCGAGGACCTGTTCGGGACGTTCTTCGAACGGACCATATTCCAGACGCATCTCTGCGGCCTGTCCTGCTTTCTGTCGGGCTTTATCCAGTTCGTTCAGCTTGATGTCTTCACGGGCGGACTGAAGTAACTGACGTGCCAGCTGCTTCTGTTCCTGCGGAGACTTCCCTGCCTGATTGGGAAAGTTCGTAGTAAATTCGGTGTCGGAGGCCGGAGACTGTGCTCGGACAATCTGTTTTTCCCGGGGAGCAGCCGCCCTGGTACGAGCCCTGCCGAGGTACTCGTTCATTTTGCGGAACTCGGCGGAGGACAGTCGTCCGGGAGAGACAGAGGCTTTTTCGAGCACCTCTACCGCTTCGGCGTATTGTCCTCGTTCATAATACTGAGTACCCAGACTCAGGTAGTAACGAGCTGAGCGTAGTTGACGCCCCGAAACAGACTGACTGTTATTCTCGACGTCAGCAGCGACCTTCCTGGTCGTGTTGCCGAGATTGGCCAGCCACATTGACGCTGCGATTAGCGTCGTACAGGCCAGTACTCCAAATGCCTTGCCCAATGTAGGTCCCTCCTTCAAGCCAGAACACCAACTGTGATTATGTTTTTTTTGAGGAGTCATCATGACTTCCAACTCGCTATCTATTATGGGTAGGATTTTAGTCCGAATTCTGAATTTAGTGCCATACGAGTTTTGCAGGACCAACCAGGATTCCAGAAAAACGAAACGCTATTGAATGTTTGCCATCGGGCAAAATTTAACAAACGATTGTCAGAGAAATGATAGTGTGATTTGATTTTTTGAGAGTAGAGAGAAGTGTGTGCGGGTAATAATCGATTTGTCGTTTTCAGGTCAATATGATTTTGACAAATTTTTCAATTTAGTTTGCATGGTTTTCAAAATACTTTTTCAATCTGTATTTCACGCAGCAAATCTTAATCTGAGCTTCATATCTGCTCTTTACCGAGCCGCTTACTTTGTAATATTTTCATCTTCCGTTTTATATTCGAACATCGATTCGATGATCGCTTTCTCGTAGAGTTTTTCCAGGGTTTCCCTGGAGGCTTTGATACGGGATTCATTCACCATGCTTTGTTCCAGCTTTGACTGGACATCAGCAAACGGTGTATGCCCGGCTTCTTTACGATCAATGACTTTTACGATCTGAAACGAATCATCCGTTTCGAAGACCTGGCTGGTCTGTCCGATTGGCAGTTGAAACAGGGCTTCTTCCACTTCCGTTTCAGCCAGGCTGCCTCGACCGGTCCAGCCCCATTGCCCTTTTTTCTCGGCCCGTGGTCCATCAGAATATTTTTCTGCCAGGGCACCAAAATCTTCGCCTGCCTGCAGTTTATGAATGACTTCATCCAAAACACCGACGGCTTTTTCTTTACCGCCATGCTGGGAATAGCTGATCCGAATTCGCTGCCAGCGTGCTTTCGCTGGATAGGCATAATCCTCGATATTGGATTTGTAACGTGCCAGAACTTCTTCACGGCTGAAACTGTTTTTCGCTTTTGCTTTGACAGACATGAACTGAAGCGCGGACTGCTGCTTCATGAACAGTTCTTTCTCCATGTACAGCGAACGCCCCTGCTGGTTCAGTTTTGCTTCCAGTTCCTGGGGAGAGCCGGCTCCGACACTCTTTTGCAGCTCGGGGATTCTTTCTTCTTCAAATGCTTTGACCAGATGCTCCTGGAGCATATCGAGCTGCTCTTTTTTGAGAGTGGTTTTCATTTCATGGATGAGCAACTGGCGTTCAATGTGACTTTTCAAATCCCGTTTTACCAGGGCTGTCCGTAATTTCTGATATTCTTCGGGCGGCATTCTCTGCTCGGCCTGCTTCAATTGAAAATCATAAATGCCGATAATGTCAGAAACAAAAAGAGGAGTCCCGTTGACCATGGCCACCACGGTGCTGTCTTTTAATTCCTCAACGGAATCATCGATCACACTGGCTGTGGAAGTAGGCGAATCGGAAGTGGATGAGGCAGTGATCACCGGCGTCTCAAACGGATTGTCTGATTCCTCGAAATCTCCCTCGATAATATTTTTTCTGTCTTCAGAGCGACTCGCCATCTGCGTGTGTTGCAGCTTCTGCTGTTTGAGCGCAGACTCCAGACGCGGAGGGGGTGGCCCCAGCACCGGGTTATCGACCTTGGGAGTCGTTTCGCACCCAGAAATGCTGAGAAAAGCCATCATCAATAAATATATTTGCGCGTAGCGCATCAAGATGCATCCTGCATGATGAACGAATTATTTACCGGGAGTTTGAGAGACAATCTGTAGTCAGGATTTTGAATTCAGCCCGATTTACAAGGGAGGTGTAAGGATGGGATACTGACTGAATTTTGATCCGCATCATCCTGTTCAGCAGGCAAAACACCTTTCCAAGGCGATCTGATGAACCGATCAGACTGATGTGGCAGGATTATAAGCCGGATCAAAAGTTTGTTGCAATACCGTTTTGAGTTCCTGCATCACCTCTTCGGTATTCTCCGCAGATACGGGCAGTGGGATGTAGGCGGATTTCTGATCTACAATCCGGACGGGAATCCGGCCCTGATTGCTTTTTGCCAAAGCCAGTATGTGATTTTTGTCCCGATAACCCAGCACAGCGAAGTTATTTTCCAGGCGAATACTGTCGACCTGCCACCGCTGTGACAGGATTTGTAATTCTTTCAAAATCAATAATTGTCTCGCAGGATGCGGAATGGAGCCAAATCGATCTTCCATTTCTTCCTCAAGGGCAGTCAGTTCCTCAAGCGAACGCACCGCGGACAGTTTTCGATAGATTTCAATTTTGATGCGGCCGGGGGGAATGTAATCCGAAGGCAAATACGCTGTGCAAGGCAGGTCAATCGCCACATGATGGTGTTCGCGAATGGGTTCATTTTTCAGCTTCCTGCAGGCATTTTCCAGTAACTGACAATACAGCTCATAACCGACGGCTGCGATGTGTCCGCTCTGTTCGGTTCCCAGGATATTTCCGGCTCCGCGAATCTCCAGATCGCGCATGGCAATTTTGAACCCGGCCCCCAGCTCACTGTATTCTTCAATCGCCTTTAAGCGTTTGGCAGCAATCGAGGTCAGAATCTGCCCGTCGCGGAGCAGCAGATAGCAGTAGGCCCGATGATGCGACCGCCCGACCCGACCCCGCAACTGGTGCAGATCGGATAAGCCATGGTTACCGGCATCATGAATAAAAATTGTATTGGCATTGGGAATATCCAGACCGCTTTCAATAATCGTGGTGCAGACAAAAATGTCTACCTTGCCGGAAACGAAATTCAACATCGCCGCTTCCAGTTCCGACTCTTTCATCTGCCCGTGTCCAATCCCGATACTCGCTTCCGGTACGATTTGCTGGATTCGATCGGCGTATTTCTGCAGATCATGCACGCGATTATGCACAAAATAAACCTGGCCATTGCGGTTCAGTTCCCGGACCATCGCATGTCGAATCAATTCGGGATCAAAGCGGGTGATTCTGGTTTCAATGGGAACACGATCGCGGGGCGCTGTCGTCAGGTTGGAAATATCACGAATGCCCAGCAGCGACATATGCAATGTGCGCGGAACCGGTGTGGCGCTCAACGTGAGCACGTCGATCTGCAGCCTGAGATGTTTCAGCCTCTCTTTGGCTTCCACACCGAACCGCTGCTCTTCATCAATGATCAACAGACCCAGATCTTTAAATTTGATATCCTTCTGAATCAGCCGATGTGTGCCAATCACCAGGTCCACGCTGCCCGCGGCCATGCCCTCCAGAATCGCCCGCTGTTCTTTTTTTGATTTGAAACGGGACAGCCCTTCAATGGTAATGGGGTAATCAGCCATTCGCTCACTGAAAGTCCGGGTATGCTGTTCTGCGAGCACCGTGGTCGGCACGAGGACGGCCACCTGTTTACCGGCATCAATGGCTTTGAAAGCAGCGCGAATGGCGACTTCCGTTTTTCCATAGCCGACATCGCCACAGATCAGTCGATCCATGGGCTGTGCCCGTTCCATGTCATGCCGTACATCGCTGATGGCGTGCAACTGGTCGGAAGTCTCGGTATAGGGAAACGACGCTTCAAACTCTTTCTGCCAGTGGCTGTCAGGAGGATAGGAAATACCGGGTTGACCCGAGCGCTGCGCCTGCAGACGCAGCATGTCGCTGGCCATATCCCGAACCGCTTCTGCCGCTTTTGCTTTTTTGCTGGCCCAGCTTTTCGTACCCAGCTTTGACAACTGCGGTACATGTTTGCCTCCGCCAATATATTTCTGAACCAGATGGACCAGTGAAACGGGCACGTACATCTGCACTTTATCACGAAACTCCAGGGAGAGATGTTCTTCCCGATACCCTTCCTTATCCAGCAGTTCCAGGCCTCGGAAGCGGGCAATCCCATGTGATAGATGAACAACGAAATCACCGACGTTCAAATCCAGGAAACTGTCAATCGCCCGACTCTCAACTTTGCGTTTCCGGGGCTTATGCCTGATATCAGCCCGGCCAAACAGTTCGTGATCACTCAGCACCACCAGGTGCTCGGGGACGATACGAAATCCCAGCGCCAGGTTTCCAATACAGGTTTTCACGCGGCGGGATAAATCCAGTTCAGACTCATCCAGAAGTTCCTGCAGACGATCCTGCTCTCCCTGGTTGTGACAGCAGACCAGCACGGTATCCTGCGGCCCCGTAATCGACGCCAGTTCTTCCAGCATTTCTGATTTGGCGCGGGTAAACCGTTCTACTGATTCGATCTGCAGATGGCAGGAGATTTCGGTCGATCCTGCAGAAATCGGAGCAATCGTCACCGAGGGAAAATCAGTGCAGCGCGACATGGTCGAAGGCACACTGAACAGTCCGCGCGGATTTTCCAGACGATCCAGATAACGCTTACCTTCATCAATCAACTCGGGCAGTTCAACCAATGCAATACACGCATCAGGGGGCAGGTTATCCAGCAGACTTTCCGATGCGGTGCCGTCTTCATCGCGCGCAGGAGTATGAGGCTGCCTGTCGGAGCGGTCTGCGGGGACAGGCGAAATCAGCGTGAGGTCAACCTGTTGACAGGTCTCAAGTGTACGCTGTGTTTCCGTATCAAACTGCCTGATCGATTCCACTTCATCCCCGAAGAATTCAATGCGAATCGGTAAAGCGGAATCCGGCGAATAAATATCCAGGATGCCGCCATGCATACTGAATTCGCCGGGAAGCTCGATCGCCGTGGTCCGTTCAAAGCCACGCTCCAGCAACCATTTCATGAAGGAATCAGTATCGATTTCATCACCAACCTGAATGCGGCGCGTCGCTTCCTTCCGCTGTTGCCGGCTGGGCACAGGCTGCAGCAGAGCCGGAAATGATGTGACGATGACTAGAGGAGTCGAGGCAGATTCTCCCGACTGCTGCAACTGACTGAGTACCCGCAGACGCCCTCCGAAAACCGCATCGGCTACATCATGTTCGTCCGGGAGTGTCTCCCAGGCAGGAAAGATCTCGGGAATCGTTCCCATAAAGCTGGCCAGGTCCCCGGAAAATTCGTCGATTTCCGAGAGACGTGGAAGCACAATCAGCAGCACGGAATCCAGGGCGGCAGCAACACAGGCTGCCGTCAGCGCGCATGATCCTCCCCAGGCTCCGTCAATCGTCCCACTCTGTCCGGATCGTAAAGCCGCTGTCACTGCGGCAAAACCATCGCTGCGACTGAGGACGGGAACCAGATCCTGCATCGACTCAATCTGACTGTCGCCGTGTGTTATCATATGCGAGAATATTTTAGCAGGCGGTACTGAATTGTCACGTGCCTGCTGCCGAAAAACTGTTTCTGCTGTTCGATTTGGGTCAATTCGGCGTGACTTCATCCTGCCGCAGAGTTACGATAGACGTCTGTTGAATCAGTTGGCTGTGTCCCTGTTCAAAATGGTTTTCAGTCGGCTGCTTACCCGATTTTCCAGTACGAAGGATGTAAAGTGTCTGAAAGTTTAGATGTCAATGTCGCCCTGGGTCCACGCAGTTACCATATTTCGGTGGTCAGCAATCAGTTTGCTCAGTTTGCTGATACACTGGAAACCTGGATGAATCAGAATCCCGCCTACCGGAATGCGCTGGCGGAGGGCAGTAAGACCGCATTGATCATCACAGACCGGAATCTGTCAACACTGCACACACCCCACATCGAAACCAGCCTGCAAGCAAAGGGCTGGAAATTTGAAACCGCGATCATTGAACCGGGTGAAAAATCAAAATCTCTGGAAGTGATTTCCAGCCTGTATGACAAACTGGTCGCGATGAAGGCAGATCGACAGACCGTCGTGATCGCCGTGGGTGGCGGCGTGACAGGTGATGCCGCCGGTTTTGTGGCAGCAACTTATGTCCGTGGTCTCCCCTTTGTCCAGGTTCCGACCTCACTGCTGGCACATGTCGACAGCTCCGTGGGAGGCAAAGTCGGGGTCAACCATCCCCAGGCTAAAAACCTGATCGGCGCGTTCTATCAGCCGCTGGGTGTCTTCATTGATACTTCGACTCTGGAAACACTGCCTCCGAGGGATTACCGCAGTGGCCTGGCAGAAGTGGTGAAGTATGGCGTGATTCTGGATTCCCGCTTCTTTCAATATCTCGAACAGAACATCGAAGCGCTGAACAAGCGCGATCCCGAGGTCCTGCGTCACGTAATCGCCCGTAGCTGTGAACTCAAGGCAGAAGTGGTGGAACAGGATGAGCATGAACGTTCCGGATTGCGTGCCATTTTGAATTATGGACACACCTTTGCGCATGCTTTTGAAGCGCTTTGCGGATACGGGGAACTGATGCATGGCGAAGCGGTTTCCATAGGCATGATCTATGCCAGCTATCTCGCTGAGAAACTGGAACTGATTTCCCACCAGGATACGGAGCGTCAAATCAAATTGCTGGAAGCCCTGGGTTTACCGGTACTTCTTCCCAAGGGGACCCGGTTGGATGCAGACCAGATTATTGACCGGATGAAACTCGATAAAAAAACCGTGGGGGGCAAACTGCGATTTGTACTGCCTACCAGTCTGGGCCGCGTGGAAGTCTTCAAAGAAATCCCGGAAAGTCTGGTCCGGGAAGTTCTGGAAGAACTGGCTCATCCTGCCGCTGCCGAAGATGATTTTCAAATCTGACGGTTGATCTCTGCAAAAACCCTGCGGGGCACATCTCATTTCCCACGGTTTTTCCCGTCGCAACAGCAGTTGAGGCCTGTTGGTTTTGAGGAATCGCTTCAACGTTTTCGCTGCACCTTAAGGGAAATCCCTCAAATTGCATGCATCATAAACCGAACCAAAACGGACTGATTTATCCAAAACCGTGAATTTGCTGGCGATTTTACTCTCCCAAACGATACAGGTTGCAGAGTCCCTAAAAAAACAAAATCGTCTTGCCGCTGTTTCCGATGATCTTTGATCATTTCTGAAAATGGAAACTAACCTTAGCTGTAGGCCTGCTGACAATTTCTCTGAATCGCTGCGCCACAGTAGAGCTGCCTGTGCCGCGACACCAGTTTGCGCTGCGCGATTTCCCGCTAAGGAAAAATTAAATGATGAATACAAACACAACAAGCAACACAGGACAGTGGCGACTGATTGACGGCGACCGGATTCTGGATATGGCAATGGGAGATACGGAGTTTCTTGCGGAATTAATCGAGCTGTTTATGAGTACGGTTCCCGAGCAGATGTGTGAGATCGGTCTGGCCATCGAACGGAAACAGGCAGAGACCCTGGCGATCACGGCACATGGTTTCAAAGGAACCGTCGCAAACTACACCAGAGAAGAGCCCTTTCGGCTGTTACAGACATTAGAAGACGATGGAAAGTCAAATCAACTACAGGATGCTTCTATCAGTTATGCAGCTCTGGAAAACGAAATGCAGGAACTGATTAGTGAACTGAATATGCTGATGGCACAGGTGTGCCGTTAAAAAAGTTTTATACCCGCTAAACCTGGTTTTAAACCAAAGGCTGATGTAATGAAAATTTTAGTTGTCGATGATGTCGGCTATACCTGCCACTTTCATGCTCGACTTATTGAAAAATTCGGTTATCGATGTTGTTCAGCGACTTCAGGCTTTGAGGCCCTGAACCTTCTGAAAACAGATAATGATATTAATATTGTCATTACAGACCTGATGATGCGCGGCATGGATGGCGTCGATTTATACAAAGAAGCCCAGCACCTGGAACGCTTCACGGACGACGGACAACTGGATCCGCCCCAGTTCATTCTCATGACCGCATTGCGCCTGGAAAAAAATTCCAACGACAAAGATGTACAACGGCTCAAACTGGCGAAGGAACTGGGAATTGACAAAATCATGTTTAAGCCACTGGATCAGGATGAACTGCGGGAAACATTGAAAGATATGTTGATGGGCGCTCCGGAAGGTTCCATTACGTCGCAAACCGTCGATTTATATACGCCAGCGCAAAAGATTAAAGACGCGGTCAATGATATTATCGAATCAGGAAATTCCACGGCCGCAGAGCAGTTTATTGAATGCCTGAATGGTGAAGTCCATCATCTTCAGGAATTTCTGTCAAAGCTGGAAACGGTTCAGAATTAAATACTTGATTTACACCATTCCATGACAGTACATCAAATTTTATTGATTCATTACAGGAGGGATTTGACTGCACCAATTCCAGACCTATAGTTGTGATAGTCCTATACAAACCTGACCGTTTTTAAGAATTATTGGGCAACAACTAAATATTCAAATCTTTAAATGGGCCTCTCCCATGAGTCTAATTAATCTGGAACAATACTCTGTCAAACAGAACCGGGCCATCTCACGTGTTCTGGATACACTGGATCGTATCGATCAACGCACTGGTGTGCACTATTCCAACAAAAGGTCGCATGAGCGTAAAGACTTCCGGGGAGTTGTGTGGATTTCACTGCCGGACAGCGATGCTGCCGATGACCAGGAATCCACAACCATCAAAGTCTGGGCACGCTCCATCTCCCAGTCGGGGCTCTCCTTCATTTATCCCTTCCCCATCTATCGGAACAATATTCTGGTAGGAGTTCCCGTTCAGGGTTCACAGGTCACCTGGTTTCGTTCAGAAATTGTCAGGCAAAAAGAGATTGAAGAAGAACAGTTCTTTGAATTCGGAGTTCGCTTTCTGGGTAAAGTGACTGCCTGAATCGATTTCAAAGGTGGTCTCCGGTTGGATTTCAAGTGCCGGGGAAGATATGATTCTCAACAGATCATCAGCAGCAGACAGAGCTGTCGCCAATCATTGAATCGACTGAAATAAACGGGAAACATACCGGTAATGGAAGACCTCGCTGGCCTCCTGCACAAGAATTTAACGGGAATACAAGCGCGAATCCGCGCTGCCTGCACCCGGGCACACCGCGCCCCTGAATCGGTCACGCTCATCGGCGTGACCAAATATGCCCGCCTGGAATGGGTCTCGGAACTGATCCGTCTGGGTTGCCGGGATCTGGCTGAAAGCCGCACTCCCCAGCTCACCGAACGGGCGGAATCCCTTTCACCGAATGTCCACTGGCACTTCATCGGACCTCTGCAACGTAATAAAGTCAGACGGACCATCCAGTACAGCCACCTGATTCACTCGGTCGATTCAGAAAAATTACTGAATACCATCGATCGAGTCGCCGCGGAATCCGACCTCAGGCCCCGGGTTCTGATCGAGGTTAATCTTTCAGGCGAAGCAAATAAAAAAGGATTTCAGAAAACAGAACTGCTGCAAACATGGCACACACTCTGCCAGAACAGGCACGTTCAAATCGCGGGGCTGATGACGATGGCACCGCATGTGGATGACCCTGAAGCGGCCCGTCCTGTCTTTCGTGAACTGGCCGCACTGCGTGATATTCTGCAGGCCGTGTCTCCAGTACAGATCAGACTTCAGGAACTGTCGATGGGCATGAGTGGCGATTTCGAAGTGGGTATTGAAGAAGGAGCCACCCTCGTGCGTGTCGGCAGCGCGCTGTTTGAAGGTCTGGCAGACTTGTCTTTGAATTGAGAATTCATCGTGAATCTACCATTAAATCTGGAAATGGATGGCACGGCGATACTCCTTCCGGTGCGTGCGCAACCACGATCCAGTAAAAACGGAATCGAGGGAGTACATGCTGGCAGACTCAAAGTCTGCGTCACACAAGTTCCTGAAAAAGGAAAAGCCAACAAAGCCCTGCTCAAAGTGATTCAGTCAGGCCTGAAGCTGAAACGATCACAAATTGAACTCTATAAGGGAGAAACGGCGTCTTTAAAGATCTTTCGCATTCGGGAAATCTCCCGAGAAGAATTGTACACACGAATTTCTGCTGCCATCAATCCGTCCCGTTAGAGCGTATCACATTTAACCATAGCGTCTCTCAATCTATTATACTCGGTTCAAATGCCCCTGGAGACGCTACAGTAAAACGGGACACAGTCTAGCTACTGTCCTGCATTGGCATCTGCTCTGTGGTGCCGGTCCCGTCAGCACTTTTACCGTTCAGTCTCTGGCCAGTTTCTGGAATTGAAAATTGGCTCTCCGCTGGACAGGAATCGGTCAACATAGATTGCAGCCACTCTGAGCGGGGCATATAATCACGAGTGCGTCCGTGTCTTACCTCAAGAGGCATTCGCTGCATTTTATGAATCAGCCTGAACCGGAATACAGCAGCGATCTCTCAAATGAATGTGCACTCCATTTAACCACAGCGTTTCTCACCCATTGTTGCCCGGCTCCGATTGCCCTGGAGACACTACAGAGCAGACGCTACAAAAAAACTGGATACCGGCTGGATTCCCTCCTCGCCTGAAAATCTCAAAAAGGACTATTTGATTATGAGCAACTCGATGCCTGTTCGCCTGCTGCTGGGCGCCCTACTGGTTTGCGGACTCTCCCTGTCAGCGAAAGCAAACGAACCTGCAAAACTGTCTGACTCGTGGGAACAGTGGAGAGGCCCCGATCGTCTGAATCATTCAGCGGATACCGGCCTGCTCGATGACTGGAATGCAACTCCTCCCAAACTGCTCTGGACTGCCAGTGGCATGGGTAAAGGATATGCCAGTGTCTCGATCAAGGATAATCGACTGTTCACAACAGGAAATCTGCCGGAAGGCCAGGCCGTGATCGCCGTCAATACCGACGATGGCAAGATCCTCTGGAAAACCAACCTGCTGGAACTCAACCCCGAACACGGATACCCGGGAGCACGCTGCACACCTTCAATCGATGGAGACCGCCTGTATGCGATTGCCTCCAATGGCGCGATATTCTGCCTGAGTGTCGCCGATGGGGAAATCATCTGGCAGAAAAATTTTGAAGACGAGTGGGATGGAAAAATGATGTCCAAATGGGGCTTTTCAGAATCCCCGCTGATCGATGGCGATCTCGTCTTATGCACCCCCGGTGGCAAAGATGCCATGATGGTGGCCCTGGATAAAACAACGGGTAAGGAAGTCTGGAAAACCTCGGTCAAAGACCTGGGGGAACAGGGCAAGGATGGTGCCGGGTATTCTTCCATCGTCATTTCCAATGCAGCCGGCGTGAAACAGTATGTTCAGCTCACAGGACGCGGCGTGATTGGTGTCCGTGCCAGTGATGGCAAACTCTTATGGAACTACAACGACGTGGCCAACAAAGTGGCCAATATTCCGACTCCCATCGTTTCCGGTGACTATGTCTTCTGCTCCACCGGATATGGAACCGGAAGCGCGCTCCTGAAAATCACCAAAGACGGCGACAACGTGAATGCGGAAGAAGTGTATTTCCTCGACGCCAAAACCATGCAGAACCACCATGGAGGCATGGTCCTGTATAAAGACCACATCTATTGCGGCCATGGTCATAACAACGGCTTCCCGCTCTGCCTGAACCTCAAGACAGGCAAAGTCGTCTGGGGTGGAAAAATTCGCGGTGAAGGCTCCGGTTCTGCAGCAGTCTTATTCGCAGATGGAAACCTGATTTTCCGCTATGAAAATGGTGAGATCGCGCTGGTGGAAGCGACCACAGAAGATTACAAGCTGAAAGGTTCGTTCCGCCCTGATCAGGTCCTCGGCAAAGCCTGGGCGCATCCGGTCGTGTGTGGCGGAAAGCTCTACCTGCGGGAGCAGGACGTGCTGATGTGTTACGACCTGCGAAAGTAAGGTCCTCAACAGATATCACTGAAAAAAGCTCTGTCGAATTGATCGGCAGAGCTTTTATTTTTTATACCCCGACTTATCCGGCCGCGTTTTTAAAACGACTCAGGTCGATTTTCCCATTGCCTTCCACAGGCAGCTTGCCGTTGGGGCAATAACGGGAACGGGCCACGCTGGAAGCAATGTTATAGGTATACACGGCATCTTCCCGGATCAGGAAGATAACAGTCCCCTTGTTCTGGGCGCCAATCTGATCGAGCAGTTCTACGAAAGGCAGGCTTTTCCGCAGATCGTCACGGCGGACGTGTAAATCTTTGGCAGGCCCATCCAGAACAACGATTCCATTTTTGGTACACTCAATAAACGTGGGATTCAGATCCACACCAGACCCTCCCGGCTGAATTCGCACTTCCGCGGCCACCGGGTTTTCCCGTTTATTCAATTCGATTTTGAGCTTGTCGATTTCCTTCTGCAGCGTCATGGGTTCGTCTTTGATTTCGTTAATCCGTTTTTCAAGACGATTCGCTTCTGCCAGCAGTTTGACTTTTTCTTCCGGGCTGATATCCGTCGGAATTTTATTTTTTTCCTGCTTCAGCTTTTTGAGTTCCTCCAGCGCCAGGATCAGGTCGCGATTCAGCTTGGATAAATCTTCCACCTGGCTTTGAATCTGCTCCAGTTCCTGCTGTTTTTCGGTAATCTGCTCTTGGTCTTTCTCGAATTCTTCCACGCGTTTCCAGGCATCATCCTGCTGATCCATCTGACTGAGCGCCATGGCCGTGATCATCAGCGTCAGAACGCCAATGACACACGCCAGAATACTCAGAAACGGAAACAGGGAAACCGTCTCTTCACTATCCTTCTTCTTTCTACCCACGTTATCTTACTCTCTTCGAATTCCCGAATAATCCCCAACGCTTGCGAGGTGCTTCGACCTGTTGAATCAGAACCTGCTTTTCACCCAGGTTCATCAATACCGTGTTCAAGCCGTTTAACCCCTGCTGTACGCCATTGAAGGACTGGGACAGCACGCCGGCGGCCTCGGCCATTTCCGTCGCTTCGCCGTTCATTTTTTCCAGATGGGATGTGTGCGCGGACTGGAGCGCGGTCATTTTTTCTTCCACGCTTTCCAGATGCCTGATGACTTCTTTCACTTCAGCCAGCTGCGCTTCCTGCTGCTCGCGAATTTTATCATCGATTTTACCCCAGGATTTCACAACCTGCTGTGACAGTGTACTGCCGATGCCTTCCAGTTTTTCGATCCAGGTCTGTAACTCGGCATGGTGATTTGCCATCGCTTTATCGATGGTTCGCTGGATCAGGCGGCGGTGATCTTTTTCATCACCACTACTGCCAGCCTGGTCGCTCTCTTTCAGCCGTTTTAACAGGTTTTCATTACAGTATTCATCAACCCAGTTCAGCAGATCTTCTTCCGATTTCTGCATGGAACTGCTGGGAAACATCACCAGCATACTCATCACCAGCGCGACCAGAGTCGTATCGAAGGCAGTCGAAAGCCCCCCTGTCACACTCCCCAGGGATTCCTTCAGAGCAGAGATGTCGGCAGCTTTGTCCATCCCCCCGGAGAAGCCCCCCACGGCGGCACTGATCCCGATCACAGTACCGATGAACCCCAGAATCGGGATCGCCCAGATGAAGACTTTGAGAATGGTGTAACTGGAATCAACGGCAGTCGCATCGATTTCTGATTGTGACTGCAGGCGGCTGGAAACTTCGGCACTGCTTTTCAAAACGCTGAAATGCTCCAGCCCTCGCAATACCCGATTCACCAGAAAGCTTTCCCGCGGATCAACGGGCAGGTTCTTGACGTGCTCGATAAATCGGGAAACTGTCTTCTCGGAAATCTCTTCAGAAATATCGATCGGCAGTGTATCGAACAGCATCGAATCTTTCTGTTTTCCCAGCTTAAAGTATTTTAAAACCAGAATCGTGGCAGACCAGCTCATCAAAAAGACCAGCGCAAATGGAACCCAGCCCCGGTCCAGAAACAATTCTCCCAGGTAATAGTTCCGGATAGGGAACATCAGCGCGATGAATGCGACAGAGGCCCCGACCGCGATCATGCCACTTTTCGAGAGGCTGACCTCGGTACCATCGGCCCAGCCACTGGAGACGTGCTTGTTTCCACCGCGGCTGCTGGAAGTTCTGCTGGCGCTGGTAGAACCGGAAGCGCTGACATCGATTGTCGTATCGATCACCGGTGACTCAGGTTTTTTGACCAGCATCGTATGATGACAGTAGGGACAACGAACTTTTTTACCCACGTTTTCATCGCGGACTTTGAGCTTTTTGGAACATTTTTCACAGGGAAACTGGAAATACATTGAGGAAACCCCAGGAGGTAGTAGACTTTAGTGTAGCACTGAGCCTCTTAAAGCGTACGCAATAAACCATAGTGTCTTTGTATCGATGATACCCGGCCCAAATGGTCCTGGAGACGCTACAGTGAAACGGAACACAGTCAAATGAAGAACTCAGCAGTAATTTAGATAGAAATATAGTTTAGCCAAGCTACGTCGGTCCCAAAAGTCAACAGCCTGTCGCAATCATCTAAACACGGCAAACAATGCCCTTTTCAGCTGGTTTTTCCAGAAATCGCTCCCGTAAGCCAGGTAGGCCCCCCGTTTCCCTGGAATTTTCTCCGGAAACAGAAATCTTAGACTGTCTCTTGTTTATCGAGTTCTAAACAGGTCAGAATACACGAGATAAGAACTTTTCGTTATAATGTCGGTGCGTAGAATACCATCGAGAGAAAACAGTTTAAACTTTCCGTTGACCGCTTTTGAGCGGAGAGTCAATCCTTAAGCTATAGAAATCAAATTCATGTCTGCAGATTCCGTTGAAACCACCAGCCGCTACTGGGCCGGGTTCGACCTGGGTGGCACCAAAATGCTGGCCAAAATATTTGACTCGCAATATAAAACCCTGGGAAGAAAACGCAGAAAGACCAAAGGCCATGCGGGCATGGAGCTGGGGCTGGAACGCATTGCCCAGACGATTCATCAGGCACTGGAAGAAGCCGGTCTGACTCCCAATGAACTGGCGGGCATTGGCGTCGGTTGCCCGGGCCCTCTCGATCTGGAAGCGGGCGTCATCTTTGAAGCGCCCAACCTGGGCTGGTACAATGCTCCCGTGAAAGAAGTGCTGGAAAAAGAGTTCGGTTGTCCGGTCGTGATCTGCAATGATGTCGATGCGGGCGTCTACGGCGAATACCGTTTCGGCGCGGCCCGGGGAGCCCGCTCTGCCCTGGGCATTTTCCCGGGAACCGGTATTGGCGGCGGTGCCGTCTACCGCGGACAGTTGATCCAGGGAAGTAAAAGCTCCTGTATGGAGATCGGCCACATCAAAATATTGCCGGAAGGCCCCGAATGCGGTTGTGGTCAGCACGGATGCCTGGAAGTTCTGGCGAGCCGACTGGCGATCTCTGCCGCGGCAGCACAGGCTGCTTACCGCGGAGATGCCCCCGTCCTGCGTTCCATGGTCGGCACCGACCTCTCGGATATTCGCAGTGGTATTCTCGCCTCTGCGATCAAGGGGGGTGATGAGAGTGTGAAAAAGATCGTCCTGCGGGCTGCGGAGTATATTGGGATTGCAGCCGGAAACCTGATCCATACTTTTTCACCGGAAATTATCGTTCTGGGAGGAGGGCTGGTGGAAGCCATGCCCGAACTGATCGTACCAGCTGTAACGGAAGCAACCCGACGCAATGTCATGCCTACGTTCAAAGATTCATTCAAAGTGGTTGCCGCTCAATTGGGGGATGACTCGTCAGTGATGGGAGTTGCCGCCTGGGCGCAAAATGTTATTCAGCAAAACTCTTCGGTGAGAATTGAAACGCAGGTATGAACACAAAAGATTCACTGCCGGCTGAGGCATCCCCGGGTTCCAGTCGACTGGAGTCTGGCTCGAATCAGTTGATCGCTGTCATCGATATCGGCACAGGCGCTATCCGTATGGCCATCGCTGAGATTAAAGAAGACCGTTCTGTTTACGCCCTGGAACGTCTCTCCCAGGCCGTCACGTTGGGGAAAGACACCTTCCAGACACGGAATATTCAGAAAGCCACGATGGAAGAGTGTGTACGGATCCTCAAAAGCTACCGTCGACGGCTGGATGAATACCAGATCACCCGCGATGAGCAGATTCGGGTTGCTGCCACCAGCGCGGTCCGGGAAGCAGACAATCGCCTGGCGTTCACAGACCGTATTTTCATCGCCACCGGGTTTGAGGTTTCCCCACTGGATGAAGCCGAAGTCAATCGTATCACCTACCAGGGGATCCGTCCCTACCTCGCAGCCAAACCCAATCTGGATGAAGCCCAGACCATTGTGACGGAAATTGGGGGAGGCACCACCGAACTGCTGCTCGTACAAAAGGGAAATGTGCTGTTCTCCGGAAACTATCGACTGGGAGCGTTGCGGCTGCGGGAAATGCTCAAAGGCTACCGTGTGCCCTTATCCAAGGAACGCACGATCATGGAGAATCAGATCGAACGGGTGATCCAGCAGATCGTCCACGAAGTTCCCGGCGATAAATCCGTCAAACTGGTTGTCCTGGGAGGCGATGTCCGCTTTGCCCTGGCGCAACTTCGTCCCGATGATGAAATCCCCGACCCGGGTAATTCTCCCGATGAACTGGATCGGCTCAAGGTTTCGGAACTCAGCAAGTTTACCGATAAAATCCTGCAGAAGAACGAAGACGAACTGGTACAGGAATACCACCTGTCATTCACCGATGCAGAAACGCTCGGCCCGGCGCTGCTGGCGTATACCAAGCTGGCGGAAGCCTATCAGCAGAAACACATCTACGTCACCAAGGCCAACTTTCGTGATGGACTGTTGAAAGAAATTGCCGACCAGAGTAACTGGTCTGACGAGTTCAACCAGCAGGTCCTGCGTTCCACAATTGACTTTGGTAAACGCTTCGATTTTGATGAGACGCATGCCGGCCATGTTGCCTTTCTGGCGGATAAGCTGTTTCAGTCATTACAGAATGAACACAAGCTCGACGCGCGAAATCGATTCTTACTGTATATTGCCGCCTACCTGCATGAGATCGGGATTTACGTGAATCAACGCGGTTATCACAAGCATTCGATGTACCTGATCAGCAATGGCAACCTGTTTGGGCTGGGACAGACCGACCTGCTGCTGGTCGCTTTGATTGCCCGTTACCATCGTCGGGCGTCCCCCAAAGCCACGCACCCGGGATATTCCACACTCGATCGTGTCAGCCGCATCGCCATTGCCAAAATGTCTGCCATCCTGCGGGTCGCAGACGCACTGGATTATTCCTACAGCCAGCGGGTTAAGGAAATTGAATGCGAAATCGATCAGGGACAGTTAATCATTTCAATCCCCCATGTGGAAGACGTCTCGCTGGAACAAATCGCGCTCGTCGAAAAAGGCCCTCTGTTTGAAGAAGTCTTCGGGTTGAAAGTTCACTTGAGGAAAAAACAGTAAGCCGTCCGGATGATTTTCAATCAACCGTTGCGTTCCATTTTATCTATACGACAGACTGAAATAACAGGTTGACCATGGCCAACACATCAATGAATTATATCAACCGGGAATTAAGCTGGCTGGAATTCAATCAGCGGGTTCTGGATGAAGCCCATGACCCGGAGATCCCGCTGCTGGAACGTTTAAAATTCCTGGCCATCACCAGTTCCAACCTGGATGAATTCTTTATGGTCCGCGTGGGCGGTTTACACCTGCTGCAGGCCAGTGGCAATAAAAAAGCAGATCCTTCCGGGATGACTCCCCGCGAAACCCTCGATGCCGTCTGCCTGCGTGCGCATCAGATGATGGTGGAACAGTACCAGTGTCTGCTGAAAGAAATCGAACCCCCGCTGGCAGCCGCCGGTTTCCAACGAGTCAACCCGCAGGAACTCACCGATTCACAGCGACGAATCGTGGAACATGTTTTCCGGGATGAAATCTATCCCGTACTCACGCCGATGGCGGTGACTTCGGACATGGATTTTCCCTTCCTGATCAACCAGACGCTGAACCTCGTGGTTCGCCTGGCGCCCGATGAAAAAGGGAAAGGCAAAGCAAAGACCGGAAAAGATCGATTCGCGATCATCCCCTTCGGCAGAAACGAATTCCGCTTCATCACGCTCCCCTCGGAAGGCGGTTATCAGTATCTGCCCATGGAGGATGCCATCTGCCTGTTTATCGAACAGTATTTTCAAGGCGAGCACGTGCTGGAGTGTATTCCATTTCGCGTAACGAAAAACGCCTATGTCAGCCTGCAGGACGAATTCGCCTCGGACCTGCTGCACCAGATGGAAGACATGCTGGACCAGCGTAAGCAGGGGGACTGTATTCGCCTGGAGATTGCGGAATCGGTTTCTGTGGAAACGCTGGAATTTCTGGAGCGCGGCCTGGGTGTGCTGGATGAAAACGTCTACCGCATCCCGGGTCCACTGGACCTGACCGCATTCATGCGGCTGACGGAGATATCCGGATTCGATGACCAGAAAGATTCCAACTGGCCACCCCAGCCCTCACCGGAAGTGAACCCGCGGATCAGCATGTTTGAAAATATCACACGGCAGGATATTCTGCTGTGCCACCCTTACGAAAGTTTTGAACCTGTCGTGCGACTGGTGGAAGAAGCCGCCGTCGATCCTGATGTGCTGGCGATCAAACAGATTCTTTATCGCACGAGCAAACACAGCCCGATCGTGGCAGCCCTGATCCGTGCCGCCGAGCAGGGTAAGCATGTCACCGCGATTGTGGAACTGAAAGCCCGCTTCGATGAAGCGCGCAATATCGAATGGGCCAGGAACCTGGAACATGCCGGCGTGCAGGTGATCTACGGCGTCAAAGGCCTGAAGACACATGCCAAAATCTGCTGTATTATCCGCCGCGAACCTCACGGGATTCAACGCTATCTGCATTTCGGAACGGGAAACTACAACGATGCGACTGCAAAAATCTACAGTGATATCAGTTACTTCACCAACAACGAGGTGCTGGCATCGGACGCCATCAACTTTTTTAATTCGATCACCGGCTATTCGACCCCGCAGAAATACCAGAAGCTGGAAGCGGCTCCGATCAGCCTGAGAGATAAACTGCTCGACCTGATCCACCATGAAACAGAACGGAAAAAACAGGGTCAGAAAGCCAGGATTGTCGCCAAGGTCAATTCACTGGTCGATCCGGAAATCATCGATGCCCTGTATGAAGCTTCGGAAGCGGGCGTGAAGATCAAGCTCAATATTCGTGGCATCTGCTGCCTGCGACCGGGTGTTCCCAAGCTCAGCAAAAATATCGAAGTCGTCAGCATCATCGACCGCTTCCTGGAACATGCCCGCATATTTTACTTTTATCATGGCGGAGACGAACGCGTCTTTATCTCCAGTGCCGACTGGATGCCCCGCAACCTGGATCGGCGAGTCGAATTGCTTGTTCCCATCGAAGAAGAAAAATGCCATCGTAAACTCATCAAAATTCTCAACAGCTATTTTGAAGACAATGCCAAGGCACGCGTCTTAAACAGCGAGGGAGTTTACGAGCGGATCACGCCTAATAAAGAGAAAAATCTGGTGCGCTGCCAGCAGGTGCTTTACGAAGAAGCAGTCGCGGCGAGCAGGCAGGCTGAAAAGGTGGGACGCACTGTCTTCGAGCCGCACATGGCTCCGGAAGATCAGTAACAGCCGCGAACCTGTCTCCAGAATTGTGTGTCACTACACAGGCAGCCAGTCAATACATCAGACGATCGACTTTCGTCTGACTGCACTGATCTGGAATTCGCAGGAATCGTTAAATTCTTATCCTCTTTTATAAGAATATGTTACCGTTTTCGGCATTTCCCGTTCATGAGAATTTCGGCAAGATCTTTGAAAATCGGTCTTGCCACAAATGAGGGATCTGCAAGAATAGTTATAGCTAATGTATCGCACCCACGCAGTGCGATAGGACTAAAGCCTGTATTCAAGTTGGAGCTACAAACCGATGAAGAAACAGGGAGTTTATCCAAGAAAAGGAGGTGATTGAGTGGACAGTTATTGTTGTAGCCAGAAAGGTGGTTGTTCTTAGCGACTACTGGCGGGTTGTCAAAGACAACCACCACTCGTGAGGATCACCTCGATCCAAACGAACATTAACAGGAGGCTGATCCGCGCCAGCGTGGATCAGCCTCTCTTTTTTTCGGAACAGGTCCGGAACAGACATGAAAAAAACAGCACCAGAGCCTGGCTCCGATGCTGTTTTTATTTTTTCCGCGATGGGAAATCACAAAGATCAGACTTCGTTGGGAACCACGAATGGTTCGCGGTACTCACGTGTCAGATATTGATCGGCTTCCGCATCGTTTACAAACTGCTCCGTCTTGGGGTCAAAGTTTAACTGACGTCCCAGCCGGAAAGCGATGTTACCGAGATGGGCAATACCGGAACTGGTATGTGCTGTCTCCACGGGACCATTCAACGTCTCTGCCTTTCGTGAACGAACCGCGTTCAGGAAGTTGGTGAAGTGGGGAACGACGGGATCACCGCCGCTGTTTTTCGGCCCCGGTTCTCCCTTGCGTCCCAGGAAGATTTCATAGGAGTTATAGCCTTTGACGACCATGTACCCTTCTGATCCATAGAAGATATTACCCACAGACGCGCCCCCTTCTTCATTCGTTATCCAGGGACGGACTTCAAACTGGATCATTTTATTTTCTTCAGGATAGAAATAGTTGGTGGAAAGCACCTCGGGAGTCACCTTGTCGTCATCCCACAGGAACTTGCCGCCCATGGCGGTGATCTGCGAGGGGAGTTTCACATCCAGCCCCCACAGGCACATATCCGTTTCATGGACACCCTGGTTACCGACATCTCCGTTGCCGTAATCCCACGTCCAGTGCCAGTTGTAATGCACGTAACGCTGTGAGAAATTGGTTTCCTGCGCCGGCCCCTGCCAGAGGTTCCAGTCGAGGTATGCAGGAGCCTTTTCATCCGGTTTATGACCGATGGAAGGACGCCAGCGAAAGACCAGTCCGCGTGCCATGTAAACATCGCCGATCGTCCCTTTGCGAAGATGTTCTACGCCTTCCTGGATGGCGGGCTGACTGCGAAGCTGAACGCCGTGCTGGACGATGCGTTTGTATTTCTTTGCCGCTTCAATCATTTTGCGGCCTTCGAACAGATTATGAGAACCCGGCTTTTCGACATAAACGTCTTTACCGGCCTGACAGGCCCAGATGGTCGCCAGTGAATGCCAGTGGTTCGGCGTGGCTACCGTTACGACATCAATATCATCGCGGTCGAATACTTTGCGCATATCGGTTTCGGTTTCGACTTTGCGGCCGTATTTCTTTTCGAACTCTGCGGCCCGTTTGGCGAGAACCTGTTCATCAGGATCACACAACAGCACAACATCAGCGCCTTCGATTTCCCCAATCGCGTTAATGTGTGTTTTACCGCGACCGTTTACCCCCAGCACAGCGATCCGGATTTTACTGTTGACATCTGCTCGCGCGGCACCAGTCAGCAATGTAGTAGCTGCAACCGCTCCTGCACTCGTCTGGAGAAAGCTGCGCCGTGTGACCTCACTCATAATTCACCCTTTATGTTTTGAATAATAAAAACGTCAACCCGCTTCAGGCTGAACGAAAAGAACCCCCTGAATCAATACTTTATCGTAAGCAGCCTGCCCGCCAAAGTCCAGACTTTTGACAGCCGAAGCGGAGGGATGAGAGCGGGAATTTTCCAGAAATAATTGTACGAGCGCTGACTGAATGTTGTTTATTTTAAGCAACAACTGCCTGTCCGCCGGGACAATCGGGTTTTACAGGGTTTCGAAAGATTTCTGCGATCAGGAAAAAGAAACGACGTTGCCTTCCGGGAACATCGTTGAAAATTCTGTTCAGGAAATGCCGGCTTTACCCGGGCAGGTCCCTGCGAATCACAATCAAATTCAATTCGACTCAAGTCATTTGTGTGTTATATTTTTAGCGGATCAACCATGAATCAAATGCAACATACATCTTGTCTCTTCATCTCAATCTGTGATCGTTTTATTGCTGCAGACACAGTACACCTGAATGAAAGACATTTCGCAACGCTCTCTCCACCGCTGGAGAGAGCGGTTTCATTTACCAGCCACCGCCCCTGTTCTGAGAGAAACCGCCTATGAAAGTACTTGTCGTCGATGAAGTGGGATATACCTGTTACGTGCATACCAGACTGCTCGAGGAACTGGGGTATGAAGTCGTCTGTGCCTCCTCCGGTTTTGAAGCACTCTCCATTCTGGAGATGGACAGTGAAATCAAAATCATGTTCGCTGAACTCGTGATGCGGGAACTCGACGGGCTGGACCTGTTCCTCAAGGTTCAGAAACAGGAACGGTATAATGACGACGGTCAGCTTCAGGCTCCGATGTTCTTTCTGCTCACATCGCTTCAGCCCGGGAACCAGTCGCAAAGCCGTCAGCTGGAACGCCTGGAACTGGCCAAAAAACTGGGCATCACGGGAGTCATCTATAAAACCCGCGACCGGGAAGAACTGAAGCAGGCCTTTGGAGACAATTTGAAAAATGCGATGGGTTTACTCTCCGAGTCGGCTCCGCTTGACATCTATACCCCGGCACAAAGCCTGTGCGAAATCATCAAGGACATTATTGAATCCAAAAATCTGGAAGCAGCAGAAGAGTTTTTTGATCTGATCAAATCGCAGACAGATTACCTGGAATACTTTATCGAGAGTTCTCAGAAACAGGTTGAGACCGCATAACAGTATAACGTACAACCACACCTCCGCCGACAGTTCGACAGTCGGCACTCACAGCCCTGCCCCACAATCCTGCCCCAATCCCGCCCGCGCCACACGCGCAATTCAATTCCGTGAAATTCATGGCAACCTGACAGCCAACCGGGTAACATGCAGAACAGTGACGCGCGGAGCACTGTTCCCTGATGACTTCCCCGAAACCTCTTATTGCACGAAATCAGAACTCATGGCCGATCAGAAAACGCTGCTGGCAATTGGTGCCCACTACGATGACTGTGTGTACGGTGTCCCCGGGATCATGCTGCAGGCGGTCGCAAAAAACTATCGTGTCGTGCAGCTGATTCTCATTGGTGACTACAGTAACTGGCCTCCCACCAAAGGACGTGAAAAAGAATTCCGCAACTCTATCACGAAGATTGCCAGCGAATATGGCGTCGAAACCCGGTATCTCGACTTTGCCTCTCATCAGTATGACACCAACGCAGAAACCAAACAGAAAGTCGCTGCCGCCGTTTATGAGATCAAGCCGGATATCGCCCTGCAGCTCTGGGAGTATGATCACCACCACGACCACACGGTCGCGTCACAATTAAGTAAAATCGCATTGAATCATGGCGGACGCGTACTGAACGAAGATCGGTTCCGCGGGCCGCGCACCATTTATCATTACGATAATGGCCCCGGACATACCATCGGCTTCGAACCGGATACCTTCGTGGATGTCACCGAATACTGGCAGAAATCCATGGAGTGGCTGGGGCGATATATGGCGGTGCAGAGAAACGTGAAATACGATCCGTCCCAGACAACTGGTGCCCTGCAGGGCAAAGAGACCCTGGCCCGCTATCGAGGACAAACGTGCCGTGTGAAATACGCAGAAGCACTCTGGGCGCCCCGCAAGCAGCCCGTCAACATTCTTTAATAATCACAGACAGCCATTCCAACTTTAAACTCTTCGAACAGGAAACGCATTCCCATGAGTCTCGCTGAACATATCAAATCCTCTCTGCAGCTCCCCACCTTTGTGGTCAACGGGTATCTCGAAGACCTGACCGATGCCGACCTGCTGGTGCGCCCCGCAGAAAAGTCCAACCACATCAACTGGCAGTTAGGACATCTGATTCAAAGCGAACAC
This sequence comes from Gimesia sp., assembly GCA_002706765.1. Taxonomy (GTDB): domain Bacteria; phylum Planctomycetota; class Planctomycetia; order Planctomycetales; family Planctomycetaceae; genus Gimesia. Next base: position 309,019 of record PAJV01000016.1, read on the forward strand.
TTTCATGCGTCCCAGGTCTGCACCGATCCCCTGCCGGAACTACCCGCTGGCTTCAAAGAACGCTACTCCAGGGAGGCTGCGGCCAGCGATAATCCCGCCGACTTCCTCGGCAAAGCAGAACTGGTAGAACTGATGCACAAACAACGTGAAGTCACCCTCAATGCGCTGTCGAAGTTCAGTGATGAAGCGCTGATGCAACCCGCTCCAGAATCGGTAAGCTATCTCGGCCCTACAGTGGGATGTGTTTTTGCAGGCGAAGCCACGCACTGGATGATGCACGCCGGCCAATGGTCGGTTATCAGACGCATTATCGGAAAGCAACCGCTGTTTTAAACTTCATTTTTCAGATCAGTGCGAGAAAGTACTCAGGAGTGGAACCGGTATGCAAGATCCTTTTTCCTATGCTTCAACAGAGCCTGAATTTGTTCAACCCGATTATCGACAATGGGAAACAGCCCAGATCGGAATGAGTCGAGAGGAAGTTGTTGCCTTGCTCGGCCCTCCGCTCAAGGATCCTTATCGGGCTGATGCAAATTGTTCCTATGGGCATTTACAAATGCCGATGCTTCCCCAGCGGCGCACTTATGTGTTTTTGATTGGGTATGATGAAAACGAGAGAGTCTTTAGGAAAACAGATCCTTTCATGGGAAAACTGTCACTTGACGGTACTCCTTCGAAACCGGAAATCATCATTCCTGTTTCAGGAACGGCCTTTACTCACTATCCCCGGGTTCTGGACTGTCGCTGGTATCCCAGTTCGGGTGAATACCCCATCACTTATACTATTGAAGAAAGTTGTGCCAGCCCCCTGGAACCGGAGATCTTTTATAATCCTGTAGAACTGGATACTGAAATCCCGATTCCTTTTTATATGTTTAATTTTGGAGGATCACAACCAGGAAGAATTAGGGTCAAGGCCAGAAACAGACTTGGTGAAAGTGAATGGTCAGACTATTGTTATTTCGATTTTTCAATACGAGAAACAAAACCGGGTTAACACAACACGCTTCTCAGGGAGACGCTTCCTGCTCTGACATCGTAAATGGCTCCGGTTGAATCCACCGTGTATAACTGCGAGGTGGGCCCGGCAGCTTCTCCTGTGCTTCAGGTGTATTCACCGTGACCCCATACAGATATCCGTTCATTTCTCCCACCACCTGTGTATGCAGGATCTGATTCTCAGGATTCTGATGGACCACTAACCGGAGGCGCCCCTCCAGGGCGGTCGCTGTCTTAAAATCACCGGCACCGGATTCTTGGAATGCGACCTCTTTTTCAAACTCATCCCGCATGCGCTGTGTTGCCCGAAAAGTGCCTCCCGTGGGACTGACGACTTTTTTGCCTCGGAACAGAACATTCCGATCATCGTAGGCCAGCACGATCAGACTGCGGCGTTTGTCACCCTGCAGCCAGTCGGAAAACTTTTTCCCATGTCCGTCGGCGGCGCTGAAGGAATAGTTCGCATCGAGAAACACAAAGCGGTCCACCTCAGACGGAATCGTATCAGAGCCGTTCAGGAACCCCCATAGAAAACTTCCCCCGCCACTGTGACAGGCCAGCGTCAGCCGTGGATCTTTGAGCGGAATCTGTTTCAGAATCGCAGCGATGACATCGCGAATCAAACGGGGATGATCCGCATGACGGGATCTCCACGCCGGCCAGCTCAATCCTTTTGCTTCCAGACAGACCAGGATCAGATTCTCACGCTCATTCAACGACTGCCACTGTCGATGCTGCGCTGCAATGTGCTGGATAGCATAATGCCAGTCACGCCCCGCTTTCTGCGCACAACCCAGTGTCTGCTCAATGCTGCTTCCATTGGGCGTGGTGAACAGCACGACCCGATTAAGATGCTCCGGTTTTATTTTTTCAGGACGAGGCGCAATGATCATCGCGCGTACTTCCGGCACCGGTTGCAGATACTGATACTGTTCTTCAAACCAGGGACTTTGCACGAAGCCGGTCCAGAGTGGCTCGGCAGCAGAGAGCGAGGCACTGAGGACAACATGCACAGTAATCATGAGCAACATGAGCAGGTAACGCCGCATTTTGAATTCCTCAAAGCTGACACATCCGTTGAGTAGGAATCTTTCCTGTCAGCTCCTAAGATACCATACACAACGGAAAATTCAGCCACACAACAGATGGCTTTCTAAAACAATCCATCCATTTTACTTATGAGTACAGGACACTCAGAATCACATGAGCCCGCTTTCGGTAGAAGAACTGTTTGACCACCTGGGAGAAACACAACTGGAACAACTGGTCGCCGCATTTTATCGGGGAGTCCGCACTGATGAGATCCTCAGTCCCATGTATCCCGCTGAGGACCTGGCGGGGGCAGAATATCGGCTGAAGGAATTTCTGGTATATCGCCTGGGCGGGCCTCAACGATACCTGGCAGAACGAGGGAACCCGGCATTGCGAATGCGACACGCACCGTTTGCCATTGACCAGAGTGCCCGTGACCGCTGGATGGAACTGATGACTGCCGCCCTGCAGGAAGTCGAAGTCTCTGATGAGATCAGACAGACACTGGAACCGTTCTTTGATCAGATGGCAACCTTTCTGATCAATCGATAATGCGTCTTACTCGTACATGGAAAGAGTTGAATACATGAATCTGGACGAACGACTCAAAGCGGACTGCCACATTGTATGTGAACTCGAACAATCGACCTTGTTGCTGATGAACAATGCGCTGGTCGACTGGTTGATCCTGGTTCCGCATTGTGAAGAGATCGAACTGACCAACCTGCCGTTTCAACAGCAGACAGCCGTTCTCGGCGAAGTCAATCTGGTGGCACGTTTCATTCAGCAGACCTGTGCACCAGACAAAATGAATATCGCGGCACTGGGCAATGTCGTCAGCCAGTTGCATATCCATGTCATTGGCAGAAAGCATAGCGACCCCTACTGGCCTGCCCCGGTCTGGGGACAGTCACAAACTGAGCCTTACACTGAAAAACAGGTGCAGCAGATCAAAGATCAGTTTACTGCCTTTCTGAACTCCGCAAATCACCAGGTCAGTTAATTCCTGCAGCCCTCGCGGTCATCCCTTTTTTTCACAGAGTACAACCATGACAACACAGCCACTGCGAATCGGCATTCTGGGTCTGATCCACGATCATGTCTGGGACCACCTGCCTCAACTGCAACATTCACAGAACGCGGAACTGGTTGCCGCCTTCGATACAAATCAGCCCCTGCGAGAGCGGGTCGAGTCTGAATATGGCTGTCCCACGTATGCCTCTGTCAAGGAACTGTTTGCCAGTCACGAACTGGATGGCGTCTATATTTTCAGCAGCAATCAGGAAGGTGCCGATCTGGCACTCCAGGCGTTAAACCATGGTCTGCCGGTCATGATTGAAAAGCCGATGGCAGCCAGCCTCGCGCAGGCGGAACAGATGCTGGAAACCGCCCGCGCACAGGAACTCTGCCTGATGGTGAACTGGCCTTTTGCCTGGTGGCCGCAGATGCAGCACGCCGTCAATGCTGCCCTGGCGGGTGAACTCGGAACTCTCTGGCAGGTCAAGTACCGCGCCGCGCATGCGGGTCCGAAAGAACTGGGTTGCAGTGATTATTTTTGTGAATGGTTATTCGATCCGGATCGCAATGGCGGCGGTGCAATGATGGATTACTGCTGTTATGGTTGTGTGCTGGCGAGTTGCCTGATGGGAGCCCCCGCCTCCATCCTGGCAAGCGGAGGCGCGTACCGGGCTGAACCCCTGGGAGTGGAAGACAACGCCATCATCGTCATGAATTACCCGGATGGGATGGCGACCGCTGAAGGTTCCTGGTCGCAGGTCGGCAAACTGACGGCCTACGCCACCGCCATCTATGGCTCTCAGGGAACCTATATTGTGGAACCGCAGAAAAAAGGGCGATTGATGCTGGCCACCGCAGATCAGTCGGAAGGAGTGGAAGTTAAAGTTCAATGTCCGGTACTGTCATTACAGACCGCCACCGAACACTTTGCCCATTGCGTGCGGACAGGAGAAACTCCGTGGGCTTTGTGCGCACCGGAAACGAGTCTGGAGGCCCAACGAATTCTGGAAGCAGGTATGCAGCAGTTGCATCGCAGATAACTTCAACTGGGAACTGTTTTTAGAAACAGAGGCTTTCATTGCTCCTTCCAGCTTCATAGAATGGAAATAGACAATGAGCCGAAATCCGGATTGAGTGCCGCGTTTTCTAAAGCCGTCGAGCCTCAGCGGTGGAGGTTCTATAGAATTACGCACCAGACACTTAACATAAGGATAATATCATGTCACCATCGCACGCGAAACCGGGAGAAGTGCTTACCGTTGCCCCGCTGGGAGCTGATCTGGAGTCAACCAAAACGAAAATTCTGGTTAAGACCGACGATCTGGAGATCGTTCGCATGATCATTAAAGCGGGAAATTCCCTGCCCAGTCATTCCGCACAAGGTGTCTTAACGGTCCAATGCCTGGAAGGTCATGTCCGTTTTAAATGTATGGGAAATGATCACGACCTCAAAGCCGGTCAGATGATTTATCTACCCCATGCGGAAACACACAGCGTCGAGTGCGTGGAGTCAGCTGCACTGTTGTTGACGATTGTTCCTTCCCAGTCCAAAAAACCGCCGATGAATACAATCGACGAAGCCTCCGATGAATCATTCCCCGCCAGCGATCCACCCGCCTGGACCGGTGTGAAAGGTTCCTGATGCATCATGGAGGGACGGGCACTTCTTTTAGAGTGCTTTGTGAATTGGGTCAGGGGACGTTAATACCAGCACTGTTGGCAAGCCAACAGTGGCACGCGCACGTCTGATTTTGTAGGACACATTGCAATTAATATAGGGGTTTCCGTGTGCCACCGCTCGGCTTGTCCGACGGTGCCGAATGGGGGTGTAAGCTCTGGCCCCGGATAGTAGGTGGTAGCTGCGACATCCTGCTCGCTCCGCTCGGCCCGAATTGCATTCGGGCTCACCCATTTTTTCTTATGGGTGGTTTCGGGGTTTTCGTAGTTGAAAATATAGATTGGAATGTTTTATCTGTTGCCATTGTGATGTGAAACAGGTTGATACTCGCCAGGCGGGTCGACACATGGGACGACCCCTACGATGAACAGGTTGGCTTTATTGTTCTGGATTGTGCGTTTGC
>PAJV01000017.1 GCA_002706765.1 Gimesia sp.
TACGCTGTGATATGAGTTCCCCTGCAGATACGACATTGTTTTTCTTTTATCGCTATAAAAATCAAGCAGAGTACGTTGCAAGAAATCAGCTGCAGATCAGGTTAAATCAGGGGATGAATCATTTACTGTTTTCCATACCAGGTGATTTACTCAAAGAGTCATTACGAATTGATCCGGGATTCGAGCCCGGTATTTATAAGATCAAACATTTAGAGATGTATAAACAAAATGAAAATCCTCTTTAATCAGCCTAAACGCGAAAATGATGCATTCGCGCAGGAAATTAATTTGGCCATCGAACAGGTCATTGAAAGCGGCATTTATATTCTGGGCAGCAATGTTACTGCGTTCGAGCAGGAGTTTGCTCAATATTGTCAGACGCGTCATTGTTGTGCAGTAGGCAATGGGACTGACGCACTGGAAATTGCCTTAAGGGCTTTAGGTGTGGGGCCGGGTGACGAAGTGATCACCGTTGCCAATGCCGGCGGTTATTCCACCACAGCCTGTAATCTGGTGGGAGCGGTTCCCGTATATGTGGATGTGGAACCTGACCATCTACTGCTTGATTATCGGTCAGTTCCTGCAGCAGTCTCGCCTCGAACTCGATGCGTGATTGCCACACATTTATACGGTCAGGCAGTCAATGTAAGAGAACTAAGAGCAACATTAGATGCAGCCGGATATCAAAACATAAAAATTCTGGAGGACTGTGCTCAGGCGCATGGGGCTATGGTGGGGGGAGAAATTGTTGGTTCTCTCGCAGACATTGCAACTTTCAGTTTTTATCCGACGAAAAACCTGAGTGCGCTCGGCGACGGTGGGGCGATTACCACTTCACATGATGAACTGGCCGAACGTTGTCGCTGCTTACGACAGTATGGCTGGACTTCAAAGTATCGCAGTGATGTCCCCGATGGCCGTAACAGTCGTCTGGATGAATTACAGGCAGCGATTCTGCGAGTCAAACTGAGGCACTTGAATGCCTTTAATGAAAAACGTCGTGCGATCTGCAATCATCTGAATCAGACCTGCCAGGGGATCGTCGATGTTGTGACCACTCCGGCTGAAGGGAATGTGAGTCATTTGTTTGTTGCACGTCATCCCCTGCGGGATCAGATCTGTCAGGAACTGATTGAAAACGGTGTTGCTACCGATATCCATTACCCGGTGCTGGACCTGAACCAGAATTCTCTCAGTGCCAGGTCGTTTCGCGCAGTCGATCTTCCACATTCACAGCAGGCCACACAGGAAATCTTTTCCCTGCCCTGCTATACCGGAATTACTGACGAGGAACTGGATTACATCAGGCAGATCTTTGAATCGAAAATAGCGGTAATTGTAAAGGGGCATTGAATTGTCTAAACCTGTTTGCTCACTGATCATTCCGGTCTATAAAAATGAAGCAAATCTTCAAGATCTATTGAGTGCGCTGACTGAATTAAATCAGAAAGCTCCCTGTCAGATGGAAGTCATATTTGTCATCGACGGGAGTCCCGACCGCTGCTATGAAATTCTCCTGAAGCAGCTGGATGATTTTCCCTTTGCTTCCCAATTAATATTGCTCTCCCGAAATTTTGGGTCATTTGCAGCAATCCGTGCCGGATTGCAGGCGGGAACAGGAGAGTATTTTGCGGTGATGGCAGCTGATCTGCAGGAACCACCCGAACTGGTGCTGGAGATGTGGTCAGAGTTAACAGCCGGAGATGTGGATGTAGTGATTGCTGTCCGTGAATCCAGGGATGATCCATTTATGACAAAGCTGCCTTCATCGATATTCTGGGGACTTTATCGCCGCTTTGTGGTTCCCGACGTCCCGCCGGGAGGTGTTGACATTTTCGGTTGTAATCGCGCTTTTCGGGATCAGCTCCTGCAACTGGAAGAACGGCACAGTTCCCTGATTGCACAGATGTTCTGGGTCGGGTTTCGCCGTAAATATATCAGTTATGAACGTCAGGAGCGTAAGCATGGGAAATCGGCTTGGACTCTGAGAAAGAAAATCAACTACCTGATGGACAGTACATTTGCCTTTACGGATCTACCTATCCGACTGTTGATTCATCTGGGTGGGCTGACAACATGTTTATCTGCTCTTTTCGGACTGCTGGTGATCATATTTCGCCTGTTAAACTGGATTGAAGTCCCAGGTTATACAGCCACGGTTATTACCATTGTTTTCTTTGGCGCATTTAATATTTTTGCTTTAGGGATAGTGGGTTCTTATGCGTGGCGTACTTATGAAAATACAAAATCCAGGCCATTACACATCGTGCTGCGCGAACACCAATTCCCATCATCTAAGGACTGATCCATGGATTCAGGGTTAAGCCCTTTTCAGCAGCGTGCCTTTTTTTACTCACCATTCAGTTTCTGGCGGGATCAGACCGCCGAGATTTCTACAGCAGTATTGAACGAGTTGACCGCTTCACAGGAATCCGGCAGCCTGGAGAGTCGCGGCAATACCGTTCGTATCTGGTTTAAAAAACTGGACTGGGATTCGAATTATTTTCAATGTCCCACCGTAAGACTCGACTTCGTTGAATGGGACAGTCAGATTCAGGATCCACGGTCTGAAATTGCAAAGTTAATTCTGGATCTGAAGCAGGAACTGATAGAAAAGTATCAGCGATTTTATTTGTTTTCCGAGGTCCCCTCCGAAGATAAGCTCGTATTGCAGGCTTTAGGGCAGGCGGGGATGAGATTAGTGGAAACGCGACTGACTTATTATCGAGGTCAGCTGGATCAACTGCCGCCTGAAAACGGTTTTCGAGTCAGAAAGGCTGTCGAAGCAGATATCCCCCATTTACGACAGGTAGCGAAAATCGCTCGAAATGACTTTGACCGTTTCCATGCAGATCCTTTCTTTTCCAGCGAGACTGCTGATGAATTTCTCGCTGAATATGTCGAACAATGTGTAAGGGGGTTAACGGATGTGGTACTCGTACCAGATATCGATATGAACCCTCCAGGTGCATTCATATGTGGATCTGCAAATATTGGTTCAGTTAATGGCAACACTTTAGGAAGACTGGTTTTGACAGCAGTCGATGAATCACGCAGGGGGGGATATAAAAAGTTGAATCATTCTCTGCTGCAATGGATGGGGCAGCAAGGAGTGTCCTGCATCGTAAATACAACGCAATCGACTAACAGAGCCGTAATTCATGTGAGCGAATCTCTGGGTTACAAATATGGTAGATCAACACACCTGTTCGCTGTTGACGGTTAACCCGCTCTATTCTTGATGACCTGTACTTCCCTTGAAATTCAGCAGTATCGCTGGCGGTAAATTGAAGATTGCAGATATTACCCCGTTAGGGGAAATCTATTTTTGCGGTCACATTTACCCTGTCAAGCTGATTGAATAGCTACCTGGCAGTTTTGAAACAGTAGATAATAAGCAGATTAATTCTGACGCTCATTTACCGCCAGAGCAGCTGGTTTCGCATCCCAGGTGAGCGATTTTAGATGTTCCAGCAGACGCTTTCCTGAAAAATAACACACAAGCAATCCAAAGCGTGACCAGACTCCCAGGGCAACCAGCCATATCAGGAAAAGGGGGTATTGATGCCGGAAAAACTTATAATAAAACCGCATCATTCCTTTGTGTTTATTCCATTCCACAAACAGGGGGCGTGAACGACTGCAGGCTCCCTGAAAATGTGTGATTTTTGCGTCAGGAACGAACATGATTTTCCAGTTATGTTTGCGGAAGCTCATACACCAGTCCAGATCTTCGCAATGCAGGAAATAGTTTTCATCGAGGCCTCCTACATCTTCGTAAGCCGTTCTTGAAACCAGCATACAAGCACCCGAGATTGCTTCGACTTCGACAGGCTCTTCGGGTAGAGGCTGTTGGTGTAGATTGAAGTCTGAAAACAGGTGAGGAAATCGATTCTTCAGACGCGAGAGATGAAAAACACGGACCAGGGACCGCCAGGGGGTGGGGACTGCACGACGACAGCCAATCTGCTCGGAGCCATCACTGTTCTGAATCAGCCCTCCCGCCATGCCCAATCTGGAGTCAGATTTCAGGCATGCGATCATTATTGAAATTGCGTTCGGGTGGATTTTACAGTCGGGGTTTAAATACAGCAGATAGTCCCCTGTGACCCGCCTTGCTCCCATATTACAGGCCACGGCAAAGCCAAGATTATCTTCATTATGGATAATCTGCAGCTTTCCTTCAGGCACAGTCACAGATTTCAACAATGACAGGCTGTTATCGGACGAGGCATTATCAACGATCGCGATATTAATATCTGCATCCACTTGTAGAAGTGATTCGATGCACAGGAGCAGTTTTTCGCCCGAATTGTAGTTTACGATGATAACTCCAACTTCAGGCCTGTCATAATTAGCTCGTGAGTTCATGTATAGGCTTCTTTGATAACCACTGTTTGAATTTTCGCTGGAATTCGAACGGAACCATCTGGCTTAGAAGACGACCTGCAGCAGTTCCCCTGAAATGAAAGATTTTCACTAAAATGCGTTCAGAGCGGGATAGCTGTTTTTCGAATGGTTCTAGTACCAGAAATGATGTTATCCATTCGTTGCTCAGGTAATAGGCTTTTACTTTCGCCGGACATTTTAAATTTGCCAAATATTGCTTTTCATAAAATCCGTCGACTGAATATTCTGGATGATCAGGCAGGAATTCTGCTGCTTCCTCGGGAGCACCCTCTGTCTTTAATTTTGAAAATAATTTGATCATTTCATCGGGAGATGATTTCCAGGGGTAGACCTGTGCCGCTGGGTGCTTGCTGACCCGTTCTGGGAAGGCACCAATGTCAGGTACAACGACTGGAATCCCTGCGAACAGAGCTTCGCTCAGTGTGTAACTGTAAGTTTCGGGCCATTGGGCTGGTAACCAGATCAGATCCGGCTTAATTTTTGCCAGCTTTGCAGCCAGATCTTCTGACTTGTAGGGGCCATGAGTTTTGATGCAAACATTCAGCGGGCGATACGCATAGCCCATTAAATGAAATTCCAGCTTGATGCCCTGACTCTGTGCCATCACCGCTGTTTTCTCCAGCAGTTCGGCTCCTTTAACACGGCTTATTGCGCCAAGCGTCAAAATTTTCAAAGTCTTTTTATTAGGCTTCCATTTAGTCGGAGAGGGATAATCGGCAAGCTCCGAATCGGGATGATAAGCCGCCTGACAATCCACTTCGGGAAAATAGCTACTGAATATTTCGGCCGTACTTATGGAAGGAGTAATAATTCGCTGACATTTACTTAAAAAATTCCGCATTTCATTTCGCCAGTCTTCCGGACTGCCTTTGCAGGGCAGGGGAACTGCCTGGGCACACAATTGATCTCTGGTGTCAGGATCAGTACAGTAAGTTCCCTTCTTATTCGTGAGTGTCGGATTTCCGTTCACGCAATAGAAGTCATGAACTGTAAAGTTCAGTTCAACGCCCAGATCATCTCCCAGATTTCGCAGGAGAGGATGGATATTGATCAGGTGGTGAAAATGAATTAATGATAAACCAAGAATGTTCAGCAGGTACAGCAGGTCCTGATATTGCTCGGGTATTTGAAACTGAAACTCTTCTTCAAATTGGTCAAATGAAAGAGAATAGGTCTGATTTTCTTTCTGTTTGAGGACCAGAAAATGAGCCTGATGTCGGTAGAGTTGGATCAGTTCCTGAATATGAGTTTCAATTCCACCATTCAGGTTATGGCTGACAAGCAATATTTTCGGCAATTGTGACTGACAGATCATATCCAGGTAGGCCCGGACGCGAAAAATCTTGGCGGGATCATTTTGAATGTGATCTGCGATACTCTCATGGTAGCCCGGATGAAGTTCTTCCAGCTTTGCCATTGCGTGTTCAACCAGAGCCTCTTTCTTGGTAGAGAAACTGACACTTCCCACATGCGCGACGAACGTATCCAGACAATAAATGTTTTCCCAGCCCAATTTACTTGCACGGCAGCAGAAATCGTTTTCTTCACCATAGCCTTTGCCAAAAGCTTCTTCATTCAATATTCCCACTTCTTTCAGGCATTTGCGTCGAATGAACATGCAAAAGCCGACACCAGTTGGAATCTCTACACTACACCCATAATTAACCGTAGAAAAGACTTTGTCGAGTTGCGCGACTTCCATTTGCGGGAGTGGGTTTTCCTGACAGAAATTGGGAAAACTGCAAATAGTCGCGTTATTTGATACGGGAGTTACGGTCCCGATATTTGGTTTTGAATAGGCACAATCGATCAGACGGTCGATCCAGTTATTGGCGACGATCGTATCGCTATTCAACAGAATAACATCTCGATTTGTGGAGAGGGTCATGCCTTTATTGACTGTTCGCACAAATCCGAGATTTGTTTCATTTTCAATAAACTGAATCTGGTTTTCTTTACAATACCCACGCAGCCATTCCACCAGTTCCTGATTTGGACTCTGATCGTTGATCACAATTACATTGCACTCGATCTGGTTCTCTGAGAGTGATTCTGCTAGTGAAATCAGGCAGTTTCGGGTCTCGCTGAGTCCGTCATAGACCGGTATGATAATGTCTACTAATTGCATTGTATGATCCTTTAATTCTGTATGGAAAGCTGATCTGTAAGGTCTGAAATATGGCATTCCTGGTCTCTGACATGGACCTGTGTGTCAGTAAATAATTTTCCAGCGTGCTCCAGTTGAACGTTCAGGGATAATAGCCGTTTGTCTTTTCGGGCAATCATCATCTGGGCGACCATGATTTTCTTTGATTTCTCTTCCAGTTTATCTTGCAATTCAACAAGTTCATGTTCCAGTTTATGAATCTGCCCGTAACACTGATCAAGAAGGTCTTGGAAATACTGGCTTTGTTTTTTGAATGAGTGACTTAGAATCGCATTCCCATAAAACTCCACTTTCCTCTTCCAGGCTTCCTGTTGAACTGGTGGCAGTGCACATGCCTGTGAAATCCATTCTGGTGGATTTGTGCCGACAGCGAGTACTCCCAAACCATAAGAATGTGTAAGCTCAAAACCGGGATACTGATTTGTAAGTTCCTCCCAGAGTTTCCATACTCCAAAATTACCGTATCGGACAACTGTATCGTGGAATAAAACCACTCCACGATCTGACATCTTTGGTAGCCAGGTATCGAAGTCATGTTTGACTGCTTCGTAAGTATGCAAGCCATCAATGTGTAATAAATCGATACTTCCATCCTCAAAGTGCGGAAGCGCTTCGTCAAATTTCATTCTCATTAATGTCGAAAATGATTGATATCGTTCGTCATGATAAGCTGAAAGGACTTCGTAAATATTTTCTCCGTACAGGTCTTCGGCAGTTCCGGCATGTTCATCGCCTTCCCAGGTATCAACGGAAAAGCACTTCGTTTCTGATTGGAAATGAGCGACCGCCTGGCAAAATGCCAGATACGAATCTCCTTTATGTGTACCAAGTTCCACAAACCGTTTCGGCTTGAGTTGGCTGATGAGTTCAAAAGCAAATGGAATATGTCCATGCCATGAATTGATATCGCTTAAAAATTCCGGTTCTAGAATTGAGTAAAATGTTGAAAGATCTGATTGCATGATTATCCAGTATTTATATTCAAAAGACGAAAATGAACTGTGGTGAAGTCAATAGCTTTTCAAAGCTTTGAAACAGGATAGATGTTAGAAAGTCTTGCGATCATTTGCTGGATGGAATGTGAATCGCCTGAATCTCTTATTAAGCATCAAGCTACCTTTTTTACGAGTTCCAGAAAGTGAGAGTAATCGCGAATATAATCATCAGGATCATAATACTCAGAGGCGAATACCAGGAGAACGGCGTCGGATGAGTAATTGTACTGGATGCCCCAGGTCATCGGAGGGAGATAAATTCCTGCCTGTGGTCGATCCAGTAAAATTTCATCCCGGAGAGTTCCATCATCTACAACGACACTTACACTGCCCTTGACGGCAATCAGAAATTGGGCACAAGTGAAATGGGCATGTTCTCCCCGGGTTTCGGCAGTAGGGACGTCATAAACCAGAAAATAGCGTTTGGGAGCAAAAGGGATCTCTTTTTCGAATTCACCAACTGAGAGGCTTCCTCTTAAATCTGGCACCATATTGAAATTGTGGAACGTCACTCCATTCACACGCAGGGGATGCGTAGCTGCCGCGATGGATTTGTTTTCATGGCCAGCATTTTGTTCCTTAAGAATCTCAGATGTCTTAACATATCCGATGATTTTGGCTGGGTTCCCTTCCACGATAGCAAGCGGAGGGACCGAACGTGTTACCACTGATCCTGGATTAACACGGGAGAGGACTCCTAGATTGATTCCTGGATAAATCGTTGAATTGGCACCGACTTCTGCATTTTCTTCGATCACTGTCGAGGCGTTTTCGTTCTCATCACTTCCCAGAATAACAGTGTGAGGACCAATTTTAGCAGTTTCGTGGATAACGACATTCGGACCAATATAACATCCTTCCGGACTCTTTCGGGAGTCGTCAGACTTCATTGAAAATTCATCGTCTGAAAAGACTTTTAGCTTTTTGGCAGTAGTTGCCATTGGTACTCCTTTACCATTTCCACTGAAAATCGTTACAAAAAGATGTAGTCAAGATCTCTTATATTGATTGAGTTTTTTATGTAGATAATAGATAGACATAAGTGTATGTGTGTGTCGATTTTGTCATATGCCGTTCTAAATAAGTCATGAAGTGGGGTGTAATATCAAAAAATAGTTTATTCTGCAATTCGAATTCAATCATTTAATTACAGGTGGTTTATGCTGGAAAGTTAACAGATATGGCAAAAATACACGATTAATCTCGACCATCGCGATTTCATATTTGCATTTTTATGATGCATCAATAATCGACTGAACTCAGGCCTTCGGCTGCCCGAACTAGCTGCACGGTGCAGACCGTCAGCGTCTGATGTCTATCGACCCTGCCATTGAGTTCGGAAAGACATCATCTGAAGGCCCATTCATCTCACTGATCTTGGGGGGCAATAAATGGATCATCAGTGAATACAGCACGATTTTCTGATGCTGATAGAGGTGAATAATTGCTGTGAATACGGCCGGTAACAAAACAATGATTCCCTGTACCGCTAGATGAACGATCGCGTCGAGGGAGGAGATTCGTCTCAATATATTCAATGGCTTGAGTTTTTACGGAATCCATCAGAGAGGGTGCTGTTGAATGGACTTACAGGAGTCACCCATTGAAGAGTGACCTGCTTTCAATCTTTGTGCAGCAAGATATTATTTGATGCTTCCATAAATCATCTATTCAGAAAACCGGTAATTCTTATTCAATCATTGAGTAAAAATGGCATAGAGTGAAATTGGACGGATCGGTTCCACGACCAATGCCATTCCGTAATTCCTGGATATTGACCAGATCGAGCCAGACATATTCTGTTGGGATGACACCCTCGAAGCCTGGCAGCGATGGCTCGTTGAGACTGTCATTTGTTGTTAGGGAATCGTACCACTTACGTGCGCGTACATCTCATTTAATAAGTAATGAAATCACTTTCAGTCATACTACTGATTACGTATTTAAACGGTTGCCATACTGCTGATCGTAATATTTCATGTACTGTCCTGAACGGATTCGATTGACCCATTCCGGGTGATCAAGATACCACTGGACCGTCTCTTTTAGGCCTGTATCAAATTCAGTCTCAGGCTTCCAGCCTAATTCTGCTTCTGCTTTGCTGCAGTCAATCGCATAGCGTAAATCATGTCCTGGTCGGTCTGTGACGTATTTGATAAGTGATTCTGGTTTATTAAGAATAGTCAGGAGCAGTTTTGTGATCTCAATATTCTGCATTTCTGCATTGCCGCCGAAGTTGTAGACCTGGCCAGGCTTTCCTTTTCTTAAAGCGGCATCAATTCCCCGGCAATGGTCGACGACATGAATCCAGTCTCGCACATTGGTTCCTTTGCCGTAGATCGGCAGTGATTTGTCTTCCTGGGCATTGGAGATGAATAACGGGATCAGTTTTTCTGGAAACTGGTAGGGACCGTAGTTATTCGAGCAGCGGGTGATAATCGCGGGAAAATCAAAGGTTTTGACATAACTGCGTACTAACAGGTCAGCCGATGCTTTCGAAGCAGAATACGGACTGTTGGGGGCGATCGGAGTCGTCTCTGTGAATAACCCTTCTGCTCCCAGGCTACCATAAACCTCGTCTGTCGAGACTTGCAGATAGCGTTCGATATTCCGATTGCGTGCTGCATCCAGCAGAACCTGAGTGCCGACGATATTTGTATGAATAAATGGACTGGAATCGAGAATACTTCGATCCACGTGTGACTCGGCTGCAAAATTAACGACAGCATCGAAATCGTTTGAATTGAACAGGGAGTTTACAAAATCAGCGTCTGTAATATCCCCTTTTACAAAGGTGTAACCTGAATGAGATTCAAATTCTTTCAGGTTTTCCAGATTGCCGGCGTAAGTCAATTTGTCGAGGTTCGTTACCGAAATATCCGGATATGCTGCGAGTTGATATCGGACGAAATTTGAACCGATAAATCCACAACCTCCCGTTATTAAAATGTGTTTCATTAGAGTATCCATATCTTCTGAACCGGGGAGATCCTGTTTGTGTTGAGCCTGAAATTGCTCCGGCATACTTTGTGTCTAATCTAACACGATGTCCCCTCGAAACTAGCGTCCGTCTGTTGTTCTCCATCCTCTTGCAGTGGGGGATGTCCGATTCCGAGCTTCCTAAAGGCATGGGGCTTGATGCGAACAGAGTAGTAATAGACTTAGTCTTCCAGCAGTCGTATTAGCTCAGGCAGGGCAAAACCCGTATCACCTCGCAAGGTCGAAGCGGCGATACCGCTCGACACTGGCAAGAGACCACAGTGGTAAATTGACGGCAAATCTGTTGTCTTGAATGTGGATTATAGATTCCCGAAAACCCGGTTCAGCGATCAGGCAGAGATCTTGGTTTGTGTTCCAGAATCATAGTTTTGGGCAGCTTCTTCCTTCAAACGATACAGAGCCGTACATCCATAAATACCATAGAATTCAAATAGGTCCGAATCCAATCCAGTGTTGACTGCCTGGTAGACACCGTAATCCTTGTTGTCCTCTTCACGATTTCGGGGATCATTGAAATCATGGAACAAACAAAATCCACCCGGAGTGATCACAGATGCGAGTTCTCGGCAGACATTCAATACTGGCTCATAGGCATGAGAATGATCAATAAAAGCGAAGGCAAACCGCTTTCCACCATCGCGAAGAGTGCGAATTGCCAAGGCACCTTCCGAGCAAATCGTGGTGACCAGATCCGAAACTTGATTGCGGCGCAGAGTATCAGCCGTTTTTCGGACACATTTCGGGCTCATATCAACGCTGTAGATGTGTTTTTCAGAGGGCGCGTTTCGAACCGCATTTGCCATGATGGTTGTACTCAACCCTCGGAAGGAACCCAGTTCCAGTATGTCACCTTGGGCGAAGTATGCCATTTCATACAACTTCAGCGCGTCTGCCCGGTGCAACCATCCCGGAATATACTTTTGAAGACGCCAGCCTTTGTTTTCCAGTTGAATCAGCGATCCGTTTTTCACTCGACACATGGAGAGTAGTTCATGTGTTGAGTCAATATAACTTTTCTCCGTATCAGAAGTACTGGTTAATTCAAAAGTGGGGCGATATGCCGGGCAGCTCGATCCCAACTCTTTGACCGTCATGAATGTTTCCTGATGTCTGTTCATTTTTCAGAGATCCTTCTCTCGAATAGTTCCAATATGAATGGCAGACTGCGAGGGACAGTCAAATTTGTCGGATCCTATCATTATTCGAGATCCTGTCAAGAAAAGCTGAAAGTACTGTCCATATGAATATTTTTGTTGCTGTAAACGATCATCAGATCGTCGTCTGGGCTTTTTCCTTTACCTGCATGTAACTCATATATTGCGGCACCCCTGGTACGAATCGAGAATAAGCAGCAACTCAGCCCCGTACTTTACGAACAGAAATGCCAGCGGTCACAACTGGCTGAGCAGGCGCTTCATTGGTTATTGATTCGATCACGATTCAGCATGATACTGTGGGACTGTTGAACTGGAGCATATTGCAAAATCAATCAAAGCGGCATTGGTAGAGGACGGTGAGTTCTGGAGTATCGGAGAAAATGTTGGTCGAAATGGGACGCGGCTGCATGAAGATGCTTTGGAAATCGCAAATACTCATTTTACGAATCTTCCACAAAAATACAGACTGAATCGAAATCCGGGAGTTGAATCCCGCATGGATGAGTTCCTGCTGAATCATGATTGCTATCTGGCTACATTTGAAGGCATTCGCAGTCAGGATATGTTGCCGATCTTCAGAAGTGAATTTCGTGAAACAGGCTCAATGGTGTTCGACAGCTTTCTCTGGCGGTTATACAACCTGGCTTAAATTGACTTGGATAATGAACTGGGCAAAGCGTACATTGATTATTCATCGACACTGAGATTGATTTTGTAAATTCTGGTAGCGTCTCTACAGCGTATTGGGGCGTTTTCAAGTGAACTGATTTGGTGGTATCCCTCTTTTGTCGGTAGTATCTCGTGTTTTCCCATACATCCTGCGAATTGTGAGTTAGATCATGCTGCTGCCACGCACACCGTGTTGTGTTAAGTACAATTCGAATACTCATTTTTCCGTGGGCGCTGAGTATCTGGTATTTCAAGGGGAAATAAACAAACGTTGCTTGACTTTATCTGCGATAGTGTCGATAATACACTAACAAGGAGATGAGTCATGTCGAAACTATCCAAGATCTATCAGACCCCGCTGGCTTTGCTGACAGACCTGTATCAGCTGACAATGGCCCAGGGCTACTGGAAATCAGGTCGTTCCGAACAGGAAGCGGTGTTTCATCTGTTCTTTCGTAAAAATCCCTTTCAGGGTGGATTTACGATCGCCGCTGGGCTTGAGTATGTGCTCGATTATCTGAACCAGTTTCAATTCACGGACAGTGATATTGATTATCTGGCCGGCCTGGAAGGAAACGATGGCGCGGCTCTCTTTTCCGGTGAGTTTTTACGTTACCTGAGCCAGCTGGAACTTCGCTGTGATCTCGACGCCGTCCCTGAAGGGACTGTCGTCTTTCCCCATGAACCACTGGTCCGGGTGAAGGGGCCCATCCTGCAGTGTCAGCTCCTGGAAACAGCGCTCCTGAATCTGGTCAATTATCAGTCTCTGATCGCCACCAAGTCCGCCCGCATCTGTGCTGCTGCCGGATCTGATCCGGTGCTGGAGTTCGGCCTCAGACGCGCCCAGGGAATCGATGGAGGCCTGGCCGCCAGCCGCGCCGCCTATCTGGGAGGCTGTTCTGCCACATCGAATGTACTGGCAGGAAAGCTGTTTTCGATTCCCGTGAAAGGCACACACGCTCACAGCTGGGTCATGTCCTTTGACGATGAACTGTCTGCGTTCGAAGAATACGCGGAGGCGATGCCGAACAATTGTGTGTTTCTGGTAGATACCTATGACACGTTGGATGGCGTGCGGAATGCGATCCAGGTGGGGCTCCAATTGCGTGAAGCGGGGCATGAAATGGTGGGGATTCGCCTCGACTCGGGTGACCTGGCCTATCTCAGTATCGAAGCGCGGCAGTTGCTGGATGAAGCCGGCTTGACGAAGGTTGCCATCGTCGCCAGCAATGATCTGGATGAAGGCATCATCACCAGCCTCAAATCGCAGGGGGCAACGATCGCGGTCTGGGGCGTGGGAACAAAGCTGGTCACCGCCTACGATCAGCCGGCGCTGGGAGGCGTTTACAAACTCGGGGCAATCCAGAATGAAACCGGCGTCTGGGAGCGCAAACTCAAACTCTCGGAACAGGCTATTAAAACATCCACTCCCGGTATTCTGCAGGTGCGCCGCTTCTTCAATACGGAAGGAGCGATTGCCGACATGATCTATGATGAATTAAATCCACAACCCGTCAGCGATATTGTGGTCGATCCCCTGGATCCGACCCGACGTCGTCTGCTCAGCCGGGACCTGAAAGCAGAAGATCTGCTGATCCCCGTTGTCAGGTCAGGAAAAGCCGTCAACGACTGCGAATCACTGACGGAGATTCGGCAGCGTGTCCAGCTGCAACTCTCACAGTTTCATACCAGTATCCGCCGTCATACCGCGCCGCATCAGTATCCGGTGGGACTCGAACAGGAACTGCATGAATTTAAAACAGCAGAAATACTCAGAGCACGGCACCCTCATCCGCTGTAGTGGAATTCGTAAGTAGGAAAAACAAGGAAAGAAAGTGAGATAAACGGCCATGCAACTCATTCAGGTCGCTGCAGTTGCTCTCAACCAGACGCCGCTGGACTGGACAGGCAATCTAAAACAGATTCAATCAGCAATTTCCACGGCACGCGCAGATGGCGCCAGCCTGATCTGTCTGCCTGAATTATGCATCACTGGCTATGGTTGTGAAGATGCGTTCTTTTCACCCGATGTGCAACGGAGAGCCCTGCACGCACTGCAGAAAATACTTCCCTTGACGGAAGGCATCATCGTTTCGGTGGGGCTTCCCCTGTTCCACGGAGGCGCACTTTATAACTGTGCCTGCCTGATCGCCGATCAACGGATCCTGGGCTTTGTCGCGAAAAATCATCTGGCAGGAGACGGGATTCACTACGAACCACGCTGGTTCAAGGCCTGGAATTCGCCCCATGTGAGTCAGGTTGAAATCGAAGGTCAATCGTATCCGCTGGGGAATCTGATTTTTGAATGCGGTGGCATTCGCATTGGTTTTGAAATCTGTGAAGATGCCTGGGCGGCCCGCCGTCCGGGGCGCGATTTATCTCAAGCCGCCGTCGATCTGATTCTCAATCCCAGTGCCAGCCACTTCGCCTTTGGCAAACAGGAGATCCGTCGCCGCCTGGTACTGGAAAGTTCCCGCGCTTATGGCGTCAGTTATCTCTATTCCAATCTGCTGGGCAACGAAGCGGGGCGTGTGATCTATGATGGAGCCACGTTGATCACCGGCAATGGTGCCCTACTGGCAGAAGGGCCGCGGCTCTCATTTCAGGACGTCGTCGTCACCTCGGCTGTGATCGACATTGATCTGACGCGCATGAATCGAGCCCGCCTGGTGAGCTTTCAGCCAGATCAACAGGGGCAGAGTGAACGCCGGGTGGTCGCGTCGTTTCGGTTTCCACAGATTGCACCTGACCCCGCCATTCCCGCAGCAGCAACCTGGGAAACTTCGCAAGCCGTCAAAGCAGAAGAGTTCTCCCGCGCCGTTGCTCTGGGGCTGTTTGATTACCTGCGCAAAAGTCGCTCTCATGGCTTTGTGATTTCCCTGAGTGGCGGAGCCGATTCTTCTGCCGTCGCAGCACTCGTCTGGCTTCTGGTGAAACTGGGAATCGCTGAGCTGGGACTTCAGACCTTCCGGTCAAAGTTATCTCACATTCCCGAACTCACACAAGCTACAGCATCAGACGATCTGGTCTTCCGTTTGCTCACATGCGTCTATCAGTCGACGCGCAACAGTTCCGAAACCACAGAACAGGCGGCCGCACACCTCGCAGCAGCAATTGGGGCAGATTATCTCAAACTGGACGTGGATGCGATCGTAGAGGATTATGTCGAACTTCTCTCAACTGCCCTGGGACGTGAATTGAACTGGAATACGGATGATATTGCGCTGCAGAACATTCAGGCCCGCGTGCGTGCACCGGGAGTCTGGATGATCGCCAACCTGCGGAATGCACTTCTGCTGGCGACCAGTAACCGCTCTGAAGCCGCGGTCGGCTACACCACGATGGACGGCGATACCTGTGGCGGACTTTCTCCGATCTCTGGAATTGATAAAGCTTTTTTGCGGCAGTGGCTGCAGTGGCTGGAAAAATCAGGGCCGTCAGGAACAGGGAATCTGCCGATGTTGAAGCTGATCAATCAGCAGGAGCCTACCGCTGAACTGAGACCTCAGGCATCCCACCAGACCGATGAAACCGATTTGATGCCTTACGATCTGCTGGACTGGATCGAACGGGCCGCGATCCGAGATAAGCATGGACCCCTGGATGTATATCGGCTGGCTCAAGCTCAGTTTCCCGACTATCAGTCTGCGCCACTGTCTGGCTGGGTGATTCGCTTCTTTCAACTCTGGTCGCGGAATCAATGGAAGCGTGAGCGATATGCGCCTTCATTTCATCTGGACGATGAGAATCTGGATCCTAAAACCTGGTGCCGTTTCCCGATTCTTTCAGGCAGCTTTGAGCAGGAACTGGAAGAACTGCGCGCATTTGTTGATCAGGAAGGTGCTAACTGAAGGTGAGCCATGAAATTTAGTTATGAATATCCACGAGCCGCTTTAACCGTTGACTGTGTTGTGTTTGGTCTCGACGAGCAAGACCTGCAGGTGCTGCTGATTCAACGGGATCTGGAGCCCTTTCAAGGAGACTGGGCGCTGCCGGGAGGCTTTGTCCGACTGGAAGAATCGCTGGAGGAAGCCGCCCGACGGGAACTGCAGGAAGAGACGGGCATCGAAAACGTCTTTCTGGAGCAGCTTTATACAATCGGAGATGTGGACCGTGATCCCCGCGAACGGGTCGTGACGGTTGCCTATTATGCGCTGGTCAATCTCTCCGATCACCGCGTCCAGGCAGCGACAGACGCCCGGAATGCCGCCTGGTTTGCCGTGGACGATGTGCCGGGACTGGCTTTTGATCACCCGAAGATTTTAGAAATGGCGCACGAACGCCTGCGGGGCAAAGTCCGTTATCAGCCGATCGGTTTTGAACTGTTGCCCCCTAAGTTCACACTGCGTCAGATCCAGCATCTGTATGAAGTCATTCTGGATCGGCCGCTCGACAAACGCAATTTCCGGAAAAAAATTCTCAGTATGGGAATTCTGATCGAACTCGATGAAGTGGAGACGGATGTGGCACATCGAGCCGCCCGACTCTACAAATTCGATCATCGCAAATACAAACGCCTGACAAAACAGGGCTTTCACTTCGAGATCTAGGAAAGCAAACACAATGCATGCATTAATTCTGGTTGACCTGCAATATGATTTTATGCCCGGCGGTTCGCTGGCGGTTCCCGAAGGAGATCAGGTGGTGTCGATCGCCAATCAGCTGATGGCAGATTTCGATCTGGTCGTCGCCACGCAGGACTGGCACCCGCCCGATCATCTGAGTTTCGCCAGTCAGCATCCCGATCGAGAGATTGGCGAGCAGATTGAGCTGGGGGGCCTGGAACAGATTCTCTGGCCCGATCATTGTGTGCAGGGCACGCGGGGCGCGGAATTTCATGCAGATTTGAATCAGACGTCCATCGACAAGGTCTTTCCCAAGGGAACAGATCGGCTGATCGACAGTTACAGTGGCTTCTATGATAACGGCCATCAGAAGTCGACTGGCCTGGGAGAGTATCTGCAGGAACAGCAGGTGAAGTCAGTGACAGTTCTGGGTCTGGCGACCGATTTCTGTGTGAAATGGACGGCGCTGGATGCTGTCAAACTGGGTTTTCAGACCCGCCTGATTCAGACTGGATGTCGAGGCGTTGATCTCAGTCCGGGTGATGTGGGACGCGCCTGCCAGGAAATGCAGCAGGCCGGCGTAAAAATTATTGAATGAATCAAATTAGAAACAACGGATTTGAAATCCAAACAACAAAAGTAAAAGATAAAATGAACGAACAAGAATTAAAAAAGAAAAGCAAATTCCTGAGTCTGATTCTCAGGCACCAGCCGGAGACCGTCGGGATCACGCTGGACGAGTCCGGCTGGGTCGATGTCGAAGTATTACTGGCAGCGATGTCACAGCAGGGCAAATGCATGTCTCGCGCGACACTTGAAACGGTCGTGTTTTCCAATGACAAACAGCGGTTTTCTTTCAACGTCGACGGCACTCGCATTCGTGCCAACCAGGGACATTCGATTTCCGTCGACCTGGGATATACCACAGCGGTTCCCCCCGAAATCCTGTTTCATGGAACGCCCGAGAAATTCATCGAACCCATTTCCCGGGAAGGGCTCAAAAAAATGAATCGCCATCACGTGCATCTGCACGTGGATGAAGAGACCAGCCTCGCTGTTGGACGCCGGCGCGGCAAACCGGTGTTAATGAAAATCCGGGCGCGGGAAATGCATCAGGCAGGCTGCGAATTCTTTGTGACACCAAACCAGGTCTGGCTGACTGACCGCGTACCCGTGGAATATATTGAATTTCCCTGACGTTTACGTGTTATTGTTAGCTTGCTCGCGAAGTTGTGATCGGATTTCCATCAGGATTCGTCCCAGCATGTTCTTGCCACTGCTGTCTCCACCATCACCCCAGTAACTGTCGTTTGTAGTATGTTCTACAATTTTTCGCTCACCTGTTGAAAGCAGGAGCATGCGCAGTTCCTCATATTGTGCAAATTTACTGAGCACGGCGGTCCGCATGACGGCGACTTTTACTGACTCCCAGTCTTTTCGAAGCGGCCGTTTACGATCACGACCCATCCGCGCGGCCTGCATGGGAGATGGCTCTTTACGAATTGCTTCCCGATGCTGCGCCTCGGTGAATTTCTGTGCCTGAAAATAATGCTCCGAGGTCGGCCACCGTTTGCCATCTACCTGGATCGGATATTCAGCAAAGTTCGAGAATTCCCCATATGCTTCACTGACGCTGTAGAACAGAACGGGTTGATTAGCATCAGACATGGGAATGTTCCTAATTGGAAGAGAGAGGGAAAAGTATAACTCTGTGTTTTTTTATTTTGGACAATCAGTGAAAATTCAGGTTCGGCTTTTCGAAATCTGTTTCATAAAATTCGGCTAAAATAAAAACAGTAAAGAGTTTAGTTGACTTGACCATGCTTGAAAGGTGACTGTTTTCTGTTTCAGCAGTAAAAAGACAGAAAAGCGAGCGATCCGGTTTGCCTGGATTGCTACACTGGCAGGAATCGCGATTGGTATCGTCATTTATCTCTGGTCAATCTCCACTGCCGAGGCTGCGGGAGGCACTGTGCGCGGTCATTGGGCGATCCCCTTTTTGACGCTGGTGATTCCGGTCATGTTGTGGGGTATATCGAAATTCAGTGGAAATGAATATAATGAGGCGGTTCAGTTATTTCACGAGATTGAGAACGAAGCATGACCTGCCTCTCACTGTATTATCATCGGCAACGGGGACCGCTCTGTCTGGTTCTGTACGGACTGGCGGTTGCGTTTTTTGTGATTGCCTGGTTTGTACGAACAGTGCCCCCTCAATCTTTTCTGAGCCTGATCTTCGCGCTGGCGGGGCTGGTGTTGTTAATCCTGGCGGCGGGTTTTCACCATCTGACGGTAGCTGATGAAATCGATCGCCTGCGGATCTGCTTTGGTCCACTCCCCCTGTTTCAACGCAGCGTGTTGTATGAGGATGTACTTCGTGCCGACGTGGATCGGACCACAATCTTCGAAGGCTGGGGAATCCATCTGAGCCCGCGCGGCGGCTGGGTCTGGAATCTCTGGGGCCGCGATTGTGTAACCTTTCAGATGAAGACCGGCACACTCCGTGTCGGCACCGATGATGCCGAGAACCTGGCTGCCTTCGTGAACAGCCGCGTAGAAGAATTTGGAGTGGATGCCAGGGATCGTTGACTGTCCGGCTTATTCATCGAACATCCATTTTTTACCGACGCTCATAAAAACACCCGCCATCACCAGGCCAGCGACAGGTCGGGATCTCTTGCCGTTGGGTTCATCTCCGGCGAAAAACATATAGATTGCTCCACCCAACATCGCTACACCCAAAGCCATCGACAGCACACCGAACGTTTTTTTGACGATGCCTCCTGCCGAGATATTGAGCGATTTTCTGGGCGATGACTTTTTCTTTTTGGCTTTGACCGCTTTTTTCTTCCGAGGCTGTGCAATCGGCTCTCCATAGTCGGCGGAAAGATCTTCAAATTCCTCTTCCACAGCGGGAACACGAATTTTGCTGCCACAGGACTTACACTTCAGGGTCTGTCCGGCCCGTTCGTCTTTGACTTTGTAGCTTTGAAAACATTCCTCACACTGTACCGATATCGTCATTAAGTCAACCTCAAGCAATATGATGTGAGCGAGCCACTTTTTATATACTGTCGTGAAGACCTTTTTACCGGAAAGGTTCAGTACATTCCAGCACTTTATGAAAAAATCCCTCTACCTGTCGTAGGGTAGAGGGATTGCTGAATTCAGTATTTCTCTTTCTCTCTCATTCACACTCTTATTTCTTCAATGTGAAATCGTTAGTGGTAGCCTCTGTATTGACGACCGCGGTCAGCTTGGTTGCCGTGGGGCTGGAGTATTGGTCGGGCAGTAACTGTTTTGCCCCTTGTTCTTCGGCTTCAGCATCGGAAAGAATTTCCGGCACTGCTGATCCATCCGGTAACACTAACTTTGTTATATAGACTCGGTAGTTGCCGGGCAGAGCTCCCTGGGAATCTTCGGGTGCTTGCCCTACCATTTGAACCTGCAGGTCATAATTGCCTGCTTCATCGGTAAATCCATAGGCAATTTCTCCCCCCGCTTGATCTTGAGCGGGAATGTAATTAATCAATACACCAGACAATGGTTCCCCGTCTAAAGTCACTTTGCCGGTCACCGGAACCAGCTTGGATACAAATTCCGGTTTTTCAGTGGGAGACCCACAGCCGGTCACATTGAATAACATGGGAGCCATTAAACAAAACAGGGATATACGAAGGAGACGTATCATATTGAAGCTTTCAGGAAAATAAATTCAATTGATGAGTGATACTTGCACTGACAGGTAGAATGGAATTCAGGTTACCATTCACCGATTACATTTCCGTCCGTGATGAGGTCCAGATTTATTCGGATGCCGCGATCGGTATTGTCGCCCATAAATCGTACTGAGCCATCTCCTAATAAAACGTGGAGTCCGCCGACATGCGAACTGCCTGTTGAGTTCCAGTCTCCCAGCCATGGAGCAAAATCTCTGGATCCACCTGGATAACTGCCACTTTTTCGTACTGTCAGGTTTGGTGTGCCAAAGCCTAAGGTCAAACCGATTTGCGTATAACCTCTGCCACCCCAGTTCGCGTTGGCGCCATTTCCACAACAGGCCTGACGGGTCTCGGCCATCATGGCTGTATTCGACATGCCATCGGTGACATCACGGGGACGGCATTTACTGCCATCTTCAAACATGGTTTTTTCATCGGGGTCTCGTGTCGACCAGAGATTACATTCATTGTAAGAAAGCCGATAGACGATGAAATCATAATTGGTGCGATGTTCGTTCGAACCGCCGGGGAGCATGTAACTGCTGCTGACGGGAATACCCTGGGGACCAGGATCGGAAGGACAATTAAATATCACCATTCTCCGGTTCACGAGGTCCGCGTTGTGGGTAGAGCCACTACCGGGGAGTGGCGCACTTCCCGGACTGTAATCATCAAACGCGAGGCTGAAATTGAGCTGATTATACAGGGCACTTTGATCCAAATAGGGGAGCAGTAGAACCAGCCCGTTACCATTCAAGGTGTTGCTGGCGGCAACTCCACTGGAACAGAGACCTTTGGCAACGGCGCTGGGGGGCAGTACAGTGTGTGTTTCCAGGTAATTGTGTAATGCCAGTCCCAGCTGTTTCA
This sequence comes from Gimesia sp., assembly GCA_002706765.1. GTDB lineage: Bacteria > Planctomycetota > Planctomycetia > Planctomycetales > Planctomycetaceae > Gimesia. The sequence goes on from PAJV01000017.1 coordinate 21,553, forward strand.
TTTTATTGCGGCAGTCAGACCGACGGGCCGCTTCACGCGCCTGTTGAACTGCGGGCAGCAGCAAGGCAATCAGAATTGCGATAATGGCGATCACGACCAGTAGCTCAATCAGCGTAAATCCCCGGCTGGATTTGTTTTGCATTCTCATTGTGTTCTCTCCTCAGGTGGGAAGTCAGGAAGGATTGATGAGCGAGGCTCAATATAAATATGAAGGATGTTTATTATATAATACTAAATAAATGAAGTTAATGTGTACAGAGGAGATTTCTGATGTGAAAAAGGGAAAATGCGGACAGGATTGGAGATGCGTTTTATCGCCGAAGTGAGATGAAATGAGTGAATTCAAAAAAAGCCCCGGAGTCGATTTCTCAGCTCCGGAGCTTTCTATTTAGAGGTAAACCCGGGTTAAAGCAGGTTTACCACACGGTCTGTCAAACCCTTCTCACCCAGGATGATGTTGAGTTTGTTCTCCGCAGCGACTTTTTCCAGGACTTCCAGTTCACGCAGACGCATCAGAACCGGGTTGTCCTGCAGCAGTTTGGCGGTATTCACCTGACTGCGGATCGCCGCAGTTTCTTCGCGACGGGCAATCAGATTGGCCTCCGCTGCTTTTTTCGCTTCGGTGACCTTGTTCATCAGATCTTTCATTTCGCCAGGCAGGATGACATCACGAATCCCCACCGATGCGATTTCCAGACCCAGTTCACCGGCACGACGTCGAAGATTTTCTTCGATGTCCTGTGCCAGCACATCCTTCTCAGTCAGGAAGACATCCAGTTCCCGGGCACCTAACACGGCACGCAGAACCAGCTGCGTTTCGCGGTACAGTGCCTGCCGCACATCGTCTGTCTGTGAAGCCGCTTTGCGGGCATCGACTACCTTGTAAGTCACCACGGCGTTAATCCGCAATGTAACTTTGTCTGCAGTCATGATGTCCTGACCACTGATATCGACCATGGTTTCACGCAGGTCGTATTCTGCGATCAGCGCCTGGGACTGACCCAGCCAGAAGGCATACAGACCTGGTCCCAGCGTTTCCACAAAGCGACCGTCAATGAACAGCACACCCACATGGTCACGTTCAACCGTGCACACATCCAGCAGACGCTGAGCAGCGACAGAACGCGCGATGATTTTCAGATCAATGTGCTCAAAGCATACTTTCCGCGCATCGACAATCTCAACCCGTACGTCTTTCAGGTCTGTCCAGAAAACATACTGACCAGGTGGCAGAATATGGTTGAATCGGTTGTCGATCCACACCAGTCCCCGTTCGTGGTCCTGCAGGTCCAGTACCAGCGCATGTTCTTGCAGCGACGCCGATTTGAAAATCAGGTCCAGCTTCTCGTGAATCAACAACGGAGCCCGCATGGATACGATGTCGACCTGAACGTCATCGAAGGGATTGAAAAACCAGTGCGTACCCGCGTTGAGGAGTCCCTGAAATTCACCATTCTTAAAGAACAGTCCCATTTCGTAACTGTGAATTTCATAGCGTTTGATACCGAACATGACGACCTCCTCAGGGAATTTCCCTGGACCGAAAACTCTGCTTAAACAATTGCGCAGAGACAATAAATAAAAACGCGACGTCAGTGTCGCGCACTGATTCAAACAGACACCTTTCGAAGACAGAGTGTTCGCCGATCACACCGGCACTTCGCGGAGTACGCTTAAGCCGGCTTCTTCCGCCGCTTCCACATTGATTCACTCAGCCCGATTCCGACTGGGGACCTGGAGGAATCCCAGTGGAATCGACTTTGTTGCTCAACGTTTCCACGGTGAAAAAACGCCAGCGGTATCCACGTACTGCAAGGCGGTGCCTGGTGCTGCCTGAAACAACTTTCCCCAGGCGAACTGCAGGCAATTCACGCGGAGTCCCTCACTTCAGGCCGATCCAACGGACCTCTGTCTTCGTCCGGTTTCATTGGGTTAACGCTTTCAGCGTTCAAGAGAGAGCCGATCTCCGGCCAACTCTTCCTTGGAACAGGAATCGAACCTGTAACAGCCAGATTAACAGTCTGGTGCTCTACCAGTTGAGCTATCCTGGCATTGTCATCATCCGGTTAGAACCCCGACACGGCACGTACAGCATCAAACCAGACACGGTGACCTGCACGCCGCTGGACGAACGACAGACAATGGTTCCTGCATAGACGCATTCTGAACAGCAAGGTTCAGTGATCTCTTAAAGAAAAAGCAGGATGGCAGTCAGAATAATCAAAGTAGGGCAGTTCAAGGTTTCTGTGACTGCTGCCGTTCATACTCTTTGATTGTTGCTTTGATTTCTTCCAGCAGCTGGCGACCATCTTCTCCGGTCATCTCGATGAACTGTTCACGGACGGGCTGGCTGGCCTCGCGAAAAGCGGCGCGGGCTTCCGGTGTGAGTTCGTCGACGATCTTCAGCTTGGGCCTGTTTTTGCGAATCAGATCCAGTCGTTCCCGGTTGAACTGCTTCTGGACATTCAGAATGTAGCCGTTCAAATCGGAGACAACGCCAAACACCAGTTTCTGTCGTTCTGGAGAGAGCGAGTTGAAAAAATATCGATTGGTGACTGCCGTGGTAATGAAGGGCGCATGTCGGGCGAAGATCATCCAGTCGGTGACTTCATAAAAATTCATTTCCTGAATCGCGAAGACCGGATTTTCCTGGCCGTCGATCATATTGAGCTGCAGAGCCGAGTAAACTTCAGAGTAAGGCAGGGGAGTCGGGCTGGCACCATAGGCTTCATATGCAGCCAGTAACAGCGGCGTCGTCATGACCCGCATTTTCACCCCCTGAAAATCCTCGGGTGTCTGGATGTCTTTTTTCGTGGTCCAGACCTGCCAGCCTTCAGAAAAAATCGAAAGCAGTTTCAGATCTTTGCGGGCATAAAGTTCATCGAATGTTTCCTGCAGTTTCGGATCTTCATTGAGGACTTTATTATTGATTTCATCGTCATCGGAAAACAGAAAGTGGAGCAGAAAGACCTGGACCTCCGGTATCAGTTTCCCCAGATGTCCCGGTGAAGCCATCGCAAACTGGATGACTTCCATATCGACGAGTTCGGTAATCTGGTCAGAGGTTCCCAGTGTTCCATAGGGATAAATCGTGACTTCGATTTTGCCTTCAGACCGTGTTTCAATCAGTTCCTTGAACTTCATGGCGTATTGATGTTGTACGCTGCCGATCGTTTCTTCAATGGCAAACCGCCACTGCACCACCGGTTCTTTAGTAGAAGCGGCGCTTTGTGACTCACAGCCAGCAGGCATTGTGAGACAGATCAGTAACCCGCATAACTGGAACATTTTGAGAGAGAGTGTGCTGTTCATCGTCGACACCTGTCTGATTCAGTTAAAAGCCAGATCGCGTAGAAAGAGGGAAATCGCAGGGAAGGCGATCAATAAGACACCTGCGAACAGCAGGATGGCAATAAAAGGTGGCGTGCCCCGAATGACTTCCAGGTAAGGGCGGCGGAAGACTGCAATTGCCGTAAAAATATCACAGCCGAACGGCGGGGTGGCCGAGCCGATCGCAACCTGCAGCGTGACGACAATCCCGACCAGCACCGGGTCGATGCCGGCAGCCGCTGCGACGGGATGGAAAATAGGAGTCAGAATCAGGATCACCACAATCGGATCTACGAACATGCAGCCGATGAAATAGGCAACCGCAATCGTGAGCATAATGGTCCAGTAGCCGGAATCGGGAGTCAGCCCCAGCCAGTTATTAATCAAGGCGTCGGGCAGTTGGGCAAACGAAATCACCCAGCTGAATCCGGCGCCGGCACCTACCAGAATAAACACCACGGCAGTGACCAGACCGGTGGAAAGCGCTATATCAGGAATATCTTTCAGGGAGAGGTCGCGAAAGAAGACGATCTCTAAGATGCCAGCATACAGCACCGAGACGGCTGCTGCTTCGGTGGGGCTGAAAATACCGGAATAAATGCCTCCGATAATAATCAGTGGAAATCCCAGAGGCAGCAATGCCCGTTTGACAGAGTTGAGCCGCGTTGCGTTGTCTGTTTTGGGTTGTCGGGGAATCTGCATCCGTATGGATGCGATCCAGCAGTAAACACAGAACATCAGCAGTACCAGCAGACCGGGGCCGATCCCGGCGATGAACATCTCGCCAATCGAAGTTCCCGAGACAACGCCATACACAATCATGCCGATACTGGGGGGAATGAGCAACGCAATATCACTGGCATTGATAATCAAGGCAGTAGTGAAAGAATCGGGGTAGCCGGCTTTCAGTAACTGGGGACGCAGTGGTCCGCCTATCGCGACGACGGTTGCCTGGGTTGAACCCGACATGGCACCAAACAGGGTGCAGCTGATGGCACTGGCGATCGGCAGCCCGCCGCGCAGATGACCGACAAAAGCGGTTACCAGATCCAGCAGTCGATTCGCCGAGTTTCCGCGCGTCATGATATCCGCGGCAAAAATGAACATGGGGACGGCGATCAACGCCGCCGGTTTGATGCCGCCGATCATCTGTTGAATCAGTACGGCAGGAGTCACATCCGGGTGGAAGACCAGCAGAACTGCCAATGCTGCGGTGATAAGGGGGACCTTCATCGGAAAGCCCAGCATCAACAGCACCAGCATGATTCCCAGGATGAGTAATGCTTCCACGCCGCTATCTCCCCACTGCTTTGGTCATTTCAGAGTTCCCCTACCACAGTGGTTTCATATTCATCCTTCTGGGTATACGAGATATACACATCGGGAGAAGTCAGGTTTCGCCAGACGGTTAAGCCATACTGAATGGCTGTCAGCAGCAGGCCCAGTGGGACAAACAGATAGACCAGGTACAGGGGAACCTGCAGAACGGGAGAGACGGTTTCTAAAAAACGGACCGTGGCAATATATTCGAACGCATACCAGGTGAGCAGCAGCATCAGCAGGGCGGTCAACCCGCTGATAGCCACCATCAGAATTTTGCGCCAGCGCGGATTGAGCTGATCGTAAAAGGCCGTCATGCGAATGTGTCGTCCGCGACTGGCAGCGTAGCTCAAGCCCACAAAGGTGACAATGATGATCAGGAACTGGGACAGTTCCCCGGTAAAGGAGACGCTGAAGCCGAGCACTGCCCGGCAGAACACGTTCCCGATGGAAAGCGCTGCGATCGCAATGATCGACCAGGCGAGCAGAAACGCTTCGATTTTCTGAATCCACTGAAAGAGGCGATTCATCAGCGTCTCTTTCTGAGATTCATTTTACGATCAATACAATAATCTGCAGATCGCCTGGCAATACGGGATTGGGAGAACGACATCAAATGAACTCTCTGGGTTTCATTGTGTTGCTGAATTCACGTGAGGCGATAAATTCAGGTCGTGGCTGATGATCGCAGAAAGGATTTGCGAGCTGGTTCCAGATACTGTTATAGACGAAAAAAAGATTAGAACGGGGAAACGGTGTAATATTACCATTAGAACCATGCATGGTGTTACAGTCAAACAACAGTAACGATCCGGCAGGTCCTGTCGCCTGTGTGATCCCATGTTCGTTGACCAGCTGAGTGAGAGAATCAGGATCTGGTACCCCATATTTCTGCTGCTTCAGCGACGATTCGTAATGCTTTTCGGGTGCCTGCCCGACGCAGGTGACATATTTACGATGCGAACCCGGGAGTAACATTAACGGGGCATTAAACTCGTAATTATGATCCAGCAGAAGGGAGCAACTGACTGTCCGCATGCGGGGCAGCCCATCTTCGACATGCCATGTTTCAAAATCGGAATGCCAGAAAAATTCTTTGCCGGCAAATCCCGGTTTCAGATTCACCCGCGACTGATGAATATAAACCTCGCTGCCCAGAATCTGCATGACCATTTCCAGAATTCTTTTGTCGGCTGCGACTTGTGAAAATCGATCGCTGATTTCCGGTCGGTGTACTGCAAACAGGGAGCGTAATGCTGCACTGTCTGGTTCGACGATGGCTTCCGGACGTTCTCTGGTTTCCTGGGAATCGCGCAGCCGGTCGAGTTCCTGGTGGCACAATGCCACCTGTTGACTGGTATAAAATCCCGGGAGCAGCAGGAAGCCATCCCGGTCAAACTGGTCCAGTTGTTCTGCGTTCAATGGGCCATTTTGAGCATCCCCGTATACGATCGGGTCCTGGCGTTCGAGGAACTCGGGCTGCTGTTTGATACGGGAAGGGTAAAGATCTTCCACGCGGTGAGTCGAATCAGTTGAAATGTTGGCGGTCATCAGAGGCGCTTTCTTTGGATGTTGCCGCTACAGGTTGTCTGTCAGTAAGCCTTTCGCTTTACAGGTTGATACGGTGATGGAGTCAGGTTACGCCTCTGTACCAGCTGCAGCCGGATACACGCCGTTTTCATCATGAACTTCCTGACCAGTCACCGGCGGATTAAACACACAGATCATCCGCAATTGTGTCGTTGCCCTCAGCAGGTGTCGGTCATGTTCATTCAGGGCATACATCATTCCGGGTTTGATGGGATAAGTCGGGCCATCGGGGATCAGTTCGATTTCCCCTTCTCCCTCGATACAGTAGACCGCTTCCAGATGATTCTGATACCAGATTTCGGTTTCCGTTCCGGCGTGAATCAATGTGTCATGCAGGGAAAATCCCATCTTCTGACCGGCCAGTAATAAGCGGCGACTGTTCCAGGTTTTCGCGTGAACATCCCGCTCTGTGCCGAGAATGTCCTCCAGTTGTGTTACAATCATGATCTCACTTTTCTGTCTGTATTTGTATTACTGTTATGATTAAGTATTACCTGTCGTATTCGCTGCTGTCTGAACAGCAGCAGAAAACGGGGCACTCAGTTCGAGACCAGGCCCAGTTCTTTGATTACTTTTTCATCGCTGAGAACTGCTTTGAAGCAGTCGGCAACGATATCCAGGCCTTGCAGTAACTGGTCATCTTCGATCGTCAGTGGGGCCAGGATTTTCAGGACATGGCTGTCAGTCCCGCTGGTTTCGATAATCAGATTACGTTTAAAGGCTTCTGCACTGATCATATCCGGCAGCTGCGGGTATTCCTGGCAGGCGAGGCCCCAGATCATTCCGCGACCACGCACTTCCAGGTGCATTTCAGTGGTCGTATCAGCGATTGCCTGGAGTCGGCTTTCGATCAGCGTTCCTTTTCGCTTGACTTCACGCGTCAGTCGATAATCGCTCCAGTATGTTTCAATCGCTGCCGCTGCGGAGACGAACGCGAGGTTATTTCCGCGGAACGTACCATTATGCTCACCCGGTTCCCACTGGTCGAGTTCAGATCGCATCAGTACCAGCGACATGGGTAAGCCATAGGCGCTCAATGATTTGGAAAGCGTGACGATATCAGGGACGATTCCAGCTTCTTCAAAACTGAAGAAGCTGCCGGTTCGGCCGCAGCCTACCTGGATATCATCAATAATGAGCAGCATGCCATGTTCCTGGCAGAGAGTCTCAAGTTGTTGCAGCCATTCTGCGCTGGCAACATTGACGCCCCCTTCTCCCTGAACCGTTTCCACAATCACGGCAGCAGGCAGATCCAGGCCACTGCTGTTGTCTTTGAGCAGGGCTTCGAAGTATTCGAGGGTATCGATATTGTCACCCAGGTAGCCGTAATAAGGCATAAAGGTGACATTGTTTAAAGGGGTACCTGCGGCATCACGGAAGTGGCTGTTACCAGTGGCAGCGACGGCACCCAGGCTGACACCATGAAATCCATTGGTGAAGGAAACGATGTTGGTCCGTCCCGTCACTTTTCGGGCCAGCTTGAGTGCGGCTTCCACGGCATTGGTTCCGGTGGGACCGGTGAACTGGACTTTGTAATCAAATTCGAGCGGAGAAAGAATGTGCTTTTCAAAAACTTCCAGGAAGCGTTGTTTGGCATCAGTGTGCATGTCGAGTCCATGCAGTAAGCCATCACGTTCCAGAAATTCCAGCAGTTTCTCTTTCAGAATCGGATTGTTATGGCCGTAGTTTAAAGTACCGGCTCCGGCGAGGAAGTCGATATATTCGTTTCCTGCTTCATCAGTTAAAGTCGCATTCTGGGCTTTTTTAAACGTGCACGGGAATGAGCGGCAGTATCCACGGACATTTGATTCGAGTCGGTTGAATATATTCATGATACTTCTGATTTCTCTCCATGTAAGGGTTTGAGTGTGAATGGGCCTAGCTGGTACAGTTCTTCGGGTTCGTGTTCTTCTGCTTCACCAAACAGATCCGAAGAAAATCCACTGTGCGTTCGGCACTCAGTGTTGAGCCGCTTCGCCAGAGAGCGAAACAGCTTTTGAGACGATTTGTTGGAAGGTGTAATCGTCGTTTCCAGGTGGTTGATGTCAGACAGGCTCTCACGTGAGAGCAGGGCATCCAGCATACGGGATGCGACTCCACAGCCGCGCACACTGCTGTCGACGGCTGCCTGCCAGATAAAGATCGTGTTTTCCCGATGAGGAGGGCAATAAGCCGAGAGAAAGCCAACGATGCGGGAATCGTGCTCGGCCAGAACGCACGTATCGTAAAAATCGCGGCAAAGCAACAGGGAGACGTAATGGGAATTCACGTCCAGGGGAGGGCAGTTCTTCACCAGATTGGTTATGGCGAGACCATCTTCCAGAGAGGGCTCGCGAAATATCAGTTGTTTGGCCTTGTCCATTTGGCTGTGTTTTACGGGCTTCAGAGCAATCTGCTCTAGTATATGAAAAAGATTAGACTACAAAGTAAAGTCAAATTCTGAAGATGCGATGAACGGGTATTATCATCAAAGCAGTCAATCCAGCAACATAACTGTTTCAGCAGTGTTATGTTGATACAGATAAGGAGCGTCAGTAAATGCGATTCACTTTCTGTACCACGTTTGTAGTTTAATAATGCTTAGTGTGCAATGTTTTGTACACAATGGAATATTAAGTGTCAAGCCTCAGTTTTTAATTGCGGCTGAAAACAACGTGAGGAACTGACTTACCTGCATTAGGGAGAGGCGTTCTGTTATCACCGGCAGAGTGTTATCAGATTACATATACAGGCTGATGTGGACTGGCAGCGGGGCAGATTACAACAGTGACGGGGCGCTGTTCGTATGTATTGCAGTTTTTTCGTCTTTTTATCCGCGTTCCGCTGATATGATCGCTGAGGATCACTCACTGTGGATCATGCACAGTCACAGGGTTATCGTTCAGATATTCCGTATCGTGTTCTGAGGAGGTTGAGACATCTCCTGCAGACAGGACGGGAGAGGCATCGATGTTTTCGGCATCCATCATCGACGCGATACGTTGCAAAGTAGAAAGCATCTGCGTCTGTTCCCATTGCTGCAGCATCAGGAGTTCGCGACGAAAACGGTCCTGTAGTAAAGAAGGAGCGTTTTTGATCATCGCCTGACCTTCTTCGGTCAATTCGACGACGACGGTTCGCTTGTCCTGCCCCCTGCGGCCGCGTGTGACCAGGTTTCGAGATTCCAGTCGGCTCAGGATTCCAGTGAGCGTGGCCTGGCTGAGATGGATCGATTTTGCCAGTGCTCCTACCGTGATCGGCTGCAGGCGTGCGATTGTCTGAAGGGATGCTAACTGGGGCGCTGTCAGGTTGATTTCCTGCATCAGCCCCCGGGAGTGTAAATCGATGGCACGCGTGATTCGTCGCAGTGCGACAATAACCTGATCCTCAAGAGTGAGAGGTGACATAAAATTCTCGATGTAAGTATCAGCCGGATAAACTAAGCGCAAGGGGCCCCTGTAAAGTATTATGCATACTAAACATTTATTTTTCAACCAGCTGTGGATTCAATCAACAGAATTGAAGGCTTCCAGGCATGTTTACCACGGCAACAACAGGAGCCGCAAGCCCGCACAGTCCGCCTGGAAGCTGTACTTCCAGTCTGCCTGCGAGAATCAATTACCAGTCGTTTTCGATTGCTGCAACATGGCTCGCAGGGCGAGCGGGTAATCGGTGAGAATCGCATCAATGCCGGCGTCAGTCGCTTGCTGCCAGTTTTTCGGAAGATTTCCACTGACGGCAGAACCCGCGATAAACGACTTCTTTCCGGCAGCATGCACCTGTTTTATTTCCATTCGTGTGGGCAGATACCTCACATACACCCAGTCTGCATCCGGTTCCGACAGGGCTGAGGAAAATTCGGTCATGTTATTGGCGACTGCCGCTGTTTCTGCTTGGGGGGAAGCAGCCTTGATATTTTTTCTTACCTGTGGCTCCTGGATAGTTCGTCCAATAAAGATAAGTCGCTTGAGTATTCCCTGTTTCCGGGCCAGATCGACCACATCCTGTTCAACGTTTGCCTCTTTGAAATCGACGGCAATCAGAAGCTCATGCTGCCGATATTGAGCGGCAAGTTGAAATACTTCTTCGACGGTAGGGACCCGTTCGTTTTTAAAGCGGGGATCGAACCAGCTGCCAGCGTCCAGTTCTCTGATTTCCGCCAGTGTCAGATCGGCCACGTTCCCTGTGCCATTTGTCGTTCGATTGAGGGTGCTGTCATGAATACAGACCAGGTGTCCGTCTTTGCTGCGCTGCACATCGAATTCAAATCCCAGCCTCAATTCCAGGCAGGCTCGGAAATTGGCCAGCGTATTTTCCGGAGCCACTTTAAGCAAACCACGATGTGCGACGATCTGGGGTTCCCCGGCTGTCGCGACGAGGCTGTCTGCAGCAGCCAGCATCAGCGAAAAGAGGATTGTCAGCAGGATCTGGTATCGGTGCATGGTGAAGTGTCCCCGGCTTTTGAAATCAAGTTATCAGCTCAGCGTACTCGAATGTGATGCCGATTTCTATCTTCAACGTCCCCAGGTCAGTCAGAGCTGAAGAATTACGGGTTGAAACGCATCTGCTGTATCTCTTGCTATTACAATATCTTAGGTTGCGGAGGCCGGCGATGTGTCTTTGATCGCGCCTTAGATTTGGATTAACAGATACGGGTCAGATTTCCGATAAATTCAACATGCCCCGGAATCCAATTCAGAACAGATCCCATGTATGAGTTTTGTCTGCGAGCCTGGCCTGGCCTGTTCGTCAGCATCACGTTGCTCTGCTGCGCCGGTAACTCACTTGCTGAAACCAGTGAAAGTCTCTTCGATCAGAGTCTGCTCGCATCCGAATCTGTCGAAACTCCCGCAGTCGAATATGAACTTCCACGCTGCCGGCTCCTCAATCTGACTCCCGAATGCGGGACTTTGTTTCAATGGAAAGGCAGCACCGGCTGTAATGGAGGGCCACAACTCGATCAACCTCTGCAGACCGACCGTCCTAATTTTACGTCGACGTCGGTAACGGTGGGGAAAGGCGTCACCCAGCTTGAGTTCGGCTATACGTATCTCGATAGCGAAGAACAGGGAGCAGATGTCAAATATCAGTCATTCGGGGAATTCCTGTTTCGGCGGGGGATTGTTGCTGACTGGATGGAATTCCGATTGTCGTTTTCTCCCCTGGAACAGGCAACCGATGCGGGTCTCTATCAGAATACGACTTTCGGAAGTCAGGATCTGGGGCTGGCGCTGCAGTTTGCCCTGACGCCTCAGCAGGGGATCCTGCCTGAGATGGCTCTGATTACTTCCATGAGTGTGCCGACAGGAAGTGCTGCGTTTACTGCGAACCAGGTCGAACCGGGTATCGACCTGGTTTATGCCTGGACGCTCAATGATTTTGTGAATGTCGCTGCCTCTACCCAAGGTTATGGTGATGTGGATGACTCCGGCGAATCGTTTCTCGAGATCGCCCAATCCTGTTCGGTCGGTTATACCCTGACTGAGAAACTGGGAGCCTTCACCGAATGGTTTGTATTGATTCCCAGCGGTGCGCGAACGGCGCGCACCGAACACTATTTTGATGCTGGCTTTACTTATCTGATCACCAACAACCTGCAGCTCGATATGAGTGCGGGTGTCGGGTTAAATGACGCTGCGGATGCTTACTTCGTCGGCGCCGGTTGTTCGATTCGCTTTCCCTGACAAGACAACAGGAGATTCAGGCTTTGATTCCTTCAATAATACTTAGTGCCGATTCCGTGGGAATGATACGCGTCAGTTTGAAGCCCGCCTGTTCAAAAAGAGCCTCGTATTCTTCAGCCGTGCGTTCTTTACCACCGGGGATCATCAGCATGACCAGGTCGAGGAACTTGCCCGGGAAAGGATCGTTCCCCTCGGGGATGACGCTTTCGACAACCAGTAGCCTGCTGTTCTCCGACATCACTGAATGGCAATGACGCAGGATTGTGAGTGCTTTCTCATCGTCCCAGTCATGGATGATATGTCGCAGGAAAATGGCATCGGCGTCGGCGGGAACGGATTCAAAGAAGCTGCCTGCGATCAGTTGGCAGCGGTCTGTCAAACCTGCCTGTTCAATATGCGGCTGTGCCCGTTCTATGACTTGAGGCAGGTCGAACAGGATGCCTTTCATCTCTGGGTAGTTTTGCAGAAAATTAACGATGTTAGAACCGTTTCCACCGCCGACATCCATCAGGGTTACAATCCCGGAGAAATCATAGGTGTTGAGAATATCCCCGGTTTCCCTGCCATGAATGCCTGTCATTGCCTGGTCAAAAATCTGTCCTTTATCGGGGTTATCAGAGAGATATTCGAAGATGGGTTTTTCAAAAACTTTATCGAACGACGTTTTGCCGGTCTGGATGCTGTAGATGATCTCGCTCCAGGCCTGGAACTGTTCGTCGCCACTCATCAGGGCGATCGCCCGTTTGGAACCGGGAACATCGCTGCGAAGGTACTCCGCCAGGGGAGTCAGTTCGAATTCGTGTTGTTCGTTCTCAGCGAAGATGCCAACGCTCGCCAGGGCCCGTAACAGGCGATAGAGGGCACCGGCATGGGTGCTGGTAGCGGCGGCCAGTAGTTCTGCCGTTTGAGGACCAGCGACCAGCAGGTCGGCAATCCCCAGTTTGGCGGCGGCATAAATACTCTGAGAAACCCAGTAACTGGTAATCATCTGGTCGAGTTGCTGAGGTAGGGCGTTCTCTTTCATTGGTTATGTCTCAATCAAAAGGGTGTTATTTTTTACCGACGGGCGGCGGTTGCGGACGGGAGAATGTCAACTTGTCAGCCGTCGATGCATCCGCTTGAAATTCATAGCCGTCCAGATTGAAGTCGCGCAGCTGGTCTGGCTGATCAATGCGGTTATGGATGATCCAGGCTGCCATCCGGCCGCGTGCCTGTTTCGCAAATAAGGCAATCGTACGTGATTTCCCGTCTTTGATTTCTTTAAACACCGGTGTGATCACCGGACCTGTCAGCAGTCGGGCTTTGACCGACTTGAAATATTCATTCGATGCCAGGTTGACCAGTTCCGTGTGTTTGTGTGTTTCGAGTTCCTGATTGAGGAAGCGGGTGATTTTTTCCCCCCAGAAGTCATACAGGGAGTTTCCGCTGCGCGTGGAGAGGCTGGTTCCCATTTCCAGGCGATACGCCTGCATCAGGTCCAGAGGTCGTAACACTCCATACAGTCCGGAAAGAATCCGCAGGTGATCCTGGGCGAATGCGAGATCGCGGGCCTTGAACTGTTCCGCCTGTAAACCCTGGTAAACGTCGCCGTTAAACATCAGGGCCGCCTGTTTGGCATTTTCTGTTGTGAAGGGACGCGACCATTGATTGAAGCGTTCGTAATTTAACTCCGCCAGCTCCTCGCTGATCCCCATCAGTTCCCGCAACGACTTTTTCGACATCCGGCGCAGTTTTTTGATGAGTGCTTCCGCTTCATCCAGGAATTCCGGGGTCGAGAATCTGGAAGTCTGTTTTTGCGACTCCAGGTTCAGTGATTTCGCAGGTGAGAGAACTGTCAGCATGATCGCGATCTATCCTTAAGCGTTGTGGTTGGTATCCGCTTCGGTTATAGATCGCGCCTGCCGGGATGTCAACGAATACAAAACCAGACGTCTATGGTTTGATCGCGCGATAGTATTCGATCATCGCTTCAACTTTGTCTGTTTGTGAATGGAGAGAACCCCACCGGAAAACCATCACGCCGGTCGCAGGCAGCCGGGTGCCGTGATCCAGAACCGAATGTACCTGTTCCACAGGCACCGCTTCGCCCCAGTCTGAGAGTTGGATGATCGGCCAGATTTTATGTCGTTCTCCCGGTGCGCCTTTGATGTCCAGGTATTTTCCCAACCACGCGGTCTGGCGTGAGATCCAGGCAGGATCTTCTGGATGATTGAACCGTGCGTGGTACGGCATGATACTGAAGACATCGATGTATTTTGCCTGTGCTTTGAGATCAATGGCGAGTTTGTTTTTGAGTGCGCCATTGAAATCGGTGTCAGTCCAGGGGCAGTGAAATGTTCCCAGCAGCGCCTGGGGACGTGATTCGTCAAGGATCGAACGGAACTCGCGGACCCAGTCGGTAAAGATATCACACCGCCACTGCACCCAGGCAGCTTTCTGTTTTCCCAGCAGAAGCTGCGAGAGTTCCGAAGTGGGCGCATCAGGTAGAGATGTGTTGGTATCTTTCTGAAACTGGTTCAGACAGCGTTCGCAAAAACAGGTATCAGGCATGTCGGGAACCGCACGTTCCCAGCTGGCGTGGCTGTGATGATAATCGAGCCAGATGCCGTCGATTTCATATTCCCGGAGTACTCTGCGGAACTCGTCCATCCGATATTTGCGATAACCGGCATGCGTCGGGCAGATGCCCTGCCAGCCCTGCGGCGGTGGTGAGATTTTTCCATCGACGCCGATCGGGGCGGCAGCGGGATGGTCTTTGAGATAGTTGGCCACGTGCATTGTATTGAATTCGGCAAAGACTTGTGCGCCCTGCTGTTTTAATGACGCAATGCGCTCGGCTGTTAAGCTTCCGGAACCCATGAAGATCGCATTCACACCCAGTTCGGGCAACCTCTTATTTTGTTCCAGTAACTGTGTCGGCGCGCCGCCATAGATGCCACGAATTTTGATGTGCGGCCGTTTTTCAACCTGGGCAAAAATAGATCGCACAGGGGAAAGCATGCAGGGAATGACGATCATCAATAATAGCAGGGAGTGCAGCTGTCGAGTTGACATAAGGTTGATTCCTCTGGAGGGCAGATCAGAATTCAGACTCATCACAATGCGGCATATGAGTTCATTAATATCAGTTTTCAAGACAATCAGCCAGCCATCGGCGGGCCCTGGTTCGTTCGGGGATGTCTTTCAGCACCCATTCATCGGAATGATTGGGGTAGGGGATTGCCATGAAAGTAAACTGGTCGGGAGAATCAGAGTTCTTCAGATACGCTTCCGTGGCGCGGGTCGATTTTTCCTGCGTGATGAATTGAGGTCGCCTGCCCAGTCGTGCCAGTCGTTTGCGGGCAGAGAGCACATCACTGTCAGGGTAATTCCATTTTCGCACCCCATCGTAATGGCTGTGCGGCAGCATGCCTTTCCAGAGAGCCGCAATTTCAGTATCACGCAGGCCGATATAATTGCAGGCAATCGCGCCGCGGGAGAAACCGGTCAGAAACACATTCTCGGAATCGCCGCCGAATTCCCGGCAGATCCGGGCGACGGTCTGTTTGCAGTAATCCGCGGTGGCATCGGGATCGCCCCACCACTGGAGAGCATGCTTGCCAGTTTTGGGGTCGACGAAAGGCAGGCTGACCCAGATCATCCCTTGACCGGCGGACAGGCCAAATCCCAGTTTGCAGTCCTGTACGCGTCCTTTGCTGACATCATTCAAGGCATTCGAATAGCCGCCATTCCCCGGGTACTCCACGATCACCGGATAGGTTTTGTCCGGTTTCCAGTCAGGGGGCAGATAGAGGGCATGCGCGATTTCGGTTTGCTCGAACCCCGGGTTCTGCTGCCAGACCCGTTTCCCCGGTTGTGGTGTTTCCTGCGTGACGCTGGGAACCTGCAGGTCGTTGGGCAGGCTGTGAATGTTGACCGGATCGGCTGCCAGCAACCGTCTATTGGATGCACACAGTAAGAGCAGCAGCATGAAATGTTTCATACAATTATTGACGGTCATAATAAGAGCAGGTCCTATCAGGTTGCTGATTACTTTTGAAACGAGGGTGCCTGCGGATCTCCGCCTGCCTTCAGGTAAGCCAGCAGGTCCAGGATTTCTTCCTGCGTCAGTACATCAATCAGATTCGCGGGCATGGGTGATGTTTTGGAAAGGATGGATTCTTCAATCTCTTCCCGGGCCACGGGGACGGTTGTCTGACGAATAGGATCCGTTTCCACTGTTATCGTCGTCTTGCTCACACCAACGGGGCGCCCGGTCACAATTTTTCCATTTGTGAGAACATACACAGTGTAAAGATATTTTTCGTCCATGACCTTGGAGGGGGTGATAATCGATTCCAGAATCGCGCGGCTGTCGAACCGCTTGCCGACCGTTGTCAGATCAGGTCCGACCTGCGCGCCGGTGGAGCCGATGCGATGGCATTTCAGACAGTTGGCGGCCAGGAGTGCCTGGCGTGCACTTTTGAAAGACCGCTTTGACGCTACAGCGGCCAGGTGCGGTTCCAGTTCGCTGAGCGTCCATTCCTGAACTACCGGACGAGCCGGAACCAGTTCTGCTTCGACCAGCGGTTTATCCAACTCCGCAATTTCTTTGCTGAACTGCTGACGCTGCTGATCGGAGAGCGTCTTGAGAAAGTCTTCGCGGATATCTCGCAGTCGCTCGGTGAGCTGTTTACCGCCGATAAAAGTGCGGGCGTGTGCCAGCCACTGAAGAATCTGCTGCTGCTGATCTCTGGTCCAATTCTGTTTTGCGAAAGTGAGAGTGCGTGCTGCCCGGATCTGTTCTTCCTGTGTTGAGATCTCAGTGAGCAGTGATAATGTTTGTGGCACGACCTCTTCTGCATTTAAATAAACCAGCAGCTCACCCAGCAGATGATTCGCACTGCTGCTCGCATGAGGATAGAGAGGCTTCAGTCGCTGTTTCAATTCATCTGCCTGGGTCTCCGTGGGGGAACCGAGTCTGATTAAGCAGAGCTGGTAAGCCCGGAGCAGTGCGAGCAACTGTTGCTGATCGAGCGAGTTCAGCTCGATACGGTTCAAAGCAGCCAGGACGGCATCGCGGTTTTCAGCCGTGCCTTGATGACTTAAGGCGATCAGACCGGCGATGGCAGCAGTGGGATCGGTTTCTGAAATCGCCCGATCTCGCCAGCGGGAAACATCCTGGTTTTCGATGGCGCGTCTAGCGGTAAAACGCAGCCAGCGATCTTCGCTGCTTAAATGCTTCCAGAGCGTCTCGATCTCGGGGACCGGCTTGCTGAGATAGGGTTCCAGGTCTTTTCGGAGCTGTCGGGCAGTTGCTGCCTGGAGTGTTACCTGTTCGCTGATTTCGGGCGCCTTTGATTTCGTTTTCTGATCCGGCAGTGAAGTCACCCGGTACAATCCAGACTGGGAACCACGACCGCCGGTAATGAAGTACAGAGCACCGTCGGGGCCAAACTGCATATCACAGACATTCAGCGGCCCCCCTTCCAGAAAGACTTCATACTGGCACGTATAAGTGGCGCCTTGCGGAATCAGGTCGACCAGCAGGATCCGTCCATTCTGCCAGTCGGCGATGTAGAGTGCCTGCTGAAAGCGGGCCGGGAAACTGCCGTCGGTTCCAAAGACCATGCCTGTGGGAGAACCCAGGCCGGTATTGAGTGTGGAAGGTAAACTGTCAGCATAATACTCGGGCCATTTGCCGGTCCCCCACCGCCAGCCATATTCTCCGCCGGGAATAATATGGTTGATGCGGGTCGGGCGATACCAGGGTTGCCCGATATCCCATTCCATGTCGGCGTCGTAGGTAAACATTTCCCCGTCCGGGTTGAATGCCATGTCAACCTGGTTGCGAAAGCCGCCTGCGACGATTTCCCATGCCTTACCGTCCGGATCGGTTTTCAGGATGTAGCCGACCCGGTTGTCCTGGCCGGCGTCGTGCGGGTTGGGCAGCAGATGATCGTTCCGGGGATTGCGGTAGGGTGAATCGGGGGAGATGCCTTCCGGAAACGCGACATCGTTGCCGACGACCAGGTAGATGTTCTTATCCGGGCCGAGCACAATCTGATTATGGCCATGCCCGAAGCGACTGCGGTAGTCCAGCTTTTTCAGGAGCTGCCTCTGGTCAAACTGGTCATCGCCGGTGGTATCTTTCAGGCGATGCAGTCCCTCACCATTGGTCTCACTCACATACAGACTGTCATGCGCATACAGGACGCCGCGCGGGTGTTTGAACGTAGTGTCGATTTTTTCGAAACTGGTTTTAGTCGGATCGTTATTTAATGTGATGCGACCGAGGCCCACATCGTCAAGCCCGAGAATGATTCTGCCCCGGTCATCAAAGGTCATGCTGATCCAGGAGCTTTCGTCCTGCTGTGCAGAACGCAGCAACTCGACCTGAAAACCGGGCTGAACGCGAATCGAACTGACGGAGGTTGCCTGGGGTTCCGCAGCCTTCAGAAATACCGGGAACACAAAAATCAGAGCAAAGCAGTTGAAACAATGACGCATGACCGAACTTTCAATATCTGTGATAGAGACTTCTGAAAATGTCGCTGGAACTTATTTCTGTTTCCATTTCAGCACGGCAAAGACCGGCCGATGGTCGGATGCCAGGGGCTCGTCGATGACTTTGGTTTCAATGATTTCAAAATCAGCAGCCGGTCTGAAAAAAATGTAATCGATGCGCGACCGGGGTTTGGTGGAGGGAGCGGTCGGCGTGGCTTTTTCATCGATGGCATTAGTCCATTGTTTCAGGAGGATCTGAATCGGTTCCGCATCAGGAGTGGCATTCATGTCACCCGCAAGGATGGTGGGGATCTCGGAATCTGAAGTGAAAAGCCTGTTGATCGCTTTCGCCTCTTCGATACGGTCTTCCGGCAGATTATGTTGAAAATGCGTGCTGATAAATCGGAGTGGTTTTCCGTTTTTCCCCTGGACAGTCACAATGACTGCACCACGGGGGTAAGTCACCAGTTGCGGCGTACTTTCCGTATAAGGTAAAGGCTGGATCATTACGTCCAGAATCGGCAGTCGTGTCAGAACAGCGTTGCCGAACAGGCCTCCTTCATAATGTTGCGTCGGGCCGAACCGGACCGCCAGACCTGTGAGCTCGGCCAGACGCTGTGCTTCATGGACTCGCCCGGAGCGTTTCACACCGACATCCACTTCCTGCAGCGCGACGAGGTCCGGCTTTGTATCATTAATGACTTTTGCCAGCCGGGCGACATCATATTTTCCGTCGGTTCCCTGTCCATAATGGATGTTGTAACAGAGAACCCGTAATGTCTGCGTCTGTTCTGCCGCTGATATCTCCGAGCCGGAGAGAAGAAAAATCAGAGCCGGAAATATCACGAAATATGCCAGTGTCAGACAAATCAGCCTGGGTTTCGGTGATTTCTGCATGTGAGCGGGTTCCTCTGTCAAATCAGTTGGGCAAATCGTTGGGGCATTGGCTCCTGCCAGGAAAGTCGGAGCGGTAAGTGGCATCCTTTACTATGCGAAAACCCCTGATTGTCGTCAATCCCCGACCGACAGATATCGTTTATTAACCGGTCAGAATCGGTTTTCCCTACTGGTTGCATTACCACAGCGTTACATGGTTTTTTGGGAAAAATGTGGAATAAGTCAAAATACTTTACCGCCAGTCGCTGCTGCAGCACTGTCTGACTGCCGGAGTAATGCTGGATGATTCCTGACGCGCCAGCACTTGAAAATGAAACGGAACAATTTCTGGTAAATAAAGAATCGATGGTTACCTGTTGTTGGCGTCGGCTTTTTTTGAGTTCAGGCTTCGATTCAAATCGAATGAAAGCAGCTGAGAAACGGGGATTCTTCTCACGAACAAACTCCTGGTTCGTCGCCTGCTGTGATTCTGTTGTGGTCTGAACCGGCGATGCTCACGTAGAAGTATTCATTTTTCGGACATGTAATCTTAATAATCCATCAGTAAGATTCCCAAAAATTCGGAGTGTGAAGTTTTCTTCCCCCGAGCCCTGGTCAGTCAAGACCGACACCGGCAGCAAAGTGCCTTGAAACGCTGAAACAATTTTTATTTTTCATTCTTTGCTTTTGAGGGGATGCTTGATGCTTCTTCGCTTTTCGCGCCTTGCCGGTGCGCGTGCTGTTCAATCAGCACCACGTCGTGGATTTACTTTGATTGAATTACTGGTGGTAATTGCCAACATCGCAATTTTGATTGCGTTACTGTTACCCGCAGTGCAGCAGGCGCGGGAAGCCGCCCGCCGCAGCAGCTGCAAAAACAACCTCAAGCAGTTGGGGCTGGCTCTACAAAACTACCATGACACACATGGCGTCTTTCCTCCCGGTGGTGTGATTGGAACCTGTGCCGGTACGCCTCCCACTAATCTTTCAGGCAGCCAGGAATGCAGTGGGCAGAGTATGGGGGGAAACTGGATGGTCTTTATTCTGCCTCAGATGGAACAAAGTTCTTTGTGGGAAAAAGCGGCTCCCATTCTGAATACACAAAATCCGCTGGACAGCATGAATAACGTCTTTGGTCATTTTTCGCCCGTAGCTTATCGTTGCCCCAGCCATCCCTGGGACCGTCGCAGCAATGTGGCATTCCGGGCTCTGGAGCATATGTCCCGTGCCAATTATGGTGCCAACTACGGCGCTGGTGATCTGACAGCCTCTTACAATAACCTGACAGGTGGTGTATTCACGATGAATTCTTCTGTGAGTATCCGTGACATCAAAGATGGTACCACCAACACATTGCTGGTCAGTGAGTTGACTTACACCAATGATGTCACTGCTGATGCACGTGGTGCCTGGGTTTATTCCGGGATGGGGGGATCCGCTTTCAGTGCCGGCCGTGGCCCGAACAGTACGCTGGCCGACATTCTGGCCAGCTGCAGTACAACGACGGAACAGCCTTGCACCGAAGGGAATGATGGAACTCAAATTGCCGCTGCCCGCAGTCTGCATAGTGGTGGTGTGCAGGTCTGTTTCGTAGATGGTTCCGGCCGCTTCATTTCAGAAAACATCAGCCAGACGATCTGGAGTGCATTGGGTACCCGCGGGGGTCGTGAAGTCATCGACAACTTCTAAGACCGAACCCTCTCAAGAATCATTTGAACTGCCTGAGATCGCACGGTGCAATCAGGCTCAGGCAGATTGGGTTCAGGTTTATTCAACAAGTACAAGTCGGGGAATGATCAGCAAAATCATTCCTCGACTTATCTGTAAGATTCTATTATCGGAAAGACTAGTGATGAAGAAATTATTGTTATGTATGTTTTGTTTTACCTGTCTGGCTCTGACAACTTCTGGTTGTTCCGGAGAACCAGAGGAAGGTGTGCCCGGCGATTCGACTCCGACTCCCGAATACACCGATCCTTAAGCCATCCCTGAGTATGGATCTGGATCAGAACCAGATTGCCTTTCGCTGCTGCTCGTGAAAAAACGCTCGAGATCACTGACAGACCTTAAAACTCAGTCTGTCAGTGATTCTGCTCACAGAAATCATTTTCATAGTATGCGCAGGGAAGCTCCCAGACGGGAGAGCCCTGCACTCATACATCGGAATGGTTTTCAAAACAGAAATTGTCCTATGTCATTTTTTATTTATGAAGGAGAGCATGATGCAACGCTTACTATTCGTAGTTAAGCCCGTGAATCAGACTTCCAGAAAACGCCGAGGATTTACTTTAATTGAGCTGCTGGTCGTCATTGCCATTATCGCGATATTGATCGCCTTACTCTTACCTGCCGTGCAACAGGCACGAGAAGCCGCCCGTCGCAGCAGCTGTAAAAACAATCTGAAACAGCTGGGACTGGCGTTACAGAATTACCATGACACGCACAATGTCTTTCCTCCCGGTGGTGTGATCGGCCCCTGTGCTGGGAATCCCCCCACCATCCTGACCGGCGCCCAGGAGTGTGGCAGCTTCAATGGGGAAAGTATGGGAGGCAACTGGCTGGTCTTTGTTCTGCCCCAGATGGAACAGAGCGCCTTATGGGAAAATGCGGTACCGGTATTGAATGCCGGCGATCCACTGGATTACATGAATAACATCTTCGGACATTATTCTCCTGCCGCCTATCGCTGCCCCAGCCACCCCTGGGACCGGCGCAGCAATGTTGCCTTCCGTTCTCTGGAGCACATGTCACGCGGAAACTATGGAGCCAATTATGGTTCAGGGGACCTGACGGCTTCTTATAACAATACCACGGGCGGCGTGTTTACAATGAATTCGTCCGTGAATATCCGGGATATCAAAGATGGAACGACCAACACCTTTCTGGTGGGTGAATTAGCCTATCTGAATGATGTGACCGCCGATGCCCGTGGTGCCTGGGTTTATTCCGGGATGGGAGGCTCTGCCTTCAGTGCGGGACGCAGTCCGAACAGCCGGACAGCCGACATTCTGAGCAGATGCAGCAGTACCACGGAAATGCCCTGCAGCGAGGCCAACGACGGAACCCAGATTGCTGCCATGCGCAGTCTGCATGATGGCGGAGTTCAGGTTTGTCTGGTCGATGGTTCCTGCCGCTTCATTTCGGAAAACATCAGTCAAACCATTTTACAGGCATTAGGCACCCGTTCAGGCCGAGAAGTCATCGATAACTTTTAGAGCGTATCACATTTAACTATAGTGTCTCTCAATCTATTATACTCGCTCCAAATGGTCCTGGAGACGCTACAGTAAAACTGGACACAGTCTAAAACCTGTTCAAGAGAATTGATCTTTTAGAATTCAACAACCGGAGTCGGTTCAAATACGCCGCACTCCGGTTGTGTTATTTAAACAGTAGAGTATCAGCGGTGATATGCCACACGTCATATAGTTCTCGTCAATCGTACACTGCACTGGTTCGGGGCAAAACAAAGAAGTTCTCATCGGTCGGTTTTGTCTGTCGCTGGGAACACGTACCATATTAATACACCAGATTAAGCATTGCTTTTGATTTCGAAATACAAAGGAAATTACATGAGTCGATTGTCACTATCAAAAATCATACTCGCAAAAATCGTACTGGGAAGTCTGCTGCTCGGTTCCCTGAATATGCCGGTTCAGGCCGAATCAAAGCCTGAAGTTCAGCAGACCGCCACCGGATATGTTTTTCAGGATACGAATCGTAACCGCAAACGAGATCCGGGCGAGCAGGGGCTGGGCTGTGTGCGTGTTTCCAATGGTCGTGAAGTCGTCTGTACTGATCAAGCCGGAAAATATGAACTGCCGGTAAACGACGACACCATTTTATTTGTCATCAAACCCCAGGGCTGGCGAACGCCACTCAGCAAAAATCTGACGCCGGAATTTTACTATATTCATAAACCCGCGGGATCTCCCCAGTCAAAATATCCGGGCGTCAAGCCGACAGGTCCGCTGCCTGCTTCGGTTGATTTTCCTCTCTACCCTCAAAAAGAGCCAGCACAGTTCCGGGCGATCTTTTTTGGTGATCCCCAACCACGAGATCAGAAAGAAATCGATTACATTGCCCATGATGTCATTGAAGAACTGGTGGGCACTGATGCTTCGTTTGGCGTGACACTGGGAGATATTCTGTTTGACGACCTTTCCCTGTTTGAATCACAGGCCCGGGGCATCGCGCTGCTCGGAATTCCCTGGTACAACGTGATCGGAAATCATGACATCAATTATGATGCACCCAATGACAAGTTGAGTGATGAAACGTTTGAACGGGCTTTTGGACCGGCTTATTATTCGTTCGATTACGGGCAGGTTCACTTTATCGTTTTGGACGATATCAATTGGATTGTTCCCGAAGAAAATAAAACAAAAAAAGAAATGGAGAAGAAAGGCCATTATGAAGGTGGCCTGGGAAAAGAGCAGATCGAGTTCGTGAAAAATGACCTGCAGCAGATTCCCGATGACCAGCTGGTCGTACTGATGATGCATATCCCGCTGGTAGGGGTGGAAGATCGTCAGGACCTGTATCGCCTCATTGAAAAACGTCCGTTCTGCATGTCGATCTCCGGACACACGCATCATCATGAGCATCGCTTCATCACGAAAGAAGATGGCTGGCGTGGACCAAAACCACACCATCATATTATCAATGTCACAGTCAGTGGCAGCTGGTGGTCGGGGTCACCGGATGAGCGGGGGATTCCCCACACGATGATGGCGGACGGTGCGCCGAACGGATATTCGATCATCACTTTTGACGGTACCGAATACGATCTCGATTTCCGGGCCGCCGGCCGTGCTGCCAGTTATCAGATGAATATTCTGGCACCCGAAGAGGTGACTGCAGATCAGACTGCTGAAACCGAGATCTTTGCCAATATTTTCAATGGCTCAGAACGCTCGAAAGTAGAAATGCTGATCGGAGAGTCCGGCAGCTGGACAGCCATGGAACAGATTGACGAAATTGATCCCAGCTTCAACAAACTGTCTGAAGCAGAGAACGCTGTGGAAGGTAAGAAGTATCGCGATCTGCCCAAAGCGAAAAAATCTTCGCATCTCTGGCGGACGAAGTTGCCTGCCGGTCTGAAGCCGGGAACCCATCTGATCCGCATTCGCACGGTAGAGATGGACGGCGATAAACATCAGAGCGGACGCGTGATTCGTATTCTGCCTGCGAAACCCGCAGAAAAGACCGCTTCGACGGCTGCTACTGAAAAGTAAACGAGTTGATTCAGCTTAAATATACAGGGGACTGTGATTTCGATTCACATTCCCCTGTTTGCGTTTTGTAGCCATCTCTGGAAGATTAACGTTGGGAGATCATGACCTTGTTGACTTTTTTGTGACAGGCGATGCAGGTCATCGTTAAATGCAGGTAACTGAGCGACGCACCATCGAGGTTTTTTTCTTTGGCAAATTTGATCACTTCTTTTGCGGTGGAACGGAATTCATCGCTCTGTCTTGCAAATATGGGACCTTCAATTACCTGCCATTCAGTAGCATTACTCATCTCGATCATCCGCTGGGCCCCTTTCTGCATCAGGTCATAATCTTCCACCATCAGTCCTTCCAGAACCTGTTGCGAGCTGGTCAGCTTCTCCCGCATGAATTTGCTCAGCCGCTTTTCTCCCTCAGTTTTTTCCTGATCTGCTTCCTGATCGCACTGGTCAGGCGCGGAAGCGTGCGCCACATGGATTTCTTCAGAGCCGATTCCAGCGACCATCAGTAAAAATAAACCAGACAGATAACGGAAAGATTTGGACATAACTCAGGACCTTTTACATTTTCAAAGTGAGCAGAAACGTTGACAAACAATAACGGACCTCTTGGTCCAGTATTGTGCTTGGAATGCTCACTTTTATTCAATCCTGGTTGATAAAATCAATAAGAAGCCATGCCTGCAGATGCCAGCTTTCCGCCTGAATCATCAGTCTGGTAACTCGATTTCAAAGGGCAGCATTTTCAGTTTGTCGTCTTTAGGTATAAAATAGGGGATGAGTTCAGCCCGCAGTCTGCCCTGCAGATTTTCAAACATTTCAGTGCGCGCACCCTCTGCGGTGGCTTCCCTTAAAAACAGGACTCGAGGATTGATGGCGACTTTTTTCGACCAGAGGGTTTTCTGTGATTCCTGATCAATCCAGGAAAGTTCAAACAGGGCAGCCGTCGTTTCCAGTGTCTGTCCCGTAGCGACTCGCCCCAGTGGATTCTGTACGGAGGGTTTGACATTTTTCGCAAGTTGCAATGTATTCCCCGCCTGTTCCTGGTATTCGATCTTGAACACAATCGGTTGATCTGCGGCGACTTCAAAGCCTTCCGTTTTCAGCCGCTGCGTAATGACGTCACTCAGTATCGACTTGACCTCATCGGGTTTGCCAAATTTGATTTCCCCCACGTTTACTTCCAGACTGACCTGCTGACCGACTCCAAGATAAGCTTCAGACTTGCTGTCGTATGCAGCCAGAGATTGTTGAATTTCTTCCCGGGGGAGAGGGACCGTTACCAGGAATGGCTTCCTGTCGTAAAGCGTATTACCTTTCGCGTCTTCCATTGCACTGTCTGTCTGTGTGATGAGGGAGTCTCCTGTGAGAAAAACCTGTGCACGGCTAAACACATTGGGAACCGGTTTGAGTGCCCAGGTGACCTGCTTTCGCTTGCGGTCAACAAATATGGCTCCGTGTATTAACCAGCCCTCTCCGTCTGGACTCCAGGCAAGCGTATCACCTGAATAGCCTGGATTGCTGAACGCTTTATAGAGATCACCAGGAAAATATAACAGATTGGAGACTGATCCATCTTTCAGGTTCATAATCCAGAGAGACGTTCCATTCGAATCCTTCATCCATAATGCCAGTTCTGTCCCATCATCGGAGAATGCTTTCTCGATCACAGAGAGAGTATCAGAAACGATGTTCCCTGGATCCGCCGCCTTGACGAGCTTTAATAACTCAATCTTTTTGACGAGTTCCAGCGACGATAGGTCATAGACAGATAAAGTCCGAAACATTCCTGCGATGAGATATTTGCCGCCTGGAGAGATTCTGTAGGCAAAGGAATTGAAATCGTTGTGATTTGATGTTGCAAGGGCATCTTTGATTTGTTTGCCCGATTGTAAATCCCACAGTGAGATTTCATGAATAAACGTAGTATTCTCTTTGCGCAACGTCTTTATAAACACTTTGGATGGACCGCAGAATTCATATGTTGAAACATTCGTCTCTGCAGGGCCGGCTTCCCAGGTTGCGATCACTTTACCAGATGAGACATCAAAACTTGCCAGTTTGGAAATTTTTGTTTTTGCGTTTCGTGCAGTCGCCAACAGGGTTTTACCATCGGAACTGAGCTTGACCTTCGGGTTATAATAATTATTTTCCCCTGGTAATTCGAGGCTCAATGTATTGATCTCTTCTCCGGTAGCCAGGTTCCAGACTGAAATTGACGGAATACTTTTTGCCGCGGCTTTAATTCCGATGTAGGGAGAATGAGCGTTGGGTGTGATGAAATTGTCATCTCGCTCTTTCAGGTCAATCGAAAGCGCGGGGTCGGCGGTCCAGTCTGTCGAAACGCGGGGTGGGTCCACCAGGGAAAACCAGCCAGTTGATGCTTCTCCCCCGGTTGCAGAATTCTCAGCGCCTCCATTACCGGCCACACTATTCTGTCCGGCATCTTTGCCTCCCAGCAGCAGAAATCCCAGTCCGCTGAGTACCAGCAGTCCGACACCCGCTGCGATCGCATAGACGGCCGTGTTGGAACTGCCTTTTGATTTCGACTTCTGCTTTGCGGACCCGGTTTTCTTTTTTCGGCTGGGACGAACGGGCTCGATGTATTCGTCGTCGAAATCTCCCTCATCCCCCGCGGCAGGAACCCGCATTTTACTGCCACAGGATTTACACTTCAGTGTCTGTCCCGCCCTGTCGTCGCGTACTTTGTATTCCTGAAAACAGGTTTCGCAATCGAATTGGATCATGCTGATGATTTCTAATTGAGAATAACAGAAGCGCTGTGATTATGTGTAAATAAAATTATGGGGAATTATTTCTTGAACTCAAGCAGAAAATCAAAATCTCTTTCTTTTCGTTTCCCTGGCTGTCCCAGGCTTAGCGGCGAAATATGCAGCAGACGCACTGATCAAATTCGACTTGACACCAGGGTGCCGCTGCCGAGGATAAGCACCTAACTGAGTCGCGCGCGTGACCAGTTTACTGTGCACCGAAACACAAGCCACTTGTTCCGGCTCTTCACTACAAAATAGCCTGTTTATTCCAGATTTGCACTGCCTGAAACAACACCCGTTCGTGATGGTAGCCTGCGGGTCGCCGCAGATCGCAACGCATCGTCCCGGCACCGCCCCGACCTCGCAGCAGATCGGTTCTCTCTCAACCCGTATCGCCACATGAGATTGATCATCCCTCTTGACGCCCCCATGCCTTTCCAGAAAATAATCCACCATGCAACACAACCACAGACCACTGAACCACAGATCGAACACAAGAATGAACCCCACAACAAAAACAATATTTCAATGTCCTCTCACCCGTCCGGGTGCCAATGTCTCGTTGGATACCACCGTTACACAGGCTACTTCCGTTGGCTTATTACGTTGGTTTGCTAAATTGGGTGCCACTGTTGGCTTGCCCAACAGTGCGCGCGAACAACCAGCGACCCCATCAAAAAAGCTGCTTCAGAATACAATTCGGACCGAGCAGAACGAGCATCCGGAACCAGATTATTCATACTCGTTCAGGACGGCCGGACAAGCCGGCCATGGCACACGGGAGCCTCATTTGAAATTGCGAGTCTCCAACCAGAGAGCCCCTCGGCTCTCCTCTGTCGGCTTGCACGACGTGCCCGCTCATTCCAGAATTTCACTCAGGCGTTCCATTCTATCCGAATGCCGCCTGTGAGCTTCAGATGAAAATACGGAACCGGTTCTGCAAAAACATGTGAAACTGGGATTGCAGTGTTTATCGTAAAACGATAAAAGTTCGCCGTCTTACATTAAAACCCCTTGGAAAGGATTCCTGAGATGGCTCGAAAAGATCGTACCAGTGTCATGTGCCGCCTTCTGTATTATCTGTGTGCACAGACGCTCTGGGTGTTGCCCGCATTTTTACTCTGGGTCTGGTTTTGTGCCGACCTGATCGCGATGCAGAATGGCCGAATCCCTGTCAGAGCCATTCCCTTTCCGCTGCCGATATCGACGAAAGTCGGCATGGTTCTGCTGACTGCCCTGCTGCTGGCACCCACGTACTGGGGACTGCTTTCGCTGCGTCGTTTTCTCAAGGCCTGTTGTGTCGAAGATTACCTGGGCACACAAAACAGTCGGCTGCTGAAACGGTTTGCCCTGGGTCTGATGGGCTCTGCGTTATTATCTCCCGTCTGCGGAGCGGCTCTCAGCGTTGTCTTGACGATGCATAATCCCCCCGGACAACGCATGCTGGCGATCAGCGTCGGTTCGAATCAGTTCATCCTGGCAGGAGTCGGCGCACTGATCTTTCTGCTGGCGAACCTGTTAAAGCGGGCCAGCCTGATCGCGGAAGAGCATGCCCAGATTGTTTAACCGCTGGTCTGATCTGTGACATTCAGTTATAGTGGAATGAGAGAACCGTCCTGCTTCGGAAAGTGATTCAAGATATCATGCAAATTTATATTACCCTGGATGTCATGCTGGCACGGCGCAAAGTGACTTCCCGCGATCTCGCGAAGCACGTGGGAATTACCGAACAGAACCTTTCGCTGTTAAAATCGGGAAAAGTCAAAGGGATTCGCTTTGCGACGCTGGAAAAAATCTGTGAGTTTCTGGAATGCCAGCCAGGCGATATCCTGCAGTACGCGGCAGCAGAAGAAGAACAACAAGCAACAGGGCAGGCAGCCTGAACAGGGGAGAGAGTCGTGAAAGTACATGGTGTGCTGGAAACAGCAATTTACGTTGATGATCTGCAGCTCGCCATCGACTTTTATCAGCGGCTCTTTGAATTTGAAATCATGGCAGAAGACCAGCGGTTCTGTGCCATGAACGCCGGAGATCGCAGTGTCTTCCTGATCTTCAAACGGGGCGCGACACACACCGCCGCCCACCTGGAAGGGGGCGTCATTCCGCCGCACGACGGAGACGGCCCCGTGCATTTCGCCTTCGCAATCGAACAGGCCGACTTTGCACAGTGGGAAGCACGACTGCTGGCGGCTGGCGTAGAAATCGAAAGCCGCGTCAGCTGGCCCCGCGGCGGAGAAAGTCTCTACTTCCGCGACCCCGACAATCACGTCCTCGAACTCGCCACCCCCGGCATCTGGCCCATCTATTGAAAATAATGAATCAGATCCCAGTGACCCTTCCGTAAAATTCCAGGATTGAAGAAACCACGAAAGACACGAAGTTGATTGCTGGATTTCAATTCTGCTGAAACCCCCGTGGGTGATCCCGAATGCAATTCGGGATTGCCGCAGGCAACAGGAGGTGACAGTGCACTCAATGTCTGTTTCTGGAACATCCCTCATGCTGTGAGAATATGAAGCCGGTACAGTTCACCCATTTATTGAGTCTGGAATGATTCTTCTCGATTCACTCCAGGGTTGCTGTTATACTGAAGCCCTGTTTGAGGGATTTCTGTTCGTATTCGAAGTTTTCAGGAGACAGACGATGATCACCCGACTCTTTGCTGTCCTCATGGTTCTGTGTTGCATCTCTCCTGCTGTTGCTGCAGACGATGTGATTTATCGAGCGGTAAAACCAAAGACACGCAAAAATCCGATCCGCATATCGGGTGTGAAACCCAGTCATCAAACTGTTGTGCCCCGTCACTTCGTCGGTCAAAACGAGCGGGCAGCCGTGAAGGTGGTCCCAACAGTGCCGGCACAAATCCTGCCATCGCAATCACTCCAGCGGACCCAAGTTGTCCGCAAGTCTGCAGGCTATAATCCCGATTTTCAATATCGCTGTCCCTGGGCCTGGTCAGAATTGCGTCGCGAAATCAGCAGTTCCGCGGAATACGACCGCCGCCGGTCGCGAAAGCAAAATCAACTGCCCCTGCATGGCGGCGCATTGATTTCAGAGTCCGCTGAGTAGGGTACAATTGATCTCGACACGATTCCGCTTTTCTGTTACATCACGGCTCCGAATGGCGTTCCTTTTCAGGCCCGATGATTTCAGGCGGCTCACGATGCTCAAACTGTTTTTGACTATGGTTTTCTGCTGTGCAAGTTCCTCTCTGTTCGCAGAAGACGTACCACAAAGCATTTACGCAATGGATTCTTTCGAAACTCCCGTTCTGAATTCGGTCGTAGAACCCCTGACTCCCGTTCCAGAGCAACAGGTTGCAGAAACGACCCGCGCGCGAACAGAATTGGACGCCAGTCTGCTCTTTCAGGTAGAGTCTGCCCCGCTTCTGCCCTTCTATGAGTCATACGATGCCAGTCAATTTTATGACCGGATGCGCTATTGGAGCGGTGGACTGGATTGTATCATTCCCAGAGAGAGAAAGACAAACACAAAGCACGCCGCCTCCGATGGTGCCTTCACCGTTTCAAAAAAACTGGAAGAGGTCTGGGAACGTCTGAAAACCGATTACCAGGAAACCGAAGAGAAGTATCGTTTGCTGAATCTGTACCACGGAGCGCGACATCGATAGATCCGCTACTGATCAGGCATGTTCTCCAGTTAATAGCGAATGCGTGCGTAATCTGAACTCATAATGTTGTCAGCGGTATTAACATTAAGTCGCTGTCCCTTCAGTAACTCTCGCTCCCCTGCTGAACAGCATGACGTTTACGCATGCGAAGCAGATATGAGATCAGCCATGGACTGAGGGATAAAGCAAGCGCGGCGAACATCTGAATCTGCTTGCGAGTTTTCATCCTCTTGTGAGGCGGATTCGACATGGAAGTGGAAATGTCGTCCGCATCGTAATCATCTGCTGGTGAGGCCCCGTTAGAGCCATGAGAAGTGACGACCGTCACATTCGATGGCGTGTGTTGAATTTCGAATTTCTGCCCCCACGGATCAACAGTATCGGCAGATAGTTCTCCGGTTTGGATTTGTTGAGCCAGCTGGAAAGCCCGGGCATTGCGACTTTCCAGACGACCTTGCTCGACATTGGGCATGCCGAGCAGGAAGATCAACACAGAGAGAACGGACAGCAGAATGAACCTGACGATTATCATCACGGCACCGATGTAAACGGTTGGAATATTGCTTTGACGAAATAGATAATACAGGAATCGGGCTCTGACCCCTTAAGTCTCCTCGTCCCGGATTCGCTACACCTCATTCACACCCGAGTGATCTTTCAACAGTGCCAGAATAACCAGCCCGATCAATGATAGAAAACCAGCCAGACACCATAGAGGGCTGCGACCTTTGGCCTTAGCATAGTAAGCAAAGCCGAACAGCAACATTATGGTTCCGCCGAGTGTCATCAATAAGCCGAGAGTCTGCTGTCCGCTGTCCATTATAATACGTCCCGCAATCTGGATAATGAGTCCGGGAATGGCAATTGCAAGGCTTAAATTGTTGTATCGTTTGATCATGGAAGTGTGTCCTGAATGGATGCTCTCTTTGGTTGGTAGTGTCAAATTATTTACGAGATAATCTATAGATAACTGAATTCAAGAATTCCATTGATGGGGAAGTTAGTATGGAAGGTTCACCGGCAGCTGGTCGATGACATGTAAAAATGATTTGATTCTGAACCATTACTTCTGCCCATTTTTCTTGGGAGATTGAATCCAAGTTAAAACCTGTAGGTTGATGCTTTTCACTAAGAATAAAATCGATACCGTGCGAGAATTTCGATTCAGTAAAACGTAAAAAATCTATTGTTGGAATTGAGATATCAAGTTCCAGACGATGAATTGAATATTTCAAATCGAGATCTGTGGTATTAAAAATAGCATCAGATAATAAGGATTCCAGCTGAACTGAGAATTCAACCAAGGGGTTGCGTATCCAGATAAAACCCTGATTTGGAACAATTTTAGACCAGTCTTTGTTATTAAACGGAGGCAACACCGTTTTGAAAACACCATCTTTCATGTTAACTTTCAAAAACTCAGTCATAGTAATGATTCTCAGCTATGCGATTGAGAAGTCTTGTCCTTTTTCGATACAGGCTTCAATCAAATCTAAACATTTTGGGCTCTGTCACTACTGTTTCAATGATGTCGCTGGAGTCAGCTAATAGCTTCGAAGTATCAATTTCAAGATCTGTTAAGACAATCACAATTTGATCGATTAACTGTCTGAGAACTTGCCTGTATAGAACTGGTCCAGGTGTTTTCAGCTTATTGAATGTCAGAAATATTGTATATTCCACATCTTTATCTTTTTTAAAGACTGTTGGTCCCTTGATCTCAGGTTCTTTGAGATGTTCTTTTGCGCTCATACGAAACATGAGGTCAAAGTCACTGGCATACTTTTTTATAAAGATACCCGAAGGGTTTATCCGTTTCGTCAGTTCTTTACCAAAAAAAACTTGAAACAAATGAGAGAAAGGATAGTTAACACCTGCTTCGATATAAATCTGAGCTACATAGATATTCATGATGGAAGCTTATCCAAATTCCGAGTAGTTTAAATCCCTATTCTATTTTACTTTAAAATAATCCGGTGAGAAAAACCAGAATACCAAATCTCCGTTCCCCGACCCGTCAAACTCTATTTTGATTCCACCCGCGCAAGCAGCGCGTAAAACGTCATCTGCTCTTCATAAACGCCGTTGCGGTCGAAGTCGAGCAGGGTGGTGCGGAGGTCGGCTTCGAAGTCGGCTCGTTTCTCGCCCAGGACGGCGGGGGAGGCGAACGATGTTGAATACAGGTTGCCCAGCAGGTCGTCCAGCGTCCAGGCCTGACTATACTCGTATCTGATTTCTTCCAGCTGGTAGCCGGCGTCGAGTAAGACGAGTTCATGCGGTGCCGCGAGTTCGTTGAATTCGCCTGAACCGGCGCGCCGTTTTTCGCCCAGCCAGCGTTTTAAGACATTCCGAACCAGGGGATGCCAGGCGGCGTTGCCGCTCCAGATGCTGGTGTAACCCAAGATCACCAGCGGCTGCTGCGGTTGAAGCCAGGTCTTAATCCGCGACGCCATCACAGGGCGATCCATCCAGTGGAAAGCCGCACCGATGGTGACCAGTTCGCAGGAACCTGGCTCCGCGGTCAACTGCTCGGCACTGTGATGGCGCCATTGGATATTTGGAACCTGCTGATCCCGGGCTTTCTGTTTCGCAGTTGCCAGCATTTCCGCATCCGGGTCGACGGCGATGACTTCCTGAAAGCGGGGCGCCAGGCGGATCGCGAGTTCGCCCGTGCCACATCCCAGGTCCAGCAGTCGTCCTGTGCCGGTCAGCTGCGCCTGTTCGCAGACCTGTGACAGGAGTGGCTGCGGATACGGAACGCGGTAACGCGCATAGTAGGGAACCGTTCCCTGAAATAGATCTCTGCTCAAAACCGGACTCCCCCTCGACTGGTACTAAACCATCAAATCGGTTGTGTTGTGGGAGTCAGTTTAAGCGTTAGAGTGTTGTGACTTCAATCGAAGAGGGAACCCTGTCGCTTTTCTTTGCCGTAGCGTTCGAGGTAACCGTCCACGCTGAATTTGCGGGCCGTGTTTTCGCTGGTCATGTAGCGGATTTTTCCGAAGATGGGTCGCTCGGGTCCCCAGGCACGATCGTAGCGGCCTAAACACCAGAAGATACCCGAATACGAATTCGGGTTGCGGCCATCGACGGCGTACTTGTTATTGAGGTGAATCATGATCTCCAGCGCAGCCTGCGGAGATTCGGACCAGTGCAATATTTTCTTGCCCCAGAGCATTCGCATGTAATTATGCAGGCGTCCTTCCGTGACCAGCTGTGTTTGCGCGGCGTTCCAGAGGGCATCGTGTGTGCGGGCCTGTTCGAATTCTTCGAGCGAGTAGCAGGGATCGCGCTGGTCGGAGGCGTGTTCTTCGAGCGTCGTCCGCGCCCAGTCGGGCAGGGACTCATACTGGTCATAATCATCGCGCTGCCAGCACATGTTGTAACCCAGCTCGCGCCAGGTGATCAGTTCGTCCAGAAAGCCTTCGGCGGTTTCACTCATCTGCCACCAGCCGGCCCGTTTGCCGGTCGCCTTCTGATCCCTTAATTTTTCGATATCCCAGTGCTCACGATCGGCGAGCCGTTTGAATACTTCATGCACCGAGATATGACCGAAGTGCAGGTAGGGCGAGAGTCCGCTGGTGACTTCTTCTTCCGGCAGATTCCGTTCTTCTGCATAACGTTCCAGGCGGACGTTGAGAAACTGTTTGAGCGTTTTGTCGGCTGCCTGCATCCCGCCGTCAAAATCAGCCGGGCCGACCCGATGATCGAGGGGCAGGTCGGCCAGTACTTCGGGTGTGGCCTGCAGGAGATCGTCGGATGCCATCGGCCAGCGTTTGAGGATTTCCTTCGGCACGGAGGAAAATTCGGGAAGCTCGATGTGAGACATCGGGTTGATTTTGGGAATCTGGTCCAGGTGGTCGGGCAGCGCTATGTGCAGAAAGCGTCGGAACGCGTAAGCCGTGGGATAGATCTGAGAGGCGGCCCGCAGCGGCAGGAGCCCGTTGGAATCAATGGCTTCCAGGCGCACGGGCAAGCGGGGGGCGACCGCTTTCAGCATATGGGGAATGAAAAAGCAGGGGAAGTCATCGGTGACCACCACGCAGGCTTTCTTTGACAACGCAGCCAGCAGCCCCGCACCATGGCCGGCTTCCGGTTCGACATAACAGTAATAGCCGGCGGGACTGTCTTGCAGGCTCTTCCGGTTGTCGGCCATCCCCTGCAGGACGAATCGATGCAGACGGTCGCTGGCCCATTCGTAGCCGCAACGCAGTGCTTCGAAAACGAGCAGGGGTTTGTTGAGTTCTTTGCTGAGGTCCACGGCCCGCTGCAGACTGAAATTATAACGGGTCCGCCGATTGGCGATCATCCAGTACAGAACGTAATCGCCGTTCTGTTGCAGCGGTGCCTGGTTGAGTGTGCGAATGCGGATTTCGGGAACGCTCATACGAATCGGTCAGTTTCCGGTTTCTGAAGTTTTCCAGCGATAGACTGCGAGGTGATCCAGGGCGCGGATGAAAATTTCATTGCCGCTGACAGCGATGTGCGCCCAGGAATCTTCGGCGACTTTGCGTCGATCGAGCAGTTCGAACTTTTGCGGGTTCGCCTGGATCAGCAGCAGATCCCCGGTCTGATCGAGGGCGAGTATTTTTTTCCCATCGGTCACCATACTCCAGTATTTCCCGTAGGGAGTTGTGGTCCAGCGGGTTTCGCCTGTTTTGAAATCGATGCAGGTCAAGCGCTGATTGCGCAGGTGAAGGTAAATATGGTCTTCAATGATCAGCGGGGAGGACATGTATCCCTGTGCCCTGTTGGTCCAGGTTTCCTGCGGGGCAGACTGTTCGCCGGTTTTGCCGGGAGTAAAGAGAAACGATTTGCCGCCATAGCTGCTGGTAAAGACGGAATTCTCGTGGACCGTGGGCGTGAGAATATTCATGCCGCGAAAGGCTGGGATGTCCTGTTTCCAGAGTGGGGTGCCATCATCGGGATTGACGCCTGCCAATGTGGTGCGGGTCTGGACGATCAGTTGAGGAACTCCATTCAGGGTGGCGTAATAAGGCGAAGAGAAGGCGCTGCCGAACATGCCGCCTCCATCTTCCAGCGTCCGCCATTTGATTTCGCCGTTTAACTTATCGACTTTGCATAAGCCGCCTCCGGCCTGGACATACAGTGAATCGCCGACGATGAGCGGTGAAGAAGCGAAGCCGAAAGCGGGGGGCGGTGAGTTCAGTTTGTCAACGAAATCAATCCGCCAGAGGATCTCGCCGCTGGTGGCATCCAGGCAGACGAGTAGATCCCGAATGCCGGCGACGTACAGTCTTTCACCGTCATAAGCGGGGGTCGCCCGAATCCAGTCACCATTTTCTTTGGCGAAAAACGGGACGCTGATCGTGCCGGGCCAGGCCTGTTTCCAGATCTGTTTCCCCGTTTTGCGATTCAAGGCACGCACGACTTCGGTTTTCTGATCGATGGTTTCCGTTACGAAAATTCGGTCTGCTGTGACCAGGGGGCCCGAGTAACCGGGACCGAGGGGAATTTTCCAGACCTGGGTCAGAGACTGTTCAGACAGACTCTCGGGCAATGCGGTATCGCTGACGGTGCCGTCACGGTGGGGGCCTCGCCACTGCGACCAGTCTGTCGCTTTGAGCTCTGCTGCCTGTACTGTAGAGCAGAAACTTCCCAGTAGAAAGATCACCAGCGAAAAATAAAAGCGAGATAACATAGGGACCTCAAATCAACTGGCAGTGCAGAAGTGGGACAGGAATGAACCACGGCTTGTCGGATAAATAAGATTAGAATGTCTGATATTCTGTGTTGTGAATGTTCTCAGGTGTCCAGTGCGGAAATTGAATTTCCATTCCTTTCAAGGCATTGATCAGTTATAGTCAAAGTCCTGTTTTTTAAAGTCAAAAAACGGAACCGAATTCAAAATAGAATAAAATTGTAAAAGCTTATTGTAAAACGAGATGAGATTTTACAATACTAGTCTGGGGGGCTGTCTCTTCGGGCAGGGGGCTATCGGAGCGTCTTGAGGACTCTGACTGATTCTGCCTGCGAGATTTCAGAACCCGAAAAAGTGCAGTTGCAGTTCATCCATGCAGTCCCTGCGGGGATCACAAATGGTTTCTGTCTCTGTAAGTTACCCGCCAAACCATAATTTATTAATGAGTGAATAGACATGAATGACGCACGTCTTTCGGGCTATCCCATTTCGTACCTGCCTCGCGATCTGATAGCGGGTCTGGTTGTATTTCTGGTAGCACTTCCCCTGTGTCTGGGGATTGCCCTCGCTTCGGGTGCACCGTTGTTTTCAGGGTTATTATCCGGGATTATCGGTGGGATTGTGGTGGGCTCCATCAGTGGATCCAGCACCAGTGTGAGTGGACCTGCTGCAGGGTTGACAGCGATTGTGATCGCGCAAATTGCCAAGTTAGGGTCGTTTGAAGCCTTTCTGCTGGCGGTGATGCTGGGCGGGGTGATTCAGATCGTGCTGGGGATCGTCCGCGCCGGTTCGCTTTCCGCGTTTTTCCCCTCGAGTGTGATCAAAGGTCTGCTGGCCGCCATCGGTGTGATTCTGATTTTGAAGCAGATTCCCCATGTCGTCGGTCACGATACGGACCCGGAAGGGGATATGTCATTCTCTCAGCCGGACAAAGAGAATACGTTCTCCGAACTCTTGACACTCCTTGAAGGCGAGATCCATATGGGGGCCGCCGTTGTGGGATTGTCTTCGATTGTTCTGCTGGTGGGTTGGCAACGGATCAAACTGCTGAAAAAATCCGTGATTCCCGGCCCGCTG
The DNA here is from genome assembly GCA_002706765.1 of Gimesia sp. GTDB lineage: Bacteria > Planctomycetota > Planctomycetia > Planctomycetales > Planctomycetaceae > Gimesia. The sequence goes on from PAJV01000017.1 coordinate 59,195, forward strand.
ATGGTCGTGCTGATGGGGGTCGGTCTGCATTTCCTGTTTCAACGCCTGGGCGGACCGTGGGCGATTGAAACCAGTCACCTGGTCCAGATTCCCGTTGCCGAATCGGCCAGTGACCTGATGTCGTTTTTGACCTTTCCCGACTTTTCGCAGTGGGCCAATCCAGCCATCTATACGGCGGCAGTGACCATCGCGATTGTGGCCTCTCTGGAAACTCTGCTGAACCTCGAAGCCGTTGACAAGCTCGATTCGGAAAACCGTAATTCTCCTGCCAGTCGTGAATTGATTGCACAGGGAGTCGGCAACGTGACGGCCGGCATGATTGGCGGCCTGCCCGTGACATCAGTGATTGTACGTGGTTCCGTGAATGTCAATGCGGGCGCGAAGACGAAAGGATCGACAATCTTTCACGGCATTCTGTTGTTGATCGCAGTGGCGCTGATTCCCATGTATATGAATATGATTCC
>PAJV01000018.1 GCA_002706765.1 Gimesia sp.
TAACTGCTGTAACTCTGGAGACGCAGCTGCATCGGGAATACTACCGGCCAGATTGAGGCGGATCCTGGCACGGGGCAGCAGATGACCGCCGTCAATGAGTCGTACCAGGTAGACATGGATTTCAGGAGCCAGCTCCCGGATCAAATCACCAAATTCATGAGAGTGGATATCGACATCTTCGAGGTGATGTTGCAATAACCCCTTGAGCTCTAATGTGGATTTCGGAAGATCAGGTTGCCGATTTTTTGCATGAATTAGCGCTAAACGATCACGCGAAAGTTCTTTTTCACGTTCGTCCAACTCCGACATCATTTCACGAAGAAGTTTCGGATCAGCATTATCTACCTCTCTGATCAGTTTTTTGATCTTTTCCCTTTCACGTTCAATCCCTTCCCCGACCCGATTTAACTTATTTTCACGGGTACGGAGATTTTCAGGGCCACCAGCTTGAGCTTGCTGCAAGATCTCCTGATACTGAGTATCGATTCCATCCAGTGACGAAAGGGTTTTCAGGGTCACCTCCAGCAGCTTCTGTGCGGCTTTTGGCCCATGAAACCCAACGGAGTTCCAGCAGTGCCACTCGCGGGAATTAGAGCACATCAGGTTGGCAGTCATACCGTTCCCTCCCCACACGTAATGACAACCACAGTAGAAACAAGTGGCATGCTGGCCGAATGCTCGTGTTCGCTTTTTGGGAACTTGATATCTGGAATCTACACCGTTTAACTTTTTCTTACGCTTAAAATGGGCATTCTTCCTTTCCAATGCTTCGAGGACCGGATCGATTTCATCTGGAGAGAAGAAAGCCAGATGCGGCTCTTCCCGATGGATGGCGCCCTTCGGATTCGGGACAGATCGTCTTTTGCCATATTCATGCTTCTTGACAGTATGCATTTTACCACGTTCGGGTAAGCCTTTTAATATCGGATTGCGGTAGAAACGAAGTACCATTCTCCCGTCCCATTGGTTTTTTCTACAAGAAGGGCCTGGAGGAAATCCCACATCATTGAAGTACTCTGCTACCGCTGCACCATTCAGTGTCCTTCTCAGGACCTGTAACCCTTTTCTGATGTACTCTGCGGCATCCTCTTTCTTTGACCACTCTGAGAATGTCTCGGCCCCATCAGGTTTGAAGTAACCAGCAATGGGGCAGGGAGTCGCACCACCAATTTTTTTAAAATGGTTCATTTTTTTATGTTTGATCCGGCGTGATGTATGCTCATTATGCTTCATATGCTCTTTGCACGCATCCAAAAGTCTGGATTCCCAGTCTGGATAAATCGTATCAAAGTCATCATTCGGTGAAATCACTCTTGTCCCTTTGTCTACCGCAATACCGCATATACGGTGTGCTGCAGGACCGCGAACCAGACGTCCAATATCCTCAAAGGTAAGCAAGTCGAATTCGTAAGCTTTAAGTCTGGCTTCAACTTCGGCGAGCTCAGGACGGTCAAGCCACTCCCCCTTTCCTGTTGTTGCGATGACTCTGAATTCGATCTCTCCATCAAAATATTCCCGCGCGATTTCTTGACCGTGATCGACCTGGTCGTCAAGGCTTATTTCCTTTTGGTTTTGACACCCAGAAATTCGCGCGACAATCCCGACGATCAGGGTATGACCGTTCCGTGGTACAAGTTCAACTTCTTCTCGATAGCTCATTATTTATCACTCCGTTTTAATTAGATTTTTTTGTTTTTATATTTGTTTAAAGCAAGTCAGCATGTTTTGAGTCACACTTTCTTAGCACTGGCCCATTGTCTGGCATAAGCGAGAGACTGGGGCCAGAGGCGCAATGCACGTTCGATCTCACGTCTCTGTGTTGTGGCACGAGTGTGCGTATAGACGCCAGTCATGCCCAGGCCGCCGCTACGGGCGTCCTCGCTCGGTTTATGGCCGAGCGTGATCTGGCGTATGAGCGGATCGACGTTGGCATCCTGAAGCAATGTGGCAAAAGAATGCCGCCAGCTTTTGGGGCAGGAAGACTGTTTCAGGCCTGCCAACTTGCCGGTACGAATAAATGAATTCCGCATACGCTCCGACCGGATCACGCCGGCTTCACGCCAGACTGCTATAGCGAGTTTCTCCTCCATGGTTTGCGAAAGAGTGAGCCCACTCCCCGAATCAGCATGCGCAATACGTTGCTGAAGCAGTTCCTGAAGCTCGAGCTGATCCAGGTTCCCCAAAGGTGAACTGAAGGCGTCAAACTGGTGCCGGATAAATACAGGACCTGATGTTCGATCGCCTATCACCCGGCGTAAGACAGCGACTGCTTCCTCGATTAAGGGGACAGAGCGTTCGCGCCTCGTTTTGACTTTCCAGTGCAGTTCAGACTTGTTGCGAACATGCAGCCATCCGTTTTCCAGGTCGATGTCTTCGATCAGCAGATGGATCAGTTCGCCTGACCTTAATCCTGTCTTGGCAAGAATAAAGTGGATGGGGAATGTCCAGTCGTCTGCTTTCTGGAAGAAACTCAGTTCGTCTTCAGCATCGAAAACAAAGATGGGTTTGGCATCTTCGATTCTCATCCGCTCCAGATTGAGTTTGGAGAAGGGGTTTTCGAAGTAGGGGGGAAGAAAACGCTGCTGGGCGGCATAGATATAAACCGACCGGCAGACTTCCAAAACGAAACGCAGTCCTTTATCTCGAAGCGTCCGTTTGGCCGTATTGGGATGGCCGTTAGGGGAAACTTTCTGTTTCCTCAGCCAGGCCACAAAATGGTCTGCCCGGATCGAATGAGCCAGATCAGATCGACAGCATTCATTGAAATAGTTTTCAAGATGCTGTGTAGCTGATCGATAGCGCCTGATCGTGGCCGGAGAGGACTTCACCACGGTTTCATGGTGATTGAGAAAGGCCTGCCGCAGATTTAAAAAACTGACAGACGTAAAGGAAAACGGTGTCGGACTGGATGAAGCCAATTGCGCGTTGATTTGCGCTGCGATCTGTGCGGCTTCTTCTTCAGTGTCAGACACCTTGCGTCGTCGTTGTACCTTTACTCCATCTTGATATTCAAGGTAGTAAAGATACCAGGCACCGTGATGAAGATAGTACGAAACACGTCCAACGCGCTTTCGTTGTGAAGACTTCTTGCGTCGTCTCATCAAAACCTCCTGTGCACAATGTGTGCACCAACTGTGCACCAGGAGGTTTATTGGGTCGCGCAAAAAACAACGCTAAGTCATTGAAATCAACAACTTAGCGCGTTTGGTCAGTTTGATAAGCGGAGAGGGGGGGATTCGAACCCCCGGTACCTTGCGGCACGCCGGTTTTCAAGACCGGTGCAATCGGCCACTCTGCCACCTCTCCTGCAGCCCGAAATTCCTTGAAGGACTGGGCTTCGGTCGAAAGTATATAGACTCTTTCCAGGCTTGTAAAGTCTCTTATTTGTTCTGTTTCTACATGATTTGGGCTGAAATCCCGTCGATTTCCAGTTAAAACGAATGTACTGCATCTGATTGACGCCTTCTGTCGTCAATATTATCTTTTCTCACTTCTCAGATATATTCCTTTGACTAAAACGAACTATGATACAGTCTTTCATCAGAAATTTTTCAGGTTCTGAGCATTTAACTTTACACCGTGCAATCAGAGTCTGACAGAGGAATGTAATCGTGGCGGAACGTGGAACAGTGCATCTCAATATGATCGTCACCAAAACCGGCGATCAGGGACAGACCTATCTCAATGATGGCTCACGGATCGCGAAAGCCAGCCCGCAGATCAAAGCGTTAGCCTCCGTCGAACAGGTGGCTGTCAAACTGGGCTATTTTATCCATGCTTGTGAAACCGAATTCGTGACGGTGAAACTGCCAGAAGACCACACTTGTCAGATTAATCTGACACAGTTGGCGACTTCATTCCAACAGGAAATGTATGATATCGGCTCTGATATCAGCACCCCCATCACCGACGGCGAAGAGCGATTACGTTTTCCTCAGGAATCTGTGGAAGAATTGACAGAAGTTATCGCCAGTCTCACACCGGCGCTCGAACCACTTGATTCATTTATTCTCCCCCAAGGCAGCCTGCGCGTGCTCCTTTGCCACGATATTCGCACGATGGTGCGACAGGCGGAAATCCAGGTCTGGGGAATTGAAGAGACGATTAACCCCGCTGTACCTCAATTCCTAAACCGCCTGTCTGACTTCTGGTTCGTACTCGGCAGACTCCTGTACGCGGAAGACAGCAAATCAGAATCTTCTGAGAATCAAAAATGGAAACCTCGTCAGAAACAGGATCGAGGCTTCCAGTTCTATCCATCCTGAGACCTCCCCTGCCCGCTTAATTATCCATGAGTACGGGGCGCAGCCAGCGTTCCATATCTTCTAGACTCATATTTTTCCGCTCTGCCAGCGATGCCAGTTGATCCCGATCAATTTTTCCCGTGTGGAAATAACGTGATTCGGGAGCAGAAAAATACCAGCCGGAAACAGCGGCGGTCGGGTACATCGCAAAATGCTCCGTCAGGTTTACGCCGATTTCTGGTTCCGCATTCAACATCTCGAACAACGTAGCTTTCTCGGTATGATCGGGACAGGCCGGATAGCCGGGAGCAGGACGAATGCCCTGGTACTCTTCTTTGATCAAGTCATTATTGCTCAGGGATTCGTCTGCAGCATATCCCCAGAATTCTCTGCGAACACGTGCATGCAGATGCTCGGCGAAGGCTTCGGCCAGTCGATCTGCAAGCGCTTTGACCATGATACTGCTGTAGTCATCAAGCTCTGCTTCATAAGACTTCGCCAGTTCCTCGGCTCCTATCCCTGCCGTCACGACGAATCCGCCGATGTAATCCTGCTGGCCGCTTTCTTTCGGGGCAATGAAATCCGCCAGTGACATCAGAGGCTTCTCTTCCTGTCCCCGTTTGCGCACCTGCTGGCGAATATGGTGCAGATTCGCAATGACTTCGCCGCGATTTTCATCTGCATAGACTTCAATATCATCTCCCTGCACGCGATTCGCAGGCCAGAATCCTATCACAGCTCGCGCTTTGAGCAGTTTCTCGTCAATAATCTTCTTTAACATCGCCTGCCCGCTTTCGAACAGGTCCCGGGCGGCTTCACCCACCAGCTCGTCTTCCAGGATCCGCGGATATTTCCCGACCAGATTCCAGCTGATGAAGAACGGCGTCCAGTCGATATAATCGATCAGCTTTTCCAGGGGATAATCATTGAGCACTTGCGTGCCGGTAAACGAAGGTCTCGGAGGAGTATACTTCTCCCAGTCAATCTGTAATCCCTGCGTGATCGCTTCTGCATACGGAACGGGAGTTCCCTGCGGCTTGCGATTGGCCACACGTTCGCGAACGGTCACATATTCTGCTTTAATCTTCGCGACGTAGTCAGCATGCTGTTCATCGGAGATTAATGCGGCTGCGACTCCCACCGCACGCGAGGCGTCGGGGACGTACACAACCTGGTTTCGCGTATATTGCGGTTCAATTTTGACCGCGGTATGCGCTTTGGAAGTGGTCGCACCGCCAATCATCAATGGCAGGTCCATTCCCAGGCGCTCCATCTCAGCAGCCACGGTAACCATCTCATCCAGGGAAGGAGTAATCAGCCCAGACAGGCCAATCACATCACACTGTTTTTCGCGGGCCGTCTTTAAGATCGTCTCACAGGGAACCATTACCCCCAGGTCGATGACTTCAAAATTATTACACTGCAGCACAACCCCCACGATATTTTTACCGATATCGTGCACATCCCCTTTTACGGTCGCCATCAGAATGCGGCCATTGGGTTTACTTTCTTCCTGCTTTTCCAGTTCGATATAGGGCTGCAGATAAGCCACCGCCTGCTTCATCACACGTGCGGATTTCACAACCTGTGGCAGGAACATTTTTCCCGCCCCGAACAGATCCCCGACCACATTCATGCCATCCATGAGCGGACCTTCGATGACATCCAGTGGACGAGGCAGTTCCTGACGCGCGAGTTCTGCATCTTCCACAATATAAGTGGAAATGCCCTTCACCAGCGCGTGTTCAATACGCTTTGTGACCGGCAGTTCCCGCCAGGACAGGTCTTCCATTTTAGAAGTACCGGCTTTGCCATCACCTCGATATTGTTCGGCAATCGCCAGTAATGCTTCGGTTCCTTCTGGCGTACGGTTCAGAATGACGTCTTCCACGTTGTCCTTGAGCTCAGCTGGCAGATCATCGTAAACCGCCAGTTGAGTGGCATTCACGATCCCCATATTCATTCCAGCCTGGATCGCGTAGTACAGGAAGACGGAATGAATCGCTTCGCGGACCGGATTATTGCCCCGAAAGGAGAAAGAGACATTCGAAACGCCGCCAGAAACACTCGCGTAAGGCAGGTTCTGTCGGATCCAGCGGGTGGCTTCGATGAAATCAACCGCATAGTTGTTATGCTCGTCGATACCCGTCGCAACTGCGAAGATATTGGGATCGAAGATGATGTCCTGGGGAGGGAACTGGAGTTCATTCACCAGCAGATTGTATGAGCGTTCACAGATTTCCGTTTTTCGTTTCTGGGTATCCGCCTGACCTTCTTCGTCAAATGCCATTATGACCACAGCTGCTCCGTACATCTGACACAGCCGGGCCCGCTCCAGAAATTCTGCTTCGCCTTCTTTCAGACTGATTGAGTTAACAATCGGTTTGCCCTGAATACATTTCAGACCGGCGACGATCACTTCCCATTTGGAAGAGTCCACCATCACAGGCACCCGCGCAATTTCCGGTTCTGTTGCGACCAGGTTCAGAAACAGAGTCATGGCTTTCACTGCATCGAGCATGCCCTCATCCATGTTGACATCCATCACATGGGCACCGTTTTGTACCTGCTCTAATGCCACTTCCAGCGCCGTATCGTAATCGTCTTCCTTAATGAGTCGTTTAAAACGGGCTGAACCGGTCACGTTACACCGTTCGCCGACATTCACAAACAGACTGTCTTTCGTGACATTGAACGGTTCCAGTCCGGAGAGACGCAGTGCCGGTTCAATGTCGGGAATAGGTCGCGGGTAATGTTTTTCCATCGCTTCCGCGATGGCCTTAATGTGCGCCGGGGTCGTCCCGCAACATCCGCCCAGAATATTCAGAAAACCGCTTTCCGCAAATTCATCGACGATCTCTGCCATCTCTGCTGCTGACTGATCGTATTCACCGAATTCATTGGGCAGCCCGGCATTGGGGTGCGCAGAAACATAAGTATCAGCGACACGTGAGAGCTCTTTGACATACTGCCGCAATTCCTGGGCACCCAGCGCGCAGTTCAAACCAATCGAAAATGGTTTCGCATGCGCAAGCGAATTCCAGAACGCTTCCGTAGTCTGCCCGGAAAGCGTTCTTCCGGAAGCATCGGTGATCGTGCCTGAAATCATGATCGGCAGCTCAATATTTTCCCGTTGAAAATACGTCTTTACTGCGAATACAGCTGCTTTCGCATTGAGGGTATCGAATATGGTTTCGATCAGAATCAGATCGATGCCCCCCTTGACCAGACCATCGATCGATTCCAGATAGTTTTCGACCAGTTCGTCGTAGGTTACATTTCGCGCCCCCGGGTCATTCACATCGGGAGAGATCGAACAAGTACGGCTCGTGGGCCCCAGCACTCCGGCGACCCAGCGTGGCTTGTCCGGATTCTCTGCGGTGATCTCATCGGCAACCTCGCGTGCCAGCCGGGCAGATTCCTGGTTGAGTTCGTGTACCAGTGATTCCATCTCATAATCACTTTGAGACAGACGCGTTCCATTAAACGTGTTGGTCTCAATAATATCTGCCCCTGCTTCGAGGTATTCGCGGTGAATTTCCCGAATGATATCTGGTTGCGTCAGGCTCAGCAGATCATTATTCCCCGCGATGTCCATGTGATAGGCGGCAAACCGTGAACCCCGGTAATCGGCTTCTTTCAGTTTATGGTTCTGAATCATGGTTCCCATCGCCCCATCCAGTATCAGAATTCGTTTCTGAATGGCGGCGTAGAGAGCTTCAATTCGAGCAGCGCGATCGGACATACCTGGGAAACCTGTACTAACTGTCTAAAAATGAGGATGGACTGGTAATGACATTTGGCTTTACCGTGTCTCTGCAACCATAATCCTGAAAAACAGAACAGATGGACAGATCCGGTACGCAGGCTGATGCAGTTAAGACACCAGTTCTGACCACCGGGATACGGTGACAGCGGGCATTTTAGCAGATCATCTGGAAAGCGAAACCGCTCGTGCACTGCTTTATTCAGTAGACAGATTCAAATCCGCTCCAGGTTGCGCACCGATCATGCCGGACAGTTCTTCCAGATATCCAGGAGAAGATACATGCGCCAGTTGTTTCTCGACCCATTCCCGCCGTTCTGGAATTCCGAGACGAGGTACTTCCCGGTCATACCCCGGATGTACGGCGAATGCATCCAGGTACTCCAGATGACGGCTCAGTAATTTGGCTTCCCGCTCCTGTCGCGCCAGCAGACGTTTCTGATACCACTCACTTTTCAGGAGTGATTCCCGCGTAAACAGGGATCGGACTTCCGGGTCATGAATGGTATGCCCCTTCCACTCACCGTGTGCCATAATTGACAGAACAGCCTGCAGCGGCGGACAGGATTCTTCGTAGGAACCATCCTGAAAATACTGCAGCGCCACACGCTGTTGTGCTTCCGCAATATACTGAATGCCGTCTACAAACGATTCCAGATCCTGTTTCTCCGGCTTGAGAATTGTCTCATCAAAGACCGAAGCCGGGTTATCGAAAACGCGTCCAAAGAACCGCAGCAGGAATTTATAGGTGATACGATATCCCAGGCGGCTCGCAGGGATCTGTTGCCCCTCATAATCGAAGTCCTGGAGCGGTTCCAGAAGACCTTCTTTGATCAGGAATTCCGGATCGCGTTCTTCAGATGACATACGGCACCAGATTTCCGGAATCAGCAGGCTGATATCATGGTCGACACGAACATTCGGTCCGATATGACCGGCGGCCGTTGAAAAACCGGCGTACCCGGTCAGGATGAACCCAACCAGCGCACTGTTCAGATCTGCGGCGGGACGTAATGCGTTGAAGGGACCTTTGGTCAAAGCGCCTTCACTGCCGGCACCGGTTGTAGACGGACTTTTGCCGGTCAGGGAACAGATAAAGTCCATGAACAACTCGGGCAGTTCCTGATAATGAATGGGGGAATAGACGGCAAGACTGCGAATTCCCTTTTCTTTATCAGGAGGATTATTGCGGCGTCCCAGCATGACTGCGTTGACGGGATTGTGAACCGGTTGATCGGCGGGAATCGCCCGGAACAGCCGTGTGGCCATCTTGGCAACATACGTATTGAATGGCTTTACCAGGTCAGGGCGAATCTGCAGGTAGCGCGGGTTCTTCGTGGGTTTGCCATCAATCTGGCGTGGATTCGCCGAGCAGACCACATAACTGCTGTTTGATTCTTCCGCTGACTTCAGCATTTCCTGCATGGGGGAACTGAAAGCATCAAAGTCGACTACGTACTTGCTCATCTCGCGAACCTGCTGATTGGTCAACGGCTCAAAATTCGAAATAAAATTACCGGGACGTGACAGGTCGGCTTCCGTCTGTTTATCCAGGCCACGGACGATCGCATCATCGGGCCGTTGAAACAGGCGATATTCACTGTTGATCACAAACTTGCAGCTTTCGGATTTTTCCCCTTCAGCCAGGTGGCTCAAGGCCCGGGCGGGAACGACAACGGAAGCGCTGATGTCATCCTCGGTCTGAATCTTCATCGAAGCGATGAAATCCTGGCGCACTTTGAAGGTACGCCAGCCAGACAACGAAAACAGACCGACCCGCAGATACGTTCCCACCAGCTTGCGTTCCCGATACTTCAATTCATGACCGTAGGTTCCATTCACGATGTCTACGCCAAAATGGTTGTCCCAGTCCTGTCCCCAGTCGGACCAGTAAATCCGTTTGATAATGAAGACCAGCGCCCGGATATGATCCGGAATCTCATTCAGCCAGTTGTTGAACTCAGCAGTGTAAGCCGGTGAGGGAGTCAAAAGTTTAATCACGCTCCCCAGCGAACGGTTCTGATCCAGCACTTTACGGCTGGGACGTAGATTGGGATCCCCTTTCGCCAGGGGTTCCAGCCAGCGATCTGAATAATCCCGCTCAATGATTTCGCGGACGTATTCCATATCTTTTTCATAATCAGAAACAAAGACGGGCCCATACAGCATGTAATCCATCACTGATTTACTGATTTCGCTTTTACCACCGCCAGACACGGTACACGGCTTATGACAGAATATGCCTTCTCCCGTCGTACCGACGATCCGCCAGGAGGGAGCTGCCGGGTGCTTTTCCATCCGCAGGTGGTACCCTGAGGGAGCCATGTAAACATTTCCGGGGAGCAACGGGATCGAATGCTGATTGCCATCCCGGGTCCAGCGGATACATTGTTCAGGCAGACTGGCGTAAGCGTCTTCCGGGATATAGATCAGTTCCGGATAAATCCGATCGATTCCATACCCCTCTGCTTTACCCTCAATGTGATCGCCATAATCATTGAGGACATCCTTAAAAGTACGGCCGTTATAGCGAACGCTGTTCATCTGAAAGCCTTCACCCAGATTGTAACTGGGATAAGCCATCGTTCCACCGGCGTGTTCTTCTTCCGCATTTCCAAACAGGTTGGCAGAGTAACTGATCTGGGTTTTGACTTCCTTTTTGCAGTAACCAAAGTAGTTATCCGCGATCAGTGTGACAATCACACCGGCATCAGTGCGACAGGTCATTTTAAATGCCATCCCGTCGTTGTAGAGTTCGTCTTCCGTTTTCCAGCACATGCTGTCCCGCTGCTGTCGTTCTGTCGCGTCATCCCAGTGAGGCAAGCCGACCTCCTTTTTGGTCAACTTAGTCAGATGCGGTGCCAGGATGACAGCGCCGGTATGTCCGGTCCAGTGCATTACATCCAGACCAGCATCGTTGACAGGCACGTAAGGATCGCCGGCATTCCCAAAAATGGATTCTACGAAATCCAGGTTACTCACCAGCGTACCGGGAGCGAAAAAACGCACTTCCATCCGTTTTTCAGGGGTGACGCCTTTCACTTCGGGACAGACGATCGGACGCAATAATAATGAAGCCCAGCCTGAAGCCGGTTCTTCCTGCCGTGAAGTAAATGGAAACAGTTTCAGATCGTCCGGGGGCGCCATCGCACTTTCGAACATTTTCACAAAGGTTGCCCGCGGAACGGCTCTTTTATCACCGGCAATCGGCAGTCCGCCTTCGGTGACATGAAACGTTCCGACCGTCGTGCGGCGGTCATGTTTGGGATTATGTAATACACCATTCTTGACCCGGTAAGATTGCACCAGATCGCTGAAAAACTCGTCGTGCTCAATTGGCAGAGACAATTCCCGGGCCAGGCCAAAGCGATCCAGAACCAGTGTGCGACCGGGTAATTTCAGATCGCCGCCTCCGGGGACATCACTGAAATGTGATTGCAGAAAACGTTCAATCCGCTGATCCGCCGGACAGCGATGGTTCACCAGCAGACGGTTTTTCTGACGATGATTTTCCAGCAGACCTTTTGCGACTTCAGCAAAGGTACGGTCTGCGTCAGTTAGAGCAGCCGGGTAACCATTGGCGATCAATTGCAGATTGAGGTACCGCAGGATCTCATCACGATCTTCATTGCATGTCGAATTTCCATTCTCATCCAGGCCCAGCGCCTGGCGAAATGGTTCATTTGTTTTATCGGTACTGATTTTCAGAGACCGGGGGGGGGATATCCGTGGTCCGTCGCTGTTTAACATGATGAATTGACTTTTGAAAAATGAAGAGCGTTTAAGTTTCCGGGCGTTTTGAGCGCACTGAAAGCGGGTACCTGAAGAGATCCGGGCGCATGATCAAAGCCTCAGCTTAGCCTGCAGTATATTCGATAATACGGGAACGTCAACGGTTCACATCCACAGTCCCTCTCGCAGAATGTTAACTCAGGATAAACTTAACTAACTATCTTAAAGAGCTTTAGCAACCAGACATGATTGCAGTTCTACCAGGGAGAGCTGACTGAGACTTCATTACAAGTGACGGCTGTTTCGAAACCAGCGATCCAACAGCAACAACTTCAGGCAACCTTCTCAGAATATGTCCCTCAAGATTATTAAAGAGCCAGATGGTATTATTTAGAACCGCAGAAGCTCTGCGGCAGAAGTAAACACGCACATAAACAGTCTCACATGTATGATCGAAACCTCGGAGATCATCGATCAATCCCAGTCATTTTTTATGACAGCCAACTTAATGACAGCGCGATTCTGTTCTCTGATCACATTTGGCTCGTAAGAATCAAAAGAGCATATTAGTTGACACATCAATAGTTCCGTAAATCAGATTTTTTCATAAAAGAAAGACCAATTTGTTGTTGGGTGTTCTCATTTCAGAAGCCGAATCATAAAATTGCCGCTACACCAAGAGCCATCCAGTTCGTCCATTTTAAATCTCAGGATAGATTTAAATGATTCATGAAGAATATGTGGAACGTCTAGTCAATCTGCTGGACGCCGATGCAAACCTGATCTTCAACATGACGTTTGAAGAAGCTACGGAAATTGTAGGCAGCGGATCCGCAGAACAGGTGCGTCAAATTGATGGACAGTTTGCCCTGGTACATAAGAACGGCACCTGCATCCGCATGGCGCGTTCGATAGGCAGACCGATGCGGTTCTTTCTGGCAAAACGGACAGCAGGCCCCTGCCTGATCATCGCCGAGCGCATTGATGAAATCTATGATTATCTCAAAAGCGAAGGTCTGGATGACCAGTTCCATCCATCTTACACACGGATGGTTCCCGCTCATTACATTCTTGAACTGCAATTGATCGGCTGTCCTGATCCGAATCCCAAAACGACACGATTCTTTACCCCTGCCCGAAACAGACTTTCCACCCGACTGGATGAGATAGGAAAGGCGTATATCAGCGCAGTTTCGCATGAGATCCACAAGTGGCTTGATACCATTCCCCCGCACCAGCCGATCGGAGTCCTGTTCTCAGGGGGAGTCGACAGTGGGGCGATCTTTCTACTGGTCTATCATGCCCTGCTGATGCGCAAGGAATCTCCATCCCGCTTGAAAGCATTCTCGCTCTCAATCGATGGCGCAGGCAGCGACTGCAGGCAGGCAAGGCAGTTCCTGGAGCAGATGAATCTCAGCCTGTTTCTGGAAGTGGTCGATGTCCCTCAGAATAGCCTGGACTGTGCAGAAACCATACGGATTGTGGAAGATTACAAGCAACTGGATGTCCAGGCTGCGACGATGACCTATGCATTATGCAAAAAAATCAGGGCTCTCTATCCCCGCTGGAAATATCTGATCGACGGCGATGGGGGTGATGAAAATCTCAAGGATTATCCGATCGAAGCGAATCCGGAACTCACCATTCGCAGCGTACTGAATAATTCCATGCTCTATCAGGAAGGCTGGGGGGTCGAAGCTGTCAAGCATTCCTTGACTTATTCGGGCGGTCTCAGCCGCGGACATGTCAGAACCTATGCGCCGGCGCGCAGCCTCGGTTTTCACGGTTTCAGTCCGTATGCTCTGCCGAATGTGATTGAAGTCGCCGAAGGGATTCCCTTTATCGAGCTCACCGAATGGAACCATGAGAAACTTTATGCACTCAAGGGTGATATCGTCTGTCGCGGCGTGAAGCAGGTGACTGGTCTTTCCATGCCCGTTTATCCCAAGCGACGTTTTCAGGAAGGCACAGTAAATCGAGAATCCTTCCAGTCCCTGTTTTCCGATTCAGAAAAGAAATATCGCCAGACTCTGCTCTCTCTGTATGAATAACAAATGCACCTTCCTGAGATCACCGATCAACAGATCCTGGCGGCCCGCCCTCCTAAAAACAGAGTCAGCCCACTGCAGCCGTATGCGTTTCTGAATGAAACCGAGTATGTCACAGTGGGCCAGACTGCCGAAATCTCAACCATTTTTCTGACCAATCGTGAATGCCCGTTTCGCTGCCTGATGTGTGATCTCTGGAAAAACACGCTGGACGAATCCCTGAAGCCGGGACAGATCATCGGACAGATCCGCTACGCACTGGCAAACCTGCCACCTGCCCGTCAGATCAAACTGTATAACAGTGGCAATTTCTTTGACGCCAAAGCGATCCTGCCAGAAGATCTGTCTGGCATTGCTGCACTCGTCATAAACCATGATCGGGTGATTGTGGAAAATCATCCCCTGCTCTGCAACCAGACCTGCATCGACTTTCAACAGCAACTCACAGGGCAACTCGAAATCGCACTGGGACTGGAAACTATTCATCCGCAAATTCTCACGGCTTTGAATAAAAGAATGTCACTGGATGATTTTGTCCGCGCCACTGATTTCTTATTAGAGCATGGTATTCAGACCAGGGCATTCATTCTTTTGAAGCCTCCGTTTCTGAAAGAACAGGAGGGCATTGACTGGGCGATTCGCTCGGTAGAGTATGCTTTTTCCCGGGGAGTCTCCTGCTGTTCTCTTATCCCCACACGTCCGGGTAATGGCATGCTCGAACAGTTGGAGCAAAGCGGGCATTACAGCCTGCCGAATTTCAGTTCGATCGAAACAACACTCGAATCCTGTCTGCAACTGAACCGGGGACGGGTCTTCATGGATCTCTGGGAACTGGATCAACTTTATCAGAATGAACCAGAACTCCAGTCACGACTGGCGCGGCTGCGGAAGATGAATCTGACACAATCGATTCCAGATCATGCCTGATACCACACCGGACCTGCTGTCTTATCAGACCTGGAATAACTGGTTGTCTGACATGGTCTCTACTTTTGCTGGTATGTTCGCCTGAGATTGATCTTCTGCCGATTCAGGATTCATTATTCTGTTTCGCCCAGCAGTTCCAGAAATTCGGATTCTGACAGGACAGGGACATTCAACTCTTCCGCTTTCGTCAGTTTAGTGCCTGCTTTTTCACCCGCCACAAGATAATCCGTTTTGGCAGAAACACTGCCAGAAGCCTTGCCACCATGTTTACGAATCAGCTCTTTCGCTTCATCACGGGTAAACTGAGTTAACGTTCCGGTCACAACCAGAGTTTTCCCAGTGAGCACTCCGGATGTTTCTGCCTGTTTTTCGACCGGACTTCCCATATTCAGTCCTTCCGCCTTCAGATCATCGATCAGCTTCGTACCGAAATCAGAGTGGAAAAAATTATAGACGGATTCGGCAATCACGGGGCCGATTTCATCGACGGCTGCCAGTTCTTCTACACTCTGCTGTGCGATTTCATCGATGGTGCCAAACTGTTTCTCCAGAATGCGGGCGTTACTCGAACCGACGTGCCTGATATTCAGGCCCGTCAACAGTCGCCAGAGTGGTTGCGTTTTAGAGTTTTCAATTCCCGCCAGCAGATTTTCAATCGATTTTTCCCCCTGCCGCTCGAGTGCCACCAGGGCACCATAATGATCATGTAGCCGATAGATGTCTGCCAGGCCTTTCAGCAGATCTTTCTCAAGCAGTTGCTCAATCATCTTGATGCCCATGCCTTCAATGTCCATCGCCTGGCGAGAGGCGTAGTATCGCAGAGTTTCCCGAACCATGGCGGGACAGTTGGGATTCGGACAGCGGATATACACGCCCCCCTCATCCTGCACGAGCAGGGTATCACATTCCGGGCAATGTCTCGGAAACGCCAGCTCCTGCTGACTGCCATCACGACGATGCTCTTCCACACGGACAACATGGGGAATAATTTTGCCGGCTTTTTCCACAACAACCCAGTCGCCGATCTGAATTCCCAGGCGTTCCATTTCATCCCGATTATGCAGGCTCGCCCTGGAAACCGTGGTCCCCGCAATGGTCACCGGTTCCAGATTGGCGACCGGTGTGACCGTACCGGTTTTCCCCACCTGAAACACAATTGACTCTGCCTTCGTGACTTCTTCGTATCGCTCCCATTTATAAGCGACGACCCAGCGGGGACTTTTTGAAGTGTTACCCAGTTCTTCCCGCTGATCAAACCGATTGACTTTCAGTACAATGCCATCCACTTCAAAATCCAGGTTATGCAGCCCATCCATCATGGTCTGCACCTGTACCATCGTGGCTTTCAGATCGGGAAACGCTTTCACGTCCGGTGTCGCGGGGATGCCCATTTCCTGTATGGCAGCCAGGTATTTGATGTGGGTCTGATAATCAACTCCCGCCATCGCCCCCACCCCGTGGGCAAAAAAACGAATCTTACGTCGGGCACACAGTTTGGGATCCAACAGTTTCAGGCCGCCGGCGGTTGTATTTCGCGGGTTCGCAAACGGCTCTTTGCCCTGTTTCTGCATTTCTACATTCAGGACCTGAAAATCAGAGTTGCTGATGTAGGCCTCTCCTCTGACTTCCAGCAGCTCCGGAGGATTCTCTGTTTCCAGCCGCAGGGGCACCCCGCGAATCGTCCGTACGTTGTGTGTGATGTCATCTCCCTGCTGACCATCCCCCCGCGTCAGCCCTTGAACGAGTCGGCCTTGCTCATAAATCAGTGAGACAGCAACTCCGTCAATTTTATATTCTGCAGTGAGTTCAACCTGGTCTACTCCCAGTAGTTTGCAGATTCGGGTTTCGAAGTCTGTCAGAACGTCGAGCTCAAAGATATTATCGATGGATAACATGGGTAATCGATGGGCGACTGTTTTAAAGCCCTCGATTGGTGCGCCCCCCACTTTTTTTGTGGGGCTCTCGGGAGAATCGAATTCAGGATGCTCTGCTTCGAGCTGTTCCAGCCGCTTCATTAACCGGTCGTATTCACGGTCGGTGATTTCCGGTTTGGCATCGAGATAATACAGACGATTATGATGTTCGAGCTGCTTGCGAAGTTCTTCTATCTCGGTTCGAACTGACATGGTACTGATCCGTGCGGGAAGAGGAAAAGAATCAAGCGATTCAGTTAGAAGATTCGTTCAGAATTTTTTCCTGCTGAGTCCGTTTCAGATCGGCATCGACCATCAACCGGGCCAGTTCCTCAAAAGATACTTTCGGTTCCCATTTCAGTTTTTCTCGTGCCTTGGTGGGATCGGCACACAACAGCTCGACTTCCGCGGGGCGGTAAAATCGCGGATCGATTTCGACATACTTCTTCCAGTCCAGTTCCACCGATCCGAATGCCGCTTCCAGAAATTCCCGGACGGAATGCGTTTCCCCGGTACCGATCACGAAATCATCCGGTTTCTCCTGCTGCAAAATCAGCCACATCGCTTCGACGTAATCACCGGCAAATCCCCAGTCCCGTTTCGCGTCGATATTTCCCAGATACAGCTTTTCCTGTAATCCCAGCTTAATCCGGGCCACCGCTTGAGTGATTTTTCTGGTAACGAATGCTTCACCACGTCGGGGAGATTCATGGTTGAACAGAATACCGTTACAGGCAAACATCCCGTAGGATTCTCGATAATTAATTGTCTGCCAGTAAGAAAAGACTTTCGCACAGGCATAGGGACTGCGGGGATGAAAGGGAGTCGTTTCGCTTTGCGGTGTCTCAACCACCTTGCCAAACATCTCGCTGGAAGAAGCCTGGTAGAAGCGGACCTGTTTCTCACTCTTCTGTTCAAAATAGCGAATGGCTTCCAGCAGTCGCAGCGTACCGACTCCGGTGACTTCGGCGGTGTAAACAGGAATGTCGAACGAAAGTCTGACATGGCTCTGTGCTGCCAGGTGATAGACTTCATCCGGTTTTACCGTATCCATGATCTGATTCAGATTGGAGCCATCTGCAAAATCACAGTAATAACAGTTCTCGGGAGGTTCACCGATGCCTGGTTTGCTGCAGGAAGTAATTCCATGAACTTCATAGTTTTTACTTTTCAGAAACGCTGATAAATAATATCCATCCTGACCATTAATCCCTGTAATTAATGCAACACGTTTCACAATCTTATATCCTCGAATTAAATTCTGTCTGGTTTCTGATAGCAGGCAATGATCAGATTACTTCCTGCAGTTTAGTCGTTTTCAAGCAAATCGCAATACCGGGCCTGGGCGGTTCAGCCAGCTGCTGCCAGTCACTTTGATTCATTACTTTGAGCAGATCGGTGACCTTTGATGTAATATTTCAGAATCTCCCAGCGTCGAATCACTCCCAGCATCCGATGAGGCTGCTCGCGGGAAACGACGGGCAGACAGTCGTATGAATCTTCCCGAAATTTACTCCAGACGCGTGCCAGCGAGTCATCGGGATATACGACTGTTTCCAGATTGTTCGCCAGGTCGGCAGCTCGTACCAGCGAACCAATCTTCGGATCAAACAGGGTGTTACTCAAATCCTGGTAACGAATCACGCCAACCACTTCAGCCTGAGGTCCCAATACCGGAAAGGTATTGTCGTGGCTGTGTTCGATAAAGGTGATGACTTCATTAAATGTCGCCGTCTGTGCGATACCTTTCACATTTTTGCGGTAGAGCTGTTCTACGAGTATCTGATCCGCAGGCTGATCGATTTCCGAAAGCAGGCCGAAAGAAACCAGAAAACGCCGAATCATTGACTGAAATTCACTGATGGGATCACCGGCCGTATGGTGGATGGCGTTGATCAATGGAACTTCACCTGCCCGCAATACAGACTGGCGGATCATAATTGGTCCGACAATCTCAAAGAACACAACCGAACCCAGAATAATCGTCTGCAGATGCCCTCCCATCACTGGATCGCGACTGACGGCAATTCCGGACAGGGCAATTGCAGCCCCCGCCTGGGCAAACAATGTGGTTCCCAGCCAGTTTGATACTTCCGGTTCTTCCTTACGCATCCGCGCCGGTATAAAAATTCCAATATATTTACCCAGCAGACGTAACACGATATAGCTGGAACCAATCAATCCCGCTTCAATAAATTGACTCGGTTTTAATTCGGCTCCATGGATAATGAAGAACAGAACACACAAAAATCCAGTCAATGGATATAACTCGGCTTCGACTTTGGGAACTTCTTCCTCTGTCAAAGAGTTTGCGACAGTGAATCCCATTGCAAGAAATGTCAGCATGTAGGGCATGCCCGTGGTGCGACACAATCCTAAAGCGATCGCGATCAATGCAATAAACATGATCATCCGGCGGTTTCCTTTTATGATGGAACTGCCGTAGCTGATCATCAGGCCTCCGAATACACCAATAAAGATCGAACCAAAGATATCCAGCCCCAGATAGCCTAACTGCCTGAGAACGGAGGTCTGCTGACTGTCACCCTGAAAGAAATACACGGCGACGAATATTATCTCAAATGCGATAATGGAGACTAAATTATTCAGCGCGACCAGGATGCCGGTATATTCGGAAATCGGTCCTTCTGACTGCATTTCCTTGAGTACCAGAATGGTGGTTGCAGGCGCGGTGGCAATCGCCATGGCCCCCAGCAGGATAGCGGCCCCACCCGATTCACCGACCAGCAGCAATCCGATAAAAACGATAAAAAATGTTGCGAGGATTTCTCCTGCCGAGAGAGGCAGAACGCGACGAAATAATCGCCTCAGCCGTGAAAGTGTAAAATGGTTTCCCAGGCCGAATAAAACCAGCGCCATTGCCAGGTCGGTAAGCGGCTTCAGTTCTTCCAGATGTTTGTGCGGAATCAGGTCAAAGATCGCCGGCCCCAGAATCACGCCCATCAATAAATAGGCGGTTACCTTGGGCAGGCGAAACAGTTCTCCCAGCGTTCCTGACAGCAGTCCTGCCGCCAGAAAGATTCCCAATGTAAAGATAATGTGCCAAGAGCCCATCCGAACTTCCTGTTCTTGAGTAATCGATGACCAGATTCGGGCCGATTATAGCAGATCACCAGTTAGGGTCGATCCTCAGACTCTAATCCGCGCCAGAAATATTTGATTCTAAACTACTATGTGACAGTAAGTTCGAGCACCTGCCATCAAGGCATTCTTCACAGGAGATCTCTTCAGGAAGGGATAACTCAATCCAGATTCATCGTCACCGTTTTCAATTCTGTATAACTGGCCAGTCCTGCAGCGCCCAGTTCACGGCCGATACCACTGCGTTTGAATCCGCCAAAGGGCGCTGCTGCATCAAACACGTCATAACAGTTGACCCAGACAGTCCCGGCTTTGATCCGATCAGCCATCAGATGCGCCTTCTTCACATCACTGGTCCAGACTGCAGCAGCCAGCCCGAAATGGGTATTATTTGCCCGCGCAACAACTTCTTCCACATTTTTGAAGGGCAGGATACTCAATACCGGTCCGAAGATCTCATCGGTGGCAATAGGCATTTCGTCGGTCACATGATCAAAGATCGTAGGTTCCACAAAATAACCTTTGGAACCAAAACGGGATCCCCCCGTGACACATTTTGCCCCGGCAGCATTGCCTTTCTGTATGTAGCTCAGAATTTTTTCCATCTGTGCCTGATCGACCTGCGGTCCCTGCGTGGTTTCCGGGTTCAGGGGATCTCCCAGTTTGCGGGCTGCTGCTTTTTCCACGATTTTCGCAACGAATTCTTCATGGACCGATTCTTCCACAAACAGTCGGCTCCCGGCACAGCAGCATTGCCCCTGGTTGAAGAACAGGCCGAATTCCGCGCCGGCAACTGCTGCATCAAGGTCGCAGTCTGCAAATACCACGTTAGGGCTTTTGCCACCCAGTTCGAATGTTAACCGCTTCAAAGTGGCAGCGGCATCAGCCATGATGATTTTGGCGGTCGCGTCTTCACCGGTAAACGCAATTTTATCAACATCGGGATGCTTCACCAGCGCAGCGCCTGCTGTCGGGCCATAACCGGGGATGACATTTATGACTCCGGGAGGAATGCCTGCCTCCAGTGAGAGCTCCGCCAGTCGCAGACAGGACAATGGGGTCTGCTCAGCGGGCTTCATCACGATCGTACAACCTGCCGTCAAAGCAGGTGCCCATTTCCACGCGACCATTAACAGGGGAAAATTCCAGGGAATGATCTGCCCGGCGACACCCAGTGGTTCACGTCGTGTGTAACAGAAATGGTTCCCACGAATGGGAATTGTGGTCCCTTCAATCTTGTCTGCCCAGCCAGCGTAATAGCGCAGGCAGTCAATTACCAGCGGCAAATCAGCAGCACGACTGTCACGGATGGGCTTGCCGTTATCCAGAGATTCCAGGGCCGCCAGTTCCTCGATATTCTCCTCGATCAGGTCCGCCAGTCTATAGATCAGTCGACCACGATCCCGCGCATCCATTTTAGACCAGGGCCCCGATTCAAACGCCTTGCGGGCCGCTTTGACTGCCAGGTCAATGTCGGCGGCATCCCCTTCAGCCACTTCTGCGATGACCTCTTCCGTCGCGGGATTTATCGTGGAAAACGTTTTACCGCTGACGGCATCCACCCATTTCCCATCAATCAGCAGTTGAGTCTGTCGGATTTGCGGGCTACTGGCTACGGTATCAAGAATCTCTGTCGCCATGACTGAATCTCCTGAGAACAGGTTGAGCGTTTTAAATTCATCAGGACGTAACTAGATGTCCTGCGAAGACCGGATACGGCCTTCTCGAACATTCATTCTGATTAAATTGAATCAGGTTCTCAAGAGCGATGTTCTCATGCACTTAAAAAAGGCTGAGAACAGGCAGAAAAAGAGGCGATGGGAATGCAACTCAAGCCATGCGAGATTTTAACGCGCCGGTTGACAGTTCCTGTCGAAGCCCCACGGCTCACGGGATCGAGCAGAAGAGAGAGACGCTCAATCACAGCGTTCCCGCTCTAAATAGCCCGCAGGATTGCGGCAGCACTCTGGCCAAAGGCCGTGCGGCTGACGGACATGGCGGTGTTCTTGGTCAACGGTCGGACTTCCCCGTGAATGATATCCAGATTACACAGGGGATCTGGAGTTTCGTAATTCAATGTCGCAGGAGTCGCCCCATGTCGGAGTGAAAGAATACTTGCCGCCAGTTCCACAGCACCAGACCCAGCGTCAAAATGACCGAAGTAGCTCTTGAGAGCAGTAATCGGAATTTTGATCGCGTCATCACCGAACAGTCGATGATAGGCACGTGCTTCAACCTGGTCATCAATTTTCGTACTCTTGCCATGGGCGTTAATATGACCAAGCTGGTGAGGCATCAGGTTGGCTTGACGCATGGCGGATTCGACGGCACGCACCAGACCAGTGTCCGTTTCCTGATCGCTGTTGTTCAGGGATTTACCGTCGCATCCAGCTCCCAATCCAATGACTTCGGCATAAATTTCTGCGCCACGGCGAACGGCGTGATCGTAGTTTTCAACCACAAAAGCAGCCGCTCCCTCGCCCAGAATGGTACCATTACGAAAACGGTCGAAGGGACGACAGGCCCGTTTGGGGTCTTCATCCCGGGACAGCAGGTCAATCAGATTTTTGCGGGACAGATCCACGGGATTGATATTCGAAGTGCAGGCTCCAACGACCATACAGTCGACGGCACCACGCTTAATCCACCGCATTGCTTCTGCTAACGCGAGCAACGCAGAGGAATCCTGGCTGGTAATGGTGTTGTTGGGGCCTTGAGCATTGTGTTCGATCGAAATATGACAGGCCGGCATATTCGGTAGCTGACGAAGCATCCACAATGGAGTAATCTGCCCCATGGTGTCTTCACCCCAGCGGGTGACTTCGAAAGAATTGTCTTCTGCACACCGTTTGACAGCAGCCACCAGCTCATCGGGAGTCGTGGGGATGTGTCCTGCACCAAAGGATACGCCAAACCGTTCCGGATCAACTACACCAGGCTTGATACCGGCATTCTTAACTGCGTCAGAAGCGGCTGAAACACCCAGTTGGATGTCGCGCGACATGACTTTCAGAAATTTTTTGTTGTAAACATGTAATTCCGGATGGAAATCTTTGACTTCCGCTGCGAGCTTGGACGGAAGATTCTCAGTGGGAATTGATGTGAGACGCCCAATCCCCGAATTACCTGCACATATATTCTTCCAAAAAGTATCGATGCCGATACCAATGGGAGAAACAATTCCAATACCAGAAATTACTACGCGTGTCTGATTTGACCCAGCCATCTTAGCCTGACCCTCAATCTCCTACAGTGAAACAGCACTAATCCATTACCAGTACCGTTGAAACTATAGTTGTAAGATCTTTGAAACCCTCAGCTTAACACATCTGTGCTCAGTACTCTGGGAGTCACTTTTTCAGCTTCTATGAGTTCCATCTCTACTTATCTATATCGGAAAAAGACCACCTGAAAGCTGAGAGCGATCTCAAACCCTGAAAATAAAACACATAAACTCTAATGATTAAACAAGTTGTAGAACAACTAACGTTTAGCGGACCAGATGCTTCCGGGACAAGAAATTGTTCCGGACTGAGTCCGCAGAGCTTCAGGAAGGTGCTTTAAAAGCAGGGTGTGGTGAGAGTTAAACTCCCGTATTCAGGTTGGAAATCCTTTTCGCAGGTTCGAGTGAGATCAGTTCAGATCTACTAACATAATTGAGGTCCCCTTCAACTATATCTAGTATCTGAGTGATACCAATCGAAGTGTATTACACACTTTGCGGTTCAGTTTGTCAAGCGTTTTTCCAGAAAAGCTGATTTCTCTGATACTTCCGGGTTAAAGTCGCTGAATAGCCTGACCGTCAGACTCTGGGCAGTTTCAGGCATCTTTGATTTCAAAAACGGCCTCAATCTCAACCGCCACACCCGTAGGTAATGCCGCAAATCCGAGAGCACTGCGGGCATGATAGCCATCCCCGGTTTTGCCATACAGTTCATGAAACAGATCCGAGGCACCATTAATGACCAGATGCTGATCTGTGAAATCCGGAGTTGAGTTCACACAGCCCAGCAGTTTCACGACCTTCAAACCATCCAGGGTGCCATGCTCATCGCGTACCGAGCGGAGAATCTTGATCGCACAGTCGCGGGCCGCTGCCTGGCCTTCTTCTACAGAGACATTTTCTCCCAGTCGACCTTTCTGGTCACTGACATGTCCCGATGTCAGCAGTTGATTACCACTGCGAATACACAGATTCAGGTAGCCGGGTTCAATCGGTTCAAAGACCAGACCTAACTCAGCTGCTTTTTGCTCAACAGACATACTCGACTCCTTCAGATACAGACAGTTTCTCAAACAACCAGACGGTGATTCTGTTTCCCGTGACAACAGCCTGACAGCAACCACTTAAAGTGACTGCATTATCGCTGATAATGATCGCTGAAAATGCCTCTGCCAGCGGGGACAGAGCCAATGTAGAAGGATCGTCAGAAGATTACAATCCTGGGGCATTACGTAAAAAACTGAAACTCACCTGAAGGAGCGAACGCATTCTGAAAATGTCGTATTTCCGGTTGCGACTGCTCTGCACTCCAGACAATCGAGATCACATCAAACCGCGCCGGCTGAGAAAGCAGTTGCTGTTTTTTAAGAAAAATGCCTGCCAGACGGGTCAGCTGTTTCTGCTTCTGCAAAGTCACCGCTTCAAAGGGCTGGCCTTTTGCATCACTCTTACGGGTTTTGACTTCGATAAATACAACCGTCTCACCATCCAGGGCAATCACATCGATTTCCCCCTGCTCCGTGCGGTATTGACGGGCAATAATCGAATACCCCAGCTGCTTCAGAAAGCGAACCGCAGCGCGTTCGCCTTTGTCTCCCAGTAATCGACTGAGCCATTTACCAGCCATACGCGAATACCGTCAACCAGCATGGGGTGAAGTTGCCTCTGTCGCATCACGCACCGGACAGCTGATCAGGAGCACTGAAACAGATCCAGTGCTCCTGCTGCATCTTCGATGTTACTCTGCGTCTGTGTTTTTGACTTTGGCACGACGTTCGACCAGTCGAGTTGCCTTACCAACGCGGTCACGCAGGTAGTACAACTTGGCGCGTCGCACACGGCCGTGTCGTTTGATTTCCAGCTTGGCGATTTTGGGGGAATTCACGGGAAAAATTCGCTCGACCCCTTCACCGGCAACGATGCGACGAACCGTAAAGTTTTCGCGTGTTCCACCGCCACGACGGGCGATAATCACACCACTGAAAATCTGGATGCGCTCTTTGTCACCTTCCTGGATTCGTGTATGCACATCAACGGTGTCGCCGATTTCAAACTGAAGTGGCTCTTCGCGAAGGCTGGACGCTTCTACTTTTTTCAATAATTCCTGCATGACTCAAAGTCCTCTTGGCACATTCTCTGTCGTCCCGACAAGGACGCCTGCAATGCACAGTTTTTAATATCTGGTTTAAGTTGAATTTGATTCCGATTCAGTTAACAGATCACCGCGTCGTTCACGAGTTCGCAACAGACTCTGCTCATGACGCCAGCGGGCTATCTCCTGATGGTTTCCACTTAACAATACTTCCGGAACTTCCATTCCACGAAAGTTTTGAGGCCGCGTATACTGCGGATATTCCAGCAGCCCCGATTCAGAAAACGAATCGTATTTGGCACTGCTTTCATCGCCCAGTACTCCCGGAATTAACCGGATTACAGTCTCAATAATCAACATGGCCGGCACTTCCCCTCCATTGGTAATGAAGTCACCTGCCGATATTTCCATTGGCTCAAGACCAATGCGGATCCGTTCGTCGAACCCTTCGTATCTTCCACAAAGTAAAGTCAGTTGCCGTTCTTTCGATAATTCCTGCGCCAGACCTTGAGTCAATGTCCGCCCTTGGGGGGTTAACATGATCAGTTTACCCGGCTCAGGAACGACTTCCTGAACATGCTCTACACACTGAAAGACGGTGTCACAGCCAATCAGCATACCCGGCCCGCCGCCATAAGGGCGGTCGTCTACCGAGGCGTGTCTGTCTGTGGCCCAGTCTCGAAAATTCCAACGTTGAATCTCTACCAGTTGATTCTGGATGGCCCGTTTGAGCAGGCCCTGTTCCAGGTAACTGTCAAACAGTTCGGGAAACAATGTCAGAATATCAAATCGCATAATGCTCTCTCAGAGCGAAACTGTTTTAAAACGCGCCGGAAGCTTACCCTTCTGAAGGGGTTTCTTCAGCAGCAGTTTCTTCTGATCCGGCTTCAGTTGCTTCTGCAGATGCTTCTTCCGGTTCCGGCTCGGGAGCAGGTTCTTTCGGAGCAGTCAGAGGAGCAGGAGCAGCCGCTGTACCAAATTTGTTTTTCTTGACCTTCTTGATGAGTGTCGCCACGTTTTCCGAAGGCTTGGCACCGACAGACATCCAGTAGTCGACGCGTTCCATGTTGATTTCGACGCGCTTTGACTTGTCGACCACAGAAGTGTCGTAGGTTCCGATTTCTTCAATTGCTTCACCATCACGCTGCTTGCGTGAATCCATTACACAAATACGATAGAAGGGGCGATGCTTACGTCCCATTCTTTTCATACGAATACGAACTGCCACTAATTTCTCCTTTAGGAAACAAACTCTTATCTTATGGAAGATACAAAATTCAGCGATAGACGCTCAGTCAAAAACAGCAAAGACCGTCAGTCCGACTAACGGTTTTTCTTTCGCTGCTTTTTCTTGTCTTTACGTTCTTTTTTCTTTTTCTCTCGCAGCTTCAGTGGATCGCCGCCACGTTTACTGCGTTCTTTTTTCTTGCCCATGCCCCCCATCGGATCCATCATGGCTCCTGAGGAAAGTTCTCGCATGGCTTTCATCTTGTCACGCATTCCCATGCCGGCCATTTTCTGCATCATGCCCGCCATGTTGTTGAAATCTTTAACCAGCCGACTGATATCAGAAGGATCCGCGCCACTTCCCAATGCAATCCGGCGGCGGCGACTGTGATCGATCAGACCCGGGTCTTCCCGTTCAGCCGGTGTCATGGAGCTGATGATCGCGTCAATCCGCTTCATTTCCGAACCAGGATCCACATCCGGATTCGTATCCATCAGGCCCCCCATGCCGGGAATCATTTTCATGATTTCACGCATCGGGCCCATCTTGCGAATGGTGGCCATCTGCTTCTGGAAGTCGTTCAGGCTGAATTTTCCTGAAGCCATCCGGTTCTGCAGATCAGCGGCTTCTTCCTCATTAAACTGTTCTTGTGCTTTTTCCACCAGGGAGACGACATCGCCCATCCCCAGGATACGTCCTGCCATCCGGTCCGGATGGAATGGTTCCAGACGGTCCAGTGCTTCACCGACACCAATATATTTGATCGGTACGCCGGTTACTTCCTTGACACTCAACGCGGCCCCGCCGCGGGTGTCCCCGTCCAGTTTGGTTAAGATGACGCCATCAAGTTCCAGCGCATCATTGAACGCCTTGGCACTGTTGACCGCGTCCTGCCCTGTCATCGCATCACAGGCGAAGATGACCTGGTCGGGCTGGAGCTTGCGTTCAATCTGCTCCAGTTCTTTCATCAGGTCTTCGTCGACGTGCAAACGACCGGCGGTATCCAGAATCACGGTGTCCACATTGCCCAGTTTTTTCGCCTGGTTCAACCCGTTCTGGCAGACTTTGACCGCATTATTGCCTTCCGGTGCTTCTGCATGCACAGGTACATCAACCTGGCCGGCAATCACTTTCAGCTGCTCGATCGCCGCGGGACGCTGCAAGTCAGCAGCCACCAGCATCGGCCTGCGTCCCTGTTCTTTCAACAGGCGGGCCAGCTTTCCACAGGTGGTCGTCTTACCGCTTCCCTGCAGACCACACATCATAATCACGGTGATACCAGATGGCCTGTATGCAAACCCAGGCTCGACAGGCCCCATCAGATTGATCAGTTCCTGATGGACAATACCGACGATCTGCTCATCAGGTCGCACGGCTTTGAGAACTTTTTCACCAACCGCCTGTTCGGTTACCCGTTCAATGAAGCTGGTGGCGATTTCGTAATTAACGTCTGCTTCCAGTAATGCCTGTCTAACTTCGCGCAATCCGTCCCTGATATTACCTTCGGTGAGTTTTCCACCACGGGCAAGACCGCTCAGAGCACTTTTCAGATTGGACGTTAAACCTTCAAACACGTTAATCAACCAGACCGTTAAGAACTAATTCGATTTTGTTTTGCTACTGGGAATGCCAGATAAAATCGCTTCACTGCAGCTCAGCGATGATAGAAGCTGAGCGCAAAACCGGAACCTAAACCGCGCAACGACAGCAGGTTAAGACACGACGTCTTCTCTTCTGCCATTGTCAGTGTTCACAAAGTTATGGTGAGGCAATAACTTGCATCAAGCCGTGGAGTTTAAAAGCTGTTTGAACAATACACAACGGTTCCAGCACTCCTTTTTAAAATTCTTGTCCCATTTACTCTGCAAAATTCCTACAATATAGTAGAGAAAGCGGACAAACCTGCAATAATGTCAGCATTCCACCCCCGGCTGACCCACAGGATTCTGTGCGATACCAATGATTCGCAACATCCCGGCTGGAGATTTTTGGATTTGTCAGCCTCGAAACCTTATATTTGTGAGTAATTTGGTGTATGGTCTCTGATCACGTTTTCTGCCCTGGAAAACCATGTGACCATCGGTTCACAGGAACCACGTCGCTTCCAGCGTGTCATCTGGGAACACGCCGGTCTCAGGTTGCTTTCCTAGCCTGATTATCCTTCTGTCACTGTCTATTTTGAGTTCAACGAAGCAAAGAAAAAGATGAGTAACACAAAAAATCTGTTCGATAAAGTCTGGGACTTACACTCGGTTAAAACACTGGATTCAGGTCAGGATCAGCTGTTAATCGGCTTACACCTGATTCATGAAGTCACCAGCCCGCAGGCTTTTGAAATGCTGCGTGATCGCGGCCTGAAAGTCCTGTTCCCCGAACGTACCATCGCTACCGTAGACCATATTGTCCCGACGGAGAATCAGGCACGCCCCTTCGCAGACCTGCTGGCGGAAGAAATGATGTCTGCCATCGAAAAGAACTGCATTGAATTTGGTGTAACACTGCTGGACGTCAATGACAGCCGCCAGGGAATTGTTCACGTGGTCGGCCCTGAACAGGGACTCACACAGCCTGGCATGACGATTGTCTGTGGCGACAGCCATACCAGTACCCACGGGGCATTCGGTTCGATTGCCCTGGGAATTGGCACCAGTCAGGTTGCACACGTCCTGGCCACGCAGACCATGGCACTGGGACGCCCCAAAGTTCGCCAGGTCGTCGTAAATGGTGAACTCGGCCCCGGCGTGACCGCCAAGGATGTAACGCTGCACATCATTCGTAAACTCGGAGTCCAGGGCGGCGTAGGTTATGCCTATGAATATGCAGGTGAAGTCTTTGATCGGATGTCGATGGAAGAACGCATGACCGTCTGCAATATGAGTATCGAAGGGGGAGCCCGTTGCGGGTACATCAACCCTGACCAGACGACGGTCGACTACCTGAAAGGCCGTCCGTTTGTCCCTCAGGGAGCAGCGTTCGACAAAGCTGCAGAATGGTGGCTCAACCTGGCTTCCGGTCCGGATGCCAAATTTGATGATGTGGTCGAATTCGATGCCGCCGATATCGAACCCACGGTCACCTGGGGCATTACCCCCGCGCAATCCGTGGGCATTTCAGAAAACCTGGCGCCGATTTCCAGCTATGCCCCCGATGAACAGACACTGATTAAAGAAGCGTTCCGCTACATGGAACTGGAAGAGAATCAGCCGATTAAAGGGCAGAAAATCGATGTCGCATTCATCGGTTCCTGCACGAACTCCCGCATATCCGATCTGCGGGAAGCGGCAAAAGTCGTCGAAGGCCGCCATGTTGCCGATCACGTTCGGGCCCTGGTGGTCCCCGGTTCTCAACTGGTCCGTAAGCAGGCAATTGAAGAAGGTCTGGACAAAATCTTTTCTGATGCGGGATTTGAATGGCGTGAAGCAGGTTGCTCGATGTGCCTGGCCATGAATCCTGACAAACTGGTCGGGAACGAACTGTGTGCTTCATCCAGTAACCGGAATTTCAAGGGTCGCCAGGGAAGTCCCACAGGCCGCACCCTGCTGATGAGCCCGACGATGGTGGCCGCAGCAGCCATCAATGGCTGCGTCACCGATGTGCGGGAACTTCTCACCCCTGCCACGGTTTAATTCAGACTTAATCCACTGACAACATTTAATAAGATTACAAAAATCAAAAGAACAGACTCATGAATGAAGTAGAAAAAATTACCGGCACTGGAATTCCCCTGTTACTGGACGACATCGATACCGACCGGATCATTCCCGCACGCTTTTTACGCTGTGTTACATTCGAAGGCCTCGGCGAACATGCCTTCGAAGACGACCGCATCCAGGATCCGGAACATCCCTTCGATAAGCCGGAATACCAGGAAGCCTCTATCCTGGTTGGTGGTCGTAATTTTGGCTGCGGTTCCTCACGCGAACACGCGCCACAATCACTGATTCGCTGGGGTATCCAGGCGATTATCGCTGAATCGTATGCAGAAATCTTTTTTGGGAACTGCACTTCCCTGGGAGTGCCAGCCGTCTGTGCCAGCCGCCAGACTCTCGAAGCCCTGGACAAAGCCATCAAGCAGAATGCAAAGCAGGAAATCACCGTTGATCTGAAGACCATGAAAATCGCCTGTGGCGATCAGCAGTTTGACTGTACCCTGCCCGAGAATGCGCGTTCCGCACTGATTTCAGGCACATACGACTTTTTAGCCCAGCTACTGAAAAGCACTTCCGAAATCAAAGAACGGGCCGCTGAGGTTCCCTACTTCACATCATTTGCCTGAGAAACCAGTCTGAGTCATTCTCCCACTCTCACAGCAGAGGAAGAATGTCCGCTCTCTTGAGGCAAATGTTGACTTGAAATTCAAATGTGCTCTCATGCCTGAGAAAAAAACAAACAGCAACCGGCGTGATTTCCTGACAGGACGGGTCCTGAAACAGGCGATTGAAAATGCCGGCGATGATCTGGCCGATTATCTGAATCAGGCAACGGAAGAATTCGCGGCCCCCTCCGGCGGATCGACAATCCGTCTGAGTACCCGCGCGATGGCAACCGAATTCGCAATGGTTATGAACCCGGGGGCCAGCCAGCAGGTCATGCGTGCCTCAGATGCACTGGACCTGATTCATGAGTACGAGCAACTGATGACGGTCTATCGCAGTACCAGCGAGATGTCGCGGGTGAATGCCACAGCATCAGAGGGCCCCGTCAGCATGGATCCCCGGCTGTTCGAGATTCTCGATCGGTCTAGACAGATCTGCCTGGACACGGAAGGGGGTTTTGATCCTTCCTCAGGCCCCTTGATCGCATTGTGGCGCGAATCTCGACTGGCGGGCAGACTTCCCACGCAATCGGAAATTGAAGACTGCCTGCAGTATACCGGTATCGAGCAATTTCTGTTTGATCACGAAGCGCGAACGATTCAATACCGGTCGCCTGAGAATGAATTGAACCTGGGCGGCATCGGCAAAGGCTATGCCCTGGATCTCGCCGGACAGTTTTTAAAGTCAGAAGAACAGGAAGACTGGCTGTTTTACGGCGGTTTCAGCAGCATCCTCGCTACAGGAACACATAACAAATTACCTGGCTGGCCGGTGGGAATCAAAAACCCGCTCTTCACCAGCCAGCGACTGGGTACCATTCTCCTGCAGAATTGTGCCATGTCGACCAGTGGATCTTCAGTACAGCACTTTCGTCATCAAGGGCAGCGATATGGGCACATTCTTGACCCGCGCACAGGCTGGCCGGTGTCGGAATTACTGTCTGTAACGGTTATCGCCCCTGATGCAGCCCTGGCGGACGCCCTTTCCACCGCTTTTTATGTAATCGGCATCGAAAAGGCACTGGAGTATTGCGAGAACCATACTCAGGTCGGTACGATTTTAATTCCCCCCCCTGCCCAAGGCAGAAAACTCAGTCCGGTGATTCGAGGAATTCCGAATGAGTTTCTGTTCCTGGATCGCGACCAATTGTTGTCACAATGATTAGTCGCTATAAAGGACTTGTGAAGAACTGGTTTGTAGATCGCACGCATCTGGATCACGATTAATCGTTTCCGAGCGCGGTAAGACGGCCGGACCTGAGTCAACTGACCCGGGTTCCTGTTCTTTCAGAGAGCATGGAAACCAGGGTACTAACCACCGACGATCAATCCGGACCGGCCTTGATCATGTCAAAAAGTGTCACACAGAATCTGACTAATAAAACTGAAATCCCCTGAAAAAATGAGGGTTTACGAGTGCAAGATTTAAAGAAAATCACAGGCATTGCCATCCTGTTCATCGTCGTTTTACGTCTCAGCATTGGCTGGCAACTGCTCTACGAAGGCCTCTGGAAAATTGAAACGCTCAGTTCCAATCGCCCCTGGACGGCCGCGGGCTACCTCAATAATGCCAAAGGACCGTTTCGAGATCACTTCCGCAGCATGACGGGAGATCCCAATGATATGAACTGGCTCGATGCGGACAAGGTCGAAGCCAAGTGGCTCGACTGGGAACAACGTTTCCTCAATCACTACCCCAACCTGACAGACGCTCAGAAATCCCGTGTGCATCAAATGGTTCACGGCAGCGATTATTTTGCTGCGGAATTAAGTGCCCTCCCTCCCGGTGTCGAATTCGACGGCAGCCTGGGCGAAGTGATCAAGTTTGACCCCGAGAGAAAACGCTTGATCGTCGATGGAAAAAAACACCTCACACCAGCTGAAAAACAGCGTTTGCTGGAGATGGTCCCCGTAAAAAAAGGGTCCAACGGTAAATTGACAGGCGGAACTCCCCTTGATCGTGAATACTATGATGCGGTTGAGAAAGTGTATGCGCGCTCTGCCCGACTCAGTTATGTTGAAAAAATGCAGGCATCACTGCGCGGTAACCCGGAACTGGCTGGCCAGATCGATGTCGAACAGGAAGGTACCATTGATGGAAAGCGGGTGGGGAAAATCGAACAATACAAGATTGCCCTCGATCGCTATGAACAGCGTCTTGCCAACGCGGACCAGGATTACAAGGTAGACCACCTTGATAAAATCTGGGCAGAAATTCAGCAGATGAAAGCCAGCCTGGTCAATCCCATTCGCGCCATGGAAGACGAAATGGAATCGGAAGCCACCCAGCTGCTGACCCCCGAACAGCTGGCAGCCGGCCCGGTCCCTCCCGAGGATACGCAGATCCACCGTGTGAACCTGCTGACCATCTACAGTTTGACTCTGCTTGGGGTACTCCTGCTGATCGGGTTTGGCACCCGGATCGCGGCAGTCGCCTCTGCGGGCATGCTGCTCTCATTCTATCTGGTCATGCCTCCCTGGCCGGGAGTTCCAGCCGTACCGGGACCTGAACACAGTTTTATCATCAATAAGAATCTGATTGAAGTCATAGCCCTGCTGGCAATTGCCGCTTTGCCCACGGGAACCTGGTTCGGCATTGATGGACTGGTTTACCGTTTTTTCCAGAGTAGAAAAAACAAGGCAAACAAAACCAACTGATTCGATACATTTTACGTAAGAAATGAAGGTACATCTAACAAACGCCTCGTTTCCCGCCTATAATTTAGTTAACAATCACTCTCTACGGATCACAGCTACGCATTGCGTACCAGGAGATTATTAAGATGAATCTGACTCCCGAACAGGAACAAATCGGTAAAGATAACTTCAATGAAGCTGTTTCGTTTACACGTCGTGACTTCCTCACCACGGCAGCAGCAGCCGGTACCGGTTTAGGTGCTACCTATTTTGGATACGAGGAACTCAAAGGCAAACCAGTCAAAGTTGGATTCATCGGCACGGGTGATGAAGGCAGTGTGCTGATTACCCAGCATCCACCTGAATACATGGAGATTGTCGCCATTGCAGACCTGCGTCCTTCGAACCGCCACAAAGCGTTTCACGGACATGGCAATGAACACCGTGTCGGTCTGATTAAGAAGCTTGGCGCAGAAAAAGCTTCCAAAATCAAACAGTACGACGATCATAAAAAACTGATTGCTGCAAAAGAGGAACTTGGTCTGGAAGCAGTCGTGATTGCGGTTCCCTTAAGCCAGCACGCTCCCATCGCGATGGCAGCACTGGACGCCGGGCTGCATGTGCTCTCTGAAAAACTGATGGCACACAACATCACCGAATGTAAACAACTCATCAAAAAAGCCAAAGAAAAGAACCTGCTGCTCGCTGTAGGGCACCAACGTCACTACAGCGTTCTGTATGACAATGCAAATCAACTGGTAAAAACGGGCCTCCTCGGCGACATTCGACATATCCGCGCCCAGTGGCACCGCAACAACAGCTTCCCCGGTCGGGACAGCTGGCGAAAAAGAGTTCCCAAAGAAGACGAAAAGGCGCTCGCCCAATCCGTCCAGGAATATGGCTACGACAACATGGACGAACTCATCAACTGGCGTCTGTATAACAAAACAGGCGGTGGTTTGATGGCCGAGCTGGGTAGCCACCAGTTGGATGCCTGCAGCATCTTTCTGGGCAAAGTTCATCCGCTGGCAGTTCAGGGTTATGGCGGTAAAAACTTTTACGGCGTCAAAGGCATCGGTTCGAAAGACAAACAGGAAGACGATCGCGAGATCGATGACCATGTGTATGTCACCTTTGAATTCCCGGGCCCACACTACGATGCAGAAACCAACCCTCGCGACATCTGCATCGTGACTTATTCTTCAATCAACACGAACCGCTGGGAACCTTACGGTGAAACCGTACTCGGCAGCCGTGGTACCCTGATCATGAAGACTGAAAAAGAAGCACTGCTCTTTAAAGAAGCCAGCCCCTCAACGGGTGGTGGCGGACCTGACCAGCGTCTGTGGGTCATCAAATCCAGCGATGGCAGCGGCCCGGTCCTGGATGCATACGAAACCACAGCCCCTTCTGCTGCTGCTTCAGACACCACCAAAGCGATGGGCGATGAAATCAGTCGTGGATACACCGAAGAAATGGAACATTTCTGCCACTGTATCCGCACAGATAATCACAGCGATCCCAAAGACGGCGGTCTGAAATGTAATGGAACTGTCGCGATGGCCGATGCGATCATGGCATTGACTTCCAACCTGGCCATGAAGCATAAGGTTCGCATCGAATTCAAACCTGAATGGTTCGATCCCGAAAGCCCCGCGACTCCCGAAGCGGATTTTGCTGAAAAACTCGCCTGATCGCAGTCTATTGAATTCAGACTCTATTTCGATCATGATTCCACAATGCCGAGGAATAACCCCCTCGGCATTGTTTCTTTTTAAATAGTCATCGCATCCACTGCAAAGGGGAATCACGTGTCGGAAGGACGCAAGGCAGGCTTGTTTCTCATATTCGTAACCGTCTTTATCGATCTACTCGGTTTTGGAATTGTATTACCCCTGTTGCCCCGCTACGGCGAACACTTTGAAGCAGGGGGTACCACACTGGGACTGCTGATGGCATCCTTTTCAGCCATGCAGTTTCTGTTTGCTCCCATCTGGGGACGGATTTCCGATCGCGTCGGGCGCCGCCCGATCCTGATCCTGGGTCTGCTGGGCTCGACCTTCTTTTATGGCATGTTCGGTTTCGCGACCTCACTTGGTAAAACCGGTATGTTTCTGGGAATTGATGCCCTTTCCTGGTTATTCATCACCCGTATCGGCGCTGGAATCGCCGGCGCCACGATCCCGACCGCACAAGCATATATCGCCGATATCACCGGCCCTAAAGAACGGGGAAAAGGGATGGCCCTCATTGGCGCCGCCTTTGGGATCGGCTTCACATTCGGACCACTGATTGGCGCTGCTTTTGTTTCTGCAGAAACAGGTGCCACTCCCAGTGCAGCGCCTGGTTATGTTGCCTGCGTGCTCTCCGGGATGGCTGCATTGCTCTCCATTTTCATCCTGCCCGAATCCCTGACGAAAAAGGCGACTGATTCTTCAGCGAAACGTCATCACTGGTTCGATATCTCAGGTTTTCGTCATGCCCTGGCACAGCCGCGCATCGGATTGATTCTGCTGGCGATTTTCCTGACTACTTTTGCGTTTGCCCAGTTTGAATCCACGCTTTCACTGCTGACCCAGGAACTC
Source organism: Gimesia sp. (assembly GCA_002706765.1). Classification (GTDB taxonomy): domain Bacteria; phylum Planctomycetota; class Planctomycetia; order Planctomycetales; family Planctomycetaceae; genus Gimesia. The sequence continues at coordinate 35,813 of PAJV01000018.1, forward strand.
GGCTTTGCCGCCCGCAGTAACTTTTTCATCTTTGCCTACATCGGTTTCATCCTGACTCTCAGCCAGGGAATCCTGGTCAGACGCCTGATTCCCAGACTGGGAGAATATCGCATGGGACTGATTGGGATTATCCTGATGGTCATCGGCCTGCTGCTGATCGGCGTAGCCGGCAATTCCGGGTCCTACACCATGCTGTATGCCGTACTCCCGATTTCGGTAGTTGGTTTTTCCGCCACCACCCCTTCCCTGCAGTCGCTCCTGTCCTTGAACACTTCGGATGAAGAACAGGGCGGAGTCCTCGGCGTCGGTCAGAGTATCTCTGCCCTGGCCCGGATTCTTGGTCCCCTCGCGGGCATCATCCTGTTTAAAGGAACCCGGGGAGACTTGATCACGGGCAGTATCACTGCCCCCTACTGGGCAGGAGCGGGGATTATGATACTCGGGCTGATTCTGATGTTCCTCTTAAAAACGGGCTCAACAGACCCGGAAACAGAGCCCGAAATCTCATCGCCGGTTGAGTCTTAACCTGTTCCCAGACATACAGAAAACCCCTCAATCACCTGCAAAAACCCGGTCTTGCTCTGTGACTTAAATTGTGATACTGATACGCGCTGTGGTAACTCATCATGACAGGATAGACACTCTTACAGGCACCGATGCCATGCGCGAACAATTCTTCAAATCAAAATGGACCCGCTGTATTCTGCTGGCATTGGCCGTTTCACCTTTTGTCACAGCCAGTTTCGCGCACTGGTCTGGCTCACGCGTGCAGGATTCACTCGCAGCAGAGCCAAAACCTGCGCTGGCATTTGAAACCTATCTGGTCAACACCGGCATGGTGAAAGAAACCACCCGGGTCGTCGGTGCCCGCTTCCGCTTTAAGAATCTGAGTGAGCACACCGTAACCGTGACCGATCTGGTCCCCAGTTGCGGATGCCTCAAACCACGACTCGAGAAAAAAGTCTATGCGCCCAATGAAGCAGGAGAGTTCCAGCTGAAAATGGAAACAGCCAGCGAATCTCCCGGACAAAAAGAATACTTCGTTGATTTCAAATATGAAGACACACAGGAACGCTCCACGCGACTGACTTTCAAACTGGAATTACCAGTCCGCAGACTGGTCGTCAAACCCAAAGCTCTGGTGATCTATCAATTCACACCCGGACGAACCATTCATCCGCTGACTGTTTCCGACTATCGAGGCGGTAAAGAGTTCGAAATCCTCAGCGCCGAAAGTACTTCTGAATACGCCCAGGTAAAACTGGCTGAACGGGAGTTCGACAAAGGGGTTACTTCACAAAAACTGGAAGTCGTTGTGGAAAATCTGGTGCCCCCCGGAAAACACAATGGAATGATCGTCATTAAAACCAACGATCCCGATTTTCCGGAACTCTATGTCCCGATCATTATTCAGGGACCCGACCAGAAAACAGCTCAACAGAATCTACCAGGTTCACCTAACGCCAATTAGACGGTGTGCAGTCTTCCTGCAGCATCTCCCATGCGATTTGAGCCAGGTATCAAAGATAAAGCGACGCTCTGCTCAAGGGTAATGCGTTCCGGATCAACGGGATCAGCCTTTTCTCAAGCTGTAGATATTTCCTCTTTTTTTGGAAATCTTTTCCATTAATTGTACGGAGACCGCAATTCAGCCCCACTATTAATGGGTAGAGCAACCTGATTTTCGGGTTTCTCCCCACAATCCTTTTGAATTTAATGGTGCTGTATGCGTTTAACTCTGAGAACTCTGATCGCGTATCTCGACGACGTCCTCGAACCCTCTCAAATCAAAGAGATCGGCAAGAAACTGGAAGAAAGCAGCTATGCTTCCTCTCTGGTGGAACGCATTAAAGACGTTTTACGCCGACGTCGACTGACTGCACCTGAAGTGGAAGGGCCGGGCTCAAATCCCGATCCGAATACAGTCGCGGAATATCTGGATAATACGCTGACACCGGAAAGCGTTGCTGATGTAGAAAAGATCTGCCTGAATTCCGATGTGAATCTTGTTGAAGTCGCCGCCTCGCACCAGATTTTAACCCTGGTTCTGGGCGAACCCGCGACCATCAACCCGGATACCAGAGATCGTATTTACGCCTTGGGACCTGCTCCTGCAGGCACTCAGACGGAGACAGCAGCTGGAACGACAGTGCCCCAAACACCGGCATCTGATTCAGCAATGGCTCCACACCCCCCTGCTTCAAGCCCCTTGCGTAATCCGACTCCCGTTAAACAGCAGACGATGCCAGCAGAAGAACCGGAGCCTTTCTCTTCGCGCATACCGGATTACCTGAAAACAAAACCGCTCTGGAAAAGGATCACTCCTTACTTCCTGGTAATCCTCGCAGCTGTCGTCTGGGCAGGACTGTTCTTCGGCGATTCGACACTTTTCCCCAACCTGTTTTCGGATGGTGACAAATCGAACCAGGTAGCCAGCACTGCCATCGATAACCCTGAAGTCGATCTGGGAGCACCACAGGCAATTAACAAATCGGAAACGACTCCCCAACAGAATGCTCCCGCTGTTCCCGCAACAAATACAGAAACCGATGAAAAATCTGCTGCCCCCGAGCAAAAAGAGCCTGCCGGTGAATCGGTCGCGATGAATACAAAGCCTCCCGCATTCGATCCTCCCCCACCGGCGGACGCAGAAACAGCATCCACAACCAAACCCGTTCCAGAGACTCCTCCGGCAACCGAATCTCTGCCATTACCTGCGACGACCGAAACTCAACCGCCTCAGCCACAAACCGCAAAACCAGAACCAGCTCAGCCCGCTTCGACGGACAGTGAAACAGTCGCCATGAATGCCAGCAACGGCAAAGCCCCCGCACCAGCGCCACCCAAAATTGAAATGGCCGATGCTGTGGCAAAGGCACCGGCTGCCCAGATCGAATCGGAAGACGGTTTCTTTCTGGAACGGGTTGATAACAAACATGAACTGGCGGACAAAAACGACTGGGTGATCCTGTCCAAGGTCAGCCCGATTCAGGTCGGTTCGACGGTGGCTTCTCCCGAACCCTTCACTGCCCGAATCAATATCCCGGAAGCACTATGCAAAGTCGTACTTCTTCCCGGAACGGCTGTTACTTATACAGGCAAAAACAAAGCCGCCGACATGGGCTTCCAGATACAGGAAGGACGCATTCGAATTGAAGCGTCCCGAGGCCTGAACGACGCCAGAGACGCAGCGGGACCTGTGCTTTCGATCAAAATTAACGACGAACTCTGGCGCGTGGATCTGGTAACCAGAGACAGTGTGTGTGGCATTCAGATTGTTCCGGTACAACCGCATCATCCCGGGCAGACTCCCGACGGAGATAATTACACAGGAATGCTGTTTGTTCATTCGGGCATGATTCGATTCTCGGACGGCAAAGGAAAAGTCCAGACGATTGATGCGGGACACTGGATGTCCCTGACGGCCGGAGATCGAGCCAGGGGAGCGATCAATCCTTCAAACCAGCCGAAGCCACTGCGCGTGCCTCATTGGGTCGAACCCGACTACAAAGACAATTCCTATCTTTCACGACGTTTAATTGCTGCCTTTGCCAAAGAATTAAAAGACGGTCAACTTGTCTCACTCACCATGCCGGCCATTACCAAGGATTTGAAACCCAATGTCTCTGACCTGGCTACCAAGTCACTGGCACTCACGAACCGTTATCAGGAACTGGTGAAAGTCCTCAACCAGGTCGACCATCATGAATCTCGCATTGCCGCCATTGACGGACTTCGCAACTGGCTGCTCCGTGACCCGGAAAATGGAACACTGCTGGCAGAGTCTCTGCAAAATCAGTTCTCTCCACAGATGGCTGAAATCCTGGAACGACTGCTCTGGGGATTCCAGCCGGAAGATGCACAAGACCGGTTTATCTCAGGTCGACTGGTGGAATGGCTTGAGCATAGCAACGTTGCCGTGCGAGAGCTGGCGTTTAATTACATCAACAAATTAACAGGACGCACTGTCGATTATTCTGCCATCGCCACACCAACTCAAAGAAGGGCAACAGCACGCCGCTGGTACTCTCACATAGAAAAAAATGGTTCCTTACTGGATCCACAAGAGGCCACCCCGGCTTCTCCAGACAAACCAGTCCTCCCGTAACAGCATCGAGAACGCCGGTCAGTCGTCTACCAGTTTCTCCCTGTTGGAAATGATCTATCTCCATTTTCAACAGGGACTTGTGTTCTGAAATATTTTTCGGTTTTCAAACAGTTTTGAGCGAATTTCGAAAAAACTCCTCTTGCTGCATTTTTCACAGACTGCTATCTTTCTCACACTTCTCTCCCAGTCACTTCCTGATTGACTTTTCAATCCTTTAAAAATCACTTTCCCCAATCCAAACCATTTTTCCGACAGCATGAGATTCCGAACAGGACTCTGAAGCATGCTTACAAACGATGGAGATGTGCACGATGCACTTGACCCGGATCAACTTTTCGTTAATCGGCAAACTGACCATTCTTCTGTCACTCGGATGCTTCACGCTTTCCGGTTGTAATTCGATGCATGGCGTAGCCAGTAATGAAATGGGAAATGGATATTACCAGCGTGGTGAATATGCCAAAGCCCGTGAATCGTTCACACGTGCCATCGCAGACAACCCCGACAATCCTGACTACGTCCATAACCTGGCGGTCGCCATGGAGAAAGAAGGAAACCTGGCAGGAGCAGAACAGACTTATCAGAACGCGCTGCGACTTGACCCCTCCCACCAGCCCTCACACCATGGTCTGGCCGAGCTGATGATCAGCCAGGGACGTCAACAGGAAGCAGCTCAGCATATTACTGCCTGGCGGGATACACAACCTTACATTGCCGAATCACACCTGGAAATGGCCTGGCTGCTGGAACAGTCGGGAGATATCAATGGTGCAGAACAGTCACTCAAAGCGGCTGCCAACGTCGATCCGAATCACCCCAAAGTCTTAGCTCACCTGGGACAGGTCTATCAGCAGACAGGTCGCTCGGATGAAGCACTGGCCATGTATGAGCAATCACTCTATTCAGAATGGTATCAGCCGCAGGTGCAGTCACGGATTGCTTCCATCAAAAAGCCATACGATACCGCCAGCCCTCAGGATCGCATCGTCGCCAAAGGCTGGGAGCACGGCCCGATGGGGAACGGCAGCCTGTTGCGTTACCGGTCACGCACCGCCCAGGCAAGTCATACCCATCCCCTTCCGACCTATACTCAAGGTGGATCAACAAGTACCATTGCCATGATGAATGAAGGACAGATGAGCCAGGCAGGCGGATATTCCGAACAGGTAGTCACCTCGCAACCAATGCTGGTCGCCCCCGGCATGACAGGACAGCCGATACAGATGGGAACCCAGTACATGACGGCCTCGCCGGAACCAGTCAATGTTGATCCGGCTCACTTCCCGACAGAACCAGCCACGGCAGGCACTCCCATCGTTCAACCCTACTAAGAATGCATCACATTCAGCCATAGCACCTCTCAATCGATTTGACTCGGTTCAAATATCCCTGCAGACGCTCCAGTTAAACCAGGGCCCGCATGAAAACAGCCTGATGGCAAGCGGATAGAGATAGTCTGCTGTTGAAAAATCTCTGCTCCTCAAGGCCCCGGCTGCGTTGACCCACGATGGACTCATGATAGAATGAACGTCCCGCGGGATGTGGCTCAGCCTGGTAGAGCGCTGCGTTCGGGACGCAGAGGTCGCAAGTTCAAATCTTGTCATCCCGACTTTTAAGTTGTTTTATAGAAACAGCTTACAAGCGCTATTTCTGGCCCGTTATCCACCGGATCATCTTGGTCCCTTAAAGTGGTCCGTTATTCTGTAATTTTTCATGCAAAATTACAACTCTCTGAGCCGCTCCGAATCGCTTCCCTCGCCCCCTGAACGGCAAACGTGCCCCCTTCTCTTACATCCGGCCCCTAAATCCCTCTCAGGAAGCTGTGCAACGTCTGGCTGATCCACAGCAGCTGCGTAACAGTCAGGCGTTAAGAGAGCAGGTTGCGTCACAGATGACTATGGTTCAATCCAACCAGGATCAGTTACTGGTGGACCGTTTCCGACAGGTCCACCTCGCAGTGACCGGAAGTTAATCTGAAGGTTGCCGATCCTCCACAGAGTGGTTTACTCCTGCAATACAAACTCTGACCCACTCTTGAGATATAAACGCGCCCAATTTGGACTCATGGCGTGTGAAGGTTCGTTGTAATACGGGATATAGAATTGGCATCGGACGGTGCCAAAAGAATCTATGAAGAGGTATCTTCCTGTATTCGTCTCTTCGACCAGAATCCAATCGTCTACAGTTTGCGTTTGCCGCCCCTCAGTTGCCGAAACGAAGAGACCATTGCCCAAGTACTCTGTAGTCTTATCAGAGAAGTTAAAAAAGGCAATATTGCTACTCCCCCCTCGAATGTCCGACCAGTCCCAGGACGTAAAGCTCACGTTATTATTGAAAACCGAAATGGTCGACTCGTTCACGATGTTGATATCATGTTGTGCAAGCCAGGGCCCCTGTTGATACCACACAATCGAGCCATCTTGTGGCCGAAACTGAACAATCGCGCTCTTATCGCGAAGACTTAAAAACAAATCTCCCTTCCTCCAAAACTTGCCGTCACTCTTGACGGGCAACACATTATTCAGATGGTACGGATCCCGGTAGGGACCGTCTGGCATGATTGTCGCCGGCGTCGCCTCCAACAGCGTCTGAATCAAACCGTTGTTTGAAAACATGTCGCTCAGTGAGTAGAAATGGAGCCTCTTGCCCTCTGCATCAAGGCATAACACTGCGTCCTCACGGAATCGCAAGTCTTTGGCGAGTGAATGCCTCAAATCAACGGAGCAAGTCCAGATATTGCCGTCTTCGTCCAGTTCAATCGAATGATGAACAAGCTCCTCACTTTTCCAGAGCAGGTCTGATTTCTCGTCCAGCTTGTACATGTACCCCACTACTCCGCAGTGGAATATCAGGGACATGTCAGCTCCGATAATCGGCGAAAGAATTCGAATCGCGGCGAGATTGTTCGGTAACCGCTTATGTAAGGACACTGAGATTTCCTTTGCTTCGAAATCGGCCTTCACTTCTTGTTTTAACCTCTGTATATCTTCGAAGATCTTTCGTAGCGGAACGTGCCAGGTATGTGCTACTTCACCGGTCTTGATGTTCTGCAGATAAACGCTACCTTCATCGGCCCCCTCGTAGCGGTAGTACAGCAGGTAAAGGTGGTTGCTCAGGTCTTGGATATCAGAGAGTTCGCCCAGCCTGGCAAGATCAGGGTCTGTATTCATAACGAATTCCTGATGCTCCAGCCCGGTCGATTTTACAGAGAGCCAGAGTTTCACAGTTTCAGGGACGCTGGCGGCGGCCAGCAAGCCTTTATCTACGACGTTCCGGTCGTTTGGCTGTTTTTCGACAGCTCTTATACTCAGCCAGACAAGCCCCCAAAGACAAAAGAACAGAACCAGAAGGCGTCGAAGAACTCTGATTGCCTGGTCGCGATTAAACTTCATGATTGATGGCCACCTTTAGCAGCTTGTCATAGAGTTGTCTGGAGTCTGGAAGAACAGTGGATTCACCCTGTTCGGAGCGAGTGCGTCGCCATTCCTTGATTTCAATCGCTTCGAATCGTTTGGCATCAATATCGAGAAACGGGCACAGACTCAACAACGACCCGCATGGATTTGCTAAATATTTCTCATAGCAAAAGAAACAGAAGTCGGGTTCGCCCGCGTAGAGATCGAATGCGTCGCGGTAGAAAACGTGCCAGACGCGAAGCCAATACTCAAGGCTACTCGGGTCAGCGGCTGTAAGCGATTCGTCATCACATTCGCCGAGTAACATCGTTTTCGAATGGAGTCCGAACTCGTGGTGGACAAGGAGATCCATGTAGTCGAGGGCGAAATCGTCTTCCTTCTGTAATTTGGATAAAATGTTGTGCTGCTCAAGTAGTGATTTCGCTTGAGCATACGGTTCTCTAAACGGGATCACGGTCCTCGTGGTCAGCCCGTTCCCTGCATCAAGTCGATGCAGAGACCTGGCACGAAGAAGATGATTGTTGTTCTTCATCAGATAGGTCTTGCCACCTGCAACCATGCTCCGAAACTTCTGATATTCAGCGTGGATGTCTTCGGCAACGTTATGTTGAATCAAGCGTTCTACTTGAACAAAGTCGGCCCCGGCGAAGTGTAGCCAAAATGGCTCCTCTAACGCTTCATAGGTGCTGAGGCTATGAAGTATTCCGTCCTTGTGCGACCGCTCCTTCTCCTTATCTTTCTTGCGTGAGATCAGTTTGGGGCCAGTTCGAGGCATCAACACAAATGGCATGTTTCGATAGGAAAGGCTCACAAAATCTGGCAACTGACCCAGGTACTGCATCAACGAGGTAGAGCCGGACCGTGCCAGCCCGGCGATGTAGACGTGTTGCAAAGGCGGAACGAGTTCCTTCCTGTTCGTAATGCACTCGAACCACCATTGGAGTTTCATAATCCCTCTGTTGCCCAAGAAGAGGTAGTGAAGAAATTTGTCCAGGGCAGAGTATTCCCAGCTACCAGATGTTTTCGGAAGGAAGGGCAACAAGATGAGCGGAAGCAAAGTCCCGGCGATGAAAGGCCAGTGTAGCAAGTATTGAGGGAATGCTGATTCTCTCCATAGTTCAGGAGAAAAAAAAGATTTTTGGTTTTCCCCTCTGGCCGACTCCAAAGTAATGGCCAATAAAGCAATCGTCGCGCCGACAAGAAGAACGATCAATACAATTCTAAAAAGCACCTGCAAAAAAGAGATGACCACCGGTTTGTATGCCTGCTTAGCAAGTCTAAACCGCTGATCATCGTCAAACAGGGGATGACCGCTATGGTAGGCGAATTTCGCGATCGAAAGAATCCAACTGTCGACGGAATGACGGATCTTGAGCCCCTTAAGCACAATCAATAGAATAAGGGAGACCACAACGCCGGAAAGGAATTCATAAATCATGAATTCCTTTTCTCCGAGATCCGCTTCAGCAATCTTTTCAGCGGGAACCACAGGAATGTGAATAGTGTAATTGAAATGAGTGAGAAAACTCCGATGACCACCAGTAGCGCACCTGCGCCGAGACCAGGTCCGAGATATGCGAAGATCATTTTCAACTAGTCCTTTGTTTGGTTCCCGCGATGACAAAAAGTCAAAGTTGCGAAAAACGAACGCAATTCTTCGAGTTTAATTCAGACGCGAATCAAGCCTTTCACAACCACTGGCAATAGACGTCAACTGCCGCTCCGGTTCGCGCAATTGTTCGCTGTCATCAGTGGCTGAAACGTTCCAATTTTATAGTCTCAAATTGCTTGGCATTTGCAAGTTGTACACGGATGTCCTCAGGGTTATAGTAAAACCACCCCATGTCAGCGTCACCCTCCGACCATTCAACTTGAAAGTGTCCGGCTGAAATTCGTAACTGCCCATCATCATTTACCACTAAGAACTTGCGCTCACCATCAGGCTTATATTTTTCAAATAACAGACCGGTCCCTGTCATGACTGCCATTCCTTTTGTTTGGTACCGAAAACGGTATCTCACAGGCTTCGAGGTCGTAATCACGTCGGCGTTTCTTGTCACGGGACACTGAAATACAACGAGTGCGACCCCCTCATCATCCACGAAAGCGAGCATAGTGTCGGCATAGTGAATTGGTGCGGAGATTCTCGCAGGCGGGGCGGAGCGTTCCGCTGGCTCGCCATGTCCGCCCGCCAATACAATTGTTGACACGACGGCGGTAACCGTAGCCACCGTGATCCGTGTCTGGGGGCGTTTCAACATTCAATCCTTCCTTGCCAGCGAACTTGAATTAAGCTGAATTATTTCAGTATAACCCTTTAACGGTAGAGTTGGTGGAATTTTGTATGGCTGTGGAATAATTGTCAAGAGAAAATTGAGCAAGTGCGTTTAAAGAATGCCGGGGTAATGTTGGTTTTTGCGAAAGTCTACTAAATTACTCATAACTCATCGTGAACTGCCCAAGATGAATGCGTTATTGTCGTATTCGAAATCAAAATCGTTTTTTTCCGTCAGTGGTGACAAAATCGGAGCAGCTTTGAACGTCGCTACAGCACGGCCACGAGAGTGCCTCACTATTAAAAATGACTGCTGATTATATCGTGGAGTTCGCCTGGATCATGTCAAAGTATCAAGCATGCTCGAAATCAGACATCAAGACTCTGCTAAAAACTCCCACGATCAAAAAACATACCAAAGAGAACCGCCAGTAGTTGGATGAACTGATCGAGTAACTTAGTACAGAATAGTCAGCCTGAAAAAAACAATTATTTGCTTTCCTTCAGGACAGGGCTTACTTTCCAGGATTCACCAGCTAAGATCCTCCCTCAGTCATTTGGAGTCCTTACTAGTTGCACTGGATACTTCTTCGCGACTTCCGTCCATAATCAACCGGGATTTCATCGCAGTCATCTGTATTCCACTTCAGTACCGGATTCAGATCGTCTTGCCGTGTTACCTTAACCTTAACACCTGACCGTTTGAGGCGATCAAATAAGGCTGGTATCAGTCCGGTAAGAACGATGGTTTTCCCGCATGAGCACTTTCGGCGAGGCGATTACTGGGAAAGTCCACCCCGTTGCTTGTGCAGTTGAAGTCTTTGGCTGGAAACTTGAGAAGGCAGTTGGTCAACCGCACTTTTACGGATACGGTGATCATAACCTGCGGCAGATGCGGAACTGGTTCGGCCTGACAGGGCAAAAAGAAGTATTAAACTGGGTGATCCAGTCTTACTACGAGGAACTTAAGCCAGATGACAAGCCAACTCTGAGTATTTATTTACGCCCCGCTTCTCGCGTAGACCTGGGATTACAGTGCTTGATAGCAGAATCTATTTTCCCGAACTTTCTGTCCAATGACAGGTGGGAGCACGAATTTATTGATTACTTTAAGTTAACCCAGGAATTACCTACCACAGAAGAGAGAAAGGAAGCCGTTCAGATATACAAGAGAGACCGCATCAAGTTTGCATACCTTCATTTGATGGGCAAGATTAAGAATGAACCCTGTAAGCGGAAACCTCGCAAAACAGCGCCTCGTTCTCCAGCCCAGGAAATCAGCAAGATCCGACAAAAACTGCAAGCCTTGGAATCAAAATCACCTGAAACCATCATCATGCCTTATCTACTGAATAAACCTGGGAACAGGAAAAAGCGTATTGCAACACTATGGAGGACTACATTGAGCTGGGACGTCAAAGAAAGCGGACTCGCGTATTTTTACAGAAGCCGACGTGTAAATGGAAAACCGGTAAAAGTTTATGTGGGCCGGGGACAAAAGGGAGTAGAAGCAGAACATCAGGACCAGGAACGCCGCTTGAAACAGCAGCGTGACCAGCAGCACTGGGAAACCAAACTGTCCCAGGCCGAGCAGGCAGCGCGACACACAGCTGAATCAGCATCGCTTGTCACGCTGCTGCACAGGGCGCTTCTTATCGACGCTGGCTACTACCTCCACAAAGGACATGAATGGAGGAGGCGGAGAGCAGTATGACTGAATCAACAAATCCCCCCGATATACTTAAGAAGAAGGCCCTGGAATCGGTCATCAAGAAAGCGAATGCAGGTGATCAGAACGCCCTCAGGTTGTTACGGAAGTTTCTCGATCTGCAACCTCAGATCTGGAATGAAGTAGGAGACGTTGCCAAGATCGCTGAGAAGGCGTGGATCACATTGATTACGAACGGCGACTCCCTGATCCAGGAATCACTTCAGAAAAAACTGGCTGTGCTCAACCAGGAGATTCTAGGCGACTCTGATCATATCTTTGGTCAGATGCTCGCAGATGTGATTCGAGCCACCTGGCTGGAAACGCATTACCTGATGAGTATCGACGCTGATGCCACTAACAGAACAGCATGCCAGAGTACTTTGATGATAAAACGCCTTGAATCCGCCCAACGCAGGTATACATCAGCGATCAAGCAGTACTGTCAGATCAAGAAACTGCTCCCGATCGAACACCGTAAGCCCGATCTCAGGATTTTCAGGCCACAGCAGGAGAGAGCTTGATTTTGCCAGGTTCCTCAGATCTCAAGGTTGAAACAAAATCATACACATGGGTGGAATACAGGGACAATTTGCGCGTTGCCCGTGTGCAAAAAAAACATACAGCGCCCGTCCTGGGCCAAATTCCGGTAGCGGGAGCCAAGACATGGAAATCGAGGTAAACAAAACGGCAGAATTGCATAACGTGATTGCTTTAAGGACTAGGGCACTGTTAGAATTGGAGGCTATTCCGAGCGTGGATCGGATGCAGTCTCAAGCTATCTCGAAAAAAATCCGCTGAAAGGAGTTCCAGAATGTCTGGCGTCAGACAAACTTTGTTTTCCGGAACCCTGTTTCTCACCCTGCTGGCAGTTTTGTTTACCCCCTCAATCGGTCAGACAGACAAACCGCAGGCTGAACAGTCAAAAGAACTGCAGACTCTGATTCAGGAACTGGAACGCAACGAAGCGTTGTACCGGAATCTCAAGCTCAATCTGCAGATGGTCTACGAGCAGTCCCCTGGTCAGGTTGACTCCGACAAACGGGCCCGGCAAAAGTCAGAGCTCACTTTAATTGTGCAGGGAGATAAATATCGTCAGGAGAAACTAACCACAGGCCGTTTCCAACAAGGGTTTCTGTATCCCACCAATAAACCTTACAACCGTTTTAGTAGCGGAACCACCGAGTCCAGTGCCGTCTTCGATGGAGAGACGCTGCGTAAGTTCTATCGATATGATCGAACTCCTGGCCTGACTGATGAAGAGCGGCAGCAGGGAGGGCATGGTGATATCTCCGGCGAACAGAAATGCATGGAAAATCTGTTCCGACCACATATGCTGCTGTGTGAACATGAGGTGCGTGTTCCGCTTTCGACCTGGCTCAAAGGTAGGGATGCGATAGCGGCTTCTCCAGGCTGGCCCAATTACAATGATGGATGGTCATATAAAGTACAGTTGCTCGGAGAGGAAGAAATTCAGGGACTGAATTGTATCAAAATCCGGATCGAGAAATTCCACATGAATGGCAAACTAACCAGCAAAACAATCCTCTGGCTGGCTCGCGACCGGAATCTGATCCCCGCACAGGCCGTATTCTACCAGCCACCCAGATCGAAAGAGATTCCTCAATGTGAAGCATGGGTAGACGAATGGCAGGAAGTACGTCCTGGAGTCTGGTTTCCCCGGAAGTTCCACAAAGATCGTCTGAACTGGATCATATATCGATTGAAAAACAAACAGCAGGTCGGGTGGCGAAAAAAATACCAGGTCGAATCAATCGAGTTAGATCCTCTTCTCCCGGAGGACACCTTTACGAAACTGAAGTTTCCGAAAGGGCTCGAAGTCAGCCCCAGAGACGTGGAAAATAAATAGGCGGATATGGGAATTCTCAGTCCAGGCTGCTACTGTACGAATTGTGCGGTGGCATGAACAAGTGTGTCGATAGCTGACTGTGAACTAACTCAACCATATCAAGGATGTAAATAGATGGCCTATTTCCCATTGCCCATTACTTTGCTGTTTCTGGGGCAGCTATTTCTCATACCGACACAACCACTGCGGGCTCAATCCAGACAGGTCCACTCAGAGGATCAGTCTTCTACCGGTTTCGAATTCAGTCACTCTCAGTTTACGCTGGATCTGAAAAACGTCACTCTGAATCACCTGACAGTTTCTTGTACGGGAAAGGTGGTTGCCTGGACAAGCGAAGACAAACGGTTGTCGGTAATCCGACTTCCCAAACAGGTGCAGCCAGATCACCTGCCCCTGGACCTGGTGCCCCTGACGATCGCTCTCTCTCCTGATGGTTCCCGGTGCGCGCTGGGCTACCCTGAGGCGATTGAAATCATGGATCTTTCCAGTCGTAAGCGGGAACATACAATCAAAGTCAGTCTTTCGGCTGGCGACATTCTGAAGTTCACGCCCGATGGTACCGCACTGTTTCACGCTGGTGCCAGCAAACTGTTTCGGTTCGAGAAAAAGCAGGATTATTCGAAGAAAAACCTGTGGGATTATGAGGCTCCCCTCCGGAATCTGACGTTTTCACCGGACAGCCGTTATATTGCGACTTCGCATGTCGGGAATGTGGTTCACGTTCGGAACACTCAGACCGGGAAATCTGTCAAAAGCTGGAACGCACCCGAGCCGATTCAGGGACTGGGGTATTCGCCGAACGGAAAGGAGCTCAACCTGCTGCTACAGGGAAAAGCATCTATCTGGAGTACACAGGATGGGAAGCAGCTTCGCCAGCGTAAGCTCAACGACCGGATTTTTATACATCCGGATTCACCACCCCCGAGAACAGGTAGGGTAGATGACCGTTCGTATTCCTCGGTGGAAAAAATTCCAGGTCAGCGACGCCTGCAGATTCAGTTTCAGTACCATTCGAATCCGCTTCATGCACACATTGCCAGCTCCGACGGTCAGATACTCGCATTGAGAACCAGAGATGGAAAAATCAGGATTGCTCCCGTGACAGCGATGCTGGGAAACGAACGAGAACAGGTTCAGGCGGAAATCGAATCTCTGGGGGGATATATCAGTCATTCTTCTTCTGGTCATACTATCTACGTAAACTTTCTGGATGCCCGGACTGCCGCCTTGATCAGTCGTTTGAATGTTCTGGGCGATGTAAGCGAGCTGACCATCCGGGGTCGTCAAATCGAACCGAAAGCACTTGCCAGTCTCTTTCGCGGCGCAGGTATCACCGAATTAACGCTTCACCACACCAGTCGCCCGATATTGGAAGCGATTGCTCAGAATGACAAACTGACGCAACTCTATCTCAGAGATACCGAACTTTTAGACGAATCGCTGGCTCCATTAGATTCGCTGACCTCACTCAGAATGGTTTCCCTGACCGGTGCCGGTTTCACGGGGAGTGGCTTAAAGTATCTAAACAACTCAGCCGGAATGACCAGTCTCAATCTCAGCGGCACAGGTCTCACCGATGAGAACATGCACCACCTGAAAACCATGACTCAACTGCATACCCTGATTCTCAGTCAGACCGGGATTACCGATGCCGGTCTGAAATCCATCGGGAACCTGCAACGTCTCAGGCAGCTCACATTGGGAAATACGGGAGTGACCGGTTCCGGTTTATCCAATCTGTCAGACATGCATGAACTACAGAAACTCGAACTACAAGCGACGAAGCTCACCGAAACGGGACTGGAGGCACTCCGCCAGTTGAAAAATTTGAGGCAACTGGACTTGTCCAGCACCCACCTGGCTGAGCAAGCAGCCCGGCAGCTAGCCGGCTGCCAAAATCTGCAATATCTGACGCTCTATAATGCTGATCTGACAGATGACACACTGGCCACTCTGGACAACCTGCCAAACCTGGAAAGCCTCAACTTAAGTCAGACTGAAATTACAGGCGCCGGCTTTGGAAAACTGTCGAATCTTCCCAAGCTCAGAAGCATCCACCTCTGGAACAGTAAACTGGATGACGCGGGACTACAGGCACTTTGCAAATTCTCCCAACTCAGATCGTTGTCCATTCAACGGACCCGAGTCACAGATGCGGGCTTAGCCTCTCTGGTACAACTTAAGAAATTACATAGTCTGGAATGTGCCTCTAATGATATTACTGGTAAAGGGCTGGCATTTCTGTCGGCACTACCAGAGTTAACGACTCTGGATTTATCGGGGACTACTCTCGATGATTCAGCCGCACATCATTTCGGGACCGCTACAAGTCTGACCAGGCTTAATTTGAGCCAAACAGACGTAGGAGATCCGACTCTGCAGGCATTGGGAAAACTGCAGCATCTGGATTCTCTGGATCTATCAGAAACCAATGTCACTGATGCAGGCAGGCAAGCGTTCAAAGACTTCTCTCGGCTCTCTACACTTTCGCTGAAAGGGACCACAGTCGGTGATTCCACTCTGGAAAGCCTTTCTAACTGTGTTGGCCTACGGCAATTGAATCTTGCTGATACTGATGTCACTGACGCCGGTTTGCAGCAGATCGCAGGTCTCAACTCTCTCACTTCACTTGATCTGACTGGCACTCAGGTCAGCAGCTCAGGAATGAAGTCTGTCTCACGACTGAACAAACTTTACAACCTCCAGTTGAGCAGCACGGCCATTGATGACAGGGGATTGGAGAATCTCGCTGCTTTATCCTCTCTGATTAACCTGGGGATCGCGCAGACCGATATTACAGGTGCAGGAATCAGGCACCTGGTGGGTTGTAAAAGTCTTTCCGCTTTGTACCTGCGTGGCGTTACTGTGACCGACAACGATCTGGTGCACATCGGCCAGCTCACCGGTCTGTCGCGGTTGATACTCAGCGAAACTCAGGTAACGGGAGCCGGGCTGAAGCATCTTGCTCCTCTGCATCGATTAGTTACCCTCGATTTAAGCGATACGAAGGTGGATAATGCAGGACTGCAGGCTTTGTCTGGACTTGCTCACTTGTCGTCACTTGATCTCCAGAGGACACAAATTGATGACGCTGGAGTCAAACATCTATTCCAGATGAAGAAGATGTCACAGCTCAATCTATCTTCTACGAAGGCAGGCGATACTGCACTGAAAGTAATCGGAGCACTGCCTCTGCTGACCGAGTTGCAGCTCAATCAGACCGATGTGGGCGACTTAGGGCTACAATCACTGCAGGATCACTCTAAATTAAGAAGGCTTTATCTTAGTGAAACCAGGATTACCGATAAAGGCATTGCATCAATGGGAATAATGCCCCAACTGCAGTCACTCAATTTGTCGAAAACCGCGGTGTCAGATCAGATCGCAACACTGCTCCAGAAATATCCTCAACTGGGATTCGTGACACTCAGCGATACACGGCTGACGGACTCCGGCTTGGCAGGCATACGAAAATTACCTGCCCTGTGGGGCCTGGATCTTAGCCGGACCCGGATCACTGATCAGGGCCTGAAAACGCTTTCGAGCAAATTGAGTAGACTGTATTTGAATGGAACGCAGATTTCGGAGGCAGCCTGGCCGCTGATCCTAAAATGTGCGCAGTTGAGATCGCTCGGGATTGGCAACACGCACATTACTCAGCTTAATCTGCAGCCATTGCACGCGTTGCCACATCTGATATCCATCACACTGGATGCAGAGTTTCTATCCTCAGAAAACATTGTGATCCTCAATGCACTGCCTGATCTGAAATCACTCTGGATTTCAGACTGTCAAATCAGCCGGGAACAGCTGAAACGAATCAGTCAGTTAAAGCATATCACAGAACTCCGCTTTCGGTCTGTCAACTTTCCTGAACGGACGATAGAAGAACTGGGAAAAGCGGAGCAAGTCACTTTCTTAACGATTCATCAATCCAGTCTGTCCGCGCAGGAGGTCGCACGTCTGCGGGAAGTACTCCCACACTGTCGTATCTATCATTCCTCAAGCAAGTGAGTCAATTCGGGACCCTGTTCATTTCTGTTTCCGGCTTCGACGGTCCGGTCTTCCGCTTTCTGGCCCGATCTTCCTGACTTGCGGCGAATGTGTGTATAATCCCGTACCGTATTTCAAAACGAAACGGCATAAACGCATTTGCATTTTGTGGAAAGAAAGCAGGTTTGATCGACCGGGACCGTAGTTGAGCCCCTTGCTGCTCAAGCGGTATCTGCTTCCAGTTTTTTCATCAACAGAATGGTATCTGTGGAACTCGCATGCTGTTTCACAAAACCACGTTTTCGAAACAATTCCAGCATACGATAATTATCCGGAGCCGTTTCGGCAACGATGCGGTTCACACCCCAGGACCGACAAACATCCAGACAGTAATCCGTCAACGCTGACCCCAATCCCTGACCCTGCCAGCGATCTCCGACCAGCACTGCATATTCGGCTTCCCGATGATCTGCGTCAGCCACCATCCGTCCCACGCCAATCAGTTGTCCTGCCGGCTCTTCGGCTCTCTCTGCAACAATGGCAATTTCGCGGTCGTAGTCAATAAAACAGAAGCGGGTTGCCATGTCATGTGTGGTGCCTTGAAAAGTAAAGCGGAACCTGGCTCGAATGGATTCGGGCGAACAGCCTCGCAGAAGTTCATGCCATTTTTCTTCGTCCTCGGGTTGAATTGGACGCAGTCGTACCAGGGTACCATCCTTAAGCCTGGCTGTTTTTGTAAACTCCTCCGGGTAGGGTCGGATTGCCAGGTGTGAATAGGAGCGGGACGACGAATCACTCAATGTCCGGTTAACAACAATCCGTGCATCAAGGGCAATCACATAGTCGGGGGTCACCAAAAGAGGATTGATATCCAGTTCCACGATTTCCGGCAAATCGGCTACAAAGTAAGACAACCGGATCAACACTTCGATCAGTTGATCCAGGTTCACTGCGGGATGCCCTCGATAGCCGTTCAATAAAGGCCAGATTCGCAGCATCTCCAGCGCGTGGCGGGCCAGCCGTTCATTCAATGGAGGAAGTTCCAGCGAACGATCCTGATATAATTCGGCAGTGGTTCCCCCTGCTCCGACCAGCAGTACCATCCCAAATACCGGATCCCGTTTGACTCCCAAAATCAGTTCATGCCCTTTCGGCTCGGAAACCATTCGTTGAACGGTCACTCCTTCCACCTCCGCTTCGGGGCGTGCTGCCTGCACGCGCTGTATGATGCGGTTATAGGCTGCCGTGATTTCATCATCATCGTGTAAGCCCAGTTCGACACCACCCACATCCGTTTTGTGAGTGATCTGCTCTGAGAAGACTTTGAGCACGACCGGCACGCCCATCTGGTGAGACAGTTGCACGGCTTCCTCAGCACTGCGGGCGATCGCTGTTGGATTGACTGGTATTCCATAAGCTTCCAGGAGTGACTTTGATGTATGCTCGGAGAGAATGTCGCGCCCCTCCTGTAAGGCGGTTTCCACCAGTTCCCGCAGGTGGGGGCGATCCAGCGAATATTGAACCGGCATCGCGCGGGGAGTTTCATACAGAAACTGGTGATTCCGGGCATAGGTCACCAAGTACATAAACGCCCGAACGGCCTGCTCCGGAGTATCGTAAGTGGGAATGCCGGCGTTGTTCAGACGTGTAATTCCCTCATGAACTTTTTTCCCGCCCATCCAGGAGGTGAGGATCGGTTTTGAGGTCGACTTCGCAACTTTGATAACTGCAGCGGCGGCTCCCGCCGGATCGGTCATCGCCTGGGGAGAAAGAACGACAAGTACCCCATCGACGTGCGAATCGGCGAGGACGATTTCCAGTGCGGTTCCAAATCGTTCCGGCGGCGCATCTCCCAGAACATCCAATGGATTTCCATGAGACCAGGCGGCTGGTAACACCGCATTCAGCCGTTCGATGGTTTCTGCTGATAGCGTTGCCAGCACTCCGTCTCGCGCCAGTAACGCATCGGTGGCCATGACACCTGGGCCGCCGGCATTGGTGACAATCGCCAGGCGGTCACCACGCGGAGGTCGTTGTCGCGCGAGTAATTCAGCACAGTCAAACAGGTCATCGAGTTCAAAGACACGCACGATCCCTGCACGGGCAAACGCCGCTTCATAAACAGCATCGACACCTGCCATCGCTCCCGTATGGGAGGCCGCCGCCTTGGCAGACTCCTGAAACCGCCCGGCTTTATACGCAATGATCGGTTTGTTTTTGGTAAACGCCCGCGCTGCCGACATGAACTGACGCGCTTCGGTGATTGACTCGACATACAGAATGATTGACTTCGTTTGTTGATCCAGGGCAAAGTAATCAATCAGGTCAGCAATCCCGACGTCCAGCATATTCCCCACTGAGACAAAATGAGAAAACCCAATCTTTTCCTGCAAGGCCCAATCCAGCACAGCAGTACACAACGCGCCCGACTGGGAGATGAAGGCCACATTTCCGGTGAGGGGCATATCCGTGGCAAAACTGGCATTCAGATTGACGTAGGGAGCCATGATTCCCAGGCAGTTCGGCCCGATAATCCGCATTCCGGAGAACTGCCTGGCAATACTCAGAACCTGCTGTTCCAGTTTTCTGCCTGCAGTCCCCGTTTCACGAAAACCGGCTGACAGAATCACAATTCCCCGGATGCCTGCTCTCCCACACTGTTCAATCACTTCAGGAATCGTATGAGCAGGAGTACAGATTACAGCCAGATCGACGGGCTCAGGCAGTTCCTGCACTGATCGATAACAGGTATGCGCGCCTAACTGAGTATGCCGGGGATTCACGGGATAGATCTCACCGCTGAATCCACCTGTAATCAGGTTCTGAAATACTGTCTGTCCGACACTCAGCTGACGTTGGCTGGCTCCCACTACGGCAATCCTGCGGGGACGAAATATCTTATCAAGGTTCCGAATCGGCATGGTTAATTATTTCTGCTGTGATGTGATCTGCCTGAAGAGTGTTTCTCTGAATTCAGGTAGATGCCATTTCCAGTAAATGATGTTCAATACTATCTGCCAGCGCACCGGGGTTGTATCCCCCTTCCAGTACACTCACAACACGACCATTCGCATGCACGTCTGCCATCTGAAGTACGACCCGGGTCAGCCTGGCATAATCTTCACTCTCCAGCCCCAGTGATCCGATCGGATCGTCTTTATGAGCATCAAAGCCCGCACTGATCAGCACCAGTTGGGGTCTGATGTGCGCGGCCAGTTGTTCGACAGCCGCTGTGAACAGCTCACAATAGTGTTCCCGGGACGTGCCAGATTCAACCGGAACATTCAAGGTGGTCCCCAGCCCTTTCCCGGCCCCCGTTTCAGCGGCAGTTCCTGTATTTTGATAAAAGGACGAACGATGGATCGACAGGAACCCGACCTGACCATCTTCCCAGAAGATTTCCTGCGTACCATCCCCATGATGTACGTCCCAGTCAACAATCAGAACCCGTTCCAGCCCCAGTTCCTCAATCGCCAGACGCGCCCCCACGGCCACATTGTTGAACAGACAAAAGCCGAGCGCCGACTCAGGGGCAGCATGATGTCCGGGTGGCCGCACCAGGCAGAATGCCCGCTCTGCCTTGCCTTGAACGACCTGCTCCACCGCATCGCAGACAGCACCGACTGCCATTCGCGCTACTCCGTACGAATCAGGGCAAACAACAGTATCTTCCGCAATGTGACCGCCCCCCTGTTCACAGAACTCTTTCACAAAACGAATGTACTGCTGCGAATGAACGCGTTCCAGTACCGCATCGGAGACCTCAGTCCATGACCGCTGACGCAAGTGTGCGTGCATGGCAAGCTGGCTCGCTCGTCTCATCGCGGGCAGAATGCGGGCGGCATTTTCCGGAAGATCTCCCGTATCATGTTTCAGGAAAACCGGGTCTGAATAGAGTATGGTCATGGACAGATCTCTTCCGTCTTCAATTTCAGGCACTTTCAAGCAGCGGCACAATCCGGCAGCATGAGCAGGCAACAGTTTAATATGACTTGCCGTCTTGGAACGACATGAGCATACAACAATGACCGGCGAGAGGAAACGCCCTGCGAACTTCTGAATATAGAACGTAAAATGCAGTGCCGAGGAGAACCCGGACACAATGCTGCCAGTAAACAGTTCGGCCAATGCCAGATTCCTTACTTCGTCTGGTCGGGGGCAGCTTTTTCGAACGCCTCGCGGACATGCTGGATTTCCTCATTTTCATGAACCCGCAGTTCCGCCAGCAATCTCTGAAGTTCCTGCAAGGCTTCATTCCAGTTTTGAAAGGGAGGCTCTGACTGCTTTAAGCGTGCCCCGAAATCGTCGAGCCGTTTCAGGAATTCTTTATGTTTTTTTTGAAAATCCGGAACCATGATACAGAAACCGGGCGATTCATCCATGAGTGGTTTAAAATACCCCTCCTGCTCTTCATCACGAAAATGTTTCGAGAGCAGATCCCGTAAACCTTCAACGCGGGTTCCCATTTCACCATATTTTGGTAAACCACGTTCATCCAGTTCGCTCCACCAGTGATTCAGCTCCTTAATATGTAGCAGTATCTGTTCGTGGCCATCCAGTAGATACTGCAAATGCTTGTGTGATTTTTTTTTCGCTTCCCCGACCCCCTCCGGCTGCATTCGATCTCGATGTTTCATAACAGTTTGTCACTTTCTATTCCTGAAACAGAATTACACGAGGCCAGTTCCGCTTCTACTTCTGCGATACGCGTTACCGTTTTGATAACGGCATCCGGATTCAGGGAGATACTGTCAATCCCCTGCTTCACCAGAAATTCCGCGATTTCCGGATAGTCGCTGGGAGCCTGGCCACAAATACCAATCTTTTTCCCGGCTGCTTTCACGCGTTGAATGGCAACCGCCAGCGACTCCATTACGGCCGGGTCCCGTTCATCAAAGATTGACGCAACAACTTCAGAATCGCGATCCACTCCCAGTGTCAACTGGGTCAGATCATTGGAACCGATCGAAAATCCATCAAAGATTTCTGCAAACGCTTCCGCCTGGATGACATTGCTGGGTATTTCGCACATGATGTAAACTTCAAGCCCGTCTTCTCCCCTGTGTAAACCATGGCGTGCCATTTCCTCCAGCACCTTTTTGCCTTCCGCTACGGTACGGCAGAAAGGAATCATCAGTTTCATATTTTTCAGGCCCATCGTTTCGCGTACTTTGCGCATCGCCTGGCATTCCAGACCAAAAGCCTCCCGGTAACGGGGATGATAGTAACGGGATGCCCCCCGGAAGCCGATCATCGGATTTTCTTCCTCGGGCTCGTATTTCGCCCCCCCGATCAGGTTGGCATATTCATTCGTCTTGAAGTCACTCATCCGCACGATGACTTCGCGCGGATAAAACGCAGCCGCGATCATGCCGACCCCCTGCGCCAGAGTGTCCACAAAGAATGCCGGTTTATCTGTGTAGCCGGGTGTCAGCCGATCAATTTCCTCCTTTAATATCGGATCTTTTAACTGGTTGTATTCCAGTAAGGCCATCGGATGAATTCGTATGAATGAATTGATAATAAATTCCATCCGCGCCAGGCCGACACCATCACTGGGCAGCAGGGAAAGTCGAAATGCTTCGTTGGGATTCCCTGCAATTATTTTCACACTGGTTCTGGTTTCAGGTAAGCGGTCCAGGTTGATTTCCTGGACCTCATAATCCAGCTGACCGTCATACACATAGCCTGTATCTCCTTCAGCACAGGAGACAGTCACCATCTGACCCGAAAGAATTGCGGTGGTCGCTTTTTCTGCCCCTACTATTGCCGGTACTCCCAGTTCCCGGCTGATGATTGCGGCATGGCAGGTTCGACCTCCGCGATTGGTAATAATGGCAGCTGCTATTTTCATCACCGGTTCCCAGTCCGGATCAGTACGGTCCGTGATCAGCACATCTCCCGGTTGCACTTCATTCAGGTTTTTTGCACTCTCGATAACCCGGGCAACTCCATGGCCGATACGTTCTCCGACACTGTGCCCCGAAATCAACACACGACCCCGTTTTTTTAAATGATAAGTCTGCAGAGTCTGCGACTGTGGGTTTCCATGAATGGTCTCCGGTCGCGCCTGCACGATGAACAGTTCCCCGGTTTTTCCATCCTTGGCCCATTCAATATCCATGGGGCAATGTCGTTTCTGCACCGAAGAGTAATGCTCTTCAATCCGCATGGCCCAGCGGCTGAGCGTGAGAATCTCTTCATCGGTAATCGCGAAGTGTTTCCTGTCGACCGGATCAACGGGAACGTTTCGTGTCATCTTCCCGCCCCCCGAGTCGTAGATCAGTTTGAACTCTTTGGAACCCAGCGTTTTTTTCAAAATCGGTTGAAAACCCTGCTTCAACGTCGGCTTGAACACATAAAACTCATCCGGGTTCACACTCCCCTGGACAATGTTTTCCCCCAGCCCGTAAGCAGCATTGATCAGAACGGCATCTTTAAAGCCGGTTTCCGTATCAATCGAAAACATGACGCCTGAAGCTGCCAGATCCGAACGCACCATGCGTTGAATTCCAATCGAAAGTGCGATGTCGAAATGATCGAAACCCTTTTCTGTCCGGTAGGAGATTGCCCGATCCGTAAACAGCGAAGCAAAGCAGCGACGACAGGTTTCCAGCAAGGGAGCGGCCCCACGTACATTCAGGTACGATTCCTGTTGTCCGGCGAAACTGGCATCGGGTAGATCTTCCGCGGTCGCACTACTGCGGACAGCGACATCGATTCCGCCCGGTAAAGCTTCACCCAGCCTGTCATATGCCTGCAGAATCTCAGTCTGTAATGCAGTCGGCATCTCGGCAGAGAGAATCGCGTGCCGGACCTCCAGGCCATGCTGTTGAAGATTGGTAATGTCGGCGGTATCCAGATCCTGCAGGATCTCCCTGATCTGCTGATCCAGTCCGGTCTCAGCCAGAAAGAAACGATAAGCAGCAGCCGTCGTGGCAAAACCGTTGGGAACGGTAATTCCTTCTGAATTTAAATGACAGTACATTTCCCCCAGTGAAGCGTTCTTCCCCCCCACCGAAGGTACGTCGGCAATTCCAATATCACCAAACCACAGAATCAACGGCTCCTGTAACGCCATTTTGCCACTCCCTGTCCTGGTAGTCAGTTTTCAACAAATTTGCTATTTGACCAAACGGAAAAGCACATTTCCGAGGTAGAACCATTCAGAATGTTAAAAGTTGTCCCGGGTACTTTACCAGAACCCAGAGGAACCCAATACAGGTAGAACCCGATTCAGGGGTAGGGGAATCCACCAGATTGAAGTCAACTCGGTACAATTTCTCAAAAAGAGAACTGATTGAAATTCCACACTATTGAGTTCTACCGCATAATCATTCATTGTCAAAGATAATACCAGAGTCAAACCACAGTAAACACAACGTCGTCCTCCTGCTGGATCATTATGAGACACCCGCTTCGGAAGAAAGGATGCCTGATTTCATGCAGCAGTTGATCGAGTCAGAAGAACGGAATTTAGGGACGGTTCTTTCAGTCAGAGGGAGCGTAGTCGATATCAGCTTCCCCCGGCATTTACCTCCCGTGCAAAGTGAACTGCACACTGGCGATCAACAGGAAATCATCATCGAAGTCCTGACCCAGCTATCCGATCAGAGGGTCCGCGGAATCGCTTTGAACTCGACCCGAGGCCTCTCTCGCGGTGCCCAGGTTCTGGACACGGGGCATCCGCTGAAAGTTCCTGTCGGACCTGCGTTGCTGGGAAGAATGCTGAATGTTTTCGGCCAGACAATCGATACCGGCCCCCCCCTGGAATCCGAACTCTGGCGGTCCATCCATCACCAGTCTCCTGCGCTGGTGGAACGCCCTCCCCGTTCAGAAATTTTCAGCACCGGGATCAAAGCCATCGACCTGCTTTCGCCTCTGGAGCGGGGTGGAAAAGCAGGCCTGTTTGGGGGCGCCGGCGTCGGCAAAACCGTTCTGATTACAGAACTGATTCACAATGTCGTCGGGGCTCACAAAGGGGTCAGCCTGTTTTGTGGAATCGGAGAACGTTGTCGCGAAGCAGAAGAGCTCTATCGCGAAATGCAGGACGCGGGAGTCCTCGACAGCACCATTATGGTCTTCGGCCAGATGAATGAACCGCCGGGAGCCCGCTATCGCGTGGGACATGCAGCGCTCACCATGGCCGAATATTTCCGGGACGATCAACGACAGGATGTGCTGCTGCTGATTGACAATATTTTCCGTTTCATTCAGGCCGGAATGGAAGTTTCCGGATTAATGGGCGAACTCCCTTCCCGGGTAGGCTATCAGCCGACACTCGCCTCCGATCTGGCGGAACTGGAAGAACGGATCTGCACGACCACCAGCGGTTCGATTACTTCGGTGCAGGCGGTCTACGTACCGGCAGACGACTTCACCGACCCTTCTGCAGTTCATACATTCGCGCACCTTTCCACATCAGTCGTGCTCTCCCGCAGGCGAGCCTCTGAAGGCCTGTACCCGGCCATCGACCTGTTGAATTCCAGCTCAAAAATGCTGATGCCGCCTATCGTCGGTGATCATCATTATCAGGTAGCGCAAGCGGTACGTGGAACCCTGGCTAACTATGAAGATTTGAAAGACATTATCGCAATGCTGGGTCTGGAAGAACTGTCGCGTGAAGACCGACGCATTGTCAATCGTGCCCGCCGGATTGAACGTTTCCTGACACAGCCTTTTTTCAGCACAGAACAGTTCACCGGTTATGAAGGTAAATTTGTTACACTGGAAGAAACGTTAGATGGGTGTGAACGCATTTTGAATGATGAGTTTTATAATGTGTCGGAGCGGGCTCTGTACATGACAGGTTCCATTGATGAAGTGAAAAAAGGCAGTACCGCATGAATCTGAAAGTTCTGTTACCCACTGAAATTCTGATTGACCAGCCTGTCAAAAAGGTGATTGCGGAAGCAGAAAACGGTTCGTTTTGCCTGTTGCCCCGACACGTTGATTTTGTCTCCGCCCTGCTTCCGGGCATCCTGACGTTTGTGGACGAACTGCACAGCGAAAGGTACCTGGGAATCGGTGGCGGAATACTCACTAAAACCGGAGCTGATGTGCGAGTTTCCACAATTTATGCCGTCCAGGGTGAAGACCTGGGCACACTCCGCCAGAAGGTTGCTGATCAGTTTGAAGCGCAGCATGACCGAGAGCGTCTCGTTCGTTCGGCAATCGCCAAGCTGGAAGCTGATATCCTCAGGCACTTTGTCAA
The DNA here is from genome assembly GCA_002706765.1 of Gimesia sp. Classification (GTDB taxonomy): domain Bacteria; phylum Planctomycetota; class Planctomycetia; order Planctomycetales; family Planctomycetaceae; genus Gimesia. The sequence goes on from PAJV01000018.1 coordinate 62,397, forward strand.
ACAGGGAGTCGGCAGTGATGTCTGATAATCAACCCGATCCCGATAATGAAAACGATTTCGACAATCGCGATTTCCAGAGAGGTCCCCTGCACCTGCATGAGCAATCTCATATTGAACACCGGATTGCCTCGCAGGAAGCACGAAAACTCAAAGCACAACGTGAAAAACACCATACGATCTGGTTCGGATTCGGAATGTTTGGTCTGATTGGCTGGTCCGTTACCATCCCGGCTGTACTGGGAGCGATGCTGGGGGCGTGGATCGACTCCCGCTGGCCTGGTCCGTTTTCCTGGACTTTGATGCTGCTGATTGGAGGAGTCACTCTGGGATGTTTGAATGCCTGGAAATGGATCCATAAAGAAGGAGAAATAAAAAAATGAGTTTTACACTGTTGTTACAACTGTTCGCGAGTCTGACTTTCGGCATGCTTCTGGGAACGCTGTTTTTTGGTGGGCTCTGGCTGACTATTCGCAATCTGCAGAAGGTTTCACATCCCGCTTTATTATTCCTGGCTTCGGCCCTGGCCAGAACCTGTCTGGCCATTTCCGGTTTCTGGTTCATCGGCGTCTGGCTGGATGAATCGTTGCGCTGGCAACGCCTGGCGGTCTGCCTGGTCGGCTTCATTCTTGCCCGCATGATTTGCACACGCATGATCAGAACAGATCAACCGACTTTCTCAGGAAAATCAGCCTAAATGAATATGTCGCCCGATGAACCACTCTGGCAGTGGGAATTTCTGATTCTGAACAGAACCATTCTGTTTACCTGGCTGGTCATGGGGCTGTTGACTTGCGGCTCCTGGCTCATCACGCGCCGGCTGAGTACCAGCACCCGCCTGTCACGTGGTCAGAACCTGCTTGAAGTACTGGTCACAGGTTTGCGGAACCAGATTCAGGAAGTCAGTCAACAGGATCCTGGTCCCTTCCTCCCTTTTGTGGGCACACTGTTTTTATTCATTGTGGTCTCCAATATTCTATCCATCGTACCCGGTTACCATGCCCCGACCAGTTCCATTTCCACTACAGCCGCACTGGCAACCTGTGTGTTTGTTGCCGTCCCCATCTACGGGATAGCCCGACAGGGACTGGCTGATTACCTGAAGCAGTATATCCGCCCCACTTTTCTGATGTTGCCATTTAATATTATCGGTGAATTGTCGAGGACACTGGCTCTGGCGGTACGTCTTTACGGGAACATCATGAGTGGCAGTGTCATCGGAGCGATTCTACTGGGCTTTGTCCCCCTGTTTGTCCCGATTCTGATGCAGGCATTTGGTCTGCTCACCGGCATCATCCAGGCTTATATCTTTTCGGTACTGGCGATGGTTTACATCGCATCAGCCACACAAGTGACTCATGACTTAAACGAACAACCTGAAGAACATTCAAAACAAAATACTTAAAGGAGCAGTCTATGGACGCGAACACGGTGATTGCAGCAGTTTCAATTTTCACAGCGGGGATAACCATCGCCATTGGATCCGTTGGTCCGGCGCTGGGTGAAGGCAGAGCCCTTGCCCAGGCGTTAAGCGCCATTGCACAACAGCCCGATGAAGCCAGCACGATTACACGGACCCTGTTTGTCGGGCTGGCAATGGTGGAATCGACGGCGATTTACTGTTTTGTGATTTCCATGATTCTGATCTTTGCCAACCCGTTCTGGAATCACTTTCTACAGGCAACCTCCAGATAGTCTTACTGACAGATTCAACAGGAAAACGGAATGTCCATCGACTGGTTTACTTTTACTGCTCAGATTCTTAACTTTCTGGTCCTGGTCTGGCTGTTGTCCCATTTCCTTTATAAGCCGGTGCTGAATGCGATGGCGGAACGGGAACAACAGATTACAGCAGAACACGAAGCAGCCACCGCTGCGCAACGTGAGGCAGAAACCGAACTGGCCCGTTATCAACAACAGACCGAAGACCTGGCTCATGCCCGGGAGGAATTACTGGCTGAGGCTGGAAAAGAAATTCAGATCTGGAAGGAACAGCATCTGAAGCAGGCGCGCTCGGACATCGATCAGGAAAAAACTGAGTGGTTTCGCGCCCTGCACCGCGAACGCGAATCTTTCTTAAAGGAAGCCCGCTTGCGCATGGCAGCACACATGCATCAAATGAGCCACAGAATCCTCAAAGAACTGGCTGACTCCGATCTGCAACAGCAGACGATTGCCGTTTTCATGAATCGTATCAGGCAGATTGATGCAACACATAAAAAGGAATTTCTCGCGAAGCTGGAATCGTCAGACCCGCAAATGCTGGTCGAAAGTGCCTTCGAACTGACTCAATCCGACCGCAAGAAGATTACGGATTTGATACACGATTATCTCAGCCCGGAAGTGGGAATTCGTTTTCGCGAGAATCCCGAACTGATTTGTGGAATCGACCTACATCTGGCTGGCTACAAAATCTCATGGAATCTGCAGGAGTCGCTGGAAGAACTGGAAGAAGAATTTGTTCGTTCTCTCAATGATGTCATTTCAATCGACCCGGAATCAGAGATCAAACCGAAAGAATAATATTGTGCGTCGAAAATCACTCAGGCCATATCAATGAATCATAGTCCCGATATTAAATCCTTGATCCACTCCACGTTTGATCAATTTGGCAATGTATTAAGTCAGCATGATTTTACACCGCGACTGATCGAAATCGGAAAAGTTACTTATGTCGGTCGCAGCCATGCCCGGATCAGCGGCTTACCGAATGTGCAGTCAGAAGAACTGTTGCAGTTCCCCCATCACATCCTGGGCCTGGCCTTAAATCTGGATGAACATGAGGTCGGGGTCGTACTGCTCGACCACGGAGAACAACTCACTGCCGGGGATGAAGTCAGGCGAACGCACCGCTTGCTTGATGTACCTGTGGGCGAATCGCTAATAGGTCGTGTCATCGACCCGGTCGGGCGACCGCTGGATGGTCGTGGTCCGATCACAGCTGCCGAACGCAGACCCTATGAACGCGACCCGGCCCCCATTATCGACCGGGCTCCTGTCACGGTTCCTCTGCAGACCGGTTTGAAAGTCATCGATGCCCTGATCCCCATCGGCCGCGGTCAGCGTGAACTGATCCTGGGAGATCGACAGACAGGCAAAACAGCGATCGCCCTTGATACAATACTCAACCAGAAAAACAAGGATGTCATCTGTATCTACTGCGCGATCGGCCAGCGGAATACAGCCGTCGCCAAAGTGATCGACGACCTGCGTACTCACGGCGCATTGGAATACACTACCGTGGTCGTGGGTGAGAGCGACGCCCCGCCGGGACTGCAGTTTGTCGCCCCGTATGCGGCTACCACCCTGGGTGAATATTTTATGGACCGAGGGCAGGATGTACTCGTGATCTATGATGACCTGACGTCACACGCCCGTGCTTACCGGGAATTATCCCTGCTCCTCAGACGCCCACCAGGGCGTGAAGCATTCCCCGGCGACATCTTCTACCTGCATTCACGTCTGCTGGAACGCTCCACGCATTTAGCGGACCGGCTCGGCGGAGGCTCCCTAACCGCGTTACCCGTTGCCGAAACAGAAGCGCAGAATCTGTCTGCCTATATCCCGACGAATTTAATCTCGATCACCGACGGCCAGATCTATCTTTCACCGCATTTGTTTCAGAAAGGAATTCTGCCTGCCGTCGATGTGGGTCGCTCTGTTTCCCGCGTGGGAGGCAAAACCCAACTCCCCGCCTACCGGGCTGTCGCTGGTGATTTAAGACTGTCGTACAGCCAGTTTGAGGAACTGGAAACCTTTTCCCGATTCAGCAGCCGCCTGGATTCAGAAACACTGGCTACCCTGGAACGCGGGCGGCGTGTACGTGAAATCTTTAAGCAATCGCAATACCATCCCCTTTCCGTGCCTGAGCAGTTATCCGTATTGATCGGCATGGCTGGTGGTGCGTTTGACAACACAGGCCTGTCCCAGATTCATCAACTGGAAGATCAGGTACAGCGGATTCTCAGTAATGACTTTCCTGATTTAAGCGAGCAGATCCTCGCAGGCAAAACCATTACAGAGACCGATCAGCAATCCGTGCTGAATGCTGTCAGCGAGTTGATTCAGCAATCCCAAAATTCACTTTCTGAAACTGACTGATCCTATGCAGGATTTTGAAACCTTAAAACGCAACATCGAAAGCACCAGGGATCTGGAGTCGGTGGTGCGCACGATGAAAACGCTGGCCGCGGTCAGTATTCGGCAATACGAACAGGCAGTCGATTCACTGGAAGACTACTCTAATACCGTTTACTGCGGACTGGAAATGGTTTTATCAAAGACCAGGGCGCACTCGACATTGCCAGACGCTCCAGCCGCGGGCACAATCGGCATGATTCTCTTTGGTTCCGACCAGGGCATGTGCGGTCAGTTCAACGAACAGCTGGAAACCTATGCTGCAGAATATTTCGTTGACTCTGAGTTAAACAATCGAAACCAGGCCTGGATGGTGGCAGGTTCGCGGATGCTGGGAAAAACCCTGGATTCCGGCAATGTTGTTGATTTCGACTTCAGCCTGCCGGGCTCAGCCACAGGAATTGCTCCCCTGGTCTCTGAAATGCTCGCCAAGATCGATCAGTGGCGGCACCAGCGACGATTGAGTGAAATCTATATTTTCTACAATCAGCGTGAAACGGCTTCGACCTATAAACCGCATGTCGTACAGTTGCTGCCCGTCGACCCGACGAAGTTTCATCGAAAACAGGAGAGCCCGAACGCATCGCGCTCACTCCCCCTCTATACCATGAATCGCGAGACATTATTATCTCGGCTGATTCAACAGTACCTGTTCGTGTCGCTGTTTCGTGCCTGCGCGGAATCTCTGGCGGGGGAAAATGCCAGCCGAATCGCCTCCATGCAGGCTGCAGAACGAAACATCAAAGAACGCCTGCTCAATCTACAGGCCGAATTCAATCAACGCAGACAGACCGCCATCACCGAGGAGCTACTGGATGTCGTTACCGGATTTGAGGCCTTGAAAGAAACAGAATGATTTTCCTGAAATTCATCCCGATTACTTATACAGGAGATAAAGAACGATGAATGACCCACAGAAGCTACCATGCGCCGATGATTTCATGAATCAGCATGTAGAAGTTGTAACCCAGGATATGACGTTGACAGAAGTCATTCGGTTTCTATTAAAACACAAGATCTCGAATGCACCCGTTGTCGATCAACAGGATCAGAAACCTGTTCTCGTCGGCTTTGTTTCCGAACGGGACTGCCTGTCTGCTCTCTCAAATGAGCTGTTCTTCGGCAACCCCAGCCCGGCACAGACGGTGAAAACCATCATGAGTTCACATCCCATCTGTATCACTCCCGAAACGGAACTGTTCTCGATCGTTTCCATCTTTGTCAACCACCGCCTGCGCCATCTGCCTGTCGTACAAAACGGTATTCTGCTGGGGATTGTCAGTCGACGAGAGATTCTGGCAGCCATGGAAACTTATTATAATCACTCACTCCATACCCAGGAACACGAGCGACTTCTGCGAGATACATCACAGGCTTTGAACCTCCGGTTTACCATTGACCGCAGTTGAACCACAACTGATCCCTCAAAGCAGGTCAACAGATTCGTGGTAGAGGACTGCCCAGCGGGTCGTGTAGAGGCTGTTCGGGTCCCAGCGTCCGTTTTACTGTCACCGGGGCAACTCCCCGGGCCTTGACGATACCGATCACCCGGGCATCTGCTGTCTTTGAGAGTGTCTGTAAAACGGAGACGGCTTCGTGTCCGGCTCCCTGCCTGACTGCGATCAGCATGGTCCCTTCATTGGCAATATGCAGTGGATCCAGTCCCAGTAATTCGCTCATGCCTCTCACCCCGGGAGAGACGGGCACACGACGTTCATCGATACTCAGTGTCAATCCACTGGACTCTGCCCATTCCTGCAGCACCGCGGCCACACCGCCCCGGGTCGCATCCCGTATGCAGCAAATCCGGTCCCCGAGTGCTCCCCGCAACTGTTCCACCGCCTTCAAAAGAGAACCACAGTCGCTGTGGGGCAATGGATCAAACTGCAATTCTTCGCGTGCTGCCAGAACCGCAATGCCATGCTGGCCGATGGGCCCACTGACAACGAGTTCATCGTGCTCTGCCAGGAACTCAGGACCGGGAGGAACAGGTTCGGTCAGCTCGCCGACGCCTGCCGTATTGATAAACAGCCCGTCAACGGCGCCCCGGGGGACCACTTTCGTATCACCGGCCACAATCTTGACCGCCGTACTCGATGCTGCTTCAGCCAGACTCTGCAGCACGCGGTCCAGAATCAGAAGGGGAAACCCCTCTTCAATAATCAATGAGAGTGTGAGCCAGAGCGGACGTGCCCCGCTGACTGCCAGATCGTTGACGGTGCCATACACGGCGAGACTGCCAATATCTCCCCCCGGAAAAAACAGGGGAGAAACAACAAAACTGTCCGTCGTCAACGCCAGCGAGCCCGCGATGCGCGGAAGTCGGGCCGCATCACCGGAGACTTCCAGGCATTCATTTTTCAGAACAGAAACAATGCGTTCCTGAATCAGTTTGCGAGACAGTCTCCCTCCCTCACCATGTGCCAGCGTCACACGGTCTGTTTCAGCCGGAATCTCAACAGGACAATTCAGTTGCCAGCTGCCGGTCATGTTCTGCTGTTGGTTTTCCATCGTACTCCACAGTCACCTGGAATGATTAATTTTTCTTCAGACACCCGCATAGCGATAGTAGGCAGCACAGGCGCCTTCCGAAGAGACCATCGGGGCTCCCAGGGGTGTTTCGGGGTTACACTGCTTACCAAAATGCGGGCAGTCGGGCGGTTTGAGTTGGCCGGTCATCACATCGAAGCTGCGGCACTCAGTACTCAGTATCACCGGCAAACCACAATCCGAAAAACGGACGCGTGCATCAAACCTCTTCCACTGCTCCTGCAGTGAAAGGCCCCCTGCCGGAATGCGACCAAAGCCCCGCCAGCGACGATCTGATATCTGATAAATCGCATGCACGAGATCCCGCGCTGACCGATTACCTGCCCCCTGTACAGCCCGGGAATAACAATTCTCCAGTCGCGATTCACCTGCTTCCAGTTGCCTGACACAAGCCAGAATCCCCTCCAGTAAATCGAGCGGTTCGAATCCGGTCACAACAACTGGCAGTTGATAGCGATCCACAAACCGGCCGTAGGATTCATATCCCATCACCGTGCAGACATGTCCTGCTGCCAGAAAAGCCTGTACCCGGTTATCCGGTGCTTCTACCAAGGACTCCATTGCAGGTTGGACCCGGACATGCGATACAATCAGACTGAAATTATCGAGCTGATACTGCGCGGCCTGCTTCACTGCCAGCGCCGTCGCAGGTGCCGTCGTCTCAAATCCGACTGCGAAAAATACTACCTGCTTTCCGGGTTGTTTGCGTGCCAGTTCTACCGCATCCAGAGGCGAATAAACAATCCTCACCTGCCCCCCCCTGGTCCGGGCATCCAGCAAAGACCCCTGGCTGCCGGGCACACGCAACATGTCTCCGAAGCTGGTCACAATCACATCAGGCTGCTCTGCCAGCTGACAGGCAAAATCGATGTCCGCCTGATCGGTCACACAGACCGGACAGCCGGGACCATGAATTAATTCAACGGTTCCCTGCAACTCGGCAGCGATTCCATGGCGTAACAACCCATGCGTCTGCCCGCCACAGACTTCCATCAATGTCCAGCAACGGGTGGAAACACGCCGAATTTCATCCAGTAACATCTGTGCTGCTGTTGGATCTCGATATTCATCCAGGTACTTCATGATTCGTTCTCTCCCCCCTCAGGCAGAGTTTCATGCCAGCCTTCATCTTCACCCCACTCCGCCAGGGTCTCAAAAATCCGCTGCGCCTCCCCTTCATCAATCCGGTTGATCGCAATCCCGGCATGGACCAGAATATAATCCCCTACTTCCGCCTCTGTCACACAGGCCATATGCACAATCCGGCGAACGCCGTCAAATTCGATCTCTGCCTGCGAAAAGATTCCCTCCCGCTCCACCCAGCGAACCAGTTGACCAGGTATTCCTAAACACATGGAACGTTTCCCCTCTGTTTTGAACGGGCAATCGTGACTGCCAGTTGACCGGCTGCCAGACCGCCATCGTTAGGCGGGATCCTGCCTGGCAATCCCAGTGGTTGGTTATGCTGTTTCAGTTCTTCCGCCACAAGTTCAACCAGGCAGCGATTCTGAAATACGCCTCCACCCAACACGACCGGCAGACGGGAAAACAGCCGACACAACCGTGCGGTTCCCCGGGCCAGACCACGATGAAACCGCATTGCAATCAGGCCTGGTGACACACCCGCTTCCTGGTCTCGCAGAATCGCGGTAAGACAAGGCCGCCAGTCCAGCTGAATCGGCGTTTCCTGTAATAGAGGCATCTCATAGCTGCCCTCTTCCGACAGCTCGCAACTCGCTTCCAGCAACATCGCTGCCTGTCCCTCATATTCAGAATGAGTTATCCCCAGAACCAGGGCCGCGACTCCATCAAACAACCGCCCGACACTGGTTGTTAACGGTGAAATACGGTTTGACTTCACAATTTGCAAAACAGGTCTGACCAGCTCTGCTTTCATTCCTGTCCTCAACGCAGCCTCTGGTCCCAGTGTTTCTGTGAGTATGGAGACAGCAACACGGTACGGCTCTTTGACGGCTGCTTCTCCTCCCGGCAATCTGAATGGTTTTAAATGGCCTGCCCTCGTATATTCAGCCGCCGTTGACAGTAAAAACTCTCCCCCCCAGATGGTCTGATCGTCTCCCCAGCCGGTCCCGTCAAAGGCGACTCCCAGTACCTGTCGATCCAGCCAGCCCTGTTCCAGCATTCCAGCCACAATATGAGCATGATGATGCTGAACTCTCTCAACGTGTGAACCTTGTTGAGACTTGCGGTTCGAAGTGTAATAATCGGGATGCTCGTCGCAGATGAAATCTGCCTGTGAAACATCATACAACTGCCTGAGTGATTCCAGCTGCTCCTCGTAACGCTGGCAGGCAGCCAGGCTTTCCAGATCCCCGATATGGGGTGCAAGAACAGATTGAGATCCATTATGTAAGGCAACGGCTACTTTCTGATGTCCCCCCAGTGCAATAACAGGTCGAGGATGTTCCAGGTCCAGAGACAAGGGAGCCAGCCCCCGCGCCAGCCGAATGGTTACCAGGCGGCCAGCCATCCAGCGGACGACACTGTCATCGACGGGCCGCTCGATCGGACGATCATGTTCCAGCCAGCAGTCTGCCAGCCCGCTGATTTGCTCTGAGAGACTTCGATCCTGATAATACAGCGGTTCTCCCTCCCGGTTGGCGCTGCTGACCACCAGTGGAAAATCGCATTGCTGCAGTAGTAACCAGTGTAACGCTGTCGTGGGCAGCATCACTCCCAGTGTATTTAAGCCGGAATTCACGTTACCGGCAATCGGTGAATCCTTGCGAGCCTGGAGCAGCACAATCGGAGCCGCGGGACTTGCCAGCGCCGCTGCCTCCGTATCATTCATCACAGCCAGCTCGCGGGCCGCAGCGAGGTCTGTCACCATTACTGCCAGTGGTTTCCCCGGGCGGTGTTTCTTCTCTCTTAACACTTGAACGGCTGATTCACTGGTAGCATCAACCAGCAGTTGATAGCCGCCCAGTCCTTTCAGTCCAATGGTCTCACCCTGCTGCAGTGCGCGGGTAGCACCCTGGATTGCCTCGGTATCTGTTCCAGTAACTTCGCCCGCAGCATTGGTACTCCAGACCTGGGGACCACACTTGGGACAGGCAATTGTCTGGGCATGAAAACGGCGATCAACGGGCGAATCATATTCTCCCTGGCAGCGGGAACAGAGACCGAAATCTGACATGCCAGTTTGCGATCGTTCATAAGGTAGCGAATGCAACAGGGAATACCGGGGACCACATTGCGTACAACTGGTGAAAGCATAGCCGAACCGGTGATCCGCTGGATCAGCGACTTCAGCCAGGCAATCCTGACAGACGGCGTTATCCGGCGGAACGCAGACAGCAAGGGAACCACTGGTCTTTTTTTCGATGATTTCAAACTGTTTCCCTCCGCGATTCACCGTGGTTTCCCTGGTTTTCCGTTGAATCACCGTTTCAACAGGCAGGTAGGCTTCCAGGTTCTGCTCGAATTCCTGCACGACTTTTGGGGGACCTTCAATCAGCAGTTCAATCCCCTCTGTCGTATTACAGATAGAACCTGCGAGTCGCAATTGACAGGCGCGCCGCGCGACCGCAGGCCGCAATCCGATCCCCTGGACGCGACCACTCAACGTGATCTTGATCGCGATTGTCGGTTCTGCACTCTCAACAATTGTCCGCGGGTTCATGGTATGCTGCCAGTTGAAGTTGATGTTGTTCTTCCAGGAAATCACACCATTCCTGAATACCGCTTCCTGCCAGGGAACAACAGGGAATGACCTTCAGTGCCGGTTGAATTCTCTGGGCATCTGCAGTCACTGCTTCCACAGAAAATGGTACGTGCGGTAATAAATCCAGTTTCGTAATCAGCATGGACTGACTGGTGCGGAACATTTTGGGATACTTTCCCGGCTTATCGTCCCCTTCCGTCGTGCTGAGCAGAACGACACGCAGATGCTCTGCCAGATCATGCGAAGCGGGACAGACCAGGTTTCCCACATTCTCGATAAACAGAAAATCGACTGCAGGATCACCCAGCGCGGTCAAACCCCGCTGCACCAGCGGCAGTTCCAGGTGACAGGCTCCTCCGGTCGTCAGCTGCGCGACCGGAACCAGGGGGGCCAGCCGCTGCGCATCGCGGTCGGTTTCCAGATCACCCACCAGAACAGCCATCGAACGGCGACCAGCAAACTGCCGTGCCGTCGCCTCCAGTAAACTCGTTTTTCCCGATCCCGGCGATGACAGCAGATTCACAACCAGAGTGCCCCGGTGGCCAAGACGCTTTCGTTCCGCCTCGGCATCGGCCTTTTGATCTGCTTGCAGATCGCGTTTGACGATGATCGTTTGCCGACTCATGAAGAGACTCCTTCGCGCGAATCGATTGTTTCCAGCGTAACACTGATCAGCTGCAGATCATCACCCTGAATGACGTCAACGGTCCCGCTCCCGCATTCAGGACAGTGAAACTGAAAATCGAGGACTTCAAACTCATGTTGACAGTGAGTACAAACCGCAGTGACAGGGACCAGATCCAGTTTCAACCGGCATTCCACAGAAAAGACATCCACGACCATCTCCTCAAACGCGGCTGCAAATAACAGCGGTTCGACTCCCGACAGGTCACCTGCCTGCACGCAGATTTCAGAAACTCGGCCGCCCCCCTGCGCCTCGACGATTTGTCTGACCTGCTTTAACAGATTCTGAACCAGGGACCGTTCATGCATGTTCAATCTCCCCCTGACTGACAGAGTTGCTGATATCCTCACACATGGCTTCGACCGCAGCGAATACCCTTGCCTGTACCGCTGCTGATAAACTCTCTCCGGAATGATTTGAATGCAGTTCTATGGCCCAGATCCGAACATGCTGCGGGAGCCTCCCCAACTGTTCTGCCAGCGCAAGCACACCCGTTAAAGACATCTGGTGCGTCCCCGACCAGCGAATCTCATCCAGCTGACCGCAAGGCCATTCCCATTGATGAATACTTCCCGGTTCACCGGCTCCCTGGCAGGCATCACAAATCAGCAGGTCCCGCCCAGGTTCGATCCAGTCCAGTAAATCAGCGGGTGTCCGCGCCAGTTTCACACTCACGTGAGAGTACTTGCGCCGCTCAATCTCCCTGGCCATCTCCCAGCCCGCCTGATCGTCACCATGCGGACTGCCAATCCCAGCGACCATGATCTGTACCCCGTTTCTCAATCTCTCTTCCTTTCTGCTGTCTCTCAGTGACGGTCAATTGTGACTTTGAGAAAATGAGTTGAACAACTGATACAGGGATCATAGGCTCTTACCAGGTTTTCGCATTTTCGCCCGAGTTCTGCATCTTCCTGACCAGCTGACTCTGTCACCAGGTGTTTGAGGTCGACTTCAATTTGTGCCTGATTCTGAGACGTCGGCGGGACAATACAGGCCTCAATGATTTTTCCTTGATCGTCAATCTCATAGCGATGATAAAGCGTACCCCGGGGAGCTTCGGTCGCAGACTTACCGATCCCTGCCTGCGGGGAATACGATTCCCGTGGTTTGCCTGCAGGATGTTGATCACGCAGAATCGACAACGCTTCTTCATACGCGTGAACGATTTCCAGGCCTCGCGCAATAATCGCTTTGTGCGGATTGCGACAGACCGGTTCCCATCCGATTTCGTCTGCCAGCTTTCGCGCCTGCGGAAACAGTTGCTGCCGATTCAAATTGATACGCGATAACGGCCCGAGCAGATAAGGGCGTCCCGTTGACTTACGAAAAGCCTGCAGAGCAGTCGAGTGTGGCACCTGCCGCTCTTCAAACTCCGCTTCGTACTGATCAACTTCAATCACGTCTCCAAGGCTGGATTTCATCACGCCGTCATTCATGGGATATTCATCCGGGTGAGACAGCGATATGAATTCGCAATCCGATTCCATTTCCGGAAAATCAAAACCAGCCACCCAGCGTGTGGTTTCCATCGCAGCGTTCAGGCCCCATTCAAAATCCGGGATCAGTTTCTGAAATTCATTCCGATTGGGAATTCGATAGAAACCACCCACGCAGACATTCACCGGATGAATGGCCCTCCCCCCCAGCAGGTCGACCAGCTGATTGCCATGTTTTTTCAGCCTCAGCCCACGATTGACCTCTTCGGGAAACTGCTTCGCCATCTCCAGCCCGCTCTCAAAACCCAGAAAATCCGGGGCATGCAGTAAATGCATATGCAAGCCATGACTTTCAATCCATTCACCACAATATAACAGCCGACGCAGACGCCGAATCTCTGGGGAAACGGTTACTTCCAATGCAGCTTCGAGAGCATGCACGCTACTCATCTGGTATGCCACCGGACAGATGCCACAGATTCGCGCGGTGATATCCGGCGTGTCTTCGAGAGGTCGTCCCCGCAACAAGGCTTCAAACAGACGGGGCGGTTCGTAAATTTCCAGGCGGACTTCTTCGATCGTGTCACCACTCATGCGGATGAACAGCCCCCCTTCTCCCTCCACACGGGTCAATGTTTCCACTTTGATCTTGCGGTCACCCATCAGTATGGCTCCCCGTTTCGATCCAGTAAACGTCGGCTTTCCTCGCGAAAGGCAGGTGCATTGTTGTTGAAATTCTGGAGACTGTTGGAAATTTCCTGCTTCGAGGCACCGTCCTGCTCCATTTGTGATGTCAGGCTCACCAGGTTGGATTGCGAGGCTGGTCCGAAGCAGCCGTAACAACCCCGGTTGTAGCTCGGACAAAGTGCATTACATCCTGACTGGGTCACGGGGCCCAGGCAGGCAATTCCCTGTGCCACTGTGATGCAGACCGTACCACGGCGTTTACAATCCAGGCAGACACTGTGTCCGGGGGTGCGTGGCGTCCGTCCTGCCAGCAGCGACTGAATCACTTCAATCAGCTGATATTGATTGATCGGGCAGCCTCGCAATTCGAAGTCGACGGTTACATGATCTGCGATGGGTGTTGACTGATCTAACACCTCAATGTATCCGGGACTGGCATACACAGCCCGCATGAACTCAGCAGAATCGGCTCCGTTTCTCAACGCCTGAATTCCACCAGAGGTCGCGCAGGCACCGATGGTCATCAGAAAGCGGGAATCTCTGCGAACCTGCTGGATCCGGGCTGCATCGTGGGGCGTAGAAATCGATCCTTCAATCAGTGCAATATCATACGGGCCTGCTTCCATACGACTCGTGGCCTCGGGGAAATAGACGATCTCTAAGGCATCGGCGACGGACAACAGCTGATCCTCGGCATCCAGCAGGGAGAGCTGACAGCCATCACAGGAAGCAAATTTGAAAACGGCCAGTCTGGGTTTTTCCACGTTCAGAGTCCTTCCACTTTTAAATAGGGGGAAATCTGATCGTAGCGAAAGACCGGCCCATCCTTGCAGATGAATTCCGGCCCCAGCTGACAGTGTCCACACAAACCCACCGCGCACTGCATATTCCGTTCGGTCGAAACCCAGATCTGCTCGCTGGTCATTCCCCGCTGAAGCGCAGCACGGGCAGTAAAACGCATCATCAGATCCGGACCACAGATCAACAGGATCGTCTCCGCAGGATCAAATCCGGTGAGCCGCTCCAGCAACTGAGGCACAACTCCCACATTCCCGCGCCAACCGGGACTCGACCGATCAACGGTTTCTCTGATCTCCAGCCCCTCTGCTCTCCACCGATCATACTCCCGCGTGTAGACCCGCATCTCGGGTGTGCGTGCGCCGTACAATAAATGCAGACTCCCATACTCGTCTCTCTGGGCCAGCAGCTGATAAATGAAGGGACGCAAAGGGGGCAGGCCAATTCCCCCGGCCACCAGAATCACATTTTTTCCCCGACAATCCTCGCGCGGCCAGCTTGTACCAAACGGACCTCGCAGCCCCAGGGTATCACCCACTTTCAACGCAGCGATACTGCGCGTCACATTGCCGGCCAAACGAATGGTATGAGCCAGGGTCCCACAGTCAGCAGGATCACCGCTCATCGAAATCGCCGATTCGCCCGCACCGGGAATATACAGCATATTAAACTGCCCCGGTTCAAAACGATAAGACTGCGCAGCGGCAGCATCTCTCAGCGACAGCTGATACGTGGCCACCCCGCTGACTTCAGCAGCGATCTCATGAATCACTGCCGTTTTCGCTACCCAGATGCTGTCTGATTTCTCAGCCTGCTTTCCGACTGTCGAATTCATGACTCCGATTCCCGAATCGCGTTCACTTCCTGTGTCAGATCGATGCCGACCGGACACCAGGTAATACAGCGGCCACAACCAACGCACCCTGATGTACCGAACTGATCAATCCAGGTCGCCAGTTTATGGGTTAACCACTGCCGATAACGATTGCGAATGCTGTTTCGGACCAGCCCCCCGTTCATATAACTGAAATCCAGATTAAAACAGGAGTCCCACTGTCGTTGCCGTTCCACATGATCTCCCGTCAGATCGCTGACTTCTTCAACCGAACTGCAGAAACAGGTCGGACAGACCATCGTACAGTTCGTGCAGGACAGACAGCGCTCTGCCACATCATCCCACCGGGGATGTTCCAGATTGGACATCAGCAGGTCTTTGATATCCGTCGTATCAAATCTTCGTTCGATCTGGTCAACAGCCTGCTGTCGCGCCGCGTTTGCCTGTGTATCCTGTTCCGGCGAGACTTTCATGGTTTGCAGATCCGACAGAATCTCCGCACCGGCAGCAGTTGCCACCTCAACCAGGAAACCATCGGGCAATTCGGTCAGCGCCAGATCAAAACCCGCTTTGCAGCGAGGCCCCGTTTCCATGGAAGTGCAAAAACAGGTCGAAGCGGCCTGCGTGCAGTTCACGGCGATGACCAGCGCCTGACTGCGACGCTGCTCATAAATCGAATCAACATAAGGTCCCCCCGTGAAAACACGATCCTGTATTTTCATCGCAGCCAGTTCACAGGCTCGAACTCCCAGAAACGCATAGCGGGGTGTTTCTTCTTTCGCTTCCTGAAACTGCCAGCCCTCTTCCGTTCGATCAGCTCTCGCCAGTGTGCTGACCGGCGGAAACAGCTGCTTCTTCCAGGAACTCGGGCCAACCACATAACCAAAGAGCGCATTATCATCGCGTCTCACCAGGCGGTATTTTCCGGGTTCCTGTTGATCAGTCCAGCCACGGGGCAAATCATCAATTGATGAGAGTTGACCATACACAATGGCTTCCTGATCGATCGTAGGACCAATCACCTCGTAACCACGGGAAATCAGCACCTCAAAAAGCCTGGCAAATTCATCCAGTGTTAAAAAACAGGTTTCAGGATCGACCGACTGCACGGAATCATTCATGGGTACCTCCCTGCTTCAGAGTATGTGCTTCATCAGAAACAGCATACATGTCGAGCACCTGTAGACGACTGGCAACCAGCCGCTGAGATAACGCCAATGACATCCGCCGCATGATCTGGTAACCGATATCATGAT
Organism: Gimesia sp.; assembly: GCA_002706765.1. Classification (GTDB taxonomy): domain Bacteria; phylum Planctomycetota; class Planctomycetia; order Planctomycetales; family Planctomycetaceae; genus Gimesia. Next base: position 78,463 of record PAJV01000018.1, read on the forward strand.
CCTGCTCGCAAACTTGCGCCAGCGCTGCTGCGTCGATGGCAATCACGCGAGTCTGTTCCACAGCAACCACGGTCGCGGTCATCTCCCCCTGCTTGAGAAGGGACGACCAGCCGAGCAGATCGCCTTCTTCCAATGTCAAAACGGGTAAACAGCCACGTGCAGGAATGGTCATGCAGATCTCAACGCGACCGCTGAGAATGATATATAGATTCGGATGCTCTGTGCCTTCGGTAAAGACCGTCTCGTTGCGGGAAAAATCCTCAAAACGGGAAATGGCAGCCAACTGCTGTTGCTCTCCTGCGGACAAATCGGAAGTGAATCGGAGTTGCTGCATTATTTCCTGAAGCTGTTGAATCTCCATCGCAGCCTCTCAGTCAAGTTGTTGAAAAACAGTCAGGCAGAACACTTCGATTCTAACCGGCCCGTTCGTACTCGTCCAGCAACCAGAATTTGTAACGACCGCTTTATGACAACTCCCTGCCAACCTCAGGAATTCCCCTATCAGAAATTACGACTTTATCCTAACAGTAATTCAACAAATAAAATCGTGAATTGTTCATTAATGTTGGATTCTGAAATTAGCTCTCGTATTGGTACGATATTGATCCTGCAATTCATTACCTGTTTATTGTGCTCAAATAGATCAGTCAGGAGTAGATCAGAAATTATGCATCGATTCAAAAATATTCTTGTGGGTGTTGACCTGTCATCAGGAGATCACCTCGTTTCCGAAGAAGTTTAGACTGCCTCCCTGGAAGCAGTAAATCGCGCTATCTGGCTGGCCAGGTCGAATTCTGCAGAACTCACGTTCTTTTTTGCTCTCGATGTTGGCGCTGAAACTCAACGGATGATTGAAGAGCCGAATGAGAGGGAATCAAACCTTTCACATCTCATTCGACGCCTGCAAGTCTGCCATCCCAGAGTTTGTCGAATCAATCCCAGGCAGATACTTAAAATACAATGGCTGAATCGACCTTTCAGGTTGGTTGATTTAGGAGATTTATAATATCTTATGCGAACGACGGGAAGTCAAAAAAAGTCAGGGCACTTGCCCGGGACCAGTTCAGCTTTTCTGTGCCGTTTGTTTTTCCTGAATTGTCAATAGGAGAAAAGTTTGAATTCGTGTTAAGCTGTGCACGCTTAGGGAATTCAGAAAAGCATTTCCTGAAGGGATGTCAGGCATGGATGCTTCACACGCTGATCGGCGCGGGCGGGAAATGCTCTATATGGGATTCTCCAGTGCGTCCAAAATAGATGACGCGTCGGCCGGTGATTTGAACGAAATACCCCACACACCCAGCGGACATCGTTTTCAGGATGAAATCGAGGTACGTGTGCTCGTTCCGCTGACTCTGCTGAACAGCGGCCTCAACGGCGGGAGCCGAAAATTCGGTGGCCGTAGGATGAGAAGGATGAGGCGTGGCGATGACTACTGAATCGCCATCCGGCAAATAGTAGGTGATTTCCTGACGACTGTAGTCGGCGTGGTAACGCTCGATTCCGATGTGGGCAAGCTTACCCAGGATCTCAGGAAAGGTAAGTTCCCCGGCCAGCGCTTCGCGTGTGCATTGCTGTATGACCTGTGTATTTTCTGCGTTCATAATAGCTCCGTTTCAAGTATTGAGTTGAACTCATTTGACTCGCAGGTCTTGCCACACGTGTCCGTAAACAATGATCTGAAGTAACCTCACGAACCACGTTTTCTGATCGGGCTTGAGATAACCGAAAAACTCGTGATTGATCTGATCGGCAAACTGAGCCAGGACTGGTAAGTGGTCCGTTATTCTACAATGTTCCGTCTAAAATTACAGCGATCCCAGAGTCCCGGTAGCATTACTCTCGCACGCTGAGTCCTCCGGGAGTCAACTTCCTCCTGCCCTGCCCCTGTTTTCCTCCTCAAAACGTCACCCATCTGTTGAAACACCCACTGAATAAATTCGACTTGACTCCCCCTTGCCGCCACCCAGAATAAGCACCTAACTGAGTCGCGCGCGTGACCAGTTTACAGTGCACTGAAACACAAGCCACCTGTTCTGACTCTGCACTATAAAACAACCTGTTTTTTCCAGATTTGCACTGCCTGAAACTCCACCCGTTCGAGATGTAACCCTGCGGGTCGCCACACATCGCAACGCTTCGCCCCGGCACCGCCACTGCTCACCCCAGCATCGGTTCGACTTCAACCCGTATCGCCACATGATATGATTCATCCCCCTTGACCTCCTCATGTCTTTCCCGAAAATAATCCAACACACAACGAAACCACAGATTATAGATACCAGATTGATCAACATATTGAACTCCACAACAATAACAATATTTCCATGTCCTCTCCCCCGTGCGGGTGCCATCTGTCGGCTTGACCGACAGTGCTTGTATTAACGTCCCCTTACACATATCAAAAAGCATCATAAAAGAAATGCCCCGCTCCCAGCAGATGAAAATCCCGAACCACTGGAAGATCAAAACAGTGTGATCTTTTTAATCGCCCCCGTTTATTACCCGGTTCGCAGAAACCGCGGCTCACGCCGTGCGGCTAATTTTAAGAAAGAAATCTGCAAGAAAGGGACGCCCCGAATGCAATTCAGGGTTGTCAACGACAACAGGAATCTGTCAATACAACCACACAGTCCAAAACGACCCATCCCACCAGTTCGTCGCAGGGGCGCGACACACCTGTCCGCCCGTCTGGCAGGGATCAGCCCGACATCGTTCTCCTGCAAAACAGCCATTTTTATATTTTTACAGGGGAACATTTCTGTTTGTAGTGGAACATTTCTGATTCTCTATCCATAATATACTATCAATTTACATTGCGGGTCAGGAATCTGGAACTCAATACAGGATGGAGAGGGAAACAGTGTCTGACATGATCTTTAACCCCGGCAAACCACTCCGGCTGCTGGTTATACTCGCATTCAGCCTGCTGGCGCTCTCTCTGCCTGTATCGGACCTCTTCGCACAGGACGCTGCAGAACCAGCGGCCGCCCAGTGCGCTGTTCTTGAACTCTTTATTCGTAATGACTGTGCCGATTGTCCCGCAGTCCAGAAACGGCTTGAAGACTATGCCAGTAAACGGGGACGCATCAAACTGCACGTCCATAATCTCGACGAACCGGGAAAACATGTCGAACGGTACCAGCAGATTCTGAAATACTTTCAGCTGGAGGATGCCGAACTCCCCGTCGCTTATGGCTGTAATTCCCTGCTGAGAAAGCTCAGGCCTGATAATTCCACAGACGAACGCATCGATAAGCTGTTGACAGTCGATATCTATGTCCGTTCCGGATGCTCACGCTGTGCTGCCGCCAAAGTCTTTCTTAAAGGATTGAAACAGCGCTATCCCGTATTTGAATACAATCTGCTCGACGTCGTTTCCGACAGTGCCGCTTCCACCCGGGTCTACGAACTTGCTGATCGCTACGGCAAACAGGCTGTCAGCGTCCCTGTCTTTCATTTCTGTAACCAGTTGGTGATTGGCTGGATCAGCGACGAAAATACAGGGGCGAAAGTGGAAGACGTCCTCAAATACTGGACCGCCAACTGCCCCCAACCTGAAAAAGCCGATAACAGTCAGAGCCTCCTGCTGCCACCCGACTTGTCTCAACTGCAGTTTGTTTCGTTCCAGAGTGAATCCGATTCCGACAGTCCCGTGCCGAACAGAAATGACGATCCGATTCCCGTCTCCCCGGTTCCCGGAAGAAATTCATCACTCGGGCCACCTCCAGTCGGAGACGATGATTCTCTTCCCCCTGTTCCGGGCGGGAATGCCAGTCTTCCTCCACCGCCGGGAGATAAGCCACCTCCACCTGAAGGAGAGTCACTGGCTCCTGTTCCTTCAGAGGAGGCGGATACCGTTGAAGTTCCCTTTCTGGGAGAGTTGAGCAAAAGCCGGTTAGGAATGCCGGCTTTTACTTTTTTAATCGGCCTGGTGGACGGCTTTAATCCCTGCGCGATGTGGGTCCTGCTGTTTCTGCTTTCCCTGCTCGTCAACTTGAAGAACCGTGCCAAAGTCCTCGCCGTTGCCGGGACGTTCGTGCTGATCAGCGGCCTGGCTTATTATGCATTCATGGCGGCCTGGCTCAATGTGTTTCTGCTCATCGGCTATCTGCCTATGGTTCAGTTTCTGCTGGGACTGTTTGCGGTCATCATTGGACTGATCCATGTCAAAGATTTCTTCGCCTTCAAAAAAGGCATCTCGCTGTCGATCCCGGAATGGGCCAAGCCCGGCCTTTATGCCCGGGCCCGCAAAATCGTCACCGCCGAAAACCTGACCGGAGCGATCCTCGGTGCCTCCGTCCTGGCTGTGCTGGTGAATATCATCGAACTGCTCTGCACCGCGGGCCTCCCGGCGCTCTACACCGAAGTATTAACCATGCAGAACTATCCTGCCTGGAAAACCTATGCCTACCTGGGGCTGTATATTCTCGCGTATATGCTGGATGACGCCATCATGGTGACCATCGTCGTCGTCACCATGGGCCGCCACAAACTGCAGGAAAAACAGGGACGCTGGCTCAAACTCTTCAGCGGTGTCGTGATCCTCCTGCTCGGCCTGGTCCTGATCTTCAAACCATCACTGCTCCATTGAGCATCTCACTGAAGATACGGCGTGACGTCGACTGGCTGCGAAATAGCTGCGTAGTTGAGAGTCGCGTGCCATCCACTTTTCGGAATAGAGGATTCAGCTTCCGACAGCCCACCTCCTCTTGAAATACGAGAGACCAGAACGTTACCATTAATATCTACTAACAGGCAGACTTCCGTTTCTACTTAATTAACCTTAAGCACCGAAAAGGTTTGGCATAATGAGTATCAGACGCGAGAAACTTATACTGTTGCTGATGGTTCTTATGCCATTCACGGTCTGCACCACAGTCGCGTTTTCACAGAGCCAACTGGAAGAAACACCCTCCTCGATGAGTGTTTCAGCCTTCTTTCAACTCAATCCCGATCAGCAGCGGCAACATCTGTATGCTGCAGTCAAGCAACGGTTAGAATTGTTCGACAATATCGCCTATTCGACACAAAACGTGGTTTTTAACCCACAACAAAACTTAATCCTGTTTCCCCTGGACGGTCCCTTTTCCGTGCCGCCCGTTACAGATCCCCCTACCCAGATGAATAAGGAATATTCGGTCAAACGACTCAACGATTCTTACCACAAACAAATCAGGCAGGTCTGGCCTTACCTGCCACGATTTGATTCAAACCCGGTTCAGGAATCTGAATTCTTCTATGATGCTTCACGCGGAAGATACCAGAGAATGACACTCGTCAGGGAACATAAACAGGCCGTCATCGCCCCCTATGAAGACTGGGTCAACCAGGAGGATCGCCTGGAATACTGGGGATACGGCACTACGAAAACGCGTGGCGTCTACTTCCTCAGCGATGCCGCTCATGCGCTGGAGCGATTGCTCTGGTTCTCAGGCAACAGTCAGGCTCCCAACGAATCAATCCTGCCCGGTAAGCTCAACGACTTGGATACGATTACTTTAACCTTCAAATCGGATCTGCCCCGCCAGGTAAACCAAAGAGGGAGTCTGACAGTACATTTTGACCCGCAGCGCCAGTTCCTTCCGGTTGCTTACCTGCTTGAGCGTATGGAATACAGGGATGGATTTTCTCGTGTTCGCTGGTTTGAAGCGATGCGGTTACTGGATGCCGTCCAACAACAGGGACACTGGTTTCCATCGCGATTTCAGTGGCTGCAAAGTGGGGGACTCCCAACCGCTGACGGACTGGTGGCAGCCTACGATGTGAAAGTAGATTCCATCGCATTTGGTTCCGTTTCACAAGACGAACTGGCTTTCACATTCCCGGCGGGAATTGATGTGACAGACAATATCCGAGGCGTGTCTTTTACTGCAGACGGCAATGGCGGTGCCCAGGGTGAAATCCAGGGGATTCCCTATTTAAACCTGACTTACCTTAGAGTCCTCCTCCGACGCTATTTCCCTAAAACCGTCATTCCGGTCACGATTGCAGGTCTGTTCTTCATCGGCTGGTGCATGAGACGCCAACGACCGTTAACAGACTTTGAGCAAGCAGTATAATCTGACCGGGCAGACCTGAATCAGCCAGATCCTGCCCTGGTTACTCATTCGCACACTCCACCGTCTATCGAACCAAACCTGATTCTGGACAGTCAATCTGCATTTATAGTTGCTTCTGAGCCCGATTTGTTAGATAACAGTAAGTAAACAGTTATCGTTCCGATACATGATATCAATCAGCAACACACAACATTTTTTTGATTAATAAAGGAAGCGCACCTGTGATTCGAACGCCCCGAACTTTTACCCGGTTTCTGATTCCCGCCTGCCTGACGCTGCTGATAAGTGTTTCAGCAACGCTGGCCGACTCTGATCCGTCGAACAATAAACTCTCAACAGCCGAAAAAAAGAGTGGCTGGAAACTGCTGTTTGACGGCAAAACCACCGATGGCTGGCGCAACTATCAAAAAGAGGGCATCAGTGACGGCTGGACCATCAAAGACGGCGTCCTCTCCCGCTCCGCGAAAGGAGCCGGCGATATCATTACTGAAGACGAGTTTGGTTTCTTCGAACTCTCGCTGGAGTATCGTATTTCTCCTGAAGGCAACAGTGGCGTGATGTTCCATGTCACTGAAGAAGAAAAAACGCCGTGGATGACCGGTCCAGAAGTCCAGATCCAGGATAATGTCGACGGGCATGATCCTCAGAAAGCGGGCTGGCTCTACCAGCTTTACAAGCCGGCCACTCCCAAATGGATGATTGAAGCCGAAAAAGCAGGCAAGAAAATCACCCCGGCCGTCGTCGATGCTACACGGCCCGCCGGTGAATGGAACCACCTCTTTCTCCGCGTCGGACCCGATCGATCCCAGGTCATCATGAATGGCGTCAAATATTTTCAGTTCGATAAAGGGAGCGCCGACTGGAAGAAACGAGTCGCCGACAGCAAGTTTTCCAAGTACCCCCAATTCGGAAAGCCGACCAAAGGACACATCTGTCTGCAGGATCACAACGATCTGGTCTCCTTCCGGAATATCAAGATCCGCGAAATACCGGCTGACGGCTCCGTACAGGATCCCAGTGATGGCGAACTGGCGATCAAAGGCGTCCCCGCTTTCCCTAATCTGGAATGGGAAGGCTGGGAAGCCGTCAATGAGGAAACAGGAAAAGTCGTCCCCCTGCGACCAATGGCGATCACACACGCCAACGATGGCAGCGGACGTATCTTTGTCACCACGCAGCGCGGCATGATTCAGATCATTGATAAAAAGTCGCCCGAGAGAACAAAACTGTTTCTGGACCTTCGCGACCAGGTCGCGCCCTGGAAAAAGAATAACGAAGAAGGCCTGTTAGGCCTGGCCTTTCATCCCGACTATAAACAGAACGGGCAGTTCTTCGTCTACTATTCCGCCGAGGGAACACCCCGGAAATCGAAAATTTCCCGCTTCACCGTCTCTAAAGACGATCCGAATAAAGCCGACCCCCAAAGCGAAACGATCATCATGGAGATCGACCAGCCTTACGGTAATCATAACGGCGGCTGCATCGAATTCGGCCCGGACGGCTATCTCTATATTGGTCTCGGCGATGGCGGTTCCGGTAACGATCCCCTGGGGAACGGACAGAACCTGGAAACTTTACTCGGTTCTATTTTACGGATCGATGTCGATAAAAAATCAGACGGAAAGAACTACGCCATCCCTGCTGACAACCCGTTTGTGGATCGTGCGAATGCCAAACCGGAAATCTATGCTTACGGCCTGCGCAATGTCTGGCGGCTGAGCTTTGATCCCAAAACCAAAACCTTGTACGCCGGCGATGTGGGACAGGATCTCTGGGAAGAAGTCAACATCATCAAAAAGGGAGGCAACTACGGCTGGAGTGTCCGTGAAGGCACTCACAATTTTGGCAATCGCGCTGAAACCGCGAAAGAAAACCCGATCGCTCCCATCTGGGAATACGATCATGGCGTCGGCCGTTCCATTACCGGCGGCATCGTCTACCGGGGACAGCGACTGCCCGAACTGGATGGCCTGTATGTCTATGCCGACTACGTCTCCGGCAAAATCTGGGCCCTCGAATATGATGAAACTTCAGGCGAAGTAGTCAAAAACCTCCGCCTGGACGCCAGCACGGTCCCCGTTATGTCTTTCGGCACTGACGAAGACGGCGAACTGTACTACACCGTCCAGACCGTCAAAGGGGGCGAAGGCATCTTCCGCTTTGAGAAGAAATAAACCTATAGAATAAGGAATGATTGAAAAGAGCCAGATGTCTTGCAGCAAAGAGATCTGGCTCTTTCTTTTTAAGCAGCCTTGAGACATACCATGGAAACGAAAGAATTATTTTATCAACAGGATGCACAGGGGAAATGAGAATCTATTCGAAATACGAAATACATTCGGAAATTGCAACCGTTATTCCTGTCCGACCGATATCAATCTACTCAATGTCTTCGATCTCCACATCTGAAATCACGGTTCCCTCGGGTAGATCTTTCACCTGTTCATGAATCTGTCCCAGGATGCTGAGGTAGATGCTGACGTCGGATGTTTCATAGTTCTCCAGTTCATCACTCCCTCCCAGTACGAGGGGCTGCTGATGACTGTAGACCTCGTTGGGTTCCAGCTCGATACCCGCATCTCGTAGTTCCAGTACCCGCGCGGGAAAGAAATGGTCGGTGACAAACTCTGCATCAGACAGCAGTTCCTCAAACGCAGCGCCATCCTCGGCCACCATTCTGATGTGGCCTTCGATCACATCGACAAAATAAACAGCGCCGTTTTCCCCCTCCGCAAAGACATCACCCAGCGCCGTCAGCAGGACGGGGCGCATCGGTTCGGGCATGGCCCAGTTCCAGTCCTGAAGTAACTCATCAAGATCGATTCCTTCAGGATTGATTGTCAGATCGTTCAAAGTGATTTCCATCGTGTACCTCACATCGCGAGTCGTATTAATTGATCAATGCCTGAAGTCAGGAAGTTGGGTGATCACGTCAAGTTAACACGTACTATTTCGGAGTGCAAATTACTTTTTCAGATTCCTTCAAGCCTGTGACATGGAATCGATAAAACAAAATAAGGGATCGACAGGACAGCAGCCGCGATCCAGGCGTTTGAGAGGTACTTTCAGAAACTGGACACCGTCCCGGTTCATGAAAACCGTGCCCACATGTTTGTCATCCACCTTAATCGTACGTGCCGACCCCTTTATTAAGAGTTCAATCCGCCTGCTGTCCGGTCGCCGCTTCCCGCAACAGTTTCAACGCGGCTTCCACCAGCATTTCCCCACTGCCCGGCTGCACGTTTGAGTTCGTTACTTCATAACTCCCCCCTGCATAAGCAGCACGGTGAGGAATATAAATCGTCTCTACCGTATTGGACAGTTCGACGATCAGCGTAGTTTTGAAAGGAGAAGCCTGTTTGATCGCCAGGCCCAGATCGACAAATACTTCGCCCGGCAGACAGACAATGGCCACCTCGTTCCCGATCGTCATCACCGTCACATCAACGGGCAGCGTTTCGCCCACACCGGCCAGTGAACGACTCAATCCCCAGGTAATATGCTCACTCGTATTGGCATGCGGTTTTTTGTGACGCATCTGATCCAGGATCATTTTTTTGTAGGCGGTGACATGATCAAAGAAATCAACCTTCCCTCCTTTGTGGGCAATCTCCAGGATTTTAATCGAGCGCGCCACCTCTGCCTGAGAGGCTTCCTGCAGAGGCAGTTTCACGATTTGAGAACCGACCGTTAATTTGGTATTTTTAACAGGAGTCAATTTCGGTAATTGCTCCGTGATCGAAGTTCCCAGCGAGTTCCCGATGAAATCGACTTTATTGCGGACCGGCGATGCGGGATTGGCATGATTGATATCGCCACAGCAGCCGGTTCCAAAAATCGAAATCACATCCGGCCCCAGCGCTTCACGCAGGCTGCGTTCAATGAAATACGGATAGTCGGCACTCCACTTCATACCGCCCACCGTATCCAGATGCAGCGCGAAGTTACTGATGACTCCCCGGCTTGTCCCGTCTTTAGGATCGCGAATTGCCAGCAGACCGATTTCGGTATCGATGGGTCCTGCAGCGCGAATGACGTTCGGGTTTTTCAATGACTGCCAGGTTTTCACACTGCCGTCACGCATCACAAACCGACGATTGAAAGCAACCGGCGTCTGTTGTGTGGCGCTTCCGGTAGCCAGTACAGCCGGTTTTGCATTCTGATATGCCTGTTCAATCGCTGTTACCGGGCCGTTGATCAGTTTTTCGATATACTGCTTTCGTAATTCATCCTGCGATTCTTTTCCCAGGTACAGATACAGTTCCTTCATGTAATCGGGCGCGGTGTGTGAATGTGTGGCCGCGATCACAATATTCTGCGGGGGAATCCCCGTTTTTTCAGCAGCCACCCGACGTACTTCTGTGGATAGATCCGTGGCGATGCCAATCAGATCGCAAACCACCAATGCAGCCGCTGTGTCTCCTTCACGAAACACCACCGCTTTGGCTTTCAGTGGATCAATCGTCCCCTCGGCCAGTCGCTCGTGATAATACCCGGCCATCGGAAAACCGACCGGTGGCGTGATATCAATCTCCGCGATCCCCACCTGGATACCGACACTCTCTGCTGTGGAATCAAGATGGTTTCGAACAGCTGTCAGCCACATCGCTGCCGCACGTTTTTGCCCGGTACTGGAAAAGTGACGGCGGGATTTCATGTCTCCCCGATTTTCAGCTTGCAGGGTGTCTGTATCGGGTCCCGCAGAGAAACCACGTTTTTGGATTAGTTGATCAATCGCCGTTCGAATGCGTAATTCTCCCGCAGGGTCATTGTATACGGTAGGATGGTGAGTTGACTTAGCCAGTAGCCATTCTGGAGAGAAGCCCCATAGCGGTTCTGCTGACTCCTGAATCACCTGGATATTCTTGATGTACTGTTCGGTCGAAGTATGCGCAATGACATCCGATTCCCCCTGCTGCCAGAGAACTGCACGAAAACGGCCCACCTTTGCGCCTGAAGCAATCAATTGTGTATGCAGTTTCCCGCCTGGCAGCCATTGAGTGGATGAGGTCGCACCGACCGCTGCATTGACGAATGCGACCGGGACTCGGAATTCTTTCACCAGCGCATCACCCAGAGGCGGCCAGATTGATCCTCCATCACTGTTATCGTACACAGGCTGTGGATCATGCGCAATCACCCACTCCTGCTTTGTCGGATCATAGGCCACAACCCGTTGCAGGGAATCTGTTACTTTCAGTCTTTCATCATTGCAATTTGTCGCATAAGACTGACCGGCCACTACAAAGACTTCACCAACGCCTATCGGACTTACATTCCCCACAGCCTCTGTTTTATCTTGCATTCGGCATCGCACTTCCAGTCGATACCAGCCTCCCGCTGCGATCCGTGCTGAATAAGAGAATCGTTTTTCAGTTACTTTTGGCGTAAAATTGATCCAGAAATCAGATGACGGTGACTGCTCAGGCAACTTGACCAACCGATACTCCCAGGTCGTCTTCGTGATTCCTTCTGGTACCATTCCAGAGATGAGAACATCAGCATATCCAGCCCCTGGTGCTACACCGGTTCGCTGAATCACCTGATGCGACTCTGGCGTCGTCAGATCCAGTGCTTCCGTTGCTTGCGCATCAAGGCTGATCAGCGAAAAAACCAATAAAACGAGTATTCGATAACAGCACGACATCTTCGGGTAACCTTTAATAAATATATGTCACGAGATCATAAGCATGAGAACTCTGCGGTAAAACTGGACACAGGCTAATCATCACTTAGTGTTTTAAACTGCTGGTAACTCTTCCAGGCAATTCGCTGCAGATCGGCTTGATCTCTGGCGGAGAAAGTCGTGGTAATCGGATTACCATCCCGGTCTTTCGTCCGATCTTTATTGTCGAAATAACGAATGTCGGTAATCGAATCGACAGGCAGTCCTTCCGGGCTGCGATCAAACAGGGCCGCGTACAGGCAACAGGCCGTCAGGTATGCCATCGTCTGATTCAAGTGCGCATCATTGATGAATCGCAACGTGAAATCAGGGCGTTCCGTCTGACAGTAAAAGCCTGCCAGCGACATCGGAGCGGCACTCGCATCGATCTGTTTCGCCAGCGCTGCGATTGCTTTTACTTTCTGCATCACTGCAGCAGCATCAGGGGGATTTTTTAACGCTTTTGCGTTCTGAGTATTCGGCGTCGTTTCATACAGAATCACGCGAGCACCCTGTGCTTTCGCCAGTGCTGCAAATTTGGGAGCATACTGAGCATACAGCGAGTCCGCCCCCTTCAAGTCATCCCGGTACGACTGCAGTACGATCACATCCCAGCTGGGATGCTCCGCGTCCAGTTCTTTGAGTAACTGTTGATGTCGTTTCAAAGCCGCGGCCGCGTAACGGTTTTTGGGGTCTTTCGCATCTTTCTCCAGACCGGCAATCGTCTGTTTCTGTTCGTCAGCCGTCAGTTCATGCAGTCTGACAATATTTTGCGAACCCAGATTCCAGTGATCAACCAGACGCCGCCCGCCATAGATCACAGTCGTCGGGTTAAATGTCAGATTCGGATTACCGGCTTCTGCCATTTTCTTGACGACCTGCGCCAGATTGTGGCGTGCCGTGTAGCTGTTTCCGATAAAGAGTACATTCAACTTCTCCTTGTTATCGGTCTCGGCGGCTTCTGTGCGGGAATTCACATGCACGGAGACACAGAACAGACATAAAAAAGCAGAAAGCAGTCGCAGTTTGATTTTCATAATTTGATCTCGTAACCGGTGTGGCAGGATAAAGAGAAAAACGTCTGTTTCATTATGAGCAGACTTTGCTACCGAGTCAAAGGAATCATCGATGAACGCCAGTTCGCTCACTTTTTCCTGGCAGGTTGCCAGGCCGGATCACCGGCATCGACTGGCAGACCCCGGTTCCAGTCCATGGCTGACTGCTTCAGCCGTGCGACGACCTCCGAATCAGCAGCAGCCCGGTTCTGAGTCTCGGAAACATCTGCAGCAACAAGAGCTCTTTGAAAGAATATTGCATGGAATCAATTCCCGGATCAACCAATGATTACGATTTCACACTCATGAAAACAGAAAGAAATGATCCATGAGTAGACTCATTTTCATTGTAACACTGGCTCAGCGGACTTTACATCAGCTTGATTAATTATCTGAATACTGCCGGCACCATTTTTTAATCTCGGTTATTAAATCGAATCATAATCCTGTTTCCCATTCGAATGTAGTTTCCACCAAACCGTGATGATAGAATATGATTCAAACGGCTTGTTCTTCTCAGTTGACTACCATGCAGCGCTCACGATTCAGAGGGAAATTATGAAACGATTCCTGATTGTTCTACTTTGTATTACTGCAGTCAGTTCTGCTGATACTTCAGCGGCTGACAGAGCCCCGAATGTTGTCCTGTTTCTCGTCGATGACATGGGCTGGATGGACAGTGAGCCGTATGGTTCCCGCTATTACGAAACGCCCCACATGTCGCAATTCGCAAAACAGTCGATGCGTTTCACTAATGCCTATGCGACGCCCCTCTGTTCTCCCACGCGGGCATCGATCCTGACGGGCCAGTATTCATCCCGGCATGGCATTACAAGTGCCACAGGACATCGTCCGCCGCACGCCGCGGATTTCGAGTTCTTACCCAAAACGGCACCCCCGAACCAGAAGTTACGTATGCCTGTCAGCAGGCATTTTCTCGAGCTCGATCAATATACGCTTGCCGAAGCATTACGCGACGCCGGTTATCGGACGGGTCATTTTGGTAAATGGCACCTGGGTCTGACGGCGCCCCATCGGCCCGACAGGCAGGGGTTTGAAACCGTCTGGCATTGCGCACCCGATCCAGGTCCGCCGAGTTATTTTTCCCCGTATGGCGTTACGCCGACAGGTAAGCCGACGGGACAACACCGGGTGGGAAATATTACCGACGGTCCGGACGGCGAACACATCACTGATCGGCTGACAAGTGAAGCCATCCAGTTTATGGAAGCACATCGCAGCGAACCTTTCTTTCTGAATCTCTGGCATTACTCGGTCCATGGCCCCTGGCAGCATAAAGAAGAATACACTGCGGAATTCGCCAGAAAGCTGGACCCGCGCAATGCACAACGCAATCCCGTGATGGCCTCCATGCTGCGGAATGTCGATGAAAGCCTGGGACGCATCCTGAGTAAACTGGATGAACTCAAACTGGCCGACAATACGCTCTTCATTTTTTATTCCGACAATGGAGGCAATGACCACAGCTGGAGCGGTGATGATCCCAGGCTCCAGAAAATCACTGAAAAACATCCCCTGTATCAAACCATTCAAAGCTATCGCAAATGGGCGGGAGGGAACCCACCAACGAACAACGCACCGCTGCGTGAAGGCAAAGGACGCATCTACGAAGGAGGCCAGCGCGTACCACTCATGGTCCGTTGGCCCGGCCGCATACAGCCTGGCTCCACTTCGGATGCCATTGTAGGCCCGATCGATCTCTACCCGACTATCCTTGAGGCGCTGAAATTGAGTCGCCCGGCAAATCAAATTATTGACGGGGAATCGTTCCTGCCAGTTCTGGAACAGACGGGACAACTCGAACGCACCGCTTACTTCACCTGGTTTCCGCATCTGATCCCCGCCGTCTCCGTTCGCCAGGGAGACTGGAAACTGATCCGTCGCTTCGAACCACATCGACTTTATCCCGAAGTACGCGAACTCTATAACCTGAAAGCTGACATCTCTGAATCAGAGAATCTCGCCAGCCAGCATCCCGACAAAGTCCGCGAACTTGATGTGCTGATTGACGAGTTCGTGAAGGAGACCGGCGCGCTGTATCCACAACCCAACCCCGCCTATCAGCCGCGTCCTGCAAACACGACCGGTAAAGGAGAAGATCCTGCGCGAGGGCTGGTTCCCAAATTCTCGAAAATTACTCTTGTAGATGGTGCGCTGCGCATGGAAGCGGATGGGCGCACGCCCTTTTTAGGGACAGCGCAGGTAAAACAGTCCGGGCCTCTCAGACTCACCATGCGACTGCGTAGTAACACAGGCGGTGCGGGAAACATTACCTGGAAAACTGCCGATCAGACTGAATTCCCCAGACAGGGACAGACGGTTCCATTTCAGCTCGCAGCCGGCAAGGACTGGCAGGACCTCACTCTGGACTTACCCGTCGATGGAAAGACGGGCACCGTGAGACTGTATCTACCTGTCGCGTCAGGACCACTCGATATCCAGTCCATTCATTTTCAGGCAGCGAAGACAAAGAAAACCGTCCGAGCCTGGGACTTCAGTGGAGCAAAGCCCTGATGCGACCCAGATCTCAATCGTGAATGCCCCCGGGCATGAATAAAACTTGAAATTCAGGCTGCATTATTCGAAATAATACCGCACAGACAGATACTATTTTTTTTATCCTGTGCTGCATCCCGCTTCATTTCTTCTGGCATTCTCTCCTATTTATGTTACAATAAATAAAGTATCCTTTTGAATTGCCAGATAACGATTTATAGAGGGTATTTTTTCCTGCCTTAAAATCTCGCCGGAATGCGTGGACGAAACTTCCACGACATTCCAGAATTAACAATCCTGATTCCACCAGCGTTCAGTTATTTTGCGATCGCGCAGAACTTAATTGGTCTTACTATGAACGGATTTCAGAAATACTTTTCAATCTGCCTGTTGTTCACCGGCAGTCTGATTACCACCCCCGCCTGGGCGAACCCGGCCAATCGACAGGCCTTCGTCCGTTACTTCGGCGAATACCTGCCTGCGAATCTGAATTCCTGCAGCGTTTGCCATGTGGGTGCGCATGCAGAAGGAGCGGAGTCGCTTGATGACTTTCCGCACAATCCTTTTGGAAATCAGTTACGCCTGGAAGCCGACAAACTGCTCAAAGCGGATCAGGATCCTGAAATTGATCTGCGACTCAAATTACTGTCCGAAGCAGACGCCGACAATGACGGATTTTCAAATCTGCAGGAAATCCTCTTTGGCACTGCTCCCGGCGACAAAACAAAATTCCCGGATGCCAAAGCGGCTGAGAAATTGCAGCAGCTGACAGCTGACTTTACGGAATATAAAAATCGCTACGCCTGGAAACCGTTCAAACCGGTAAAACGACCTGAAGTCCCCCTGATCACAGACACGGACTGGGCCCGCAATCCCATTGATCATTTCATTGCCGCGGGACATGAGCAGGAAGGTTTACAACGCGCAGGGGAAGCCAGTCCGGAAATTCTGCTGCGTCGTGTTTACCTCGATCTCATCGGGCTCAATCCGTCACCGGCAGAAATTCAGGACTTTCTCAAAGAACAGAAATCGAATCCCCAAGCCTATGAAGAAGTCGTCACGCGGCTGCTGAACCATCCCGCTTACGGCGAGCGGTGGGGACGTCACTGGATGGACGTCTGGCGGTACAGCGACTGGGCCGGCTACAAAGATGCGCTGCGCGTCAGTCAGCGTCATATCTGGCACTGGCGGGACTGGATCATCGAATCCCTCAATGCCGACAAAGGCTATGATCAGATGCTGATCGAAATGCTGGCCGCCGATGAACTCAAACCCGATGACTGGGATACGCTTCGCGCCACTGGTTATCTGGCTCGAAATTATCACGCCGAGCGCGACCAGTGGATGGACGATGTCGTCAAACATACCTCGCAGGCATTTCTGGGAATTACCGTAGGCTGCGCGAAATGTCACGACCACATGTATGACGAGATTGAACAACGCGAATATTATGAAATGCGGGCGATCTTCGAAACATATCACGTGCGCACCGACCGTGTGGAAGGTGTGCTGGACACAGCCACCAACGGCATCCCCCGTGCTTACGATCGATCATTAACGGCCAAAACCTGGTTATTCGAAAAAGGGGACGAACGCCGCCCGGTCAAAGAGGAAGTCATTCCCCCCGGAGTTCCCACCTTCCTGGGAGGCGAATACAAGGTCGCGCCGGTCTCGCTGCCGATGGTGGCCAGTCAGCCCGCTCGACGCGAATCGGTCAAAGAAGACCTGCTGACTCACGCTCGAAAAATGATGGAACAGGCGAAAGCCAAAGAACAGCGTCTGGCTGCAGAAAGCGAGCTGGCCGTTCTGGAGGCGCAGTTTGCCATTGAAGATCTGGAAGCATCCGGCGATAAGAAATCGGCTGAATGGAAAGACGCTGCCCTGAACCTGGTCAAACTCCAGAGACAGTCTGCCCTTGAGAATGCCAGATGGAATCTGACTGCCGCAGAGCAGGAACAACAGGCGGCACAACAGGCTCTGGAAAAAGCAGAAGCCAAAAAGAACAAGTCCGTGATCACCAAAGCAAAACAAAGGCTGAAAAAATCAGAGCAGCAGCACAAAGCAGCAGAGACGGCTCTCAAAAAAGCGGAAACCGATTCCCAGGCAAAGCTGACAACCAAATACACGCCGCGTAAACAGCCTGTTTACCCGCAATCCAGTTCAGGTCGCCGTCTCGCTTTTGCCCGCTGGCTGACGAATGCGAACAATCCTCTGACGGCACGCGTCGCCATGAATCATATCTGGCTGCGTCACTTCGGTCAGCCGATTGTCCCCACCGTGAATGAATTCGGCGGGAATGGTCGCGGTCCCACACATCCGGCGCTGCTCGACTGGCTGGCAGCAGAACTGGTCAAACAGGACTGGAGCATGAAAGAAATGCATCGCCTGATAGTGACGAGTTCCACTTATCGCATGGCGGGAACAGGATCAGAGGCAAACAGCAAAATCGATCCTGACAATAAATATTACTGGAAAAAATCAGCCATGCGGATGGAAGGAGAAATTGTCCGTGACAATCTGCTGTACATCCCCGGTCGACTCGATCCCCAGAGGGGGGGCCCGGATATTGATAACACCAAAGCCCAGGATTCGGTCCGGAAAAGTATCTATCTCAGGCATGCCCATGAAAAGCTGGTGGAGTTCGTGCAGATCTTCGATGGTCCCAGTGTTTCGGAATGTTACATGCGCGACATGAGCGTTCAGCCTCACCAGGCGCTCGCCATGGCGAACAGTAAACTGACTTTTCAGGCGACACAGGCGTTGACTGAAAAACTGCTCAAACAGACCTCAGGCGATGTCGAGCACTTCATTCAGCAGGCGTTCCTCAGCATTTTATCGCGTCACCCCGATGCCACAGAGCAGAAAATGTGCCGTCAATTCCTGACGCACTCATCGGAAGCCAGCCAGGTAAAACCGTCTGAAGACCAGTTCCAGCTACTGGTCACCGTACTGTTCAACCATAATGATTTCGTCACGATCCGTTAACGATCGACGTTAGCAATCGACATTGACTGATAACAGAAAGACATTGATATGTCACATCTACCAAATATGAATCGCCGCCGATTTCTGACCGACACCGGTATGGGTATGACCGGCATGGCCATGACGTCCCTCCTGTTTCAACAGGGTGAACTACAGGCTTCCGCTCCCGGTTCAGGTCGCCACCTGGCCCCGCGTGCCAAATCTGTGATCTGGATCTTTCTGATTGGCGGTCTCAGTCACCTCGAAAGTTTTGATCCCAAACCGGCTCTCAACAAGTACGCCGGTAAAACAATTGAAGATACACCGTTTGCAGATGCAGTGCTCAATAAAGACAAAATCAACAAAGTGCTGCTCGATCCCTCCAAGCAGAAACGCAAGATTTACAAATCGCTGATGCCGCTGCAGACAGGTTTCAAAAAATACGGGGAAAGCGGTCTGGAAATCAGTGACTGGTTCCCGCACATGGGCTCCTGTGCCGACGATCTGACGCTGGTTCGCTCGATGTGGACCATCGATAACAACCACGGTGCCCAGCTGACTTATCACACCGGACGTAAAATTACCGAAGGCGCTTTCCCGACCGTCGGCTCGTGGATCAGTTACGGCCTGGGCACAGCCAACCAGAACCTGCCTCACTACGTCGTACTGGGGAATCCCAGTGCCGACTGCTGCGGTGCCGCCTGGACGCACGGTTCCTCTTACCTGGGTCCTGAACACGCGGGCGTCCGACTGAAAGTCGATCCCAAAGCACCGCTGTCATTTGTGCGTTCCGCTGATGAATCACTGACTCCCTCCGAGCAACAGGAAATGTTCGGGCTGCTCGGTAAACTCAATCGGCAGACAGGCATCCATTACCCCGATGACAAAAACCTGCAGGCCCGTATCAAATCCTACGAACTGGCCTTCCAGATGCAGTCGGCGGTCCCGGAAGTCATGAACTTCCAGGAAGAAACAAAACATGTCCAGGACCTCTATGGGCTGGGCGATGCTTTGACCAAGGACTTCGGACAAAAATGCCTGGCAGCGAGACGTCTGAGCGAACAGGGTGTCCGTTTCATCCAACTGTTCCACGGCTATCGCGGCAACGCCGGTGCCTGGGACTCGCATCGTGACATCAAACGCCTGCATTCCAGGCTTGCGAAAGAAGTCGATCAGCCGATTGCCGGTCTCATCAAAGACCTGAAACTGCGAGGGCTATTGGATGAAACGATGGTTGTAGTTGGTTCCGAATTCGGTCGGACGCCGGGAGCCGAATACCGCGAAAGCAACAAGACCGTTTCCGGTTCAGGACGCGATCACCATCCGCATGGTTTCAGTATCGCCATGGCAGGAGGCGGCATCAAAGGGGGACACATCCATGGCGCCACCGATGAACTCGGCTTCCATGCTGTAGAAGATCGGCATTACGTGACTGACCTGCATGCGACGGTCCTGCATCAGATGGGACTGGATACAACCCGCCTGAATTATCCGGGCCGACAACGCCTCGAACGGGATTACGGCGAAGTCATCCACGATATCATCGGTTAACGATGATGAAGCAGAACCAGGAAACAGCCAGTTAAACCTGTTTCTGTTTCTCTTCTTCTGTCATGCGATAAATATGAACGGCGCCGTGCGAATGCGCCACAATCAGATGCCGCGCATCATTTAAGAGGTCCAGCCCCCGGGCAGCCGCTGGCAGTTTCATCGTATGATAAAACTCGCTCTCATCCGGCTTTCTGAACCACAGCTCCCCTTTTCCACTCCGGTCGGCTCCGGCGCCAATCAGGAAACCATCAGGGTGATACCGCACCCCCCAGGCAATTCCCTGGAACGTCTTATCGGGTTTGAGCTTTGCTTTTTCCTGACCGGTTTTCCAGTCAAACAGCATGATAATCGGGTCTTGCACTCCTGCAAAGGAATTCACCACGTTGGTGATCCCGGCGGTCGCCAGTTCGCTTCCATCTGGGCTGAACTGCAGGTCTCGCGCGCCTCCCATATCAGCAGCAAACTTTTTATCGTAACCGGTCATCACACTCGCATCGATACTGCGACTTTTTTTACCAGAATGCAGATCCCAGACATGAATCACGCCCATCAGGTCCTGTGATACCAGGTGTTTCCCATCCGGATGAAATTCAACCGCATACACATGTCGCTCATGACCGGCGAAACTCTGCAGCAGCTTTCCGTTTTCCAGATCCCAGAGTTTGACCAGCAGATCATTCCCGCAGGTTGCGAGTTTTGTCTGATCCGGAGAGAGGCGAACCCAGCGTGCTGAACCTTGATGAGCCTGGATCGTCAGTTTTGATTTCGGCTCCGTATCCAGCAGGTTCCAGGCCTTGATGTCTCCCCCCCAGCAGGCCGAATACAGCGTGTTGCCATCAGCCGAGAAGTCAAACGATCGGACCCAGCTTGTATGTCCCTTTAAGGTACGTTTTGTTTTTGATTCATAGTCCCATACGTGGATATCCAGATCTTCTGCACCGGCAACGATAAAGCGACCTGTCGGATCGACTCTGCACGAAGTCAGAGGCACCGTATGCTTGAGTTCGGCGACCTTGTGTGTTTTCACTGGATCGATGGCATCATAATCGACGCCCGGCTTCCGTGCTTCAACCGCATCATTCAGAACCGGCTTGCTGGCTGCCACGGCTTCGCTGTTGTTGACACTCATGCTAGCAACTCCTTGATAGGCTGTGCGGCGGGATCGCCGATGGGAACCGAGCGGCCTGCAATCTCGTGATCTCGCGTGGAATCAATTCCCAACGCCTGCAGGTACGTATGGAACAGATGCCCCGCATCCACTTCACGCTCTGCGACTGCTGTCCCCTTCTCATTCGTTTTCCCGATGATCGCACCGGGTTGAATACCACATCCCCCCAATGCAATGGACCAGGCGGTCCCCCAGTGGTCACGTCCATAACGCACATTGATCTTGGGAGTGCGTCCAAACTCGGAATAAATCATGACGAGTGTGCTTTCCAGCATGCCGCGCTCATGCAGATCGTCCAGCAGCATCGAGAATGTTTTGTCGAACTCACCCAGTTGTTCCAGGTGAAAATTAAAGTTCTCTGCATGCGAGTCGTATCCGTGGTGTGTCACTTTCACACAGGTCGCGTTATTTTCGAGTAAGGTTCGCGCCAGGAGACAGTTTCGACCAAAATCATGCTTGCCATAACGTTCCAGATCTTTGTCGGCCGGTGGCTTTTCAAAGAACGTCTTGCGGGACATCAGCTTTTCCGCCTGCTGGAATGATGCATCAAATGTCTCCGTCATCGCTTTACCATGACCAGCCTGAAACTGACTGTTGAACTGCTGACGCAGCGCCATACGTCGTTCCGCCGCTGTTGGCGGCAGTCCTTTCGGCAGTGACAGATTCTTCGGTGGATTGACTCCCAGAAATTTCAATTGCGCATGCCTGGCCCCCAGAAACGCAGCCGTACTGTCATTCAGTCCTCGTGTCGAAATATGAATGTACCCGGGTAACTCTGCTTTCGCTGGTGCCAGGTATCTCGAAGCGACAGACCCCACATAAGGATACTCACCTGCCCGCCTCCCCTTCTCCATAAACAGGCGGCCCTGTGTGTGGTCGTTCGTTTTTAAATTGATACTGCGGACAATCGACAGGTGATGCATCCGCTGCGCCGTATAAGGCAGCAGTTCTGAAATATGCATACCGGGGACAGACGTCGGAATCGCGCGGAAGGGTCCACCAAATTCGGTACCCGGCTTGGGATCCCAGGATTCCAGCTGGCTGACGCCCCCCTGCAGGTAAACCTGCAGAATTCGTTTATGCTGACCGTTGACCTGTTCTGCCACTGCCGGTGATCCGGACAGACTGAATGCCAGCGCGCCACCGGCGGCCCCCGCCAGAAACTGACGCCTCGCTACACGGTGATCAAGCTGTTGACAGCCTTGATTTCTTTGCATCATCGGTCTTTCTGTTTTCGAGGTAGACGAGGAGTTGATTCTCAATGATTGAAACGAAATTCATCCGACACCAGCGCCGCCCAGACCAGTTCAGGAATTCCCTTGTGGGTTTCCTGCTGACTTGAGTTTAAATATTCGACTACCTGTCGGGTTTCTGACTCGTTCGGAAAGCGGGAAAGGACGGCAAGATACAGTTCTTCGGCGACCGCGGGACCCGACTCAAGTTTTTTAAGCCGTGCTGTCAGATTATTTCCGCCGGGAACCAGCCAGGACTGAATCAAAGGCCCGTTCAACAGAAATAATGCCTGGTTGGCGGAAGCATCAAACCGGGATGATTGCGCCCCCACAGTGCCAAACGTGACCGTAAAGGAATCAACGTTTCTCCATAGGGCATCGTGTAACGCTTCTTCCTGCCAGAGTGGCTCCGCTGTAACTTGAGGGCCATGTTTGGGATCGTCTTTTATTTTTTTTGCCTTCAGACCAGCGAGTGTTCTTTCAGTGACTCCGGTCGCCTGCATCATTGACCAGGCCAGTTGCTCGGGTGATAAAGGCTTTAACAGGCCGACACGATAATCGGGTTTGTCAGCGGATTTCAAATCCGAGTTATTACGACTGCTGCGTTGATAAACGTCTGTCAGCGCCAATTCGCGAATCAGATACTTCAGGTCATAGTCCATTTCCTGTAACGCAGTTGACAGCAGTTCGAGAACTTCCGGATGCGTGGGCGGATTATCAGAGTGCCACATATCGAGCGGTTCCACCAGGCCGCGGCCCATCATCAACGCCCAGAGACGGTTGACAATATTATTCTGAAAGGCCTGATTCTCGGTACTGGTAATCGCATCCGCCAGTTGCAGACGACGACTGTAAACCGGTATCGAACGCACATTTTTGGCAGGTTTGACTCTGTAGGGTTCTTCAGGGATCTCAGGATCAGGAATCTCAGGCAGATCCAGCACCCGCGGTGCCGTCTTGCCTTCTTCTTTGGTGAAGACGGAAGTAAATGCGACCTGCCCTTCGGCTTTTTCACCAATGGATGTTTTTTTTGTTTTGGGATCCCGGAACAGGTAGCTGCGACTTAAAAACGCATTCAACCCATGATAGTGACGCTGCAGATAATCATTCACGTTGGGATGGTCATGGCACTGGGCACACTGAAGATCACGCCCCAGGAACAGGCGTCCCAGATCTCGGGTAACCTGCTCGGCCTTTAATTCCCGATCCAGCAGGAACTTGGCAGCCGGTCGGGTTTTCTCATCTGTGCCATCGACAGTCAGCATTTCCTGCACCAGGTCATCCCAGCGGCGGTTAGCCAAGAACGACTCTCGCAAATATTTCTGCCAGTCCTTCGCAGGCACATGTTTATCGGGATGACGTTCCATCAGCATCGTGTCAAACACATACTGCATCCGCCGCGCATATTCGGGAGATGCCAGCAGGCGATCAATTTCGTCAACACGTTTGTCAGCGGAGGTATCAGCAACAAATGCCCGCACTTTCTCTGCCGTGGGAATAGTGCCTGTCAGGTCAAGTGTGATGCGCCGTAAAAACGTCGCGTCATCGGCAGTCGCAACCGCCTGGTTCTCGAACTGCGGGTTGCCGGCTCCCAGCGCCGCATCAATCCGTTCATGGAGTGTTGTTTCGGCAGACACTGGTGCCGCATAAACAGCGATCAAGATCGCAGAATACGTGAGCAGTTGTGGGATGGAACGTAAGCTCATAAGATCACGCGATTCAGGCAGGAAGTAAAAAGAGGGACCAGTTGACACCATGCATCAACTGGCATTCATATGTTACCTGAATCTGATTGCGATATCAATTATTTTCTGCTTAACCTGAGTTTTTTCAGGAAGTTCCGCCATAGTATGATATTCATCGGCTGACCGTGTTTTACGGAAAAAACGTCCAGTTTGCCTCTCTTATCAACGCTGCCCATAAACGGGAGGCTTCCAACCCTTGGGCAGTTTTCCCTGTGGTCTCACGCCATACGCGTCTGCCGGGATCGGATGATCTTTTGCAGCTTGCAGAGGCAGATCATCGGGAAGATGCTTGATTTTGAAATCTTTGTACTGGATTTTCATCTGCGGTCCCACATGGACCTGCACTGCCAGCACGCCTTCCAGAGCACGCCCTTTTTCATCCAGGTCGATTAAATCTGCAGTCTTGTGTCCATCAATCCAGTGCTGATGATGATTGCCTTTCACCAGTACCCGGAAATCATGCCATTCATCAGGTGCGAAAGTTTTGACCGGGATTTTTCCGACAACCCAGGGCTGCCCCTCCGGATCAATAATGACTTTCTCCCCGGTATGCGAGAGGATCCGGCGCCCTTTCTCTTCGTACAGCATGCCGTTGTAGTTCGGGTTATTGGCAACCACATCACACTGATATCCGGTCACAATGTCCAGGCCCAGATCGGGCCGGGAGGTGCCCCGGTATTGCAGGCCACTGTTCCCGCCTGCAGTCACTTTTACTTTGACCCGCAGATCAAAATTACGAATCGTAGAATCGTTCCAGGTGATGAACCGGTTCATCTTCAGAGTCCCGTCAGTTTTACCCGTCAGTGCCCCTTCTTCGACTGACCAGTACCGGGGATCTCCGCTCCAGTGACGCAGTGTTTTGCCATCAAATACCGAAACGAATCCTTCAGGATCTACTTTAGCCCCCACTGCTGCCGAGGCAACCGGATGCGGTTCTGTCGAGTCCGTGAACTTTCCCTTTAACGGATCGAGCGGCCCCCCCAGTTCTTTGACTCGCGTCGTTGTGCGCTCGCGCATTTCTTTTAAAGTGTCTTGATACTTCGGATGACCGGCCAGGTTCACCAGTTCGTCCGGATCCTGTTTCAGGTCATGCAGAAACTCATGGTTATCATGATCAAAATATCGTACATATTTGAACCGCTCATTCCGCAGACCTTCAAAGGCAGGAATCCGATTGCGGACCGCAAAGTGTTCATGAAAGGCTTCTGTTCTCCAGTCGGCAGGTGTCTTGCCCGCTACGATCGGCTGCAGACTGTGCCCCTGGTATCGCGGGGGAATCGCGACTCCCGCCCAGTCAAGAAAGGTCGCCGGCAGGTCCAGATTCAGCGCAGGGGCGCTCGTCGCCTGACCATGCTGCGCCGTGGGGACGCGGGGATCTGCGATAATCAAAGGAACATTCAATGCTTCTTCATAATGCGACCATTTCCCGGCAAATCCGCGATTTCCCATGTAATACCCGTTGTCAGCCGAGTAAACGATGATTGTATTTTTATCCAGTCCGGCCTCTTTTAAAGCCGCCAGAAAACGACCGATGGCACCATCGATGCCACTCACCATGCGGTAATAGGCCCGCATATTCGTCTGATATTTATCGTCAGTATTCCAGCGCCAGAAATAACGTTCCCGATTGAGAGTCGTTTTCAGAAAGTCCGGTTGTCCATCAAAAATCTCCGGTGCATTCAGTCGCGGCGGAGCGATTGTGATATCTTCATACATGCCGTCCACAGCACGCGGCCAGGGGAAGTGACCAATTCCCGGTCGACGGTCACTGTCTTCTGCGTGACAGGCGTTAAACCACATATTTAATGCAAACGGTTTCCCCTTTGGTTGTGTTTTGAGAAACTCAATGCCTCGATCAACGATCAGTTCGGTCTCGTGACGCAGACTGCCGTCCGGCTGTTTTTTGTAATAGGGGTTGCGGCTGATCGCTTCGAATTCATCAAAGTGTTTTTCCCTTTGAAAACCCTTCGGCATCTTCGCGTGCCATTTCCCAAAGTACCCGACACGATATCCGTTTTCGCGCAACAGATCGGAAAACAGCGTTTCCACGGCTTCAGGTCGGGCCATCTCGGGATTCGCAGGCGTTCCATAACTGCGGCCGGTCAAGCCGGTCAGAATTGTCGTGCGACTTACCCAGCAGATGGCCTGACTGACACAGGCATTATCAAAGCGAGTTCCCCGCGCCGCCAGTTCATCGATATTGGGGGTCTTGATCACCTGGTTACCATAACAGCCTAATGTGCTGGTGGTCTGATCGTCGGCGAAGAAAAAGACAATGTTTGGTTTCTCGTTTGGATTGGGTTTCTCGTCTGCCATCAACGAACCGCAGGAAACGAAAAACAGTACAGTCAGATGCAGGAATAATTTCATGGCTGTAGCTTCATTGAATAGAGTGTTGTCTAGTCCGGCTCTTCCATTACAGCCGAATTACAGAATCACGCTGCTTCTTCCGGAGGCGGCATGCTTACCTGACACTGTAACTGACCGCACGGGCAAAGGCGACTCTACTCTCTGAAAATTCAGAGCTCGTCAAAGCAAAGGCTTGTAACCGGGGGGAATGGGCCTGTAGAATAGTAAATCTACTTAATTAACCTGCCAGCCGATTCCGCGCAGTTCGTCGTACATTGTCTTTTGCACTCTGAAGAACTGCCTTCGAACTCAATCGCAATAAATACTGACGCTATAAACACTGTGTCTCCAGATTGAAAGCCTGCCTGCATTATGAATGATCAGGGATACCGCAGTCGCTTGATTCCCGTTCTGATGCCCCTGCTGCTGTTCTCTTCGCCGGCGATCGCTGCGGAAAAAACGGTGGATTTCGAACGTGACATTGCCCCCATTTTAAAAAGCCGCTGCCTGAGCTGTCACCAGGATCGCGTTCGCCAGGGGGGACTTGCCCTGCATTCTGCCGTAGGAGTACGTAAAGGTGGCGAAAGCGGAGAAATCATTGATCTCGGCGATCCCGACGCGAGTTACCTGATCGATCTGATTACGGCCTACGACGGGGTGGCGGAAATGCCTCAAGAGGCAGCGCCTCTCACAACAGACGAAGTAGAGACGTTTCGAAGCTGGATCAAACAGGGAGCACACTGGCCGGAAAACCTGGTACTGGAGCCTCCCGTTTTATGGTCTCTGAGAACATTAACGCAACCACCGGTTCCCACAGTCACTCAGACATCTGCTAAATTCCCGATACGGAACCCGATCGATGCCTTTGTCGCTGCCCGACATCAGTTGGCCGGTGTGCAACCCGCGCCACCGGCATCGAAGCGCACACTCATTCGACGGCTCTTCCTGGACCTTACCGGCTTACTGCCGACACCGGAAGAAGTTGCAGGTTTTATCGCAGACGAAGATCCCCGTGCCTATGAAATACTGGTTGATAAACTGCTGGCTTCACCGCATTTTGGAGAACGCTGGGGGCGGTACTGGCTGGATCTGGCCCGCTATGCAGACAGTGATGGTTACCTGGGTGACAGTATACGTCCCCATGCCTGGGTCTATCGGGAATGGGTCATCCAGGCGATCAATGATGATTTACCCTTCGATCAGTTCTCCATCGAACAACTGGCGGGAGACCTGCTGGAAAAACCAACGGATTCACAACTGATTGCCACCGGCTTTCACCGCAACACATTGAGCAATACCGAAGCGGGCGTGGATCTCGAATTATATCGTACGAAAGAACTCGTCGACCGCGTGAATACCACAGGCATGGTGTGGCTCGGCTTTACACTGGGTTGTGCCGAATGCCATGACCATAAACACGATCCCATCTCACAGAAAGAGTTCTACCAGTTTTATTCTTTCTTCAATAATGCCGACGATTCGAGCGTGAAAGTCAGCCATGATTGGGACATGGCTGAATACCAGTCAAAACAGAAACAATGGCAACCCGCGTATGAGAAAGCACTGACTTCACTGCAAGAGTTTGAGAAATCAGACCTCACTGCAGAACAGAAAGCAGAAATCACGAAAACGCTGGAGAAATATAAAAGGTCCTCCGATCTCAAAAAGATTTCCCCATACTATGAGACGAAACAACCTGGCTGGGACAAACTCTACTCGCAACTGGAATCGCTGCTGAAAACCCGCCCTTCTCCACCAGCAACCCGGGCTCCCACCTTTAAAGAACGAACCAAAGACCGCCGGGACACCTTCGTGCATGTCCGGGGGATTTACAATCAACATGGCGAAAAAGTCGATCCAGGCACTCCCGCTGTCCTGCCTGAATTCAATGCGGGAGAACCACTGAGAGACCGTCTGGATCTGGCACGGTGGCTGTTTCAGGAGAATAACCCGCTGACGGCCCGCGTTGCCGTCAATCGCATCTGGCAGCATCTGTTTGCCCGCGGGCTGGTCGCGACTCCCAATGACTTCGGCACGAAAGGGGAACCGCCCACGCACCCACTCCTGCTGGACTGGCTGGCGGCAGAATACAAATCACAAAACTGGAGTCGCAAAACGATGATCCGACTGATCGTCATGTCCTCGACGTACCGGATGTCGTCCGCGGCGAATGCGAGTCCTGTCCAACATGATGTCAATAATCAGCTACTCTGGCGGCAGAACAGTTATCGGGTCGAAGCGGAAATTGTCCGCGATATCCATCTCACCGCCAGTAGTCTGCTGGATCGTACGATTGGGCGGCGGGGAATTCGACCTCCTCTACCGGCGTTTGTCACCGATGTCGGACGCAGCGTCAAATGGCCTGCGACTGAAGGCAGCGCGCGTTATCGCCGGGGAATGTATATTGTCTTTAAACGCACGGTCCCCTATCCGATGCTGATGACCTTTGATGCGCCGGATGCCACCGTTTCCTGCAGCCGACGCGAACGCTCGAACACTCCCCTGCAGGCACTCACCCTGTTGAACGGACCCCTGTTTTTCGAAAGTGCCCAGGCACTGGGAAAACTGATGTGGGAAGAACATCAGGACAATCTGCCCGCCGCGACAGAGGAGATGTTCCTCCGCTGTTTTTCCCGCCCTCCGGCACCGCGCGAGCAGGAATACCTCAATGCTGCGTATGCCGATCTGCTGTACCTGGCGGAAAACAGCCAAGCGAAAACAAAATCAGCAGAAGATCCACAACAGACCGCCCTGATTCAGCTGGCGAGAATCGTCATGAACCTGGATGAATTTATCACGCGAGACTGAATATGCAGAACCCACAACACCACGATCTCAATGCTTTAAACCGGCGACGTTTTTTCGCTACCGGCGCCAGCGGTCTCGGTACGCTCGCCCTGGCATCGCTCATGAAACAGGATGGTCTGCTGGGGGCGGGGCAGCAACTGGCCCATTTTGCTCCCCGGGCAAAACGCTGCATCTACCTGTTCATGGAAGGCGGCCCGAGTCAGATGGATCTGTTCGATCCCAAACCGCGTCTCAATGAACTCGACGGTCAGCCGATGCCCGAGTCCCTGCTCAAGGACATCAAGTTCGCGTTCATCCAGAAAGAAGCAGCCCGCATCATGGGCAGTCCCCGCACGTTCAAACGCTATGGCGAGTGTGGCATGGAACTCTCCGATCTGCTGCCTCACCTGAGTACCTGTGTCGATGATATTGCCTTGATTCGCTCCATGCACTGTGAGCAGTTCAATCACCTGCCCGGCCAGTTGATGATGCTCTCCGGTTCCGATCTGCAGGGCCGCCCGACGTTGGGTTCCTGGTTGAATTATGGCCTGGGGAACGAATCAGAAAATCTGCCCGGTTATGTCGTACTGGCCACACTGGGGCGAGGCTTGCCTGGCGGAGCTTCCAGCTGGTCGAGCGGTTTTTTACCGTCTCAGTATGCGGGCACGCTGTTTCGGAACCAGGGCAGCCCGGTCCTCAACCTGGCAAACCCGCCTGAAATCTCAAATGCAGCCCAGATGCGCAGCCTGCAGACGATCAATGAACTAAACGGCCTGCGTTATGAACAGATTGGTAATCCCGAAATCTCCAGCCGCATCAAAGCCTACGAACTTGCCTTCCGGATGCAGCAGACAGCGCCGGAACTGCTGGACCTTTCAGGAGAGACCAAAACCACGTTAGAGGAATATGGCGTCACGCGCGAAGAAGCATCGAAAAGCAGTACGTCCGGTTTCATGGGCTCGTATGCCCGCAACTGTCTGCTGGCACGCCGCATGGTGGAACGGGGCGTGCGGTTTGTTTCCCTGTTCCTCTCCACCTGGGATCATCACAGTGCGCTCGACAGTGGCCTGGAGCGCTACACGAAAATTTCCGATCAACCCGTCGCGGCGTTGCTGAAGGATCTGAAGCAACGCGGCCTGCTGGACGAAACGCTGGTCGTCTGGGGAGGCGAATTCGGTCGCACACCCCTGGGCGAGAATCGAGTCAATTTCAAGAAAGTCACCGGCCGCGATCACCATCCCTACTCCTTCAGCATGTGGCTGGCCGGCGGCGGAATCAAGGGGGGACAGGTGATCGGCGAAACAGATGAAATCGGCTGGGGAGTCACTAAGGACCCGGTCCACGTCCACGATCTGCACGCCACAATTCTGAAACTGTTCGGACTGGATCACGAAAAACTGACCTACCGGTTCCAGGGTCGCGACTTCCGCCTGACTGATGTTTCCGGGAATATCGTCGAACAACTACTGGCATAATGCCAGACAGCAGGAAACCGCGTTCATGCAGAAAATGTTAATCTTCCTGATTCTTTTTACCGGCTGTCTCAGCACCGCATATGCACAGTCGGAATACCGGGTTCTGCCGCGCGATTTCAACGCAGACAAAACAGAGCAGATGATGCGGGCTTATCTGCGTCAACAGGTCCATGCTGCCATGGAGAAACGACGCAGTGAACTCGAGGCGGCATTGAAATCGGATAAAGCACTCGCCGCCTATCAACAACAGCGACGCGAAGCATTACAGCAGTCACTGGGAATACTGCCCGAACGCACAGCACTTAACCCGCAGACAATGGGTACCATTCAGCAACCCGGATTCACCGTTGAAAAAATTCTCTATGAAAGCCAGCCCGGCTTTCACGTGACTGCTAACCTGTATCGCCCCGAAGGAACAGGTCCGTTTCCTGCCATCCTGCACCCGGTCGGCCACAGTGAAAATGGAAAAGCCTACGAATCGTATCAGCGCGCCAATCGCCTGCTGGCACGACACGGGTTTATCGTACTCTGCTTCGATCCCATCGGTCAAGGAGAACGCAAACAGCTCCTCGATAAAAAGGGAACGCCGCACCATCGGGGAAGTCACGAACATCAGGAGTTGGGCGTTGCTCCGATCCTGCTCGGACGCAGCCTGGGAAGCTATATGCTGTGGGATGGTGTCCGCGGCATCGATTATCTCTGCAGTCGTCCTGACGTGGATCAATCGCGTATCGGCTGCACCGGGAATTCAGGGGGCGGCAATCTGACCAGCTACCTGATGGCATTTGATGATCGCATCGTGGCGGCTGCCCCCGGTTGCTTCATGACCACGCATCGCTTCAAAAACGAGAGTCCCGGCCCAGGCGATGCCGAGCAGAACCTGTATGGACAGATCGGAGCTGGCTTCGATCATCCCGACTATATTCTCACACGTGCCCCCCAACCGACACTGATTCTCTCGGCAACCAGAGACTTCGTCCCCATCGACGGCACCTGGGATGCCTATCGCCAGGCTAAACGTGTTTATACCCGGCTCGGTTATCCGGAACGCGTTGATCTGATCGAAGCCAACGACAAACATGGATTCAGCCAGCGACTGCGTGAAGGTGCCGTACGGTTCTTTGCCCGCTGGTTGCAGAAGAGACATCTGGAAGCGTTCGAAGTCGACGACTCCCCGGTTCTGACTGATCAGGAGTTGCAGGTCACGCTGCAAGGCCAGGTACTCAAGCTGCAACATGAACGCAGCCTGTTTGATCTGTTCACCGACTACGAAAAACAGTTAGCCGAAAACCGCCCTCCCCTCACACGAGAGCTTGTGCGGCAGGTGACAGGTATCCGCACACTGCAAGATCTGCCGGAGCCTGGTATCAAGCGATTCGAAAACAAAAAGTCTACAAACTCACCCCAGCGTCTCATTCTGACACCGGAACCTGGCATCCAGTTGCCCGCACTCTACTGGTCTCAGGGGAATGAAACACCCATTCTGATCGCACCGTCTGCAGGCATGAATTCCAGCGTCAAAACAGCGGAACAGCTCAACAGCCAGGGACATCCTGTATTGATCGTGGAAGTGCGAGATACGGGTGAAACCAAAACCAGGAACTGGCGTTTTCCCGGTGCGGACTATTATATATCCCATATGCTGGGACGTTGCTGGCTGGGCATGCAGGCCGAAGATTTACTTGTTTCCGCCCGCTGGCTGCAGTCACAACACAAGGCGAACCAGGTGGAACTTCATTCGGAGGGCGAACTCGTCCCCGCGGCCCTGCATGCTGCGGCACTGGAACCCAAACTGATCTCTCAACTGCAATGGGATGAAGGGCTGAATCCGTGGCATGAACTGCTGACATCACGCGAAGCATTCCCTCACCTGCATCTTGCCGTTCAGAACGTACTGTCGTACTACGATTTACCTGACCTCAAAAAACTTTAAGACCGTCGAATTATTATCTCAGAGGATTTTCCCATGTATTTGATAAAACCTGCCTGCTGTTTTCTCACCGGCCTTCTGCTGCTCATGCCTGTCGGTCTGAATGCTGCAGAAACCAAACCGAATATCGTGTTGATCATGGCCGATGACGTCGGCAGTGATGCCATCGGATGTTACGGGGGGCGCAGCTATCCCACGCCGCACATCGATGCCCTCGCCAAGGGAGGCATGAAATTCAATCATGGCTACGCCATGCCCGTCTGCCATCCGACACGGGTCTGCCTGATGACGGGCCGGTATCCCTTCCGCTTTGGCAAAGCCGGTTCGAAATGGGGAGATTATCCGAGTGACGCCGAAGGCATTTCCATCGGCAATCGTATGCAGCAGGCCGGCTATGCCACGGCAGTCGCCGGAAAATGGCAGCTCTGTATGATGAAGAATGATAAACAGCATCCCAGCCGCGTCGGTTTTGATGAATGGTGTCTTTTCGGCTGGCATGAGGGAGGTCGCTATCATCATCCCCTGATTTATCAGAACGGCGCTCTGCGGGATGACGCTTCCAGTCTGTACGGCCCTGAAGTCTATGCCGACTTCCTCATTGATTTCATGAAACGCAGCCACAAAGCGGGCAAACCTTTCTTTGCCTATTACCCGATGGCTCTCTGTCATGATGTGACTGATGATCTGAAGAATGAACATGTCGCATATTATAAATATGGACGCTGGATGACCTATGCTGAGATGATGGCTTCGATGGATGATATGGTCGGCAAGGTGGTCGCTTCCCTGAATGAGATGGGTGTGCGTGACAATACGTTAATCATCTTCACCACCGACAACGGAACTCCGGGAGCCAGTTATCTGACTGTCAACGAGAACGGCAAAATGGTACGTCCCAAAGTAGTCTCGGTACAAAACGATAAAATCGTGCCTGGCGGCAAGGGGAAACTGGACGATACGGGAACCCGTGTACCGTTAATCGCGAACTGGCCCGGACACATCAAGGCGGGTACCGAGGTCGACGACATGGTGGACATGAGCGATTATCTGCCCACGGTTGCCGAGATCGCCGGGCTCAAGCAACCAGATGTTCCCCGCGATGGCATCAGTTTTGCGTCGGTTCTGTTTGGGAAACCTGAACAGCGTCAGACTCGGGAATGGATCTACATTGAACTCCGAAACAAAAGCTGTGTCCGTTCACCGGAATGGAAACTGTACCAGGATGGACGGTTCTTTAACGTAGAACAGGATCCCGGCGAAAAGTCTCCGCTGAAATCAGATCAGCTGACCGGAACCGCAAAGCAGAAGCATGCCGCTCTGACAAGCGTCCTGAATGATCTGCAGGGTCCACTGCCCCAACCCTGATGACAGGTGATTCTCCGGATTCCCTTGCGGACTGGTGAAATGGTCTCCCTGTCATGAGACAGGGAGACGGTCCTTGCTGCGATCCGTTTAATCGGATTCCCGGGCTGCGATGATATGCGCCTTTGTGCCTTGTCCCGGGCTTGAATCCAGCCAGAACTTTCCATTGATGAGTGAAAGTCGATATTCAATATTACTCAGGCCCATTCCACCTGGCTCAGTTTTCTGCTGATCAAATTGCTGCAGATCGAAGCCGACCCCATCATCAGAGACCGTGATCTCTAATTCCTGGTTCGATATTGAATGCATGCCGACCTGTGCGTGTGTGGCTTGAGCGTGTTTAACAACGTTAAACAGAATCTCGCGCACACATTCATACAGGACAATTTTTGTCAGTTCCGCCTGCGGACTGACAGCCTGATCCAGATCCAGCGCGACAGTCAAATTGTACCGTTCCTGCATATTATGCGCCAGCCATTCCAATGCCATCGGCAGACCTTCTTCATGCAGTACGACCGGGTTCAGCTCAGCCGTCAGGGAACGGGTAACTTCGATACTCTGGTTCAACAGTTCATCCGCACGCGCGAGTGTCAGTTTTTCTGATTCTGAATGGACTCCCTTCCTGGCGATTCCCAGATGAATTCGCACGCCGATCAGCAATTGCTGAAGATGGTCATGCAGAATATTGGCCAGTTGGCGACGTTCCTGCTGTGCAGCGACAGCCACTGCCCGTGACAGTTCGGCCTGCTTCTTTTCGCCCTGCTTTCGCTCGCTGATATCAGCAATAATGCCGGCAAAGATCTCAAACTGAGGCAGATCCGTCACCGACAGTTCGATCGGGATCAAAGTGCCATCACGATGAGAGGCCTGCAGTTCTCGTCGGGCTCCTACAATATAGGAAATCCCTGTTTCGAGGTACTGGGTGATAAACTGATCATGATGTTCGCGGATCGGATGTGGTGTGAGTAAACTGACATTCTGCCCGATGATTTCAGCAGCCGAATATCCAAACATCTTTTCTGCGGCTGAATTAAATGACTGGATTATTCCCCGGCGGTTTATCGTAATGACCGCTTCGATAGCCGATTCGACAATCGCATTCAGTTGAGCCTGTGTCTGACGTAATTTGCTGGAGACAGCCCGCTCGGTTCGAATACGCTGAACGGAATTCCGGAACAGTTCACGATCGATCGGTTTAATGAAGTAATCAGCAATCTCATTTCGGAATGCGAGAACCATACTCTGCACTTCTGAGCGTGATGTAATGATCATCAACTCTGCATTCTTCGCCTGTTGCTGAATTTCGGGGAGAAATTCGTCTGTATTTCCATCGGGCAATTCATGTTCCAGAATGATCAGAAAGTAATCCGACCAGTTTTCCCGGCTCATCAACTGTTCCCGGGTTTCCACAGCATCAACCTGAAATCCTTCGGCTGAAATAATCTGGATGATCTGCAAGCGCGATTCCGGATCAGGCTCGGCCAGCAGTACAGATAACCTCTCTTGATCTGACATGATTCTGTCTCTTTAAGCCATTACGGTATCAGGGGTGATTCAGCCTGTGATATATTAATTGTGAGCGAAGATACTCTGGGGGTTTCCCCTATGAAATAACGGCTGATTCTCCGATTTCACAAATGCCACTGCTTGTATAAGCTGATCATCACTGGCATCCCGTGACAAATCAGAGACAGCGAGATTGACAGTCTGTCGAATCTGTATTTTCAGTCTGTTTTCCTGATTCATTATCTCAACAACCCTGATGTTCCTGCAGTCGAAAACAAGCGTAACGACAATCAGACCACTAAATATCCTGATTTCACGGAAACGACCCTGCCACGATCTTAAAATACCTGTTTTCGTTGCCAGAATCATACTGCCTGAAAGGAGAATGCGGTGAAACTGCAGAACAAACCTCGAATTCCGTTACACTCCCATTCGGACCTGCAGCTCACATCACAGATAAGAAGGAGATTGCAGTCTACAGGATATGCAGGCCTGACTTCAATCTGGATTGAAGTCCACTCCGGAGAAGTTTTTCTGGAAGGAACAGTTGACTCTTATTTCCTGAAGCAGATGGCACAGGTGAGAGTCCTGGCAATGAGCGATGTCAGAAAAGTTTATAATACGATCATAGTGAGCTCGCCGGGCCCGTGTCCAAAATAATATAAGCCACTGCCCAGCCAGGAACCGCGACTACTCAGAGAGAAAAGTCGCTCATCTGGTTGAGACGGCTTCGCATCACCTTTAATCATAGCGACTCTCAAGCTATCATTCTCGGTCCAATTGATCCTTGAGACGCTACAGTAAATCGAGACACAGTCTAATAACGGATTCTCGATGCGCCATATTCAATCGGCAGTTGAGCAGCCCGCCAGTCTATTTTTCCCGGCTCATAGTCGAAAACAGTCTGATATCCCAGTTCCAGGAGACACATTGCTGCCTGGCCTGACTGATGGCATTCATAATTCAGGCTGTAGACCACAATGGTATTGCTGCGATCAGGAATCAGACGCAATACACGCTCATTGAAGAAATCGCTCAGTGGCACATTGATGGCCTGGGGAAGATGATAATCCTGATATGCAATCTCGGGTAATACCTCGACCAGCTTGAGGTCCAGGCAGGTGTTCAAGAGATCCTGTAACTCATTTCTGCTGATGGTCACCATTAACACGCGATCCTGATAACTGAAGTGAAGTACCTGAAGAGAATTCCCTCACACTAACTCTGTTTTCAGTTTAACAGCCAGAACTGAAAGCTATCTATCGGGTTAAGGATGTGTTAATTACCGGGTAAATTTCGATTGACCCTATCGGGAAATACCCTATTGAATCCCCGCCAGCTCCCAACACCCCAGAACAAAAAGCCAGATACACTGCAGTTATCAGTTTTTTTCCAGGACCCATTGAATTGCATGGCGAGTCAACGCGGTCGCGTTTTCCAGATTCAGTTTGTGTTTGATGTTCTCCCGATACGTCTCTACCGTTTTAGCACTTAAGTTCAGTTTCTGAGCAATCGAACGTGTCGTTTCGCCTTCCCCGATCTGCTCAAACACTTCCAGTTCAC
The DNA here is from genome assembly GCA_002706765.1 of Gimesia sp. GTDB lineage: Bacteria > Planctomycetota > Planctomycetia > Planctomycetales > Planctomycetaceae > Gimesia. The sequence continues at coordinate 115,391 of PAJV01000018.1, forward strand.
GATCTGAGAGTCGTTCGATGGGAGACTGATCGGAATAGTTATCTGAGCCGATAGATCGACAGATCATGCGTTCTGTCGCCTCGGGACTCAAAAATACTTTTCCTTTTAAGACCTGGTAAATCGCTTTTATCAACTGTTCCGGTGCCTGCTGCTTGTTTACAAATCCCAGGGCACCAGCGCGCAGTGATCGCTCTGCAAATAAAGTTTCATCATGCATAGACACGGTCAGCATCTTAATTTGACTGAACTGGGCTTTGATATCTTTGATTAATTCCAGTCCGCTGCCATCTTTCAGTGAAATATCAATGATCATCAGGTCTGGTGGATGCTCCATGATTTGCCGGATGGCATCAACTTTACTGTCGGCCTGTCCACACACTTCCAGGTCATCCTGATGTTCAATCAGTCGTGAATATCCTTCCCGGACGATGGGGTGATCATCGACGATCATCACCTTTACCTTCTGCTGTTTGGAATGGTTCATTTACTGATTTCTAATACCAATGCTCGAACTGTAAAGTGAGGACACTCAACCATGGTTGGCCAGACACAGAAACCAGGCCAGGCTGCATCCGAGTGCACTTTGCACTAAATGAGTATACCCGTCGATTTGCTGCACCGGGAAGCGCAGGCTCTACCGATTCCGAAGTAAATTCTCTGAAAAAACAACACGCTTAAGATCACGCTTTTGTAGAATCACGCGGAGAGGCCGAAATCGAATCACAGTCATTCGTGAGTGGAAGATTTCTCGAAAGCTTCGCGAACTCGTTCGATTTCACGCTTCTCATTGGTGCGTAAATCGTCCAGAAGTCCCTGAAATTCCTGCAAAGCTTCATTCCAGCTCCGGAACGGTGGATTCGACAGTTTCAGGCGCGTGCTGAAATCATCAACTCTGCAGAGAAATTCCTTATGCTGTTCTTCAAAATCAGGAACCATGATACAGAACCCCGGCTCTTCCTCCATCACCGGTTTAAAGTAGCCTTCCTGTTCTTCGTCTAGAAAATGTTTTCTCAGAAGATCTCGCAAACCTTCCATTCGCGTTCCCATTTCGCCATATTTGGGCAGGCCATGTTCATACAGTTCGCTCCACCATCGATGCAAATCTTTAATGTGAGACAAAATCTGCTCATGTTCATCCAGCAGATACTGCAGATGCTCGTGTGGATTATCTTTAAACTCCTGTGATTGCTTTAATTGATTTCGATGTTTCATAGCGATATCACCCCTTTTCATTTCTGAAGTCTATAAGACGCTTCCGTGAAATCTTACATCACTGCGATTTGCTCATCACCGTGGATCAAAGGCCTGCATCCAACACGAGAGAAAAAAGCTGATCGACGGACGATGCTTAAGCAGCACTACCCAGTGCGAGGTGGAAAGCTTTCGCCGTTGATATTCCGTGGCATGGCTCCAGCAGAATATCAGAACGCGCTCAGCCCACTTAACCCTGATGTATGAGGAAATACACCTGGAGTGTCGGGGATTGATTCCGGTCTGTGCTGTTTCCGACAGAAGAAGAATACCCTTTGCAATTTCCTGACGCAATTTTCTGACGAAGACAAATATCAAAACGCAATGGCTCCACATCACTCTCTCTGTTTCATTTTACACATTGATGTCAACAGGGTCCAGCAAATCATTTTTCAGTGAAACCGGATTTCACTATAATAGGATGAGTCTGGAATTCATTTATCCGCACTATGGGGAATTTCCCTATGCAGTAAACGTAGCCTGGTCCTATATCGGGTCTGTTTGACAAAATGATAGCATTTATGAACTTCACAAACAGACTGAATTCCGGAACAAGATCAGGAAGGCAGATTACAGCTGCGGGTACGCTTCTGCTCGACCAGTGGAAGTAGCCTGCTGCAGTAGAACTGTCAGTTTCTGTCATGCTTGAAGAATTCAGAATTTATTATTCAACAAGGAGTGTTCAATGCAGACTTTAACACATGATGAACTGAAAGCGCTGACTGACTGGGAACAGGGTCCCAGTATTTCGATTTACTTACCTCGGCACCAGGCTGTTTCGGAGCTGGGGAAAGATGCAATCGTTCTGCGAAATATGCTGGATGAAGCTGAAACCAGACTTCAGAACCAGGGGTTCGGGACAGCAGAGTCCCGGAAATTTCTGGAACAGGCACGAAACATACAGAATGATGATTCTTTCTGGGAACTGGGTTCTGCCCAGGGGCTGTGTTTACTGCTGGCACCAGGTGCCTTTCACCAGTTTGATCTGCCTTACCAGTGTCCGCAAATGCTCACAGTCGATGACGCATTTTATATCAGCCCCTTATTTTATAAAGTGTATGAAGATGACCGGTTTGATGTACTGGCCATCAGCCCCAAAGCGGTGCGGATGATTCGACATGAAAATGGATCTGTCTCGGAAATCGACCTGCCTGAAAATATGCCTGCCAGTCTCGAAGAGTATTCGCAGGGGATTGAGCTGGAAGAATCAATACAGCACCACTCCGCCTCGTCCGGTCGAGCCGGGAGAGAAGTCGCGGGGATCATTCACGGGCATGGTGTAGCAAAAGAACAGACTGAAAAACTGCTGGGTGATTACTACGAGTTTCTTGCCCGGCAACTGGAAAATTCTCAGGGCAGCGGTTCTCTGCCGTTAATCCTGGCCTGCGCCGAAAAACAGCAGAGTCTGTTTCGGAAACATTTCCATATGAATCATCTGCTACAGGAGGGGATTGCGACTTCACCAGATCAGCTGAGTGCACAGGAACTGATTGAACTGGCCCGGCCGGTAATTAAATCCCATGCTGAAAATTCACTTCACAAAGCGCAGGAACAGTTTAAGAATCATCTCGGCACGTCACGTATCTCACACCAGCTCGAAGAAATCCTGCAATCGGCAGATCAGGGTCGTGTCGAAATGCTGTTTGTGCCGATCGGATCTGAGCGCTGGGGACAGTTACCGCAGGACGGTGAGCTGATTGAAACCCATGACAGCAAGTCGCCGGGAGACACTGCCCTGCATAACCGTGCTATCCGGGATACGTATCGACATGGGGGGACTCCTTATGTCATCAATGCTGAAGACATGCCCGATGACCAGCCACTACTCGCTTATTTCCGCTGGTAATCCAGGGAGCGCAAGTGGTAAATCATGCGTTGCTGCTGTCGATTTCAAAAAAAGGTGTGCCACAATATTTGAATTTGTGGCACACCTTGATTTTGATCAGATTCTGCGCCGATTCAATCACTTTGCAACCGGTTTCACATTAATTTTGTGCGGTTTGGTTGACTCACACTTCGGCAGCGTGATTGTCAGCACGCCATTGTCACAGCTCGCTTCAATCTGATCTTCTTCGACTTCACAGGGTAACGTCACCGATCGGGAAAAACTGCCGGAACGTCTTTCAATACGATGATACGTTTTGTTCTTTTCTTCCTGCTCTTCTTTGCGTTCTCCGGTAATTCGCAGCAGATTCCCGGTAACCTCCACATTGATTTCTTCCGGCTGAATTCCGGGAACGTCCATCCGGACTTCAATATGGTTATTGGTTTCCGATAGATCCAGAGTTGCAGCAAACCCCTGTGTCAACCAGCCGTTTCCAAAGTCGTCGGAAAATCGATTCAGCAGATGATCCATCTCATCCCGAAACGACAGAAAGGGAAATCGCCCCATCAGAGAGCTCATGTCCTGCGGAAACCGTGACTGTGTCCTGGACGGCACTTCATTCTTTAAATCCTGCTTTGGTTTTTTCTTCTCTGTAGATACAGTCGTTGCCATAAATCATTTTCTCCTATAAAAGATTTTCGTACAGAATACATGGCTGAATTCTCAGCGTGAATTTAGAACCGTCTCACCACTCTATGCACGCAATGCGCAATCCAGATCTCCACCTGTCGCTTCTCCCAGGTGTCCTGTGTCTGGATCTGACAAACTTTCCTTCTCTGCCCCTGCTGAAGCGCATCACAGTTCACCATAGCGTCTCTCAATCGATGGCACTCGATCTCTCTGCCCCTGGAGACGCTCCAGTACAACGGGACACAGTTTAAACTGTTTAGAAGCAGTCGTTCTGGATGTGCTTTGCCAGAATCTCTTTCAGCCGAGCGATATTTGCTTCTTCCTGAGTCTTAATATCTTTCCAGAAGCGTTTCAATTCTGCGTGACCGCCCGCATTGGCGATATATTGATCGCAGCGCCATAGTGCATCCAGCCTCTTACTCAATTCATGAATCATATCGTGATCATGATCTGCACATCCTTTTGTTTCGCCAATATGTTCCATCTGCCGTTCTGCTACCATTGTCATCATGCACTCCTTTTCTGATCGAGTTCGTTTAATAGAGATAAGACATACATCACTCTCTTATCAGAATATAAATTCTCGCGCCAGGAAAGAAATCAGGGGGGATTGTGATTCATGGATAGGGATATCCCCTATAAAAGCAGTCGGTTCATTCACCATTCAAACGGTATTTACATCCTGTGCCTGAGCGTATAAGTTGGAATACAGTAAGGGGGAACGGCTTCAATGCCTGCCCATCTGGTATTCATCTGCAACTTCAACAATCAGAAAAGGAGATAAATCATGACAGTCGGTCGTATTTGCTCAAGAGAAGTTGATCTGGTAGATACCGATGAATCAGTCCAGGTCGCTGCAGAACGGATGAATTCCCGTAATGTCGGGACTCTGATTGTGCTGGATGAAGAAAAACATCCCATTGGGATGATCACAGATCGCGATCTGGCATTACGGATTGTCGGAAAAGCACGAGACCCCATTGAGACCCTGGTCTCTGATATCATGACCAGGTTCCCGGATAACGTCAGCGAAGAGACGCCCATTGAAATCGCGCTTTCAAAAATGAGAGCAGGCGGTTTTCGCAGACTTCCGGTAGTCGATGATGAAGGAAAACTGATCGGCGTGCTGACTCTGGATGATATCCTGGAACTGCTCAGTACCGAATTCACAGAAATCGGCAGGTTAATCAAGAAAGAGAGCCCGACCAGTCTGGCAGGATATTAAACCGGGATGGGATTCCCGAGTTTGTGAAGCTGTCTCAAGGCCGATCTGATCCAGATAAGTTGCAACTATTTCGGGGTCAGTTCGGTCAGGGCAGATTCCGCCGCGCGTCGATGGCCGTCAGACACCGATGAATCTTTCAGAAGACCCCGATAGACTCTCACTGCCTGATCACGTTGATCAGACGCAGCGAATACCTGCGCCTGTAACAGCAGCATCTCGTGACGCCAGAATCCAGTAAGGTCGTCGATCTTCACAAGCTCCAGGACTTTGAATGCTTCCTGGTATTTCTGTTCCCGTATTAGGATTCGGACGGCTCCCTGAACGGAACGAAACTGATCTGCAGATCCGATACGTCCCGCAGCAAGCAAGTTCTGCTGATAGGCATCCAACGCTGTTTTGTCGTTCTGCAGATTCATTTCCCGATTATTGCCAAGCATGACCAGAATACTCGCTTTGAGCCTGGAATCAGCCGTTAATTTCAGGGCCTGATTCAGGTCTGCTTCAGCCTTCATACCGTTTTTCAAACCATAATATGCGCGAGCCCGGGCATAGGCTCCTGCTCCTGTCTGCCAGAATGGCCACTGAGCCAGATCTTCAGTTCCATACTGATCAATCACGGCCTGGTAGTTTCTCTGGCTCAGGAGGTTCTCCATCTGGACGGTTTTGGCAATTGACTTTTCCGGAATCAGCTCTGCCAGTTGGCTTGCACGTTCATAATCTTTCGATGCCCGCGCACACTCGGCTGCTTTCTCCAGCGCAGTCGATTTCTGGATTTGCGTGATGTTTTTGTCTTCGCTCAACGCAATATAAGCCACCTCGGCAGCCTGATACTTTCGTTTTCGCAGCAGTTGATTTGCTGCCTTTTCGGCGATCAGAAAATCAGTCACACTTTCATCTGCCGGAAACTGATGAGATAACCCTCGATAAAAATGGGCAAATTTCATTGGCTCATGGAAACTGGCTGTTCCTGTGGGGGCAAATGCAGAATACTCAGAACCATTTTCACGAATCCGCTGGCGACAGACATTGATATACCAGGGGAGACTCTGAGTCGGTCTGTGACCGATCACCTGGTGCAGCGGATCGTTTTCATCCTGGACGACAGGGATGCGGATCTCGGCTGTCCAGTATCCATCGCCAATCTGTGTCGCGACTTCCGCCTGGGAATCCCAGCGGAACCAGTTGTTTCTATCTGCACCGCGATCCAGATCAATCAGTGCTCCCGCCGGGTTGACAGCGAGCTGATAATAACTGTGTGATTCCGTATTCAGCAGAATTTCAACCGCATCACCATACCAGATGGCCTGATCTCCGTTTTTCGCAGTCGTGCTGATGGGCTTTTCACCCGATGCTTCTTCACAGCGAATCGCAAAATACAGATCTCTGCCAACCCAGCAGCTCTTGATCGATGTACCATAGACAGGTTGTCGGCCCGTCTGCAGTTCGCGCAACTGTCCCGTTGAAGCGGTCGGAATTTTCTTCCAGAGATTGTCATCCAGTTTGCCATCGATCCGAATCTCTCCGCGGGGATCTCCCACCAGTCTCAGGATTGGCACGGGGCCCCGCTTCTGTGCCAGCTGCCTGCTCTTATTTCGCAATCCGTTCAGATAGAGATCAATCAATCGAATCCGCTGACCATACACAGACGATTCATCCACTTTGGCTTTGGCAGTGTCAAACAAAGCCAGTGCCTGCTCTGCTTTTCCGCCATCCTTTTCCATTTCCCGCCAGTGATTTTCACAGTACGAAAAGAATTCGCGCATCGCGGGCGCAGCCGGTCCATAAAACAACTGGCAGTACTCGTTAAACAGTTCCGCCGCATCCTGATCCTTGCCTCCCCAGTACATTCGCGCTGTGAAGTAAATGAGGAAATGGTTATAGCCGATGGCATTCTCACCAAAATCCATTGTCAGCCAGATATCTTCACCCTGTGAACTTCCTTTGGTTGCATTAATACTCTCACCTAATACTTGAGGAATATATGCAGGCAGGTAGAAACCACGGCCGGTGAACGGATAGTTCTCAAAGATAATGACAGGTCGATCCGTCTTCTTCGCCCAGTCCCGGCGCAATTGCGTAATCTCGTCGCGGGACTCGCTCGTTGGTCTGCGTCCGCCGACGATGATCACCTGCAGGTTGGGTTCCAGTTTGTCAATCTTCAGAGGGGGTTGCGTATATGTTCCATACGCGCAATTGGAAATCCGTTTTTCGGGATGTGTTTTGCGAACTTCCTTCGCAACACGGTTCACAAATTCCCAGACATAATCCGAAAAAGCACCACGATAACCTCGCTCCGGTGTATCCTTGCCTTTACATAATTCACACTGACAGATCGCCGTATACCCATCCGGCGGCATGACCGAAACTTCGTCCATTTTGAAGTGATCAAACTGGGCACGTACATAACGCACCGTCTCCTGAAAGAGTTCCTCATTCGAATAGCACAACTGATTCAGGCGTTTTCCCGACTGAGTATCCCGCTGGTCTCCATACAGGGCAAACCATTCCGGATGGTTTTTTAATGTATAGTCATTGTGGGTCATATGATCCAGCCCATGTGCTGCCTGCCTGCCATAAGGTTGGCGAAGTCCCAACCGCATCCCCCACATGGCCGCATCCCGACCATAAACGCCGAACCGGAAGTTTAACGTGCGCAGAGGAAAATCAGGTTCAACAACCTGATCGATCTCGGGCAGAGGGATCGTCTTGAGTTCCGGTACAATTTCTCCTGATTCGCCAGGCAGATACCAGCGCACACCCAGACTTCTCAGATACCCGCAGACGGCATTAAAAGAGCCGCGTTCATCGAAGCCCCAGACATTGACATTGCCGTTCTTGTCAACCTTCTGCTCCTGAGGCGTGCCGAACAGGCTGGCAGGCCCCATGTAGTGCTTGCGCATCTGGGAATGGGGATACCCCCAATGCTCACCCGTAATTTCATCCCAGGCAGCCTGCATTTTTCCGCTGGCGATATCATTGTTACTGCGCGGCCAGGGTTCGATGGGTATAAAATCGGTATCATCGCCAATCAGTGTCAGCCAGTTCTTACCGGAAACAATGCGATAGGCTCCATATTTCAAACCATCAGCAGAGATTCCCAGCCTTTGAGTTTCCGCGCTGCCTCCCACGTAAATTTTGACCGGATACTCCGAGGTTGGCTGATCCACGACCTGCAATTTCGCACCTGATATTTTTTCCAGGTAAGTCTGCAATTCCTGCGCCGCCAGGCTCGTTGTGCGGGAGGGGCTTGTGGAAATCACGATTTCCGCCCGGGGCTGACCGTCCTGAATGAGCAGTGTTGCTTCAGCCAGTAACGGAATCGGAAGGCACAACAGGAAACAGAGAACAGAAAACAGTCTGTAATGGTACATCGTTTATCCTATCTGTCTGGCAGGAGGGTTAAGCTTTGAATCTTATTCTGCATTCCAGGCTGGTAAAACACAAGCACTTTGTTTCCACGATCAGATTCCCTGCCTGAGCCGGAACTAATCAGGCTTGAATCTGGCAAGCCGATTCCCGGTTGTTTAGAATGAAACTCAGTATAATCATGAGAGCTGCGAATCTCACAAGATTGTACGAACCACCAACCTTCCCGCTTACTTCAAACTTGCGGCAGACTGAATCCGGTCTCCCGTATCACCTGATTCAATGAAAGAGGCACCATGCTAAAATATTGCTTAAAACTTAACGCGTTCATTCTTCTGCTGACCCTGTTCTGCTTGACCACCACTGCCGGTTTTGCTTCTGATAAAAAGGGCGTCCTGAAAGCTGGTGCTGCGACCAGCAATATTACTCCTCCCCTGGGGCAATTGATCGTGGGAGGCTGGAAACCAATCCCTGCCACTCAGGTTCATGACGAATTACACGCACGAAGTATCGTACTCGATGACGGGCAGACCCGACTGGCCATCGTATTATGCGATAATGTCGGCATCCCGGAGTCCGTATTTGATCTGGCAAAGGAACAGGCTCACAAAGCAACCGGCATCCCCAAATCTCACATGCTGCTGGCGTCGACTCACACCCATTCTGCTACGACGGCACGCGGGCCATCGAAGGTCATTCGTGAAACAGAGCTGACCGAATACCAGAAGTTCCTGGCAAACCGAATTGCCGATAGTATTCAGCGGGCATTATTTCAACTGGAACCCGCCCGCATCGGCTGGGGCAAAGTTGATGAACCGTCCGAAGTGCATAATCGCCGCTGGTTTGTGAACGATACGAGCCTGCTGACCAACCCGTTTGGAGGCATTGATCGCGTACGCATGAATCCACCGCGCGCTCATAAAGCACTCGACCGTCCCGCGGGACCTACCGATCCAGAGATCAGCTTTATCTCGATCCAGAGTCTGGATCAACGCCCCATTGCCCTGCTTGCCAATTACTCACTGCACTATGTGGGTGGAGTTCGTTCCGGTGAAATTTCAGCGGATTACTTTGGTTACTTTGCCCGCATCATTACCAGAAAGCTGAATGCAGAAAACCAATATCCGCCCTTTGTCGGAATTCTGTCCAATGGAACCAGTGGGGATGTCAACAATATCAATTTCACCGAGAAGAACGGGCGTCGCTACAAACAGTACGAAAAAATGCAGGAAGTAGCGGAAAAGGTGGCCAGTCGCGTTCAGGAAGCACATCAGAAGATCACTTTCCATGACTGGGTTCCCCTGGGTGCAGCAACCGCCAGCCTGCCTTTGAAACTCAGAAAACCGACGCCGGAAATGCTGGAACATTTTGCCAAAGTCACGTCGGCACCCAAAGACAAGTCGCAGACTCGTCACTCACGAGAAGAAATCTATGCCGAACGTATCGCCGGCCTGAAAGACGCGCCTGATGAGATTCAAATCCCCCTTCAGGCCATTCGCATTGGCGACCTGGGCATCACTGCGATCCCATTCGAAACGTTTACGGAAACCGGACTGGAACTCAAAGACCGCAGCCCGTTTGCCGAAACCTTCACGATCGAACTGGCAAATGGATCTTTCGGCTACTTACCAACACCCGAACAGCATCGCTGGGGTGGTTATGAAACGTGGCTGGGTACCAATTTTGTGGAAAAAGATGCTTCGACAAAAATCGTCACAACTTTACTGGACCTGTTTCAGTCTCTTAAAAATGAGCAACCGTCCACACAGACAAAGTAATTGTACGTATCATTAAAAAACGGAGGATCTGAGCGAATTCAGATCCTCCGTTTGAATAGTCAAATGCTGCTGAGAAAACTCAATCAGTTGGTTTTGTTTCCATCACCTTCCGGTTCCGGCAACCGCACCAGCATCCAGGTCTGGGTCTTTTCTGCATTGAAGTGTACCAGTACATCAGTCTGGTCTTTCGTCAGATTGTAGATCCCTGTCTCCATCACCAGATTGGGATTGGAACCATCTGAGAAATGCCACGATGCCCGTTGATTCTCCTTCTCAACCATGCCTTCCACTGGATGAGAGACCTGCGTAATATCGTTATAGAAGGTGCCGGCAATGACGCCTTCCTTACTGACGGCCAACTGTAAAATCATGTTGGTCTCTTCGGAATCCGCATTCGTAATGGCATACACTCCCAGCGGCATCCAGTCGCTCTTGTCATCTGCAGGAGCATTTTCAGGAACCGAGTCTGCGAGAGTGACAGCCTGCTGATAATATTCGTCAGCGGTCGCAACCGGCTGATCGCCATAATACACCGAGTTATCCTGGTAGTAGATATTCTCACCATAGTCATAATAGGAGGGAGTATTCCACCAGCCGGTAAACCAGCCTGTCATCGCGACGGCTGTCACAGGTCGCCACCAGTAACCCGCAGGATAACGTCCCCAGCCATGCTGAAAACGCCAGGAAGAACTGTTCCAGCCAGGACGGTTCGACCACCATGAACGGTTAAACGCATTCACATGACGGCCGTTCCAGTTGTTCCTGACGTTATTTCCAACGCGGACGTTGTTCTGATTGATCTGATTGATCGAAATATCATTTTTACGGGGCCCTCGATTATTTCTGATGTTGACGTTATTGCGATCGCCGCTGCCAGGACGATTGACGACATCAGGCCGATTGCCATTACCGGGTCGGATCACGTTACCGGGACGGTTCCCATCTCCTGGACGGTTTACGATATCGGGTCGATTCCCGTTTCCAGGTCGATTGCCGATGTCGGGCCGATTGCCAGAACCGGGCCGATTCACAATATTGGAACCATTTCCGATCTCAGGACGATTCCCTGCTCCGGGGCGATTATCCGAACCGCTGTTGCCCGGCAGATGCAGAAAATCCTGCAGTTGCCCCTGGCTGGGACGGCTGCCGAAATCAGGACGATTTCCATTTCCCGGTCGCGTATTATTCCCGGGACGATTCCCCAGGTTCGGGCGATTACCACCACCGGAATTATTCCCAAAGTTCGGCCGGTTCCCGCCACCGGGACGATTGCCCAAATCCGGACGGCTCCCGCCGGAAGGCCGGTTATTGAGATTCGGACGACTTCCACCACTGGGCCTGCTGGTTGGCCTGGAAGTGGAAGGCCTGCTCATCGAAGGACTGTGGCCTCCCCCTCCTCCGAAGCTGTGACCGCCACCACCACCGCCGCCGAAACTACGACCGCCTCCGCCACCACCGCCGCGGGCTCCTCCTCCGCCCCCGCCTCCGCGGCCGCCACGGGCATAGATGTCTTCTGATATCAGAGAGAGGGACAGTAGTCCCACCAGTATTGCAATACAGGGAGTTTTCATAATTGTCTCACCTTTTAATAATAAAATACCTGGATCAACCGGCTGCTGCTGACGCAGTGATTATGGCTGACGCACGACTGTAATTTCTTCGATTCCGGGAAGCAGGATACCATCAATTTCACGTCCGATGGAACGAAATGTAAACTTATCGTCATCTACTTTTGTCATGATATTGATGCCAGAGGCTTTTTCACCATTCGCCAGGACCTGCAGTGTGCGAATCGTCCACTGGTTCTCTTTCTGTGACCAGATACCTACTCCGAAGCCGCCTTCTGAATCGAACAGCCAGCTGCGAACGGTCTGCTTATCCGGATCCCAGCCAATGACCTGGGTTCCTTCCATTTCCACACGATCTTCAATATGCACTTTGAAAGAACGGGTCATGAAATTTCTGTTTTTCGTCCAACTGCAGACGGTTTCTATCGTCGAGTCATCGCCGGCATCGACCCAGGTCCCAATCATCCATTCCAGAGGTTTGAGCTGTTCGTAATGCGATTGAGGCACGATGACTTCCGTTTCCTTAACGCTATCCAGCTTCCAGCCGGCAGGCGTTTTGACATGAACTGCCGCGTATTCTGTCAGCTCCGGTTCTTTGTCGGGCACCAGTACTCGAGCGACTCCCTCCTCAATGGCGACACCGGGAGACAGGAACTCAATTCCTACGCTGTCCAGTTCAATTTTCGCATCAGGGGTCGCTTTGAAATATTCGGTAAAGTTTTTTTCCAGAGCACCCTGCCCCGATAATGTTTCACCTGCCGGTGTCACAAATTCCCCTGTGGGAGTCCAGTGCGCGGCAACGGCTTTGGCATCCCCTTTGTCAAATGCCGCTTTGTACGAATCAATGGCGGCTCGAATCGCTGTCTCATCTGCAGAGGGTGCGGGCTTATCAGAATCAGTCTCTGCAGCAGAAACCGACACACCTCCCCAGATCAAAAACAGCAACAATAATTTCATTTGATGCATCATCGTATCTCCATAAGTTACAGTTTTTTATTGATCACCGGAGATCACCCCCGGAACTCTTTCAGGAAGCTTACTCAATCGGATTTCGTACAGATCCCCTTATTCCACTGCCCGTGGTCTGGCTGCAGACATATCACTTACGCTGCAATGCTGCTGAATGCCTGCAAAAAATCAGGTCCGCAAACCAGAGAGAGAAATCACGCGTTGAGAGAATTCATACATTGAGAGAATAAGCTGATAATGACCCCGCTGCATTCAGTCTCGCATAATTGCAGCTGTTTCGCCAGAATTCATTTCCTGCAAAACGCGGGTTTTATCAAAATATCAAAGGTGCGTTTCAGGAAATCACATCATTAAAACTTAATATATGATGCGGAATGGATTCCGTCATCTGCCGGAACAGCGTGTTTGTCCGCAGCCGGTTCTGCTGGTTGAACGCTTCGGGCGAAACAGAAAGGGTGGAATTTCCAGCTCAAATTTCTTCAGAAACGGGGAAGCACTTTGATCTGTTCGATTTTCGAGAGACTGTCCTGAATATCCTGATCTTCCGGAAACTCTTGTTTCAATATCAGGTAGTTTTCTTCAGCCTGGGAAAACTGCTGATAGAACAGCTGGAATTTCGCCAGTTGCTTGCGGATTTCTGAATCATTCGGGTCCAGTTCATGTGCGCGTTCCAGCAGTCTGAGTGCTTTCCCGGGTACGCCCTCCGATTCGTAAATGGCAACCAGTTTCAATAGAGATTCTCGAATTCCCGATTCCAACCGTTGATTTTGAAATTCCTGCGACTTGCCTTGTCCTGCAAAATACTCATTCAGGTACTGCTCCTGTTGAATCAGACTCACCAGGGTCGACGACGTTTTGTTTTCAGAGTCTTTGATTTTCTTCAACTCTGAAAGCGCCTGGGCTGATTGACCGTCCCGCAAATACAGGCGCGCCGCGAGTATCCGGGCAGTGTCCCTGACTTGTTCCGTTGCTGCTGGAGACGCCAGTACCTTCTGCACATTTTTCATCGCCTGCTCGTACCGTGCCAGTTTCCAGTAGTTCTCTGCGATCTGCAGATTTTTCTCGGGACGATTCTCGGTCTCAGACTTTTCAGATTCATTTTTCAGCGCGGACATATGTTGTGCATATTGATACCCTCGTTGAATCGTACTTCGATGCTGTTTGGCATTGGGCAGCAAAGATGCTTTTTTGAACTCATCCATTGCACGTTGATACTGCTTATTTCCAGCGTAGGACCAACCCAGCAAAGTGACAATGCGAACGTCTTGTATCTGATTTTCCTGAAGGGATTCAGCCAGTTTAATCGCTTCCTGATATTTCCGTACAGACTGAAGCTGCTCAAGATATCCAATCTGACACCAAAGCTGATCCGGGTTTTTCTCATACGCTTTTCGGGCAATTTCCATGGACTCTTCTTCACGCCAGTATTGATGCCGCACCGTTCCTTCATAGTTCGGCTGCACTTCAATTACCATGACTCCCTCCTGTGTATACACGGGGGTCAGTCTGTAAACAGGATCAGAATCGAGTAGATACCATTTAAATCCGCTCACATAGTTGCGGTCATAAGATACCAGGTACTTCGCTGAGAATGATTGAATCAGTTTATGAAGTTGTTCTACATTATATTGCTCCAGGTGTGCCAGGGACTGGAATCGATGCGAACTGAGGGCCGTATCGGTCCGTCGTGTCAATACGCGATCTGCAGGTTCTGAATGCTCTCGTATCCACCTGCCGGCAGCGACGAAATTGCAGAAATTATGCCCGGGGTATTCGGTCTCGTAGAACGACTCTCCCATGGAAATCAATTTCTGATTGGCGTAAACCATCCGCAGATCAGTACTGATTTGTGAGATTCCCAGCAGGACACACCCGAGTATCAGTGCCCCGGCCAGGACCTGTTGTCCCCGTACAGCGAGCGCTTTGGCATTGGCCCCAAATGCAGTTATTCCCGAAGGCAGATAGGCCAGCAGAACGGGCAGAAGAGGCAAAGTGAAACGCAATTGCAACCACGGCCAGATGGACAGTATTAAAAAAGTAAACAGTATATAATAAAAACTGACAGCGCCTCCCCTGTTCCATTTTCTCTGCATTCCATACACGGAAATGGACATGACAAGTAGACTTACCAGCAAATAAATCACCGGTGGTCCCGGAAGGACAAAATTGTCATTCAAAACCACACGTTCATATTCCGGAAACTCGCCGGGCATGCCAGGTATGATTTTCTGACATAATCCCTCGAAGTGAGTTAACAAACGATTGACCATACTTACCAGCATTCCCGGTAATCCGACTTTTTTGTATTCATCAATCAGCACAGAAGAATAACTGACTGATTGATGAGCACTGTTGCGGAACATCCAGGCCGCTGTCACCCCCAGGGAGCAGAACACGCTGATGAGATAAGGCCAGCGTTTTCGATTCAAGATGGACCATAATCCCAGAGCCAGGACCAGGCTGATTCCGATGGTTCGCAGCAAGGGGAGAAACATCAACAGGCCGGTAAGCAGAAACAGCTGTCGCTTCGATATTGTTTCTGTGTCCTGACAGGTTACCAGGTACAAAACCGCCAGAGTGCACGCAATGAAAGGCACCTCGCTCATCAGCAGTGTGGAATACAACAGAATATAAGGATTCGTCGCCAACAGAAGCGCCAGCAGAAGTTCAGGCCAGTGAATTCGATTTTGCTGCGGGAGCTCAGGTGCAGAGCCTGAGTCTTTTAATCGGCACATCAGTCCATAAAACAAGATCAGCATCAGGACAGCGGTGATCAAGACCGTAACTTTAGCCGTGATGACATTGTAGGGCGCAATCAAAGCCGCGGGAATAAGCAGGAGAGACATTCCCGGGGGGCGTAATGTAAAGTATGGCTCTCCTAGAGAATAAACCTTTCGATATTCAAAATCAGTAATCAGTCCCCGGGCCATAATTACATAGTCGGCGCTATCGGGGTTATACATGATGAGTTCAGTCAGCCGCGCGCTGCAGAGTACGGCAAATAGAATCAGCAGGATCATCAGCAGATAATGAGACAATTTCTGTTTGGAAGAAAGAGATCGCTGTATCACAATGCTATTTACCTGTTTTCAGTTGATTTCTTTTTTTTGTAAATGACAGAACTCATTTTGCTGCGGACCGGAAACAGTTTCACTAGCCACAATAGTGAGCCAGCTTATTAAAACTCCGAAGCATAAGACTTAATCTTCTCTGGCGGAGCCTTTGCAGTCGAAATTATGAACTGAAGATACGTCAGGCAATAAATACCCACAACCAGTTAAAACAGGATATATCCCAGAACGGAAAGATAATTTGCCTTAAAAACAGTAAAGCCCAAACCAAATTCCAGTGTGCCCAGCCCCTGTCGCGTTGCAATACCTGATTACAGATCTAAATATTACCGACTGAAATTCACGAGAATACATTATTGCTCAATTGTTCAAACAGTTTTTTTGGTCATATCCACAGAAAGCAATAGAGCAGAGCAAAATATGTACCCTTTAAGAAATAACAGCCATAGATGACGCGAGCGTCTCCGAGCGTCAGTAGGCGTGCTTAGATTTTAAGAGCATCATAGTGCGTTTTTGTACCAACGATAATATATGTTGTTAAGACATCAGTTCAGAAAAAATGGCTTTCCCCCTGGAACGAACAACTGGCAAGGGGACTGGCTGCTACTTGATCTCCATCCAGGATACTGGTACAGAATTTGCCCATACTGAGCTTGCAACTTAATTTCGTCTCAGTTGATTTCACATTTTTTTAAAGAATTTGACTGCATCAACTTAGCTCCTTCACAACATAGATCAAATGACATACATCAAATAACGTGTCTATTTCAAATTCTGTCACTCAAATCCTGAATCCGCATCAAACTGCAGATCCGATGACTTCATGCCTGGGAAAATCTTTCTGGGTAATGATCTCTTTAGTGGCTCTCGTCCTGATCCTCTTTCAACCAGCAATAATTTATCAGGGCGATGCGATTAGCGTTCGTTATTCAACCACACAGCTAATCAATGCAGGTCGCCTTGATGTTAATCCATCGATTGCCCAAAACTTTGGTGAACGCGGACAATACTTTTTTGAAAACGAAGCGAAGGAACAGTGGTATCCTAAATATGGAATCCTCAATACATTTCTATATGTACCTCCACTGCTGTGGGAACGCAGTATAGAAGGGCCACTTATTGAGGTCCAGAAGATGACCGCGTTCCAGCGTAAAGCCAGAGTTTTCTATTTGAATCTTTATAATATTCTGATCTCTCTGCTCATTGCCGTTTACTTGTATTTGATTGCTCTGAATTTTAACCACTCAACAAAAGTTACTGCAATTTACGTCCTCGCCTGCCTGTTTGGAACATTCGTCTGGAACTATCTCAGAGCACAGACTTTTGAGATTTTCCAGCTTTTCTTCTTTCTGGGTTTGTACTACAGCCTGCTCAGATTCAAACATGGGAAACTGACGGGTAAGCTCAAATACTCACGCACTCATTTCTGGTTGATCCTGGTTTTCTGCAGTCTTCTGGTACTAGAAAAACTGGTCTTCATACTGCTTGTTCCGATTGCATTTTTCTGGATTCTCTGGGCGGAAATACTCTCTCAATCAGATCAGAACAAAAGTTTTCACTTCCGTTTTATCTCTGCTTTAAAACAGTACCTGACTGCGTTTGCCATTTTTCTGACGTGTCTCCTTACACTGGTTTGCTGGGCGAACTGGTATCGATTTGGCGGACCATTCACCACCGGCTATGCGCAGTGGGAACAGGAAAGACATTTCCTGTCAGGCAATCCTCTTAATGGATTGTATGGGTATCTTTTTGACAGCCAAAAAAGCATCTTTCTGTATTTCCCTTTACTGTTATTTTCGCTGTTCCGCTTCCGAAGTTTTCTGAATAAATACACATTTGAGTTTTCATTTGTACTAATAGTCTTTCTGGTCTTTTACATTATAAATTCCTGTTTCATTAACTGGAGAGGAGACTGGTGCTACGGACCACGCTACCTGTTGTTTGTGTTGCCACTACTAAGTCTGCCGGTACTCAATCTGTTTGAACCAGCTACTTCACTATTACCGCGCCTTCTGAAGGCTGCCTTGTATTGTTCAATATTCTTAAATGTGCTTTGCCAGATGAGCGTCAATATGATGGCGTTTAATTCCCCTTACAATGCGCTGGATTACTTTCAAAAGATTGACAATGAACAGGTTGAGACATATCTCAAATCACCATTCTGGATCATTAATCTTGATTTGCTGAAACACCGAATGGACAGAAAAGTCTTCCCTCCTCTGCAATATCTGAAACCGAAACTGACAGACGAATCTTTTCAGATGCATTCGACAAGTCTCAAAAAATTATGTATCCCTAATTTCTACTTCTTAAGCACAACTCAAGAGTTTGACACACACGAACCAGCGGCAACAGCAAAATAGACTATTGTTTATCTCCACCGGCGCTGCATCTGGCATCATTTTTGCCCCTCGATTGTAGATGCTGAATGAAAAGCATGACCTCAGATAGCGCGACCCGTTCCGGCCCGTAACAATCTTATTACAGATGTTAACAAACGGATACACTTTGTATGAACTCGTTAATCCCGTTCAATAGGCAATATTTGCAGAGAAAGAACTGCACTATATTGCCCTGGTTGCGATAGCCCCAGGTAATATTTCCGGTGACGGAGAATTAGTCGGAATGATTCTCTCAATCCCTCGTTGATTACAGGTTATTTGAAGTTCCCCAGAATAGAAGTGGGGCTTCCTGTCACTCCATTAAAAGCTTTATTCCCGTTTACTGAGTAGAAAGTCCTGTTGATAACCAGCTGTCATGAATTCATTTTTCCCACTGATTATCATATTTTGTTCAATTCTGATTGCAGTATTTTGTAAGCAATTGACTACAAGATTTGTAAATACTTTCTGGCTCCTATTGCGCAAATTATCTCATAGTGTGGCAGGAGGAGTTTTGTTTTTTGTAATTCTCACTTTTGTTATGGAATTATTTTTTGGGTTATGTATTCATTTACCTTACCCGATTATTCATGATGAATTTGCTTATTTACTTTCGGCTGATACATTTGCTTCAGGCAGACTAACAAACCCAACACATCCTTTATGGGAGCACTTTGAAAGTTTTCATATTATCCAGCAGCCCTCATATCAGTCGAAGTATCCTCCTGCTCAAGGAGCCTTTCTTGCTGTTGGCCAAGTTTTGTTTGGTTATCCGATTGTCGGTTCCTGGATAGCATTGGCAGTTGCCAACGGGGCTATCTTTTGGATGCTTTGTGGTTGGGTGCCTGGAAGATGGGCCGTGTACGGTGGATTTTTAGCGACTCTGAATTCTTCTTTTTTGATTACGTGGGGGCAAAGTTATTGGGGAGGACAAGTTGCTTTATTAGGAGGTGCACTCTTGTTTGGAGCGTACCCGCGTTTAATGAAAAAACCGCGAGTTATTACATCAGTTATTTTAGCTCTCGGATTAGCGATACTCGCTAATAGTCGACCATATGAAGGGCTTTTAGCTGCAGTACCGATTGCTATCGCTCTTTTGTGCTGGCTGTTTGGTAAACAGAATCCAGGCTGGTCAGTTGCTGTTTCTAGAATAATAGCCCCCATGTTTGTGATCTTATTTTCCACTTTTTTCTGGATGGGGTATTATAACTATCGCGTGACAGGAAATGCATTGACATTTCCTTATAAGGTATGGGTTGATCAATACTATTCTAAAACACTCGACGGTCTCATATTTTCGGTTAATAAAGACACTTCCAGAAAACAACCCGTTCGAACAATTTATAGTTATGATTTGGATGAGAACCAATCAGATCCAAAGTTTGCGATTCAATCCAAACCATTTCCAGTTGAGTTAAGGATCAAGTTACTAAGGTTTATTTTACTCTATACAGGATCTTACGCTGTCGTACTGATATGCTTCTTCGGTATCTGTGCTTTTTTCAGGAATCGTGAGAATTTGTTTGTTCTTATAATCTCACTTCTAGTCATTACGGCTGCCGTTTCTCAGGGTACAAGTGGGCATCCACATTACATTGCCCCAATTGGATGTTTATTGATTTTGTTGCAAATCCAATGTTTAAGATATATCTATCAGTGGAAAAGAAATTTGCGTCTTGTTGGCCAATTGTTACCAGTAACCGTACTGATTTTAACAACCCTGACAACAATCATGTCTTTTGCCGACTATAGGAAACCTGTCCCAGGATCGTCCAGACAGAGTTGGGCTTTGGCTAGACAACAGATTTCGAAAAAACTCGACAGCGTTGAAGGAAAACACCTGATACTGGTTAAATATAATCGAGATCACAGCCATCATGACGAATGGGTCTATAACGAAGCAGATATAGACAATTCGAAAGTCGTTTGGGCACGAATTTTAGAGCCGAAAAAAAATTCAGATCTGATTAGCTACTTTAACGACCGTTCGATTTGGATCATTGAGGCTGATAATCCCAAAATCAGATTGATACCGTATCGTCTAAAACAAAAATGATGAATCTGTATTTGCAATCAGGAATTTTAATACCTTAGTTTTAGAAGTCACAATATCATGGATATGATTTCCTTAGATGAAAAGTCAGAAATAAAAGCTCAACTCAGTTCGGTCTCAGATCCATTTACCGTGATTGTGCCTTGTTATAATGAACTGCAGGCACTGCCTGATGCCATTGTGGAATTGGAAAGAATTCTGGTTACTTTTGGACCACACGAACTGATTGTGATTGATGATGGTTCAACTGATGGCACGAGTGCTGCACTGCGGTCCCTGCAGGAACATCATCCGGAAATCACTATTTTGAAACACGAGACCAATCAGGGGTATGGCGCGTCTCTAAAAACCGGCGTGCGACATGCTAAATATGATTCCATCGTCATTACTGATGCCGATGGAACTTATCCCAATGATCGCATTGGTGATTTATTGGCGTTCATCAAAGATTACGACATGGTCGTGGGGTCAAGGACAGGTGAAAATGTAGAGTATTCTACACTTCGAAAAATCCCAAAGTATTTTCTGAAGCATTATGCATCGTGGATTGCTGGTCGAAACATTCCCGATTTGAATTCCGGTTTGCGCGTCTTTAAACGCAACTTAGCTGAAAAGTTTCTGAGTGTCTTGCCCGATGGATTCAGTTTTACAACGACAATCACAATGGCGCATCTGACAAATAAATACAGTGTGCATTATGAACCAATCAACTACTCTCGCAGAATAGGCAAATCAAAAATTCAACCTGTTCGAGACACACTTCGTTTTTTGCAACTGATTATTCGTTTGGGCGTTTACTTTGCACCGCTCAAAGTTTTTGGCCCGTTTGCAGCTATTCAAGTCGTCGCTTTCATGATCTCAGTTACTTACGACGTCTTCATTTTGCAGAATATCACTGATAAAACCATCATGCTGTTAATGTTTAGTATGAACACCACTTTTTTTGCACTTTTGGCAGATATGATTGATAAACGAAGTCAGAACTAACTCACATCATAAATAGTTCCAAAATGATGGAATAACAGAGAAATTGAACCTGTATGCCTACTGATTTTAATACAGATAATTCAGATAATTCAGATAATTCAGATAAAGTGGCCAGGAAACTTCCCTTGGAGGCGGAGCATCTTGAAGCACTTTCGCGCATGCAATCACTAACACCATACTATCAATGGTCAATCGAATTGGTGGCTCCCTGGCTGGGAAAAAGAGTATTAGATGCGGGTTGTGGAATTGGGAATGCAACGGAACAATTAAGGGCTTATGCAGAATACGTTCTTGCTGTTGACTTGAGCCCGGAAAATATGAAAGTTCTTCAACATCGTTTTGCGGACGATCCTCACGTTGAATGCGCACAGTTTGATCTTGATGAAAATATGGAAGAAATCGCGAGCAGAAACATTGATTCCATTGTCTGTTTTGATGTTTTAGAACACGTTGAAGACGACCAGGGACTCTTAGATCAATTTTTCAATATGGTACAACCTGGTGGGCATTTATTGATAAAAGTGCCGGCTGGTCGCTGGCTTTATGGCAGCGTTGATATCGCATCAGCTCATTTTAGACGCTATATCAAGTCAGAGTTAAAACAAAAGGCGCTTCAATCTGGCTGGCAGATAAAAAAAATTCATTACATGAATATTTTTGGCGTCATACCTTATTTTATCAAAAGCAGAATTTTGAGAAAGCAAGCTAATTTTTCACGCACCATGTCAACACGCCAATTAGCAAGAATTAAACGAATGCTCCCCATTTTTAAAATAATTGATCGATTCATTGGGCCTCCGATAGGACAATCATTAATCTTGATTGCCCAAAAGCCTTGCACAGAGGGTCATTCTGATTTTGACTTCTGCAAGCCGAAGTAGATTCAAGTGCAAATTGTCAGTTTAATTAATAACAAGAGTGTCAGATACGTGATGCTGATTATCGTGAGCCTGGTCACGAATCTCGGGCTTGCGTTCGGGCTTTTTTATTTAGGGATTTCTGAGTCGATCTCATTTGCAGTCGCGTTGGCAGTGACTTATTTTCTCAATTTTTCTGGTTGTCGCTGGTTTGTTTTTTTATCAACCGATGCACCTGTGACAACTCAATTTATTCAATTCGCAATTACAAATGGTTCGTTTCGGCTTTTTGAATATTCGAGTTTATTAGTACTTAGCAAAATTGAATTTTCTAATTATTACATGCGAGTATTAGTAGTACTTGGAACTTCATTTATAATCAAATTCTTTGTTTATGGAAAATTCGTATTCAGTAATGTTGGGAAATCTTGATGATAAGTCTGAGATGCCCTTTAATAAGGTGCATCTACTGAAAATGTCGTGCAATAGTTTTTTGAAATTTTACTGTATCGCTTTTATTATCGTAACCGGCCCACCAAATACACCTTGACGTGTATCGTATTCTGAATGTGTTTCAACCACCAGCATATTCAGGAGCAAAAGCGATGTCCGCATCCCAGCCAACACAACGTGCCGACCAGCGGCGGAACCCGGACCGTGAAGCGTTCTGGCGACAAACCCTTTCCGACCGTCTGCAATCCGGACTCTCGATTCGTGCTTTTTGTGAGCGTGAAGGACTGAGCGAACCAGCGTACCATTACTGGCGACGCGAACTGAAAAAGCGGGATGCCGCGAACACCGCTGCAGCTTCCTTCCTGCCCGTTGAAGTCCAACCCCCTGTCACGCCGATTGAAATCGTGTTCTCACACGGCACGATCGTTCGCATCGGAAATGGCTGTGATCGGGCCACGCTCGAAACCGTGCTCGCCGCGCTGGAGCAGCGCGCATGCTGAATCTGCCGACCCGCATTTATTTCTGCACGGTCCCCACCGATATGCGTAAAAGCTTTGACGGCCTACTGCGAATGACCGAAGCCTACCTGGAGCAAAACGTACTCGACGGGGGACTGTTTGTGTTTCTCAACAAAAAACAGGATCGCATCAAGCTGCTGTACTGGGACCACGATGGTCTGGCCATCTGGTACAAGCGGCTGGAAGCGGGCACATACCAGCGTCTCTCCAGCCCGGAGGGCATACACGGCCTGCAACTGTCCTCCACCGATCTGGCACTCCTGCTGCAGGGCATCGACCTGACCAGCGTGCAACGCAGAAAACGCTATCAGATTTCAGAAAAAGTATCGACTTCATAAAAAAACAGTTCCCGCCTGACAACGATTATGTTAAGACGTGGAACATGAACCAGAAACGATCCTCATTGCCGAACGACGTCCAGTCCTGCCATGACATGATTCACCAACTGGGTGAGACGGTGGGAGAACAACAGCGGGAAGTCGAGCAGCTCAAACATTTCATTGATCGGCTGCTGCGACAACGGTTTGGCGCCCGTTCTGAAAAAATCGCCCCTAATCAAATGAGCCTGTTTGACGAACCCGAGACTGCGGAGGAAGCAGCCGATCCCGAGGACGATGAACCTCCTCCCATGGTGGTTTCCGCACATCGCCGTCGTGGCGGCGGCCGCAACAAGCTGCCCGACCACCTGCCTCGGGAACGGGTAGAACATGACCTGACCGAATCGGAAAAACGCTGTCCCTGCTGTGACCAGACACGAAAGCGGATCGGAGAGGTCAGCCACGAACAGCTGGAATTCATTCCTGCCAGCCTGAAAGTAATCGAGCACGTACGTTTCAAATATGCGTGCCGGAAGTGTGAAGAGCATGTGGCGCTGGCTCCCGTTCCTGCCCGGCCGATTGCTAAAGGTTTTGCCGGGCCCGGCCTGCTCTCAACGATCCTGGTGGGGAAATACTCAGATCATCTCCCCCTGTATCGTCATGAATCGATTCTGAGTCGAAACGGCGTACAGCTTTCACGGAGCACCATGAGCCGTTGGGTACTGGAAACTGCAGAATTACTGCAGCCGCTGACTGATCTGATGAAGAACCGGGTTTTACAGTCGCATGTCGTGCATACGGATGATACGACGGTTCCCGTCCAGGATAATCGGCTTTCCCGCACGCGGACCGGCCGGTTCTGGGTTTACTGTGGCGATGCCGCGCACCCATATTCGGTCTATGATTTTACCCCGAACCGGGAACGTGCCGGCCCCCAGGCGTTTTTAGAGCACTTTTGCGGTTATCTGCAGGCAGACGCGTATGCCGGCTACGAAGAACTGTACCGGTCAGGCAGGATTCAGCAGGTCTTGTGCTGGGCGCATGCGCGACGCAAGTTTTACGATGCGCGGACGGTGCAGCCGGAAGCCGCTCACCGGGCATTATCGTTTATCCAGCAGTTATACACGATTGAACGAGAAGCCGGCGAGTTGAAATCGGATCTGCAACAGCCGGCGGACCGCGAACACTGGTGGCAACGCCGCTGGCAGTTGCGACAGGACAAGGCGTTACCGGTTCTGGAACAGTTCCGCGACTGGTTAACAGAGACATCGCGTGCGCTATTACCGAAAAGTCCTGTGGCAGCGGCGATTCAATATCTGTTAAGCCGCTGGTCCGGGTTTACGCGGTATTGTACCGAGGGCATTCTGTCGATTGACAACAACCTGGCGGAACGCACCTTGCGTCCCTGTGCCATCGGCCGGAAGAATTATCTGTTCGTCGGCAGTGAACGCGGCGGTCAGGCCGCTGCTGTGCACTACAGCCTGATGGCCAGTTGCAAAGCAAACGAGGTAGAACCGTTTGCCTATCTGCGCGATGTGTTGGCACGGATCACCGATCACGCCGTCGATCGTCTGGAAGAACTGCTGCCGGACCAATGGCTGAAGCAACACCCCGAAGCCCACCGTCCCCGACGACGATGAATCGGCAAGTCATTCAATAATGCGGTTCAGTCGCCGGTTCCTCTCAAAGAAAAGCATCTCGCGATGCCCATTGACTGACCGTGTATTTCGTGAGACGGTTACTTATTATCTAATCTTCATCTAATGAAAAGTTCTAAAATGGAAGAGCATCGAGTCTCGCCACCAGAGGATATACAGTATGTGGACACAGACCATGCAGTTCGTGATCGTGAGTTATTTAACCAAATAGCGGAAAAGTATTGCCGCAAAGATTTATTGCCAGCAACACGACACGCTCGCAAGCACCGGCTTTTCCAGACGTTGAAAGCAGTCCAGATGTCTTCCAAAGCTGATGTGTTAGAAGTGGGATGTGGAGCAGGTTTTGCGGCAAAATACCTGGAAGGGCGCGTTGGTAGTTATTGTGGAGTAGATTACTCAGAAAAGCTGATTCACTACGCACGTGTCCATAATTCAGGTCCAGAGATCGAATTTGTAGCATCCAATATTAAAGACTTCCAACCAGGAAAGTCATTTGATCTGATATTTGCAATTGGACTTTTGCATCA
>PAJV01000019.1 GCA_002706765.1 Gimesia sp.
ATGCTGTTTCCCTGACACTTTGGACTCCTTGCTCATAAATTCCTCCTAAGAAGATTCTGAAGTATTCTTCAGGAGTCCGCCAGTCTTGGGCTATCGCAGAATTCTTTGTAAGAGAATATCGGCCTTGGAAAAATGATTTTCCTGGTAATACAAATCAGCTAGTTTTTGTAGATCCGGTACGATATCAAGATGTTTCATTCCGTAATTATTTTCAGAATCCAGGAGTATTTGTTCTCTAACCTTAATTGCTTGTTCGTGATCACCATTTTGTTCGAAAGATTCGGCCTGTTTTCTCAGTTCCTGAGAACTCGTTTCATCTTTATTATCTGCACAAAATATGGATTCTGTTTCAATCAATGAAATTGAAAACAAGATCAATAATAGTAAGATGGATCATAGATTATGTTGGAACATGTCTTTTCCTAATCAGACCTAATAACGGATTGCAAATATTCTTTTGCGGCACAGTTAACTATATTCAAAAGCTTTTAATTTACTAACAATTTTGCATCTACATATCGTAGATGAACGACCCCGATGAGGTTACCAGCATCAATCCCAGTGCGTTCTTTCAGGTTTTCATCACGCTCCTGACCAGCAGCTGTTCCCACTGAACGAGCCGATGGCTTTGCAGAATACAAGGCAACTGTGATCAATCCAATTTGATCCGTAAAGCCCTGTCTTCCCGCCAGGGAATTGGCAGCGTCAACTACTTTAAACTCACGGACTTTTCCCTCTTCTCCGGTTTTTGTTACAAATCCAGCAACTTCCCAGGCAACTTCTTCAAATTCTCTTGGGACTTCTTGAGGATCCAGGATCCAACTCCGAGCGTCAGAAAGGTGTGTGACAGGTAGTCCCCAATATTCTGTGACCAAAGCTTTGTCCAGGCTAACAGGCTTATCTTTTTCTGGATTTGTTTTGGGGAGGGTGTCCAGTCCATCGACCAGAAGCTTCATGACTGCTATCGTCCCTTTTCTTCCATGCTTGTTTGTAATTCGGATACTATATGTCTCTCCCTGACTGACCGGAATAAAATAGTCATTACCTCGAATCACTCCCTTTCTGACTTTGCCGTCAATCACGAACTGCAGATCAAAAGGAAAAGTCGGATCCTGTAGAATATGTCCTCCTTCGCTGCGAGCATCTAATTTATTAATCACCTGAGCCTGTATTGAGATATTCTCAGTCTGTTGATTAAACGGATTAACCTGTCTATCTTCGGGACGAACTGCAGCACTTCGACCGAGCATCGCCCATTCATCCAGACTCAATTCTGCTGTGCCACCGATGGCTCCCAATTCCTCAAAACCAGTGGTTTGCTGCATGTTACAACGCAGGCGAATCACACGTCCCTTACGGTTTTGGAATGCCCCTAATACGACCACTGGTAAATTCCCCACACTTTTTGATAACCCTGCCATTTTGGAATTCGAAGAGAGGTCTTCCACTTTAAACCCCTGTTCTTTCAAAGCATTTCGAAGTCGCTGGCGATTCACCAGACCGAAGCCCCCATCCAGCTTCAATTCTGACAGCCGACGATCCAATTCTTCAGAACAATATTTACCCAGTAGCCCGAAATCCCCCCCTAGTTTCTCTCGGAGTGTATTAGTATTGTCCATGAATTCCAGGACACCCAATTGTTCAAGTTTATTCTCCTGCATCACGATTGCTATATGTTCTGACATATTCGCTAAAGTATGCTGAAGGGACTGTGGCTGGAGATCTATTACAACAGGAACGTCGACTATCCCAGTTCGCACTATCCGGACTGGGGTCTGCTCATTATTAAACAGAACTTTAGCAGAATGCCGAACTCGTCGTGAAACGTATTTATACAATTCGTCGATATCAACTTTTCCATCCTGGTTGAAGTCGGCATGTCCTTTGAGTCCTTCTGTCAGCCAAAAACTAAATAGCGAGCGTTTCTGATCAAAGTAGAAGAGCGACTTTTCATCGGCTTGGGAGCTTGCAATTGTGACGACATTTTTCAAGTCTTCAAATGGAGATCCTAAATCTTTTGCAGCGACTCGGTTATCTAATCCCACGCTTTTCTCAGATCCGGCATGACACGAATCGAGAATTAGGAGCTTGAAGCTAGCTTTGCAAGCTGCAATTTGGTCACGCACCCAGGAAATCGTGAGTCCCGTTTCAGCGGGACATTTGATGTCAAAATCGGATGTGGCCATGTAAAGGTTTCCTTCAGTATCACGATATCCGTGGCCACTGAAATAGACCAGGAGAGAATCATCAGGCTCTGCCTTATTCAGCCATTGAGAAAACTGTGATTTGATGACCTTCGCTGTAGGTTTGAACGGGCTGCTTTCGGAGACACGTACCACGTGCTTCTTCTCAAATTGACCATACTGAGTGAGTGTTGAATACAATTGGCTGACATCATTGCCCACCAGAGGCAGATCAGGAGTCGTTGCGGCTTCGTAATCGGTGACTCCTATTAAAATCGCACGTGCGGTCCCTGCTTCAGCGTAAATGCATGGCTGTGATCCTATGAGAAGTATGATATAAAACAAGATGAAACTGGATATGGAATGGTGCGGCTTTCGACTCATTTGCATGTCCTTCTTTACTTATATATATGATCTGTTGTTAAAACCTAACAAGGCTTAAAAGATTGGGTTAATCAACAACGTGATCAATTTTGCTTATACTCATCTTAGAGGAGTTCTATACACATAAAAAAATAACAAGATCCGATCTGTTAACTAACGAAACGATATTTTTCGCAAATGTTTATCCAATAATCGATATCATACAGTGACTTTCTCAATATAATTCCCTTTTTTTCCTTTGCGCTACCTTCATTAGAGATAGAGAATTCTGGTCCGATATGCACGAAGGATGCCCAATAGTAGGGGCTGTTCCATTTCCTTTGTCCCCGAATCCATTTCTTGGCAGCATGTAACGACTTCACGTATTCAGGTTTTTCATCTTTCGCTTCAGACTGACTAATAAAACCGCTGTAATAACTCATCATATTCGCGGCAGCTTCGTCATCCACCAACCAGCTACTCGCAACAACTCGACGGGAACCGGCTACCAAGAAACCCCGTGCCAAGCTCCAGACACCTTCTCCCATTTGTTGGGGGCCATAGTTGGTTTCGCAGGCACTCAAAATCGAAAGTTCGCACCCTTTTAGATTGAGTTCGTAGATCTCTGACAATGTGAGAAATCCATTGTCATTTAATTGACTCGAAGATGCATTGCCTGGTGTGAGTGCCAAAGCCCCAAAAAAGTTTCCAAAGGCATGATCAGTCAGACCATGACAGGCTAAGTGTATATACTTGCAACCCGCTGCATCTCTACGTAAATTTGCCTCGGTAGCTTTAGATCCTAATTGTTGTACTGTTTCCAAGCCTACTTTCTGAAAGTTTTCAACTATCCAGTTTGATTCTGTCAATGAAAAAGGAAGATTTGATAATAAATTATCTAAAAGGGAATAATGACTCCCGGTGGAATGTGAGTCTCGAGTAGAAAATGATGAATTTGATTGTTTTTTTTGTGAATAATCAGGATTACCAACAGACAAAACTTTTTCTGAATGATGTTGGAAATGATTTTCATGACGTTGACTCAAGTTGTAGAGAATTGTCGCAGAGGGTGCGTACAATATTGGAGGACCAACATCAATCAAATAAGATGGATCATTTTCAATATTTTCTACAACCAATGTTTCAAAAGGAAGCAGTGACAGTGGACCATCGGGAATAATTATCAGCTTTTTAATAGAATCATTCGTAAGGGAAGGACGAAGTTCTTGTGGAATTAAAATATTCCATAGTTCTGCTAGATGTGGAGCAGCATCGTCAGAACGCTTTTCACTTTTTAGCAAATCAAGAATTCCAGTGTTCTGCTCGTTGAATAATATTGATTTCATCACTTCCAGTGTCAACGGACCTGTTTCAATTCCTAATTTTTGTGCCTGATAAGCGTTTACTTTTAGTGGAAAGACACTGATATCCCCATCACTTCGAATCACGAGAACATAACCAGCTTCATTCCCCAGCAGATATTCTAATAGCACGCCCTGCTGTGAAGCAACTTTTGTTTTTAGCTGTTTTAATCCCACTGGTTCATTTTGTTTGCTCATAGCGAGACGATAGGCAGGACTAGCGTTTTGAATGGATTGATATGATTCAACCAGCTCTTCTCTAGCCCTAACAATCTCCCCACGAAGTCTCTTATCTTCCCTTTTTTTCTTTTCAGAAGAATAATCTTCTCGCGCATCATTTCTTCTGAGTTCCTGCTCTAGAGATGCCAGTCTGGATTTTGCATCAAGATCTCGCTGATGTAATACGGCAGCTTCTTTTGCGGGCAAACCAGCTAGCAAGTCAGTTCCACTAGCCGCTAACTGATCTAACAGTGATTTAGCACGCCCCCGTTCCATTGCGGAAAACACTTCTGACTCATTGCCTAGTTTTGATTGCCAAGCTACCATCAATTCATACGTTGATTGAAAAGAAGTAAATGCATTTGCATGGTCTTCGACACCACCGGAGAACAGTGTTCGTTGTAATTCTGCTAATCGTATTGCTTCACGTAAATCAGCAACCGCTTTATTGCGATTTTTCTCTTCCCAGGCGATTTCTGCACGGAGCTTGTATGAAATAGATTTTCTCCCTTCAGCGACTCCGCATAATGTATGAATACTTATGGCGCGATTTATTAATGGAACTGCAGAAGCATATTCACCTTGTTCTTTGTACATAAATGCGAGATTGTGTAAACACACTGCAACATCGGGATGATCAGTCCCCAAGCTCTTTTCCCATATTCTTAGTGCCCGCAGGTAGAATATCCCCGCGCTAATGTATTTCTTTTGCTCTTTGTGCACTAAAGCAAGATAATTTAAACTTATAGCGATAAGGGGGTGATCTGTAGTAAGTTTATCTTGACGGATTTGCAATGCTCGTTGGTGGAGTGATTCAGCTTCTTTATAGTTCTTTTTAATTCGATACAATTCCCCAAGATTGTTCAGAGAGACAGCAACAAGAATGTGCTCTGGCCCAAGTTTCTTTTCTCTGATTTCCAGTGAACGTCGAAAGAGTGATTCAGCAGCAGCATATTTTCCTTGTGCTTCATACAAGCTCCCAAGACCATTCAAGCTATATGCAAGATCGGGATCGTAAGGCCCGAGCTCTTTTTCCCTAATTTCCAGTGCCCGTCGATAACGAGGTTCAGCAGCAGCATACTTCCCTTGGGTTTCATATAGTCTTGCAAGGTTGTTTAAGCAGCTTGCGAAAAGGCGATAATTTGGTTCCTTTTGGTTCTCCAAGAGATTTATGGATCTCAAATAAAGAGACTCTGCTGCCTTATCGTCTCCTAGCTCCGTGTACACTAAACCTAAACTATTCAAGACATCCGCAAGACGAGGATCATCTTTTCCCCATTTAGTCTCTTGAATACTAAGGGCTCGTAATATTAGCGATTTTGCTTCTGAATATTTTGCCAAGGAAATTAAAGTCGAAGCCTGTCTATTTAAGGCTA
Source organism: Gimesia sp. (assembly GCA_002706765.1). Classification (GTDB taxonomy): domain Bacteria; phylum Planctomycetota; class Planctomycetia; order Planctomycetales; family Planctomycetaceae; genus Gimesia. The sequence goes on from PAJV01000019.1 coordinate 5,503, forward strand.
ATGAGACATTTGGATCATCCTTTCCTAAATTATTTTCAAATATCTCTATAAACTGACCCCATATCTCTGAAGCCTGTTCATAATCTCCAGATTGTTCGTATTGAACCCCCTTTTTAAATAGTTCTGATAAGTCGACAGGCTGTTGCCAAGCTAATACCGTGTTAGAGTGAAATAGTAATATTGGAATAATCGCAAAGAAAAACAGAGCTATTCTGGGAAAAGACTGAAACATCCTTCTTCCTTTCGTTTTGTTATTCTGGTTCTACTAAAGCTGGATGATTAAATAACGAAATTAATGCTAAATGGCTTCATTTCGTCAATTGTTATAAAGGTTGGCGTAAATGTTTATTCTTGTGTGCACTAAAATATTTTCTTTGTGATTAAAAATTGAAATGGTTTACTCATAAATAATATGATTTATTGGTTTTCCGCGTTCAAACTGTTCCACAACACTAAACTCCTTTAAAGATAAGAGAGGCATGTTTATCAATAGTTGCGCTGATTCTGAAGTTCCCCAGAAAATAGGACTATTTTATTTCCGGATTTGAAAGTGTGATTAAGAACAGAATGGCAGCCTGCAAAGGGGAATAATCAGTTTAAGGCAATCCGGTTGTCGGTCGTGTAGTGACAGGTGACGTAAATAGAGTCCACTGCGATAGCCCAAGACTGGCGGACTCCCGAAAAGTGAATTATGCGGCTGGTCTGCTTTTCAAAAACTGATCCAGTGTTATGACGGTTCTTAGCGTCCTCGACCTTGTACCAGTTGGAATGTTAGAGATCCAAGTTTTAATCATCCTTGACGCGCCAGGGATGATTTTTTCGCGAACTCCACCGGGGTCTGATTTCCCAGTGAACTATGTGGGCGGTTTTCGTTGTAGTCCAGCCGCCACTGGTCGATTTGTTCCTGAGCATCTGCCAGACTTAAAAACCAATGCTGGTTTAAACATTCCAGGCGAGCCCGCCCGTTGAACGATTGCATTTACGCATTGTCGGTTGGTTTTTCCCAGTCGACTGAAATCCAGAGTCACTTTGTTGAGGTAAGCCCACCAGTCCAGACACTCACGACTAAAGTTATCGACTAACGTCAGCAGCCGGAACTGCTGCCCGTTAAATAGCTGATCGGCCATGAAGTCCATGCTCCAACTCTCATTGGTACGACTGGCTTGATGCCGTGTTTTCCGAACCTGACAGCTTCTATTTCGCCGGGGCGTTTTCGACGCATTTGCAGGCCTTCTTCGACATAGAGCCGGTACACCAGCTTGTGATTGACGTGCCAACCTTCCCACGAAAGCAGGATATGTAACCGCCGATATCCGTAATGCACGCGGGTACCGGCCAGATCACGTAATCCCCATCTTGCGGGTCACTTCCACTACCGGAGTTCCTGATTCAGCATGACGTAAAGCGAAGGCGATTTGTTCTTCAGTGTAGTGTTTTCGTTTCATAGATCTGATCCTTTTCTTGAATACAAGATAACAAATTCCCTCGCATTCCGCATGGATCAAGAAACGGGGCGAAGGTCAAGTGTTGGGAGAATGGGAGATGCCGAGAAAACGATTTACTGTTGAGCAGATTATTCAGAAGCTTCGTGAAGCGGAGGTCAGACTGTTGCGAGTGGAAACCAAAGCCTCGTCCGAGGATTCCAATAAAAAAAAGCAGCGTGGAGTAGACTGGCAATTCAAAGTTCAAGACGCCATAGTGAAATTGAAATCACTTTATCCCATAAATCAAATCCTGACACGGTACTAGACTGGACTATTCCAGAATGAATATCCTTGGTTGATGACTGGGGACGGTTTTTTGACAATGGTATGGAGCTGTCAATCTTACTTCTCTGGCTGATTTATTTTGTTAGAAGAATCAATCTTTTTCTTAACGAGTTCAGCCTTCCAAATATCCATACCCTCACTCCCTGGACGATCGGATCCTAAAAGAAGAGTTTTACCGTCGGCGAGCAGACGTGGATTTCGATCCTCCCATGGTGCCAATTTAGATTCAAATAATACCGGATCCGACCAGGGGCTATCATCTCCTGAGCGTGTTGATATAAAGAGTTTGAATTTTTTAATAATATTTTGATTTTGATCTGATATCGCTCGTGCGAAGATCAACATGCGACCATCATCGCTGATGGTGCCTTCCGTTTCGGATTCATTTGTATTTACAGGAAATCCGATTGAATTAAAATTGCTCCAAGGTGCTTCCTTTGATAAACGTGTACTGATCCAAAGATCTGTGCTAATCTGCGTGCTTTTAGCTCTTCCCATCCTGGTCATAATCAAGGAATGTCCGTCTGCAGAAAGGTCGGCTGCAATTTGAAAATGTCCACTACTCTGATAAGGAACCGCTTTCGACCAAGTCAGTGTGGTAGAAGATCGCTTTGAAATATATGTATTCCAGGAACCATTTACTTTCCGTGAAAACAGTAATTCGCGACCGTCAGCACTAATGCTGGGATGAAATTCAATCGCTTCTGTGTTGATCGCCTCCCCTAAATTGACCGGTTGTGACCAGGCTGTATCTACAGAATCCCGTGTTGACATCCACAAATCTTGGTTATCATTTTTCAGGTTACGTGATGATGAAAAAACAATCGTCTTTCCATCTGCCGTCATGTCGGCACATGAGTCAGTGCGAAGCATATTGATCGGCGCATCGAATTTCTTTATCACTTTCCACTCCCATTCACCAGTTGCGAGCAGATCAGCGGCAGACATTAAACTTTCGGACTTGCTCTTATTGGGATGATTCCTGGGGCTACCTTTCTCAGATGCAGTGTCGATCCGTTTATCCCGCATAGCCTGCTGCAATTGTTTGTCAGAAGAATTGATCTCTTTCTTGACTAGTTCAGCCATCCAGATATCCATATAACCACTTCCTGGCCGATCAGAACAAATTAGCATTGTTTTACCATCGGGTTGTAAGCGTGGGTTTCGAGACTCCCAGGAATCGGGCTGGTTTTCAAAAGGAACTGGAGTCGACCATTCGGCTTTTCTGTCAGACCGAGTTGCAATATAGAGTTTTGAAATCCGCTGTCTACTATTGATCGTATTACCATCAATTCGTACGAAAACCAGAATTCGACCATCATCACTGATTGTGCCTTCCGTTTCGTATTGATCTGTATTTACAGGAAACTCTATTGGCGAAACTTTTCCCCAGGCATCGTTCGGTGATCGTCGCTCTCTAATATAGAGATCTGGCCAGATTATCTTCCCGTTTTCAGAATTGCCAAACCTCATTAAAACAAGAGTATGCCCATCAGAAGAAACATCTGCTGACATTTGATATTTACCATCCTCTTCGCAGGAGACAGCTTCTGACCATGTCGATAGAGAAGATGTTCGTTTCGAAATATAAGTATGCCATTTTCCATCCACATTTCTGGTAAACATCAACTCGAGTCCATCAGCGCTGATACTAGGTTGAAATTCAACCGCCTCTGTATTGATTGCTTTACCCAAAGGGATCGGTTGAGTCCAGGCTGCATCAACCGATTCACGAGTCGTCATCCAGATATCCGTATTGGGATTGTCTTTATTTTGATTTATTGAATACACGAGCGTCAGTTTGTCGGCTGTCATATCTGCGCACGATTCGGAGGCACTGGAATTATTAATCGGTGTATCGAATTTCTTTGTGACCTTCCATTCCCATTCACCTGTTGCCAGCAGATCGGCGGCGGACATCAAGTTCTCGTCCATGCACTTGACCGGTTGATTCCCGGGGATGATTTTCTCGACAGCAGCGCTGACCTGTTGACCTTGTGTCGTTGGTAGTGATTCTTTTATTCCATTTTCCTGAGGCGGTGATTTCAAAGCCTGATAGCTGCCGAAGGCGAGAGTAATGAACAGGACTGGAAACACAAGCAGCCAGCTTTGCTTAAACTTTTTGAGCGAGGAACTGGAACCTGCGGCATTAAGAGATCGCGATTGATTCCTTGTGTGTTGATCAGCCTTATTCGATTGTTTATAAGAATGGTCTTCTTTACTTTTATTTTCCACAGGAGCTGCAATCTCACACTCTTCTATTGCTGTGATGAGTTCTCCCATGGTCTGGTAGCGGTCATCCGGATTTTTGGCGAGCATCTTGAAGCAGATGTCTTCTATCATCTGCGGAACATCCTGACGCTGCTCACGAATAGAGGATATTTCCTGATTCTGATGTTGCAGGAAGACTTTAAAAATTGAATCCCCACGATAGGGGGCCTCACCAATTAATAGAAAATAGAAAGTGCATCCCAGGCTGTAAATATCCGAACGCGAATCAGCGCGAGAGGCATCGAGGGACTGTTCTGGTGCCATGTAAGAGATCGTCCCGAGCATCATCCCGGGATTGGTCAGTTCAGTGCGATTTTCATTTTGCAGGTCATTATTTCCGGCTAGTGCCGCTGAATAATCACGCACAGATTCATCAACATTTGCCAGCCCCAGGTCCAGTACTTTGATGGTTCCTCCCTCGTCCATCATCAAATTTCCAGGCTTGATATCCCGATGGATGATCCCCCGTTTGTGTGCATACCTTAACCCCCGTGCAGCCTGTAAAATACACGACACTGCCTGTTCAAGAGAGAGCGGCCCTTTTTCCTTGATGACCTGGCTCAGATTGGCACCGCGTACATATTCCATAACCAGAAAATGAACACCATTGGCCTGATCGGCATCGAATGACCGGACGACATTCGGGTGATCGAGCGTGGCTGCAACCCGGACTTCACGTTGAAACCGTTTAATTTGTTCTGGAGAAGAAAGCAGGTTTTGTGAAATCATCTTCACCGCGACTACACGATTCATGGTCCGGTGAATCGCCTTGAAGACCATCCCCATCCCACCCACGTCGATCAGATCGAGGATGAGATACTTCTGGATCAGCAATTCTGGTGAGCCTTGCAGAAGAGCCGATGCCTGATATTGTGTCAGTTTCCCTTCTGAAACCAAGTTCGAAGCGATCAGGCGCGGGTCTGAAGAATCAGCTTCTGATTTTGCTGCTTCGCGGAGCGCCTTGATTTCGTCTTTCGATAAAACTCCAACCCCTGATAGTTCAGAGAGTTTGGAAAGAAAAGTATCGCAATCGATGACTTGTGTAGCTTCATTCTCGCCCAGATCCTCTGTCCTCGATTCGGCTGCCATTTCATTGAGAGGGATATCTGTCAGGAAATCCTTCAGGCCTCCTTCAAGTGGGTTTTGATCGAGACTGTCATATTCCAGGAGAGAGAGGACTTCCTCAAGCAATGCTTGATCATGACCACATTGCTCTGCCAGCCAGGTATCCCGTTCTTTATCAGCCGGGAGCTCTAAAGCTGCTGCAAATAATTCCTGAACGCGACTGGTATTTTCTTTACTCATTATTCTGGTTCAGATTCTAATTCTGTCCTAGTTTGCGATAGAGCCAGGCCCTGGCGAATCGCCAGTCGTTATTGACCGTTCGCAAAGAGATGCCAAGCTGCTGTGCAATTTCATCACCACACAGTCCTCCAAAAAACTTCAGTTCGACAACTTGAGCTGCACGTGGGCTTTCACTGTGAAGTGCCTCCAGCGCATCATTCAGCTCAAGAATATCTATCTGGTTGGCGTCATCCGCGACAGAAACGTGCAATGCAATTCCGCGTCCGTCCATTCCGCCCCGTTTTTGTGCCTTGCGCTTCCGAGCATAATCCACCAGAATCCGCCGGATTATTACGGCTCCGGCTGCCAATACTTGGGAACGGTCAGACAGACAGAAATTCCTCTGGTCCAAAAGCCGCATATAGGCATCGTTAACGAGAAGCGTGGGTTGCAGAGAATGACCTGGCGTTTCATTAGCCAGGTCCCGCTGGGCAATACGATATAGAATCTGGTACATCTCACCGTCCCAATCGGCGTTGGGCTGATGTACTTCAGGATTGTCCATTAATAGGCCCAGGCGGAAAGAATGTGCGGGTACAGCGGGAGATTAACTGCATTTTTTAAAATATCGTTGCACAAAATCCTACTCGTTTTCGCCACCTATTACAACAAAAAAATCCATTTACTAAAGGGAACAGCGATTCCCTTAATACAGTGCTATAAATCAATGAGACTGCTGAATAAAGAAAACAAAGGGATCATAATGCATCGCAAACACAGTTTCATAAATGCTCTGGTAAAAACTGGCTGGGCATACTTTTAATGGAATGTCAATCAGAATTGCTTTAGGTTTAATCTTCAACCTGTTTTTAAATTTTGAACTGAATGAAAAGAGGAACCACTCATGAACGCGACTGGCAAATTAATGACCGTGGTATTACTTGTCTCGCTCTCTCATCAGGGTTTTGCAGATGAATTATATTCTATCGGGTTGGGTAAGCCCGCCTCCAGTTGGGGTGTCGTCTCGAAATCGATCTTTGACGTTCATGGAATCCCTAAGCCTGCAATTGAGAAGGTGAAGAAGATCATTGAAGCAGGGGGAGCGATTCGCGGGTTCGGTTTTACCCCTGACGGCGGTTGGGGGTTGACTTACTACGAACAAGACAGAGTACGACTTTATTGGACTGCCAGTCAGGTCCCCCAATCAGCAATTGACTATATGAAAAAAAGCTCTCAAAACGGTGCCAGTATTCTTGATATGGCTTTTGGAACGAACAACTCCTGGTTTGTACTGACCCGAAAAAATGATACTAACATTTGGCGATATAAAGGAATTCCCGTAGATCTAGCTAGTGTCTGACCCGAAAGCGTTTTGGTTCGTAAATAATAGCGTGAAAATGTGAGAACGCTCCTCGAAGATGAGGTATTGATTCGTATTACTTGTTGAAAAGACCAGTAAAACGGAATCAACACATTCAATCTTCGAGGAGCCAATGATGCGAAAATCATACTCGAATCAGCTGCGACTGGACAGCGTTCCGATCGAACAGGTGGAGTTAAATCTGGAATCGCGGGATCGCATCGTTCCCATTCTTCGCGCTCTGCAGTTCCTGTATTCGGACCGCAGGCTTGTCGATGAAATACTGCAGTGGATCGCCGCCGACGTTAACAGTGACAGTCGCACCGATACAGGCCGAACGGGGATGGAATACTGGCACATCTGTGTGCTGGCGGCCGTGCGACTGGGTTGCAACTTCACCTACGATCAATTGCAGGACCTTGCTGAAAATCACCGCAAGCTGCGCGCCGTCATGGGAGTCGGCGATTGCGATGACAGACCGTTCAAATGGCGAACCATCCGCAACAACATTCGACTCCTGCGACCGGAAACCATTGCACGCATCAACCAGGCCATCGTCAGTGCAGGACACGCGTTTGATCCCACTGCGATCGAAAAGGTCCGCGCCGATTCGTTTGTGATGGAAACGAACATTCATTATCCCACGGAAAGCAGTTTGCTGTCCGACGGGCTGCGGAAAATCATTCCTCAGTGCGTGAGGCTGGCCGAAGCATACGGCGTGAACGGATGGCGTCAGTATGCTCACATCTTGAAAATAATCAAACAACTCAATCGAGATATCAATCGCATCGCGACAAAAAAAGGCCCCCGCTACAAAAAGCGACTCCAGCCGCTTTACCGCGAACTCCTGCAGAAAGCGGCCGTCTTGACGCAGCGTGCGCGCGACCTCTGCCTGGTCACCGGCCAGCGACTGCCGGAGAGCGCCGACCTGTTCGGGCCGAACACGCTGCAGCCGTTGATCCTACGCACAGAACGCGTCGCGGACACGACCCGGCGGCGTATCCTCCACGGCGAAACAGTTGCCAACAGCGACAAGCTCTTCAGTATTTTCGAGCCGCACACTCAGCTTTACAAACGTGGCAAAGCCGGTCAGCCGATGCAGTTTGGTCGACAGGTTCTGGTATTCGAAGATGCGGCTGGCTTCGTTGTGCGCGCTGTTTTGATGAAACGCGATGAAGGCGACAAACAAGTGGCAGTCCGTGAAACGAAGGCTTTGCAAAATGACTTTCAAAACGGTGTGAAGCGTCTGTCGTTCGACCGTGGATTTCATTCGCCCGACAATCAGAGAGAACTGTCTGAGCTTGTCGATCATCTGTGTCTTCCCAGAACCGGTGTCAAGCAGTCGGCGGTTCAACTTGTCCAGGCCGATGACGAGTTTCGATCGGCTCAGCAGAATCATTCGGGAGTGGAATCAATGATCGGAGCGTTGCAGAGCGGGAACGCGATGAAGCGATGTCGCGACCGTTCGGAGATCGGTTTTGAACGCTACATGCAACTGGGCATTCTGGGGCGAAACCTGCACACGCTCGGTCGGATGCTCATCGCCCGGGAGAACCAAAACGCGGCCGCCGCTCACAGCCGCCGCAAAGCGGCCTGAGACATTCGCGATCCATGCGAGGGAGCAAAGCCAGGGAAGAACGTACGCGCGGCAGTGCCTGATAAAGTCGAAATCCCCGCGAAAATCATCCGAACGCAACCAACAGAGACCCGATATCAACAATCTCCACGATCCACTACCGCCGCGTTACCACATAAAATTCAGCACGAACCCACTTTCGGGACACCCACTAGCTAATAAGTTAGATACATTTTCAGGAGGGGATCGAATACTCCAAGGAGTAGGAATCACGAGTCAATCCGGTTGGGCTGTAATATCCAAATCCAAATCGGGATCATACTCCTGTCTATATAAGGGAATTCCCCAAA
>PAJV01000020.1 GCA_002706765.1 Gimesia sp.
ATCGATTTTAACGATTATGCCGATTAGCGAAAGTAATTCTTTCTGCTAATGCTTGGGATAGATACGGGTCCAGTCTTTCTGCATATCAATCACCGTCCAGCCTTTCTCTTGCGCCTGATCGAGGGCCTTGTCGAGTTGGCCGATCGGGGACTGACGGTCGTAGGCGTATTCCCGTTTCGCATCGGTATGGTGGACAATGGCTTTGAACGTATGCGGTTTTCGGTCAGTCCACTGCAACATCTGCAGATCGCCGTCCGAATTTCCGAAAGCCATTACCGGCGCCCGACCGATGAAACGATGAATGCCAACGGGTTTCCCGGCTTTATCGTCGATGAAGTCGATCTCTGCCAGTCGTTCCAGTACCGGTTTCCCATCACGGTTTGCCAGTTTGACTTTGACGCTGCTGCCAATCACCTGCTCGGGGGGAATTCCATAGATGTCCTCTGCCCAGACGCGCATAAAATCGACACCGCCACCGGAGACGATATAAGTTTTGAAGCCGTTTTCACACAGATAATTCAATAGTTCCCGCATCGGTTCAAAGACCAGCTGCGTATACGGAACTTTTCGCTGTGGATGGCGGGCTGTTTTGATCCAGCTACGAACTGTCTCTTCAAATTCGTCGGTGGTCATTCCGCTGTGCGTCACTGCCATGATTTTCAGTAAACCCTCTTTTCCGGATGCCGCGACCGCTTTGAAATCATTTTCCAGAATGGCCTGGAATGGTTGCTCCGTTTTCCATTCGGGGTGCTGGTCCGCCATTGCTTTGACCCGATCCAGGGCAAACATCAACTGGAAATAAGCGGGCTGTTCGGACCAGAGAGTACCGTCATTATCGAAAACGGCAATCCGATCCTGCGGCGGTATGTATAACGGACAACCGTCATTGGTCGCACATTTGACGAAGTTGATAATCGCGTCTTTGGTGGGTCCTGCATTCCATGAAGGGAGAGGATCAGCGGCCACTGCTGAGTTCATTACAGAAACAAACAAACAAAAAATAACGGTCATCACTCGCATTATGTCACCCAACTCCTCTCAACAGATTTAAAAATTGTCTGAGTGTTTCAAAATTGTAATTCAACCTTGCCTGAATTAAGAACATCACGCGGCGAATGACATGGGTGAATTGTATTCTGTCGGCATAGATGGCAACCATTCCGGTTGCACCTCCGTGTATTTCTTTCACGTCGATAAAAATCTGAGAAATCCATCCGATTCAAATTTGAATCAGCGCCTGCCCAGAGCGATTGATGCTACTCATTATAATGAAAGAAGTCCATTAGAAACTGAAAGCAGGAAGGGGGAGAGTCGGTGATCCTCGCACTCTCATTTTTTACGCTGGCTGACTTTCAATTCACCTTCAGCAGGGTGAGAGTCCGAGTTGTTGGTTAGAATGTGCCCTGGTCCTAAGCTCTCCCATCACGGTATGAACTCGTATAAAAAACATGCGACAAAATACACTCCTCATCGCATGCGGAAGCTCCAGTGTTCTGATCAGAATTTTCACTTGATCTCCCTGATGTCTCGTTTGACCTCAGCTTTCAGTCCTCTCTCTGCATCTATAAATTCTTTCCCCGGTAAGACGCTTTCTATCGCTACAGACGCAAGTCGAGTAGCCCCCAATCCTCTTCACCTCATGTGCAAAGAGGTATAATAATTACAGGTTAAAAAGAACGTAAGTCTTTATATAGTAATGCGATGAGGTGGTTAACCAAAACAAGTGTCATTTAATAATATTAGTTGTTGACACTTGGTATACCATGTGGTACTTTTGGCATCCATTATTTCATATATTAAAAACAGGGAATGGCCGTCATGGGAGAAAGTGAAGTTTTTGAGAAACTGTCACAGTTGATTTTTTCCGGTGAATTCGAGACAGGAAGCAGCCTGGTTGAGCGTAATCTGGCAGACCGTTTGGGTGTCAGCCGGATTCCCATGCGTGAGACCCTGTCCAGTCTGGTTGCACAGGGTGCACTCGAAGGGGGCCGCAAAGGGGAGAGTGTTCGTCTACGACGTTATACGGTCGATGAACTCCGACAGCTTTTTGACTATCGCGCTGTCATTGAGGGCGGCTGTGTTCGTTCCGCGGCGACATATACCAGTGAGGCCGATCTGATGCGGTTGGAGATCATTTGCGATGGGATGCAGGACATTCTGGAAGGTGATGATTTCCAGAAATGGAGTTCGCTGGATGTGAAATTTCATGAAGCCCTGGCAGAAGCGAGTCGTAATGATCGCTTTGAGCGGACGTTGAAAAGTCTGCTCCGGGAATGCTTCTATGTGTTTTATGTACTTTCAAGACGTCGCAGTCGGCGTGAACTGACGAAGGAAGAGTTCGCATTTCATAAACAGCAGGCGCTGGACGATCATCGGGCCATTATTGAATTATTAAAAACCAAACAGGTTGAGGAAGCGGAAGCCCGGATGCGTCTGCATATTCTCCGCTCCGCCGACCGTGTGATTCGCGCTTCCATTGAAACAGACCTGGAGTCGAATGATGGTAAAACCGATCAAGATAAATTCAGGTAACGGAAATACAATAATGCGACAGACACTGATCCTGCCGACTCTGATACTGCTTTTGACAACCTCATCCACGTACGCAGATCCGAAGCCGGAACGACCTGCCTATAAGCAGGAGCAGGTGATCTTGAATCCGGATCAGTTCGCTGCTGAAAAACAGATGTCATACCTGGCCTTTCCGGCCGTGCTTCGGTTGAATCCCCAGGAAATTCTGATTTCCTATAAACGGGGGCGCAGACACTCCAGTGACCCGGGTGCGGTACTGGAAATGGTCCGCTTCAATACCGAGACCAATCAGATCACCGAGCGTAAGATCATCGGGGAACAGCAGCCATTGATCTTTCAAATGGGGGAATGGGTTCAATTTCCCGACGGTAGAATCGGGAATCTGGTTGACGTTCAAAAGTTGGTCCAGGCTCGTAAACGGAATCATCGTACCGGCGTTTATTGGACGATCAGCGACGACCAGGGGCAGACATTCTCTCCCATGCAGAAACTCGGTCCAGTGGGCGGGGTGGAATATGGTTATATTTTTGAGAGTGCCGTTGTCGGCGACACGGTCTACATGCTGGCAATGGACTTTCCTGAACTGACTGCGCGAAAAAGTGCTTTCGATGAACAGGGAAAACGGATCTATGGACAGGTTTCCGTGATCGCCTCCGATGATAACGGGCAGAACTGGAAACACGTGCGCAATCTCAGCCGTGAATTTGGAGATCTGAATCTGAATGAAAGTTCGATCATTGTCGACGGAAAAGAATTTCTGATCGCGACGCGGGGTTACGATAACAAAATTCGCCTGCATCGGGTCGATCAGGATTTTCGATTAATCAAACAGCGTGACCTGACTGATGCCTGCGAAACCATTGGTACGCATATCGGACGCCCGAGGCTTTTTATGCGGGACGGATGCCTGTATCTGCTCGGACGGAATTCACGCGGCGGACCGATGGAACTGGCTCTGTTTCGTATTAATTCTGATACGTTTGACGTAGAACGCCACGTTGTGCTGGACCCCGAACCGGGAGTCACGATTAAAGACGGATATTATGCAGTTCCTTATTTTCAGCAGCGTAATGATCAGACCCTTTTCAATGTGATTACTTATCGTATGTCTCCGGAAAAGCAAAAGCATCCGGAACTCGTGCGACTGGAATTTCTCTGGAACGAAGTTCGCTAGACTGTGTCCCGTTTTAATGTAGCGACTCCAGGACCATTTGGCCCGAGTAAAATAGATCGACAGACTCTATGGCTAAATGTGATGCGCACCAGCCAACGTGTCGACAGATCAGATTTGATGTATTTATTTGAGAGGTTTTATTTATCAAGGAATTTTATTCTCACGTTCAGTCAATATTGATCATTTTTAATATCGGCTAACGTCGGATCTCTTTATATGCGTTAATTAAAATGGAGGGTTTCAGATGTGGTTGATAGCTAAACAGAAAAAATACGGGTTTACGTTAATCGAACTGCTGGTTGTGATCGCTATCATCGCGATTCTGATTGCACTGCTGTTACCAGCGGTCCAGCAGGCCCGTGAAGCGGCCCGCCGCAGTACCTGCAAAAATAACATGAAACAGCTGGGGCTGGCGCTGCACAATTATCATGATACACATCGCTGCTTTCCTCCCGGTACCATCGCAACACGTTCCGGCTTTTCCTATTCCGGGAACTGGTGCCAGTCAAATGCAATGGATTCCCGCGCTTCCTGGACGGTTCAGGTTCTGCCTTTCCTTGAGGATTCCAATCTGTATAACAAATTGAATTTTGAAGCACTGTTCACGACGACCTCAAATCTGCCCGGGGTGACAGAGAACGAAAATATTTTTCAACAGGGCAATAAGAAATATCAATGTCCTTCCGATCCCAATTCCGGCTCAGGCGTTAATAACATCAATTACCTGGGAGTACAGGGCGGTGGTGCATCCACTGCTGCCCCGTCCTGCTCCACAGTCAGCGGGCAGCGGGCGTTTTATGTCAACGGTATCCTGTTCCACAATTCAAATACCCGCATGCGTGATGTCACTGACGGCACCTCCAATACATTTCTGGTCGGGGAAACCAGATATGCATTGACTCCCACTGGCCGGAGTGATGGTGTTCACATCGGTTGGGCTTCAGGCGGACGGCTGGGTGCTTCCGGGGCACCGAACGTGCTGGCTGGCGCGCAATTGCCGATCAACTCTGTGGCAGGTCATGGCGGAGACCACGATACGATCAATCAACAGTCGCGTCTGTTCGGCAGTTTTCACGTCGGTGGATGTCATTTCACTTTAGGAGACGGATCGGTCCGCTTCATCAGTGAAAATATTGATCTGAATACGTACTTTGATCTGGCTCAGCGTGCCGATGGACGGGTGCTCGGAGAATTTTAAACGGCGTCAAGTTTTGCTGGAGCGTCTTTCCAGGGCATTCGGTCCGAGTATGCTGGATTGAGAGTGCGATGTTTAAAGGGTTGTGCTCCAGAGGAAGTGAATCTGTCACAGGGAGGTCCAAAACCCTCGCAATGAATTTCAGGTAGAAACCATTTGAAACCGCTGTTCACAAAGGTGGCAACATGTTGATGATCTGCTGGAACACAACCAGACTGATGCCCGTTCTCATTGTACTGACTGCCATGGGCTGCGGTGGGCAGGGTGAAGGTCCATCGCGCTTTACCTTGTCCGGCACGGTGACTTATCAGGGGAAGCCCGTTCCGGAAGGTGAGATTATTATCTCTCCTGATCCCTCAGCCAATCACAGCGGGCCGGGCAGTTATGCGACGATCAAGGACGGGCATTTCGAAACAGCACCCGGAAAAGGGATCACAGGGGGGGCCTATCTTCTCAGCGTGACAGGCTTCGATGGCGTCCCTTTCCAATCCGAAGACGGCGGAGAAACCTTCCTGCAAGGCAAAACACTATTTGCTGATTTTAAACTCAAGCAGCAGTTTCAATCTCAGGATGAAACACTGGATATTGAAATTCCTCTCAGTAAGTAAACAACGGTCATAAGACTGTGTCCAGTTTTACGGTAGCGTCTTCAGGGCCATTGGGACCGGTGAAAATGGAAAGAGAGACGCTGTGATTAAATTTGATGCGCTCTATACCCAGAACTGCTTCTTGCTAAGCCCATCTGAAATGCCTAGGGCCTCAAGGAAGTAATTTGAAATTTGAAATTCGTAGAGAACTTTTTGTTATTTCAGATGGAATCAATCCCCACTTTGTTCGGCAATACGTTGAAACCGAACATTGATTGATTCAGTTGATCTAACACGGCGATGTCGGTGTCAAACCATTGTTCCATCCAATTTGCGTAGTCGCGAGATCCGATTTCAAAAGAAACGCCCCGACATTCGCTATTTGCAATTTTTTGTGCTGCCAGAATTCCGGACATCATTGCTCTCAGCACCCCATGCGAGGATGATGGATCCAGCACAAAGGCGGCATCACCAAGAAGCATCCAGTTTTCACCAGTCATCTGTCGCGACTTACGCCAAGTCACGTCAGCGCCGCGACTTTTTCCGTCTTTAGGGAGTGAATTTAATTTAGGTGGAGACCATTTGCTGCCAGGATCCCGACCATTAAAACAAAGCCGAACCCATGCGATTCTAGCCTTCGGGAGTGGTGCCAACCACGTCCAACCTTCCTGGTCAATCGTCATCATTGGATGCGCGGGCAAGGAAATATTGAAATCGGCGATTTGCTGAGCATATCCGTATCTCGCAATGAGCTTTTTCGAACACTGTTCCCACGAGAGCCCCAGCTGTTTTGTTAGCCATTGATGCCGCCCCGTAGCGTCAAGCACATATTGGCAGTGGATGGTCGATTGGTTTGTTCGTATGCCAATGATGCGATCACATTTCTTTACTACTGAAGTCGGCCTGCCTGGTTGCAGAAGTACGGCTCCCTTTTTTACAGCGTATTCAAGAAGTATCGAATCAAGTTGTTCACGAGGAGCTTGATACCCAAACCAGGGACCTTCTTCATCGGCCCCAAATTCCTGAAACTGGCTAGTGGCCAAGAACGATGATTCGACGGTGTGGCCATCATACCGAATAAAGCCAGCCGAATTGACAGATTTTGCGACTCCGAGCTGCTGAAAAACAACTTCTACACCTGGGTGCAATGTCTCTCCTGGTCGAGTCCGCGGGAAAAGTGTTGCTTCAATGATCAAAACTCGAATACCATGCTGCAAAAGTGTAATTGCAGCTGCCGCCCCCGCAGGACCTGCACCGAGAATGACTACATCAGATATTTTTGGGGTCTGGGATGACATTACGGCAGAGCGCGAAAAATGAAGGCACTGCTACCATCCTTGTAAGCAATACCATTCGATCCTAATTGGCAAGTGTGGCGTTTTTGAACCTCACGCCGAACGCGGTTTTGTTCCGACGTTGGTTTAACCGCGCCTCTGAGTTCCGCAAATTCGAGTTCGTAACCTCTACCCTGCAGTTGTGCTGCACCTGCGCCAGCAACAGCCCAATCGTCAATATTCCGTACGACGCAGAGAAAAACATCAGTGTTGGCTCCCGCTGTAATAATCGATTCACAAACCTGAAGAGCCTGATGACGTGTGATCAACTCCTCACTTTGAATCTCCGCTGTCAAGGAAACCTTGAAGTCACCTGCCAGGGCGTGCGACACGTAATCCGAACGCGCGATGTCGACATAGTTAACGTGAAGTTTTCCACTAACGACCTCGAAGAACGGGCCAAACTCTCCATCCCAACCTTTCGACGAAACAACTTCGCCCGATTTGACTCGATCATGTTTAGGATGGAATCCCAGTTCTTGGTCGAGCATCGGCAGCTGATTGCCAAAGCCATCATTCCCAAAGGTGCGGCCGTTGTCGGGGGCAACCGCAGGCCAGAATGACGCAAGGGCTGCGCAAAGTTTCGCGTCCTCCGGAAAGGGAGATCCCAGGCCCGAACTGGTCAAGAAAGAATTCTGCGAATCCCGACTTCGTGACGTATCCCAGCCAGGTGCGAAAACATTGGAAGCGGCATCCGGGAGAAAACTAACCGCGTCATTTCGGTAGCCCAGCATGGGAAAGGCCGGTCCTGTTGCACCTGGGCCAACGATAGATGTGATCGTAGTGTCAGATCGATCAAATGCTGAAGAACTTAAGTTAAAAGGTCGCGGTAATGTTGGATTGACGGGTAATCGCCCTTTTGAAAGCGGTTCTACACGACGAACAGTTGGGTCATTCTCTACCTCGGATTGATCAGCCAGGGGGAAGAAATCAATGGCCGTCACTAGAAGCTGTCTCAAAAGGTCAAAAAAAGTGAACTGTTTGGCGTGACGTTTGCGTGTAATGTTCTCCGGAAAGGAGAATTTCTCATGTATATGACACTGGTTTGGTGGCCGAAACGACATCGGTCTTCCACAAACTCAGTGTCCAGGACGGATCGCACAGTCGTTTTAACCGATAAACAATGGAGTTTGATTGCAGACCTTTTTCCCTGGAAGCCTCCTGCGGAAAAAGGGGGGCGTCCCAAGGTCCATCCTCGTGATTGCCTCGAAGGAATCTTATGGGTGCTGGTCACGGGAGCCCGATGGAAAGATTTACCAAAAGAATATCCCTCTAAAGCGACCTGCCATCGCCGTTTCCAACAATGGACCAAGGATGGAATCTTCCTGGTTGCCTGGCAGCGAATACTGGAACAGATGGATGAAAACAGCCAGCTCAATTTGACAGAAACCTTTGCTGACGGCACGTTTGCCTCAGCAAAAAAAGGGGTAATAAGATCGGGCCTACCCGCCGTGGCAAAGGTACTAAAGTTATGATTCAAGTTGATCGTCATGGCACCCCCGTGGCGATCGACACAGCTTCGGCCAGTCGCAATGAAGTGATTTTGATCGAGCCATTGCTTGAAAAAATGACAATGCAAAATCGACAAACCGAGCGTCTGGTCTATGACAGGGCCGCCGATTCGGACGGATTGCGTGATCGTCTTTGTGAGCAGGGAATCGATTTGATTTGTCCGCATCGCAAGGGCCGTGTGAGGCCTGTGAAACAGGATGGCCGCAAACTCAGACGGTACAAACGACGCTGGATCGTCGAGCGAACCATCGCCTGGCTCCACAATTACCGGCGGATTGTGACACGCTGGGAATACCATGATTATCTCTACGAAAGCTTTGTTATACTCGGATGTCTATTTACACTATTAAAACGGTTTTGAGATGACCTCTAGAAATTTCTTTCCTAAAGAGACATTCGCGCGTTGCCTACGCTTACTGTTTCACTTTCTTCCCCGATCGGGTCTGGAACTGCCATTCGTCTTTCGGGTCGAGTTGCTGCTGGCAGGGTTTGCCCTGGAGCCAGACGCGGGCGTTTTCGTTTCGGCGGAGATAGGTGTCCCAGAATGCGGTGGTGACGGCCAGGATCTCTTCATGATATTTGGGATTGCGGCGGATGCGGCCCGGGCGTTCGTTGCCGTCAGCAAAGGCGGAGTGCGGGGCGTCGATCAGCACGAGTTCGTATTTGTCGATCGTGTCGGGCAGACCCTGGTAGACTTTGCGGCGGTCTGCAACGGTGGTGTCGTTGATGGGGGAGGTGTCTTTCGTGCCGGTCAGCAGCATCCAGGGAATCTTCACCTCGCCAAAAGAAATCGCAGGATCGGTTCTGCCTTGCGTGCTGGGGCTGAACATGACGGCGGCTTCGATACGGGGATCGGTAAACCGCTGACCGACGAGTCGCCAGGCCTGGCCGCTGACTCCCTGGGTGGTGATCGCACCATAGGAATGGCCTGACATGCCGATGTGCTGCAGGTCCAGCTTTTTGTGAAACGGGTGGGTAGAGTCATTATTCCACAGCGCCAGCTGATCCAGTACCGCCGAGACATCCTGGTAGCGGTCGACGGTATTCTGCAGCGTCGTCGCGGATTTCAATGCCTTGAGCCGTTCGAGCAGAGCCACTCCTTTCCAGACATCTTCATCGCTGCCGGCATGCTGCATGTAGACGACAACATAACCGCGGGCCGACCAGTGTTCTCCCAGATATTGACAGCCTTTCCGGGTACCACCCAGACCGTGGCTGAACAGGATTACCGGGGCGGCCTGCTTTTGTGCAGGGAGATAAATCCGCAGGGGAATGTCCCGGTCGCGGTTTTTGTCACGCATCGTGATGTCGATTGGTTTACCAGGATTGCCTTCTGTCGCTTTCAGGGGATTATAGGGTTCCGCCGAGGTCGAATGAGGGGCAGACAGCAGCAGACTGGCGGTCAGAAAGAGACAGAGTGACAGAAGTTTCATGGGTTCATCCTGCTTTAGCTTACTGCTTTATGAACGAATGGATTTCGACAGTGAATGTCACTGATAGTGATCAAACCGCAGAGTTGCAAATTTGGCCACGACTATCTAACACACTGTAACAGTGGCCGTGTCGTTTGATTATATCAATTCTGAATTGAAATACGCAGGAAAATCTGGCGACCGCCTGGAGAGATTACCGCAGAAACAGGCGATAGACGGGGTTGGCTGTTTCATCGATGTGGCGGTAACCTAATGTTGCGAGGAAGTCCTGGAAGTCCGGCAACTCGGCATCGGGAACCTGGATGCCGACCAGGATGCGGCCGAAGTCGGAACCCTGATTGCGGTAATGGAACAGGCTGATGTTCCAGCTGGGATGCATGTGCGAGAGAAATCGCATGAGGGCACCGGGTCGCTCGGGGAACTCAAAACGGTAGAGCCGTTCATTGCCGACGAGGGGACTGCGGCCCCCCACCATGTAACGGAGATGGTCTTTGGCCAGATCGTCGTCGACCAGGTCGAGGGCGACGAATCCCCGGGAGGCGAAGTCATCGGTGATTTCCGGGACTTCGCTGCGATTGCGGATCGACAGGCCGACCAGCACATGGGCTTCGCGTTCATCACAGATACGATAACTGAACTCAGTGACACTCCGCTGGCCGACAATTTCGCAGAACTGTTTGAAACTGCCGCGTTCTTCCGGGATGGTGACGGCGAACAGGGCCTCGCGTTCTTCACCGACCTCGGCCCGTTCGGCGACAAACCGCAGCCGGTCAAAATTCATGTTGGCACCGCAGGTGATGGCGACCAGATGCTGTCCCTGCAGTTGATGCTGCCTGGCATACTGCTTCATTCCGGCGATCCCCATCGCACCGGCGGGCTCGAGGATGCTGCGTGTATCTTCAAAGGCATCTTTGATGGCAGCGCAGACAGCGTCGGTATCGACGGTCACGAAATCGTCGACCAGTTCCTGTGTCAGGCGGAAAGTTTCCGTGCCCACCAGTTTGACGGCGGTACCATCGGAAAAGAGACCGACATCGGGCAGGCTGACCGGATGGCCCTCCTGGATCGACTGCAGCATGGCATTGGAGTCGGTCATCTGCACGCCGATGACTTTGATTTCGGGGCGAACCGCTTTGATATAGGCGGCGACGCCGGAGATAAGACCGCCGCCCCCGATGGCAACGAAGACGGCGTGAATGGGATGCTGGTGCTGACGGAGGATTTCCATGCCGACCGTTCCCTGGCCGGCGATGACATCGGGATCATCAAACGGATGAACGAACACGTACTGGTACTGTTGCTGCAGTTCGAGTGCGTGCACGTAGGCATCGGAATAGCTGTCGCCAAACAGGATGACCTGGGCTCCCAGGGCACGGACCGCGTCGGATTTCAGCTCGGGAGTGGTCACGGGCATGACAATATGCGCCTGGCAGCCGAGCTGTCGGGCACTGAGGGCGACTCCCTGGGCATGGTTTCCGGCGGAGGAGCAGACGACGCCCCGCGCGAGTTCGGCGGGTGTCAGACGTGACATCTTATTGTAGGCCCCGCGAAGTTTGAAGCTGTGGACCGGCTGTTTGTCTTCCCGCTTGAGCCAGATCTGGTTTCCCAGACGCGTTGACAGTTTTTCCGCCAGTTCCAGCGGGGATTCAATGGCGACATCATAGACGCGGGAATTAAGAATTCTCTGCAGATAGTCCAGCAAGCGGGTTTCCATGAAGTGTGACTTTTCAAAGCTTTGGGAGAGTTAATGTTAACAGGTTTCTGATCTGACAAAATGGAACGGTTCGGGTTCGCATTGTATCAAGCCTGGTTCTGATTGTTCATCTACATGTGGTTTGCAGTGATCCGCTAGAATACAGGGAAAGACGTGATTAAACCAGTGTGCTGTCAGCAGGTGGTGTGGATCTGGTTTGCTGGTGTGGGAGAGTTTCTTCTACTGTGTGAACCGATCTGTCCGTTTCCTGCTGGCTGCGCTCGTCCCGGATGTGCATCCGGGAGCACCCTTTCTGTTGATATGGGACTGGTTGATCGAACACTGTCGGGCAAGCCGACAGTGGCACGCGCACGTCTGATTTTGCAGGAGACTTTGCAATTAAGATAAGTGGTTTCCGGGTGCCATGGCCGGCTTGTCCGGCCGTGCGAAGTGAGTAGGGGGGAAGTCTGGTTCTGGAAGGAACGCGGTAGCTGCGACCTCCTGCTCGCTGCGCTCGGCCCGAATTGCATTCGGGCTCACCCTGCTTTTCTGAGTTAGGATGGATACTCAAAGCACTGTTGGGCAAGCCAAAAGTGGCACCCGCACGGGGGAGAGGACAATGAGAGTTTGTTATTGTTGTGAGGTTCATTCTTGTGTTCGAACTATTGATCTGGAGTCCGTTGGCTGGTGTTTGTGGTTCGTTGCATGTTGGATTATTTTGTGGAAAGACAGGGGGGCGTCAAGGGGGATGAACAATCAATTGTGGCGATACGGGTTGATAAAGGACCGATGCTGGTGTGATCAGTGGCGGTGCCGGGGCGAAGCTCTGCGATGTGCGGCGACCCGCAGGGTTACATCACGAACGGGTGTGCTTTCAGGCAGTGCAAATCGGGAAAAAACAGGCTGTATTGCAGTGAAGATTCAGAACTACTGTGGCGTGTTTCAGTGCACTGTAAACTGGGCACGCGCGCGACTCAAAACAGCGCTTATCGCTGTTGGCGCGCCGCGGTCAAGTCGAATTTTCACAGTTGGAGAAATCTGAGCAGGTTTAAACAGATTTCTACTGAGATCAAAACGAACGCCGAGGGTGAGTGGTTTATCGAGGGGAATCGCGACCGGCTGGATAACCTGCATCAGTCAGTCGTGGGACTGCTGATTTCACTGATTCGGGTCTGTTTCAGAGAGACGCGATCGGCATCCAGTTTCAGCTGGTAGGTAATCTGTCGACTTTTTCCCGTGGGTCGTATGTCGTCGGGATCACTGGTAAAGAGAGGAAAGATTCGCGTGATCGTCGAATCCTGCAAGACATAGCGATCGTTTCCGTAATAGCCGGCAGAGGGATCCAGTGGGGGGAATTCGACCCTGGTCAATGCGTGTCTGCTGTTGAGCGTATAGATGAGCAGGGAGTCTGTTTCTTCATCGATCCGTACTGAAATGTAGACTTCTGGTATTCGATCCTGATTGAGATCCCGGACCGACATACCAAGCACCATGCCATTGATCTGCTGGCGGATGGGCACGGACTGGACATGATGACTGGCTGATCCGAGAGAGAGGCTGTTACCGAAATGAACGTTGGGAGACTTCAGGTCAAAGGTAACAGCCTGGAATTTCTGAATCTGTCTGAATGGTTTTCCCGGATTGACCCGGTATTTTGTAGCCTGTTCAAAGGCGAATGCCCGGGAAAGCAGTTTGGCATCATCCCCTTTTCGGCCGATAAGGGTGACTCCGATAGGGGAACCGTCGTCATCCAGACCGAGTGGAATGGTAATCGCAGGATAACCGGCGGTTGCATAAAGCGGGGACTGGTCATTCGCCAGGCTGACGATCAGGTCGATCTCATTTTCGTTAAATATATTGTCGAGTATGTCTGCCGCCTGTTTACGAAGTTGCAAAGCCAGTTGCTGATATTGGTTTGTCAGATCGTTTTCGCTGGAGCCAACCTGATCTGCGAATTCACCGATCAGGGAACAACCATAGCGGACAAGCAGCTGCCCAAACGGGACGCGGATCTCAGGCTGCTGTTCGTTGTAATTTCTCAGATCATTCAGAGAAGCGACTGGTGCTCCCGCATTGATCAGGTAGCCGATCGAATCTTGAGCGAGCCCTATGAAAATCAGCCTGCTTAACGATGTGAGCTGTTCGGGCGGTAGCTGGATTGCCTGGGAGCTGGCGTGCGATTTCTGCAGCCCCCGATCGATTTTCTGCATGATCGCATGTTGTTCAGAAAACCATTCGAGGGGGAGAGCAGGGGCGGAAGACCAGAGAATCTCATCCCGTAATACGCCGACTGAAACGTTCCGCAGGGCTTCCGTATTTAAAGTGGCTGCATAATCGACGTCTGCCTGGTCCATTGCTGCCAGCATGATCGCAGCATCCGTGACATTGCGGGCCACAGGACCTGCTGAGTCCTGAAAGCGGACCAGGGGGATCACTCCCGTGCCGCTTACTACTCCCCGGCTGGGTTTCATACTCACACACCCATTTTGCGAAGCGGGTGAAATCAGTGAGCCCGATGTTTCAGTGCCAACACTGGCTGTCGTCAGATAAGCTGAGGTCGAAATTGCAGATCCACTGCTGGAACCGGAGACATCCAGTTCGGGAGCGTAAGGATTCACACCAGCGCCGCTGACGGCATTCGCACCCGAAGGGTCCATGGTTAAAGCACCTGCAAATTCAGAGAGACTGGCTTTTCCTAATATGACCGCACCGGCAGAACGCAGGCGGGTTACGAGTTCGGCATCCTTGTCGGGGCTGTGATTGAGCAGGATTTCGGCACCACAGGTCGTATGAAGGGGGGCCCTGGTATCGATGTTATCCTTAAGATTCACGGGTATGCCATGCAGGGGACCGCGTTTCGAGTCTTTCCCCCTTGAAGCATCCGCGGTTCTGGCTTCCTGCAGCGCACGGGGATTGAGTTCGGTATAGCTGCGCAGGTTCTGATCGAAACGCTGGATACGATCGAGAAAGTAAAGGGTGAGTTCTTCCGAAGTCAGTCTGCCAGCCTCAAGGGCTGCCTGCAGATCCGAGATGGTAGCATCAATCACCAGATCATGGATTTCCTCGGCTCTTGTCGCTTTGAAGCGATCCAGTGATTTTTGAAAAGGAGAAAAATCGAGTTCTCGCAGCCGCGGGTTCAGATCTTCTGTCGCAGAGAGTTTTCCGACCAGTTGGGATAAAACCAGAACGAGTAAAATGGCATAGATCCGGCCGAGGCGATCCATATAATCTTCCTTTGAAATCCTTAAGAACAGAGTCAGAACGGACGGCGGCACATTGAGTTCATTCTGAATCCAAACTGTTTTACTACATCCTATACCGAAAGTACACGCTCCAATACTGAGAGCCGTGCCGAGGGAAACCGAGCCCCGACAGGATGCTGTCGGAAACGGGAGCAGGGGGCCAATTCGTGTCACAAAGGGATTAACTCAACGCGTTTTTTTGAGACCACGTTGAGTGTCCAGTTCGATTGGAGGTCAGTTTGTCAACAATTCTTGCGTGAAATCAAACCTGTCTATGGTTATTGAAGGATTCTGTATTTCAAATTTATCACACATGTAATGAGCTGCTAAGCTATACCCTGTAAGGGCTTATGCCTTTTGCCCCGTTCCGGAAATTAAAAACGCAATCGCGTGCTGAGAAGGGGGCTCCTCTCCACAATCTCAGCAGTGACGTCTGTCCGAATTAATATTGCCAATCTGTTTCGATTAAATGTAGATATATCGCAATATTACGATATAATGTTGTGTCAGGACAGGATGTCAGAGGGAATACTTCGACTACTGTCTGCGAATCAGAATCTCAGGACTGAACGGAACAGTATCGTGGTTTATATTTTGGCTGGTTCACTATTGATCGGGTTAACCTTAGGTCTGCTGGGGGCGGGTGGCTCAGCGATTACAGTTCCGGTACTGATCTACCTGGTCGGACACGGGACCAAGGAGTCTATAGCGGAATCAATGGCCATTGTGGGATTGATTGCCATCGCTGCAGCGATTCCCTATGCCAATGCGAAACAGATTGACTGGCGTAGTGTGTTCTGTTTTGGACTCCCTGGAATGCTGGGGACACTGGTGGGTGCCTGGTCAGGCGGACTGGCGGCAGAGGCCGTTCAGCTGGTCGTTTTTGGCAGCGTTCTCTTAGGGGCTGCGTTGATCATGCTTAGAAAACCAGAAACGATCGACGCTAACGGCAATGAGTCACCCAGGCGGTCCCCCGCCTGGAAAATGGTGCTGCAAGGCATTTTCGCCGGTCTTCTGACTGGCTTTGTCGGGGTGGGAGGCGGTTTTCTGATTGTGCCGGCCCTGGTCATCCTCGGCAAACTTCCCATGCGACTGGCAATCGGGACCAGTCTGGTCATCATCGTATTTCAGGCTGCCGTTGGTTTTGCCAGGTACGAGTACTTTCTGTCAGCGAATCACATGTCAGTCGACTGGCAGACGATATTGATTTTCGCAGTCATGGGTATCGTTGGCAGCATGATCGGCCGTCACATTAATACACGGTTGAACCAGCAAATGCTGAAATCGGTCTTTGCTGGATTTCTGATTCTGCTGGGTGGGTTTGTCATAGTACGTGAGGGCGGCAAATACCTGCATCCTGCCGCGCCTGCTACTGCGGTGATAGTAGCTTCGAAGCAGATTCAAGCGGAAAGTCAGATACCTGTTCACAATAACAAAGGAGAAGAGTGATGTTGCTGAAATATTTTTACGATCCGAAGCTGGCCCACGCTTCTTATCTGGTGGGCTGTCAAAAAACCGGCGAAGCAATCGTTGTGGACCCGGGCAGGGATATTGATCAATACCTCGAAACAGCGCAACGAGAAGGTGTCAGACTGACTGCCGTTGCAGAAACACATATTCATGCCGACTATGTTTCCGGGGCACGAGAACTGGCCGATCGCGTTGGCGCAAAATTGTATGTCTCAGATGAAGGTCCGGCCGAATGGAAGTATGAATACGCAGATCAGTATGATACACAACTGCTGAAAGATGGCGATACATTCCAAATCGGAAATATCAGATTTGCGGTTCTACATACTCCGGGTCATACTCCCGAAAGTATCTCGTTTCTGCTGACAGACCTGGGGGGCGGAGCGACTGAGCCGATGGGGATCTTTACCGGCGACTTTGTTTTTGTTGGCTCGATTGGCCGCCCGGATCTGCTGGAAGAAGCCGCGGGCATCATGGGGAGTGCGAAAGCGGGTGCGCATCAGTTGTATCATTCGGCGGAACGGTTTAAAGGTCTGCCCGACTACCTGCAGGTCTGGCCAGCTCACGGGGCAGGGAGTGCCTGTGGCAAAGGACTGGGGGCGATCCCGTCTTCCACCGTGGGATATGAAAAACGATTCAACCCTGCACTGCAGTTTGATGATGAAACCGCTTTTGTAAAATACATTCTGTCTGACCAGCCCGAAGCACCCAAATATTTTGCTGTGATGAAACGGGTCAATAAAGAAGGTCCTGGCATAATCGGGGATACCGGTCTGCCTGATTATCTTGATCCGGCGAGAATAGGTGAATACAGTCCTCAGGCGACACTACTTGATCTCACTCCTTCAGCAGAGTTTGCACAAGCCCATGTGCCGGGAACAGTGAATATTCCCCTGTCGATGCTGTCGGGATGGGCGGGGTGGCTCATTGACTATTCAAAGCCGGTTTATCTCATCACGGAAACTGCTGATTTATCAGAGGCGGTTCGTGTGTTGCAGAAAATTGGCATCGATACTCAGTTACAGGGTGCATTTCGGCGCTCTGAGGTCATCGCGAAAGAATTGGCGACTGAAAGTTATGCTGTGGTTTCCGCCGAAGACATTGCGGCGCGGATTGAATCCTGTGAAGTCAAACTGATCGATGTTCGATCAGACTCAGAATGGAATGCAAGCCATATTCCTCAGGCCGAACATCGTTTTCTGGGGCATCTTCCAGAACACCTGGCTGAAATTGAGCGGTCAAAACCGGTTGTCGTGCAATGTCAGAGTTCGGCACGATCTGCAATTGCGGCCAGTATTTTACAGGCTGCTGGGATTGAGGTCATCAATCTGGCAGGTGGCTTCCAGGCATGGCAGGCAGCCGGCTTGCCTGCCACGATTTCGGTTGAGAATGGTGTCACTTGCAGTCCCGGCAGTATCAAGGCCTGTTCCCTGGAGAAATTATAATGAGTCCAATCCTGGTTTTACTGGCAATCATCGCAGCATGGATCGTGTTTCATGTATATCTCCTGCCTCGCCTGGGAGTCAAAACATGCCTGTTCAGGTGCTGCCACAGGCCGAGCCCCCCTGAGGCTGAAATACCCGGTCGCATATCGGGGAAACAATCGAAGGTTGACCGTTGCGAAGTGGATTCCCGTTTCACATCAACTTTTTTCGGAGAACGCAAATGATTTCCAAACCCGTTAAAAACCATCAGAGAGACGAGCCGGCCATGAATGGCTCTGGCCGGGTGATTCATCACCAGGTTGTAATCGTTGGCGGTGGGACAGCTGGAATCACTGTTGCCTCAAAGCTCACCCGGGGCTGGTCGAATCAGCTGGATGTGGCCATCGTGGATCCCTCCGACAGCCACTATTACCAGCCCGCCTGGACCCTCGTAGGCGGGGGCGCTTTTCGTATGGAAAAAACACGACGTGACGAAGCTTCTGTGATTCCCCGCAAAGCGAAATGGATTCGTGATGCGGTTATCAAATTTGAACCACAACATAATCAGTTGATCACGCGCGATGGGAAAACGATTAAATACGATTACCTAGTTGTCTGCGCCGGGATTCAAATTAATTGGGATAACGTCAAAGGATTAAAAGAAAATCTGGGACAGGCTGGAGTCTGCAGTAACTATTCCTTCGAGTCTGTCGGCAGTACGTGGGACAATATCAGTCATTTCGAGGGGGGGACGGCCATTTTTACCCAGCCCGTCACAGGAATTAAATGTGGAGGTGCCCCACAGAAGATCTGTTATCTGGCTGATGATTATTTTCGCCAGCAGGGAATCAGAGATCAATGCAGAATCATATTTATCTCGGGTACTGGCAGCCTGTTTGCAGTCGAGAAATATCGGAAGGTTCTGGAGCAGGTTGTAAAACGAAAAGGTATTGAAACCCGGTTTAATCAGAGTCTGGTTGCCATTTCTGCTGATACGAAAGAAGCGATATTTCGTGATCTGGAAACGGGTGAGGAAAGCTCTGTCAAATACGACATGATTCACGTTACCCCTCCGATGGGACCTCCCACATTTATCGCAGAGAGTTCTCTTGCTGACGAGAATGGGTGGGTCGATGTCAATAAAAATACGTTGCAGCATGTGCGGTTCCCGAATGTCTTCGCGCTGGGCGACAGCAGTAATCTGCCGACTTCAAAAACAGCGGCAGCAATTCGCAAGCAGGCGCCCACGGTTGTCCAAAACCTGAAGTCCCTGATCGCGGGTAAACCGCTGACTGCCACATACAACGGTTATACATCCTGTCCCCTGGTGACAGGTTATGGAAAACTCGTTCTGGCAGAATTTGATTACGACAAGAATCCGGATGAAACATTTCCGATCAATCAGGCGCAGGAACGCTGGAGTATGTGGCTGCTGAAAAAATATCTGCTGCCGGTTTTGTACTGGAGAGGCATGCTCAAGGGACGCGTCTGATTGCTTTTATACCGGTCGATCAATTCACGAATACTTACAAATTGTAAAAAAGGAAGAAATCAATGAAGACGACGTTATTGCGAACTGGAATGCTCATTCTCCTGGTCTGCCTGGCCGCTGGATCTGTTCTGGCCCAGCATGGACCAGCAGGTCGAGGTCATGGTCACGGTCGAGGTAAGGGAGGTGCCGGGCAAGGGCAGGGACATGACCGCGATCATATGGATTTTCGTTATCTGCTCGAGAATCACCAGAAAATAAAGCGTGAAGTCCGTGTGCTTCCCAACGGGGTTCAGACCCTGGCAGAATCCGACGATCCACAGGTTGCTGCGAAAATCAGGGAGCATGTCTACTGGATGAAAGAACGGATTGAAAAGCGGCAGCCCATTCGGATGCGTGACCCTCTGTTTGCCGAACTGTTCAAACATGCCGGGCAAATCAAGATGGTAACAGAAGATACTCCCAAAGGGGTGCGTGTGCTGGAGACGTCTGAGAATCCCTATGTTGCAAAACTGATTCAGGAACATGCGAAGACGGTTTCAGAATTTGTAAAACGCGGTTTCCCCGAAGCGATGAAAAATCATCCTGTTCCCGCGGCGAAGAATGATAATACAAAAACGGAGTACATTCACCCGAAAATTCAAAAATACGGGAAAGTCGTTGCACTACCGGCCGCTTCCCAGCAGCCACGGGCTGAAAGTAAAATCTGTGTTGATCTCACGAAAGGAGGGGCAGCCGACCAGCTGAATCCAGCTATTGAAAAACTGGCAAGGTATATCAACATATATGAGGGAGCTGGTAAAACACCGGCGGCGGTGAAAATTGCTGTTGTCCTGCATGGCGATGCAACCTTGTGTGTATTAAATGACGATGCGTATGCGAAGCATTTTAAAGCAGAACGTAATCCCAACCTGGATTGTTTACACGAACTGCATCAAGCCGGGGTTGCCATTTATGTATGTGGTCAATCACTGACTGGTAAGGGAAAACAGTCGGAAGAAGTCGTTGTGTTTGCTGACGTCGCAGTCTCTGCTTTGACTTCCCTGGTCAATCTGCAGGCGGACGGATACGCTTATGTACCGCTATTAAAATGATAGATTGTATTATTTCTCACAGACCATGAACTTCTTTGAGCATAAAATCCGGAGACCATCTTCACTGACTGGAATTTCTGATTCTGTATTGCATAAAGAGAGACCCTCATGCGTGATCGCTGGATTATTATATTTATTCTACTGCTGACAGGCTCATTTCTCCTGACGGTTGTGTCGGCTGAAATGCCGCCGATGAAATCTGAAAAGTACCAGGTACCCAGCGAGTACCCTCCTCATGAACTGGGTGAAATTGTCAGGCTCGGTCGAGCCATTGTCGAACAGACGAACGTCCATCCACTGTCAAAAGAGTATGTGGGCAATTCCCTGACCTGCAGTTCCTGTCATCTCAAGGCAGGAACTGACCCGCGTGCCGCTACTTTTCTGGGAATAGCGACTGCGTATCCTGCCTGGTCTCCCCGTGAGAAACGAGTGATTACACTGGAAGACCGGGTACTGAACTGTTTCATGCGCAGCCAGAATGGAATGCGACCTCCGCTGGGAAGTAAAGTATCGACCGCGATTACGGCGTATATCACCTGGCTCTCGTCCGGAAATACGATCCGAATGAATCATGAAAAGCCACTGGGCCCCAATCATGTCAGGCCTCTTAAGCTTCGAACTGAGTTGGCAAATGCAAAACGCGGCGCGACATTATTTTCAAACCAGTGTGCCGACTGTCATGGGAGCGAGGGAACTGGAGGCGAAGCGGGACCGCCGGTCTGGGGTGAGAACTCGTATAACACGGGAGCGGGAATGAGCCGTAACGACAAGCTGGCCGCCTGGCTGAAAGTCGCGATGCCTCCCGATGAGACAAATTTATCCGAGCAGGATGCGCTGGATATTGCCGCTTATGTGAATTCGCATGATCGTCCAGAATTTGTCCTCGAGGAACATCTGCCAGAGGCAAAGCAACTGGGTGTTTATCGCTGGTGAGCTTCTGGTTCTCTGGGCTGACTGGAACGCCGAGTCTGATTCTGATCGGCGGGCAAGGGAGTAACTGGCATTAAACGGCAGTCTTGACTGATCAGGTCTTTCTGTTTTCGG
The DNA here is from genome assembly GCA_002706765.1 of Gimesia sp. GTDB lineage: Bacteria > Planctomycetota > Planctomycetia > Planctomycetales > Planctomycetaceae > Gimesia. Next base: position 21,224 of record PAJV01000020.1, read on the forward strand.
GATAAAGCCAGCCTTTGAGCAGCCAGCTTAAGAGAGGAATCATGACCCATGTCATCAGGGGGACCGTGATTGAAGTTGTAATCGCGCTGGAAATCAAAAAATGCAGTTCGGTCATATGAGGGCGGATGAGATTAATCACGGGAATGACGGAGGCATAGACGGCGATCCACACGATGACCGCGATTTTATATTTAGGCGGAGGCTCGACCGGTTGCTGTTCGTCATGATGTGTTAATTCGAACCAGGTTTCCAGACCGGTGTTATGAGTGATCGCGGGAGGACAATGTTCCAGTGCGTGCAATTTGGAGATCCAGTGTTCACGTTCCGGGGAATTCTTCCAGCGTTCCAGATTCTCCAGTTGATCGAATCGCAGGACAATCTGGTAGGTGGGTTTCCGGGTGGACTCCTGTTTCAGGACGGTGGTCCCCAGGTGGCCGGGGAATTTGAGAGAAGCCTGAATCGTATTCGTCAGTGTTTCTTCCCACTCTTTCTGATTTCCAGGAGCGGGATGAGCAGTCACGACCATCGTCACGGGGTCTGATTTGGTTGTGTGCATCAAAGTTTTTCCTTCATGGAATATAATTTGCTTTCTTTCATGATCTACGGGAAGCAGATTGCTCTGTACTGATAGTCCCCAGGCAAGTTGTCTCTCATTATAGCAGTCACCAGGCAGTGTCGATTCCGTTTTTCAATATAAAAAATTGTAACAGATCGTCATATCACAGCTTAGAGAATTGAATTGTGGCAGGTCTATAATCTGGTTTAAAAAATTGTCTGTACAACATTTAAAATATCTGATACTGCAGGTCTGCAATCCCGATATATTTAGAGAGAGCCATCCTGATGGACTCTCTTACAATTTAGATTGCGCCTGAATTGTAAAAAGTGCAAGAGTAAGGGTGGAAGGATTCACACAAATGAACTGTCTGTCACATAAATCAGGGATCACCCTGCTGGTTCTGGGATTAATTTCCCAAGTGGGTTGTGCTTCGATGAATCATACCGAAGCAGGGGCCGCGCATGGGGCTGGCATTGGTGCCGTCACCGGAGCCATTATTGGAAATCATTCCGGTAACGCCGGCGCAGGTGCCCTGATTGGAGCTGCCACAGGCGGACTGGCGGGAAGCCTGATTGGAAACGCAGAAGATGCCCGGGAAGAACGCGACGTGGCCATTGCCCAGGCAAATCATGAACGAGTGGCCCGCGCTGCGATTCATAATCACGATGTATTGCAGATGGCTCACAGCGGCGTGAGTGATTCCGTGATCATGGGAGCCATTCGCAGTCGGGGAGGCGCTTTTGACCTGAGTCCACAAAGCATTATTGCGCTCAAACAGCAGGGGCTCAGCGACCCTCTGATTGAATTCATGCAGCAGCACAATTATGTGAATTCAGCAGAGCCTGTGATCGTTCGACAGACCCCCACGGTGGTCAGTTCCCCTTCTGTCGTGTTTGTACGACCGCGTCCGCGGCCCCGCTTTTACCGACCGCATTATGGCGTGCATGGGCACTTTCACTTTTAACGGTTTAACTGCACGACCTGGGGCGCTTTATTCTTCCAGTCAACAGTGAGCCATAAAATCGCCTGGCCATCCTGGCTGCCCGTCGCTACAAAACGTCCGTTCGGCGAGAAATCGACCGATGTGACACCCTGTGCATGGCTGCTGAGCGTCAGGATTTCCTTTCCGGAATCCGTGTCCCAGAGTTTCGCGGTACCGTCATCACTGGCGGTAAAGGCCCGACTGTCATCGGGTGAGAAAACGACTGAAGCTACCGGTGCTGTGTGCCCGGCGAGGACGGTTTTCTTCCCGGTGTCAATCTCCCAGATAATCGCTGTGTTATCCTCCGATCCTGAAATCAGTCGTTTACCATTATGGGAGTAAGCGACCTCCCGAATGGGCCATTCGTGTCCTGTGAATGTTTTCAATTTTTTACCGGCTTTCGCATCCCACATCACCAGTGTTTTGTCGTTGGAAGCGGTTACGATTTGTGATCCATCGGGTGAGAAGATGGCACTTTTCACATGCGTATTCGGCTGCTCCAGGCTCATCTGAATGTCACCACTGGTGGCATCCCAGATTTTTGAAGTCCCATCATCGCTGGAGGTAAGGATACGCTTGCCATCCGGTGAGTAACGGACCGTGTTAACATAACCATTGTGTTTCTGTTCAAGCTTCTTTTCTGCCTGGCCAGTTTGCGTATTCCAGATTTTGGCAGAATTATCCCAGCTGCCTGTCACGAGCCATTTTCCATCCGGTGAGAAAGCTGCGGAAGCGACGACACCATGTGGATGAAATGCCATGACCTGACGCGCAGTCACATCGTTCCAGAGCCGCGCATCACGTCCGCCGACGGTCAGAATTGAATTGTGATAAGGAGAGAAGATGGCCGTCCACAGCATGCCCCCTTTGGCACGAAAATCCAGGAAGGGTTTCAACTGACCATTCTCTCCGGGGATTCGCAGTTCGGCTCCGGTTTCCAGAGCCCAGAGCTGAATCACACGCTGCTGCACATTGGCTGTCAGGAGACGTTTATTATCCTGAGACACACTGACTGAATTGATTAAACCATTTACTGGCTCAATCGTGCGTGTGACTTTAGAGGTTCCCAGGTCCCAGATTCGTACCAGTCCATCAGCGCAGCTGGTTGCAGCCTGTTTCCCCTGATCAAAAACAGCCATTGAAAGAATGGCATCGGGGTGTTTCAGTATCTGATCCTGATTTTCTTTACCGGAGGCTACATCCCAGCTGCCTACCGTGTTATCTCCACTGGCAGAAAGTACTGTTTTCCCATCCGGTAAGAATGCAATTGCCGTGATGCGTCGTGTATGCCCGGTCAGTTTATGTAATAATTTTCCAGTTTCCCTGTCCCAGAGCATGCAGTGTCCACGCGCATCGCCACTGGCACAGTATTTTTTGTCGGGTGAGATGGCAACAGCACTTACTTCCGAATGATGACCGGCAAGTTCTTTGAGCAGTTCTCCCGTCGTGATGTCCCAGATGCGAACGGTTTTTTCATCACTGCCTGTCACGAGCAGTTTTGAATCAAACGAGACATCAATGGCAGCGCTGCGACCGGTGTGTTCAAATCGTTTGTGTTCGGTTCCTGTCTGGATATCCCAGATGCGTACCGAATTGTCAACGGCGGCAGTGGCAAGTCGCTTGCCATCAGGCAGGAAGACCGCGCTGGAAGCCAGGAATGCGTGTCCTTCTGTAAATTCTTTATTGGGTTTTCCGGTAGAGACATCCCAGGAAATCGCCGTTTTATCACGACTGGCTGTGACCAGCTGTTTTCCATCACTCGAGAACGAGACATCAAGAATGGCATCTACGTGCTGTGCTAGGACCCGCCCCTTGAGAGTACGGATTTCTGCATAATTGGCAATGTTCCATAATTTCAGCTGTGCATCGTGGCTCGCCGACAGGATCCACTTGCCGTCATTCAGAATCATGGCGGCCTGAACCCAGCTGTCGTGCCCGCGAAATGTTTTCAGTGCTTTATTCGTTTCGATATCCCAGAGTTTGACTGTGTTGTCATGGCTGGCAGAGATGAGCATCTTTCCATCAGCCGTAAATTCTGCAGACTGGACGCTTTCCTGGTGACCTTCAAAAGCGACGTAAGCCGGGGGCTCACTTTCTTTGCCGGAGACGAGTTTCGAGAAATCAAAGGGAACAATGTCTTCCGGACGCCACAGAAGAACGCGTCGATCATAACCGCTGGTCACAACGCGTGTACTATCTGCATCAGGAGAGAAGTCTGCGGAATAGATGGGTCCCTGATGACCGGTGAAGGGAGCCCCTTTTTCTGCTGTTTCTGTATTCCAGATAATCGCGGTTCCATCCTGACTGGCTGTCACAATTCGCTTTTCATCCGTTGAGAAATTTGCATCCCAGACCCACCAGTTGTGTCCCCAGTAGCGGTTTAACTGATCGCCTGATTTCACATCCCAGAGGCGGGCTGTTTTATCATAAGAACTGGTGAGAAGCCGTTTCCCGTCTTTGGAAAACGAAATGCTTAACACACCTTCGGTATGCCCCTGGTCAAAAGGGGTTTTCCCGGAAGCATTTTTGAACGTGGTCGGAATGGGGGCATGTGAATCGAGGTTCCAGAGTTTGATAAATCCCTGGGGGTCTTCACTGCCTGTCGCCAAAGTTTTTCCATCAGGACTGATGGCGACGGCAAGTACCGGATGTTTCTGGTGATCGAAAGTAGCCAGAATTCTTCCGGTAGTGCGATCCCAGAGGCGGGCCACACCATCTTTGCCACCGGTGACAAACTTGGAACCATCTTGAGAGATCGCAAGCGCATCGATCGGTGCCTGTGCATCGAAAGTCCGACTGCTCTGCGAACAGAGATGCATCAAACGCCCCCATTCCCAGTTGCGCAAACTGGGGGGACAATCGTTGAGCAATTCTACCGCGCTCTCGAATGCATTCTCATCTATTTTCGCCGCTGCCAGACCGATGCGGGCGATATAGGCTTCGTATTCCTCCTGCTTTTTGGCTACAACAGCCTTTTTCTCTTCGATTTCCGCTTTTTCTTTTTGAGAAATCGCTTCCTTTTCGGATTCTTTTGCTTCCTGCAGAGCAATCGCTTCTTTGCGTTGTGCTTCAATCGCTTCATCACGTGCTGCAATTGCTTTTTCTCGCGCCACTTTTTCAAGGGCTTGTGCTTCAACGGCTTTTTTTCGTTCCTGCACGGCTGTGTCGCGTTCTGTCTCTGCGACTTTCTCCGCCGCCAGTGCACGATTGGCTTCTGCGCGAATCCAGAAGAAGGCTCCGGTGACAACAAACATCACGGTCGCCAGCATGCCGACAAAAACGCGTTTCGCAGCGCGGAGACGCTGTTGGCGGGCATCGCGTTCAGCCTGGGCGGCACGAATATTTTCGATCAGTTCCTGGTGGGCAGGGTCTTCTGAATTCAACAGGGAGAGCCCCAGGTCATAGTCACCTTTCCCATACGCCAGACCGGCATAGCTGAGTGTTGCTTTTTCTGCCCCGGTACGAGCTGTGCTGTTTTCCGGCCAGAGCGAAAGCGCTTCCTGGTACCCGAACAGGGCCCGCGAAAACAGTTCATAGTTTTCTGTCTCAATGGCCTTGTTCAAATCAGATTCAGCACGTGTTGCCAGTGAGATACTCTCTGAATGCGACTGGTAAGCCAGAATCGCCTGCTGGAAGGCCTGCACGCTGGGGTATCGATCCTGCGGGCGAAGTGCCATCGCTTTCATGGCGATATCTATGAGCTCGCCTTTTTTCTCGGTGGGAACAATTTTATTCTTGGCAGCCGCCATCAGACATTTCATGGCAGTCTTGCCGGTATGCGGCGGACGTCCCGTGAGAATTTCGTACAGAATCGCACCCAGCAGATAGATATCTGAAAGTGGTGAAATCTTATCTACAGGTCCGGTGGCCATTTCCGGCGCCATGTAAGCAGGGGTGCCCCCCATGCTGGAGGTAGTGATAATGCTGCTTGATTTGCGGAATCCAGATGTGGATTGTGCCAGTCCCCAGTCCATGACCAGAACTTCACCGAACTCACCCAGCATGACGTTTTCCGGTTTCAGGTCACGATGCACTACGCTGCGCGAATGAGCAAACGCGACCGCATCGGCAACTTTCATCAGAATATTAAGGTTTTCAGCCAGTGTGTTTTTGCGAACCGTTTTGAGCCAGGGGCGGCCTTCCACTTTTTTCATTGAGTAGAACAGCGCACCGGTATTGTTGCTGCCTACATCATAAATGGGAACAATATTCGGGTGGTCGAGTTCACCCGTGACGACTGCTTCCGCGAGGAATTTATGCCGCTGCTCACTACTTTTGGCTGTCTTGCTTTTCAGCATTTTGACAGCGACCTGTCTGTCGATGGAAGTCTGCCGTGCCGTATAGACGACCCCCATTCCCCCCTGGCCAAGAATCTCCAGCAGTTCGTATTCTGCATTATCATTGAATTCAGATTTTGTGGTGTCACTGAATTCACGTTTCTTGATTACCAGCGATGTCTGATTGGTTATCAGGTCACCAGGCAGATCAGGCGCCTTGATCGTCATATCGGGGCGATCAGCCATTGTGGCCATGTCATCCCCCCAGGCAGAATTCATGGTCGCCATCAACTCGGGAGGGACATCATCCGAAACCAGGGTGGCGTCGATATCGGATCGCGAGTTACTATCTTCGACATATGTGGCTCCGATATCTGAATTCTCCACGGGTTCATCCAGAATCAAAGTCTGGTCATTTCGGTCTTCTGCTTGTTCTTCGGGGTTTTCGTTAATCGTCTGCATACCCGCCCACTGACCATCTTCATCAGACTCCATGGTCTGGTCAGGGTCGACGGAATTCGGATCGACCACGGTGGCATAGATATCATCGTCGGGGATGCTCGCGCCGATCGTCTGATCATTCGCAGGCAGATCCTCGAAGGTATCCTGATCGGAACCTGAGTCATCACTGGTCTGGAACAGTTCTTCCGAATCCGCCGTGTCAAATGAATCACCGCTGATTGTTTCGGAATCCCATTGATCAGAAATGATGGTCTGATCTATTTCGCTGCTACGGTCGTTCGAATCAAATTCCGAATCGGATTGAGTCTGGCCGTTTTGCGGATTCAGTTCATCAGACGAATCTTCGTTTTCTTCTTTTCGATCTGGATTGTCATTCATAATGTTACCCGCAATTTAGCGTTACGGTCGACGACGATCGTAACGTTGCTCTCTTTTCATAAATGAGAATGATGACTGTGGTCGGAAGCCTGAATTATTTATAACTGGAACGATATCAGTAACTGCTGACATCAGGGATTATTACGATATATATTGTAACGGCGATTCAGCAGGCGATTCCCATATTTCTCGAGTGCCGTTTCGCGCTGTTCTGTTGTTGCCGGCTTTTTCAATAATGTTTTTCCATGATAATAACCTGAAAGCAGGGCGGCACTGCTCCAGGCTTGCTCGTCACTGAACGCCTGCTGCTGATCGGCCCGCTGATTCAAATTGTGGAATTCACGCAAGCTATCACTCGGTTCCAACCGGGGAAACTCGGCAGCGCCCTCAAGGTAAGTTGATTCCGAAGGGAACCAGTTATCGAGAAGATCGGTGATTCCTGCATCTGCGAGGATGACCGTCACCATCTCTTGAATCTGTCGCAGTGATTCTGACAGCGGGTCATCCGTATTCAGATGGCTTGTGTTTTGCTGATCTGCACCATTCCCCGGGCCCGGTTCTGTTGGCGGAGCAGATTGCTCCTCCGTGACATCACTGGCTTTCCCATTTCGAATATCGACATCCATCAGCAGACGAACCCGTTCTTCTCCTGCTTCTTTCAGGTAGATCTGATATCGCCCATCGGGCAGTGTTTTGAACAGTTTCGGCAGATTGTCGAGATCCGATTCCTGGAGTGGTACATCTTCAATAATATCGCCATTGGGTGCCAGGATTCGCAAAAACACCAACCGCTCTGCGTTATTATTTGCTTCGTTGATTGCCGAATCGATCAACTGCGTATCTTTGTTTGTGAAGATACTCTGGAAATTCGATGTTGAATCAAGAATCATTTCCTGTTGCGGGAAGATCAACAGCGGTACCTGGGGCGTCGTGTCAATGGCGACAGTCGCCAGACCTTCACCGGGTGTTTGCAGCAAACCAGATTCAACAGTGAAATCCAGACTGCCGTTTCCGTCAGAGAAGGTGAACTGTTGATCGCCCTGCATCGTAACCAGAATCGGGATATCCGCTGCCGGGTTTTGTGCATTCGGATTCCCGGCGTAGGTGTGCTGGAACTCAAATGAACCGGGATTATCGAAGTTGAAGGTTTCAACGGTGCCATCACCCCAGTCGATGGTGATGAAGAAATTCTGTTCGGAAAAACGCCCGAAGTCACCAGTCACAGTTCCGACACCTGTTGGCAGAATCTGTGGAGTCAGGATATTGCGTAAGTCGGGAGGCAGCCCGGCAATGGCCCCCGTCTGCGAATTCAGTGTGGTACTCGAATCAATCGAGACACCACTGGTACCATGACCTGAAAAGATTCCGGTGCCTGCCACACTGTAATCGGAAGAGGTGCCAGTATCATTGATATCCAGGATTCCGTTACCAGCTTCGACATTGATGTTTCCGTTACCACCGAATGCCCGCACGGATGCATTCAGCGTCAAGTTACCAGGGCCGGTAGATTCCAGATCGATATTTCCACCAGAGCTGTTGATCACAGGCGAATCCACGGTCAGCGGACTCGCATTTGAAATGATAATATGACCCGGAGTATCCGCTGAGTTTGTGATCCCGGCCACACCGTCAACCGTACCAATGGTTAATAATGCGCCTCCCAGATCGTTGTTGATCTGGATGCTCCCCGCATCGGTATTCACCGCGGCCAGCAGTGAAACGGCGGTTTCCAGGGAGTTGGTTGAACCGGCTCCTGTTGCAGTCCTGATTGCCAACTGGTTAGCGATGATGTCCCGGCCCCCGGTATCACCGGAATCGGTCACGCCACCGTCTGTGCTTGTCAGTCGAGTGAAAGTCGTTGTAATCAACTGGCCGACCGCAATATTATCGCCGGCCTGTAAGTCCAGGAGACCGGTTCCCGCATCAAACACTGTTCCGTTCGACATACTGATTCCACCACCGCCCGCGCCGAGACTGGCAGAATCAGCGAGTAATGTAATCTGACCATTGGCAGAACTGATGTCGCCGGCGATCCCGAAATTCAGACTTTTTTGTGCCGTCAGATCAATGGTTCCTCCGGTTGTGCGGAGACCATCATTGACTTGAATCGAAGAATTTATTCCAGTGGCAGTGATATCAATGGTACCTGATCCATTCGTTGATACAACATTGGTCAGGACACCCGGATTCTCAAACAGGATCGAACCGTCAGTGATGATTGTTATCGCAGAATCAGTTGTTGAGACTTCCTGGAATGACGTATGTCTTCCCCCCGATTGCTGAAAATCGATGGTTCCATTCCCTGTCGTCAGTCGGGTCAGGCTGACGTCGCCGGTTTCAGAAGAAGAAGTATTGTTCAGATCAATGTTACCGGTTGTGGTATCGACCGAGAGCGTTCTCCCCGAAATTTCGATCGGATCGGAGTTACCAATTCCATTTTCAGCCTGAAGAGTAATTGATCCGCCCGCGGCAGCGATATCAATTAGCGGAGTCCCCTGATCGTCAACCGCATCGTTGATTTCACCAGCGGAGGTGATATTGATCACTCCCTCGAGGCCAGTGACAGATCCCAGCAGAATGTTTCCGGAATTGATGGTGGAAATTGTGATTTCCGGAGAGAGGCCTCCGGCTGTCAGCGAGGTCAGAGTCAGCAGATCAGTCTGTGTATCACCGGTATTGGAAATGATCATATTCCCGTCAAGAGTCGATGCGAAGTAAACTGTCAGAGACTCATTTCCGATCTGTTCCAGTTCGATATTTCCCGCTGCGGTGGAAAGGCTGGTTGCGGTGGCGGACGTATCTGCCGTGTTATGCAGCAGGACATCGCCGGTGGTCGTGTCTGCTGAGAATGTCTCGACGCTGAACTCAAGTCTGTTTCCCGTTCCGATTCCCGTAACAGCGTTGAGATCGAGGCTGGTCGCATGGATGTTGAGCGGGTCGGGCAGCCCGTCATTCTGATCGATAATCGCTGCTTGAGAATCAATCAGCACATCATTTGAAACGGTTTCGATAAAACCGGCCAAAGTGATATCGCCCCCGGAAAGGATTCGGATATCACCGGCTGTCGTCTGAAGAATGTCATGCACGATCAGGGCATCGGTTTCGATGATCTGGATTTCACCGCCCGTGGCGTTGACGATATTGATCTGGTCGACGTTGATTTCAATATGCTGATTCGAATCTGCAACTTTACCTACACCCAGAGTTGCGATAATGGTGACGCGGGCACCGGATTCATTGGCGATCAGATCTTCGCCGGTACTGTCACCTGAATCGATGAGGCTGGAATCGGTTTCAATACGAATCGCGAAATCAGTGGCATTGAAAGTTGTAATCTGGCTCAATTCAATATCACCAGTCGCATCCAGGCTGACCGTTCCGTCTCCGGCATCGATAAACGTTCCATCATTCATGGTGATTGCGCCGAAGAAACCACCCGCACCGGCGTCTGCATCGGCTGTCAGAACAATACTGCCCGAGGTGCTGGTCAGGTTTGTTGTACCGTTGAAGCGAATGTCATTTGCTGTCTCAACGTTGACAGAGCCGGTATCACTTTGAATATTGGCATCCAGGATGAGGTCTGCATCAGTATTCGTCGTTTCGAGGAACAGTGTTCCCGTTCCCTGGGTCTGCACCAGATTCGAGATAGTGATGCTGCCAGCTGAAGTCAGAGACACGTTCGTGTCAGTCCCACCAAGCAAGGCGAGAGAGTCCGCATTCACATCGATCAGTTCCAGGGCAGGGGAGTCATTGCTGATGTTGAATTCGCTGCCGGTTGTGGTCCCATCAAATTTCTGAGCGGTGATTATGAGCGCTTCCGATGATTCAGACTGGAACAAAATCGTATCGACGGCATTGATATCAATGTCACCACCACCCGCATCAATGATATCCGGTGCATCAAGTCGCAGGTTTCCAGTCTCTAAGCCCGTCGGTACCGTAATGGAAACATCTGAGACGAAAGCAATCGTATCCTGCGTATTACTGATACCCGTAGTAGTCGATACATCAATGGCACCGCCGGTCACTTTCACAAAAGTGGTCCCGGCAGTTAAAGTACCAGCATCCAGATTGAGCAGTTCTGGAGTGGTATTCAGATTGTGGATTGTGATGAGATCACCACTGGTGAGATCCATCCGATCGACGGTCGTCTGCAGTGGATCAAAGTCTGCCTCCGTGAAGACATTGGTAATGCCACCAATATTGCGACCCGCGACAATTGTTAACAGATCGCCTGTCGTCAGATTGCTGTCCGTGCTATCTGAATCCAGCACATCCCGGTCGGAATTGAGCGTGATGTCAGCCGTGTTTTGTGCATTTAACGTGGTTACCAGAATATCACTGTCAACTCCCGTTGCCGTGAGCGTGATTCCATTATTCGTATCGGATGCGGAATTGTTGATTGAGTTGACATTGAGTGCCGTAACTGTTCCCGCTGCATTGACAGTGATGAATCCGTCAAATGTTGTGAGCTGAGTCAGCGTGACGCTGTCAACTTCATCAACGTGAATTCCCCCCGCGTTGGTATTTACCTCAGCAGTAATACTGTTGACATCGGTGTCGACTTCAATCCCGTCAGCAGTGAGTCCTGCACTGCTGGATGTTAACTGCAGGTCATCTGCAGTGATCCGGTTCAAATCCCCCCCGTCGGTGTCGAGAATTCCATCATCGGCGATCAAAATTACATCGGCATTTCCGACCGCTGTGATTGTGGTGACGAGTATATCGCTGCTGCTGCCGGTTGCAGTCAGTGTAATATCATTATTGTCCTCACCGGAATCATTCGTTGATACAACAGAAGTCGCGGTGATGGTGGCCGTCGTATTGATGATGATTTCACCATCAAAGGTAGACAGGTCCAGAAGTTCAACGGCGATACTGTTATCGATCAACAAGCTACCTGCCCCGGATACCGTTGCAGAAAGTGTGCTGACGGCTGTTTCCAGAGGATTGCCGGTTCCAATGCCCGTCTCCGCATTGAGAATGGCAATGGAGGCAGTGATATCGGTGTTAGAATCACCATTATCCAGAATCGAGGCTGAGAGCGATTCCACTTCTACGGAGCCTGTTGTGAGTAAACCGGCCAGTAACACGTTACCGTCTGCTGTCAGGTTGATGTCACCTGATCCGGCATCTATCAGAGATCCGTCAGTCAGAGAGATTACATTTCCATTGTTGCCGGCAGCATTATCGGCAGTCAGTGTTACGGTACCTGACGTGGATTCAATCAAGGCGACACTGCCAAAAAGAATATCGTCTTCAGCCGTCAACGTCACCAGGCCGGTATTACTTTTGATTGTCGCATCCAAATCAATGCTATTGCCAGTTCCGGTAGAATTTCCCAGAAGTTCAATGTCACCCGTTCCTGAAGTTGAGACAACAGCATCGTCAGAGATTTCAATGCCATCATCGCCATTGGATGTCCCGTCGATCGTGATTTTTCCGTTGGTGGAAACGACCTGCCCTGACATTGTTTGAATCAAGACACCTTCCGAGGCAGCACCCGCGCCGGTTGAGATCCCGGTGACAGTAATCGCACCATCGGTTGACTGCACGTTGCTGTTGATTTCGACACCAGCCTGGTCAGCGGAAGTTGTGCCGTTGATGAATACTTCTGCAGCGGTCATACCCGTACCACTGGAGACAATCTCCGCCTGATCTACCAGCAGGAACCCGACACCAGAACCGGCGTTGCCAGTGATCTGTATGGTTCCGTCTGTGGATTTCACGGTAGTTCCCACATTCTCGAACAGAATGCCGGTGTTCTGATCAATGCCGGTTCCCCCCGTTCCATTGATCGAAATTGTTCCTGCCTGGGCGCCGGTGTCTGTTGAACTGACTGTGGTTCCCGAATGCAGATGCACCCCGTAGTGATTGCTGGTGCCGGCGTCCAAACCACCGAAGCCGGTAAGGCTGATACTTCCGGAGCCAGTTGAAGTGAGGCTGGCATTATCGGCTTCGATACCTGAAAAGTCACCGGTGGTTGTGCCTGCCATATTGGCCTGCAGGGTAATCCCCCCGTTTTCCGTCTTCAGATTGCTGCCACTGTTGAGTTTGATATTACGTGTTGATGTCAGTAATAATACCCCCGTACCAAACGTGGCTACGGTGGTTCCCACATCGACAGTCAAAGTTTCAGAGGCATTTAAAGTGACTGAACCGGCTGCGGACTGTGTGTCTTCCGTGACATCCAGTGTGCCTGTAACGTTGACGACCATATCGGCGTCGGCATCGAGTCCCACCTGGGTACCGATTCCGCCAATCGTCAGATTGCCGGTATTGTCAAGGAAGAATCCTCCAGTCCCGGCATCCGCTTCCAGGAATGAAACGGAGGTATCGACGGCATCAGCCAACTGACCGATGCTCAGATTCGAGTTCATGATCAACTGACTGGCGGTGACATTATCGACGGCCGTGCTGTCATTGTCAGTGATACCACCGTTCGTAGAGGTAATGTCAACCAGACCTCCTGTCGTCTTAATGGATGACAAAGCAACATCGTCATAGGCAGACATGAGAATCTGTCCGCCTTGTGATTCGATGGAACTGCCTGAATCGAGCGTAATGGCTCCTGCTCCCGAATTGTCGTTGTCAGCGGTCAGGGTAATCAGGCTGCTGGACTGGGCGACAATACTGCCGGTAGATGTCAGATGAATATCATTGTCGGCCAGAAACGTCAGGGTTCCATTGGTACTGGAGACCAGAGCGGTGATGAGAATATCATTGTCGGCTGTTGCAGAGATATATTCGTTGGTTGTAAACGCGCCGTTGATATTGATGTCATTGGTCGAATTGATATCGACGGTAATGCCCGCACCGCCTGTCACTGTTGCGTTAAAGGTGATATCGCCGTTTAAATTCGACGTGAAGATCGTAGAGACTCCGAGCATTACATCGTCGTGATAGGTTTGAGAACCGGTAGTCGTGACAACTCCGCCATTAATATTTGTTATGCCACCAGCATTCGTTGTCAGGCTGGCCAATGCGGCAGTATCACCTGTTTTGTCTTCAAAATTTGTGTTACCGGCCGTATTGATTTCGAGATTAAAGGCCCCGTCCAGTAATGATTCAAACGTGATATCACCACTGGCTGAGCTTTCCAGGCGGGTGTCAGCGCCCAGAAGGACTTCATCATGAAATGTCATTCCATCAATTGTATCAATACTGACCCCGTTGATATTCGTGATACCATTGGCATCCGTCGTCAGGCTGGCCAGGGCATTGCTATTGCCGACAGTTCCGTTAAATGTCGTATCACTGCCCGTATTGATTTCGAGTGCATAGGGGCCATTCAGAGTCTGATTGAAGATGATGACATCATTCGTAGTACTCGTTAGAACGGTGTTTGCTCCGAGGATGACATCATCATTATAAATCTGGCTGCCTGTCGAATTTACAATCCCACCATTGAGGTAGGTTACTCCACCGGCGTTGGTAGTTAATGTTGCCAGAGACAGAGTATTTCCGACGGCGCCCCCAAAGATCGTATCGCCCGTAGTATTAATCACCAGGTTGATACTGCCATCGACTGTTGAGACAAATTCGATCGAACCTCCACCTGAACTGGTTAAGGTTGTGTCGGTTGTAATATTTACGGCATCATTGTATAGCTGCGAGCCAGTTGTTGTGATCGTTCCGCCCGTGAAAGTGCTGTCAGTCGATCCTGTCGTACTGATTTCCACAGTAGTCGCGATCACTTCAGTCTGAATGTCGACGTTCCCGGCATTGATGAGCACATCCCCAAGCAAAATCGGGTCTGGTCCCTGGAAAGTGACACTGTCATCACTGTCTCCCTCAATGGTCAGGTGGGTCGTGAAAGAACTGTAGAGCGTACTTATCTGTATTGTATCCATGCCGGGAGATGCACCGACACTATTGGTACGAATCGTGATCGAGTTGGTCGCATTTTGAAACAGAACGGATTCACTCTCAGTAGAATCGATATAGGAAAGCGCGTCTAAAGGATTTCCATTATCAGAGAGAGAAATCACTTCATCAGCATCTGTGAAGTCAAATTCACGGTCAGCGATGATCAGGTTATCAAGAATCGGTTCCAGACCGGTAAAGGTAATTGTCGTGGACAGATCACTGATTACAGCATCTGTAATTGTGATGGTTCCGTCTTCCCCTTCCGCGGGAACCGAATCAGGTGTGAAGACGTAGGCAACATTATCTGCTTCAACTGGAACAGCATGATTGAGAACCAGAGCATCTCCGCCGCTGAGGTTATTCAGATAATTACCGTCATTGTTCTGCGAACCACCATGAAAGAAGATGCCGCCTGAAGGATTTGCAAACCCGTTATCTGGCTGATTGAGGATAAAGACATCGTCGCCATCAAGGCCATAAAACGTAATGGATGTAATGCCCGTCAGCACGACTGTATCTTGAACATCGGCCAATCCCGTGACATCGCGGGTTAAAACGAAGGTCGCTTCCGTTTCACTGGTAAAAGTAACTTCGAGAAGATCGTCCTGGCCGGTACCGTAAATGACAATATCACCGGTTCCATAGATGCCCGGGTAAAGTGTTGGTGGATTCTGGTACGCTCCGATATGAGGTGTGGTTGTATTTGAGTCAGCAGCAAATTCCGAAGAGCCATATGCGGCTGCGGATCCAAAACCGATTGTAAACTGTTCTTCCAGAGAGTCGGTTGGAACATAGTTCGGATCGTTCGCGTAAGCAAAAAGAGGATCACCGAACGTATTAGTCGCATCCAGAGTGACATTGGAATCCAGGTCATTCCCGTTAAACGTATTGTAAGTGACATTCGCATTCAGAGGGGCAATCACGCCGAAACCCTGAATCGGTGGCAGGGGAGGTTCCGCTTGAATGTATAGTTGAATCGTGGTACCACTGTTTCCCGCAGCAATGGCAGTCCCGGGTGCATCATCCAGATTCCAGTGTGCCACCAATCGAGAATCACCGGTAAGCGTGGCAACGCCGCTGTTACGAATCGCATCGCGATCAGTCTGATCCAGCACATCGTTAAACCAGCCGATATCATCCATCAGACCATCAAATGAACGCGCTGGATCTCCGGGATCGCGTCCCACATTCATCAATCCGTTAATGGTGTCGGTAAAATGCGTACTGTCAAACCCTGAAAGGTTTTCGTCAAAGCTAGATAGATAAGGATCCTCGACTCCATCAATGTAAATATGCATTTGTCCGGTATCGGCGTCCCACGTATATTGAATATTGGTCCAGACGCCTGCTGCACTGGCCTGTCCACCAGACTGGATTGTGAAATCGGATCCATCCTGCATCCGACCATAGAACTGGCCGCCACCATTGGTGCGGTACTGGAATTCCATACCAACATTGTCGGGACCTTCGAAAAACTGATTCCGTCGGCCGACATCATCCATTTTCACCCAGAAGTTGAGTGTTCCCTGGTACCCGACATCGAAGCTGGCATCCTGGAAGGTGGCAAAATCATCAATGCCATCGAACTCAAGGGCACCGCTTCCAAAGACACCTTCCCCCGGTCTGAATTCCGGACCGAAAGGCACAATCCCATCTGTGGAAATCAGCATTTCGATCCCACTGACATTATCAATGGCGACATTACCTGAAGATTGATCGAAATCCCAGTGCGCGACCATGCGGCTGTCACCAGCGAGTGCTGCTGCACCATTAACGCTGGTGCGAATTGTATCGAGATCCGCCTGATTCAAAGCTTCATTAAACCAGGCGACGTCATCCATCAGACCATCGAAGAAGCGGGTGACATCGCCCGGATCACGGCCGACATTCATCAACCCATCGACGGTATCGGTGAAGTTGGCCAAGTCAAAACCGGACATGTTTTGATCGAAGCCGCTGATATAATTCTGTTCGACCCCGTTGATATAAATACGCATCGTGCTGGATGCAGCATCCCACGTGTATTGGATGTTGGTCCAGATACCTGCTACACCGGCACTTCCCCCATCTTCAATCACGAATTCGCCATTATTCTGGACCCGGCTGTAAAACTGGCCCCCCCCGTTTGTGCGATACTGAAACTCTAGGCCACTGTTATTGGGGCCCTCGAAAAACTGATTGCGTCTGCCGATGTCATCCATATTGACCCAGAAACTGAGCGTTCCTGATTGCCCCACATCGAAGCTCGGATCCTGAAACAGGCCGAAATCATCAACGCCATCAAATTCGAGTGCACCGCCAAAAACGCCGCCCGTTGAATTCCAGAGAGGGTCTGTCGTCGGCTGCGGGCCATCATAACTGAAACCGTTAAATATATTGTCAGTGATGTTGACGGTATTCAGAGCAACAGACACGGCAGGGTCGAAATAAATTCCACCTGGTTGTGCATATATGCCGTTACCATTGGTGACTGCAGAATCCTGCCAGTCAAACGTATTATGGACGATATCAATGCCATCGGCTGTCATGGCGCCATTGGTGATGGTCAGTGTGTAGTTCTGGTCTCCGGCTTCCTGGAAGTCACCCGCAATCAGTCCATTGCCAAAATAGTTATAAGAGATGACTCCACTGAAGGCGTTATTAAATGGATCGCCGAATGTCCCCTGTGGGCCAATCGAAATCGGCCCCCAGCGGAAATGATCTTCGCGGAATTCATTGCGGGTTATCAGAAAGTTTTCGCCACTGCCACTGTTTCCGTCTCTGATCGCAGCGCGTCCGTAGGTCCCTTCAAAGATCGAGTCAGAGACTTCCAGATTATCGGCACCTTCAAAAACGACCGCACTACGATAATTGTCACCAAACAACAGATTATTCAAGGTCGTAAAATCAGCTGCGGTATATACGACATAGCCCCGGTAATCAGTGGCAGAAGTGTGAATTTCCCAGCCCAGTTGAGCGCCCGAGATAGTCACATTGTCTGCCGTGATATCAATTGCCTCATCGAACGTTCCAGTCGGTGCTCCTGCCTTGCGAATTTCGACCACATCTTTACCTGCTCCCAGCAGGGAGACTGATTCATCTACTTCGAGTGTCCCATTCGTCAAGTAACTGCCGGCAGCAATGTTGATAATCCCTCCGGTACCAGCAATGTCAACCGCATCCTGCAGGTCAGCCCCGCCAGCGGAACCCAGTACATTGACAGTCGCAGCATCACCTGAGACATTGGCAGAGACCAGGTCACCATCCAGTTCGACTGAAATCGCATTGAATGCGATCGAAGAAGCAGTCAGCGTGATGCCGTTGGCCACAGTAATTTCTTCCACATTAAATTCCAGGCTCTTGCCTGTATTCAGTGAAACACTGTTGCTCAAGTTGAGCGTGTCGGCATCTCCCTCGCCATTGATTGTGAGATGGGCAGTGAAGCTTGCCGCTAAAGAATTGAGATCAATTACATCGTCGCCAGCACCGGTGTTGATGGTCAACGTTCCCGTCGGGTTGGCAAAGGTGATAATCTCGCCTGCAGTCGAATCAACCGTAGTCTGGCCGCCACCCGCATCGGTGATGGTAATTGTTTCAGCAACACCACTGTAATTCAAAGTGACATTAGTCGTGTTGACAGTAGATGTAATGGGTTCGAGCCCGCTGTAGATGATGAAATCGGACATCGAACCAGCAATTTGAATACTGCCGGAACTGCTGTTGGCAAAGAAGTATTCGACGGACGTGGACGTTCCCACCAGATTTAAAACATCCCCCGGACTACTTGAGTTCTGTCCCTGACCATTGTAGTTGACGACAATATCCTCGGCAGCAAGAGCGGTGTCGACCGTCAGGCTGTCATCGCCGTCTCCTCCATCGAAGTTAATAATGTTCGTCGTAGTCAGAGAACTGGTGCCAATCAGTATTCCACCACTGTAATACTCAATATTGGAACCTGAGACGAGGATCGCAATCTGATCATCATTCGCACTGCCATCCAGTTGAATATCAACTTCGCCGGAAATCGCAAAATTTTCAATTTCACTGTAAGTAACCGTGGGGAAGGAACCGGTGACCGAACCTGAGCCGTCCCCATTCGAGGATACGACGGCAGTTCCAGCCGTTGATGTGTCGATATTAAGTTGATCGCCCAGAGGATTACTGGAGGGAGCACCGCCGGCGATGGTAAAAGCTTCTGCATCAGGAGTGACATCAAAGGTATCAGCGGCACTTCCACCAGTCAGGTTGGTAAAGCTGCTGAATACCAGCGTATGGGTGCTCTGATAGGAATTAGTCCCTGTCAGTGACCAGTTGGCATCACTGTTGATACCGGTTAATGAATTGGTTCCCGATCCCCCCGTGATTTGATTGATATTTGCAATTGTGAGGGATTTGTTCGTTTCTGTACCGTCGAAACCATCCGTACTTCCGAGCGCATCTAATGTCAGATCCAGATCAACGGTGTAACTGGTCAGGTTAAGGTGATCTGCCCCGTCCTGTCCGTCAAAAGTGCCGTTGAGAGTCGCGCCGTTATTGCTGAACTGCAGCGTATCATTTCCATCACCTGCCTGAATATTAACGGTCTGACTGCCGGTAATATTAAACAGGTCCGCCTCACTGCCGCCCTGCAACTCTTCAAAACTGGAGAAGTTTAATGAATTTGAGCTGCCATAATTACTGGAGAATCCAACTGACCAGGTAGCTGCCGCATTTCGTCCCGTTAACTGGTCTGCGGTTCCTGATCCTGCGATGATCTGATTGATGTTATCAAAGCCGCCTGAAATCGAAGCTTCCGTTCCCTGATGACCATCAAACGTTCCCAGAATCGTCAACGCAACATCGAGAGATGAAGTATAGAGTGAGTAATCAAGTCGGTCGGATCCTGCCTGGCCATCGATGGTTCCGACCAGGGTTGCTGCGTCGGCAAAAGCGAAGATATCGTTCCCGGAATTCCCGGCCAGATTGTGAGCCTGAGTGCCCGTGATCGTGAACGTATCGACCTGGGTACCTCCGGAAAGATTCTCAAAATCACTGAAGCTGAGTTTATTTGTCGATGTATATTGGTTGCTGCCATCAATTGACCAGGCAGCAGTCGCATCAATGCCTGTCAGAGAATCTGCATTGGAACTTCCCGTAATGGAATCGATATTGTCAAACGAGGTCAACGTGGCTGATTCGGATCCGGAAAACCCATCCGTAGAACCAGTGTCTGACAGGATGAGATTCAATGCGAACGACGAAGCGGAATAGTCGAGGATGTCATTGCCTGCCAGGCCATCGATACTGCCGGTAATCTGACCCGCACCACTGAACTGGAATGTATCGACACCACCAGCTCCCACCAGTTGATTAAATGCTTCGAATGCAATCCCTGCAACGTTCCCCTGGTTGACACCATCAATCTGGTAAGTGGTACCAGCCGTGATGCCGGTCAGTTTGTCGAGGCTATTATCGCCGATGTATTTATCAATGCCGGTCACCAGATTGATTCCCGTTGCGCTGCCGTCATTGAGATTGACTGTCACCGCCGCCGTCACTGCTGAAAAATCAATACTGTCTGCGCCTGAGCCTCCCGCAATCGTGCCGTCAATCTGCCCGTCATCCAGCATGACGAAGGTGTCCGCGGCGTCATTTCCAGTCAGGTTTTCCACATTAGAAAAGATAACAGCTCCCGAGAGCAGGCTGCCGGAGTTGGTCCCGTCGATTTCCCAGTCATTAGCCTGATTGGGAGCGACAATGGTATTCGAACCGGTTCCGCCGTTAAAACTGATGCCACCAGTGGGCAGAATGTCGCCGCCACTCAGGTCCAGCCGCAGAATATTATTGCTGCTGTTGCCGGTAATCTGCACATCGGTCACATTCGCAAAATTATGAGCGGGAACGATTTCGTTGGAAGTCACTGTTTCCAGAATGCGTAGCAGACTGCCGTCTCTGATAATCGTAATATCATTGACTGACCAGTCTCCCGGATTAAAGACCAGCGTTTCAGCCAGGTCGTTCAGGTTGATCGTGATTGTGGCAGTGGCCGTAGCGCCGTTATTGTCATTAACAATGACATCGAGTGTGTAGGTGGGATTGGTTTCGAAGTTCAACAGACTCTGGTCAGCGACAATAATCTGACCGCTGGCAGTAATATCAAATGCGGCAGCGCCGGTGCCATCAGATTCGGTGAATGTGAGTGTATCACCGGGCAGATCGGCGTCGGTAGCCACGATCACAGCGCCGACACTGGTACCATTGGTCGAATTTTCATCAACCGAACGTATCTGATTTGCGATGACGGGAGCATTGTCATTCAAAGGATTCAGATTGATGGTAATTGTGGCGGTATCAGTCGCGCCTGCACTGTCGGTAACCAGGATTTCAAGGTCGTAGGATGTCGCTGTTTCGTAGTCAAGCTGCGTCTGATCCAGAACGGTGATTTCACCTATGGGACTGACAGCAAAAGCCGTCTGACCGGTTCCGCCCGTGACACTGAATGTGAGACTGTCTGGCGGCACGTCAACATCCGCAGCGATAATCGTTCCGACAGAAGTGGTGTTGCTGGTATTTTCATCCACATCGAAACTTTGATCACCGGCAACAGGGGGGCTGTTCACAATCAGGACCACATCGTTGCCGTCGCCTCCCTGGTAGGTGATATAAACCTGATTGCCATTAAAGGTAAACAGCGTTCCTTCCGCGCGATCGACAAATTCGCCTGTAACCGAATCTATGTCATCGTTAGCAATCAGCAGAAATTCGGTTCCTGCGGCAGCTGTAAAAGTGCTGGAGATATTGAGCGTCGCTCCGGTGAGATTGACCTCGCCGGTAACCTGCACCTGATCGTATTCAGAACCGGCGGTTGTGCCGTTGATTTCGACATCCAGTGAAGAACCAGCTTCCAGAGTCAGGTATTCCGTGCTGATAAAGCCGGGACTTGAACCAGGGGTAAAACTTCCATCGCTGTTGACCGTCACATCGGCATTGATTGTTCCCGAACCACCGAGAACCGCATCAGCAGAGACAATCACTTCGGCAGTCGTCAAGGAGCCTTCAATTTTCAGGATTCCATTTTGTACGCTGGTGGGACCGGCATAGGAATTCGTTCCGGACAGGATCAATTCCCCCTCGCCCGTTTTGATCAGACTGCCATCGCCGGAGATATCTCCAGCATAGGTTGCGGAAGTAGCCATTGGGGAATTCACGCTGAGTGTCCCTGTCGCACTTCCCAGCAGAACGTTTCCCGTGCCTGTCAGAGAAGTGATCGAAAGCTCGAAACCATCCAGGTCAAGAACGCTGGCAATCGAGGTAAGATCAACGCTTGAGGAGCCGGGGATGGCATTGGACTGTGCCAGCTTCAGGGTCCCCTCATTGATAATCGTCTGACCTGTGTAACTGTTGACGGCATCCAGCAGCACTGTTCCGGCACCGTTTTTCACCAGATCCGTCCCGCTCAATTGTGCCTGAACTGTTCCAGAGCGGAGATCCAGATTCGACTGGGCACTCAGCACGCCACTGGTGGCGATGACTGTTCCTTCTTCCAGAACAAAGTTGTTGACGGTTTCGTTATGGCTGTCCAGATCCAGAGTCGCTCCGCCAGTCAGCGTCAATGATACCGTATCGGCCAGTAGATCACTGGCCGTCAGCTGGTAGGTGTCCCCGGCATTTCCAGAGAGGATCAGATCGGCGGGAGCAAAAGAGACGTCAAAGGAATCCAGTTCAACGACGGAACTGCCACCGGACGTATTGATCTTCAGCGATTCGGAAGGGACCGCGAAAGTGGTCAGCTCAAACGCGGATGAGAGACTGCGGATCTGCATTTCACCTGGAATGGCTGAGTTTTCCAGAACGGCATCCAACGTGCCGGCTGGAAGATTGATGACAATATTATCTGCAGTGCTGTCTCCACCGAAAACAGGTTCCAGGCCACTATAACTGATCTCGGTAATTCCATTTCCACTGATGTCAATCGAACCTGATCCGGGACCAGTCAAATTATGCGTTACGGTATCAAAGGAGCCACCAATAAACTCCAGCGCATCATTACCGCCCGCTCCACCTGCGAACATCATGGCAATCTCGGTCAGTGCCGGGTTGCTGTAATCCAGGGTCAGCAGATCCGATTCTCCATCAGCGCCAATGAACTGGATGGAAGTCAAGCCCGCCGCCGGCGTCGAGAAGAGCAGGGGAGTTGTCTGGTCAGGATCCAGTATCTCCAGGTTTGAACCGTTGATCTGAACCACGAATGCATCATCGGCGTTCAGCTGGTTTGGCAGAATCACATTAAGCTGATCTCCGGTCAGTTCGAATTGCCCCAGATAAGTTACCGTGGATTCAGCGCTGAACTGGGGAGGCGTGCCGGGATCAACCTGCAGTTGAATCCCAATATTGACATCGCCCGAGAAGCCCGTGAGATCCATCGAACCCGATAACACGAGCGGTTCCTGTCCCAGGAACTGCACGGTCTGGGAAGGATCGGTGCCTGTTACCAGAATTGAGGAGATCTGCGTGAGATCGAACTTCAGAATGCTGTCAGGCATTCCCTCACCATTGTTAACCTGGAGAGTCTCGCCGCTATTGACCACAGAGACAGTGGCTTCGTCGTTGGCTGTATTCAGGTTCAGTTCAAGTACACCGCCAGAGGCAACGTCCAAGGCTGCAGTGACATTCAGAACAATACGATCTTCCAGGCGGATCAGTTCCAGATCCGCATTTCGGTCCTGCCTCAGACTGTTAAACTCAAGATTGGGAGAAGGGTGAGATTTGCCCAGGCATCGATTCAGCCATTTTATAAATCGCACGTTTAAGATGCTCCTTTGAGTTTTCGCCTGTGACCAGGTTCATGGTTGTGTCTTCAAGTATGTCTGCCGTGCAGGGAATGCATGAAAACACGCTTATGTAATGGATCGCGCTCTAAATAACAGTCTATATCAGAAAAATGGCAACCTCATTGGGAGGGACCATTCAAATATCTCAGTTTAGAGGGGGATCAGGTACAGGTATGGTGTAACGCAGGACCGGCCCTGAAATCCTGGCTTAACAGTGACAATGCAATTTTCCCGGTGCACTCAGGACGTTGCATGTGTCATGGCAGAACATCTCCCCCATATTATCTTTACTCACTAAATGTTATGTCAACGATTTTTAACGGTGCAGAATCATCTGATAAAAATTGAAAGCAGATGTCTGCACAAACGTTATATACAGTCTAATCAGTTAAAAAATTGTGGTTTTGACACTGAATCCAGTCTCGCTGTCTCCAATCAGTTTAACTGTTGTACGTATTGTAACTGATAAAGTACGAAACCTGTTCGCCTGGATTTCGTAGATGAGACACAATTCAGTCCATAATATTGTAACAGACCTTGAAAGTGTGTCACTGTGTCCACCTTGTTCTGGCAAAGCATTTATAGCGTATCAGTCAGATTAGGGGTCTTACAGTGACCTTGCTGCGATACAGGGTGGTGATGTTCCTGACAGAACCAGGGAGCCGATAATTGAAATGAGTACTCCCCGATTTCGAAATCGAATATTATTTTTATCTGTTTTCAGCCTGAAACAGCAGACTTTCATGTGGAGCGACTGATTCAATGAGGTTGCTATCTTATCATCCAAATATTTTGACATGCATATGCTGTCTGTTCCTCAGCGGCTGTGCTGTGAATCAAGGCGCTCATTTCTCAGTCGCACCTGAGCTTGATCACAGCAGGTATACTGCCATGTCGAAAGCATTGGACGCCAGAACTCAAAGCACACCACAAAAGACGATTGATGACGTAAAAGCTGACAGTTTCAGGGTTACCGGTTTTAATAAATACGAATATTCACCGAAAAAACAGGTTCAGAACATACCCGCTGAGTCGATTCAGGCTGACAGGCCAATTGTTCAAGAACTGGATTTTGATGAAATCGCTCAATTTCAATCCATTGAGCTGGTAGATTCCAGCATGGAAGTATTTGAGGAACCAGTTGAAGCGCAAAAGCCGGCGCGGGAAGCGCCTGAGATTCAGCTTATTCTGGATCCTCAGTCCCAGCCGATGACTTTACCCTCGGTTCCACCAGCACCGGAATCAGGGGCAGCAGTCACTGATCCCAATCAGGTGAAACAAAAGAAACGGTCGCCACATCTGGTTGAACTGGGATTGAAACCTCTCACTGAGTTAACGTTGAACACGAAACCATCTACGGGCGATTTACCAGCAAATACAGCCGGCGAACAACTGGAAAAGTTACCCGTTCAACAGGTCGTAATGGGAACGACTCGTGACTGGACTCTGACGACCAAAGAATGGGAAGCCCCGGCGATTCCCTATAATCCACTGTATTTTGAAGAGCCTTACCTGGAACGCTACGGCTATAATTACGGTCCAGCGATTCAGCCATTTGTATCTGCAGGCCGTTTCTTCGGTCGCGTCCCGGCTCTGCCTTACATGATCGGCGCTGATCCGATTCATGAGTGCCAATATAATCTGGGCTACGAACGTCCGGGAGATTGCCCCCCCTACCAGGTGGAGCGGTTACCCTTCAGTGCACGCGGCGTTTTATTTGAAAGCCTGACCGTAACAGGCCTGGTCTTCCTGATTCCCTGATCAGGAAATCAGTTGAAGCTGCTTTCGTGTCTGCAATCTGAGTCGCTCCTCATTAACGGTGATTCCCAGCCCTGGTCCGGAAAGGGCGGGTGCAAGTCCTCCTCTGCCGAATGAGATCTCTTCGTTAATGATATTCTCAGTGAGTAAATAGCGGTCGAAACTCCCCTCCAGAAAAGCGATTTCACACACGGCTGCGGCAAAATGTCTTCCCGCAGCGCTTAGAATTCCCGTTTCACCTACCTGGCAGCCCAGTTGATATTTGAACCCCGCCTGTCTGGCGCGTTGTGCAATGAGAAGTGTGGGTATCAGCCCTCCCAGTTTCGAGATACGCAGGTTGAAGTAATTGCAGTACCCCTCTGAAATCGCGGTCTCTGCGTCATCCATACTGCATAATGACTCATCAAGCATCACAGGAATCTGCTGTAATCGATTGATGTTCTTCAACGAGGTGATGTCGGTGTGCCTCACTGGCTGTTCGATGGCACTGATTCTGAAAGAAGCCAGTTGTTCTGTTTTTCGATCCAGGATTTCCCGTGTCCAGGCTTCGTTGGCATCCACCCGAAGGTCCATTTTTCTTCCCATGATGGAGCGGATTCTTTTCAGGAGTGCACGATCATCGCTGCCCGGCAGCCCCACCTTTACTTTGCAGTGCTGAAAGCCCGTCAGGCGATACAGGGCAGCCAGTGAATACTGTTTGATCGGACGCATTGAGGTCAGAACGGCACTGTAGCGAACCGATTTCTGTGGTTGCAGAAGTTCCTGAGCAGAATCCAGGTGCGTAAAGATCGCAGACAAAGAAGTCTGCATGGCCCGAGTCGCTGCATCCAGCAGACTGAGTTCGATTGCACACCGGGCGGCATTTCCGAAACAACCACGCTTGACGTATTCCGGGGGAGCTTCCTTTAATTCAGGGAGTTTCCACTGCTGCAGGAGAGAGTGCAACTCCGGTAATGTGTTCCAGCTGGAAGATAACGGAGATTGCGCGTTCAGCATCTCATATTGAGAGAAAACGGATAGGACTGATTCACCTGTAACGTATTCACGAGGAACCGATTCCCCCCAGCCTGTCGTACCATCATCCAGTTCACAGCGGACGATAATCGATTGCGATTCAGAACGACTGAAAGAAGCATGCTTGATTTTTCGACGTAAGGGAACAGCTACCTGATACGCGGAAAGACGGGCGATTCTCATGAGGCCAGTATTAAACCTTCATTAACTCTTTACTCTGTTGAGACATAGGTGAAAATTGGGGGTGACAGAGGATTCAGAAAGTACTAAGATCGCCCTATTCTGAACGGATTCTGATATTTTCGCAATATGGAGGCGATCGTGGGTGTTCCCCTTTCTCAAATGTGGACTGTAGCTAAGTATGTTCTGACACAACGCATTAAAGGTGTTGACCGCTATCCTCTGGTCCTGATGCTGGAGCCTTTATTCCGCTGTAACCTGGCGTGTGCCGGCTGTGGCAAGATCCAGTTTCCCTCTCATATCCTGAAGCAGAATCTGAGTCCCGAGAAATGTTTCCAGGCGGTTGACGAGTGTGGTGCACCGATCGTTTCCATTCCCGGCGGTGAACCGTTATTACATCCGCAGATGCCCGAAATCGTGGCAGGTCTGGTTCAGCGAAAAAAATTCATCTACCTGTGTACCAACGCGATCTTACTGGAAAAGCATTTAGAGAACTATCCTCCTTCAAAATATCTGACGTTTTCGATTCACCTGGATGGCATCCGCGAAGATCACGATGCTGCCGTCTGCCGGGATGGGATCTACGATAAGGCGATCAGCGCAATCAAAGCAGCCGTCAAAGCAGGACATCGGGTGACGACAAACTCCACGCTGTTTGAGCATGCCGAGCCGGAGCGGGTCCGTCAGATGTTCGACGAACTGGCCGAGTTGGGTATCGAAAGTATGATGCTTTCACCAGGATATCAGTACGAAAAAGCCCCGGATCAGGAACATTTCCTGAAACGTAATCAGACGATCCAGAAGTTCCGCGAAATCTTGTCTGCCCCCAAAAAAGCCTGGAAATTCAATCATTCCCCGCTGTTTCTGGAGTTTTTGAAAGGCAACTGGGAACTGGAATGCACTCCCTGGGGTAACCCGACCTATAACATTTTCGGCTGGCAGAAACCCTGCTATCTGCTGGAAGAAGGTTATGCCGAAACCTTCGCAGAACTGATGTCTTCCACGCGCTGGGAACAGTACGGCAAAAAGAGCGGTAACCCGAAGTGCCGCGATTGCATGGTCCACTGTGGGCACGAACCAACGGCCGTCGACCAGACCTTTTCTTCCTGGAAAGGCTTCCTGAAAGTGGCAGCATTAACCCTGTTTGGTTCAAAAGAATCCAATCAGCCGCTCCCCAACACTGCCAGGGAAAGCGTTGGGGCACCGCATTATACAGTCAGCGACGGGGAACTGTTTCAGTTGCCAGCATATTCTGAAGGAGCCGCTAACGAAGAAGTCGAGGCGCTGAATCTCTCGAATTGAGTGATCGGAACAGCCCAGACATGATTCTCAGCGTTCGTAAATGAGATGAGCCTCCCTCGGACCGCGCTTGACTTTCCCAGTACTGGCGACCACCATTATATACTGTTGCGCAGTGTTTTAGGTCAGTGTGTCTGGCACTCAGGTCAAATGATGCCAGCTGATCGTCAGGCTCTTTCCCTCAATAAGACTAGCTGAAATCTTGTCCTGAGCTCAGTCGCGACCGGTTTCCCACGAGGAGTTTTTAATGCATTTCAATACCCCCCATGACTGGCGTACGCTTTCTCATTGTCTGGTAGCAGCTCTACTTTTAGCGGTCGCTATTGGTGAACGCAGCGCTGTTGCACAAGACAAATCTGATCGCGGTCCGAAGGATCAAACCGTTTTACCCGCGTTTCCATTTGATGCGGTCCCTGATACGGCATTCGGAGTGATTGCCGTACGGCCTGCACAGATTCTGTCAGAAAAAGCAATGCAACCTGTTCGGGAACTGACTCAACAGGAAAAGAAGCAACCTCAAAATTTTGACTTATTGGGGATCGACCTCACTCAGTTGGAAAGCATTGTACTGATTTATCTGCCATCAGATACCGGTAAGCAGGTGAATCCCCTCGTCAGGTATGTCAGTGTCATCCGATCGAACAAGGTGATTGATCGCCAGCAGGCCAGAACGAAATTCAGCAAACTCGAACTGAAACCGGTTGACTACAAAGACAGGCAGATTCTGACAACAGGGGCTCTTGATGGTGATGGCTTATGCTTCCTGGATGACAAAACCCTGATCGCTTCAGACCATATCAGTGCGGTCATGCAGATCATCGACCAGCTGGAGAGCACAAAGGGGAAATCCTGGAGCAAACAAATGCAACCTTGGGGACAGTCTTCTGTTGCCGCTGCTATCGATTTACAAACGACCCGCAAACTTGCCGTCGGCCAACAGATGCATGCGCTTGCTGAAAGAATTCCCTTCTGGCCAGTGCTCTCCCCCCTCTGGGAACATCCCGATCTCGCTTCTTTCAGCTTGAAGCTGGATCGAGAACTTTCAGTCAAAATGATTTTTGAACAGAAAGAAAACCGTGACCAGGTCAAACATACGCTGGAAGGAGTCCTGTTACTGGGACAAAACTTGTTCGCCCAAATACAGGAAACTGCCAGGAAAAATCCCCAGCGCGTTCAAAAAGACGATCTGGAAAAAATGAAAGTCATTGAATCTGCTTTGCAGGCTGCCCGGGTAACACAGGATGCAAACCAGGTCACATTAGCAACTTCGCTGAATGATGATGACAGCACTCAACTGCTTGCCAGTCTGGTGCCGGGAATAAAACAAGCCCGGGCAGCGGCCCGGCGGTCGGTGTCCAAAAATAATATCAAACAGATCATGCTGGCTCTGCATAATTATCATCAGGTTCACAAGCATTTTCCGCCGGCTGTCGTGCTGGGGCCGGATGGAAAAACTCCGCACAGCTGGCGTGTCGAACTCCTTCCCTTCCTGGATCAGAAGGCGTTGTATGATTCCTACAAAATGAATGAGCCCTGGGACAGCGAACACAATAAAAAAATCGCTGAGACCCTGGTTCCCGTCTACTACAATCCTAATTCAGAGAATACCGCAAATGCTTCTTACTTCGTAGTGGTAGGAAAGAACACTCCCTTCGGTACCGAAGAGGGGGTCTCTTTTGCTGAGATGACGGATGGCACATCCAAAATCATGGCCATTGTTGAAGCCAAGCGCGATGTCCCCTGGACAAAACCGGAGGACATTTCCTTTGATGGCAAAAAGTTACCAGAGTTCGGCGGATTTCATGACGGGGGATACCAGACTGGTTTCTGTGACGGCTCAGTCCATTTCATTTCCAGCCGAATTGACCCGGAAACCCTGATCGGTCTCTTGACCATCAACGATGGTAAACCATAAGTACCGTTTGCCGCCGTTTAAGAGTAAGGTCTGAATAAAGTTTCAAATTCTATTTGACATTTTTGCATCACCGATTACTATAAAACCAAATCTAATTAACCAAATATCTGAGTTTGCGTGAAGATCACTCAAGGAGCAGGGGATGGCCAGACCGAAAGCGAAAGAGCTCACGGCACGTGAATTAGAAATCATGCACGTATTCTGGGAGCGTAGTGGTACTGAATCGACGACAGAATTAACTGTGGCGGAAGTGCGTGATGCCCTGGAACAGGCAGGCAGAGAGCTGGCCTATACCACAGTCGCAACTCTGGTACGCATTCTGGTAGAGAAGTCATTTCTGAAGCAAACGAATGACGAACGCCCTTTTTTGTATTGCTCAATCCGATCCTTTGATGATGTATCCGGCAGTATGCTGGGGGACATGATCCAGAAAGTATTTGGGGGTTCACGAGAAAAGTTGCTGCTGCGTCTGCTCGAAGAACGTCAGCTGAGTCCTCGCGAGCTGGAAAAAATCAAAGAAATTCTGCAGGAGAAGTCCTGATGCACACATTCGGAATCAGTCTGCTCTGGTTGGGTCTCCAAGTAACGATTGTCGCGTTGTCTGCCTTGATGATTTACTGGAGTACAAATCGTCTCGGCCCCCGCACACGATCCCTGGTCCTCTCCTGTTCTATCGGAATGACATTGCTGCTGGCACTGTTTGCTTTCAGCCCCTGGCCACGCTGGCAGGCAAGCTGGAATGCAAATAGCACTAAAATGAAAACAGAAACGGCAAAACAGAATCCCGCAGCACCGACTACTTCCTCTCCGGATTCTGAAGTACCGCTTCTTGAGAAGCCGCGTCTGGAATCGGAGTGGGGCACCATCTGGGATGGTTTTCTGAAAGGTTTAAAACAGGAACCAGTCCTCAATCAGCCGAATTCCATTCCCACCCCGGCCGGCGTAGTGGGTTGGATGTTTGCAGGTGGATTTCTGATTGCGATGCTCCGTCTCTTCATCGGATTTGGGTCCGTGAATCGAATGATTCGTCAGGCGAGCACACTGAAAGGTTCTGTTGCAGAAGAAACACTCGACATCCTCGCAGCAGAGCAACAATTGAACCGACCTCTGAAATTAATGGAACACGGACAGCTGACAACGGCAGCTGTGATAGGCTGGTGGCGACCGAAAATCCTTTTACCCACAGTCTGGCATCAATGGAGCCGGGTACAACTCCGCGCGGTCCTGGCGCATGAACTGGCACACATACAGCAGCGCGATTACCTGACCATCCTGGGAGCAGAACTCAGCCGGTCACTCTATTTCTATCATCCGCTGATTCACTGGCTTGTCTCACGGTTACGTCTGGAACAGGAACTGGCGGCTGATGAGGCCGCTGCCGAAACCAGTGGTGGAGCTGAACCATACCTGATCGTTCTGGCTGAGATGGCTGTCTCTCAGACACCCCATCGACTGACAGGCCCGGCGCGTGCCTTTTTACCGACTCATTCGACATTTATGAGGAGAATCGAGATGCTCAAACAGAAACGATCCCTGAGAACAGTTATCTCTCGCCCTGTCCGTGTCATGGTAATCTGCTCCCTGCTGGCTGCCGGTCTCGTGGCGGCAGGATTTCGAGGTCCTCAGACAAGTCTGGCCCAACAGGCTGAAGAAGTCCCGATGGCACAGCCTGCAGAGGGCCCCGTTGATTTTAATGAAATCATGCGAAAAAAGCATGAAGCCTTCAAAATCAACTCTGTTCCCAATGATGCACTGGGCGTGCTGGCGCTCCGGCCTGCCGAACTGCTGAAACAGATTTCACTGCAGTATGCCAAGTCTCTGATAGAACAGGCAGCAAAAGAAAATCCCCGCCTCTACCCTCTTGGCATCCCGTTCACGGAAATTAAAACATTAACGGTGATCTTTCTGGCTCCCGAACCAGGCCAGCTACGCAGTCAGCTTCTGAATTATGCGGCTGTGATCGAGACGACGAAGAAGATCGATCTCAAGCAGGTGGCAACGACCTTCAGTGGGGGAAAAGTATTTTCCCGTGATGGAATCATGCACTTGCATGACAAGCACAACTCCGGAGCCCAACTGGTAATATTGAATGATCACGAGATGATGTATGCTCGACATCCAGAATCTCTTGGTCAGATCCTGGAAGTGCGCAAGACAGATCAACCGGGACGCTGGACAGAACAGTGGAAGCCAATCGAGAAGGATTCCATCGCAGCGCTGTTCAACTTGCGACATCTGCGCGAAGTGACCTGGAAGAACCAGTGGAAGGTTGACTTTAACGAATCTGTCTGGAGAGCTTCGCTTTCACCTGTCTGGGAACATACCGATGTGATCACGCTGGGAGCTAATATCAGTAATCAGGCTTCACTGGAAGCGACTCTTTATCAGCAACAGAACAGCAATCAGATCTA
This sequence comes from Gimesia sp., assembly GCA_002706765.1. Taxonomy (GTDB): domain Bacteria; phylum Planctomycetota; class Planctomycetia; order Planctomycetales; family Planctomycetaceae; genus Gimesia. The sequence continues at coordinate 53,117 of PAJV01000020.1, forward strand.
TAAAACTCTGAACGCCGCACAGATACTCAGCGCCAACATGCTGCAACAATATGAACAGCAGACTCTTATCGAAAAAGAGAGAGAGCAGCTTGTGATACTTCCCCTGTTGAAATTTGCGCACCAACTGGTCAATTCAAGCCAGTTGGAACAGCAGGGTAACAATGTCCGTCTGGCCGCTTCCCTGTCTAACCTGAATGATTTGATCGACAGCACGGCAGTCCTCATACCGGCGATGGTCGAAGCACGTCAAGTTTCCTTGCGACTGGAGTCAATGCGCAAACTTAAACATCTGGTCTTAGCCATGCATTACTACTTAGGTGAACATAAACATTTTCCTCCCGCTGTCGTGTTGGGGCCTGATGGCAAAACTCCTCACAGCTGGCGTGTGGCACTGCTGCCTTATTTGGACGAAAACGAACTCTATAAGGAATACCGACTCAACGAACCCTGGGATAGCGAGCATAACAAAAAAGTGTTAGAGAAAATGCCGGCTGTATTTAAAAATCCTCAGGACAACCGCCCTGGTTTTTACACGTCTTACTTCGCAGTCGTGGGGCCAAACACTCTCTTTGGAAAATCAACACCGCTCGCAGATATGGAAGCCGGTATGGGTTTAGCCGGGGGTTTTGGTGCAGGCAGAAGTCCTGATACAAAACACGAGCCAGCGGCAGGCATTCGAATCAGGGAAATCGTGGATGGCACATCGAACACCATAGCGATTGTCGAAGCCAGACGTGAGATCCCCTGGACGAAACCGGAAGACATCCCATTTGACGGAGAAAAACTGCCGAAACTTGGTGGTATTTATGAAGGTGGCTTCAATGTCGGACTCTGTGACGGCTCCGCGCGTTATTTTACAGATCAGCTTGATCCGAAGACACTGAAAAACCTGCTGCTGATCAATGATCGGAATGTCATCGAATTTCCCTGACTTCGACTGGGGTATTACTGAAGAGAATGAACTGGACTCTGTCCAGTTTTACTGTATTGTCTTCAATGCTATTTAAACCGAGTACAATCGGTTGAGAGACGCTCTGGTTAAATGTGATTCGCTTCAGGCTACAAGCTGGTTTGAAGAAGCTTTAACTTCAAATGTTTTATGCCGGTCAATGCTGATTCGCCTGTTTTAATCAGGCAGTTCTCCCAATGGCAGGCATAACCAAGCTTTGTCCATTTCTGACGCAGAGATGAGCGAGGAAAGCTGAAAGATGCGGTTTATGAGTCCAGATCTCTGGCCCATAACGCCTGATACGCATGTGAAAGTGCTGAACGAGAAGTAGCAGTTTGAGGTATGGAAGTGAGAATTTCATCTAAATCCAGCGGTTTTATATAGGGTAGATCTCAACAGTGGAGTCGATTTATCAGTAGACGGAAAAACCGACCACGCGCGCGACGCATAACCAGCAGGATAAGCAAATGCGTCAACCATTCAAGTTGAATATCAGGAACAGGGAGTGCCAGATATTCAGCTGACTGAAAAGTCAGGTATTCGGTTTGCTTCGCTGGATTAACTTCGCTATCATATCAACGACAGTTTATATTGATTCGATGGTGCTGCGGATCAGAGATTCCAGGGAAGAGATAAAATGCTGACGATTCTTGGCAAACCGACCAGAAAGAACGGCCAATTCTGTGATGGCGTTTCCCGTCGCAGCTTCTTGAAAATCGGGGGGATGGCGCTTGGCGGGATATCTCTGCCGGGCGTATTGCGGGCTGAATCTGAAAATCAGTCAGGCAGTCATCACAAAGCTATCATCAATATCTATCTGCCAGGCGGCCCCTCACACATTGACTTGTGGGATCCCAAACCGGATGCCCCGAAAGAAATTCGCGGGGAATTCAACCCGATCAAAACCAATGTACCTGGCATCGAAATCTGTGAGCTGTTTCCGCGCATGGCTACGATGATGGATAAGTTTATCCCCGTCCGAACCATTTCTGATGCGGATGGCCGACACGATGCTTATCAATGCATGACAGGTCGTAAGTTTGGCAGCCGTCAACCTCCGGGGGGATGGCCCGCTGCGGGGGCTTTTGTTTCCCGACTGCAGGGACCTGTCAATTCCGCTGTTCCCGCAAATGTTGCCTTGATGTACAAGACGGGAAATGGAACCTGGGGGGAACCCGGTACGGGTGGCTTTCTGGGGGTTCCGTATGCGCCGTTCAATCTTGTGGGACGTAAGGCCCGCAGTTCACCGGATAATATGATTCTGCAGGGAATCACGCTGGAACGATTGCGAGACCGCGTCAAGTTGCAGCACGCATTTGACACGTTTCGTCGGGAAGCGGATACTTCAGGTCTGATGGAGAGCATGGATGTTTATTCTGAACAGGCCATGAATATCCTGACCACATCCAAACTCGCGGATGCATTAGACCTGTCGAAAGAAGACCCTCAGGTTCTGGCCCGCTATGGTAAGAGCAGCGAAACGTTCCAGCGGGACGGGGCACCGCCCATGATTGAGAACTTCTGCCTGGCCCGCCGTCTGGTTGAAGCGGGTGCCCGGTTTGTTTCGCTGAATTACAGCCGCTGGGACTGGCATGGGCCGGACGGAATGAACTTCCCGAAATCCCGTGAAGAATTTCCCCGTCTTGACCAGGGACTGTCAGCGCTGGTGACTGATCTCCATGAACGGGGGCTCGATAAGGACGTCTCCGTTGTAGTCTGGGGCGAATTCGGGCGCACTCCCAAGATCAACCAGAATAACAGCCGCGATCACTGGCCTAAAGTCTCGTGTGCCATGCTGGCGGGTGGCGGCATGCGAAGCGGACAGGTTATTGGTAAAACCAATCGGAAAGGCGAATACGCGAGTGATCGCCCCGTAAAATTTCAGGAAGTCTTTGCCACTCTGTATCAGAAGGCAGGCCTGGATCTGAACGGAACACGCATCTTCGACACCAGTGGTACGCCACAATACCTGGTGGACCAGGGAATTGAACCGATGAGGGAAGTGATCTGAACTAAGTGGCTGAAAACAGTGCCGAATGAGTCGGAATGACGCGATCTAACTTAGAGTTTGACGCGTCCGGGTGCTTCTTCTGGCTCTTCATCAAATGAACCAGGAGGACGGAATGGGTTCTGGTGGTCGGGCAGGGGAACGGAGTCATTCGCCGGAAAGGTTTCCGCCTCTTCAAAACCGACATTCGCAGGCTTCCATTGGGGAACCGTATCTGTCGGCTCAGACCAGTTTGGTTCTGCCCGTTCTGCAATCCGGGAGTCAATCCGCATGGGGCGTGTTTCCTCCAGGGAAGCCTGTCCTGATGGTAGATGCGCTCCCAGATCCAGAACCGGATAGCCTGGATACTGTGGCACTTCCCAGACTTCGGTGGGGACATTCGCAGGGTTCACATCAATGTTGGCCATCGTCATTGTTAACACGATTCCGGTTTGAGGCCAGTCGAGCTTAATGACATGAGGCAAAATGGCGTTCGTATTACTGCAGTTTCGATATTCACCAAAGGTGGCAGTCGCAATGCGTTGTCCCTGACTGTCATACAGGGATTGTTCGATGATGTAGCCAGTACAGAGGTTGACGACCAGAATTTTCTGAACCAGTTTTCCATTTGGTAACAGACGATCAGAAATCAATTTGACATTTGGTGAATTCTGTCCCTCTTTCTGAATCGAAAGTTCTTTTTCATTCAGCGGAACCACGCGTAATGCTTCCAGCAGCCAGTCTGGTTCGAAAGGGATATTCAACTGCGAACCCATCGATTCATAATGATCGTGCCTGAGCGTGAAGACCTGCTTCGGTTCATTACGCTTTACCCAGAACCAGAAACGCTCGTTGTTTGAGCCAAAATCGACTTCTGCTCCTAAAGGTGAACTGGCACGTAAACGAAAACGTTTGGGCTGCTCGACAATCAACATGGCGTTCAACGCAGGCATGGGGAGCCCGCCTTTTTGACGGGCTTTTATTTTGACAGAAGAGGACTGCCAGCCATATACGCCGGCAGTTTGTGAGTTTAAATGATTGACGATTTGCGTATAACTGGCATTAGGAGGTAATACACAAACGGGAGCCTGCTGAGGTAGAAACGTACGCACGGAAGCACAAGCGGGGAGGAACATGATCATGCTGAGCAGGAGCAGAATATTTGCGGTTGAGAAACGCGTGCGCAGCAGTTGCGTTGATCTGCTGATTTCTGTTCTTCCTTGAACATGTGGCATAGGTTTAATCCATCTTCGGGGCGGACCCCTTATTCCCACTCTTCGAGAAATTGGGTATTCAATTGCTGCTGTAAGGCTTCAATCTCGGCTTCATCCAGGTTCTGATCGCGGATATCAAAGTTTCCTTCGCCATGAGTTCCCGATAGCTGTAGATACGATATCTGATCTTCTGAACGAGAGCCTTCCAGTTTTAATCGTCGTTTCTGCACGAGAAATAGAGCCAGGACGTAAAGAAACTTTTCCTGTACCTGATTAGGGGTTTCATACAGTTGCTCGAAATACTGCATCAGGGCATCGGGGTCAATTTTTTTCGGACCTGGAGCAGCAGCTTCAGGGACCTGTAATTTCCATTCTCCCACAGCCCCCTCCGGTGCCCCTGTCCAGGCTTCATCAGAAAAATCCATTCTGATCAACTGTCCATTTTTTTCGATAATGACAGAATGAACCAGTTCACCAGGGACAAAGTCTTTGCCTGTTGAAGAGCAGGATTTACCTAAGGGCTTTAAATGATAGTCCATTTAAAATGCTGATCCTGTAGTTTCAGATCCAAATTTCAAGACGCGGAGAATGAATTTGTACACACGGCGAATCCTAGAGTAATCGTGAAATCACCTCAAGATGATTCTGGGGAGATTCGCCTGATTCCTGTGTTGATCCTGAAAATAAAAATCAACGGTAAAGGCAGAGGATGTAGAGAGTTAGGAACCGGTAAAGAATCGACTCGCAGAACCACCCTTATCCACGATGGGGATTTCAATCCGCGTAGCACACCGGGGGCAATGGCCTGCATAGGCAGTCCCTGTATGATTCTGATAAATAGTGACATAGACATTACAGCATTTGAAATGCACACCAATAGTGGGGCGAGGTTGATGAGGCGTCGGGATTTGATCCGTCATCCTGTGACTCCAGATACAAAAATAAGCTGAAACGCACGGTGCCGTTTCAGCTTATTTATGAAATTCAAGGTTGCAGATCAAGGTGAGTTTTTGCACTCGCAGATCGTTTATTTCTTTTGAGCCAGGGCCAGCATCGCCCGAGCCCGGGTTTGATCTTTTTCACGAGTGTTACTTTGTTCCTCGCCCACAGCAGTTCGGTTGAGTGCTTCTTCAAGCAGTTTTTCAGCTTCTGCAGCATCCAGCTTGCTGACGGGGACGGCCTGTTCTGTGAGTACGGAAATCACAGATCCCTGGACCTGCAGAAAGCCGCCATCAACGAAGTATCTGCTTTCCGATCCATCTGTCGATTCGAAGGAGAGTTCACCGTAGCCCAGACGACCAACCATCGGCATGCGACCAGGCAGAATTCCGATTTGTCCGTCGAACAGGGTACAGCGCAAACTATGAATCGGCTGATCCAGCAGAGTCGTTTCCGGAGTGACTAACAGCAATCGAAAATCTTGAGCCATTGGTGCTCTAACCACATTTAAAACAGGATTTCAGATAAAAGCTGTGACTGGCTATATCGATGACAGTCACAGCTTTGTCGAATAACTATACTGACGAAGTACTATTCAGCCATTCTTTTGGCTTGTTCTTCCGCTTCTTCCACAGAACCGACATACATGAAGGCCGATTCAGGAAGATGGTCCCATTTACCGGCACAGATTTCTTCAAAGCTGCGAATGGTATCTTCCAGTGGTGTAATTTTACCTGCTTTACCGGTGAAGACTTCCGCTACGAGGAATGGCTGTGACAGGAAGCGTTCAATACGACGGGCACGATGCACGATCAACTTGTCTTCTTCGCTTAATTCATCAACACCAAGGATGGCGATGATGTCCTGCAGTTCGCGATATCGTTGCAGAGTCTGCTGAACTTCGCGGGCCACCCGGTAGTGCCGTTCACCCACATACTGCGGGTCAAGAATACGACTGGAAGAAGCCAGTGGGTCAATCGCCGGATAAATCCCCTTTTCAGAGATCTTTCGTTCCAGGTAAATGAACGCATCCAGGTGGGAGAACGCGGTAGCGGGAGCAGGGTCAGTCGGGTCGTCTGCAGGTACATACACGGCCTGCACGCTGGTGATCGCCCCGTTCTTAGTTGAAGTAATACGTTCCTGCAATTCCCCGAGTTCGGTACCCAGTGTGGGCTGGTATCCCACAGCACTTGGCATACGTCCCAGCAATGCAGACACTTCACTACCAGCCTGCGAGAACCGGAAAATATTATCGACGAAGAGCAGGGTATCGGTTCCGGTTGTGTCACGGAACCATTCCGCCATGGTCAAAGCGGACAGAGCGACACGCAGACGTGCGCCTGGAGGCTCGTTCATCTGACCAAACACCATACAGGTCTGTTCAATCACGGAGCGATCAGTCTGACCGATTTTGGTTTCCTGCATTTCCAGCCAGAGGTCGTTCCCTTCACGGGTACGCTCACCGACGCCGGCGAACACCGAGTAACCACCGTGGGCACTGGCGATACGTGCAATCAACTCGGTCAGAATCACGGTCTTACCCAGACCAGCTCCACCGAACAGACCGGCTTTACCACCACGAACGAAAGGAGTCAGCAGGTCAACCACTTTAATCCCGGTTTCGAAGAGTTCGGTTTTAGCACTCAGGTTTTCGAGCAATGGTGGCTTGCGGTGAATAGGCCAGCGTTCGTCAGTTACAACTTCGCCACGACCATCAACGGGGTCACCCAGCAGGTTGAATACCCGTCCCAGGGTTCCTTTACCGACAGGAACTGAAACCGGAGCTCCCGTGTCGATCACGTCCATGCCGCGGACCATCCCATCGGTAGATGCCAAAGCCACGCACCGGACACGTCCACCTCCCAGATGCTGCTGGACTTCTCCGGTGACATTGATCTCAATACCTTTGTTGTTTGTCTTCACAGTCAAGGCGTTGTAGATTTCCGGCAGCTTATGCTCAGGAAATTCAGCATCAAATGTAGAGCCAATGATCTGAGTAATTTTGCCAACGGTATGTGTTGTGCTGGCTTCGGTTGTCGCCATTGATATGTCTCTGCTTTCTGATATTGATCAATCTGTAAAAAACCATAAAGTGCCCACATAAGGCATGACGGAAATTACTCCAGGGCAGCGGCACCACCAATAATTTCGAGGATTTCCGAGGTGATCTGTGACTGTCGTGCCCGGTTGTATTGAGCTGAGAGTGAGCCGACCATTTCGTTGGCGTTCTCCGTTGCTCCTTTCATCGCCACCATTCGGGCAATCTGTTCGCTGACTGCTGCATCCAGAAAACATTTAAACAAACGTGCTTTAAATGCTGTCGGGACAATCTCTTCCAGGATCTCCTGGGCCGAGGGCAGGAATTCATAATCGTACTTCTGAGTTGCGGGAGACTCTGCGGCTGCTTCGAGTGCCCCGATTGGCAGCAGGGAATGTACTGCTGGCTGCTGACGTGACGCCGAAACGAATTCCGTATAGGCCACATCCAGGCGATCGATCTTACCTTCGATATATTCTGTGATATAGCGACTGGCAAGATCATCGACTTCATCAAAGGTGGGGCGATCTTCAAAGTGGGTATAAGTATGTGATGGCTCAATTCCCTGAAACTTCAGAAAACTGATCCCCCGCTTACCGGATATTTCCAGTCTCACATTCTGACCACTGGCAATCAGCTCTTTATGACGTCTTAAAGCTGCCTTTAAAACACCCGAGTTATAACCGCCGCACAAACCACGATTGGAAGTTAAAACGAGTAGCACAGAGTTTTTCTCTGTTTCATGCTTTTCCAGAAGCGGATGATGAAATTCCAGATTTGCCTGAGACAGATCCGAAACAAGTTCAGAAATCTTTTTGGTGTACGCAGCAGCCTCCGAAGCACGGTCCATGGCTTTCTTGAATCGCGCAGTAGCGATCAATTCCATGGTCCGTGTGATTTTACGGATGTTTTTTACCGCTTTTAATCGTTTTACGATGGCACGTGCTTTGGCCATTAGATTCTGAACCCGTTTTAGATTATCTGTTCAAACAATTAAATCAAAAGTTGATTACGCATTCTTTCGCAGAAACTGTTCTACAAAAGTTTTTAATACCGGTTTCAACTGTTCGATCGTTTCATCTTCGAGTTTACCCGTTTCAGTGATCTTGTCGGTGATCTCCGGATACTGATCGTGGATAAACTGCAGCATTTCAGACTCTGCCTGCTGGATCTGATTGATGGGTACTGTATCGAGAAACCCTTTCGTTCCCGCGTACAGACTCACCACCTGATCGGCCATCGACATGGGATTGAACTGCGGTTGTTTCAGCAGTTCTACCATACGATAACCGCGATCGAGCTGTGCCTGGGTGGCTTTATCCAGTTCCGTACCCATCTGCGCGAAAGCTTCCAGTTCACGAAACGCAGCCAGGTCCAGACGCAGACTCCCGGAAACACTCTTAGTCGCTTTGGTCTGAGCGTTGCCCCCCACGCGGGATACACTGATCCCCACGTTGATCGCAGGGCGAATCCCGGCGAAGAACAGGTCCGGCTCCAGATAAATCTGACCATCGGTAATGGAAATCACGTTGGTCGGAATGTAAGCCGAGACTTCACCTTCCAGAGTTTCGATGATCGGCAGGGCTGTCATTGAACCTCCCCCCAGTTCATCACTCAGGCGGGCCGAACGTTCCAGCAGACGGCTGTGGCAGTAGAATACGTCACCAGGATACGCTTCACGTCCGGGAGGACGTCGCATCAACAATGACAACTGGCGGTATGCCTGTGCCTGTTTGGAAAGGTCATCATATACAACCAGGGTATGTTTACCCTGATACATGTAGTGTTCTGCAATCGCAGCACCTGCATACGGAGCAATGTACTGCAATGGAGCAGGGTCACTGGCAGAGGCACTCACGACTACGGTGTAATCCAGTGCACCGTGTTCTTCGAGTTGCTTGATAATACCGGCGATCGTTGCAGAACGCTGTCCACAACCGACATAAACGCAGATTACATCTTTACCTTTCTGGTTCAGAATGGTATCGATGGCAATCGCGGTTTTCCCGGTTTTACGGTCACCAATAATCAGCTCACGTTGACCTCGACCCACGGGAGTCATGGCGTCAATCGCCTTGATCCCGGTTGCCAGAGGCTGTTTCACAGGCTGTCTGGCAGCGACGCCGGGGGCGGCCATTTCCAGCGGTCTTGATTCCGTTGCCACAATCGGGCCTTTCCCGTCCAGGGGAATCCCCAGAGGGTCAACAACCCGTCCCAGCAGTTCATCACCCACGGGGATGGAAAGCAGGGTACCTGTACTGCGCACTTCATCTCCTTCAGCAATTGCCAGATAATCGCCGAAGATGATGATACCGACGGAATTTTCTTCGAGGTTGAAGACCTGTCCACGCACCCCGTTCGAAAATTCCACCATTTCACCAGACATTGCAGAAGAAAGTCCATAAACGCGTGCGATACCATCGCCCACTTCAAGGACACGTCCTACTTCGCTGGTCTCAATTTCGCCGCGAAAGTCTTCAATTTCCTTCTGGATAACTGAAGCGATCTCGTCCGCTTTGAATTTCATGAATGCTCCTATTGCTCAACCGCCCGCGCAACTGTTTGAGACGCGTTCGAAGAGAACCATCGTATACTGTGTCATCAACCTGAATAACCAGACCGCCAATGACTGACTGGTCTATGGATGTTTGTAGTACTGGAGAAAATCCCAGTGTGTCGCTCAATCGCTGCTTAATGCTTGATAATGTTTCATCCGACAGTTCAAAGGCAGAGCGAACGAGCACTGATTTTCTACCGGATTCTGTATCACGTAACTGAATTACCTGGCTCATGATCTGTTCAAAGAGCTCCAGCCGGTCATGCCGGGCCAGAACTCTGAGAAAGTTTGTCAGGAGTTCAGAAGCATGGGGGGCAACGACACGATCAATCAGACTGAGCCGTTCATCTTTGTTTAATGAATGCGAAGTCAGGATTAATCCGAAGTCGGGAAACTGAGTGGTCACCGCGTGCAGAAATTCAGAAACCTCTTCGATTGCTGAATCTTTATCAGACTCCTGAATCGTCCCCAGAAACGCTTTGGCGTAGACCTTGGCAATTGAAATTGCGCTGGGGTCTTCCATCACACTGGGGATATGAGCTTTTACTTTTTTCTGATCGTTCACGCGGATCATAACTCACAGCTAAAGGATAAATAAATTCAAACAAAACAACAGCGTTTGAATAATTCGTTATTACTTCAAATCAGTTTGAACTGCCTGAAATCTGAGACAGCGCCTCGTTAATCAGCCGATCACGATCTGATTCATTCAGAGCACGTCCCAGGACATGCTCGGTGGCATCAATTACGCGTCCATTCATCTGGTCGAACAGATCCTTCAAAGCCAGCTCACGTGCCCGTTCAATTTCGCTGATGGCATGAGTCTTGATGGACTCAGCTTCCTGACGAGCCTGTTCGAGTACGTCCTGTTTGATCCGGTCTGCATCTGATCGCGCTTCGACCATCATTGCCTGGATCTCATCCTGAGCCGCCTCGATTTTACGTGCGTGTTCCTTAACTAATTCTTCTGACTCTTTCTGCTTCGATTCTGCTTCATTGATTGCAGTAATCACTCGCAGCTCCCGATCATCCAGCGCCTGGATCAGTGGACCCCAGGCAAATGATTTGAGTACGAAAATGAAAACCACAAACACAATGAGAGACCATAGTGCCAGGTCTGTTTTCCAGTGTAAAGGAGCTCCCGTATGCTGTTCCGCTCCGTCAGCTGCATATAATGAAGCTTCAGAACCAACCAGCCCACTGCCCCACATCACGCAACTGACAACGATCAGCATGATGATACACCGGGTTGTAAAAAGGCTTTTAAACATGATCAGAATTTCTCACATTCAAGTCAGAATTATTATTCGCTCACACGCACTCATACAAAGAGGGCGGCTACTCTGGTAGTTATGTCTTACTGTTTCGTTGCTGTTAAGCAATGATGCAGATGATGAGAGCGAAGAATGTAGCACCTTCGATCAACGCGGCAGCAATAATCATTGCTGTCTGGATTTTACCACCAGCTTCGGGCTGGCGAGCGATGGCTTCTACAGCAGAAGCACCAATTTTACCAATGCCGAAACCGGCACCGATGATGGTGATTCCTGCACCGAGAGCCCCCAGTGAAATTGCACCACCTGCTTCCTGTGCCATTGCAGGAACAGCTGTGGCCAATACAACAACGCATGTCATGTACATAATCCGTAAAGCCTGGATCATTGTTTTTATCCCCTGACCTTTCTCAACGAGGAACACTCAAACTAGATATACAAAGCAAGTCTGCCAGAAAGCCCACTGAACCTCTAGTGAGGATTTACAGCCGCCCCAATAAACAGAGTCGCAAGAAACGCAAACACATATGCCTGCAGGAACGCAACAAACAGTTCCAGCAGACCAATTAAAACCTGTGCAAGAATACTGGAAGGCATAACAATCGCCCACATTCCGGATTCCGCGGTCAACGCAATGAATCCCAGGAAGACTGCGATCACGGTATGCCCCGCCATGATATTGGCAAACAAACGAATTGCCAGTACCGCATGTTTAATCAAAAAACCGGCCAGCTCAATTACCCAGAGCATTGGCACTAATATTATCTTCAGAAAAAAGGGAAGCTCCATCGGTGGTGCCAGGGACAGCCAGAATTGAACAGGCCCCTGTTCTCTTGAGCCATAGAACACAACGGCACAAAAAGTGGTAAATGCAAGAGCGATCGTGACATTCAATTCGCCAGTCGCTGAACCCATCCAGGGAAATACACCCAGCAGATTGCAGATCAGAACGTAAAAGAAACAGGAAAGCACAAAAGGGAGATATTTATCGGCAGGATGGCCTACCTTTGGTGTATGATCATGATGACCGTGGCCATGGTCGTCGTGGTGACCATATCCGATCGTGGGGCGGACGACTTCATCTCGCATATACAGGACAATGGATTCCCAGAAGTTCCACCAGCGTCCCTGAACGACCTGTCCCCCGGCTGCTCGTTTTGCCAGACCTCGAAACACCAGAAACAGAAACACAACGGCCACTAACTGCAACACCATAAATTTTGTGATCTGCAATCCGAAGATCACGGGTAAATCAAGATGATATTGCCCGGGGAGTTCGAAATGCCCAAAATCGCGAACATGATGAAAGTTATCACTGTGACCGGCGGCCATTGTTTAAGCTCGATTCAAAATAGTTTCTGATCAATACTTCGTTAACTACAAACAGCTTCGGCAGATTACCGAATGATCAACAAGGTTTCAACCAATAGGGAGGCAAAGTAACAAATCAATAACCAAATCAAAAAATTCAAAAACTCTGCAGCACCAAAATCAGCCCGCAGCTTAATGATTACCAACGTACCGATACCCACAATCATTAATCGAACCAGTGTCGAAAGTCCCATCACGGTGACGGGTGCAGCATCGCGATAGAGCAAGCCCGAGGCTAAAAACACGATAATCCCAGGAACCAGGCACAAGACGACAGCATAAGTCAACCCTTCCACGGCCGTCACACCTACAAACATGCAAGCGGGGACACTCAGAAGGGCATACAGCACCAGCAGGCTGGCAGTAAGAATACTGCATTGCTTCAGCGGGTTTCTGGTTGGCGTATCTGATGTTGATTGCATGGAAAGTAATTTTATTATTGCGATTCAGCGATCATTGATTGGAACTGCCTGAACTGTAATTTGCCTGGAGCGTTCAATCAGATTTATTGACATCAGTTATCTGCGATCGCATCATCGGATTGATCCGCTGAACGATCTTTACTCTTTCGTTCTTTACGCTCCGCTTCTTTAGCCATATGCAGTAAATGTATCATGCCGGTTGCAAAACCGAGCAGGGCACCGACTGCTGTCAGCCACGGACTGGTACCCCATTTACCATCAAGCCAATGCCCCAGTAAAGCTGGCAATGCCATCTCCAGACTGACTGACGTCAGTCTACTGACCCATTGATGGGCTTCCGCTAAAGATGAGCGAGGCTGCCGATCGGGTCGCGGCATAAGGGGCTGCTTTCAGAAATGAAGCATTAACGCAAGTAACGTCTCAGATCTACCCGTCGACTTAAGCCGAGTAGACAGATCAGACACAGACTCTAAAGACAATCTTCCGGATAGTCAAAGAACAGTCCTGTGTAATTATTCGAAAACCAGTTTTCTCAATTTTGACATTGCCCTTGATCCGTACCTATTGGTCATAGGAATTGAAAATTGGCTTAAAGATCAATGCAACTGGCACTGATCGCAGTTTCCTTCGAGATTCGTAATATTACTGTATTACAATTTCTGTCCTGTCCGATTTTGCCTAGGTGATGTATCGTGAGTACCACAAAACCGACGAGCACCCCACTTTAATAATGGATATGAAATTTTGATGAGGCTAAATTTATAACCTCAATAACAGTAATACGATACAGTGCCATGCCAGGTGATTCTTCACAAATCAGAATACGCCGATCGTTGCTTTTTGTATTGTTTCATGTTAAAAGTAGTGCCACGTTTCAATAATGATTCATGCGTCAACTCGTCATAGTTGGCTGTGAATTTATGTCAGACGAAAATTGGATAATCTGGTTTTCAAATGGAGAAACTGGTTCTCCATCCTGTCTGAACGTTCATTGTTGAGGCATCAGGATGACATAACAGTGATTCATCAACTGTTTTATGGTTCCTGAAATTGAGAATAACTACTTAGTGGCTTTCTGTTCTTGAGGAGAGTAGCGTCCTGGTCGAAATTTAGATTTGACGTTTACATATTGTTCATCACATTACGGTCGTTCGAAATAAAGGACTTTTCATCTCAGACGGCTTGCTGATTGTGCTGGAACGGGGCAGATGTGCTAAAACTTGAACCTGAGTGTCATGGAAGACAGAAGCTAAATTAAGACGCCGACCAGTGTTTTGATTGATTTTTGGGAGTCATTCCTGATGTCCCCAACGATTCTAAAGTCCCTCGAGAGTCAAACTCGTCGTGATTTAGCGGTCACTGCAAAATCTCATGGTATTGCCGGTTGGCATGGCATGCGAAAGCAGGAGTTGGTTAAGGCCATTGCGAAAATTAAGATGGCAAAATCAAAGCCCAAACGCAAAACAACGACCACAACACAAAAATCCCCCCCTTCTGAGTCTCCCCGACCGGCATCTGTTCCGGCTTTCCCTTCTCAAAGTGCATCCAGCCAGACTCCTACGGAACATCAGGCACGCATTCAGAAACTGCTCAAATCAAACGGGCATACTTCTCATAGCGAAAAAATGCATCCGACTTCTGAATCGGTTGAAACCAAGATCAATGCACAGGTGAAAGATTCTCACTGGTTACTGGCGAACTGGACCATTACCCAGGGAAGTCTTGACCGCGCGAAAGCGGCACTGGGCGCCTACTGGTATCAGGCGGTCCCTGTAATTCGTGTTTATGATATTACCACGAATGAAAACAGCCGCACCAGTAAAGCTTATGTCAAAGATGTGGAAATCAAAATTGATTCCGGATTGTGGTATGTTCAGATTGACCAGCCGGCTCGTTCCTACAAGCTGCAACTGGGTTTCGTGACACCTCAGAATAAATTCTTCGGGCTGGTTTACTCACACAAAGTAACTCCGCCAATGCCTGAGGTCTGCGAAAAAGGAAGTAAAACCAAACGTGCTCTCGACAGTAATTATTCTGCCACACGTTCCCGCCGTTATACTTCCCGCAATGAGAATAATGGGACTCCGATTTCCCGACTCTCTCTGCCATTAACACTGGATGCAAACGGTGATTCAAATGGTTCGAAGAGCAAGAAGGCCAAAAAAGAGTTCCACGTTGAAACCGAACTGTTGATTCATGGAACTTCAGACCCACAGGCAGAAGTCACGCTGCTCGGAGAAAAGATCCCGGTCAGCAAAGAAGGACGTTTTGCTCTGCGATTGAGTCTGCCCAACGGCAGGCAGGTCATTCCTGCAGTAAATACTTCGTCCAATAAGCGTCGTCAGCAAACCATTGTGCTGGCAATTGAACGGAACACCAAAGATCTCGAGCCAGTTCAACTGGACGAGTAACGAAATTGCGCTCGCAACGCCAGATGACTGACAGAGAGCGCTTCTCTGTCAGTCGGCGTTTCCGTAGTACACTTCCACAGGCAGTTTTGTCTGTTCAATTACTTGACGTGCGATCTGGTCCACCTGCGTGGCGCTGAGTGAAGCAACATATTCTTCAGCAGTACGCCTGGCGATTGTATAAACCTGCACCAGCTTGATTTGTCCTCCAGACTTAACAATCTCATTCAGCCGTGAACAATACGCATTGATTTCCTCGACTGAGGGTGGCTGCTGATTTACCAGCATAAACAGACTCTGAATGACAATAGGACGCTGTTCTGCTGCCAGCAATAGATTATCAAGAACCTGAGAGAAGCGGATTTTGGTTCGATCAATCGTCTTGAAATAGTCTTCCGTACCCGCATCCAGCTTGGCCCAGATTTCCCCCTGGTTTTCATCGAAAATCGCCAGTGCTGCCTGTGTGCCTGCTCGATGAAACATACTGGCATTACTGATCAGGACCATTTTCACATCTGAAGCGGAATGCTTCCGCTTCAATGCAGCAACATCTTTGACGATCTGATCGAAGTTGCGATAAGTGGTCGGTTCCCCATCTCCCGAGAAGGCAATGTCATTCAGTCGCTTCAATTCTGTCGGGACATCTGAAAATTTCGGATCCTGATAGATCTCGCCGCTGAGCACAAACTTCAGCATATGATCCAGTTCCCGCATCAGCTGTTCGGTGCCGACAAAGCGGGTTTCTGACTCTTCCCGGCGATCTACCTGACAGTAGATACAGTCGAAGTTACAGATCTTATCGGGATTCAGATTAATCCCGATCGAAATCCCCTTACTGCGGCGGGACAGCACCGGATAGACGAACTTATTATCATGATAAGTTCGTTGATGCTGTGAGTGCAGAGGCAGTGATGAAGACATGTTCTATTTCCCGTTGAATGAAAAAGGTCGTTCTCTTTTTTATATGACTGTTTCACTCTAAAGACAAGTCGTGCTGGAAATGTTATCCCCGGCCCGAGTGAGGATCTATCAATAAAAAAACGTGGTAGAAACTTCATAAGCTTCTACCACGTTTCCGGTTATGAGTTATCTTTTAAATTGATTAGACTTCTTTGGAATCAATCCAGCTCATCATGCGGCGGAGTTCTTTTCCAACGGTTTCAATAGGATGCTGCCGATTCAGGTGGCGAATGGCTTTGAATGAAGCCTGATTCGCTTTGTTTTCAAGCAACCAGTTTTTTGCGAATTCACCAGTCTGGATTTCGGTCAGAATTTTCTTCATTTCCTGGCGGGTTTCATCAGTGATGATGCGGGGACCGCTGGAGTAGTCGCCGTACTCAGCTGTATTGGAAACACTGTAACGCATGTAGTTCAATCCGCCTTCATAGAACAGGTCTACGATCAGTTTCAGCTCATGCATACATTCGAAGTAAGCCATTTCAGGCTGGTATCCTGCTTCAACCAGGGTATCAAAGCCGGCTTTCACCAGTTCACTGACACCACCACAGAGTACAACCTGCTCACCGAACAGATCCGTTTCTGTTTCTTCAGCAAATGAGGTTTCAATGACACCACCACGTGTGCCACCAATGCCCTTGGCGTAAGCCAGAGCAAGTTGACGGGTACTGTCGGCGGCGCCATCGACCAGGGCGATCAGAGAGGGAACTCCGCCGCCTTTAACATATTCGCTGCGGACAAGATGACCAGGGCCTTTGGGAGCGACCAGGGCCGCATCGACACCAGCCGGTGGCACAACCTGGTTGAAATGAATGTTGAATCCATGTGAGCAGAGCAGCAGATTTCCCTTACTCAGGTTTGGCAGAATTTCGGTTTTATAAAGGTCACCCTGAACTTCATCTGGCAGCAGGATGTTTACCAGGTCACCCTGTTTTGTCGCTTCTGCGATAGAGACTGGTTCGAAACCATGGCTGACGGCCAGATCGTAGTTTTCGCTTCCCTTACGCTGCCCGATAATGACGTTACAGCCACTGTCGCGAAGGTTTTGAGCTTGTGCATGCCCCTGGCTTCCATAGCCAAGAATGGCAATGGTCTTGTCTTTCAACAAAGACAAATCTGCATCGTCATCGTAATAAATTGTTACTGCCATAATCCTGATCTCTTGTAATTTTCATGTAAGGCTGAGGGAAGCAGAACCGGATCTACTTCTATGGAAGTTGGGCCGTCAATCGTCGCTTGATGAGAAACAATATCCTGCCCTGAGAGAACAAAACAACCATGAGTTACCGCTGGCGTTGTTTGTTCTGGTGGATTGTTTAAACTGTTTCCACAGTCTCTGAATCCACGTCTGCTTTCATTGTTTCTGAGCGTAACAGGGCGATTCTTCCTGTACGAACGATCTCCAGTATTCCAAACGGCCGCATCACGTCAATGAATGCATTGATTTTAGATTCCTGACCGGAGATTTCGATCATCACGTTTTCAGTGCTCACGTCAACGATTTTCGCACGGAAAATTTCGACTAATTCACGAATTTCTGACCGTGTTTTGCCAGGCGCGGAAACTTTCATCAGCATCAGGTCACGTTCCACAAAATCCTGACCGGAAAAGTCAACAACCTTTACAACGGTAACCAGCTTTTCGAGTTGCTTTCTGACCTGATCGAGTTTGTTGTAATCGCCTACGACAAAAGTGATTCGGGAAAATTCAGGTTCTTCAGTTTCACCGACGGCCAGGCTCTCGATATTGAAGGCGCGCGAAGCGAGCATCCCCGAAATATGGGCCAGTACACCCGGTTGGTTCATCACAAGTGCAGAAAGAACGTGTTTCATCCCAAAACCTTAATTCGTAATTCAATCGTTTACAGAAGTATCGTGAAATCGATAGCAGCCCACAGTTTAGTCAGGAAGCAGGGTCCCGACAAGTCACGACACCGTTATCTCAGATTTCTACCTTGATGATCAGTTCGATTAGATCGATTATGCTGCTATCCTGTATGCAGCTCAGACAAAGACCGGGTCAATCAGGTTCGATATCAGTACAAAACAGCGGACGGTCTCACTTTTTGTACATTTAGAGAATCCTGCAGTTTTGACAGCCAGACCCGACTCTGTTTTAATAATTGGGCACAATACTTATAGATATTAAACTTTAATGCAATGAATCGAGAGCAGGGATGACTCAAAACTGGCGTTTTGCCCCCCACGATGAATCACAGGTACGCCGTCTCAGTTCGGAAATGCGCATCTCTCCACTCTTAGCGCAGGTTTTGATTGCTCGTGGCCTGCAGGATGCCACCGTCGCCCGGAGTTTCATCGATGCCCGGATGACAGAACTGCTGGAACCATGTTCCATGCCCGGCGTCGAATCCGCTTCAGATCGAATCGTTGCTGCCCTGAAAGAAAAACGTCGCATCACCATCTACTGTGACTACGATGTGGACGGGATGACGGCTACCAGTATCCTGCTGCAATGCATCACGCTGGCACAGGGACAGTGTGACTACTTTATCCCCAACCGCCTGGATGATGGCTATGGCTTAAACTGCGATGCCATCAGAGAGTTGTACGAAGAAGACCCACAGCGATTATTGATTACGGTCGACTGTGGCATAACGAGTGTGAAGGAAGCAGCCCTGGCGCGAGAACTGGGGCTGGAACTGATTATCACCGATCACCATCAGATGGCGGATGAATTACCGGCAGCCGACTGCCTGGTCCACCCGCGACTGCCGGACAGTGACTATGAATTTCCCCATCTCTGCGGAGCTGGTGTCGCTTTAAAACTGGCCTGGGCCGTCTGCCAGAAACTGGGAGACGGCCAGAAAGCATCGCCGCAGATGCGCGAGTATCTGAAGTGTGCGGTGGGACTGGCAGCCATTGGCACGATTGCTGATGTGGTACCCCTGGTGGGCGAGAATCGTATCCTGGTCCGCTATGGATTAAGTGCGCTGGCTGAACGAGCACCGCTGGGATTACAGGAGTTGATGAAGGTTGCAGAGATCAAAGCCGGGCAGATGCTGGATACAGAGGACATCGGTTTCGCGATCGCCCCTCGCCTGAATGCCGCCGGTCGACTGGGGCAGGCCCGTCTGGCTGTTGAACTGTTGACAACGAATAATAAGGATCGCGCGGCACAGCTGGCCGTGTATCTGGACGAACTAAACAAAAATCGCAGGACGGTAGAAAGGCGGATTTTCAAACAGGCCAAAGAAATGGTCGAAGAGAACGCAGACTGGGAAGATCATCACACCCTCGTACTGGCGCACGCAGACTGGCATCCCGGGGTGATCGGGATTGTTGCGAACCGGGTCTCAGAACATTTTGAAAAGCCGACAGTACTGATTGCCCTGGATGCGTCCACCCGCACAGGTCAGGGGTCCGCCCGCTCCTTCGCCGGTTTCGATCTCCATGCCGGCTTTTCTGCATGTGCCACTCACCTGGTACGTTTCGGAGGCCACCAGGCCGCAGCGGGACTCAAGATCGAAGAAGACAGTATCGAAGGTTTTCGGCTCGCCTTTGCGGAATACGCCGCTCTTGCACCAAAACTTTCTGATAGCGAACTGCTCGTCCGCATCGATGCCGAAGTCTGTCTGAATGAAATCACGAAACAGTCGGTTCGTGAACTGGACTGCCTGGGCCCATTCGGACAGGAGAACCCGCGACCACAATTTGTGGCAACGCGTGTGCAACTGGCGGAACCACCACGCACCATGGGGGAAGGGGGACGTCATATCTCACTGGTCTTCCAGCAGCATAACACCAAAATTCGCGCTATTGCTTTTGGAAAAGGGGAATGGGCCAGCCAGATGGAGGAAGATGGAGGCCCGTTTTCAATCAGCTTCGCCCCCGGCATCAATCGCTTTCGCGGTTTCGAAAACGTGCAACTGCAATTGAAGGATTGGGTTTCGGAAAAATCTAAAGCTCCCGTAACCTCCTGAATTATTGCTCGGCCCGATTTTCGCTGATCAACTCAATACCGGAAATGACAGGTAAATATTCTGATTGCTCCGTTGGAGTCAGTTCAATTTCAATCCGATCCTCAACGGGAACCTTTTCAAACTTCAGAACCTGGCTCTGCATGGCCTGTCCGGTTTGTTTTCTGATATCCAATGAGTTCTGTACCTGATCCCCCTGCAGATTGATATGAAACGATCTCTGGCCCGCTTTTACAGTTTCATCGGGCTCGGTAAATGTCAGTTTGACAGTGTAATAATGGGTGGCTGTTGCACCGAGTTGCTTTGTTTCCTGATTCTGATCTTCGGACGAATCGCCTTTCATTTTCAACACAAGACGTGCCGAGCCTGATGAAGCCCCCTTATAGGACCGGGCGATGCGGGTTCCTTTGCCTGTGATCAGAAAACAGATCGAATTACCTTTGGACCAACCTGGCTGAGACTGTATTTCCTGAAGCAGTGCCTTCAAATCAGGAGTAGCCTGATCTTCAGCATGCACATCCACTTTCATCCAGGCTGGGGGAGACCATTCGACGTTCGCTTTCGTTCGTTTGCGGCTGGAGAGGTTCTGTTTGGATTCGACAAAAGGCGCTGCATCAGAAGCCGCCTCTGCTTCAATTTTCAATCGGGCCGGTGATTTGCCTGTTTCATCTACCGTAAACTGAATCCAGGCAGACTCCACTTGATCATCGGCAGAGAGCGGGACGTTTGAAAAACGGACTCCGACCACCTGGGGATCCCCCGCGTCTAATCCCAGTTCCAGATCGCTGCTGTGGAGTTTGACTTCCCCTTTGGAATCTTCTTCTGCATCGTCATCCACGCCGGCAATCGGAATTCCGGGGAGCGGTTCGGCGTTTGCATCCTGCTGAATGGCAATGGTGATTTTCTGAGGATCGATAATTCCGGACGCAGCCACCCAGTTCATCCCGTCGTTTTTGGATGAATTCTGAATTTTCAGAGCGTGATGGCGAAAGACTTCATACTTTTTATTTGAGACGGTTACTTTCAGGTCAGGTGATCGCCCCCCGACACTGGGGTAATCGAGCCAGAGCGTACCGTTTTCGGAACTTCGATCCCCAGGGGCACCAAAATTGATGCCTGCCTGTTTGACCGTTCCTGTTGATTTTGCATCGCTGCCTAACTGGCTGTTCGTCCAGAATTCGATTTCAGGCATATGAATCAATGCGAGCGAAGTCTGGTTTTGATAGGAACAGCTGCAGGTACGCGTGTAATCGGGCGCATTCAATACTCCGTTTGCCACAACCAGATTCGACGTGCAACTTGATTTGAAGCCACCAAAATTTCCGGTACCACTCTGAGATTGCAGATCGTAAAAACCGGCGGCCCCGGAACGAAATGTCAGCAGGTTTTCGCTGGCTATTACATAATTACAGCCATAAGACCGTGAAAATTTCAGCGGTTCTTTCTGCCGGGTAATGGGATTGGTAATCGTGTAAGGTGTGCCATCCAGGATGTTGAATGCGCCTCCTGAGACTTCATAGGAATTCGCCGAGGTGATGATGAGATCATTATGCAGAACGCAGGGGCCTGTATATTTTCGCTTCTGGTTCTCCCAGCGAATTGATCCGTCTTTCGCATGGTAGGCGATCATTCCCTGGCCAATTTCATCGCTCAGGCGGTCTTTGGCCCGTGCTCCCGCCTGCAAGAGCAGATCGTGTTTTTCGGAATACCCCAGCCATGATCCGAAAATACTTTCCCGGGTCGACCAGAGTTCTTTACCGGTGAAGACATCGAAACAGACAATACGATATTTTGAGGGATCGACGAGTCCGCGTCGCGAGAGTTTTTTCTCGGCACTGGCAGGTAATTTATCCAGGCAGTAAATCCGGTTATTTCCTGCAACGATGGCATTATGTAGAAAAGAATGAATCGCATCGACCTGCCAGAGGATCTCGCCCGAATGACGATCGTAGGCGATTAAACCCTGGCTGGCGGAAAGATCTGTCGCAGACGGACCATCTTTACCCGGCTTTTCATCCACCTGTTTGCCAAAATGACCAAAGCCGTTCCCGGCCAGCAGTATGGCATCATAAACGGCTATGAAAGCCCATTCCTTCTGTGGATCAGGCAATTTGATAATCCGTTTTGTTGACCCGTCGCGGGCGTCCAACACATGACATTCATGTTGCATTGCCAGATAAACTTCGTCGGCTGTTGCAATATAATTTGTGCCACGGGCGTTTGCACCAGGAATATGCCGCTGGTTGTATTGGGTACTGAGGGGAGTATCTTCATAGGTTGAGTTGAAGTAAATTCCAAACGTTCCCAGATCTTCGAATTCCCTGCGCCAGAGTACCTGCCCGGTGTAGACATCACGTGCACTGAGGCTGTTCATCCCTTCCAGAAATGTGCGTCCGCCAATCACCTGTTCGGGAGGTCCATGCCCATGGCGTGGCAGAATGTCTTCGTGAGTATTTCCGCCAAACCAGAGAACACCCAGCGGTAGTTTCACGCGTTTGTCATTTGATTTGACGGTATTCGCAATATCGCCATATTGATGGGTCCAGTCTGCAGAATCGGGCAAGGCACCTTCACGGGATATCAGATGACCGGTTGCCGTGGTTTTCAATTGAGCTTGTGGCAGATCGGCCTCCTGCAATAGTCTACTGAGCTTATCAGTCAGACTCTGATCAGAATCGGGGACCCAGATCACGCCGCCGTAAGGTCGCACCGAACGGTAAATCTGCTCTAAATGATCTGCTTTTAATGTCTGAACAATCGAATTGCTGAGTAATGTCAAACGGGCAATATGTTGAGGGGCCTGAAACGATGCGGGTGTTCCACGATGTGCTGAAATCCGAGAACCATACAAGCCCAGCGCATCGTAACGAACTCTCAATCTATTAATTTTCTCAAGGTTCTCTTCAATCACGATCAGTTGTAAATCTGATTTTGCGAGAAGTGCATCAAACAGCGTTTCATGATCCGCGCCATAACAGATCACATACCCCAGACTGGACTGTGCTTCCTTAAGGAGTGCATCAGCCAATTGCGTGGTTTGCAAATCGGGAGGCGGGAGTGTTGCCGGTGCCGCTGTTATCTTTTCCGGAGCATTATCTGTAGTGCCCTCTGTAGTGCCCAGCGCCAGGATGTCTCCCTCTAACGTGACAGCAAACAACTTATTATCAGCCGACAGCAAACGCAAAATCCCCTCTGGTGCCGACTGTTCCCAGGCAAGTTCAGGTTTTTCCTCTGGCGAAGCTGGAAGCTGGATCGCAGCCAGCTTTTTGTCACCAGCTGCATAAAGTCGATTACCTGCACGGATAAGATCACCTCGGCCATCCGCGGCGATTGTCCAGAGAGGTTGGTGAGTGGTTTTGCTGGCCTGAATCAGAGGCTGCTTGTCTTTTTCGATAGCGGAATAGATCCGGTCTTCGTGGAGAACCGGTTCATTGTAAACAAACAGGTTCGGAAAACCGGTTTCCAGGTGATACGCACGAACGCCCCGGTAGCGGGTATGCACAAAGAACTCTTTCGCGCCAGCAATCACAAAAGAACCGCCGTTTCCTTTTCCTCCCAGGTGAAAATATTTGAGTTTTCCTGTTTTACGATCCAGTGCAGCAGGAACGGATCGACCGCCGGGAACCAGCAGTAGTTCTTCTGTTGCAACCAGTGTCCCTTGAGGAGCAACGCCTGCGAAAGAGGGGGCGCTGTGAGGCTGTTTGATATAACTGGCACTGGTCGAATCATTAACCCAGATAACATTTCCGGATTCTGCATCGAGCGCATAGATGAAAGTGCCCATAAAAGGCCAGATACTCGCCGCAAAATAGACGGTGTCATTATAAAGCACGGGACCGCCCCGCGCGGGCCAGGCTGAGATGACACGTTTATTACCCAGGGCTTTTTGTGCCGATGGTGCGCCACGAAACTTCCAGACCAACTTCCCAGTGGCAGAATCCAGGCAGTATAAGTAACCATCATCACTGACCAGGTAGACGCGTGCCTCAGTCGCGACCGGTGAGAAGCGGATGGGCCCCTCCGCGAAGAACGTCCAGAGTGTCCTGCCAGTCTCTGTATTTAAAGCGATCAGTTTGTCTGCATCATTAAAACCGACATACATTCGCTTGCCGACTACGACTGGTTCGAGAATCTTATCATAGGTCATCAGATCATTATTGAGTGGATCATCCCACACCTGTTCACGTGCACCAAAAGAACGGGACCAGAGAGGAGCCAGTTTGTGAGGCAGATCGTGTGGAGTCGAAGCAGTGTGACCTGCATCATATCGCCACATCGGCCAGTCTCCCGCAATGAGCGGATTCGGGAGCAGAGAGAGAACACAAAATACACACAACAGGTTCTGAATAAGTAGTCTGGGAAAAGGCATATGTGCTTCTATATCTTGAACAGCTGGCAAAGGAATGGCGTTAACATAAGCTTTCCTGTCAATGTTAGCGTATCAGGAGTCCGCGTTGCTACCATTTTGTTTCGGGTTTTCGCTGGAACGTAAATTCATCCATAAGGTTGCAATTCCCCAGATCAGTATGACAAATCCTGCGGAATTCCAGAACCAGCCCAGTTCCCTGTCGAGAGTGGCAAAATAAAGCATGCCTGCTCCGGCGACGATGACGAATAAATCATCCTTGTACTTCTTGATAAACAGCTTCAGGTAAGTCAGCATTCTTAAATCTGATTTCTTTGAGAAATGAGGGGCGATTTCAAATTAAATACGCAAAAAGCAGGATTAAAACGGTCTCACTGGTGAACCGGTCTTGAAAATTGGCCGTTGATGATCTTGAAGAGTCGCTATCAACGAACCAGAACGATTCTAACGTTCTGGGCTGCCATTGGGACAGGTCAGATCGACCTTGTATTCGCAATCAGGCGTTGTACAATTGACTATATAAAACAGAATCTTCCTTTCAAAGTCTCGACCGGGATGAATCGTTCCCTGAATCAGACAAAATCAATGCGATTGAGAATGGTTAAGCAGTGTTGAGAGAACTTACAAAACGGTGCAATTTTATTCATCCGACAGGCCACCTGGCGGCATTGATTGCGTCGTTGTTCACTCTGACAATGTTTCAATCGCCTATGGTAAACGCTGATTCGGAAGTCCAGTCGAAAACCGGTCTTCTGTCAGCTCAAATCGACAGGCTGGTGGATGAGGCACAAAAACGCGAAGGTATCATTCCTGCGCCCCGTTCCACAGATGCTGAATTTCTGCGTCGCGTTACGCTGGACTTAACCGGAAAAATACCACCGGTCGCCGAAGTGCGTCGTTTTCTTGCCGATCAGTCTCCCCGGAAACGGGAACAGTTGGTAGACCGCCTCCTCGCGAGCCCTGGTTTTGTCGTACATTTCACAAATGTCTGGCGTGATCTGCTGCTGCCTGAAATAACCTCAAATCTTCAACTCAGAGGACAGATTCCTGAATTTGAAGCCTGGTTGAGGTCCCGGTTTCAGGCTAACACTCCTTACGATGAACTGGCCCGTCAGATTCTCAGTACGCCGCTGGATGTCAATTCACAAACTCAACCGGGCGAATTAACCCAGGATCTGACACCGCGTGCCTATTATGTCGTGAAACAGCTGAAACCCGAGAATCTGGCTGCAGGAACTTCGCGTGCTTTTCTGGGCGTCCGAATTGAATGTGCCCAATGTCATGACCACCCCTTTGACAGTTGGAAACAGCAGCAGTTCTGGGAATACGCGGCATTCTTTGCGAACATTGAACAGACTCAGCCAGATCAGATTGCTGTCACTCTGAATCTGAGAGAATCCGGCGGACGACCCCAGATCAAAATTCCCGATACGAATCGGCTGGTTGATGCCATATTTCTGGATGGAATCCAACCTGAATGGGAACAGGGAGATACCGCCCCCAGAGTGCAACTGGCTGAATGGATCACAGCACAAGACAACCCTTATTTTGCCAAAGCGACTGCCAATCGAGTTTGGAGCCTTTTTTTCGGACGGGGAATCGTTGATCCGGTAGACGATTTTTCTTCGTCCAATCCTGCCACTCATCCGCAACTTCTCGAACTGCTGGCTCATGCTCTGCGGAAACAGGAATACGACCTGAAATTCCTGATCCGGGAAATTGTAAACAGCCAGACTTATCAGCGGACCAGCCGTCAGACCGATTCCAGTCAATCCCGTGTAGAATGGTATGGTAAAATGCCGACGCGGGGACTGTCGGCGGAGCAGATTTTTGCCAATCTGGTGCAGGCCACCGGATTCTTCCGGCAGACGACTGAAGTCGATCCCTTTTTGCTTTCACAGGGACCGAATACTCCCGAATCCGAAATGCGGGACCTGTTCCAGACGGATTCCGAGAATCAACTGGATCCCCGGGCAACCATTCTGCAGGCACTGGCTTTAATGAATGGCACCTTCATGACAAACGCCACCAGTCTTGAACAGTCGGATGTTTTTACGGCAATCGTGGAATTTCCCGGCTCTACCATATCAGACAAAATCGAAGCCTTTTACCTTTGTACTTTATCTCGACCTCCTTCTGAATCCGAAGTGAAAAAACTGAATGCGTATATTTCCTCTGCCAAAACAGAAGAGGAGCGGACACACGCCTATTCCAATCTGTTCTGGGCGTTGTTGAACAGCAGCGAATTTTTATTGAATCATTAATGATGAATCCTGTATCGAAAACGATCATCCTGGTTTTTGTAATGGGAATATTGGGAACTCTTTTCAAGTCCGATATTCAGGCGGGAGAGGTACATCCTGTTTCTGCCAATCAAGATTCGGCACAGAGAATCATCTTGCTCGCCCCTTCGGCACCGGTCATCCTGGAATTCACTCTGCTGGTGGATCAGTCCGATTTCCGTTCGATCAGCAATGATTACATTGACAGAATGTTTACCTCGCTCGACCAGGATGAAGATGGTGTTCTCGATTTAAAAGAATTGAAGTCTCTGCCTGCGTTTGGCATTCAGCGTTACGACACAGGGTCTGTGCAGTCTCGCCTCAAGCGGCTGGATTCAGATCCCGTCGATCAGCGTCTCAGCCTGAAAGAATTTGCAGTCTATCTTCACAGTGGGCAGGGTTCTGCTTTTCGGATTGCGGGTGTGCCTTCACGAAGTTCCCAGGTGATAGAACTGTTTCGTAAGCTCGATCAGGATCAGAATGGCACTCTCAGTGATGCGGAACTGCAAGCCAGCCCGCAGACACTGTTCCTGTTTGATCGCGATGAAGATGAAGTTCTGAATCTGGCAGAATTGCGCCCGTTTAACTCCGACCGAGCGAACATGGCGTCCCCGAATCCAGTCCGTCAGACGGAAGTGGAAACACCCTTTCTCCGCCTGGATCACGATCGTTCGGTTAACAAAGCCATTGATGAAATCTTAAAGAAGTACAGCGAGCATACTCGTTCAGAAATAGATGCAATTGCCATCAGCTGTTTTCAGCAGAAGCGACAGGATACCGGGCACTTGCCTGAGTCAGACAAAAATGCCGATGGATTCTTGAATCGTGAAGAACTGTTTGAATACCTGCAGAATCCGATTCCGGATGTACAATTAGAGATTGCGATACCGCGAGAACAGACTTTTCGACCTCAACTGAAGTTTCTTGACAAAACAACAAACCGGGTGCATGACGTTCAAGTCGTTTCAAGTTCAAAAATGGAATTCCACATTGATGGGCTGTTACTGGAATTGCGTGTCAAAAGTACGCGACACCTGCTGGCAGATAATGTGCGATTTTACCAGACAAGATTTCGTGTGGTCGATGGCGATAAAAATGGCTATCTGACACAAGCGGAATTTGCGCAGCTGAATTTGCCTGGAATAGAATATCAAAAAGTCGATAAAAATAAGGACGAGATGCTGTTTGTTGAGGAATTGACCGATTTTTTAATCAAAGATACGTCCGAAGTCCAAAATCAGGTGGTGATGACAGTCGCCAATGATGGAAAATCTCTGTTTGAAATTCTGGATACCGATCTGGATCGGCGTTTAAGCCCGCGAGAATTGCAGAACAGTATCCAACGCGTTAAAGATTACGACGGCAATCGTGATCAAGCGCTGGATCATAGTGAGTTGAAAGGGCATTTCAAAATTACATTTGAACTGGGAAAACCGGAATTATTTAAATTCGCACCACGATCTGATGCGATGTCGATGCAACAGAATATGCTGATCCCCAGAACCGTGAACGGGCCGCGCTGGTTTCAGCGTATGGATCGTAATCGGGATGGCGACCTGTCACGTCGAGAATTCCTGTTTGATCCGGCATTATTTGATCAATATGATATAGACCAGGATCAACTGATCAGTCCTGCAGAAGCGGACGCTATTGAAACGTCCGGAAACAAAAACTGAAAACGGCATTACTCCTCCCTGTTTGAGGCAAGACCCATGAAACAGATAACAAAATCCACTCGATTAATTGATCGCGTACAACAGCGACTGGCACTGGCGGTGTGGGGGCGGAAGGTTTTCGTATCCTTTTGTATTTCCCTCGGCATTTATCTGACTGCCATGCTGTTCAGCCGATTTACCGGGTACCTGACTGACTGGTTTACGCTGCCATCACTGGCAGTCGTTGCCGTCGGTACTCTTGTGCTGTCATTCATTCTGTTCCGTAAACCCGACAAAGAGCAGGCAGCCCGACTGATTGATCAGAAGCAGAAAACCAAGGATCTGTTTCTGACAGTCACGATGCTGGAGAAGGCGATTGGAAATTATAAGCCCCTGGTGATTCAGGATGCGGAACAGCAGGCAACGAAAATCCAACCGGCCCAGGTGGTACCTTTTGTGTGGGCCAAGCGCTTTTCCCTCTGCTGCTCTGCAGGACTGATCCTGTTTTTACTGCTGGAATATACCCCCCAGTATGACCCCTTTGGCAAAGTTCAGGCAGCAGAAGTCGAACAGGAAAAAGTGAAAGAGTTCCAGACTACGAAAAAGGCGACCAAGGCCCGACTCGCAGAATTGAAAAATAAGGACAACGGGGAAAATGACGAAGAATCGAAAGAAGTTAAACTGGCTGTTGAAAACCTGAAATCTGACTTTCGGAAAATGGTACCTGGTAAAAAGCAGAAAAACGCAGAGGCCCTCGCAGCACATCAGAAATCTCTCGGCGGACAATGGCGTAAACGGGCCGAAGAGAATATGAAAAGCATGATGATGAAAACGGATCAGGCGCAAAAATTCGGTGGCATGTCCAAGGCGGAGGGTATGCAGAAATGGAACAAAGAGCTGCAGGAGGGATCAACCCAGTCGCTCATGAAAGAAATGGAAGAGCTGAAAGACCAGTTGCAGCGACTGCAGAAGGAAACAGATCCGGTCAAACGGGAACAACTGAAGAATGAGATTCAGAAAAAAATGAAGGAGATGGAATCGTTTGCCCGTGAGCAGACGAATTCCAAACCAATGGCAGCCGCCTTAAAGCGGGCCATGAAGCAGATGCAGATGGCCCAATCCAAAGGCATTCCACAGGATGAAGCCCTGCGGGAAGCAATGCAGTCTATGGATCTGGCTAAGATGGAATTAAAAGAAATCGCCCAGTCGGCCAAAGATCTGAAAAAACTGGAAGAAGCGTTAACCGTTCTTTCCAAGGCAAAAAAAGCGAATGATAAATCAGGACTGGATGGCGAAGCCTGTGAAAACTGCCTGACTCTGGAAGACTACGAAGACCTGTATTCCCAGTTGATGGGCGACATGCAAGGCGAAGGAACCGGCGGTGAAGGGCAGGGTGGCGGAGGCAAAGTCGACGAAGATGATACCGGAGACAAGGGATTCAAAACAGAAAAATCAAAGTCTGCGATTACCGCTGGTAAAGTGCTGCTCTCCTTTAAAACCAAAGGTCTCAGTGATCGGGGGGAAGCTCAGAAAGATTACAACAAGCTGTTTACCGACCTCAAACAGGGAATGAGCGAAGCCATCATGCAGGAACAGATCCCCCCGGGATATCATGAGGGCATCAAAAAATATTTCAACTCGCTTGAGAAAAAAACTGAAGAGAACGCAACCGGCAAATGAATCAAATCAATGGTCGCAGGACCAGGTCCGGATGGTTGATGCTGGCGTTGATTGAGTTCGCTGTCATCCTCATGCTCGGACTGGTCTTCTATTTCCAGAATCAGGATGAGGCGCTGGTCGTCTATTGCGCGCATGATTCCGTTTTCTCAGAAAAGATTCTTAAGCAATTTGAACAGCAGACGGGCATCAAAGTCGAACCCCGTTTCGATACGGAAGCCACCAAGTCGCTGGGTCTGACAAATTTAATCATTCGCGAAAAAGACCATCCGCAGTGTGATGTGTTCTGGAATAACCAGGCATTGGGAACAGCTGCTTTGAAAGATCAGGGTTTGCTGGAATCCTACCAGGGGCCAGGTTATGACCGCATTCCCGCTGCATTTAAAGATCCGGATGGTTGCTGGACCGGATTTGCCGCACGACTGCGTGTTTATATCGCGAATACAGAATCCTATTCGTTGACTTATGAAAATGTGGAAACAACATTGGCGGGGCAGTTGAACCAGGTGGCAATCGCCAAGCCTCTTTATGGAACGACACTCTCGCATTTTGCAATTCTGTGTGACGCCTGGGGATTAGATCGCCTGCAGGAGTGGTACCATTCGCTGCAGGAACGCGGTATTCAGGTTACATCCGGAAACTCCAGTGTGAAAAACCTGGTAGCATCAGGTGCCTGTATTCTGGGTTATACGGACACCGATGATTATTTTGTCGCCGTCGATGCAGGACAACCTGTATCGGCCTTACCTGTTTTAGTTGAAGAAAAGGCGCTGCTGATTCCCAACAGTGTTGCCATCATCAAAGGCACGAAACGCCGAAAACAGGCGGAAGCACTGGTCGATTATCTGCTCTCGGCAGAGGTCGAGTTGGAATTATCCCAATCGCAATCACGCCAGATTCCCCTGGGAACAGTGAACTGGGATCTGGTTCCCGATGACGTTCAGAAATATCGACCCTATATTCAACAGGCATATCCTCTATCCGATCTGGTGCAACAGAGAAAACTGACTCTGGACTGGCTCAAGTCGGAGTATTTGAAATGAGCCTGACCACAATCTGTGGTGTGTCTGTCTTACGCAGTCTCATCATTTCGCTGACCGGAGTCTATCTCTGCCAGAGTCTGTCGAGTCTGATTGATCGGACTGAATCACGCATCTCATTCTTTTTATGGTTACTGATCCTGGCTCCTTTACTGGTTCCGGAACTGATTGTCGGTTATATCTGGTCACTGCTGACCACGCAGTTGATACATTATCCCGCACTGGCAGAATTCGTTTATTCCATGCTGGTTTTAATGAGAGTCGTCCCCGCGGGAATTATCTGTTATCACATGACGGTGCGACCACAAATATCAGCAGAAGCTGATTTCATCCGCCAGTCTGCTTCTACAGCGGGAACTGCGATTTCCCGTTTTTCTGCACAGTGGAATTTCTTTATCAGAAAAACGTTAGTGCGGATCTTTCCTGTCTGGTCATTACTGTTTCTGCTGGCATTTCAGGAATTTGAGATGGCGTCTCTCCTGTATATGAATTCCTGGACGGTCTGGATCTTTGACGCACAGGCTGGTGGTGTGCCTGTCAGTGAAACACTGGGGTATCTCGTTGGTCCTCTGCTCATCGAATTCGTAATCTTGGCGGGTGTTTTGTATCTATTGAGAATTCTGGAGCAACGTCCCTTTTACCTGCAATCACCTGGCCGGACCGTATCGAGGCGGCTGCGTCCACTGCTGGCAGGCTGTTACCTGGCACTTGCCACGGGCTGTGTAATTCTGCTTCCTCTGGTCATGCTGGGGTGGGGCGGTCTGCTTTCGCTAAAAAGTGTGCTGCAGAATCGCTTACAGATGATGGGAACGCTTGAGGAATGCGCCTGGGGTCTGGGTTATGCTGCGACGTCCGGGATTGCCGCCTGGGGGCTGGCGACGATTTTTTTTAATCGTAACCAGTCAGGCTTCGTAAAGTTTCTGGGCCTGGTATGTTGTGTCCCTGGATTATGTGGCTCTTTAACACTGTCACTGGTTATCGCATCTTTGTTTCTGACGCGCGAGGGAGCCTGGCTGTATGGAACTCCCGTTCCGGTCATGATTGGGTTTGTGCTGTACCTGTTACCAAGAGCCGTGTTTTTAAAGTTGTTTTTTCAACGACGAAACGCAGACGACGCCTTATTCCTGGCGCATTTAATGAATCAGTCTAACTGTCCGCAACAGGCAGAGAATGGGGGGCGACTGCTGTGGTTGACTCACGGTCGGATGCAATACTGGGCTGTCGTGGTTCTGGCATTCTGGGTTTACTGGGATGTCACTATCAGTTCCATTCTCGCTCCCCACAGTGGCATGACATCTGCAGTTCGCCTGTATGGTTTAATGCATTATGGCCAAACGTCTGTTTTATCTGCAATTTGTTTGATCAGTTTCTGTATTCCTGCTTTACTGGGAATTATTCTACTTCCCGTCGTTCGTAAACTCTGGATTCGTTTCAGCAGTCAGTCCGAACTCAATCAGTTCGTATAATCATGTCAATAAGCAGCGTACATTCAGAATTACCGTTATGGTCACTGACAGATGTCAGTCTGAACTGGGCACACGGTACGCGGTTGACAGGGATTAATCTGGAAATCCCATCAGGTGTCACGGCTGTCATGGGATATTCCGGAGCCGGTAAAACATCGCTGTTGAATTTACTGGTCAGGTTTGAACGCCCCGATGCAGGGACGGTGGTCAGAAATCAGAACGCCTCTTCTCCCGTAAATGGTCTGGATCTGTTCTGGGTACCGCATACACTGGGACTCTGGCCGCAATACTCGGTATTAGAACATTTGACTTTAGTCTGCCCTCAATCTGAGTTGAAACACTTTTCACCGGAATCGCTGTTAGACGATTTCAATTTGAAATCGCTGTCCGCAAAGTATCCGGGGCAACTCTCGCAGGGAGAAGCATCGCGGCTGGCAGTCGCCCGCGCTCTGGCAAGTCATGGCCGCGTGATTGTAATGGATGAGCCTCTGGTGCACGTGGACCAGGCTCATTGGCCGATCTACTGGGATGTGATTCGCAATTCTGGTCAGGAACAACAGATTTCGCTGGTCTTTGCAACGCATTCATCCGAACTG
Source organism: Gimesia sp. (assembly GCA_002706765.1). Classification (GTDB taxonomy): domain Bacteria; phylum Planctomycetota; class Planctomycetia; order Planctomycetales; family Planctomycetaceae; genus Gimesia. The sequence goes on from PAJV01000020.1 coordinate 86,252, forward strand.
GTGATGCGGGAGGCATCAAATGTTATCTGCCTGGAACAGGGCCAGGTTGTTTATGCAGGAGATGTGAATGAGTTGTACTATGATCCTCCATCACTGCCAACTGCCAGCTACCTGGGTCCAGTGAATGATCTCAGCATAATACCGGTCCAGAATCTGTCTGACGGCGAAAGGAAGTCTCATTTCGCACGCCCTGAGCAGTTATCAATCGTCAAGGATGTTCGGGGCAGCTATGAAGTGAAGAATGTAAAATTCAGTGGCTCGGTTGAAGAAGTCACCGTATCACAACCAGGGGCTGAAACCACCAGTGCTACCTTCTATCATCGCCCGGTCCGAACCGTTCTGCAGCAGGGGGACCGTGTCTCCCTGCGTCTGCTGCTGCTTTTAGTGTGTCTCATTTTTCAAATCGGTTGTGGTAAAGAAACCGACCCCCGGCTGTCTTTTTCCGAGACCATCCAATGGCCGGTTCCCGCAGAAGGAATGAAGGTTCCTGCACCGCGCAGTCTGCATATAGGGCCTGCTGACGAATTATATGTGTTAGATAATGCCGGCCGGGTTCTGGTGTATGACGCCGAGAACCAGCTGGATCGGCAGTGGGAAATGCCCGATTTTGAGATCGGTAAACCTGAAGGCATCTGCCTGCTTAAAAATGGACAAATCGCCGTCGCTGATACTCATTACCATCGTGTTGTGTTCTTTGACGACCAGGGAAAAGTCAGCAAAATGCTGGGCGAATATGGAGAAGCACCTGGGCAGTTTGTCTATCCTGTATCCGTCGTTCAGGATCCTGCTGGCAATATTTACGTCAGTGAATATGGAAATAATGATCGTGTGCAGAAATTTACGGAACAGGGCGAATTCCTGCTGGAATTTGGTGGTGTGGGTACAGGTCCTGGCGAATTTCAACGTGCCGCGGGAATGATCTGGCATGACGGGAAAATCTATGTTTCTGATGCAGTCAATAATCGGATACAGGTTTTTTCCGATGACGGCAGTTTTCTCGAAATTCTGGGCACGAAAACCGGAGGTTTACCTCTCTATTATCCCTACGATATTGCCATCGATCGCCATCACAATCAGCTATACATTGTAGAATATGGAGCGGGACGCATTACCAAAACCGACTTGTCGGGGCGGGTCACAGGGAGATATGGAAAAACGGGAATGAATCAAGGAGAATTTCTGACTCCCTGGGGACTTACAGTAAATTCAAAAGATCAGGTATTCGTCGCTGACACGGGAAATCGATTGATCGTAAAATTGATACCATGAAAATCAAAGAACTTTATCGCCAGTTAGTTCCTCGACCACGCACACCAGTGACGTGGATGCGGGCGGTTCCGTTGATTTTCTTTCTGGTGCTTTACGCGGCATTATGCATCGGCTTGGAGAAGTCGGGCGTTCTGCTGTTCGCGCGACCGTGGGCATTTGGATTAATCCTGTTTTCCGTCTGGGTCTGGTGGCTCTCCATTGCCGGTTATGGAGGCTTAAGTAAAGGGCGGGCGCTGGCCGCTTTGATTTCGCGCCTGCTGATGCTCGGACTGTTTGTAATGCTGATTGCAGAACCACGGTCAGTGCGGGTGCGCGATGTGATCTCAGTTGTCTACGCCGTCGACCTTTCCGATTCGATCGGCGAATCTTCGGTCGATTCCGCGCTGGAATTTGTAATGAAAACAGTGACTGAGAAACCCCAGACCGATGAAGCAGGACTGGTGGTATTCGGTAGAAACTCAGCAGTCGAACTGCCACCGCGGGTGTCATTTCCCTATGAAGCATTAAATTCACGGATTGACCGTGATGCCACGAACCTGCAACAGACCCTCTCTCTGGCGGCTGCGATGCTTCCCGAAGAAAATCGGGGACGCATTGTTCTGATCAGTGATGGTACCGAAACCGAAGGTTCGATTTCCCAGGTACTGGATGAGCTGAAATCACGCGATATTGCAGTCGATGTTCTCCCGATTCAATATGAATATGATAAAGAAGTCTGGCTGGAAAACCTGGAATTACCCCGGTTCGTCAAACTGGGAGAAAACTACGAAGCCGCGGTCGTGCTTTCTTCACTACAACCGGGCTCCGGTAAGCTGGTCTTACGTGAAAACGGAAAACCAATTTTTGAAAAAGATGTGACATTCAAAGCTGGAAAAAACCGCTATGTAGTACCAATTTACCTGCGATCTCCGGGTTACTATGAATATTCCGCGACCATAGAAACCAAGCGGGACGATGATCAGATTCGTGAGAATAATACCGTTCTGAACTATATTTTCGTCGAAGGAGAAGGCAAGGTCCTGGTGGTGACCGACCCTGCCGGTGACGAGCGAGACTGGCAACCGCTGGTCAAAGCCATCCGGGAAGGAGAGCGGAATGTAGAGACCGTTTCCGCATATGAGTTCCCCAGCGATTCCCTATCACTGATGCCTTATGACGCGATTGTTTTTGTTAATGTTCCCGCCGATGCATTCAATGTCATTCAACTGAAAGCCGTTCACGATTCGGTCTTTAACCAGGGCATCGGATTCATGATGGTCGGCGGCGATAACAGCTTTGGTCCCGGCGGGTATCATCGTACTGTAATCGAAGATGCGCTCCCGGTGACAATGGATATTACGAAAAAGAAAGTCCTGCCTAAAGGGGCGCTGGCGATTATTCTCCACACATGTGAATTTCCGGAAGGTAATACCTGGGGAAAACGAATCACAAAACAGGCTATCAAAGTGCTGGGCGCACAAGACGAAGTGGGAGTGTTGATTTATGATTTTATGGACGGTGAAAAATGGCTGTTTAAACTGATGCCCGCCGGCGACTACGAAAAAATGGTTCCCAGGATTAATGGAGCCCAAATCGGCGACATGCCCAGTTTTGCCAATACCATGCAGCTTGGACTGAATGGCTTAATTCAAAGTGATGCGTCCACCAAGCATATGATTATTATTTCTGACGGAGACCCTCAGCCGCCAACCCCCCAGTTGATCGGCCAGTTTCAGAAAAACAAAGTCAGTGTCTCCATGGTCGCAATATATCCGCATGGCGGTCGCGATATTTCCACAATGCGCGGCATCGCCGGAGCGACGGGAGGACGCTACTACTTTCCTTCCGATCCGAATCAGCTGCCTTCCATTTTCATTAAAGAATCAAAAACTCTGAAGCGGAGTATGATCCAGAATGAAACGATTACCCCGGAAGTCGGCATGATCTCTCCGGTCCTGAAAGGGATCGCAGAAATTCCGCCTTTACATGGGTATGTGCTCTCAACGATCAAACCACGGGCAGAAGGGATACTGAATGCCCCCGAAAAGAAAGAGGCGGAAGGAGAAATCGATCCGATCTTATCTTTCTGGCGGTACGGACTGGGAACCACGGCCGCTTTCACCTCTGACCTCTCACCCAACTGGGGGGCTGACTGGGTCAACTGGGATCATTACCAGGCATTCATCAAGCAGTTGATGATCAAAATCTCGCGGGTACAGAAGCAGGATCATCTGAAGATGTGGAGTCATACCTCGGGTAACAAAGCCACGATCATGGTAGAAGACTTCCATCCCGAAGAGTCTTTCTTAAATGTGGCAGCCCGGATCTCTGGCCCGCACGATCGCCAGGAAACAGTCGTACTCAAGCAGGTCAGTCCGCGTCGGTATCAGGCAACAGTCCCACTGTGGGGCAAAGGCCGCTACCAGGTCATGGCGGTCGGAAAGGCAGGGAACCGGGAAGATCACGCGAACGGAGGGTTTATCGTTCCCTATTCTCCGGAGTTTCTGCGTTTTCGATCAAACCCCATCGTACTGGATCAGATTGCAGCGCGGACTGGTGGCCAACGACTGTCACCGGAGAACGCCTCTGAGGTGATTTACGGACGCCGGGACCCGAAAACGAGTTCCAATCCAATCTTCGACTGGTTCCTGATTGCTTTAGCGATTCTGGTGCCGCTGGATGTGGGAATCAGGCGAATTCAACTTGACTGGTACGTCATCAAAAGCTGGTTCAAGTTCGGGAAAGAGGACAAGAGCAGTACAGCCACCATGGGGGCTCTGCTGCAGCGAAAACAGAATGTCACAGAGGAACTGGATTCACGAAAAGGCCCACCAGACCCGCAGTCAACCATCGCGAAACTGCAGGAACAGCGTCAGCAGACCACCAGGCCACCTGTACCAGGTAAAGTAGAAACCAAACCGCCCGAAAAGAAATCGACGGACAAACCAGATCCACCAGCGGGTGGCTCGGAAGAGAATCAGACGACAACGGGTCGACTGCTCGATATGAAACGTCGCAGAAATACCGACGACGATAAAGATAAATAAGACCGTTTAACATCGTGGAGATATGACATGAACCAGCCAGAAACCACTGAAGAGCCTGTTGTTCTGCAGGCAGAAGCCAACCATTTCAAGCAGGTTTTTAACGAAGTCCGGTCCGAAATCGCACGGATGATTGTCGGGCAGGAACGTGTGGTGGAATCAACTCTCTACGCCTTGTTTTGTGGCGGCAATGTTCTCCTGGAAGGCGTGCCGGGGCTGGGAAAAACAGAACTGGTCAAAGCATTGTCACGCGTGCTGGACCTGAACTTCCAGCGCATCCAGTTTACTCCGGACCTGATGCCGGCTGATATCATCGGAACCAACATCATGAGTACCGATGAAACGGGAACCTACCGTTTTGAATTTCGCAAGGGACCAATCTTCACGCAGCTGCTGCTGGCGGATGAAATTAACCGTGCTTCTCCGAAAACTCAGTCTGCACTTCTGGAAACCATGCAGGAAGGCACAGTGACTGCGGGGGGAACTCACTTTCGGCTCGATCAACCTTTTTTCGTCATGGCGACACAAAACCCGATTGAACAGGAAGGGACATACCCGTTGCCTGAAGCACAGCTGGATCGTTTCATGTTCAAAATCAACGTCCCGTTTCCCAGTCGGAGCGAACTGAATACGATCGTCCAGCAGACGATTCTGAAACAACCTGTTGAACTGAAGAAGCTGCTCAACAGTCAACAGATCCTGGAACTGCGCAGCATACTGGAAAAAGTGGTCGTGGTCGAACCAATTCGTGATTATGCAATCCGTCTTGTGCTTTCAACTCATCCCGGGACCGATTTTGCCGTCGATGATATCCGCCGTTTTGTGCATTGGGGAGCCAGTCCCCGTGCCGCCCAGTCATTAATTAAAGCAGCCCGGGTTAGGGCGCTCAGTGAAGGCCGCGCTCATGTTGCTTATGAAGATGTGCGTTATTTTGCCAACGAAGTATTACAACACCGCGTGCTGTTAAATTATGACGGGCAGGCGGAAAACATCAGCGTGAAAGATCTGGTAGAACGAATCTGCCAGGAATTACCGGAAAAGGAATAAGCTCAAGTGTCTGAAGCAACTCCCGTCAGCCAGTTCACAACACTGTTTGATAACAAAACGTTATCAATGTTGGAGCGAATGCGCTTAAATCCTACACGACGACTGACCAATCGCAGTCGTGGAGAACATCTTTCCGGGAAGGGAGGCACGAGTACTGAATTTTCGGATTACCGCAATTACGTTCCTGGCGATGATGTGCGTTATATAGACTGGAATATCTTCTCCCGCTTGAACCGTCCGTTCATGAAACAGTATCAGCATGAAGAAGAAATGCATGTGGTTTTAATTCTTGATGCTTCGACTTCGATGGATTACGAAGAGAAATTTCAGCGGTGTCGACAGTTGGCAGCCGCTTTTGGTGTTATGGGGCTGCTCAATTTTGAAAAAGTCAGTGCCTATGTCTGTCATAACCGGGGAGGGCGCCCCCAACAGTTCCAGCCGACGACAGGTCGCGGCAGTATGAGACGGCTGTTTGAATTTCTTACGCAAATTGAACCGGGCGGCGATTCTCCCATTGAGAGTGCGGTTGATGACGTCCTGCGAATGCACCGTGGTCGCGGGATCGCGATCCTGCTGTCGGACTTCGAATCCTTTGGTGATCTGCAACGCCCGATGAACCTGCTTTACAGCTCTGGCCTGGAAATCTTTGGTGTGCAGATTCTGGCTCCTTCTGAAGTGAATCCTGAAATCAATGGAGATTTGAGACTGGTAGACAGTGAAAGTGGTCAGACCCTGGATATTTCCTCTGCTGGAGATCTGTTAGGCCTGTATCACGAACATCGCAGTTTACTGGAAGAGCATCTGGCGTCTCTCTGTCGTCAGCGTTCCGGAAAATTCCTGATGGTAAACAGTGGCGATTCCCTGGAACATGTCCTGTTTGATCAGTTGAGACGGAAAGGCTGGGTTGTATGAATTTCTGGCCCGGATTTTACGCTCTGCAAAGCGCCTGGTACCTGCTCCTGCTGGTGCCATTACTTATCTTTTATTTCCTTAAATTAAAACGCCCCCATCAGCGTGTGCCTTCACTGGCACTCTGGAGTCAGGTGATCAACGATCGTCGTGTGAATTCGCCGTTCCAGAAGTTTAAACGCAGTATCCTGCTGCTTTTACAGATCCTGCTGCTGCTGTTTCTGGTTCTGGCATTGATGCAACCCTATGTTCAAAGTGGCGCGGAACGTGCTGAATACCTGCCGATTTTAATCGACTGTTCTGCCAGTATGGCTGCCACCGATTCGCAATCGGGTAAAACGCGATTGGATCTGGCGAAAGAACGGGTTTCAGAATTGATTGACAACATGCTGCCCGATCAGCGTCTCTCGCTGGTTGCCGTCAGTTCCACCGCCCGTCGGCTAACGGCATTTACCGACAATCAGCGAGTCTTGAAGAAAGCGCTTACCGATTTGGCGGTCGATGATGTTCCCAGTCAGCTTGAAGATGCGCTCCGCATGACACAGGCCCTGTCGCGCACCGCCCCGATTAAATCGGTGCTGTTTTACTCCGATGGCAACTTTCCCCGCGAGGTGGATTTTGAACTGCCCTTCGATTTAAACTTTCAGTTACTTCCGGCGGCAGGGGCAAATATCGGGATTACTTCTTTCAATGCCCGTAAAAACCAGGCTGGTAACTGGGACGTCTTCATACGAATCGAAAACTCCCGACAGGCAGACAGCCCGGCTGAAGTCGAGTTGCTACAGGATGGAACCAGTATCGCCAAAGAAGAGGTCATACTGGGGAGTGGTGACTCCCAGCGACTGGAGTTCTCGGTTGCTGCTGATAAAGAATCCCGTCTGGAAGCCGTTTTAAATCCAGGTTCTCATGACAGTCTGGCCGCTGATAATCGTGCGTTTCTCACTATTCCTCAATCCAGATCGCTGTTGATTTACATTGATCCTGAATTAGCCAGTTATCGTTATGCACTGGCTGATAATCAGGAGTTTCTTGTGTATCCACAGGAAAATAATTCGACAACTCCCCCTGAATTCGATCTGATTATCGGCAGCACTGAGAAAGATCTGGCTAAGCCGGGCTTGGTAAAACTGGGAATCGGCTTTATCCCCGAAGAGTTAAACAAGCTGATCACGCTGGAGAATAATCTGACTGATGTCGTCGACTGGAATCGCAGTTCATCTTTATTACGCCATGTTGAGTTGGCCGATGTGCAGATTTCCCAGCAACCGGTGTGGCTGGAGAATGCCAACGTTGAAGATCTGGAAGCACTGGGGTATGAAGTTCTCATTCATGGTCGGCTCGGGCCTTTGTTATTACAGAAGCGCACTGCGGGGGAACTGGAATTCTATTTTCTGTTCAATACTGATCGCTCCACGATGCCTTATCGGGTCGGTTTCCCGATTATGGTTTCGAACCTGATTCAACTGACCTTACAGGAAGCCGGAATTTCTGAAGCCCAGGCAGCAGCGACGCCGGTTCTGCCGCCACTGGCGCTTCAACCGGAAAGCCAGTATGAAATCGTAACCCCCACGGGCCATGAATTACGTGCAGAGAGTGATGATAATGGACGAGTCTCAGGAATCGCCGCTTTGCATACCGGAGAGTATACCGTTAGCGGGGCAGGGGCCGACAATACGAAAATCAGCGTAAGTCTTTTAAACCCTTTGGAGACTTCCCTCGTTGCTGTAGAAGAAATCCAGTTCAGCGAAGTGCCCGTCACTGCGACAGAGGCTCAGATCGACAGTGACAAACCGCTCTGGGGCGAATTTGCTTTCATTGCCTTTCTGTTGCTGTTGGGAGAATGGTGGTATTTTCAGAAACGCCCGGCCGGAACGATATCGTAATCAGGACATAACTAAACAGGTTGAAAACGTATGAACTGGAAAGTCCTGCAACTGATCTTGATACATTGTGCGTTCTCAGCACAACTGGTCATAGCGCAGAGTGCTCCGATCACGGTCGATATTTACCAGACGACCCAGTTCCCTAAGGGCAATGGTCCGATTTCACTCGTCTGGCAATGTTCAGTCTCCACTCCTGATCTGCTGGAAGGACACTTTCTGGTCTCTGCCTATGATGGAGTGGAAAAGTATGGTGAATTTCAGTCGCATGATGTGGCATTGCATTCGGGTTTCCATGAGGTCCCCATGCTGTTGCCTGCGATGAAAGTAGACAATCCCTATTCCGAGTTAAAATTACGCCTCAGTTTTGTCACATCCCAGGCACGCTATGATTTTAAAGACCCTTACACGCTGAAAGTCGGACGCAAGTATCAGCGAACCCTGGCAATTGGTATCTGCGATCCCTTTGATGGAACGTTATCGCCTGATTTAAAAACATTTCTGGATCAATTAAAATTCGAAGCGATCAGTCCCAAAGAACCGGTGCAGATCAATTTTCAGCAGTATGAGATCCCCGCTCACATCGCCAGGCAGAGCGCGATCGGTAGCGAACCTCTCAAGCTCAGATTGAAAACCTATTCGGTCCACCTGCATCCGGAAGAATATCCCCAACTTCCTGTGGACTGTCATCAGTATGATATTCTTGTGATTACAGCCCGCGGCCTGGAAACATTAGAGTCGCGTCATATGAAAGCGATTCTGCAGTGGGTCCGTTCTGGTGGCAGCATATGCGTGCTTCCCGGTGAATCGATCGGGAGAAATCAACTGGAGTTTCTCAATACCCTGCGGGAAAGCGAAGCAAACTCACCCCTGTTACAGAATTCCGAGGGGCAAATCGATTTCTCCGAGACGAATCAAATTCTATTTGCCAGGACGGGATGGGGAAGGACGATTATCCTCCGCCAGCAGGCATTGGAAAAAAAGTTGCTGACATCAGAAGAGCTGGCCCGGATTCCGTTTTTTTTATGGAAGTTGAGACATTCGCAACGGGACTATTATGAAAAACAGCATCGCTGGGACGAGCAGAAACTGCTTCAGGATTATTTTCAGAAAGAAAAACAGACGAATTATCATTTTCTGAATGCGTATACTGCTTCGGAAATGCTGAGCCTGGCATATCAACCCATTTATACGGGAGGGACATTAATCAGTGATCTTATGCCGGCTGAATTACAGATTGTTCCGACGTGGGTGATCGGTATCATTCTGCTGGGCTATGTCGCGATGATCGGCCCCGGCGAGTATTATCTGCTGGGATACTTTAAAATACGACGATTCACCTGGATCACATTTCCTGCCATCTCTATCTGTGTTGCTTTATTTGCTTTTGTGATCTCCGACTATTTTATGCAGGCATCTCACGAGCGCAAAACACTGTCGATTGTTGACCTGGACAACCAGGGCTTACCGGTCAGAGAGAATGAGATTGAACTGCTCTTCACGGGTTCTTATCAGACCATTGAAACCAGGGTCAAGTCCGGGTTATTCAGTCCACTCAATCAGACGGAACTGGGCAGGGGAATGTACAATTACAATGCCCCTCAGAACAGTTCACCTGCGATGGTCGGAGCGCCTTTTTATCAGGGATCGATTCCGACTCAGTACTCTGTTTATCAACGGATGCCTCAATGGACGCCTCAGTTAAACCGGATCGTCAATAATTACCCGCAGCAAGAACTGCCTGACTTCGACTGGGCGTCGATCACTGTGGATCAGCTGAATTCAGACAACCGACGCGAGACACTGAAAACACAGGTTAAACAGAAATTCGGCGAGAATGCCATTCTGCTGATTTATCAAGGAACGCAATCTGGAAAACCGAAGCGATTTCCCAGCTTTCAAAGTATTCCTCGGGTAGGCAACCCAATACAAACCCGGGGGAACACTACATTATTAAATCCAGTACAGAGCCCTGATGCCCGTTACGGAATTCAGCCCCAGGACCAACCATGCTTTATGGACGATCTGTGCGTTCGTCAACAGACGGGTTTATTTCAGATCGTCTCCCAAACGTCACCGGCAGGCGGAAGTAATTTCGAGGACTTGAGTATCCTGGACTCCTCTGATCCCCGTCAATGGCTGGTAGTCGTTTATGTTCCAGGCAACGAGCGGGATACCATTTATCGCCAGTTTATTGTGTCAGACATTTAAAATTCTCACTCCCTTCTTCAGTTAGAACGTTTTCCAGTCCTATGAGCACACAACCTGCAATGGTGGAAGTCAAAAATCTTTGGGTCCGATATGGAAAATACGAAGCCGTCAAAGGCATTTCCTTTTCCATACCGAAGGGAGAAGTCTTTGGCTTTATCGGGCCGAATGGTGCAGGCAAATCATCGACTATAAAAGTTCTGGCGACTCTGCAGCGTGAGTATGACTGTGATGCGGTCAAGATCAATGGGATTTCCGTCAAGAAAGCGCCGCATCTGATCAGAGAAATGATCGGTTACATGCCGGACTTTTTTGGAGTCTATGAAGATCTGACTGCCCGGGAGTACCTGCATTTTTTCGCAGCCGCTTATCGCATCAACCGTACGCGTCGGAAGGCTATTGTGAACGACGTACTGGAATTAACTGATCTGACGGAAAAAATCGACGCCCCTGTAGATTCACTCTCCCGCGGAATGAAGCAACGCCTGGCACTGGCGCGGGTGCTGTTGCACGATCCTGATCTGTTATTACTGGATGAACCGGCCAGCGGGTTGGACCCGCGCGCTCGAATCGAGGTGCGGGAACTCCTGGTCGCGCTGAAGGAGATGGGCAAAACCATCATCATATCCAGTCATATTCTTCATGAGTTATCACAGCTGTGTACCAGCATCGGGATTATTGAAGCGGGACAGTTTGTGACCCAGGGTTCTTTAGATCATATTTATAAACGGCTGGAGCTCAGTCGTGTAGTCCATGTGCAGATTGTGGGTGAAATGAATGGTATCTGCCAGAAAATTGAATCATTCGAGGGAGTCAAGTCGGTCAGCGTCCAGGCAGACCGCATCGCGATACAACTTCAGGAAGATCAACTGGCAGTAGAAGATTTACATGCCCGACTGGCTGCAACGGGAGTAAAAATTCGCATGTTTCAGGCTGAAGCCATGGATATGGAAACCGTTTTCATGAAACTGACAGAAGGGAAGACGGCATGAAACGACGACTACTCCAGTTCGGGCTGCCTTTGCTCTCCAAAGAATTAACCGAAATGGCAAACCGCCGCCGGACCTACATTATTCGTACGATCTATGCACTGCTGTTCCTGGGATGCGTGGGCTTTATCTATATGGACAGTATGGTCCCCCAAATGAGTAATCCTCTCGCAATGCTGGGGCGGGGGCGAGAAATCTTTCAAGCCATGGTCTTCCTGCAATTTGTTGCCATCTATCTCCTGTTACCTGCCATCACCTGTGGCGTGATTACCCAGGAGAAAGAACGCAACAGCCTGGGATTGTTACTGATTACTCGCTTAAGTCCTTCAACAATCATCCTCGAGAAATACCTGGGGCGGTTGATTTCCATGCTGACCTTTCTGATGCTGGGGCTGCCTATTCTGGCATTTGCTTATTCGCTGGGTGGAGTTTCTCCCGCGATGTTTATCAACGGTCTCTGGCTGCTGATTCTGGCCATGTTCCAGATCGCCGCACTGGGAGTGCTTTGCTCCAGTTTTTTCCGAACGACCGTGGCTGCTTTCATTGCCACTTATTTACTTGGTTTTCTCCTGCTGTTTGGCTCAGCCATTGCTTCTGAATTAAATCTGCTGTTTTATGGCGATATTATCAGAGCACTCAATAAGGTCGTAAATCAGATTCCAGGTTTCAATAACAACTTCTCGCGGGGGAGTATGGATCTCGAATTTTTATTCTTTGCTCCCTACTGGTTTGATCGTTTTTCCTGGACTCCCGGGAGTAACTCTGTTGTCAAAACATTGATTTTCAGTCTCCCGATACTGTTGAGTACGTTAGTGTCATTAATGTTTGCGCATTATTTTCTGGTACGACGTGCCTTTTTGCCTGCGAATAACTTCCTGTTGAATCTTTTTAAATCACTGGATCGGCTGTTTTCCAGTATTAATAACAATCGTGTGACCCGCGGGATTGTGCTGGTGAATGACTATGTGCATCTACCGGAAAGCAAGCCGATTGCCTGGCGTGAAACGTCCAAGAAATCTCTGGGCACATTCCGCTATTTGTTTCGTATTCTGGTTCTACTGGAAGTCCCGATTCTCTTTTTATGTATTATCATTGCCACCAGTAACCCGGAGCCGATTGTCCCGGGGGCGGTCATCTTATTATGGATCATCTGGGGCTTAACGGTATTGTTTCTGGCTGTCTCTGCTACGAGCCTGATCGCGGGAGAGCGGTCTCATGAAACATTGGACGTGTTATTGACGACTCCCATTTCAGGAAGCGAACTCCTGGATCAGAAGATTGCCGGAGTCAAACGCTTATGCATGGTACTGCTGATCCCGCTGTTGACGATTGTCCTGTTTGAAGCATGGTGGAAATGGGAAAACTCACAGATGAACCGGGGAAACCAATATGAATCACAATGGCTGGCCTATCTGATCGGCTCGCTGCTGACCCTGGGGATCTACCTGCCAATGCTGGTCTACCTCTTCTGCTGGATAGGGATGAAAATCAAATCACAAACCAAGGCAATTCTGGCTGCGCTGGGAGGAATCATTGCCTGGTGTCTGCTACCGTTTATTCTGGCATTCCCGCTTTTTATTCTGATTCCCCGTTTAAACACAGATTCTCTCATTTACGGCCTGTTCCTGGGACCCGCCTCCTACGTGGTACTGAATGAAATTGCTGAATTTCATGAGTTTGGATCGACGTGGGTTCCCCTTGTCCTGAACGCCATGATCTATGGCGGATTCCTTTTACTGTTTCGAACGCTCTGCCGAAATCATATTGATGAAAATCTGGGACGCCTGGGTTATGATAACAATAGCTACTATCGTCCCGATATCGATTCAGTCGAAGGAATTTCCTTTGATCAACAATCTCAACTGAGCTCTGATATATGAATTACTATTTGAGAAATATCCCGCGAATTATATCCAGGGCATTAAAGCTGCGTATCCTCGTGGGAACAGTCCTGATAATACTTCTGCCCGGCCCGGTTTTTGCGATTGATATTGAAGAAGTTGTCTGGGGATTTAATAACCAGCAGACGCGAAGTAAATGCATTCCCTTATCGATTCTGCTTCGCAATAACACTCCCGAAGCATTTGATGAACCGGTGCAGTTGAATCGACTGCAATATGGTGGCAGTAAAGTAGGTGCGCCCTTAATCCGAAAAGTCTTTCTCGCGCCGTTCAGTTCTCAATGGGTGCAGTTCTATCCTTATATCATCGATTCCTACCAGGCAGACTGGTCGCTGAACTGGGGGCCACGGTTTATCTATGGCCAGAAATTGACCAGGGCAGAGAATAATATTGATTCCAACTCGGGACTAGACCCTGTACGATCCCGAGTCATATTGAGCCGGTCAGATGCCCTGGTTAAAAAAGCGGGACACTTCAAACAATTTCCGGAAGAATTATTTCCTCCCTCAGTCACAGCCACAGACTCACTGGATGAAATCATCATAGGTCACGTTCCCCGATGGGATGCGGCCCGCAAGGTTTCTTTTATGGACTGGCTCTACCAGGGAGGAGTCGTCCATCTGCTCCCCGATGATATGACGGGAGAAAATCTGATTTTCACGACCAGCATGGTCGAATTAAATTCGCCACTGGAGTTCTTTCGGATTGGTGAAGGGCTGGTGATACGCCACACACTTAAGATGTCACAGCTGACCGAAAACGCATTGAATACAGTGGTCAACGCCGTTCATGATAAAGAAGCAGAGAATATTCGCATACATCCCTCTGAGGCCAGGCAGAGTAAAACCGGCGACAGTCAGTACAATTCGAACAGTTATGGAGATTTCAATTCCAGGTTAATGCATCAACTGTCAGATTTAACACATCCCGATCATAACTGGCCTCTCATTTATCTGATGTCGCTCCTCTATGTGTTTATGATCTTTCCCGGTTGTTTTTTGTTCAATAAACGTCAGAAGAGTTCACGCTACCGTAATTCGCTCTTATTCATTTTGTTTACGGTTGTCTGCTTCAGCACCATTTTCTGGAGCATCGGAAAACGGGGCTATGGTGAAAAAACTACCATCAACAGTTTGCTCGTCGCGGAACCATTACAGGGAAACTATTTCGATACAACCTGCTGGATCAATTCCTTTGTGACGGATGGCGGTAAATATCGGTTTACCTCAACCGGTGAAGGCTCCCTTTTCACGACGGCTCAAGAAACCGAACGCATAAACGGATTCATTGCGAATGGTACGGATGGAATCTTCCAGGCAGATATCCCGGCATTCACAAGCCGACCTTTTCTATATCGAATCAAGATACCATTTACAAAGCCGGAATGTCATATTGTTGATTATCAACTCAATCCCGACGGTAATCTGGAAGCCCTTACGCTTGAAGTTCAGCCGGCGTTACCTGCCAGTCATGCTCGTATGCAGATCCTGTTCCGAGAGAAACTGTATTCGGTAAGCCAGACAGAAAAGAATAACAGTTCGATTTTCAAGCTCAAACAGGAGGGCATCCTTCCCCTGGCGGCCTGGAGAACAAAACTGGATGGCAACTCAAATTACGTTACGCGAAACTCCTATGGCTATGAAGAAAAAGAAATCTCTGCAGTTTACAGTGAATTGTATGAAGCCCTCGTCATAAAATCATTGGATCTGAACACAGAAGCGCAGGTGGCTAACTACCGAGGTCATCCGTCCCGGATCAAATTATTTTATTATTGCGATATTCCAGATGAGTTTAAGCTCAAGACGGATGTGTTGGGAGACCAGCAGGGGCGCATCCTGTTTGTCTATGATGTCGCCTTACCTGAGAAAAAGATTGCAGAAAATAATGAATCACCCGATCAATAATCAACCTGTCATCGATATTCAAAATGTATCGCATTCCTTCAAAGGGCATCGTGCGTTACAGGGCATCAGTTTCCAGGTCCAGCCTCAGTCCCTGCATGGTTTTGTCGGCCCGAACGGGGCAGGCAAGACGACTACGCTGAAAATCATCTGCACTCTACTGCGTCCCCAGGGAGGAAAAGTCGAAGTCTTCGGCCACAATGTTCAGTCGGCGGTGAAAGAAATTCGAAAACGAATTGGTTTCATGCCCGATCATTTCAGTACCTACCGTCAGATGACCGTATTTGAGTATCTCGACTTTTTTGGTGCCGCCTATGGACTGGGGGTCGATCAGCGGAACCAGGTCATCAATGATGTGTTGACGTTAACGGACATGGATGGACGTAAAGATTCGCTGATCAGTGGACTGTCGCGGGGGATGCAGCAACGCGTCAGTTTGGCACGCGTGCTGGTCAACGATCCCGATTTACTTTTACTCGATGAACCAGC
Source organism: Gimesia sp. (assembly GCA_002706765.1). Taxonomy (GTDB): domain Bacteria; phylum Planctomycetota; class Planctomycetia; order Planctomycetales; family Planctomycetaceae; genus Gimesia. Next base: position 101,868 of record PAJV01000020.1, read on the forward strand.
ATCTGGCCTGGATCCCCGCGCACGTATCGAACTGATGGAAATATTACAGGAACTGAAACGTATGGGAAAAACCATTTTCATCAGTTCTCATATTCTCAGTGAACTGGCGGAATTGTGTGACAGTGTCACGATTATCGATCGGGGGCTGGTCAAGTACAGCGGCTCCATGGATGGGCTCCTGACCCACGAGCAGGAACATCCGGTCTACAAAGTCATGCTGGAAGCAGAAGTGGAAGGCCTGATAGATTCTCTGTTGAGGGAACCGGGGATTTTGAAAGTAGAGCCAACCGAAAAACCACGCGAATTACGCATCATGTTTGATGTCACTTTAACCAACACGGGAAATCTGTTGTCTAAAATAATTGAATCAAACGGAACGATTGAGTCGTTCCAGCGGGACAAGAAACATTTAAATCAGGCCTTTCTGGATCTGACAGAGCAGGGAGTGCGTTGATGTTACAGGGAACGTTTGCCTTATTTCACCGTGCACTATGTGTCGACTTCCGGCTGACGCGGACTCATTTATTTCGTTTTCTGTTTGCAGTTCTGATACTGTTCTGCCTGATGATAGCGCATTCGAGCAGTCGAGTCATGGGCGCTGCCGGGTTGTATTTATTTTCTCAGATTATCTATCTGAATTTTATGTTTATTCTGATGGCGGGGATCAGTTTTTTCGCGACAGCCATTACTGAAGAAAAAGAAGAACAGACGATTGGTCTGCTGCTTATGGCGGGCGTGAATCCCATCTCACTGCTGCTGGGAAAATCTCTGCCACGACTGGTTTCAGCGCTGATATTACTCTCAATCCAGTTTCCATTTACACTGCTGGCGATTACCCTGGGGGGAGTGACCTTCACCCAGGTCCTTGCTACCTATGCAACACTGGGTGCATTCCTGATTGGACTGTCTAACCTGGGGCTCGTCTGTTCGGTACTCTGCTCGCGTTCACGAACTGCCTCCACACTGGTTCTGATCTCCCTGTTTATGTACTTTCTGGGACCTCCCTTGCTGGGATGGTGTATTGATGGAGCGGTTTCTGAAAACTGGGTAGGAGCCAACTCCTTGATCGTAGGGGGCACGAAGTCGTTCATCGAGCTGTGTTACGAGTCCTCCGTTTTAAGGCAGCTCAGTCTGATTCTGACTTCCGGTTTCAGTGAAAGTCCCTGGGGCTTCCAGTTCTGGACCAACCTGATGGCGGGAGTTTTATTCTTTCTATTGGCCAGTCTGTGCTTTAACCGTTTTGCGCTGACTGAAGTGTCTACCGATCCGGGACGCGGTCTGGTCTCCAAAAAACGCAACCGCATCTTTTCACCAGGCCGCGCCTGGATGCAGGCATTGGCGTGGAAGGATTTCTACTTCGTGAATGGTGGCCTGGGAATGGCGTTAATCAAACATATCTGTTACGGAGTCGCCCTGTTCTCGCTGTGCGCCTATATCAGCTATACTTCGCGTAGTTATTCTCTGCAGGAAATGGGGCTGACCGTCTTCTGGACGATGCTGATTGTGGTGTTGATTGAAATCAGCCTGATATCATCCAGAATCTTTCATGTAGAAGTTCAATGGAAGACTCTGGTTTCTACGGCCATGCTTCCACAGTCGATGGCTCAGATTGCGTATGCCAAGGTCTTTGGATCGATGCTGGCTGTAATTCCCGCCTTCTTTTATCTGATCATTGGCGGGTTACTCGGGATTGAAGAAATGACCCAGGACCTGGGGATGGTGCTCGCCGAGCCTGGTTTCTGGCTGACCTGTATCGAAATCCTGTTTTTCTGGCATCTGACGGCCCTGTTGTCGACGTTCATCAAATGGGGCGCGTTACCGCTGGCATTCGTTTTAATGTGGGTCGGGAATATGGTTTTCTTCTTTTCCATGAGTATGGTTATCATGGGCGGTGGGGGAGGTCCTGATGTCTTTGAAGCGGTGACTATCCTGTTTACTTTGTTTCTTTCAGCCAGTATTGTAGGGTCACACTTTATGATTAATGAACGCCTGACATACCTGGCTTCTCAATAAACGGATCAGCGAAAGATCACAGAAAGTGAGGTCCTGATGGATTCTAAACTCAGTCGAAGAAGGCTTTTACAATCGTCCAGTCTCCTGGCGGCGTCGGCACTCGGTCTGGACTGGCAGCAGGCAGAGGCGGGGGAAAAACAACAGTCTTCGCCACAACCACTCAAGGGAAATATTAATCAGTCTGTCGTGCACTGGTGCTTCAAAAAATACTGGGATATTGAAAAAACGGCGCAGGTTGCCAGTCAACTGGGCATCAAAAGTGTGGAACTGACTCCCGCAGAGAACTGGGATACACTGAAAAAGTATGGCTTAACCTGTGCCATCGCTTCCAGCCATGGTTTTAAAACCGGTTTTAATAATCCGGATCACTGGGATGAATGCATCGAGATCTTACGCAAACGGATTGATGAATGTGCCGCGGGAGGCGTTAAGAATGTCATCACCTTCACAGGAATGCGTGATGGCATTGATGATGAAATCGGGGCGAAAAACTGTGTCGCGGGTCTCAAAAAAATCATAGGCTATGCTGAGAAGAACAACGTGAATCTCTGCCTGGAAATGCTTAATTCCCGTGACGCCAGCCATCCGATGAAAGGACATCCCGGTTACCAGGGGGACCACACCGATTACTGTATTGATATCATCAAGCAGGTCGGCTCTGATCGAATGAAACTCCTGTTTGATATCTACCATGTTCAAATCATGGATGGGGACGTCATTCGACGAATTCGTGAACATAAAGATTACATCGGCCACGTTCACACAGCCGGCAATCCAGGGCGGGGAGAACTGGATCAAAAGCAGGAAATCAATTATCCCCCGATCATGCAGGCATTGCAGGAAATCGGCTACAAAGGCTTTGTCGGACAGGAATTTATTCCCACCCGGGATCCATACGAAGGCTTACAGCAGGCCGTCATTTTGTGTGACGTTTAATCCGATTTCAGTTACAAAAATTAAAGCGGCTGAGAACCAGTTGATTCTCGGCCGCTTTTTCATGTTTTCGGTAACGTGCTTTCTCAGGCTGTTAATTCCTGAATGACGCAGTCGCCCATTTCTACCGTGGAAATGCTCTTGCCTCCTGCAGCGATATCAGCCGTGCGATGACCGGCTGCCAGAACCCGGGCCACAGCCTCTTCAACTGCTGTTGCTTCCGTTTCCAGATTCAAAGAATGTCTGAGCAGCATGGCAGTAGCCAGAATTGTTGCCAGCGGATTGGCAATACCTTTCCCTGCGATATCCGGTGCAGAACCGTGAATAGGTTCATACAGACCGGGTCCCTCAGCTCCCAGAGATGCAGAGGGGAGTAATCCCAGTGATCCTGGCAGCATCGAACCTTCATCGGTCAGAATATCGCCAAACATATTTCCAGTGACCACGACATCGAATTCCGAAGGGCGGGAAATCAGGTGCATCGCCATCGCATCCACTAGGACCACCTCATATTCGATATCGGGAAATTCATTTTTAACCACATCGGCGGCGACCTGACGCCAGAGACGAGAGACTTCCAGCACATTTGCTTTATCCACGGAAGTCAGCTTACCGCCACGATTGCGGGCCGATTCTGCTGCCAGCCGAACGATGCGGGCAATTTCTTTCGTGGTGTAGGTCATGACGCTGAATGCTTTTTCACCATCAGGATGTTCCATTCTTCCTGATTCACCGAAGTAAATCCCACCGGTTAATTCACGGAAGAACAGGATATCGGTTCCTTCGATAATTTCCCGTTTTAAAGGCGAAGCATCGAGTAATTCTTTGTAAGGTTTAATAGGGCGCAGGTTCGCAAACAGTCCCAGTTCTTTTCGAATTTTCAGCAGGCCAGCTTCAGGACGCGTTTTCGCAGAAGGATCATCCCATTTCGGTCCTCCCACGGCGCCCAGCAGAATTGCATCGGATGCTTTGCAGGTTTCCAGAGTTTCTGCGGGAAGCGGGTCACCAAATTCATCAATCGCATTGCCTCCCATCGGGCAGGTTGGGGACTCAAATTGATGACCATATTTTTGTGCGATTGTATCGAGAACCCGTTTAGCCTGTTCTACGATTTCAGGACCAATTCCATCGCCGGGCAATAATGTAATCCGAGCTTCCACAGTCATTTCCTCATTTGTATTTTTCAACGTGATGATTCAGGTGTTTTGCACTACGAAATAGCTAATTTAGCGATTGTACATCCAAAACTCCAGCCGGGCTCGACATGAATTTTGCTGAGTCGAACTGTCTGGCAGTGTCAGTTCGAAAAACTTTGGATTCTAAATTTTGTACAGCGCACTCCCATGATCCTTAAAAACCGTATAACCGGACTTAAAAAATAAATGTAAACGCTTAAATCTGCCGGAAAAATCAAGAGTTTCGCTCTTCGTTCCGATAAGAAAGATTAGATCCCGCTATGGATTATGTGTCTTGTCATAGTGGGTTAAACATTCAAATTCGTCGTCGATTCGCATTCACAGCCCTGAAATGAATTCAGGAAGATACTTTGAGACAAGGGCTTACGCTCAGGAGGAGCAAGCGAAATAGAAATCGATGTAAGCGACAGGACAGGGACATCGCATGTTTCGCTCTTCATTTTTTGCAACCGGTTTATTTGTCTTACTGACTGGTACTTCATTTTTATTTGTCGACAAAATGGTTCTTACTCACAAAGTAGCTATGGAAGAAGAACCGGCACCAGTCCGCGAAGCTGAATTTCGTGGTTTCCTGGGAATGTCGTCTCTGAACGAAGAGCAGCAGGAAGTACTCAATCCACCTGACTGGGCTGCCTTCAGCCTGATGTCAATTGGTGCCGTCACAATGCTCTACGCAGCTGCATTACCAAAAAAACGATCATAATATCAGATCTGATCTGATTTCTGATTCATAACCGTGATGAACTCCCCGCGTTCCTCACGGTTTTTTTATTGTTCAAACCGCAGAGTAGCCCATAGACTGGGATCCTGGGCGAACGGGAACTCATGATCCACCATCATAAACTGTTCCCCCAGTTCCGAATCTGAGACCTGGTAGTAAAAGCCGGTCTGTGGATAAGATGCCGGATCAAAACCATAGAGCTCACTCGCAGGCAGCCAGATATCCAGATCGTAACCTGTTTTGCTGGTTTTTGCCCAGAGTCCGATAGTCTTCAAATCGCATTGGGGAGCATCATCCTGCGCACGATGAATCGCCTGTTGCTGGCAGACCGGTTTTCCTGAAGGCCCCACTGGTTGAAATTCAAAGGCATGACAATAGCGGCTTGCCCGGTGGATCGTTTTTGTATCCCGGGTGTCGATCCAGACTTTAAGTCTTTCTACCGCTGTGACCGGATGGTTTTTCTGATTGACCTGCAGACTGATTGCCAGTCCTTCCGGGTTCCAGGCGACTTTAAGTTTTCCCCATTTTTTTGATTTGTCAAATGTCAGATCAGGCAAGAGCGCAGAAGCCGGAAGGTTTAATAATCGCCCCCGCTGTTGGGGAATATTCTGTATCAGTGGCAGAGCGATCGAATGCCGAAACAAGAAGGAACAGGGGATGATTGACATGATAACACGGGCTCTCTGATGGACGTGATCTTTAAAAAATATCCTTACTTTGTAGAATCATAGCATTCTCGTTCCAGAGATTCTATTCCCGCTGAATCTACTTCACTCGTTTTTCAACAGCTGACACATGCTTTCTTCTTAAGGCCCTCCATGCGATATCAGAATGATCAGATGATTCGAATTCGGGGGGCACACTGCCATAATCTGAAAAATATCGACGTGGATCTGCCGCATAACCAGATCTCAATCGTGACGGGCGTCAGTGGAAGCGGGAAAAGCAGCCTGGTATTTGACACCATTCATCAGGAAGGACAACGACGTTTTCTGGAAAACCTGTCGTCTGGAACACGACAGTTATTCAGCCAGACGCAACCAGTTGCCGTCGATCAGATTCTGGGGCTGCCACCCACTATCTGTTTTGATCAAACTCAAAGAGTGCAGTCCCGGCGCAGTACACTGGCCACCCTGACAGAGTTGTATGACTATTTTCGATTACTCTTTGCAAAACTGGGAATTGTTCACTGCGTGAATTGCGGGCAGGCACTCCATCAGCAGACTCCGGAACAAATTGTCGATCTGGTGCTGGCACTCGAAGACCGCAAAAAAGTCATGATTCTGGCTCCCCTCGTTTCCGCCAAAAAAGGAAATCATGCGGCACTTTTAAATCAGATTGTGAAAGAGGGGTTTGTCCGCGCCAGAATTGATGGTGCCGTGATTGATATCACGCAACCTCACGACCTCCCGGAGAATGTTCCACATGATATCGAAATCGTGATCGATCGAATCATCGTAAAAGAGGGGATCCAGTCACGCCTCAAGGAATCGGTTGACCTGGCTTTAAAACAGGGGGGTGGTGCCTGCCTGGTCAGTCAGCAGACTGAGTCTGGCTGGTCGGACCGGTATGTGAGCACCCGACTGGCTTGCGGACAATGTAATCTGAGTTTCCCTGATCCCGAGCCGGTCACCTTCAACTTTAACAGTCCTTACGGTGCCTGCCCAACCTGTGAAGGCCTGGGAGTGATTACGCAGCCCGACGCCGCAGATGAGCAGATCTGCCCGGACTGTCAGGGCGCCCGTATCAGTCCCTATGGACGTTCCATTCTTTTGAATCAGCGTTCCATTGACCAGGTTACCGCGTTAACACCGCCGGAAATCACCAGTTGGCTCGATCAGTGGGAATCAGTCTCCCTTCAAGAAAGAAGTCATCAGTTTCAGGCCATTGCTGATCAGATCATTCCCTCTGTTCGCAGCAGGTTGAACTACCTGACTGAGATCGGACTGGGTTATATTCAACTGTCGCGGCCCTCCCAAACGTTATCGGGCGGTGAATTACAGCGTGCCAGACTTGCTGCCTGCCTGGGAGCCGGTACGACGGGAGCCTGTTACATTCTGGACGAACCTACGGCCGGTTTACACGCGAATGAAACACACAAACTACTCAAAATATTACAGCGTCTAAAGCAGGCAGGGAATACGATGATCGTTGTCGAACATGATCACGATGTCATCAAATCAGGTGATTATATAGTTGATATTGGCCCCCGTGCCGGCACCGAAGGAGGAAACCTGGTGTTCTCCGGTGAATTTGAACAATTCATCCAACATCAGGAATCGATTACCGCACAAGGGTTAACTACAAGCACTCCATCCAGGAGGAAGACTGAGGAGACGGATCCGAGCATTCTGCAATTCCTGCAACTTACCGGGGCTCGAATCAATAACCTCAAAGAGGTCACGCTAAAAGTACCACTGCAGCAACTTGTCTGTGTCACGGGAGTCAGTGGTTCAGGAAAAACGTCTCTGATCATTGACACACTGGTCCCTGCCATCAAGTCAGAGTTGAACCGACGTCCGAATTCCGCATTGCTGTATGACTCTCTGCAGGGGATTGAACATCTGCAGCAGATTAAAATTATTGATCAGACTGCCTTGGGGAAAAACGGACGTTCCAACCCGGCGACTTATTGTGGTATCTGGGACGAAGTGCGAAAACTGTTTTCGAAGACAAAATCGGCACGCCTGCGCGGCTATGCCCCACGACGATTCAGTTTCAATTCAGCGGAAGGCCGCTGTGGGGAATGCCGTGGCACTGGGGTGAAACGAATCGATCTGAAATTTCTGCCTCCCGTATTTCTGCCTTGCGAAAAATGTCACGCGAAACGATTCAACCGGGGAACTTTATCGGTTACCTATCGTGGCAAAACAGTCAGTGATGTTCTGGAAATGCCGATTTCCCAGGCCTGGGAGTTTTTTGAGTCGATTCCCCGAATTCGCAATGTACTGCAGGTGATGCTGGATCTTGGCCTGGGATATCTGGCTCTGGGACAGCCGGCCAATCTGCTTTCGGGGGGAGAAGCACAACGGATCAGGCTGGCTTCAGAACTGGTTTCTCCCTTAAACGGCAGGACGCTCTTTGTACTGGATGAACCGACACGCGGGCTGCATTCGCATGATATCGATTGTTTATTACGCACTTTAAACAAACTGATCGATGCTGGCAATTCGGTGCTGGTCATTGAACATCATCCCCAGGTCATGTGTGCCGCGGACTGGATGATTGATATGGGGCCTGAAGCGGGTGAGGAGGGGGGCTTCCTCATCGATGAGGGTTCCCCGGAGGAGATTGCCGCTAACCGGCAGGGAGCGACTGGTAGAATGCTGTACGATCTGTATTCTGATGTAGCATCCGATTGATATTTTTTCTGAAGTCAATCAAAAGTACCCCCTGCAGAAACGGCTCATTTTAATTATACTGAATTCAGGCCTGTCAACCGCCGCTTCAATCATCGTTTTACATCCTGATTGCCTTAGAGAAAGCTGAACTTCGATCGCTATGAAATTATTTAATGAGTACGGCATTTCGTTTGAATATCCAGATGACTGGGAACTCTCCAAAGAAGTGGACGAGAAGAATGGAGAAATTCAAATTGGAGTCGCTGGTGCTGACTCTTCTTTCTGGATGATTTCGCTGTTTCTGGTTGATATTCCAGCTGAGGATCTATTGAAAAAGTCACTGGAAGTTTTTCAGGAAGAATATGATGAACTGGATGTGTACGATACCAAAGCCAGGCTGGCAGGCAAGGAGTGCCCTGGTTACGACGTCGAGTTTGTCTGCTCTGAATTGATCAACAGTGCTTTTCTGCGGGTCCTGAAAACCAGCCTGTTTACAGTATTTATCCTCTATCAGGGAACCGATCAGGATTTGCAGAATTCCCTGAAAGACCTGGAGGCCATTTCTCTGAGTCTGGATATTTTTGATAATGAATTTGACGGCTATCTGGATATAGTTTAAGTTGATATCCTGCGAATGAACCAAAACTCCGAAATTCAATGATTGCTTACCAAAGTCGACTGGTTTTATAATGATCAGACAAGACCGTTGCAAACGGGCGTTCCAAGGTGTGTAACCGAAGCAGCGTATTGGCAGAGGAAGCCATCACCGTACTGTTACCGAAAACTGCAGGTATAACTCAGGAGCATTTTGATGTCAGCGGAAATAGAATCACATCAGGTTGAGAGCATCGGAGTTGTGGCAGGGGTTGTCTGGCAATATTTAAGTGAACATGAACCGGTGACGCTCAGCAAGCTTTCACGTGAGATCGAGGCGCCCCGTGATCTGGTCATGCAGGCAGTCGGCTGGCTCGGCCGAGAAGGTAAAATTGAATTCCACCAGGGATCACGCAGTAAACTCATCTCTCTGGTAAATGAATGAATTCATACTGCTCGTCTGACTGCAAAATACAGGGCATAATATTACAGCAGACAGTAGCCTCCTTTTCCCTGAAATCTGCCCTGGGGAGTTTACAGAATTGAATGACTCAAAAATCAATGAACTGTTTCAACAGGCGCGGCTTCTCCAGAAATCGCGTGAAATCAAAAAAGCCATAGAGGTTTATCAGCGGATTCTCAGTATCAAACCTGCAGAAAAGAAAGCTCATGTCTCGATTGCAACGGCTTACTTTCAGTTGCAACAGTATCCCGAAGCCATCAAGCACTTTGAGGAAGTGACCCGCCTGGCCCCGGCTGATCCCTCGCCCTATATCAATATGGGAGCGATCTATAACCGCATGGGTGAATACAAACAGGCACTTAATGTGTTAAGAAAAGCTGTTCAGAAAGATAAAAAATCCGCAGATGCATTCTACAACATGGGAATCGCCCACAAGGGTTTGAACCAGTTGAGCATGGCGGTAACAGCCTATAAACAGGCTCTCATATTTGACAATGACATGGTCGATGCCCATTTCAATCTGGGTAACGTTTATCTGGAAATGAAAAATCATACTCAAGCGCATTCGAGCTTCTCACGAGCGCTGGAGATCTCCCCTGGCTTTCAGAAAGCCAGAAATGCTCTGAAAATTCTGGATACAGAATCCGTAAAAGAGAAAGCGAAACGGAGTCCTTTTGGACGTCTGGTTGATGAATCGATGCTCCGCAAAAAAGGCGCCAGCGTTTCTACCTGTGATCTCAGTGCCGAAGAACGCGCGAATGACCGCCGCGAGATTCATAAGTTGTGCGGAGAAATCACGGAAATCACGCATACTATTGTCGAGGACCTGAAGAAAGGTATAACACCGGGCCTGCTCAACCTGAATCGTTGCATTTCTCAGAGTCGAAAGCACTATTCTGAACTGGATGTTATTTACTCGACATTTCAGAAAAAAGTGAAGTCTCTCACTGACATGAGAAAGTTGCTGAAGCATCGCATGCTTGAGTTGAGTTCGCATGAAGAATTAATCAATTCGCGCGGTGCAGATTAAAATCGGCCTGCTGCACCGGTGGTTCCTTCTGGTTATCATCCCTGCGGAAGGGCTTGACTGTTAAATTGCCGGTCTTATCCACCTGACAGACAATTGCTCCGTGCTGACGGGTTGAATAAATCTGTGTATTTTCAGAGAAAGTCTTTTTCAGAACAGGGATTGTCTGTTTCTGACCGCCACTGACAATCACATAGGCAGGCTTCGCCCAGGCATTCAACTCACGGGTATTCGCGGTTCGACTGCCATGGTGGGGGGAGAGAAGCACATCAACCCGGCCGCTCACAGGCAGACTCAACAGTTTGTTGAGTCCCGCCCCTTCCAGGTCCCCTGTCAGTAATATCTGACGCCCGCCATAAGAAATTCGCAACGTCAGACTGGAGGGGTTATCATCCTGATATTGATTACCATATTCGGGATGCAATACCTCGATGCTCGTCGTATCACCCAGTTGAATGCAGTCCCCTTTGCCGATGAGTTTTACAGGAACTTGTTCCTCCAATGCAGCATCACATAATTCGAGAGTTCCCTTCTGAAACCGTGCCAGAAACGATTGGGGAAAGGCAAGCTCACGTACATATCCCTTAGCGATCAGTTCTGCTGCAGAGTTATAATGGTCCCGATCGGCGTGTGAAATCAGCAGTAAATCCACCCGGCGAATCCTCCGTGCCAGCAGGGTCTTCTTGATTTTCAAATAAGTCTGTTCTACAGGTGACAGTGAACCGGCGTCGTAGAGTATGGTTTCTCCACCAGGAGCTTCAATCAGAATAGACACTCCATGATTGACGGCAATAAAGGTACATCGCAGGGCAGGTTGCTGCGGAATTAACAGAGGCACTGACAGTCCCGCGAGGATCCAGACAGGCAACAACGACAACCGTAATTGTTTGAAGGGTATGCGGGTGATCCAGCGCTGTTTCCAGAAACCAGACAGACCGCAAATCAGCAGCAAAACATAATACACCAGAATCCACCAGAGGGCAGGGGACGGTAACTCGAAATGTGATAAAGGTAAATTCGATGACCACTCCACAATCCCGAGCAGAATTTGCAGGCTCTGGTCAAAACAGAATCCTAAGATCCCGGCAGTAAACGGAAGCAGGGAACCGACAAACATCAGAAGGTATCCCAGCAGGAGAATCAGAAACAGAAACGGGAAAATCAGTGTATTCACAATCAGCCCGATTGGAGCCAGCAGGTTAAAGTGATAGAGGACCAGAGGGGCTGTGGCGATCCAGATGAAGAAGGTCACCAGGAATATTGTGTAGAGCATCCGAAAATATTGAAACGCCCACCGCTGTAATGGTGTCTGCAGCAGCGGATCATTTGCTTTCAACCGCCAACTCAGGGGAAGCCAGGTTTGCTGATACAGGTTTTTATAAAAGTCCTGATTGACCGTCCAGAGAATCGTCGCTACTGCCAGAAACGAAAGCTGTGTTCCCACATCAAACAGGTCTGTTGGATTGATCAGCAGAATAATCAGCGCTGACACACATACCAGGTTCAAGGTGGTAATCGTACGCCAGTTGACCAGCCCCAGGGTTACAAGCACACAAAAAGAAGCCGCTCTTAAGATTGGCGGACGGATTTCGATAATCGAAAGGTAAAACAGAATTGCCAGCACCAATAAAGTGACCGTCACTGTTCGCGGCAGATTCAGTATATGACAGATACTCCACACAAAAACGCTGAAAAATCCAATGTGAAGTCCGGAGATCGCTAAAAAATGGATCAGCCCGGACTGACTGAATTCCTGCCTTACTTTCGCACTCAACTGGGTTCGTTCACCCAGCAATAGTGCCAGCGCGACTGGCTGCGTAGACTCTGATGTATGGCTGACGATAAGGGTTTTAAACCAGTTGTGAACTGCTGTGCGTACCCGGCTCCAGGAATAATCATCCGATTTCTTAAGCATGGTTACCGCTTCAGGAATCTTAACCGAGAGGGTAGCGTCGATTTTCTGTTTGCGAAAATAAATAGAAAAATCATAATCTTCAGGGTTGTCTGGTTTCGCACAACGTTTTAACTCGCCACAAATATCAATCAGATCCCCGGCTGCCAGCTGGCTGGCAAGTGCTGACTCCGATGTTGTCCGGTTTTCTGTGATGAATACACGAACTTTCCCCGTGATGGGTACTTCGTCGGAATTTTTCATCAGAAGATTCTGGCAGGCGAGTGTAAACTGAATTCGCCTCTGAGGCTGTTCCGGATTCAGTAACTCGTCTTCACTCAGGTCGCGAATATCTGGTTTGGAGGAAATCTTCCCGGCTAGCCTGACCGTACAACTGGAGTCCTGCTGCTGATCTGTCGGGGGAAGCAGACGCGTGACATGTTCCGGACTGCGACAAAACCAGAATTCGTGATGTCGCAGGGCTCCCAGGCAGACGACTACTGTCAGGAGCATGAAAGTGGCGGTTTGCCCCCAATGCGCCCGAAAAGTCAGTAGCCAGCAGATTAAGGCGGCAACCGCAGACAGGAGCCAGAACGAAATCTCCGGACTCAACCATGCGTCCAGCAGAATCCCCGCAGCAAAACAGATCAATACGGTCAGGGCAGGATACCGCTGAGGTTTCTGCAGAACGTGATCCCCGGGATTTGAGGACTGATCTGTCTTGTCAGGGGACTCGTTCATCAAAACAGGAACCCCGTTGAATTCAGGGGACGACGGGTAGATTTAAATCAACCTGGTTGTGCATCGTATAAAATCGAAATCGGTTTCCATCCGGAATCAACAAGCCACTCGACTGATTGACTTCGGGTCTGGTCAGCGGATTGTTTTTATATTTGACCCAGTCAATCATATTCTTAGATGCAGCAATATTAGTGGTCCATAATGAAGGCTTTTGAGCAGCCGCCGTACCATGAAATATCATGTAGTAGGTTCCCCGGTATTTGATCAGCTGATTCATGGCAATCATTTTTTGATCATAGGATTCTGGTCCCGGCTGCATCACCGGCTGGTCGTTATTAATATTGGTCCAGACTTTCATATCCGGAGAAGTCGCCAGCCAGATCCCGGCGTCCCGCCGTTCATAAAACAGATACCAGGTATCCTTTTCATGCCAGACAACCGGGGTGCCATAGGGACCTGCAGCGATGGGTGTGCCGTCCGACATACGCACATCCAGGGCACCGATGCGTTTCCAGTTCACACCATCGGCTGAAGTCAGGTGCTGGGCGATGTCATTTTTGCCTTCAGCAAACATGTGGTATGTATCTCCCTGTCTGATCACCATCATGTCTTCGACCCAGTGCTGCTGGTAGACCGGATTACAGGGAGAACGCGTCCAGTGGATGCCATCGCAGGACCAGGCATACCCCAGTTTTTTCATGCCTGCGCGGGTTCCATCGTAGCCGGTAAACCACATGTGATAGAAGTCCCCTTCTTTGAGAATCCAGCCACGCTCCCGGATTTTAACGTCCCAGTGACCGGGTCCCTGGGCCTCAAAGATCGGATTGTCCGCATAGGGACGAAATCTGGTTAATTCATCGGGAAAACTGATTTCTTCTGCAACAAGCGACGAATGGATTACGTATAGAAATAGAGTCGTTACGAGCAGGAAAGCGCATTGCAAACGTGTGTAGAAATTCACCGTGGCTCCGTTCATTTGATAACATTCATCAGGTTTCGTATGTTTCCACTGCCATCTTATTGAAGTTTCGTTATTATACGCAAATCACTTTCCGAAATACAAAGTGTCAGAGATGAATTCTGAGAGCACCTGCCCGGCAGGACATTTTGAAATCAGAACCAAAAGGATTTACCATGCCAGAGACAGCAGCTTTACTCGATATCAAGGGATTGAAAACCTACTTCCACACCAGCCGCGGAGTGGTGAAAGCAGTCGAGGATTTAAACGTCTCGATCGAGAAAGGGAAAACCCTGGGTCTGGTAGGCGAATCGGGATCCGGCAAATCCGTAACATCGCTTTCCATTATGAAACTGCTGCCAGACGCCGCGGCAAAAATCGATGCAGGCTCGATCTCATTCCTGGGAAAAGATCTCGTAAAATTGTCCGATCCGGAAATGCGTAACATCCGTGGTCGTGAAATCAGCATGATCTTTCAGGAACCGGGAACGTCACTGAATCCCGTGTTTCGCGTCGGAAAACAGGTGATGGAAGCCATCATGCTGCACCAGAAGGTGACGTCTGAAGAAGCCAGAAAACGAACGATCGACCTGTTTCATGAAGTCGGGATTCTTGATCCGGAAAGACGGTTCTCAAGTTATCCTCATGAGATGTCAGGCGGTCAGAAGCAGCGCGTGATGATCGCGATGGCGTTGAGCTGTAATCCGGAATTACTGATTGCTGACGAACCCACAACAGCACTGGATGTGACGATTCAGGCACAGATTCTGAACCTGATCCGTAAACTGCGTGATGAGCGTGGGATGTCGGTCTTGTTTATTACCCATGATTTAGGTGTGATCGCAGAGATTGCCGACGATGTGGCCGTCATGTTTCGTGGTAAACTGGTCGAATATAAACCGGTTGTTGAAATCTTCGAGAACCCGGAGCACCCTTATACGAAAGGCCTGCTGGCCTGTCGGCCGTCTTTGGATTCCACTTATAAACGTTTACCCACCGTTTCCGATTTTATGGATTTTCAGGAAACCCGTTCCGGTGAATACCTGATTCAGGAAAAAGCGTTTGACGAAAGTAAATTCAAGGAGATCACAGCTCATGGACGCCCCCGAATCCTGCATCCCCGGTCGGAACTGGAGTCTTTAGGTTACCGCTGGGATGATGTTAAAAACCTGCCAGAATCGCGATTTGTCGAAGCAGGGGAGAAACCGATCCTGAGCCTGGATCAACTGCAGGTCTACTACCCGATCAAGAGCGGCATTATCAAACGAACCGTAGATCACGTACGAGCCGTGGATGGCATCTCGATGAATATCTACCGGGGACAGACGATCGGACTGGTAGGCGAGTCCGGGTGCGGCAAAACAACAACCGGCAAGGCAATTGTCGGGCTGGCTCCCGTAACCGGGGGTAAAATTCTGCTCGAAGGAAACGACCTGGCCCACATGACACGCTCCGAAAGAAAACCATTTCGACGGAAAGTGCAGATCATTTTCCAGGATCCCTACAGCTCATTGAATCCGCGCATGATGGTATCGACGATCATCACGGAATCCATGATCGCGCACCGGTTGGGTAAATCGAATTCGGATCGGCGTGATCGTGCCGCTTCTCTGCTTGAAGAAGTTGGTCTGCCTGTTGACTATCTGGATCGCTATCCACATGAGTTTTCCGGCGGACAACGACAACGAATTTCAATTGCCCGTGCCCTGGCTGTGGAACCGGAATTTATTATCTGCGATGAATCGGTTTCTGCACTCGACGTCTCTGTGCAGGCACAGGTCCTGAACTTGCTGAAAGATCTGCAGGAACAACATAACCTGACTTACATTTTTATCAGCCATGATCTGAGTGTGGTGAAATTCATGTCCGATATGATGGCAGTGATGAATGCCGGAAAACTGGTGGAACTTGGCCCGTCCGAAGCCATTTATCAGAACCCGCAACAGGAATATACGCGTAAGTTAATAGCATCAGTGCCTGTTGATGATTTGACACAAATTAAGGCCCGAGTTGCACATAGGGAAGAACAGGCTGACAAGCACAAATAAGAAAAAATATGTGGATTTATCAATATGAGGAGAGCTCTCTCTTTTCTGCATTCCGTACAGTAGACCACAGGAATTACCGGTGCTAACCTTGCCCTGCAGTCTACGGAACCGGCAAAGTTTATGTCGGTGAAATATTTTAACATCCTATGTACGGAAAGATTAGGAAAGTGGTAATGACAATAAAACCATCATGGAAAGTCGTTTTAACAGGTCTGTTTTGTCTGTTGTTGATTCAGCCTGTTTTTTCAGAAGAACCAAAGCAGGAGGGTGAGCACGACTGGTTACTGAAAAATCCTACCATTCAGAAACTGCTGAAACTGCACAATGCAGAGCGCGCACGAAATGGAATGCCAGCGTTGACATTGAATACAAACATGTGCCTGCAGGCGCAGGAACATGCCAAGTGGATGGCTCAAACCGGATACTATCAGCACAGTAATCTGCCCTGGCCCGAAATCATTTTTCAGGGCCCCACTTCAGCCGCTGCTGCTGTCAATGGCTGGATCGCTTCCCCCGCTCATCACTCTATCATGTTGACGGGTACCCAGGCTGGATTCGGCTACATGGTATTAAACGGTAACTATTATTGGGTGGGTGTTTTTAAGTAAGCCTCCCATATGATTCGCTGATTCAAAAGCAGTCAGCACCGATTTAAAAAAACAAGGCTGGTTTTGGTTGACGGTAAGTCTAAATGTAACTTACCTTTAAACCAGAATCAGCCTTGTTCTATTATGATGAGTCTGCCACAATCTAGAGACAGCGTCTCACACTATGGTTCTGGATTGCGTAACCCATATAGACCTCCGGTGATTTTTCCGACTTTTCAATGGAGTAATTGAAGGAATATCCATGTATCAATATCCCCGTTTTAATCTGTTCGTCTTAGCCCTCTTCCTGATGATGACCCTGACTGGCTGCCCTGGTCCAGCAACTGAGGAAACAGGAGAGGAAGCAGATTCAGAAACAAAAGAAGTTCTGCTGGAGCCGTTCGATGCTCCCAAACTCGCTGATTTAGATGCACAGGTCGAATGGGAAGACCAACCCGTGCTGGACAGTCTGGAACTTTTGCGGGAACGACAGAGCCAGGAAAAACCACAGGTCACTGTCGAAGAGGCACTCAAGCTGAAAAACACGGATCAGGAAATGAATGAGAAAATCCTGAGTGCCCTGGGAAGATTACCCGAAAACGACGAGCAAGTAGACTGGGGAGCGACCATCAATCGACACGTGGGTGCCGACCTGAAAAGTACCAATCCGATTATGGGAAGTTCGGCAGTCGAATTTGAGGTTTCTTCTCTCACCGGATTTGGCCTGTTCAGTTTCGACTGGAATTTCAAACCGTTTGCTGTTTCCGATACCGTCGTTTCCTGGCAGTCCAGTAAAGACAAACTCTACGATAAAGTCGTTCTGCGAGATGACCTGACCTGGTCAGACGGAACCCCCATTACCGCCCATGATATCGTCTTTACATTCAAGACCATTATGAACCCTGCAGTACCGGTCCCTGCTGTCCGTTCGGGAACGGACCAGATTCGCTGGATTCAGGCTTATGATGACCAGACGCTGGTATTCTTCCATAAAGAGTCATTACCAACAAACGTCTGGAATCTGAACTTTCCGATTATCCCAAAACATATCTATGAAAAAGAACTTGAGTCCGATCCCACCCTGCAGGACAGCCCTTACCATGTGAAGTTTGAAAACGACCCTGTCACAGGAGGTCCTTACCAATTCGAGAAACGGGAACGTGGACAGGAAATTCTGTTAAAACGCCGCGAGAGCTGGTACATGCAGGACGGGAAACAGGTCCGCACACGTCCGTACTTCGAACGGGTACGACTCCGCATCATTGAAGACCCCAATACTGCTCTGCTCGCTTTGAAAAATGGTAAAATCGACGAGATGGCACTCAACCCCGAGCTATGGAAAACTCAGACCGAAGACGATGATTTCTATAAGATCTGTACCAAGGCAAATGGTCTGGAATGGGTTTACTTCTACTTTGGCTGGAACTGTGAAACACTGTTTTTCCAGGACAAAGAAGTGCGGCAGGCGATGTCGTATGCCTTCAATCACAAAGAGATGCTGGATGAACTCTGTTACGGGCTCTATCAGCCTTGTACCGGCATCTTTCATGAAACAGCCTGGATGTCTCCCGACCCGATGAGCAAGCCCTACCAGCAGAATCTGGCAAAAGCAGAGAAGCTGCTGGATGAAGCCGGCTGGATCGACCACGATGGTGATGGCATCCGTGATAAAGAGTTTGATGGAAAAGTCATTCCGTTCCGCTTCAGTATCATGACTTCCAGCCAGCCTTTGTCACTTTCGATCTGTACGTTACTGAAAGAGAATCTCGCCCAGATCGGAATTATCTGTGAAGTCAAACCAACCGAATTCACTGTCATGCAGGATAAGGCCCGGAACCATCAGTTTCAGGCGATGTTCGGCGGGTGGGGAACGGGAACGGATCCGGACACTTCGATCAATCTCTGGAAGACCGAAGCGGCTCGCAACTATGTGAACTACTCCAACCCGGAAGTCGATAAGCTTTTCGAAGAAGGTCGCCGTGAATTCGACAAAGAAAAAAGAGCCAAAATCTACGGCAAAATCCATGAACTGCTGTATGACGATCAGCCTTATACCTGGCTCTACTTCCGTAATTCCTTCTATGGCTTCAACAAAGATCTGAGAGGCTATGTATTCAGCCCGCGCGGCCCTTATGGGTATGGGCCAGGCTTTTCCAGTCTCTGGAAACCAGTTGAAAACTAATCTGTTACTGGCTTACCAAACTGATCAGCGGGCATTTCTGTACTCGCGCAGAAATGCCTGACAGGTCTCTGAAAATATGCTGTTACTCATTACGGATTGATTGCAAAGCATGTTCAGCTATCTTGTGCGAAGGCTATTCATCGGGTTGATTACCCTGTTGCTGATCACCTTCATTATTTTCGGTCTGATCAGAAATATGCCGGGATCTCCGATCTCCGTTAACATGGCGATGATTGACCCGGGAAAAGAGCTGAACCCTGCTGATATTGAACGAATGAGAAAAGCGTACGGCCTGGATAAGCCCTGGCCTGAAGCGTATGTGCTCTGGGTGAGTAATGTCTGTCGGCTGGACCTGGGCCGTTCCATCTCCCGCAAGCAGCCTGTCACGCGGTTGATTCACGAGCGTATCGGTCCGACGCTGATATTATCAATTACATCCCTGTTTCTGACTTATCTGCTGGCGATTCCGTTCGGCCTGTATTCCTCTGCGCGTCAGGGGAAACTGGATGAGCGCACGCTGGGTACGACCCTGTATATGCTCTATTCGTTTCCCAGTTTTGTCGCCGCGTTATTTCTGCAGATCTATTTTGCCAACAAACTGGGCTGGCTCCCTTTGTATGGTATGAAGAGCGATAACTATTCTTCCATGAGCAGCACTCAGCAGGTCTGGGATATTTTCCAGCATGCCCTGATGCCGGTCATCTGTTACACCTACGGCAGCCTGGCTTACTACAGCCGTTTCATCAGGGCGAACATGCATGAAGTACTGCGTCAGGATTATATCCGCACCGCTCGGGCGAAGGGGCTGGGGCCAATTAATGTGCTGGTAAAGCACGCCTTTCGAAATACATTTATTCCGCTGGTGACATTAATTGGATTGACACTCCCTTCGTTACTGGGCGGTTCCGTGATTATTGAGCGGATTTTCAGCTGGCCTGGAATGGGGCAGTTGTATTTTGAGTCGATTCTGGAACGAGATTATCCCACGATCATGGGATTGACACTGATGTTTTCCATTTTGACTCTGGCGGGTCAGCTGCTGGCTGACATCTTTTATGCGTTAGCTGATCCCCGGGTGAAAATTTCCGATCACTGAAGTCAACTGATCCAGAACCAACCTGTTTATTGCAGATTATCTTTTTGAATCATTAAGTCACTATGCAAGAAGAATCAGATAACAAGTCAACCGTTTCAGCAGAGCTGAAAACCGTCAAAAAGTCCCCCAGTTTCTGGGTCGAAACCTGGCAGCGTTTCAAGCGACGAAAAATGGCGATGATGGCTCTGGTCTACATTGGTTTTCTCTGCTTTGTTGCGATTTTTGCCCCCGCGATTGCCGGGACGAAACCGATCATTTGTAAATACAAGGGGCATATCTATTTTCCCGCGCTGGGATACTTCCGCCGACAGTGGGAAAATCCCATTTTCTACAAAGACCGCTTTCGAAATCGCTATCCGGAAAATCTGAAACAGAAAGACCCGGACAGTTGGGCGATCTGGCCCCTGGTGTACCAGGATCCTTACCGTCGCGTCTATGACGATGAGTGGAAGGGGCAGCCCGGTAACCCCACACAAGACAATGGCGCGCCCAGCCTGCGGAACTGGTTTGGAACAGACCAACGGGGTGTAGATGTATTTGCCCAGATGGTGCATGGCACTACGATCGCGCTGCTGGTGGGTTTTGTTTCGATGGGCATCGCTGGAGTGATTGGTATTCTGGTTGGTGCTTTGGCCGGATTCTACGGCAAATGGATTGATATGGTACTCAGTCGCATGATCGAAGTGGTGATGTGCATCCCCACTCTGATTTTAATTCTCGCGATCATTGCCATTATCGATTCACCGACAATCTGGCATATGATGGCAATCATCGGGCTGACCGGCTGGACAGGGATTGCGCGACTGGCGCGGGCCGAATTTATGAGACTGCGCGAAAGCGATTTTGTCCTCGCGGCCCGGACAACCGGGGTTGGACAATTTCGTATCATCTTTCGTTATATATTACCGAACTCACTGGCTCCCGTACTCGTGCCCATTACTTTCGGGATTGCAGCTGCCATTCTGATTGAAAGCGGGCTCAGTTTTCTGGGCTTTGGTGCTCCCCCTCCGAACCCCAGCTGGGGAACGCTGCTGAACCTGGGACGCCAGAACCTGCAGATGTGGTGGCTGATCTTCTTCCCCGGGATGGCGATCTTCCTGGCAGTCCTGGCCTACAACCTGATTGGGGAAGGCCTGCAGGAAGCATCAGACCCGCGGTTACGCGATGCTTGATACTTTGACTTAGCGGTTTTCTTTCTGCTCTTTGGGAGTCAATGCAATCTCCAGTGCTGCCAGCTTCTGCTGCAACTCTTCTGACTGCTCTGAATTCAAGGGATGATCACCGTACCGGACCTGGTAAAACAAATGTGTGAAGAGATCCGGCGTTTCATCCAGGTGGGCCTCTGTGAGCTCGGTACTCAAATCACTTTTGACATGATTTGAGAATTCTTTCTGGGTTTCAGCGGGAGTTCGCACCAGGCCACGGTTTGCCAGCAAAGCTTGAAATTTTTCATAGAATGCCACATTACCTGCCCGGAGCTGTCGTGCCTGATCTCTCTGTCGCCACAGGATTTTTCTGATCAGCCTGATAGAGACACCCAGCAGCCATTTCAAAGCAAAGAATATCCCTGCAATGATGAAAACGGCAGCGCCCCCCTCCCAACTAAACCAGCGTCGGGGAGAAGAAAGAAAGGCTTTAATTGACTTGACCATGTGTATTACTGTTTCACGAAAGTCATACAAGCGACTTCCTAATTTTTTTCCTGCTCTTAGCATGGGATCGTAGAACGCTGATTTCTGACGTTGAAACGAGACACCGATCACATAATCAGACCAGAATTGAGAAAGTGCATTCGAGATGCCTTTCCAGCTTCCCAGTGGTGCTGCATTTTGGGCAACGCTTTCTGCACGCTGAAGACTGGGTGTGGCATCCAGCGTCTGCCAGCGGTCATCCAGAAAAGCCTCGACCCATGAATGGGCATATCGCTGCTGTACCTCAAACTGATTGGATAAATATCCCTGTTCGCCCCCTTTGAAACCGCTGATCACACGACTGGGAATTCCGATAGCCCGCAACATCAAAGCCAGGGCAGAGGCATAATACTCACAGTGCCCCGATTTGCGATTGAAGAGAAAATCTTCAACCGGGTCAATTTCCGGATCCTGAATTGACATATTCAATGTGTAACTGAAGTCCCCTGAATCACGCAGCCAGGATTCAATAAATCTGGCTTTTTCAAGATTGGTTTTGAGTTCCGGATGATCCGCAATCAGTTTCTGCGTAAAAGCGATCAGCCGTTTCAAATCATCCTCTGGCAGGTCCAGATACAGCGCATTGTTATCCAATTGATCAATTACAATATTTGCAGCAGGGTCTTTCGCGGTAAAGACATTGTACCTGGTTTCTCCATCTTCCTCGGGAGGTTGTGTCTGGCGTATTTCCAGGGTTTCGAGATTTAAACTGTTTTCGGTTTTACTCAACATATCCATGCCGACAAAAGGCTGCATGATAAACAGGACTTCGGTCCCGATGGAATCCAGGACGATTTCCTGCCGATAAAGCTGCTTGATTTCGAGTTCTTTCGAGTTATAGAGTCTCCAGCGCGACCGTCGTCTTACTTTACTCCAGCTTCCATTTTTATAGCTCGACAGCACCGCTCCGCGAAACAGTGGTTCATCCATTCCGAATTGTGCGACGAATTCGGAGACGGGCACAGGCTCATCTGTTTCGTTGTCGAATATGGAGAGTTCCAGAACGCGTTCAGAACTTTCCAGGATTTCCCCCATTTCTCCCAGCTGAACTTTCTCGGCAAATCCGACAAGCGGCTTATTACTCGCAGCCAGTGATTCATTTTCAAACAGTGAACGATTCGCCCATAAGCGTGGGATCAATAGAAAGAAACACATCGAAATCAGCAAGGCGCTGATAAAGTAACCGAAACAGGCACCAAAAAACTCCATAGACAACCATTGCCTGGTCTGCTCCGAATGAACACCACCGCGAACATAACTCTTCTGGTTGAAAGGAGACTCGTGTGGATCTTTTCCGACCGTCAGAGACTTCGGAAATGGAGATGACGAATCATGTTGCTGGAATGAATTACGAGTTCGATAGAGTGAGAAGACAGAAAGTGTCCAGATTGAAAGGAACAGGTAAGTCACCAGCAGGAATCCATAATAACCTGAATCAGTCAGTACAGCTCCGACTGCGATCTGCAGAAAACCGAGTGCGCACAACCACCAGTACTGCGTATCGCTTTTTTTCTGCAGGAGAATAATCCAGGTCAGATAAACCAGAAAATGCGCTCCAGAGAGCAGCCTCCCTTCTATATTGGATGTGGTGAATTCCGCACAGACGATCAGAAAGGCCAGCAGTCCCAATATATTGGCCCAGAGCGGACTGAGGCTGAACTTATCCCAGCGGTCCGTAAAGAACAGCGTGATGAGCCCCAGGGGGATCGTCACCAGCTGGGGAAGGACACCACCTTCAGCCATCATGAACATGACGCTGGATAAAGCCACCAACAGGTAAATGCTAATCTGAAAAGTGAGGGTTAAATTCACCAGTCACACTCTCGTATTCAAAATGGATTTCATCAGGTTGTTTCCAGCACCAGCCAGCGGCTGAGTATTTCCGGATCGGCTTCAATTGTTTTACAGGCACCGGATATTTCTTTTCCTCGAGAACCCAGCAGAGAACTGAAGCTGAATCGATTCGAGGTACTGTTTTCTTCGCGAGTCGTCACGAGAACAGTGCGCGTGCGTGGCGAGGCATTTTCAACGACAATATTTGCAAATTCACCCAGTGCTGAGGTATTTCCCGGATCCAGAGTTGCCAGAAAGTCCAGCAGATACTCCAGCCCCTGTGAACCAATGCCAACTTCCAGGACCTCCAGGGTTCCTGCCTGTGTAACAAGTGTCAGTTTCGTGTCCCGACTGTTCTTGAGATGCTCCCGGCACAGTGTTCCCACAAAAGAAACGGCCCACTCCACACGTTCCCGCTGCTGCTGTTTCGCATTTCCCGGCTGCCATAAATCCAGACCGATCACCAGATCATAGTTTCGATTCTGGTGGTACTCCTGGACCATCAATTCCCCCTGCCGGGCGGAACTGCGCCAGTGGATGGCCCGCTGACTGTCTCCGGTTCGATACTCGCGAATATGATTGAATTCGTCATCAAAGACGCCACGCCGACTGCGATTCTGTTGTGCCAGCTCAGCAAGGGAGAAAAAGTCTTCTGACCAGTTCGAACTCAATCGACCAATCTGAGGATGTACGATAATTTCATTCTGTTCGTTAAAAACAGCCCCGCGTTTGACGAGTCCCAGTGGATAACGAGTTGATACGTGTAGCGGCCCAAATTGATAAATACCGCGATGCATCAGTTTGACATAATAATGAGCTGAGAGCTGCTGCCGGGGGCCGACCCTGCGAAACACGACTGAGGCAGAGAGTTCCTCATGTGGATTTTGAAACGTGTCGTTGACCTCCATCAGGTAGGCTGCAATGACTCGTTTATTGTTTTCCAGCAGAATTTCTGCCGTGAATGTTTCTCCGACCATCACCCGTTGCGGAATAATCCGTTTTAACTGGATATTCTTGAGCATACTGTAAGTGATCCAGCCATTCAAAACAAAAGGACCGGTCATCATGGCGAATACCAGCATCAGCATATTTTCGCGTGACAGGACTGAGCCGATAAACAGCACGGTCATCATCAACAGATACACGACACCATCGCGGGGCAGTGAAACGCGATTCCGGCCCATGCGTTTGATCTGGAAACGTTTCAAGTTCGGAAACACAACCAGTAGTACATTGGACAGGCCCCACAAAAACAATCCTGTACTGGCAAATCTCAGGATCAGCGGGAGATTGTGGTGCATCTCTTTCAATGTCAGCGGGAACTGAAAGGTATATGTGAAAATGAAGATTGCCACCAGCATTAAAATCAGCCAGGGGCGCCATGCGCTTCTCTTGTGCCAGAACTCGATCAGGTTATTTTTCATCAATGGTCGATACTGTAGAATACCCTGGAAGACGGTTCATTTTTGCAAAAAGGAACAACCTCTTGATTCATTTATTCTAGCAGCAACCGGGGAAAGATCTACGCTGAAAACGTGAGAGTTCAAGAAGGTTACCAAACCTGTGATTCCCGTTGAAATCAGCAAGCAATCTCATTTCAGGAGATGCAGACCCGATTCGAGACGGCGCTGATTTATTGTTGCAAATGCGCGTGGCTCTTTTTTTAAAAACTTGATTAGCTGCGAGGACGAGCAATTCAGAAACTGACTGGCGGCTTTCACGTCGAATTGAAAATACGTAACCGTGTCCAGTGCTTCGGCAAGCAGAGCGGGAAACTCATCATGCTCCGAGTTGACCTTCAGAGTGCCATTCATCAACCTTCGCTGCCAAAGTGCTGACGGTGATTCCTGAATCTCAGAATTGCGATATCCCAAAGCCAGATTCACGCGCAGACGAAACAGGGCGATCGACCGGTTTCGTCCTTGCTGGCGTCGTTCTGAAGCTTCTCCTGTAATCTTCGTAGGGAGATGTTTGATGACCACACCGGTTTCGACTTTATTACGATGCTGGCCTCCGGGACCAGACCTGCGGACGTGCTCAATCTGACAATCTTTTAACAATGCATCAAGATTCGCACAGGCGGGATGAACATTTTCAGAAAGGTTACGTTCCGAGTTAATTGCTGCCAGCATAAGTCACACTTACCTGTATAGTATTTAAAGTCACGCACAAACCAGATTCCGACGGTCAATTGATTTGAACTGACTGTATTTAGTTGATAAAAGAGTGCGGGAGTTGTTTCAGCGTGCTTCACACTTCACCGCTTACGGTTTATGATGCACGAATCTCCCGTCGGTATGTTATTATAGGCTGCGCGAGATTGATTTCGCCAGTCTGCATTCCAGTATATAAATTATCTCCCCTCAGACCTGTCTTCTTGAATTAAGGAAAGTCTGTTTTCTGTGCGCTGGTTGAGTAAAACGGTTCCCAATTTCATTACATGGTCTGCCCCATAAATCATCAGGTATTCATATGCAAACGCTTCTGAAACCATCAAAATCGATCCTTAAACTACTGGGAATCGTATTCCTGGTCAGTGGACTGGCTACGGGTTGTGGCAAAGCCCATGATCCGAACAGTAAAGAAGCCACTGAATATGTACTCAAACTCGGAGGCACGGTAATACCGGTTCACAGTGAACTTCCGATTGATACTCCGGCTAAAATTCCCGAAGGCAAATTTGCTGTCCGAAAAATTGATCTGACCAATGCCAAGTTTAAAAATATTGATCTGGTAAAGCTTTCCAATTTGCCCTATCTGGAATCGTTGAATCTGCATCGCACGAATCTGACTGATAAAGGACTCGCATCCATTACGGATCTGCCAAAACTGCAATCACTGGAGCTCGCCTATACACGCGTCAGTGATGAGGAAATCAGTAAACTGACACGGTTCCCGCGATTGCGCAAAATCTTTCTGTATGGCACCGCAGCAAAGCCGCAAACGCTCGAAGACCTCAAGTCAAATCTCAAGGGCTGCACCATCTACAAGTGACAGTCAAGCCGGCAGCTTTAATCTTTTGAGGTTGACGTAAGCGGTTTTTGCCAGGGAACACTGCCATACCGCTGAATCTCTGCTCTCAACAATACCGAGAGTTGATTGAATCGGGAGCGATTCTTCTCTGCCAGATTATTGGTTTCCAGAGGATCGGCTTTCAGGTCATACAGTTCCAGCGGTTCGAACGGACTGTTCTGCAGAAGTTTCCATTGACCACTGCGGACGGCTTCAATCGTTTTCCCTCCATAACGATTTCCCCCTTCACGACGCCGGAAAAACCAGTGGGCGCGTAATGGTTCCTGCTGTTTTCCCTCGAGCGTTGGCAGAAAACTGACGCCATCTATTTCAGCGGGGACTTTAATAACACTGGCTTCACATACGGTGGGAAAGATATCCATGCTCATCGCCATAAAGTCAGTCTGCGAATGTGGCGTAATGTGATTTTTCCAGACCACGCCGGTGGGTACTTTCAAACCGCCTTCATACATACTCTGTTTGCCAGCACGCAGGGGACCGTTATTCGCGCCGACACTTAACTGTCCGCCGTTATCAGAGCTGAAGACGATCAATGTGTTATTACTTAAACCGGTTTCATCCAGGGTCTGAATGACCTTTCCGATTCCTGCGTCCAGATGTTCAATCAATGCCACCAGTTTTGCCCGGCTCGGATCGATCTCTGCTTCGCGTTGTTTGACTTTCTCCTGCCAATCCTGCGGCGGCTGAATGGGAGTATGCGGAGCGTTATACGCGAGATACAGCAGGAACGGGCTTTCCGATTTCGCCTGCTGCTTTAAATACTCACAGGTCCAGTCCGTAAACAGATCAGTCGCGTGTCCTTTGGGGTCAATCGTTTCCTGATTCCATCGCATATAGTTCACATTGTGGCGACGGTGCAGATAGTAGTCGTCCATCATATCTCCCAGAAAACCGCGAAAGAGATCAAAGCCCCGTTCGTTGGGTGTATTGGGTGATTCCAGCCCCAGATGCCATTTACCGATAATGGCGGTCTGGTAGCCGGCAGATCCGAACAGATCAGCCAGTGTCACAGCAGAAGGTTTCAGGTAACCCCAACTGTTTTCGGGATGAGTACGAATCACGCCGGGTACTCCTACCAGATCCTGATAATGACCTGTCAATAATGCGGCCCGGGTAGGAGAGCAGACAGGACAGTTCGCGTAAAAATTACGAAACTTCATGCCCCGGTTTAATAATGCATCAATGTGCGGTGATTTTAAATCGGTGGCGCCGTAGCTGCTTAAATCACCATAGCCCAGGTCATCAACCAGAATCACCAGCACATTGGGACGAGACTCTGGCGTCGAAGCGGCCCATGTAAGGGAATGGGAAAACAGCAAGAACAGTACAAAGAATATTGTGCTTAACCGGTTTGGTCTTTTCATATTCACTGCTACTTTCTGATTGAGGGGAACCTGCGATTGAATCATTAAGTAATCGGATCTTAGACAACGAAGCCATTCCATAGTTTTTCAAATTCGGATTCGAAACGCACCAGCAGTTGCGGATCATTTGTGATCACCAGATTCTCAGAATTGTTGAGGGAAGCACTGCGAGTCCAGTTATAACTGCCCGTTAATACAAATTCGGAATCAAACAGAGCAAATTTATGATGCATGTGATATTCCGTCCGGTCAGTTCTGACAGGGATGCCTGAACTTTCCAGTCGTTCAATGTCAGATCCCAGATCGAAGGATTTTTCATTATCCGTAATAATTCTGATTTGAACCTGTCGCGCGTGCGCACCCAGAATTGCTTCAGTGACGCGATCATCGGTAATGGTAAAAACGCAAATGTCGATCTTCTTGCGAGCAGAAGTCATCAGTCGGCAGATGCGATGAGAACAGTCATCATGCGGACTGAACAAGGCTTCCGAACTGAGAGCCGCTTCTTTTGTATTGGTATTCGCCAGAATTTTCATCAGATCTTCCAGCCACGATAATGCCTGTGCACCGGAGTCGCCAGCCGGTTTGTGTTCACGAAATATCTGAAACGCTTCATTACGAATCAATGACAGATTATGATCTGTGAGGCTGACATGTGAAAATATCTGATTCAATGCAGAACGCTCACTGCGAGTCATCTGAAAATCTTCAAATGTCTGCAGTAACATATTCCGAATTTGTGAGCGATCCATATCAGGGAAATGCCTATAATGGTTGTGAAGAATTAAAGAAAAAGCGGCTTGAGATTTCGGATGCATACTGCTTCAATTTATACTAGTGGAGTGTCATTTTCAAATTATGGGTTGATCGATATCACAAGATTGCGACAACGGAGCACGTAAACAACACCTCCGACCCTCAATTTCTGGCTTGACAAAGCACTAGCGTTATAACTCTCTATGGAAAAGAGACTCAAATGAAACTGTTGATTTCAGGCAGCTCCGGTCTTGTTGGTTCCCGCTTCTGCCAGAAGCTGGATGAAGATCCTGCCTGCGAAACCGTACGCCTGGTTCGAAAGCAATCTTCAGAAAAGCAGGGCACCACGGTCTTGTGGCAGCCCACAAGTGACAGCATGGATTTAAGTCACTTTACCGGAGTCGATGCGGTCATTCACCTGGGCGGCGTGAATATTGCGGACAAACGCTGGTCACCGGAAATCAAAAAGAAAATCTATAACAGCCGTGTTCAGTCCACACGTCTGCTGGCGAATTCGATGGCCCAGCTGGAGCAGCCTCCCTCGACTTTTATCTGTGCCTCGGCGATCGGCTACTATGGTGATCGCCGAGATGAACGCCTCGGGGAGAACAGTTCGCGGGGAATTGGGTTCCTGGCTGATGTCTGTGAGGGATGGGAATCAGCAACTCAACCTGCCAGAGATGCCGGGATTCGTGTCGTCAACACTCGGTTTGGAATGATTCTCGATAAACAGGGAGGGGCATTAGCACAAATGCTGACACCTTTTCGGTTCGGAGTTGGAGGAAAACTGGGAAGTGGCTCACAGTACTGGAGCTGGATCGCCTTACCGGATGTCGTCAATGCGATTCTGTTCTGCCTGCAGCATTCTGAAATTCAGGGGCCTGTCAATTTTGTGGCGCCCGATGAAGTCACGAATCTGGAATTTACCAAAACACTGGGAAAAGTTCTCTCACGGCCAACATGTCTGCCGGTTCCTGCCTGGGCCGTTAAAACCATCTTTGGTGAGATGGGGCAGGAGTTGATGCTGAGTAGTGCACGCGTGACACCAGAGAAACTGCAGTCAGCCGGTTATAAGTTCACGTATCCGAAACTCGAAGACGCATTCCGCGGGCTGCTGTAATCGGTGAGGCTACTGCAGAATCGGCAGCGAAGAACCGGCGTTGTGCTGAAATTCTTTCGTGACAATTCCCCCGATCAGGGTCGTAGGAGTCACATCGAAGATTTCCACAGTCGCCAGTGAGCCAGCCAGACGTGGGTTACCGTCAAAGACCACAATCCGATCACAGTTCGACCGACCGACCAGCTGTTCTGCCAGAGATGCTTCGATGGCTTTCTGAGCTGACTTACTGGGGCCTTCCACCAGGACTTCTACCTGCTTACCAATAAATCCGGCATTGTCTTCTTCACTGATCTGATTCTGTACATCCAGCATTTCGTTATTACGGCGTTTTTTGACTTCGTCTGGAATTTCGTCTTTGAACCGTTCTGCCGCTTTGGTGCCCGGTCGCTCGCTGTATTTAAAAATGAAACTGTTTTTGAAACGAAACTCGCGAATCGACTCCAGGCTGAGTTGATGGGATTCTTCAGTTTCGCCGGGATGACCGACGATAAAATCGCTGGACACAGAACAACCGGGGAGTATCTCGTTCACACGCTGCATCATCTCCCGGTAATCTTCTACCGTATAACCACGCTTCATGACTTTCAGAACATCATTACATCCGTGCTGGAGTGGAACGTGCAGATAGCGGGTTGCTTTAGGCAGGTCTCGAATGGCCTCCAGCAAATCGGTGGTCATGTCTTTGGGATAACTGGTGACAAACTTGATCCGGTTGATCCCTTCGACCTCGTTAATCAGATACAGCAGATCGGAGAGCCGGTAGAGTTTACCATCCTGTGTATGTTTATAACTGTTGACAGTCTGACCGAGCAGCGTGACTTCCTTGACTCCCTGGTCGGCGAGGACTTTGACCTCAGAGAGAATCTCTCGGGGGGAGCGGCTCTGCTCGGGACCGCGGGTCGAAGGAACCACACAGTACGAGCAGAATTTGTCACACCCGATCATGATCCGCACGAATGCCTGGTAAGGCGACGGACGCATCTCCGGATCACGCAGTGGATCATAACTCTGAAAACTGTTGGTGATTTCCGCAAGCTTGCCATCTTTGCGTCCCAGTCCCACTGCCAGTTCGCGGCTGCGTACATTCTGACTGTGATTGACGCGTGCCTTATCGATCAGACTGGCAACCTGCGCCAGTTGTCCGGTTCCTACAACGAAATCGACCTGCGGCGCTTTTTGAAAAATCAGATTCTGATCTTTCTGTGCCATACAGCCCATGACCCCGATCACTTTTTTGGGGTTTTTTCGGGCACCATAGCGCAGCCGGCCTAAGGAACTGTAAATCTTGTGTTCTGCATGTTCCCGGACGCTACAGGTGTTGAACAGAATGGTTTCTGCTTCTTTGACGTCCCGGGTCAGTTCATAGCCGCGTTTCCGCAAATCGGCTACCACCAGTTCACTGTCCAGCATATTCATCTGGCAGCCAACGGTTTCGATATAGAGCTTATGGTTGTGATCCGTCACGACATCAGCCTGACTTTCGGCAGGCAGGAATTCGGACTCAGATTCACTCGTTTGATCAACTTGAGACATGGACTGCTTTTACTACTGGTTAATATTTGGGGTCGACATTCGTGCCGTAAAACGAAATTACTGGCGTTTGCTGAAACAGCGACACCAGTAGTCAAGCTGCGGAAGCTTTTCGCTCTGCAGGGTTCCGCTCCATCTGCTGCTCGGCGGAATCAGTCTCGGTCGCCCGATTTCCCGGTTGAGATATCTCCTGGGTATATTCGATCGCCAGTTGCCGGACAACGACTTTCTTGTGATGCGTCATCAGGGAAGCCAGCGACTTCAAAGCCAAGAGTGAAGCGACGACATACAAAACCAGATTCCAGACATCCATGTCAATCCTCCTTGAGATCCATGGTGGCGTTCAGTGCGAATTCCGTGAGATTCTACTTCATAACTCCCTTAAACTCCTCGCTCAGTTACTGATACGAGGATGATTCAGCTATTTTTGGCGACACAAGTGAATAATTCAATATCATTTACGCCTGATTCATGAAACCTGCGCAAAAGAATCATAAAATCTAAGTATTCAGAGCCTGTTTTGGGGCATATCATCGCAATTGAGGCTGAAAACTCTCATTGTCAGCCTCAATTGACTCATTGTCAGTCGCGAATTCGCTCAATATAAGAACCAGTCGCTGTATCCACTTTGATTTTCTCACCCACGTTGATGAAGGCAGGGACATGGACGGTGGCACCGGTTTCAATGGTAGCCGGTTTGGTCACATTCGTGGCTGTATTACCTTTCGCAGCGGGTTCGGTATAAGTGACTTCCACCACGACCTGCTGGGGAGGATCCATGCCGATCAGCTGATCATTCCAGAACAGCAGGTTGCAGATGGCGCCATCCAGCAGATAATCTGCCGCATCTCCACATACCGATTCGTCAATGGTGTACTGTTCGTAGGTTTCGTTATCCATAAAGTGCAGACCGGTGGCATCTTTATACATGTACTGCCCGTCACCTTTACGGATATCGGCCTGTTCCAGACTTTCACCACCACTTTTATAGGTGCGATCCAGGATGGTGCCTTTCAGCAGATTCCGCAATTTTGTGCGGTACAGGGCCTGGCCTTTGCCCGGTTTGACAAAGTTAACTTCAATCATTTCGTAAGGATCACCATCGACGATCACTTTGACACCCTTGCGAAAATCGCCTGTACTGATTTGTGGCATCGCTTAATTTCTCTGACAATAAAAGTGTTGGGAAAAGGTCATTTGAGTTTTGTTTCCAAGGGCGAGAGAATAACATATCTTTGATCGGTTGCAAACGGAGAGCAGTCGAAATGTCAGTCAATTTTCACTGCCAGAATTTGTAGAATCGACTCCGGGCGAACTGCTGATCTGCTTCGGAAACCTGAGACCACCTACTGGATTTCTAACTCTATCATGCCAACATTGCTTTCTGAAACGACCTGGCAAAAATCCCTTGCCCAGGCGATCCGTGATCCGCAGGAACTGATTTCCAGACTGAATCTACCTGAAGAGCTGCTGGAACCTGCCCGGAAAAGTGCCCATTTGTTCCCCGTTATGGTTCCCATCAGTTATCTGAACCGGATTGAGCCCGCCAATCTGAACGACCCCCTCCTGAAACAGATCCTGCCAATTGATCTTGAAAACGCGTTTGTTCCTGGTTTTGAGGCAGATGCCGTCGGCGATTTAAACGTGCGGGCGACCCCGGGCATGCTGCAGAAATACCATGGTCGGGCATTATTAATGGTCAGCGGTGCCTGCGCAATCCACTGTCGCTATTGTTTCCGCAGACATTATCCCTACGGTGATGAACCCCGCACACTTCAGGAATGGGAACCGGTCTGGCAGACCCTGCAGGCAGATTCGACGATTCAGGAAATTATTTTGAGCGGCGGAGATCCACTTCTGCTCACAGATCTTCGCTTCCATGATCTCTGTGAACGGATCGCTGCGATACCGCATGTAAAGCGACTCCGAATTCATAGCCGTCTGCCTGTGGTACTGCCTGATCGAATCCATGCTGGCCTGCTGGAAATGTTACAACGACTGTCAGAGCAGGGCACAATGCCCTGGATGGTCATTCATGTAAATCATCCCAATGAGATAGCCGCTGATGTAGAACATGCGATCAGACAGCTGCTGCAGGCTGGCATTCCGGTTCTGAATCAGTCCGTATTACTCAAAGGGATCAACGATACCACTGAGACGCTGATCGCATTATCGGAAAAACTGGTCAACCTGGGCGTTTTACCCTATTACCTCCATCAGCTGGATCGCGTTACTGGCACAGCACACTTTGAAGTCCCGGAAGCGCAGGGACGAAAACTGATTGAGGAACTCCGCACCCGACTCCCAGGCTATGCTGTGCCGCAGTATGTCCGGGAGATTCCCGGTGAACCCCACAAAACTTCACTGCTGGGTTAATCGGCTTCATTACTCTCAGAAAGCTCCTGAAACAACGCCTTAAACCGCTCACCGCGTTCGACAAAGCTGGAAAACCAGTCATAGCTGGCACAACCTGGTGAGAGCAAGATCACATCTCCCGGTGCCGATTGCTGAAACGCCCAGTTAAACGCATCTTCAAAGGATGCCTGAGGCTGCGAAATCAATGCGTGATCCTGCTTGAGAACGGAATCCTGGTGTGCCTGCATCAGATCATACATGAGCTTGCCGGTCTGCCCCATCAGCGCTGTGGCTTTAGTCTGGCACCGAAGTTGACTTATAAATCCCGAGAGATCGACCTGTTTATTGGAACCGCCCGCCAGCAGAATGACGGCACTCTGCGGAAAGGCTTCCAGCGCACAGATGGCTGATTCCGGGGTTGTCGCCAGCGAATCATTGTAGAACCATCGGTGCTGATATTCCCCCACATATTCCAGCCGATGGGGAAGTCCGTTGAAAGATTCGATCCCCTGAGTCAGATCCTGAGCCGCAATTCCCGCCGCCAGACATGCTGTCATCGCTGCAGCGGCATTGTACCGATTATGTATGCCGGGCACTTTCAGCCTGGGGAAGGGGACGGTTCTCTGATCTTTGATCTGAAAACACTCCTCATCAAAAAACAGATCCGGTAACCGGTCGGCCTGGGTCCCGAAATACAGAACTCTGCCGGGTGTGCTCCAGAATTGTAATTCCGGATCATCCTGATTGAGTACCGCCACATCCGTTTCGGTCTGCCAGCGCATGATTGCCTGCTTGGCTTGACGATAATGCGGAAGCGTCTCATGCCAGTCGAGATGATTGGGGCTGAAATTTGTGACAACGGCAATCTGTGGACTGGCCTGGATGCGATTAAGTGCTTCCAGCTGAAAACTGCTTAACTCGAGTACGACCCAGTCTTCGGATTGAATTTTTTCCAGTTCGGGCAACAGGCTGATGCCAATATTCCCTCCCAGCCAGCAACGTCGACCAGCGGCTTTCAGGATGCTGTGAATCATGGCGGTCGTCGTCGATTTTCCATTGCTGCCTGTGACCCCGATGACTCGTCCCGGATTGAGTTGCCAGAACAGTTCTATCTCACTGGTCACAGGAATCTGCTGTTGTGCAGCGTACTGTAACAGGGCATGTTCGGGGGGGATCGCCGGGTTGACGACCAGTAACTCGGTGACCGGTAATTCAGAGGACTGATCCCCGAGTTGAAACGTCACATCAGAGCATTTTTCCAGTTTTCGTAATGATTCCTGTAATGCCTCCGCCGGTTTGGCATCAATGACGGTGACCCGTGCCCCTTTCTCAGCTAGAAACCGGACGGTTGCCACGCCCCCACCAAATTTCCCGAGACCGAGCAGGGTGACATGCTTTCCGGCGAGGTCATTGTGCTGAATCGAATAGGACAGAATGTGCATGGAACGTGTTTAATTTCTCTGATCTGGTTAAAAAGATGAGTCCTGTCCACACAGGAAACGGCACAGGCATCAATAGGTTTGCATATTTTGTGAATCCGCGGTAGTCTGATTTCGAAACAATATTTATGAATCCCCTGTCCAAATTAAGGGTCAGCCCATGCTGCTTGCCGCTGAAAAGAATACCTGGTTGGGATTGCACACAGCCGACTGGATCATACTGGCTCTTTACTTTGTTGTCATTCTCGCCATTGGTCTCTGGTCTGTGACAAAGGTCAAAGATATGGCTGACTTCTTCATGGGGGGCCGCCGCTTCGGTAAGGTGTTCATGATGTTTTTTGCCTTTGGTTCGGGAACGAGCAGCGAACAGGCTATCAGCGTTGTCGCTGGTACCTGGCGGGCGGGTCTGGCAGGCATCTGGTGGCAGTTTCTCTGGTTGTGGGCCACGCCGTTTTACTGGATTGTCGCGCCACTGATGCGCCGTATGCGCGCCCTGACAACGGCCGACTTTTTTGAGACCCGTTTCAACGGGCCGACCGCCATTATGTATTCGTTTTACGGAATCGCAATTTCGATCACTTTTATTGCCGGCGGTTTATTTGGAACCGGAAAAATGGTTGATGCATTGACGGGCAACGAGTTGGATCGGCTGTCCGTTGAAGCGAATATCATGGTACCGGCAGCAGAATGGGATACGACCGAAAAAACGTTTCACATCACGGAACGTCGACTGCAGGGTTATGAGTTTGCCATTCTGGCGGTCACCATCATGTTTGTCATTTACGGGATGGCGGGGGGACTGGGAGCTGCCATCATCACCGACTTTATCCAGGGGATTTTGACGATCGTCTTTTCATTCCTGCTGCTGCCATTTGTTTTCTACGAAATTGGCGGGTTTGGCATGCTGCATCAGCAATCTGATCTCAAGCAGGGCATGCTGGATCTGACTGTCAGCCCCGAACTGGCCGCGACGATGGGAGAACCGATCACTCCCTTCTATGTCTGTATGCTTTCCATTACAGCACTGGCCGGAATCGTAATTCAACCGCATATCATGGGGGTCTGTGGAGCAGGGAAGACCGAATATGAAGGCCGTTTCGGATTCACCGTCGGTAATTTCCTGAAACGATTCTGCACGGTCGCCTGGACGTTTACCGGTCTGGCATGCATTGTCTGGTATATGGGTGATAACAGTCCTTTAAAAACGTCACCTGACCCGGCTGACCAGGCGGTCTACCAGTCGCTCCTGCTGCGCGCCAGCCCGGAATATGATCAGCTCTCCGTAGAAAAAAAAGTGGAAGTAGATAAAACGGACCGCGATTTCGCAGATAAGCTGTTTGGTATGGCGGCACATGATATTCTGCCACGGATTGCCCCTGGTTTAATCGGGCTGCTGCTGGCATCCCTGCTGGCAGCCGTCATGAGTACCAGTGATGCCCAGATGATTATTTCCAGTGGTTTATTTACGGAAAACATCTATCGTAAATGCATCGCGAAAAATAAATCGCAACGGCATTACCTGTGGGTCGGACGTATCGCAGGGCTGGTGATTGTGATCCTGGCACTGATTCTGCAGACGACTTTTACAGACATTATCGATGCCTTGAAAACCATCGTGAAAACTCCCGCCTGCATTGGAATCAGCCTCTGGTTTGGCATTGTCTGGCGACGCTGGAATGTTATTTCTGTCTGGGTCTCGACGATCACTGGAATTGTTGTCTGGTACATCGTCGCGTTTCACGCAGACACCTTATATAGTTCGGGGCTGCTGCCCGAGAGCATGTTCAAATCCGCAATTGAGATGAAAGACGTCTGGCAGATGTTCTGCTTCATGAGCCTGGCCGTACTCAGCGGTATATTGGTGAGCTTCCTGACTCCTCGACAATCCCCGGAGAAGCTGGACCATTTCTACAGACTGATGCATACCCCGGTCAGACTGAATGAAGTCATCGATTCTCCCTGCACTCTGCCGGCAGAGCCGGAACCGATGGGGAGAAAGATGTTTCCCAACTCGAAGGACATTGAAATCCCACGACCGACCTTTCAGGATCTGGCGGGATTTGCTCTGGCATGGTGTGGGGTTGCCGGGATTATCTTTCTGACCCAGTTTCTCGCGAAAGTGACATGAACCTCAAACCAATCCTGCTAAAGCAGCCTTATAGCGAGGCGTATAAAAACAGCCGGAAACGAAACTGTTCCCGGCTGTTAAATATTGTGATGAAGCTACTACTCTTTATATTAGCTGCGGTAAGTCACGGTGACTTTTCCACGGTGTGATTCAACGACCACGCTGTATTTCCCGTAATCAAAAATCTTACGTCGTCCATCTTTTCTGCAGCGAACGCATTCGCAGGCACAATCAGGGGCACAAATTTCCACAGCCACACATCCTGGTTCGCAACAGCTGTGTTTGGGTGCACAAGGATCGACAATCAATACAAGTTTCGGACTGGAA
Source organism: Gimesia sp. (assembly GCA_002706765.1). Lineage (GTDB taxonomy): Bacteria > Planctomycetota > Planctomycetia > Planctomycetales > Planctomycetaceae > Gimesia. The sequence continues at coordinate 139,235 of PAJV01000020.1, forward strand.
CAGGGAGCAATGTTGCGAGGACGTTTGTATTTGACACAATCAAATACAGGAATCTCTTGTGAAGCAACATGGTGTTCATAAGGTTGAGGCGCCAACTCATGCATCGGTTCTGGACCAACTGCCGGCGGTAATGCAGTTGTCTGGCTCATTAACAGACCCTGTCCCAGATTGAATTCAGGACCCCGAGCGTGAGCAGTTGAAACGGTCAAGGCAATCATGCCTAACGTACAACAAACAATCTTGTTCATCTCTGAATACTCCTTTTGCTGCCCTGGTGAACTCCATTAAGGCAGCTGATTGATAAAAATCAATATTGTTTCCCCCGACAACGTGCTTGTTGGCATTCTCCAGAATGGACTTGATCAAGCAGATGAATAGTCAGTTCGTTTTCGCGGTTGTCCACCACTCAAAGTATACTCTACTGTCAATCCGAGTCGCACATTAATCAGCAAAGCAGATGAAAAACCGGTATCAGTTACGTACCTGATAAGGGTCAGAGATAATAAGTGGAGTTTGAGTTGACAAGGGATGGCCGTCAACTTTTTGCGTATTCCGCCAAACAGGCCTGCTTTTACTGATCGGAATAAATTAACAGGCAAACAGGTTCTATTTTATATAGATACATGCACTATTGCCGTTCATGATTGCTTTAGACACATGGGAAATTTGATTCAGGATCTGAGCGGGATCGAAGCTGTGTGTTATATTCCGGCAGCGTCACCAGTTGCATTGGAAGCGAGTATCGTCGTTTGAAAGACACTCTGGTGAAATGAGATCCTCTCCCGCATCATGTACAAATCGGAAGGGGAATTTTACAATCCGTTAGAGATGCAGTTGCAAGCCGTGCCCGGATAACACATAATCTAATTGGTTTAATTTCAAGGACTTGAGGGAGACATCCATGAACAGGCCGGCCTTCCGGTGGGACGGGAAACCGTTCTATTTTCTATTTGTGTTAATTTGCAGTACGCTGGGATCTGGCATCTTAACAGGATGTGGTGGAAGTGAACCCGCTCCCGTCACATCACAGCCAGCTCCCCAACCGACAACTCCTGCTCCCGTTACGCCCCCTCCGCAAGTCGCGCAAAACACACAGTCTACACCTGTGAAAGAACCAGCGAAGCAGGAAGACGGTCGTAAAATGATTGATGGAATCCCTTACGATGTCTGGTTTGATAATCCTCTTGCGGTCGCTGGAAATCAGCAGGCAGTCTCTCCCGTGGCGCTGCCTGGTAATACAGTCGCAGCAACTCCGACCAGTACGCCGTCGGCAACAGAAATGAAAACGGCTGATTCACAGCCTGCTTCTGCTGCGGGCGGAGTCGACTGGAAGACGATTATCCCGATGCCTGTTCTGGATTCACTGGTGAAAGATATCCGGAATCGACTGACGAAAAATATGCAGTCGGTCGGAACCTATAATACGAGTTACCTGGAATTACCCACATTTACTTCAACGCTGGCAGCGCTGGCCGGTATCGCGACAGAACATCCGGATGACATAGGCTGGAAAAAAAATGCCAAGTACTTACGTGATCTCGCAGCAGGTATCTCTTCGAAGCAGTTAATGCGTGGCGCCAAGTCATATCGTGAAATCCAAGTGCCTTATGAGCAGATGATCGTAATCATGAATGGCAGTCTCCCCGCCGGTGTTCCCGATTCGGAAGATAAGAAGCCACTCAGCGATGTGGCCTCCATGGGAGATCTGATGAAGCGGATCGACATTGCTTCGAAATGGTTAAAATCCAATGTGGGCAATGCAGACGCTTTGAAATCGGAAAAAGAAAAAGTCATTGAAGAAGCACATTTACTGGCAGCCGTCGCTAAAGTCATCACCACTGAAGGTTATGGATATGTCGATGACAAAGGCTTCCTCGGCCACGCGAATCCCATGATGGAAGCCAGCCTGCAAATGGTGGAAGCAGCGAAAGCCGACAACTTCCCTGAATTCGATAAAGGTTTAACCCGGGTTTATAAGGCCTGCACTGAATGTCACAGCGAGTATAAAGAATAGCATCACATGCATGACAGCTTTTGTGATACATCAAACTTCAGCACACCACAGTGAGAGAGGATATCGACGGAATGATTCGCAAGATTGGCCACCTCGGACTATTGCTTTGTTTTTCATTCACAGCCCCCGGATTAATCAGTACTGCAGATGCTGACTGGATCGAACTGGTCAGTGGTCACAAAATTGAAGGCGATGTCCTCAAGCAGAGCAACGACCACCTTCTAGTCGATATCGGCATTGAGGTGTTAAGAATCCCACTGGAACAGATTCGTTCGCGCAGCAAGTCAGAAAAAACGGCCGATGGCAAGATCCCGATTTCCAAAAGCAAAGATAAAATCTATTCGGTCGCTGAACTGCCCGTCAAAAGCATCAAAGAACTGGCCCGGCTTTATGGTGAAGCAGTGACACTCGTTCAAACCCCCAGTGGTTTGGGATCCGGCTTCATTATCAATGACCGGGGATATTGCGTCACCAATTATCACGTAGTTGAGAAAGAAACCAGGATTGCTGTCACCATTTTTCACCGGACAGCCACTGGTGAATTTCAGCGGCGTCAGATTAAAGATGTCGAAATCATTGCCTTAAATCCTTTTTTCGACCTGGCGCTTCTCAGAATTCCCTTACAGAAAGATTTCGCGTTCCGAACCGTCTATCTCGCTGAAAACGATCAACAGCGAGAAGGAGAAGAAGTCTTTGCCATTGGTAATCCGCTGGGGTTGGAACGTTCCGTTTCGCGGGGAATCGTCAGCACGCGCAACCGTAACATGCAGGGAATCGTCTATATCCAGACGACGACTCAAATCAATCCCGGCAACAGTGGTGGTCCCCTGTTTAATTCGCGGGGTGAAGTCATCGGGGTTACAAATATGAAACTGATTCTGGGGGAAGGGCTCGGGTTTGCCATCCCGATCACGTACGTCAAACATTTTCTTGATAACCGGGATGCATTTGCTTTTGACAAAACCAGTCCCAATACAGGCTATCGCTATTTTGATGCGCCCCGCAGAAAAACTCCGGAATCTGAGAAGTAAATAAAAAACTTGCAACCCGCGACACGGTTTCATGGTACTCCCCGCAGAGTAATTCTCGAAATCGTTTTTTGTCCCAGATCAGGATGAGACGCAGGTTGGGGTTGCCAGAAAAACAAGAATTGCTACAAATTAACAGTATGATTTTCGTCACGTTTGAAAGTATTAGACAGGGCCAAAAATCGGATCTAGACAGTGTCCCGTTTTACTATAGTGTCTTCAGGGCCAGCTGGTCCGAGTGTAACAGGTTGAGAGATGCTATGGTAAATGTGATGCGCTCTAGCGTGAGATTCCCTTAATATCCCCTCTGGAAGAGAAAGAATGAAGGCTCCCATGAGAAAGCCACTTTTGTTACTTACATTTATGTTCATGCAGGCGATGTTCCTGCTGACTGCCCAGGACTGCATTGCACAAGATCGTGTTTCCGCAGCACAGAGACTGCCCTCTGACGCACTGTTTTACTTTTCCATTCCAGACGTTGAAGTCATGGAAGAAAAGTGGGCAGAAACTTCGATGGCAGAAATGATCCGTGATCCTGCCTTTGCAGGCATGCGGGAAGATCTGGTAAAGCTGGTCGAGAAATACTCAAAAAAATTTGAGGATGAAACCAACCTGGGCCTGAGTAATGTCCTGAGCATTCCCAGTGGTGAATTCTGTCTTGCTTTCCTGAAAAGCAGCGAAGGGAAATTTGGTGGCGTGGCCTCTCTGGAGTATGGCGAGAGTGGCGAAACCCTGGAAAAAATTCTGGAAAAAACAGCCGAAGCCCTGGATAAGGAAGGCGCCCAACGCTCCATCCGCAGTGTCTCAGGAACCAAACTGGTCATCTTTTCATTTGAAAAGGATGACGCGGAAGACGAACCCGTCAAAGTTCCTCTTACCAGACAGTTTTCTTACTTCCTGAAAGATAAGACTTTTGTGGCTTCCAATGATGATAAGATTCTGGAAACCGTTCTAGCCAGCTGGGATGGTCAGGACCAAAAATCTCTGGCTGCCAAAAAAGAGTACCAGTACATTCAGAATAAATGTACTGATCCAGGCGCACCGGCAGTCGCAAAATGGTATCTGAATCCGATTGGCGCCCTGCAGTCCATCCTGGGTGTCGCCAGCCGTATTAATCCCCAGGTGGGAATGGTGCAGGGTTTTCTGCCTGCATTGGGAATTACCAACCTGAAAGCAGTCGGCGGTGCCAGTTTCATGGCGACTAAAAATTTCGATGCCATTTCCAAAACCTTCACCTATGTCGAGATGCCGACTTCCGGAATCCTTGAAATGTTCAAATGCCCGGCCGTGGCTCAGCAACCGCCAGTATGGGTCTCAGACAAAGTTTCTTCCTATTATTCCATCAACTGGAGTATCACAGGAGCTTATGATTCGGTGGAAACCCTGTTTGACGGATTCCAGGGACGACCTGGTGCCCTGGCTGCCGTCATCGATTCGATGGCCGATAATCCGGATGGCCCCAAAATCCACATTAAAAAAGACATCGTGGATAATCTCAGTGGTCGTATTCAGGTTGCGACCCAGATCGAAGAAGGAGAACAACTGGATCTGACTAAAATGTCTGGTCAGTTTACCGTGGCATTGGGTCTGAAAAATTCAGACGCTTTTCAGAAAATTATCGCCTCGGTGACCGCCCGGGATGATTTCCCCGGACAGGCACGCGAATTTCAGGGAACCACCCTGTATGAACTTCCTGGTGAGGTCATCAATTCTCCGACCTCAGCAGGTTTCTGCATCGCGGAAAATCAGCTGTTTATCTCAAACGATGTACAACAGATCGAAAGTGTTTTGAGAAAAGACCGTGGGGCGGGTTCGTTGATCAACGATGCAAACTACAAACTCATTGCAGAAAACTTTCCTGACAAGACGTCCATGATCACTTACCAGAACGCAGATGCCCAGGTCCAGGCCGTCTATAACTTCGTCAAGAAGAATGAATCAATGATTGATATCGAAGGCATTGATATGTCAAAACTTCCCCCTTACAGCTTCTTCCAGAAGTATCTGCCTGTATCCGGCGGTTATACGATCCCCGATGATCAGGGTTTCTTTACTTCGACTTTTTCAGTGAGAAAATCGAAATAAGCTCCTGATATCAGCATGTTTTTTATTAAACCCGGTGAGTCCGCTCGCCGGGTTTTTTCATTACCCGGCTCTGTTTTTCAGAAACGACCAATACTTTTCAGTCCAGGTGAAGTTAAATAAGGAGTAAAGGACTCACGCAGTATTCAGTCCTCGTCTGATTTCAGTAGACCCATGAAAGGGGCGACCATGCAGTATTCATTCTATTCACTGGCGGTACTGGCTGCACTGGGATTCTCTACCGGCCACCTGTCCGCCGCTCCAGAGCAGAACGAATCCGCGTCAGAGAGTATTTTTCAGCAACTCGACAAAAACTCAGATGGCACTTTGACAGCCGAGGAAGTCCCACAGGAGAAAATGCGGTTTTTTGACCACCTCATTCGAACGGGGGATCACAACAAGGATGGCAAGCTCACAATAGAAGAGTTTGAAGCGAGTCTGAAACAGGAAGACCGGAAATTTCCTGCTGCTGGTGATGGCGACCAGGACCGGAATCGCCGCGGCATGCAGGAGTTCATGAAGCGTCTGGATCGCAATGGTGATCAAAAAATATCCCGCGACGAATTACCGGAACCCCTTCGTGATCGAATGGACCCGCTTTTCAAGCGAATGAATACCGATGAGATTTCCCTAGAGGCACTACAGCGTTTTGGCAGCATGAATCGCGGCAGACCCGATGGAGACCGCAGAGAACGTTCTCGTCCCGGGGATGAAAAGAGGAACCAGGATCGATACGAGCGTTTTTTCCAGTCGCTGGATACGAACAAGGATGGCAAACTGACACTTGAGGAAGCGCCGGAAAGAGGAAAACCGATTCTGAAACAGATCTATCGGCAGGCCAATAAAGATGCCGACAGCCCTCTCTCGAAACAGGAATTCACAGAAGCTGTCAGACAATTTCGCCCTGATCAAAAACCAGCAGAACGGGAACGGGACACTGAAATGAATCGCCCCGAAATGAGTGATCGTCCCGAACGCAGACGCGGTGATTTTCCGGGAAGAATGTTTCAACCCGCATTCATGAAATCGCTCGATACGAACCAGGATGGAAAACTGGATTCCCAGGAGTTGGAACAGATACAGACTCTCTTGAAACAGTTGGACCGTAATGGAGATGGCTCGCTGGATCTGCGGGAACTGATGGGAGGCGACCGAAGTACTTTTAATCCCCGGGGCCGGGAACGGGAACGTATGAATCGCCCGCGACGCCCCTCAGAAGACACTCCGGAAAACAAGCAGCCTGAAAGCAAATCGGAAAAACCCGAAGCGTAATCGATAGATCTCGTGAGATCATGACTGGTTTTGAGAGGCAGTTTGCTCCAGCGCGGGTGAGCTGCCTTTTTCTTTCTGCAGATGTTGAACCCAGGCAGGAGGCAGGTTGCACCAGACCCAGTTTCGGCGAATCCGGAATTGACGCGTATAGTCAACCATGATCTGGTCAATTTCACGAATTCGCTGGTTTTCTTCTCCCCGGGAGACCACCTTGCGGACCGGTCGTACATACATGTATTCAAAATACGAGAGTACGCCCCCCGGCTTCAGCAGGCGAAAATACGCTTTGAAAATATCACTGACCAACTCTGTCGGGAAATTATTTAATGGCAGGCCGGAAACAATAAAATCATATTCTTCCCCAGCGCCATAATCCTGTAAGGGACAGTTATGGATTGCGGTCTGAAGTTTGATTTCCCGAAAGCCCTGTTCGGTATCAAAGCGCTGATGCAGGATCTCAACAAATTTATCATTCAACTCGACCAGATCAAGTTGATCGCCCGGGCGAATCTGTTTGACGATCTCCCTGGTAACAGCGCCCGTACCCGGGCCGATTTCCAGAACTTTCTTGAGCCCCTGATGCTGCTTCATCGGACCAGCCATATTTGCGGCCAGAAAACGACTGCTGGGAGCAATCGCGCCTGTGGTTTCGAAAGTCGTTCGAAACTGCCGAAAGAATTCCAGATAATGTGACAAGAGCGTAATTCCTGATCGCTAATCTATAGGAATGGATTTGAGTGGGTAAGTCTACCTGACAATTATGAAAGTGCCTGACGACGCGCTGCGCCGATTTCCCGGGCCTGCTGTAAAATATCAATTCCCACCGCCTGGCTCCAGGCATTCAGCAATTTCTGATAAACGGGCCCGGGTTTTCCTGCTGACAGCAGATGGTTTTCAAAGCGGGTAACAGGCATCAGACAATATGCTGTTGAAGACGTCAATGCTTCGTCCGCTTCGAGAATCATATTGGGGGAAATATCTGTTTCCTGATAGTCCAGTCCCAGCTGGTTTGCCAGCCGAACGACCATTCTCTGACTGATCCCTCCCAGGATAAATTCAGGACGTGGAGCGAGTATCCGGTTTCCCTGTACCAGAAAAAAGTTACCGATCGTTGTTTCTGCGACATAACCTGCCGGATCGAACAATAAGGCAGAAGCCTCCGGGTTATTCTGGCGAACCAGTTTTTCAGCGCGATACAGGTGAATCCTGCTGCGTGATTTCACTCCCGGATCAAAAATCGCTGCATTGAGGGGCTGAACCTCGGATTTCATCAGATACTGTCCAGTTGCGTATTTGCGATCCCAGAGTTCAAACGCCAGTGGGAACGTGTGCACGCAAACAGTCGGGGTTTGACACGCCTCTCGTGCAGCCAGCCCCAGATAAGGCAGATTGTGACCGGCGGTGATAAAGACGGTCATCCCCAGATCATGCTGACCTGATAACAAGGCTGCATTTCTCTCAACCAGCGATTCGCAAACCTGTTTCAGTTCCGAGAGAGTGACTGGCGATTCAATCCCCAGATAGTCGAGGGCGGAAAACAACCTTTCGAGGTGATCGTCCAGCATAAACAGCTGATGTTGAAATGTCCGCACCATCTCTGTAACCGACGCGCCATACACGATCCCCAGATCAGTTACCGCCAGCTTTGCTTCAGAATCGGGAATAAAGGCGCCATTCAAGTACGCCTGTGCTTCAGTCATGGACAAAGATTCGTTCAGGAAAGAGAGACCGTAGAAAATTCTAACTAGATGTTACCCGCAGATCAGTATCCGTAATACACAACCGGCTGTGAATAAGAGGCATTGGAATAGACGGGATAGGGCATGGGAGCAGGATAAGTCGGTGGGTACTGCGAGTTTAAATAAGGTCTCCTGCCGAATAATCGAACCTGTAAATACATCGTGTTGGCAATCATGCGGCATCCGAGAGGAAACGCAGAGCAGTTACACCGGCGATGCAATTCATTCCGGAACTGTAAATCACAATACCGCCGACTGATACCGGGTACCTGGTAGCAGCGATCGTGCTGAGAGCAACTGCCTCTGAAATCCGCTCCCATGAAACCCTGTGGCGTCAACATCTGAAGCAGGGGAGCCCCATCAGGGCCACACGGATATCCATTCCCACAGGTCTGTGCCTGCAGATCAGAACTTCCCAGGCAGATGCCGGCCAAACAGAACATCCACCATGCAATCGATTTCAATTTCATAACGTAACCTGAATTCCCATCTCCAAATAATTCAACCAAAGCCAGACACTGTTCAAAAGCGCGGGCCAGATCGTCCGTATGATTTTCACCGCTGAGCAATCGCATGGCAAGTTTCTTTTGCCCATCTGGCTGAATTCCTGTCAGAAAAGGGGCCTGCAGGCGTGATAGTTGACAAAAAAATGAACCAGTCATATGACTTCTGAGTCCGACCTCGATATACTGCGAAGGAGAATGATTGGTCTAACTTGAGATATACCAATCATTTTTTTACGATTTGGATGGACATAACCACATTGATCATTGAGTAATTCGACGCAACTGAATCAGATAAAAGGATTGAAGAAAATGGCGATACCAACCATTCAACCAGGTCAGACGAAAATTGGCTGGATCGGAACGGGAGTCATGGGTGCCAGTATGGTGGGCCACCTGATGGACGCGGGTTTTTCAGCAACTGTGTACAATCGCAGCAAATCCAAAGCCGAACCACTCATTAAGAAGGGGGCAAACTGGGCTGATTCTCCCAAACAGGTCGCGGAGAATTCCGACGTCATCTTTTCCATCGTAGGCTTTCCTGCCGATGTCAGAGAAGTCCTTCTGGGAGAGCAGGGAGCTCTGGCTGGCGCAACTGCAGGCAAGATCCTGGTGGATATGACGACAAGCGATCCTTCCCTGGCCGTGGAAGTAGCAGAAGCCGCCCAGGCCCAGGGAGTCTACAGTGTGGATGCCCCGGTTTCCGGCGGCGATGTGGGCGCCAAAAACGGAACCCTGTCCATCATGATAGGTGGCGACGAGGCTGTTGTCAAAGCGCTCAAACCCTGCTGGGATGCGATGGGAAAAACCATCGTCTACCAGGGGGAGCCAGGTTCAGGTCAGCACACCAAGATGGTCAATCAGATTCTGATCGCGACCAACATGATTGGTGTCTGCGAAGCATTGCTGTACGGTTATAAAGCCGGTCTGGATCTGCCTACCGTACTGGAGTCCGTAGGCAGCGGGGCTGCTGGCAGCTGGTCTCTCTCAAACCTGGGACCACGGATTATGGATAACAATTTTGATCCCGGTTTCTTTGTCGAACACTTCATCAAAGACATGGGAATTGCACTGGCAGAAGCCAAAGCAATGAACCTGAGTCTGCCCGGCCTGGCTTTAGGACACCAGCTTTATCTGGCCGTCCAGGCACAAGGGCATGGGCGGAACGGAACACATGCCTTGCAGCTTGCGCTGGCTTCATTATCGAATGTCGACTGGGAACAGCGATCTTAGGGCATTCATTCACACGCAACCGATCATCAAGAAGAACTGACCCGGCCAAACTGAACTGGCGGGAAGAATTTGTATTAAGGTATTAAAAGCATGGCGAATCAAAGTGACCTGTTCGCAGGTCTTGCGGTAGCAATGATCACCCCGTTTCAGAATGGTGAAATCGATGAGACAGCGCTCCGCGCCCTGGTCGATTACCATGTGGAACAGGGAACCGACACCTTGTGTCCGGTGGGAACCACTGGAGAATCACCGACCCTGTCCCACGATGAGCACAAGCAGGTGATCTCGATCGTCTGTAATCAGGCTGCTGGCCGAATCAAAGTTATGGCGGGTACTGGCTCCAACAGTACGCGTGAAGCGATCGAGCTGACCAAATATGCCCACGGTGCAGGAGCCGACGGGGCCCTGCATGTGGCTCCCTATTACAACAAGCCGACACAGGAAGGGTTCTTCCAGCACTACCAGGCCATCGCAGAATCGGTCGACATTCCGATCGTCATCTATAATATTCCCGGTCGGACAGCGAAGAACATTGAGCCGGAAACCATTATTCGCCTGGCGGAAATCCCGAATATCGTTGCCGTCAAGGAATCCACCGGTTCCATGGACCAGGCTTCGCACATCCTGTCTGCCTGTGATCTGGCAGTTTTATCAGGCGATGACAGCCTGACTCTGCCTTTGATGGCATTAGGCGGGAAAGGCGTGGTTTCTGTCGTGGGAAATATTGTCCCCGGTGATGTCAAAAACATGCTCAACGCTTTCAATGCAGGAGATTTAGCGCTCGCCCGCGAATGGCATTTCAAACTGTTTGCCCTGTGCCGCAATCTGCTGGGACTGGCAACCAATCCCATTCCCATTAAAGCGGCCATGCAGCTTCTCGGTCGAGATAACGGCGAAGTCCGCCTGCCCATGACTCAGTTGGACAGTAGTTCAATGCAGGTTCTGGAAAAAACGCTGCGGGATTATGGTCTGCTTTAAGAATTCCGCTAAACTAAACAGCATTAACGGTTGCTCCGGGTAAGAGATTCCAGGAACAATTTTCAGTTAGGCACTTAACCTGTTTCAAGAGGTATCTCTGGTGATATTTGGTTTTGGAAAATCCCGGGATGATGACGACGACGATTTCGAAGAAGAAATCGAGCCGGTCTCATTTCAAGGGGCACTCAACGGTCAACCTGCAAATCTGAAAGACAATGCACGGCTGGTAAAAGCAGGTCTGATGACCGCAAAAAACATCATCACTGACGCACTGGCATTGCGTTCCGAATACATACGGTTTGAACCAAAGGGCGAGCGATACCAGGTTCTGTTTTATGTCGATGGTGTTCCCAGCCCTGGCGCGAAACTTTCCAAGCAGCAGGGAATGGCCGTTGTGCAGGTCATCAAGCTGTTATCGGGCTTAAATATCCAGGAACGCAAACGCCCGCAGTCAGGCGGAGTTGCGGCAGAGCTGGAAGAAGTCTCCTACCAGTTAAGGGTGGCTACTGCACCGACACCCGGAGGCGAGCGACTCTCGATCAAAGCAATTAACCTCAAACATCCCCTGGATCGCGCTGACGATATCGGCATTACCGAGGAAATCAAAGAAAAGATCCGGGAGTTAAGCCAGTCACGCAATGGACTGGTCATGATAAGTGGTCCCCCCAATTCCGGTACGACGACGACAACTGTTGGCGTGGTACGTTCGGTAGACGCTTATCAATATACGATCTTTGCATTGGCCGATCCTGAACATCGTGAATTGAGCCATATCGCAACCCTCGATAAAAAAGAAGGGGACACATTTGACGACGAATTGCGCAGAATCATCCGCATGGAAGCAGATATCATTTATCTGAATCCGATTACGGATGAAAAATATGTCGCCAGCATCCTGAATGTCGCGGATGAAATCACCATGATTGCGGAAATTTCCGCGAAAGATTCGATTGCCGGTATTATCAAATACTGCCAGCTGGCAGGCAGTATGGAAAAGGGAGTGAATTCTCTCAAAGCCGTGATTGGGCATAAACTGATCAGAACACTGTGCGATCAATGTAAGGAAGCATTTCGCCCCAACCCGAAGCTCATTGAGAAAATGGGGCTCCCGAAATCCACGAAAATGTTGTATCGTCCTCCCCGCCAGACCGTGGACGATGATGGCAACGAGATCGAGCCCTGTGAGAAGTGTGATGGCGTAGGATACTACGGCCGTACGCTCTTGCTCGAAATGATCGATATGACAGATGAAATGAAGCAGCTGATCATCAGTGGTGCCGAGCCGGCAAAAATCAAGGCATTCGCCAGAAAACAGGATATGCCCAGCTTCCAGAAAGATGGCATCCGGCTGGTGGCGGAAGGGAAAGTTTCCATGGACGAATTGCAGCGCGCCTTCAAATCGTAAATCAGGCCAGACTGAGATTGATCGAGCCAGGCACGACTCCGCTGGGGTTCGCAGTCCATCCCTTTGCACGCACCGCAAGATACCTGTACGGTAACCCACCCCACGCCATATCTATGTTCTGCCGACTTTCTTTATACTAAATCTTGTCCGATTAAGCAGAATATACCGAAGATTCCGGTTTTATGTGTCGATAAAAGAGGTACACACGTTGTAGTTTTGTGTGGCCTTGCAATCACTTCCTATCGAAGTGACTGGATTCAGTACAAGGATGGACTGTTCCCAAGGTGTTCCCGGCTCCTGTCTTACCCTGTTTACACGTCTCCCCAACAGGTGCCATTCGACAACATTTTCATTCCGAGGAAAATCATGGTGATTCGCCAGCTAAAAAATTGGTCAAGTGTTGGAGTTCTGGGCTTGGCATTGATCGGATTAACCAGCACCGGTTGCCAATCCAGCATTGGTGGCCAGACACTGCCTTCAGCGTATTACCTGAATGACGATGTGCAGTTCTATCCGGCAGGCCCTGAAGAACAGCTCTACAATCAGCGGGAAGTCCTGGAACAATACAAAATGGAACGCAAACTCCAGCAGGATCAATAACATTCTCTCAACATGACAGCAGGCGTGGCTTTAGTCAGCCTGCTGTTTTTGCCACCAGTGACTCCAAACAGGGGGGACCCTTTCGCGTCTAAAGACAGTTCAATGCGCTGGATTATTTGAACTGTCAGCGAAAGGACATTAGCCGGACGCAGAGAACGGGACTCTCGCCCGGCTTTTTTTCTTTTTTTTGTCGCTGCTATAACTGCTTCGACATCTTATCTGCCAGTCGTGTCAGGGCAGGGCTGACGTCAGTCGGTTTGAGATGCACGTTAATGACACTCAAACTATCCTTGTTTGCGAGAGCCGCCTTGAGGGCTTTTTCCAGGTCGCCTTCCGTGCTGACTTCAAAGCCCCAGCCACCGCCGATCAGATCGGTGATATTATGGTATTTCCAGTCGGGAATATCATTGAACGGGCCTTCCTGCAGAAATCGCTCGGTGGTGTAGCCCTTATTATTGAGGACGATGACAATCGGGTTGAATCCCAGCTTGAGTGCCGTCGAAAGCTCAAGACATGTCATTTGAAACGCACCATCGCCTACCAGAACAATCGGCCGCAGCCTCTGATTCGCAACCTGCGCTCCGAGGGATGCCGGGATCGCAAATCCCATCGATGTATAATAGGCAGGACTGAGAAACTTGGTGTGCGTATTGATCATCAGGTCGACCGCCCCGAACAGGCAATCACCGACATCCGTAACCACCACAGTCTCGTCAGTCAGAATCTGATTGATACTTTCAAAGAGGTGCTTTGTGGAGACAGGCTGGGCCGGTTTGACTTTGAATTCCAGCTGCTGTGGGCGGACATTTTCAGGAATTTTCCGCGTAACCACCTTCATTTTCTGTTTTTCCAGGCCTGTGACAAAGTCTGAGAAAATCACATCATGAAAGTGATGATAACTGATGCGCAATTTTTCACTGGTCGCATAGATGCATTTCCCCGGATCCAGGTGAGCTGTATAAATGCCGAGATTGATGTCTGTCATGAATGTTCCCAGCAGTATGACGCAGTCACTCTCTTCGACATACTTTTGCACTTCACTGCGCCCCATGGCCCCTTCATAAACTCCCAGGTAAAGCGGGTGAGACTCACTCACCACGGACTTACCCAGAATCGTGGCACACATGGGTATTTTGAATTTTTCAGCAAAGCCCAGCACCTCTTCCCGCAGTCCAAAGCGATGAACTTCAACTCCAGCGATGATGACAGGCTTTTTACTGGCTTCGATTAATTCCTTCGCTTCTGCCAGCGATTCCCGCAATGCATGCTCATCACTGACCGGTTGGCTGTCATCAGGTACATGCGGAATTACCGCCTGCTTGTGGACACAATCTCGAGGCAGTTCCAGATAAACCGGACGTTTGAATCTGACACACGCTTCCAGGCAGCGATCGATCTCCTGAAAAGCAGTCATGGGATTATCGAGTAAGGCTGTGGCGACGGTAATTTTTTCGAAGACATCACGCTGTGTATGAAAATCTTTCACACGGTGGTGGAGCAGGGGGTCTTTCGCCCGTTCCGACATGCCCGGTGCACCACTGATGACAATTACCGGAGATTTTTCTGCATAGGCACCTGCAATGGAATTACACAGGCTCAAACCACCCACACAATAGGTTACACAGACGGCACCCAGCCCATGCACGCGCGCGTAACCATCGGCGGCATAGCCGGCATTATCTTCCCTTGTTGTTCCCACGACACGAATCGGACTCTCTTCCAGCATTCCATAAAACTGCAGAACGAAGTCGCCGGGAATCCCAAACAGATCTGTTACCCCGTAATCCTGTAACCGCTGAATCAGATAGCTGCCAATGGTATGTACTTTTCCATTCTGCTTTTCTGCTTTGGAACGGGAGACCTGTTTTGCAGCCACTCGTGATTTCGAGGATGAGGCGGGCCTGGAACTGGTAGTGGATTTTCGAGCTGACATCTCAATTCCTTCCTTGCAGTTATGATGATTCAATCAGAGAAATCGTGATCTATTGATAGTCTACGAATATTATAACATGCGCGTGGGGCAGAATAAGAGACTATCTCATAAACCATTTCGAGAATATCACTTACAGCCCGTGAACTATACGTAAGACAGGCAGGCTAAACCCAACAGATTTACCGCTGGAGCAGTTTCCTGATCCCTCTGCGTTCCGCATGTCTTACCGGAGCCTGTTCACCGTGAGGAGTGACTGACTGCTCGGGAGTATCTCCAAACTGTCCCCAGTAGCTGCTTAAGAGCCGATAACAGTCGAGATAGCGTTGGGAATCCCAGGCCAGAGACAGCGTCGAAACCAGCTTCGTCAACTGGCGGTCATCTTCAGGCGATATCTGATGGATCTGCAAATCCACGTCATCAATCCACAATTTCTCTGCCCCCAGTTTTTCCACTACGATATGGGCATTCCGGACTTGGTCAGCGGGAATATCCTTGACGCGAAACAGGTATTTACGCCACTGCTGATCAACAGAAATGATCGCTGACTGTACTTTCAGTTTCCCATTCTGTTCTGCTTCCATGGCAATCCGAACCTGCATATCACTGGCGGTGGACTTCATCCAGACACTCATATTCAGATAACGGGAATCGTTGAGCGGAATTTCATTCGTGCGAAGAAAGTTATTTCCCGGCGTATTTCCCAGAAGCAGTGACGTTTTGCCGGAATGGGCTTCGGTCGAATCAATCGTCCAGGCATTTCCCTGTGAAATCTTCGATTCCCAGCCAGCCAGGATATAATCCCGCGAACTTTTCGTTTCAAAGTCGGCATGAAAAATAACAGCCGTCAGTTCATCCATGGACTGGTGCAGCTTCACCAGACTTTGTTTTTTCTGCTCAATTTTGGCCTGCAGATGCATCAGATCCGGTTCTGCCAGGTTGCAACGAACTGCCTGGACTTGAATTTGCGAATCATCAATTCGAAATGCCTGAAAGTCAAATGGCTCCAGCATGATTGAATACCGTCTCAACCCACCCTCCGCTGGTTTGCCAGTCAGGGACTCACCCGATTTAAGAGATATCAGGGGTGCCTCCGAGGGAACTGTGATTTCAAATGTGACCTGGCATCGATAGGGAAAATCATTGACGACATAGAAAAACGCTTTTTCTTTCCCGCGCGACAGGCGGGTGATCACCGGTTGTGAGGCGGCTTCAATTGTCTGAAACGGGCGCGAAGGCAGTTGCTGAAACTGACGGCGTATCGATTCGGTTGCCTGTTCCTGGCCGAAGGGAATGGTCCAGCCGCCATCAAAAATGAAATAAGGATCCTGCCTGGCAATGGAATGAATGTATCGGTTGCGGTTCGATTGACCGGCTGGCATCGCCTGCGAAACCAGCCAGGTAAAGGCAGGCTGCCAGGGAGAAATGCTGTCAAATTCGGCGATCCGGATTTCGACTGGCTCATGATAAAACAAAGCACCACTGATGCGAGATTTAAAAGCATCATCTACCGTCGGATGTGTATTCAGGAGATGTGCCAGCGACGAGTTCTGCTGTTGTGAATCGAATTGACCCGGCCTGAGGACAACGGCATTTTCGATCTGATCATAATGCGAAAAATCGAGGCCCATTTCCATCAACACAGGGCGAAACATCGCTCCCGCCTTGAGGGACGAAATCACATCCCCTTCGCGACTGCGGGACGGCAGTAATTCCCGGGCCGAGAAAACGATCTGAGCATCCGGCGATTCTGCCTGAAGCACGTCGGCTAACAGTTGATGCAGCTCCCGGATTTTCTGACAGCGCCATTGTGTCCACTGTGGTAAAGCGGTTGTTGTCAGAAAGTGAAAACGTTTCTGGTATTTGTCTGTTTCCGAATCGAAGGGAACCTTGATGCCGGTCTCTTTCTGGAACTGCTGAATCGTCTGATCATCATAACCCCAGTCCAGACCAGGGAGCTGCAGATAACCATTCAGGCTCAATTGTACCGCGACACCCTGAAAGGATGGATGCCCTTTGTAGCGCACGACCAGCTCACGGAATATATTGACAATCTCAGCCTGCACTCTTGGATCCAGGGGGTTATAAAAGGGAGCCTGGCCTCGGGATGTGCCTTTTGCTTCACGCCACGTCTGCCCGGAGGAATTCACCAGTTCAATCCCGGCGGCCTTTCCGGAATCATCCTGCAGCAGCTGTTCCAGTGAAGTCAGCATCGAAGAGAACTGCAGTTCCGGCAGCAGGGTTAATTTCTCCCGGTTGAATATCTGAAACAGCAGCTCTAAAACATCCTTACGTACGATATCCTGACCGGATGAATGATAGACCCCGGAATCGTATCGCGGCGTCGGTGCCAGAAACTCAGAAGGATAAATGGCACTTCCGTCAGCTGAGACAGCCATGAGGACACTGTTGAATCGATGGTATTTTAAATAGTAACTCAAGCGCTCACCCGCTTCCCGAAACGTCTGCCAGTCGTCCAGGCTGCGGTTACTTTTACTGTCTAACACCTGTGTTGCCCCAAATATTTCCGGCAGCAATGGTTTCTGCAGATAGGGCCCGGTCAGCCGATTCTTTTCTTTCCCAAAACTGACTTCGCCTGCAGACTCATTTCCCGAAGGCAGGTGTTCTGGAAGCTCAAATACTTCAACGCGCGTCACTTCAGCTGGATTCTCAGAACCCAGACTGTGAAATAATACAATAGGATTATCAACTTTTGGCCAGAAGAGGATTTCCGCCTGCAATTCGTCCGACTGGTCTGTCGCAGCGACACCAGAATCAGGCTGATAGACTCCCGAATCAATGCCAACGGGTACGAGTTGCCCGGCGGCATCCGGTTCCAGGATGCTGAAACCCAAACGGGTACCCTCACGGCGCGGATATGTGACCAGTAATTTGTGGGGACGATGCAGATTCTTCACCCTCAAGTGACAGGCTGACCAGGGGGGAGACTGCTGGCCAGACTCTTCCAGGGTAGAATTGGATTTAAAGAATGATTTCAAGGAACCCCTGAATCGGCCGCCGGGACGACGTTTAACCAGATCCCGATGATCGAGAGCACT
The DNA here is from genome assembly GCA_002706765.1 of Gimesia sp. GTDB lineage: Bacteria > Planctomycetota > Planctomycetia > Planctomycetales > Planctomycetaceae > Gimesia. The sequence goes on from PAJV01000020.1 coordinate 157,078, forward strand.
GCTCGGAGAAAATTCATCTACCAGGATTCCCGCATCAGGAATAGATGACTTTACAGGGGACGGAGATTGTTCTTGCGAAACCACCGCAAACTGGGCTACAGCCTGATGACTTCCCATGGCCACCATCAGGTTATACTCACCTTTCGCTGGCGACTTTACTGACAGACTGACACCTTGTTTCAGTAATTCGATGCGATCCAGGGCTGGCAGCTGAACAGTCCCCGCCGTAACAGCCTCGCCTGTGCGGGCTCTTTGAATCGTCCAGTTCAACTCCTGAGCGGGAGCGTCTGTGTTACTGAAGAGAAAGTGAGGAAACGCCTGAAATGTGATTTCCTGACCTGGTTCAAAAACAAGGTGTGGATGCCTGGCCCGTAAGACGAAGGAATCACCGGGTGCCTGCTGCACAATCAGCTGGGCTGCAGTCTGACTGATGGGGAGGATTTCTTTCTGCGTCAGGATATCCTTCACTGAAAACAGCTTTTTCAAGGTGATCTGTGGATCATCTCGATCCTGCAGCATTACCTGGATTGCAGCATCAGTGCCGCCACGGATTAGGAACTCAACACTGTTAAAGACACGTCGCGAACGTGGCTGATAACGAACCGACTGACCCGTTTTCTTTAAAACTGCGGCTTCGTCTGCATCAACTCCAAGGGAATTCACCGAGAACAGCTCACAACCGGTCAAATCAAACTGGGCTCCCCAGTGACGGGGAACTGCCTCTCCCCATTCAATGCGGATTCTGACGGGGACCGTGATATCTTCCTCGGCTTCTGCTGATACCGGAAACGGAAGTGCCATCCATAAGATAGCCCAAACTGAAAATAAAGATCGTTTCACAGAAACCTACTTTTCCGCGTGATGGAAGTCCGAGAATCGGGGCCCGCTCGAATTGAGCAATCGATTGAAAGTCAACAGGCTGTGAAGAAATGATTTAAAAGGTAAGAAGCCAGATTATATGGATTTCCTGATCTGGGCCAAGGGCAATTATTTTAGAAAAAGCAAGGCAAAAGACGCCAGTTTTTCCAGGAAACGTCTTGACTTAAAACCCGAATCATGTCAAAAAACGCATCCTCTCTCACAGCTGGCTTCCGGGCTCTCAAACCAGAAGCAGTTGTTACTTACAATTCCTGAGCTTAAAGCATTCTGTATCATTCCGCTTTGCATCTCCGGAATTGCAACAACCAGTCTCACTCCTCTCAAAACCCAATACCTACCTGGACTAATCATGATGTTAAAAAACGGTTTCTCTCTGGTAAGCTGTCTGTTTCTGCTGACATTGACCACTGGTTGCGCTTCATTAGTGGAAGTGACTGCGATAGAACAGTTCTCAAAAGCGATCGAAAGTGGAGACCTCAAGTCGTTGAAACATCACTCGACAATGAAATTTTCAAAAGTGGCTTTGCGGGACGAAACATCCCTGGATGACTTGAAAATCCTCAAGATTCCGACCGGCGAAACCACCATTGTCGAAATCACCGACATCTCCGAGAATCACAAAAAAGTCGTAGCTGAAGTTGGTAAAAACAAGAAGAAGCTGCTGTATGAACTCAAGCGAGTGACCAAAACCGGTGAATGGGTTGTCGATGACATCTATATTAAACAGAAGCAGCAGAATTTGACGGTCATGAAATCTGTGACCGAGCAGATGGATCTGCTGCTGACAGTCCGCGAATTCGTTTCTGCCTGGGAAAAGGGTAACCGCGATGACATTCTCGGCACCACAGATGGCGATTTTAAAGAAACCCTGCAACAGCTGCATCCCGCGTTTCTGGCGAAGCTGTCTCAAAAAGTAGCCGGCGAATCAAAGAGTTCGAAAAAACGACGTCCTGATGCACAACTGGACAAGAACATTGCCATTATCAGACTCCCCCGCCGTTCCGGTGAAATGGTCATTTCCATGAAACTGCAAGATGGAAAATGGAAGGCCACCGATGTCGCTGTGGAATCAAAAGTGGACGGAAACCATATCAGTTCTGCCAAGAAACAGGCCAAAATGCTGTTAGCCGTCAGCAACTTTCTCGATGCCTACAACAAAAATGACAAGGCGGAACTCGAAAAATACTCAGCTAGTCAATTCTTCAACGGCAGCCTCGATTTTGGAGATCTGAAGCTGGCGGCATTGCCACAGTCACATGCTGCAGCCGCAGACTACGAATTACGCATCGAGAACAATCTGGCAAATTTTGTAACTCATAATGATGGAAAAATGGTGAATCTGTCTCTGGTCAAACTTGAATCAGATGAGATTGATGTTCCAGAAAAATATCTGATCGAAGAAGTAACACTTTTCCAGGATCAGGGAAACCAGCAGATTACCCTGACTTCGCTGTTCTCGACCCGGGCAATCACCATGGTCTTCAGTGATGCACTGTCAAAGCGAGACATGAAGATTCTGGACTTCAGTTCGACTCCCGACTTCTCAAACCGGGTCTGGAAGCAAGTCGAACCGCAACTGGTTGCTCAGTTACCCCTGGATGAAATTACTGAACCAGGATTTGAAATTCTGGACATCCAATTCAACGGTGCCATCACAAAAGTATCTGCCCGACAGGGTAATCTGCCTGTGACATATATCCTGCGAGAGCATCTCGGGCAAATCCTGGTCGACGATATTGAACTGGATTTGAAAGGACGGCCTTCCTCGGTGAAAGCGACCCTGGAAATGATGGTACAGGTTCAGAACTATGCCTTCTCGATGCACGAGCAGAATATTCGAAACCTGCAACGACACTCTTCACGCGACTTCAACGAACTGGTCTGGCGACAGGTGGACCAGGTTCCGCAAACGTCTTTCAATATCCCGGAACTGCTCATGTCTGATCTGGCCAGCCTGGAGATCAATGAAAATGCAGGCTACTCCCGAATTCAGCTGGGAAGTGCCCAGCGGGGTGCGACTGTGCTGTTCAAAAAACAGCAGGGGCAGTACGTCGTGGATGATATCATGATCCACTCCGATACCGTTGCCTCAAACTACCTTTCCACCAAGAAAGAACTGCGCATGTCAATGGCTGCCAATGCGGGAACATTGAAACAGAGCACGGTCCAGGCAACCTATACGATTTCAAACGAGACGGTCCCTGATAGTTCCGCTGCCCCTCAAGCGGTATCAATTCCGGAAATTCAGCCGACAGCATTTGAGCTCCCTCAACAGGAACCTTAAAACTGCTCGGAGTTTTCCGATTCCACATCGGAATTCAAATAGCGAATATGTTTGTGAACGCTGACATTGATACTTTGATACCGGGTTTTCAGATGCCCGGTATCAAACAGATCTTCGCGCAGCAGTTCCAGGTCATCCGATCCAATCGCGTTGACGAATATCCGGGAAAGATAGTTGATCCCCAGTTTTGAAGGTTGATAGCGGTGTTCATCGTAAAAGGCAGGATGCAGTGTTCGCGGGTGAATGCCACGCCAGGCATCTCTGAGTGAATTCCCGTTGATCGAACTGACATAAAAGCCACGCTGTTCACTCCACTGCAGAATGGCGACATAGTTATTCTGTCGCTGCACGAGTAAATCAACGGCTTTGCCTCCCAGTTGCGTTGCATAATGGCGGTCAAAGCGGATAGGGCGCCCGCCCCGCTGTGTATGCCCGATTTTTCGCGTAAAGGTGGCCTGCCTGGCGAGTTCGTGTCTTTTGCGTGATACAAAATAGTGATCCCCCAGCGATTCGATCAACATATTCTCCAGCACTTCCGCAGCACCACTGAAAATGATATTGCCTGCCGGATCGACGCTTTTTGAGATATCCCCCAGCCGCTTCCCATCCTGATCACGCAATCCTTCGCCGATGACAATGACCACATTTTTCTGAGTTTCATAAAGGTCGCGTACACGACGTTCAAAGCGTTCATAATCGAGAGGAATTTCGGGAATCAGGATAATATCAGGTTGCCCGTACGCTGCTCCGAGAGCGAGGTAACCTGATTCACGCCCCATGACCTCAATGATGGCAATTCTGCGATGGCTCTCTGCCGTCGATCGAATACGCTGCACACCCTGCACGCACACATAAACGGCGGTGGCATAGCCGGGAGTCGCAAAGTTGACGATATCTTCCAGTTCCAGATCCTGTTTCCCAGGCATCTTGCGAAACTTCACTTTCTGGGTCTCCGGATTCACTTCGCGAATCCACTCATTGGGTTCATCAGGATAATTCAGCCCCAGATCATTATCGATGGTTTTGGGAGCCAGGACACAAGGCATAAACTGAGAGATCGGCTGCATCCCGTTCAGGGTGCCATCCCCGCCGATGCAGATGAGGCCCTCAATTCCGAGCTGATCCAGGCGTTTTTTCACCATTTGCAACTCGCCGGCGTGCGACTCATCAATATAAGTACGGGACGAACCAAGGATCGTTCCCCCACAGCGGGGATCGAGCTCCGGTAGTGTTGAGTAGAGCGGATTCAAGCGAATATGAGGCACATTGGGATCAAGTAAGCCACCAAATCCTTTAATAATGCCGACCACCTGCACTCGCAGTTCATTGGCTCGTTCGACAGCACCAAAGATAGTGGCGTTTAAAGCCGGTGTGTCGCCACCAGCAGTTAACAGGGCAATCCGACGCATCTCGATCCTTTCGTCATGCTGAAACGGGAACGCTATTTAAACATCAGCGTTTTCGCTGGTGCGACTTCAAACAGATTTGCTTCCACTGCAAATGTCTGATTGAATTCCTATTTACGCTGGCAGGAGAATTGTGATAATGAATTCGCATTTTTCCGGCTGATACTCTATTTTACCAGCATCAGAACTTCACTGACATTCTGGTCGGAAATTATGATGCAGATCAGTCGAGATTCCATTCTAAATTCAACAAATTCTTTCAAAATCCAAGTTTAACAACAGTTTCCGCCAACCCCCTGGCTTCTTGTTTTACCCAGTTTGTTAGAATTTCGTGTTGTGCGAGGTGTCACATGAAATATGTATTTGGTTGTTTTGTCTCAGCGATACTCGGTGGTCTGGTCGTCGCTTCATTTGTCTCCCCCGGAGCTGAACTGATCTCTCAATCTGAAGCACAGGCACCTCCGCGCCTCTCAGGACCTCAAATCTTACCGCCGACACCTCTGTCTGCAAAGCCGCCTGAATCCGCAGCCAATAAGACACAAGTTGTTCCAGAAACCATTCTCTTTAATCAGCGCGGTCTTTCACCGGAAGAAGAAATTAACGTCAGTGTTTATGAAAAATTAAACAAAAGCGTGGTGCATATCACCACAAAGAGTACGAAGACGGACGGTTTTTTCCTGCTGGAATATGATACGGAAGGGGCCGGCTCGGGAGCAATCATCGATCAATCGGGGCACATCCTGACCAATTACCATGTGATCGAAGACGCACAACAGGTAAATGTAACGCTGTTTAACGGGAAATCGTATACTGCCAAATTTGTCGGCGCCGATGTGATCAATGATATCGCCGTCATCAAAATTGAAGAGGAACCTGGCGTACTCAAACCGGTGGAGATGGCTGATTCCAGTAAGTTGAAGGTTGGACAGCGTGTGTTTGCCATCGGTAACCCGTTCGGCCTGGAACGTACCATGACCTGCGGAATCATTTCCAGCCTGAATCGCTCGTTGAAACTGCGGGGTAACCGTACCATCAAGTCGATTATTCAGATCGACGCTGCTGTCAACCCGGGTAACTCCGGAGGTCCGTTGATCAATTCACATGGCCAGTTAATCGGCATCAATACGGCCATTGCCAGCAGTACAGGTCAAAGTTCGGGGGTCGGGTTCGCGATTCCGTCAAACCTGGTTTCGCGAGTGGTCCCGCAACTCGTGGCCCATGGTCACATGATTCATCCTGAAATCGGAATTCAACGCGTGTATGAAACCGAACAGGGTCTGCTGGTCGCAAAACTGACACCCGGTGGTCCCGCCGAAACTGCCGGAATTCGCGGACCTAAGATCATCCGGCAGAGAAGGGGATTGATCACGATTGAACGCATTGACCGTGGTGCCGCCGACCTGATTGTCGCCGTTGACTCCAGGCCCGTGAAATCGGCATCGGACTTCCTGGATTACATTGAAAGCAAAAAGCCGGGTGACACTGTCGTGGTGACGGTTCTGCGTGGCAAAGAGCAGACTCCCACAAAAATCTCGGTGACCCTCACTACGGGCAATACCAGCCGATAAATAAAAAAGGCTTCCTGAACGATCGATTCAGGAAGCCTTTTAGTTTGTGTCTTCATGGGAAAAGTATTAGTTCAATTCAGGCTCAACGTTAATGCGTCGACCTTCGTTATCGAAGTAAACCTTTCCTTCCACCAGCGAAAAGATGGTGTAGTCGCGGCCCATGCCCACATTTTTCCCGGGGTGCCACTTTGTTCCGCATTGACGGGCAATGATGTTTCCAGCCAGCACGCTTTCGCCGCCGAATTTCTTGATTCCACGTCGTTGTGCCTGTGAATCACGACCGTTACGGCTGGAACCCTGACCTTTCTTATGTGCCATTACTTCATTCCTCAGGTAGCAAAAGTTGCCCCTGTTCAGGAGCATTTTAAGAAAATACTGTTAATTGAGGCCGTATATTGGCGAATCCGACCTGAACTTGCAAGAGATAATGCCGTTTCTGGACAACTTCCCACTCTTTTTCGCAAAGAACAGCCTGAATACGGGCTCAGGAAGCTGGTTTCGCTTCCATGTTCAGGTCTTTTATCATCTTAGCCGCATCATCAGGATCATCGGGCAGGTAAACCCAGTAGGGTTTGCCTTTGGGGCGGAATTCATGTTCCTGCTGTCCAAATTCATCACCGGGACGCCAGTACTGCTGAATCAGAGTTTTTCGCCAAGTCTGCATTTTGCCATCAGGGCCTTCGACATTTTTATAACCATTCGAGAGCCCGGAAAACAGAACAGTGAAGTAATCGGTTCCAGGATCAATGCCGGTCCAGATACAGACCCCATAAATGGCATTTTCTTGTTTGGCATCGGCTGGAGTTTCAGGAGGCAGTTCTCCGATAATCTCGACGGCATTTTTGAACTGCTGCCGTTCCCGCTGATTGATGATCTGTTCCGCTTCGGGAAGAATCTGGTTGGGATAAATCTTCTGTTGACCGTTATCATTGGTAATCAATGTGATTTCAGGCACAAATAAAGGTGGCCCCGGCGGTGCGACTTCCGGATTTTCGGGAGTAAATTCACTGGTCGAATTCGGTCGTTCAATCGGCCGCAGCACGCATTTATAAACCAGATACCAGACCAGGGTCTTCTCTTTTTTACCGGTTTGCGGATCCGTGAGTTCCATCCGCACCATGCGCATGGGTTTGAAGACCGCTTCCAGAACCCACAATGACTTCTGAGATGCCAGTTCCTCACCGGTAGCAACGACATCCGGCCTGATCGAGAACCCACGATTTAACGTGTTTTTCTGAGCGAATGCCTGATTTTCCCAGGAACTGACAAACAGGCAGCTGCAGACAATAACGGTTGCGAACAAATATTTGATTGATAACCCCATGAAATACCCCGAAGTTTTTCTTCAAGCAGAACAGGAAGTGGTTCCAGACTAAATTCAGTTTTACTGCGGCCTCTCGCATGCTATTTACACTGAGTGTGACAGATCGAGAGACGCTCTGATTAAATCTGAGGCGCTCCAGCAGACCACTTACGCATTAAAAGTATATCGTCTCATCCCGGGAAATTCCCATAGGGACTTTCGTGAAACAGGCTGAAAACCATAAGTCCTGTCTTCAACCCCCCCAACAAGTGTCGAATGTACACATCAAACACGGGCCGGGTTATCAATTCAGTGGGGAAAGCCGGAAATGAAATTTTGATATTTAGAAAGCGTCACATTTAACCATCGCGTCTCCCAAATTATTATACTTGGCCCAGATGGCATTGGAGACGCTAAAGTAAAACGGGACACCGTATAATTGACTATATCAGTGACTGGAATGGCTGGTCAAGCACTTGCTTTAAGTTCTCACCGGAATCGAAGATGATTCCAGCAGGCTGTGCAGGTTCATACTGGTTTTACTGGCGGGAATGTTATTGAAAGGTGCACTAGAGCGCATCACATTTAACCATCACGTCTCCCGATCTATTATGCTCGGTCCAAATGGTCCTGGAGACGCTACAGTAAAACTGGACACAGTCTAAAGTCCGCATCCACCACCTGCAAACGATTCCTCTCGCCGCCCGGCAACGCTATCAGGAATGACCGCTACAATCGCCATAAACGGAACTGGGGACGGGGAGCAGAATGCGGAATTAATGGAGATCGAAGTCGGTCAGCTTCTTTTCCACATCGTCCGCGTGCTGGGCAACTGCGATGACACTCTTGCGAATGTCTTCAGCATCCACTGACGAACGGGGAAAGGTATCCACCATGACAAATTTTGTTTCACCATTCACTTCGCGAATGGAAATCCCGCCATGCGAAATTTCCGCATTCAGCCTGAGTGCTTCTTCATAGTACTCTGGTTGCGCATCACAGCAGATACTGTATATCAACAACAGGCGTTCGTGCATCTGATGTTCGCTCGGTTCGATGAAGACCGTCTGCTTTCGCTGATTGGGCTGCCGAACCTCCAGAATGTATTGTTGACCGTTGCGTTTCCAGGAAACCAGGCTGTTATCAGCAAATGCTTCGTGAAGCATCCCTTCGATATTCTGTACCTGCCCGAGCACAGCATTCAGGAACAAGGCGGCCATATACCCATTCTGAAAGCGATTGGCAGGGCTCTTATCAAGCATCAGCGAAACACACTCTGCAATTTCCAGTGGAATGTCGGGGCAAAGATCCCGTACGCTGGGCGCAGGTTTCGTCGTGACTTCCTGGATCAGGGATTGAAAACTGGTTCCGCGATGGGGTAATTGCCCCGTCAACAAGACAAAAAAACAGACCCCGAGAGAGTAAACGTCTGATGTTGCCGATGCGGATTCGCCCTGAAATAATTCGGGAGCCATGTAATTGGGTGTGCCCGCCAGATTCTGCGATGCAGGCCGTTTTTCATCGGCATTAATCCGTTTTGCCAGACCAAAGTCGGCGATCTTGGGAACCCCTGTTGCAGTAAGTAGAATATTTTCCAGCTTGAGATCCTGGTGAATAATTCCCTTCACATGCGCCGTCCCCAGTCCGGAAGCAACCTGTGCAATCAGCGAGGTGGCATGCAGAGGCATCAAAGGTCCGTCTTCCCGGACCACATGACTTAAAGTCCGGCCTGCAATCAGTTCCATTTCCAGAAACCGGTAACCGCGTTCTTCACCAATCGCATGGGCTGTGACGATGTTCGGATGATTGAGCGTCGCCACTGCGCGGCCCTCATGTAAAAATCGCTGGACGTACTCTGGGTCACGTGCTGCCAGGCGTGGCAGAAGAATTTTCAAGGCACACTGCCGCCCCAGATCGCGGTGCGTTGCCAGGTAAACCATGCCCATTCCGCCCCGACCGATCAGTGACTGACAGCGATAGACGTGCAGATCCTGACCAATAATCAAATCTTCACACTCGTCGATGGCAATGGCGGATGCTGGTACGCCGTGATCTGCCACCACGATGGTTTCCTGAAGGTGGGCCACAGAAAGCCCATCGACCAGCGCGCCGCAGTCAGGACAGTGCGTAGCGTCTTGCTGCTGAAAGAAGGTCGCATTACAGTTCGCACAGTATTGCAACTGATTGTGCTGGTCTTCTGTTTTCGAATCGGAATCTGGTAACATTTCAGAATCTTGTCCAGCAAAACGGGGAAAATCAGTAAAAAAGGACTCTTTCATCACAGTGCCCTGCTGCTATCATACCCGTTTATGAATGAATTGAAATCATGAGTTTTCCTCGACGGCTACTGCGTCTCTGCCTGATTCGCACTGCGAACCGGATTATTCCTGAAATATTCGTGGTTTCCTCGAAAAAAATGAAATTCCAGCTCGGGCAGAACGACTATTAAGACATAGACTGAAGGGAGAGCATTCTCCACGCACGAATTTCATGTGGAACACATAAACTCCTGCAATTGATACACTTAAAAAGCATTCCTGTCAGTAAAGTGAGGGATGCTCATCGAACATTTTCCGGAAACTGATATTCTATATGGCTGCCTCCGAAAACCCGTCATCCGAGCCTTCAGAGCCTGTATTCGATCCGCTGGATGAAACTGAGAGCTCACCGACGGAAATGTCTGAAATTGACCCATTCAGAGCAGATGCGAAATCTTCGCTTGATGACCTGCTGAATGAAGCGATGCAGACTGCCAGCGCAGAAGACACTCCTCGACAAAGGGCAGCGGTACATCCGCCGGGCCCCGGGTTATTCGAAGCGTTCTGCTGGATGATCGGCGTCATCTTCGCTCATTTTGTGGGACTGATTGTATTTTTAGTCGGCTTCGTTATCTTCCTGATGTCAACAGATCAGGTTCCTGACAGTGCAGCGAAAATCACAAAACAGCTGTCTGAGTTATCGAAAACCCATGCACTTGAACTGGCGGGTGTTGAGCAGGCCATCTTTGTATTAATCGTGATGGCTGCAGTCGCCTTGCGTTTCGGTAAAGGAGTGCTCTCCAAACTGAACCTGCAGCCCTTTGCCGTATCGACCGGCCTTCTGTTGTTCGTCTGTGTATTGCCACTGTCTCTGCTCTCAGGCGAATTCTATCGAATCGCCTACGGGATCTGGTCTGCGTTTGCGGAACAGATCCCCTGGCTCCAGCAGTTTGACCAGATGCAGACCATGGAAATGGTCAAAGAGATGGCAGAAAACAGTTCGTTGTGGGCCTTGATCCTGGTGATTGCCGTCTGCCCCGCCATTGGGGAAGAGCTGGTTTTCCGGGGGGCGATTGGCCGCGGCCTGCTGGCCCGCTGGGGCCTGATTCCCGGCATTCTGATTACTTCAGTCATGTTCGGGCTGGTCCACATGCATCCGGCACATGCCATCGCCGTCATCCCGCTGGGGATATTCATGCACTTTGTGTATGTCGTGACCAAGAGTTTCTGGGCACCGGTACTGGTACATTTTCTGAACAACGCGTTTGCCGTCACGGTGGCTAAAATGATGAGCCAGTTCCCCGAAAATGCCGCGAAGCTGGGTGATGAAACGCAAGCCGTACATCCCATGATTACGTTCGCGGCTGTTCTGTTTTTAACAGTCGTTTGTCTCTACCTGTGGAAGACTCGCGTGAAGTATATCAAACCCAATGGCGGCGAATGGACGCCCGGTTATCTTTCCAATGAGCAACCACCGTCGGGTGCCCCGATCACCATGCAACGCACGACCGCTGCGGGTGGATATTATCCCGGCCTGGCATTTCTGTTTCTTAACTTCCTGGCAATGCTGTATCTGTTTGGCATGGACCCGGATATTGAAGCGGGGATGCTGCATTTCCTCAAAGCGTTTTAAGATATTCCAGAACGGCTTTCTTCTGTTCTATAGAGAGCTCATCCGGGTAATCGTGACCGGCTGCCGATTTACCGAACTGACTCGTATCGAAGTAGAGCCGTTTTTGCATACGGGACAGGCCTTCCGGCATTTTTGAATACGTCTGCACTTCCAGTCCAATGTGTGACTGATCGTAACCGTTTTCTGTCCGTTTCCAGATCTCGGGGCGGTTCTGTGGATTCAGAACGTGCCACAATGTGGGCACGGAACCGTTATGAAAGTAGGGGGCAGAAGCCCAGACTCCATTCAGGGGAGGCGCCACATACCCGCCGGGTGATTCCACCACCGGGTCTTTGCCATACCGGGACAGCCAGCTCTGGTTTAATGCAGCGCGATACGCCGCTGGTAACGAATTCAAACGCACAGGATCGGTTTTCAGTTCTGAGATTGCGACAGTCTTCAGCGGATAATCGCTGTCGCTGCCATAAGTTCCATGGCAGCGGGCACAATGCTCATTGAAAATCGTCTGCCCCTGCCCGGCCAGTTGCTCATTTATGCTCCAGGGATAACGAGGGGCTTCCAGTGATTCAATATAGGCGAGGATATCTGCAAAATCCGCTTCCCATTCTTTGACTTGACGTGCGTTATTTCGAGGAACCAGGATAAACTGCATCAGCATACGGTGATTTTTCGTCACAAAGGCATCGACATAAATTCTTGATTTCCGTTTGACGTTCCACCATGCAGGCGGATCCATATCGTGATGCAGCAGTTCAGGAACCGGACGACTGCGATCAAAATTCATCTCCGGGTCACGCAGTGAATCGAGCACAACGCCAAAGATGACGGAATTCGTGGTACCGTGAGTCGTGCCCAGCGGAATTCCGAGGGCGGCGAGGTCCATGTGGCTCAGTTTTTTCAACTGTTGCAGTTTGACTTTACTTACATCTTCGGTGAGCGTGTGCAGGGCCACATGGCTGTTGGGGGCTCCGGGGATGACGGTGCCTGCGACTTTGCCGCCATGGCAGTTGAAACAGTTCATCACCCACTTCTGTTCGGGAGTGACGACATACCCCAGGGGCGACTCCTCCGATTCAGGTCGCTGCATGATTCCATAATAAGAGAAGATCAGTTCGCGGCGTTCTTCCGGTGAAGCCTGTTCGGCTTTCTGTTTCCAATCGTCGGGCCAGACCTTCCAGAGGTCGTCAAAGACACCCTGATCGAAGTCGGGGGGTAAATAGGCCCGCGTGGTTAACAGGCGATAGCCCCGTTCGGCTGCCGTCTCTTCTGCAACCGCGGAGTTCATATTCATCTGCAGACAGATGGCAGCCATCAGCAATAGAACGGGTATTCGCAGGAAATCTATTTTTCTCATACTGTAGTTTCGCTCGACATCAGGGCAGGAAAGGGAACAGGATTTTGCGATTCTCATCTGTTAACGGGGAACCGTATTCGCATGGTTCAAAGGCTTCGATCAGCTGAATTTCCCGTCCCCGTTTTTCTCCATAGGTTTGAATGACCAACTCGCGATACCGATCTGCCAGCGGGCCGATGCGCTCTTTCATTTTGCGACTTAAAAAGATTTTGCGTTGCCCGGGATCTGCGGGAACTTCCTCTTCATAAAAGTGATTGTAAGGCAGCCAGTCATAAAACTGGGACTGGTGACAGTCCAAAGCAGCAATCATGCGATCCCAGACCGGTTCCACATCCACCACAACCGTCGGTGAAAAGGGGTAGGGGCGGGTAAAATGATCGGAGAGATAGGCAATGACCGGGTTTTTCCGCAGCGCGGGAACATCGGGCACGATGGGTGGGACTGTGACCATGTAGGCGGCATCGCAGACGAGCTGTGATGTGTAACGATGATCAGGATGATAATCGTTGGGGCGATGAGTGAGGATCAGGTCGGGCTGAAAGCTTCGAATCAGCCGGATGATTTCAAACCGGGCCTCAATCGTCGGCTGCAGATATCCATCCCGGTTAGTCAGCACCTCATATTCGATCTCCAGAGATTTCCCTGCAGCCGCCGCTTCTGCGCGGCGGATTTCCGCTAATTCCGTCCCCGAAAGTCGTTGATGACCGGACTCGCCGTTCGTCACACTCACGAATTTGACGGTATGCCCGGACTGCTGGTACAGGGCCGCCGATCCGCCCGCTTTGATATCGCAATCGTCCGGATGGGCGCCAAAAACCAGGATTCGTAATGATTGATCTGTCATAGAGTTCTAAACCTTTGGGTAATTATATAGAATATCAACCGCTTGACGAGGATGAATTTCCATTAACAATAGTACTGTAGTTGTACTCGAAGAGTTTCAACTCATCCAGATTTAACTGATTGAAGTTATTGAACTTTAGACTGGTAGTCCGTGTCTGTCACAGAAACGGATTATGCACAGATATACAATAAGGTGAAAGCCAATGTCGTTGCCCACAATTGATCACCGTGATGAAGTCTATGAAGATCCCCTTGATCTGATGAACGAAATTGAATCACTCAAAAAAGAGAAGGACGCGACACTCTTGGCTCACTTTTATATTGATGGTGAGATTCAGGAAATCGCTGATTTCACGGGCGACAGTCTGAAACTGGCCCGCGATGCCGTCAATGTCAAGACTTCGACGATTGTCTTTTGCGGCGTCCATTTCATGGCGGAATCCACAAAAATCCTCAGCCCCGAGAAAACCGTACTGCTGCCGGACCTGACTGCCGGCTGTTCTCTGGCGGACAGTTGTCAATATGGAGATCTGGACCAGTTTCAAAAACAATTACGGGCTGAAGGACGTGATTTCGAAACCGTCGCCTATATCAATACCAGTGCCCGGGTCAAAAGCCTGTGCGACTGGATCGTCACCAGCGGCAATGCCCGCGAAATCATCGACCGGGTTCCCGCAGATAAAGAAATCCTGTTTGTGCCCGATCAGCACCTGGGCCGTTACCTGCAGGAAGTGACCGGACGGGAAATGATTCTATGGCCCGGCTCGTGTATGGTTCATGAAATATTCAGTATCCAGGATATGCTGCGTGCTAAAAAGAACAATCCCGGTTCACTGGTACTGGCTCATCCTGAATGTCCGCATCCGATTCTCGAAGTTTCTGACATCATTGGCGGTACCGAAAAATTACGCCAGTACGTCATGTCTGTCAAAGAGCCCGGTATTTTCCTGATCGCGACCGAAGCGAACATGATCCATCCTCTGCAGAAGTCGGCTCCGCAGCACACTTACATCCCCGTCCCCGGCATCATGGCTTCCTCGGGAGAGACCTGTGCCTGTAATCGCTGTCCGCATATGGCGAAAAACACGCTCCAGAAAGTACGTGACTGCCTGAAATATGGAAAGCCGGAAATCGAATGGCAGCCCTACTTTGACCAGGCAAAAGATGTTCTGCAGAAAAGTCTGCTGCAATAAGGAACCCTCTGCCTGCACAATTTTTATGCCCGTTTTCTATGCAACCCGGAGGGAACGGTGCGTATTTATTAGCGATGCATGAGGCTTTATTAATATTTTTTGAGCGACTGAAACCTCTTTTCCTTCATGAATAGCAGAACAATTCTCCAAAACAATTAAAGCTGCCCCTTTCTTAAGATAGTTGTCTTAATTTCTGGCATACTCTTTGCCTTTAGTGCAAATGTCACTGCAAAATCATGTGCGCTCTCAGCCCATGTTTTGCTCTCCTTTGAATCGCGGTTGCGCTGACTGTGAATTCAAACAGATCATTTGAAACAAAAGAGCAACTTATCACGATAGCAATATTTCTGGATCGGCTGCGAACCTGAGAACGATCTCGCTCGTTCGCGCTGTCCGATGATTCGCGTCCCTGCGATTCATCCCTCCAGACTTGTTGACTCCGGTCTCCCCTCTCTCTCAGTCCCCGGCTGATTGTGCGCTTACCGATTGTCTGACAGTGAAATTGCTATCTCTTAAGTTCACGCCGCATATCGATCTCAGACAACAGCAGAAAGCACTCAGAAATGGAAATCCAACACAAAGCAACCAGAATCAATCTGTTTAATTTCACAACGCCTCAGATGCGGGCGTTTCACATGTCCTGGTTTGCTTTTTTCCTGTGTTTCTTCGCCTGGTTTGGTATCGCCCCGCTGATGAAAGTTGTGCGGGAGGAAATGCATCTGACCCAGGAACAGGTCGGCTGGTGCATTATCGGCTCTGTATCCATTACTGTGATCGCCCGGCTGTTTATCGGCTGGCTCTGCGATCAGATTGGTCCACGGCTCTCCTATACATGGCTGCTGCTGCTCGGTTCGATCCCTGTGATGGGCATCGGCTTCGCCCATGATTATACCACATTTCTGCTTTTCCGAATTGCGATTGGAGCGATCGGTGCTTCCTTCGTAATTACTCAATATCACACGTCAATCATGTTCGCACCGAACTGTGTGGGAACAGCCAATGCGACCTCGGCCGGCTGGGGAAACCTGGGCGGCGGTGTGACCCAGATGCTGATGCCTTTGATTTTCACGATGTTTATCGGCGTACTCGGATTCAGTGAATCCATGGGCTGGCGGGCTTCCATGTTTGTCGCAGGGCTTGTATGCGCTTTGACTGGAATCGCCTATTTCTTCATGACGCAGGACGCGCCCGAAGGAAACTTCAAGGATCTGCGGGAAGCGGGCAAAATGCCGGCAAAGAAAATGCAGAAGGGGATGTTCTGGAATGCCTGCAAAGACCATCGTGTCTGGGCACTGTTTGTGATTTATGGTGCCTGCTTCGGCATTGAGCTGACCATCAACAATATTGCGGCTCTCTACTTCCTGGACTATTTCGACTACTTCAAAAAAATGGACACCGCCGAAGCCATCAAAATGGCGGGACTGTTCGCGGGGATGTTCGGACTGATGAATATTTTCGCCCGGACCCTGGGGGGGGCTTTTGGTGACCGCTTTGGCCAGAAGTGGGGTCTGAGTGGTCGGGTCAAATGGCTGTTTATTGCTGTGTTCTGCGAAGGAATTGCCTTGATGGTCTTTTCACAGATGAGTGTGCTGGCGATGGCCTTGCCTTCACTGATTGTATTCAGCCTGTTTGTGCAGATGTCCGAAGGAGCAACTTACTCGGTGGTTCCATTCATCAATAAAAAAGCACTGGGCGCCGTTTCCGGAATCGTCGGGGCCGGCGGAAACGCAGGGGCTGTCTCGGCCGGCTTCCTGTTCAAAACACAAGCCATCAACTGGCCCACTGCGTTATTCATTCTCGGTGCGATTGTCACCGGCTGTGCCTTCCTGACTTTCCTGGTGCGGTTCACTGAAGAAACAGAAGAAGAAGCCCGCCTGGCACACGATTCTGCAATCACAGTCAAGTCTGGTGAAAAAGAACTGGCGACTTCGATGGGACAGTAATCGAAAGACGGCGAACGACATCAAATTACGCGCTCCTCTGATTTAATAAGGTACTATCAAGTGATTCAGCGAAATTCTGAACAACAGAAAAATGTGGTGGTGATCGGGAACGGCATGGTCGGCCTGCGGTTCTGCGAACAGCTTGTGGAAAAAGACCAGGCGCAGGAATTCAAGATTGTCACCTTCTGTGAAGAACCGCGGGCCGCTTACGACCGCGTGGGATTGACCCAGTTCTTTGCCCACAACGATGCCGAAAAGCTGATGCTGGCACGACGAGAATGGTACGCGGAGAACAACATCGATCTGCATCTGGCCGACCGTGCAATCAGCATCGACCGCCAGAATAAAATCATCCGCTCTCAGAAAGGGATCGAAATCCCTTACGAGAAAGTGATCATCGCCACCGGTTCATACCCTTTTGTCCCGGATGTGCCGGGGATCAAAAACCGGGGCGTGTTTGTCTATCGCACCATCAATGACCTGGAACAGATCATTGATTACGCCCGCAATTCAAAAAGAGCAGCCGTGATCGGCGGAGGGTTACTGGGTCTGGAAGCAGCCAAGGCCGCCCTTGATCTGGGACTCGAAACACACGTTCTCGAATTTGCACCCCGCCTGATGCCGCGCCAGATTGATGACGCCGGCTCGAAAGTTCTGGTGCAGAAAATCGAAGAACTCGGTGTGCAGGTTCATCTGAATAAAGCAACCGATTCTGTCCTGGGGGAATCCAGCGTGACAGGCATCCGTTTCCAGGATGGCGCAGAGCTGGAACTCGACATGATTATCGTCTCTGCCGGGATTCGCCCCCGCGATGAACTGGCACGAGAATGCGACCTGGAAGTCGGCGAACGGGGGGGGATTCTGGTGAATGACAATCTGCAGACTTCAGATCCCGACATCTACGCGGTCGGCGAAGTCGCCTTGCATTCCGGGATGGTCTACGGCCTGGTTGCCCCCGGTTACCAGATGGCAGAAGTCGCAGCAACCCATGTATGTCACGGTGAAGCGGAGTTTCGAGGCAGTGACCTCTCTACCAAACTAAAGTTGATGGGCGTGGATGTGGCCAGCTTCGGCGATTATGAAGCGGGACCGGACATTTCCAAAAGCCTGACATTTGAAGATCCCTTTAAAGGCGTTTACAAAAAACTCGTTTTCAATAAAGCAGGCACAAACCTGCTGGGAGGCATCCTGATTGGTGATGCCTCTGATTATGGCAGCCTGTCCCTGCTGGCGAAGTCCAGCGATTCACTTCCCTGCCAGCCACACGAACTAATCGTTGGAGCAGGGGGTGGCATACCGGGTGGCAGTGCCGAAGACATGGCCGACGATGCCCAGATCTGTTCCTGTAACAACGTTTCCAAGGGACAAATCTGTACTGCAATCAAAGAACAGAACTTATGCTCGGTCGATGAAATCAAGGCATGCACGAAAGCCGGCGGGGGCTGCGGAGGCTGTCTGCCTCTGGTGACGGATGTCTTCAAAGCGGAAATGAAAGCAGCGGGGATCACCGTCAGCAATCGACTGTGCGAACATTTCGATTATTCACGAACCGAGTTATTCGACATCATCAAAGTCAAAAAGCTCAAAACGTTTTCAGCGGTCATTGAAGATTGTGGAAACGGTAACGGGTGCGAAGTCTGCAAACCGGCGGTCGCTTCGATTCTGGCCAGCTTGTGGAATGATCATATTATCGATCACTCCGACCTGCAGGATACGAATGACCGTTTTCTGGCGAACATGCAGCGGGGGGGCCTGTATTCCATCGTGCCACGCGTCCCGGGGGGGGAAATCACGCCGGAAAAGCTGATCGTGCTGGGCGAAGTCGGAAAAGAATACGGACTCTATACGAAAATCACAGGCGGTCAGCGCGTGGATTTATTCGGCGCGGAAGTCCATCAGCTGCCTGAAATCTGGGAGAAACTGATCGACGCCGGTTTTGAAAGCGGGCACGCGTACGGTAAAGCATTACGAACAGTCAAGAGTTGTGTGGGGACCACCTGGTGCCGTTATGGCATCGGGGATTCGGTCGGTTTTGCGATTCGCCTGGAAGAACGCTACCGCGGAATCCGTGCACCGCATAAACTGAAAGGGGGCGTTTCAGGTTGTGTGCGCGAATGTGCTGAAGCCCAGAGTAAAGACTTCGGACTGATCGCAACCGAGCATGGCTATAACCTGTATATCTGCGGAAACGGCGGCGCCAAGCCCAGGCACGCGGACCTGTTTGCTTCGGACCTGGATGAAGAGACCTGCATCAGGTACCTGGACCGTTTCCTGATGTATTACATTCAGACTGCAGACAAATTGACACGCACGGCCACCTGGCTGGAAAAGCTGGAAGGCGGCATCGACTATCTGCGCGAAGTGGTGATCGAAGACAGGCTGGGGATCTGTGATGAGCTGGAACGCATGATGCAGTCTCTCGTCGATTCCTACCATTGCGAATGGAAAGAAGTCGTTACCAATCCGGTGAAACGACGGCTGTTCGAACAGTTCGTCAACACGGATGAGCATGAACCTTCGATCGAACTGATCCCCCAGCGCGGGCAGACGCGTCCGGTTGACTGGGCTCCCGATTTTGTCGCGTTTGACGACATCAAACTACCGGAGAAAAAGCCGGAACAGAACACCGAACCGCGGGAATGGGTCAAAGTGGGAACCGTCAGCGATTTTCCTGCTGAATCCGGTTCCACCGTGAAATATGGCAATTCACAAATTGCGGTCTTCAACTTCGCCAGTCGCGGCGAATGGTATGCCTGCCAGCAGATGTGTCCTCATAAAAAGGCCATGGTGCTCTCGCGGGGAATTATCGGTGATTCTGCCGGTATCCCCAAAGTCGCCTGCCCCTTGCACAAGAAATCATTCTCGCTGGAAAATGGTTCCTGCCTGAGTGGTGAATCGGAATATGAAGTCAAAGTATTTAAGGTTAAACTGGATGCGCAGGAAAATGTGTACCTGGAATTACCGGACTCCAGTGTACTGGATGAACTTATCAATCACACGGAATGTGCTGGCGCTCACTAAGCACAGGTTTTGGAATGATCTTAGATAATCAACAAGACAGCAAAATACAAAAAGATCAGCTGATATCGCTCCCGGTCACCCATGTGATTCAGGAAGCGGAGGATGTCTGTACCTTTCGGCTGGATAACTCACAGGGACTGATTCCCTCCCATCGTCCCGGGATGTTCGTCAAAGTCTGCCTCGATATTAATGGAATCGATGTATGGCGCAGCTTTTCCATCAGTTCCTCTCCCCATCAGAGTGAACGCATTGATTTAACCATCAAACGCAATCACGCGGGGCAGGTCGGGAATTATTTTTTTGAGCAGATTCAGGTTGGCAGTCCTGTCCTGCTCAAAGGTCCGCTGGGTCAGTTTTATTTTGATCCGGCGCAGCATATCGAACCACTGATTCTTCTGTGTGCCGGCATCGGGATCACTCCCATGATGAGCATCGTACGCTACCTGCATGCGACCAATGTAAACCGGAACTGTTACCTGTTTTATGGTGCCCGGACACATCGGGACATCATCTTTGATCAGGAAACACGGAACCTGATCACGGAAATGCCGGACTTTCATTACTTTCTGACTCTTTCTCAGCCCGTACCGCACTGGCTGGGATACTGTGGGCATCTCAATTTTGATTTTATGATTTCAAAGATCCCACAGGTGGAGTCTTCCCGTTTCTTTGTATGTGGCCCGCGGAATTTCAATCAGGATTTCACACTTCGTCTACTGAAGATGGGAGTACCACACGAACTGATTCACAGTGAACAATTTCATAAAAAAAATAAAACCAGATAGAGACTCATGAACTTCGACGTAGACGGACCTGATCTGAATCAGTCTTATGGCAGTGATAATGCATCTTCAGTTGCACTGCGGGGGACGGCTCCCGCGCAGGAATTCGATCTGATCTCGCTGTTGCTGAAAGAACAGCAGACACTCACAGCCGTAGATCAGTTTGCTAAACGATATGATGCCAACCAGTTGCCGGCTCAGTCACGTTATTATGCGGATCTGATTCCTGCCGCGCTGCCGCAGTCGGGTGAACAGTATGCGTTCGGCGTGGATCTGGATCGCTGTTCGGGCTGCAAAGCCTGTGTGACGGCCTGTCACTCCCTGAATGGTCTGGACGAAAATGAAACCTGGCGCGATGTCGGTCTGCTTACGGGAGGGACGAACCAGGATCCGATCTATCAGCATGTGACCACCGCCTGCCATCATTGCCTCGACCCGGGCTGCATGCAGGCCTGTCCGGTCAACGCCTACGAGAAAGATCCTGTCACCGGCATTGTCAGGCATCTGGACGACCAGTGTTTCGGCTGCCAGTATTGTACGCTGGCCTGCCCGTATGATGTTCCCAAATATCACAGCAAGAAAGGCATCGTTCGTAAATGCGATATGTGCAGCCAGCGGTTGTCTGATGGAGAAGCCCCGGCTTGTGTACAAGCCTGCCCGCACCAGGCGATCTCCATTAACATCGTCAACAAAGAACAGGTTATTGCCGATTCAGAAATCGACCCGTTCCTGCCTGCCGCCCCTGATCCACAGCACACGTATCCCACGACCACGTATAAATCCAGAAAACCGTTCCCCCGCAATACGATCCCCGCAGATTATTATTCCGCCAGTCCGCAGCATGCTCACATGCCGCTGGTGATCATGCTGGTTTTGACACAGCTTTCGGTTGGCGCCTTTCTGACCAGCCTGGCACTCGAATATTTTCTCAGCGCCGCCACCACGGACGTCATGACACGGATGTCAGCTACTTTTGCACTCTTCTTTGGCTTAGTCGCTTTGGGGGCCAGTACGCTGCATCTGGGCCGACCGCAGTATGCTTTCCGGGGAATCCTGGGGCTCAAACATTCCTGGCTGAGCCGTGAGATCCTCGCGTTTGGCGTCTTTTCCAATACCGCCATGGCCTATGCGCTGTTAACCTGGCTTTCGGGCGAGTCATTTGCTGATCTGAAAGCCTGGCAGCCTCTGGCTGGTCAAGTGGTCGGCCTGACAGGCATCGTAGGTATCTTCTGCTCGATCATGATCTACGTCTTTACCAAACGTGAGTTCTGGAATTTTGAATCCACCATGATCAAGTTCGGACTGACGGCTGTTTTACTGGGGATCACTTCCACCCTGTTCACGCTTTACCTGCTGGGAATATTTTCCCACTCTGCGGAATCGCAGTTACTGGTTGCCCAGGCCGGGCCGCTGCTGGCGAAAGCCTTGATTGTGACTGCTGTCTGCAAACTGACGTTCGAAGCGTCTATCTTTCGCTACCTGTTGCGACGTCAGAACTCTCCCCTGAAACGATCTGCACTGCTGATGAGCGGAGAGCTGTCCAATATCACCCTTGCACGCTTCGCCTGTGGAATTCTGGGAGGCATTCTGATGCCGGCCTTTTTGTTAAATCACCAGGCTCAACCTTTACATACCTTAAGTCTCTTGATCATCGTCTCCTTCCTGTTTGTTGCCAACCTCGCCGGGGAACTGCTGGAACGATACCTGTTCTTCTCCGCGGTTGCCGCTCCCCGCATGCCAGGTGTATTACGATGACCTACTTTTTCTCGCACTGGAATCGGTTTCGATGTCACTAATGGATCCCTCAAATCTAGGCGCCCTCATTCATCAGAAGGAAGGGCACCTGACCAGAGAGTTATTACTTTCTCCCGGCGGATTTGGCCTGGGAAAAGTCCCCGATAAAAATCTGCCTGATTCAACAACCCAGATGGTTTGTGGCTTTTGTGGCACAGGTTGTAACCTGAATATCCATTTAAAAGAGGGAGAAGCAGTCTGCGTCAGCCCGACGACCGAGTATCCCGTCAATCTGGGAATGGCCTGTCCTAAAGGCTGGGAAGCACTCTCCGTGCTGGATTCGCCTCATCGTGCCATCAGCCCGCTGGTCAAGAAATCTCCCAACCACTGGGAACCGGTCGACTGGGATACCGCATTGAGCCTGTTCACCCGCAAGTTGAAAGGCATCCAGCAACAGCACGGAGCCGACTCGGTTGCCTTTCTG
Source organism: Gimesia sp. (assembly GCA_002706765.1). Taxonomy (GTDB): domain Bacteria; phylum Planctomycetota; class Planctomycetia; order Planctomycetales; family Planctomycetaceae; genus Gimesia. Next base: position 179,763 of record PAJV01000020.1, read on the forward strand.
AGTACCGGCCAGATGGTGACTGAAGAAATGACCTTCCTGGGTGCCCTGGCCAAGTTCGGCATGGGAATGCAACATGGTGACGGCAATACCCGCCAGTGTATGGCTTCCGCAGTCACTGCCTACAAACAGTCGTTCGGCTTTGATTCGCCGCCATTCACCTACCAGGACCTGGAAGAATCAGACGTGCTGGTGTTTGTGGGGGCGAATCCCTGTATCGCGCATCCCATCATGTGGGAACGGGTGATGCGCAATCCACATGCTCCCGAAATTATCGCCGTCGACCCTCGCAAAACAGAAACCGCAATGCAATCCAGCCTGCATCTGCAGATCTATCCGAAATCAGACCTGCCCCTGTTTTACGGGATCGCCGGAATTCTGATCGAGCAGGGGGCCCTTGATGAAAATTATATCGAGCAACACACCGAAGGCTTTCAGGAGTTTGCCGAACATGTCGCCGCCTATCCGCTGGAGCGGGTCATCGCAGAAACCGGGCTGAGCCAGGCCGCAATTGAAAAGTTTGCGGATCTGATCAAATCAGGGAAACGGGTTTCCTTCTGGTGGACAATGGGAGTGAACCAGAGCTACCAGGGGGTCCGTACTGCGCAGGCCCTGATCAACCTGGCGTTGATGACCGGAAACATCGGTCGCCCGGGAACCGGTGCCAACTCAATTACGGGGCAGTGTAACGCGATGGGATCCCGGTTATTCAGCAATACGACGAATCTGCTGGGGGGACATGATTTTCTAAACGCCGAACATCGCGACAAAGTCGCCCGGACACTTTCCATTCCCACCGACCGGATTCCCGATCAGAACAGCTGGCCGTACCACAAAATCATTGAAGGGATTCTGGCTGGTAAGATCAAAGGACTGTGGGTCATCTGCACGAATCCGGCTCACTCCTGGATCAACCAGGGACAGGTGCGCGACATCCTGGAGCGTCTCGACTTTCTGGTGGTTCAGGATATGTATCACAATACGGAGACAGCCAAATTCGCCGATCTCATTCTCCCGGCTGCAGGCTGGGGCGAAAAAGAAGGGACCTTCATTAATGCGGAACGACGGATTGGTCGTGTGAAACGGGTCAAGCGGGCGCCCGGTCAGGCGTTGTCCGATTTCTCAATCTTTAAACTGATCGCCCAGTACTGGGGCTGTGGAGAAATGTTCGCAAACTGGACAACTCCAGAAGCAGTATTTCAACTGATGAAAGAGTTATCCAAAGGACAACCCTGCGATTTTTCCGGGATCGAAAACTATTCAGAAATTGACGAGCAGGGGGGCATCCAGTGGCCGTTCCCTGATACAGAAACCCAACCTCCTGAACCACAACGTCGACTCTTTGCAGATGGCGAATATTTTCATCAGAATGGCCGGGCACGCTTTATCTTTTCAGAACCAGCCAAAATGCCGGAACCACCTAATGATCAATATCCCTTTATCCTCTTAACGGGCCGTGGAACCGCTTCGCAGTGGCATACCCAGACCCGGACCAGAAATTCGGATGTACTGCGCAAGCTTTATCCGGAGCGGATCTATGTGGAGATGAATCCGCAGGATGCCCGCGCCTATTCCATCCACCCCAATGACTGGATCATGGTCGAATCACAACGGGGGCGTCTGAAAGCACGGGCGTTCATTACGCAATCAGTTCAGCCGGGACAGCTTTTCATTCCCATGCACTATGAAGAGACCAATCAGCTGACGGATGCTGTTTTTGATCCCCACTCGAGTCAGCCTTCGTATAAGTGTTGTGCTGTGAAAGTGAGTACGAACTGATCTCCCGCCTCCGTTGAAAGTCAGTGCCGCGCCAAGTCAGTATACTTGCCGGATTGAGCAGGCCTGCTTCTCACCTGCTTCCCCTTCAGCACTCCCCTCAGCTTTAACGAAAATCCGGGATTGACCAATATCTCCGGATATTCCCTGTCGGCAATCAGCAGAACCGGAGATTGTATTAAATTGCGCTTATCGGTCCCGCAGAATACCGATATGTGTTGTAATTGCTTTTAGCACGACCAGACGAGGAGTGCGCGCTGCATGTGAGAAAAGTTGCCACCAACACTCATCCATTGAATTCAATAAATCAGGCCAATGAATTTATTACAATCTCAATTCATGCAGCTTAAAGTCTTAACTTTCTGCTGCCTGCTGTTGTTTGTCACACCAGGCTTTGCCCAGACAGTCCCACCCGCTCCCGCTTACGGTAATCCTGCCGTAGAGGAGTGTGTAAATACTCCCGGTTGTGTCGAATGTGTGCCGGAGATCAATTACTGGGTCGTCAGCAGTCGCTGCTGTCTGCAGAAAAGTAAATGCTGCTGTCCCTGTTGTGAGTTCGATGTCTATCACTCCTGTTCAGAAGGCCGGGTCACAGAACAGTCGATGGAGAGTCTGATTCAGTCCATCGATCCGAAAGCCCCCATCTGTATCATGGTGCATGGCAGTTTCGTGGGCTGGGACAGTGTGCTGACCGATTCTTACAATACCTATCTCTGGTTGCGGAATGCAGCGCCGCAGATGCCCTTAAACGTGATCTTCTTTACCTGGCCCAGCGATGATACGCCCACCAAGATTCTTCCGGTCGACGTGAATATCCTCGGAAAACGGGCGGAATACAATGGCCATTACCTGACGCGACTGATTGCGAAACTTCCCGAACATCATCAGATCAGCATGCTTGGGCACAGTCATGGAGCCCGCACCGTTTCATCAGCCATGCATCTGATTGGCGGAGGCAGCGTGCAAGGCGTCTCGCTGCAGGATTGTGGGATTCACATCTGTTGTCGCTGCCGCCATTTCCGGATCGTATTTGCTGCCGCTGCCATCAATCATAACTGGTTAAACCCGGGTGAACGTTATGGCTGTGGCCTCAACTGTACCGACTGTCTGATTAACTTACAGAACCGCAAAGACCGGATCCTGCTGTTTTATCCGGTCCTCGCTCCCATCTCCCGCCGTGCGCTGGCTCGCACCGGATTCACCTATCTGGACCGACGGGCCCTGGGGAATGACGTCAACCGGGTCCATGATATCGATGTTTCAGAATGTGTCGGGGCCGCGCATATGTTCCCCAACTATTACAGACATCCTCAAATCGCTGAAACCATCGTCCCCGCGATCTACTTCCAAAACGCGCCGTAAGCGATTCCGAGTTGAGTGATGGTGTATCGCACTTGAAATACTGGCCTTGCGTGCACTCTGTATTCCCGCCAGTCCAGGGGAATCATCTCTCGCGACCTGTAATTATTTTGCATCTTACCCCTCGTCTGGATATTCTGACTGAGGATTTTCCGCATGCAGGTCTGCCGAAGTATCTCTACATTCCTGTAATATAGTGACTTGCGCGATTTCCTCTATCGTCGGATAATTTTAAAAATCTTTCTGGTTTCTGAAAATAAATCCGACTGCTCATGCATCAGTATTACTAAAAGCCGTGGTTTTGTTAACAAACGGGAGTAGAAATTGGCCACCGGTAACGATGGCAAACTCGCCCCCGAGCTCGTCCATCAATTATTTGAAGACCATGCAGGCGAATTGCGCGCTTTTTTAGTGGGTTTGTTACGTAACCACGATCTGGTTGATGAAGTATTACAGCTGACGTTTTCCAAAGCCCTGGAAGCAGGAGGCACCTCGAAAGAAGAAACCCGCAAAGGCTGGTTATTTCGAGTGGCTTACCATGCAGCGATGGAACTGATCCGTCGGAACAAGATCCAGAAGAAATCATTGAATCAACTGGGACAGACAACGACGTTTTTCTCGACTGATTCACCTGATCAACGGCTCCTGGATGATGAAAACATTGAACAGATCCGACTGGCACTCACTCAACTCCCTGAATCACAACAGGCGGTAGTGCAAGCCAGGATTTATGAAAATAAAACGTTTAACGAAATTGCACAGGAACTGGAAATCCCCCTGGGAACGGTTCTGACGCGAATGAGACTCGCCATTAAAACACTTTCAAGTCGGCTCGATCATCCCTCTGAATAAATGGAATTTGATGATCACCGCTACCTGACAAGACCCTGATTATGAATCACTTAAACCCTGAATCTGATAACGCTGCTGAAAACGACCTGAACTGGATCGCGTTTCAGTATATCACGAATGACCTCTCTGCCGACGATTCACTCCAATTTGAATCGCTGCTCGCAGAAAATCAGTCGGCGCGGGAAGCACTGGCACAGGCCACCCGGTTAATGGCGGGTTTACATACAATCGAATCTGCGCCCGCTGCTGTCACTCCCCAGCCAAAGCCTGTGACTCAGCGTCAATCGCTGAAATGGATTGTAGTCAGCTGCTCTGTCGCCGCGATGCTGTTCCTGGTTGTTTCACTGCAGCCGGAAAACCAGGTCCCCGAAACCGAACTGGTTTCGCAGTCACCCCTGAGCGATGCTTCCGAAGAAGACCTGGAACACCTGCTGAGTCTCTGGTCCGAGTCGGCTGAAGAAAATCAGCTGATCTCCCAGAATGCCGCCACGGAATCCAGCGACTTGCTGGATCAGCAGAACACGCTGGCTGAAAGCCATTCACTCGAAATTCCAGACTGGCTTTATACAGCCGTCGCTCTTCCGGATGAAAGTGTCAACTGAATTCATGATATCAAGCCTTCGCCAATCCGATACGTTCTCGCGCCTGCTGCTGTTACTCCTCAGTTGCGGTTGCCTGCTGCTGCCTGCCTCTGTCTCGGCACAAAACGGTGACCGTTCAGAAACAGTGAATATCTCTCGAGATGCATCCCAGGCGAAAGCGGCTGGCACACCGGGTGTCAAACCTGACAAAGAACAGAAAACGAACAATGCCATCACTGCCAAACGGGAAAAACTGGCGATCGAATTTGCCAGAACCCATCACCCCGAACTGGCAGACCTGATCCAGCGTTTGAAAAAGCACAAACCCCGCGAATATAAACGCGCCGTTCGCGATCTGGACAACACGCTGACCAAACTGGATCGTTTCAAAAAGCGTGACAATGATCGCTACCGTCTGACACTGGAGCGCTGGGAAGTCGATTCCCGCATTCGACTGCTGGCCGCCCGTGTTTCCATCATGGGCAGTGGCGATGATCAGACAGAATTAAAATCGCTACTGAAACAGCGAATGGATCTGCAGCTGGAACTGTTAAAGCATGAAAAAGCCATGGCTGAAAAACGGGTTCAGAAACTGGAAAAATCCATCGCCGAAATCGAACAGAACCACGACAGCCTCGTTGACTCCGAGTTGACCAGAATCAACCGCAGTATCAAAAAACCGGGCCCGTCGAATAAAAAACAAAAGTAAACGGATTACTCTCTGACAGACTTTATGTCGTCTCTAATGCAAGGTGTGATATGAAATCAATTCGCATAACAAGTTGTTTCTGCTCCTTACTGGCCGTCTTCGCGTTGTCCGCAACGATCGAAGCCGCTGACCAGGCTGACATCAAACAGCCGGTCAACGAGCGATTTTCCGATCCCGCCAGCACCGAAATCCCCCAGTTCCAGCAACACGTCGTCCCGCTGCTGGGCAAGCTGGGTTGCAATGGTCGTGCCTGCCATGGTTCCTTCCAGGGGAAAGGCGACTTCCGTCTCTCGCTGTTCGGCTACGATTTCGCGATGGATCACCAGCAGTTAACGGATAAAGACGCTGAGCGCGTCGATCTGAAAAACGCGGCTGAAAGCCTGATCATTCAGAAACCCTTAAACGAAATTGAACACGAAGGGGGCAAACGCTTCGAAAAAGAGAGCTGGCAGCATCGGCTGCTGTTGAGCTGGGTCAAAGCAGGCGCCAACGGCGTTCCCAAAGCAGCCCCCCAGTTCGAGCGTCTGATTGTGACCCCCAATGCGATTCAGTTCAAAAAAGAAGGGGAGACCGTTTCTTTAAACGCCATCGCCGTCTGGTCTGACGGAACCCGTGAAGATGTCACTCCGCTCTGTCGCTTCCAGACCAATAACGAACAGGTCGCGACGATTACCGAAGAGGGCCTCGTCACCGCCGCCAAACCAGGAGACACCCATGTGGTGGCTTTCTACGATTCCGGCGTGATTCCCGTGCCTGTTCTGCAGCCCGTCTCAGATCAGTATGGCGATCAATACCCGCAGATTGCCGCTGCCACAGAAGTTGACAAACACGTGGTCAACAAACTGCAAAAACTGGGAATGATCCCCGCTGACAAATGTGATGATACCGAATTCCTGCGACGCGTGAGCCTGGACATTTCCGGCACTCTTCCCGCACCACACGAAATCGAAGCGTTTCTGAAAAACACCTCACCGGACAAGCGGTCACAGAAAATCGACGAACTGCTGGAATCTCCCGGCTACGCTGCATGGTGGTCGACCAAATTGTGTGACTTCACTCAGAATAACTATGACGATCTCGTCAATGTTTCTCCCGTACGCGAACGCCCCAGCCAGGACTGGTACGACTGGATCAAAAAACGCGTGGCCAATAACGTGGGCTACGATAAGATCACCGAAGGCATCCTGCTGGCAACCAGCCGTGAAAATGGTGAAAGTTTCGAAGAGTTCACCAAAAACATCAATGCCATCTACCAGGACAAACCCGGCAAAGACATTACCGATCGTGATCACATGCCTTATTACTGGGCGCGGCGTGATCTGCGGAACCCCGATGATCGCGTGCTGGGCTTTGCCTACACCTTTCTGGGAATCCGGATTCAGTGCGCTCAATGCCACAAACACCCGTTTGATCAATGGACCCAGAACGACTTCAAACAGTTCCGGGGGTTCTTTACCCGGGTCAACTTTGGCGTGAATCCTGAATCGAAAGATGAATACGCTGCGATGGTAGATGAACTGGGTGCCGACAAACTGCGTGGTAACCAGCTGCTCCGCGAATTGAGCAAAGAAGTCAAGAATGGTAAAGACGTGCCTTTCATGGAAGTGTATGTAACCAAAGCACGTCCTGCGAATAAGAACAATAAAAACAGAAAGAAACAGAATAAGAGAGGCCGCAACGGTCAGACTCCGGATACCGCCAAGCTCCTTGGAGCAGAAGTGGTCCAGATCAATGAACTGGAAGACCCGCGTACGGCCCTGATGGAATGGTTACGTCGTGAAGACAATCCGTATTTCGCGAAAGCCTTCGTCAACCGCGTCTGGGCTTCGTACTTCAATCGTGGCATCATCGAACCGGCTGACGACCTGAACCTGGCGAACCCTCCCAGCAACGGGCCTCTGCTTGACTACCTGTCTCGCGAATTCATTCGTCGTGACTTTGATATGAAATGGTTACATCGGGAAATCACCAACAGCGATACCTATCAGCGCAGCTGGCAGACCAACAAAACGAATGAACTGGATGAAGTCAACTTCAGCCACTACATTCCCCATCGTCTGCCTGCAGAAGTGTTGTACGATGCGATTCATCAGGCAACCGCCTCTGATGATGCGATTGACAGTATGAAAAACAGCCTCAGTGACCGTGCGATCGCGATTGCTGCCTCGGGAACCCGTAACCGGGCCATGCGGGATCAGCAGTACGCGTTAACCATCTTCGGACGTTCGACACGTGAAAACAACTGTGACTGCGATCGTTCAGTCGATCCCAGTCTGTTGCAGACGATGTACCTCAAAAACGACAACGACGTGTATTCCGCCATCAATCGTTCCAACAGCAGCTGGCTCTTCCAGGTGGGACAGCAGTTGGGCGCCGTACAGAAGCCGAACGCACAGAAAGAGCAGATGGGTGATCGACTGGAGAAACTGCAGGAACAGGCCAGAGACGCCAAGCAGCGTGTGGCCCAGTTGAAAAAGCAGGATGATAAAAAGAAACTCCAGCAGGCCCAGAAGCGATTCCGGGAACTCAATGAGCAGATGCGAAAAGTACGGCAGATGGCGGGCAAGGCCGGCAATACTCCAGCAAAGCTGCAGACATTTGAAGAGCCGATTTCGGATGAGAAATCAGAAGAGATCATCACCAGCACTTACTTAAGAAGCTTGAGCCGTTATCCGACAGAAGCGGAAATTGCTTCTGCCAGAAAATACCTGGGTGACTCGCAGAATAAAATGGATGGTCTGTATGACCTGATCTGGGCAGTGATTAACACGAAGGAATTCATGCTCAATCACTAAAATCAATACTGAAACAACAGCGACATACCACTGTATCACCAAACAAATTTCGCCTGATTGACAACATCAGGCATCACAATGTGAAAGGAATTCTCATGGCCGTATCAATGACCTGCGATGGAGTCAAACGCCGCGATTTTCTAAAAATCGGTACCCTTGGCTTCACTGGTTTGACGCTCTCTTCCTACCTGCGAATGGTAGATGCCGGACAGGCAAAACCGGAAAAAGCCAAGTCGGCAATCTTCATCGAACTTTCCGGCGGTCCTTCCCACATGGATACGTTCGACCTCAAACCCGAGGCGTCCAGTGACTACCGCGGGGAATTCAAACCCGTCAAAACCAACGTGAGCGGCATCGAAATTTCCGAGCATCTGCCGAAGCTGGCCGGCTGCATGGACAAGTTCGCACTGCTCCGCGGGGTCTCGCACTCCGTCGCCGCACACGCACTCGGCCGTGCCTATGTCAACACAGGCAGCCGTCCGTTACCCTCACTGGAATATCCCGGCTATGGTGCCGTCTATACCAAGGAATATCCGGGTCCGGCGAATTTACCTCCCTATGTTTCCATTCCCAATTCGACCCAGAAACCAGGCTTCCTGGGCGTCAAATACGCACCCTTGAATACCGGCGCGACACCACGTCCCGGGCAACCGTTCAACGTGCGAGGCATCTCGCTCCGATCCGGTCTGACCATTGAAAATATCGAACGCCGCGAATCGCTGCTCCAGGAGATCGATCAGAAATTCAGCAGCCTTGAAAAGAACTCACAGCTGATTGAAGGTCTGGACCGATTCGGCCAGCAGGCCCAATCGATCATCACTTCGAAACGAGCCCGCGATGCATTTGATGTTTCCAAAGAATCGCCAAACTTTGTCAAACCATTCGGTGAATCAAGCTTTGGACAGAGCTGTCTTTTGGCTTCCCGTCTGGTGGAATCGGGCGTGCGGTTTGTGACCGTCTCCATGGGGGGCTGGGATACACACAACAAGAACTGGGACGCTTTGGAAAACCGTCAGCTGCCTCCGTTCGATGAAGGCCTGTCGGCTCTGTTCAACGGCCTGGCTGAAAAAGGCTTACTGGAGTCGACTGCCGTTTTTGTCACCGGCGAGTTCGGACGTACGCCGAAAATCAATACTCAGCGCGGCGGTCGTGATCACTATCCACGCTGTATGTTCATGCTGATGGCCGGTGGCCAGGTGAAGGGCGGACAGGTACTCGGCAAGAGTACGGCCAACGGAACGGAACCTGAAGGAGATGGATTCTCTCCCGATGACGTGGCCGCTTCGTTCTACCATAACCTGGGCATCGATTTTACCAAAGAATATCACACCAACACCGGACGGCCGATTACCATCGTTCGTGACGGTGCCGTGATCAATAAACTGTTCTCATAATAAAAACCTGACTGTGGCACTTCCCGCCAATATCCATGTTGGATGTCTGGCATACTATGTTATTGATATTTCCTGAGGGGGAATGAGAATGTTGAAAGTATCGAAAGCGCTTGTGGCTGTCGCTTTAATCATGGCCTGTGTCGCATCCGTAGATGCAGCAGAGAAAGGTGCCAAAAAGAAAAAAGGCAACAAAAAGCAGGCGAACGTCACAATCCAGGCTTTGAAATTGCCTGAAACGATTGAATTGAATGCAGAGCAGAAAGAAAAAGTGGAAGCACTCAAAAAAGAGTACACACCAAAATTCGCCGCACTGCAGAAAAAGAATCGTGAGATCCTGACAGACGATCAGGTCAAAGCTCGTCGTTTAGCGATGAAAGAAGCCAAAGACGCCGGCAAAAAAGGCAAAGAGCTTCGTGACGCTGTGAGCGCTGCTCTGAATCTGACTGATGATCAGGAAAAACAGATGAAAGAAGTGACTGGCGAAATCCGTAAGCTGAACAGTGAAGTCACAGGTAAACTGGAAGGTGTGTTAACCGCCGATCAGTTCGCCAAAATCAAAAAGCCTGCCAAAGGCAAGAAATCCAAGAAGAAGAACAGCTGATCTTCCGCTGAGATTTCCTGAATTTCTGTGCTGAATGAATTTGCAGGCCATCCAGCCATTTGCGTTTCCCCCCGGTTCAAGTATCTGAATCGGGGGTATTTTTTTGCCCCGTTGTGAATATGGTTGCCGTAAAATCGATGTAAACGTCGTAAGCTCAAGAACAGAGGCGGTTTGGTGGTGATTCCGGGTCGAAAAAGAGTTGTTTTCGGTCACAAATCCTGATATAAACATTAGTTGATTCAATTCCGATAAACGGACGTGCTGAAGGGTCATCCCCCAACCGAACGAGGAGCAGGGTGAATGCGACGGACTGAACCAATAAATCGCCTGATACGATATCCAGTTTTGATACTGATTGTGTCCGGCCTGATGTCACCCGCCTGGAGCGTGGAAGCTGCAGGAAAAGCGAGTGACAAAGGAATTGCGTTTTTTGAATCGAAGATCCGTCCCGTCCTGATCAAACACTGTTACGAATGTCATGCCGCCGATTCCAAATCGATTCGTGGCAGCCTGCTGCTCGACACGCGGGCGGGCCTCTTGAAAGGCGGCGATTCCGGAGCTGCGTTAACTCTTGGCAAACCAGCAGAGAGTCTGCTGCTGGAATCGCTCAAGTTCGAAAGTTTCGAGATGCCACCTTCCGGGAAACTGTCTCCGGAAATTATCGCCGATTTTGAAACATGGATCAAAATGGGAGCCCCGGACCCCCGGGACGGCGAAAGCAAGCTCGTTAAACAGAGCGTTGATATCGAAACAGGAAAGCAGTTCTGGGCGTTTCGTCCAATCACCGACCAGCCTGTTCCCACTGTGACCGATGCCGCCTGGAACCAAACCGCCATCGATCGTTTTATTCGTGCTCGTCAGGAACAGCAGAAATTACAGCCGGCTGCTGCCGCTTCACGCACGACCCTGGTCCGTCGACTCTATTACGATTTGACAGGCCTGCCTCCGACACCCGCTCAAATTGACCGCTACCTGAAAGACGAGAGTCCCGCCGCGACGGAAAAACTGGTCGATGAGCTGCTGGCATCTCCCCATTTCGGCGAACGCTGGGGACGTTACTGGCTGGATATCGCCCGCTATTCACAGTCTACGGGGGGCGGCCGCTCCCTGTTATATGATTCTGCCTGGCGGTATCGGAACTATGTCATCGATTCGTTCAACGCAGATAAACCGTACGATCAGTTCATCACCGAACAGATCGCCGGTGATCTGCTGGACGCGAAAGACTATCAGCAGCGTCGCGAACAGCTGGTAGCGACCGCGTTCCTGCTGCTGGGCCCCACGAACTACGAACAGCAGGATAAAGAGCAGTTGCGGATGGATGTGATCGACGAACAGATCCAGACGGTCGGCAGAGCCTTTCTGTCAATGACGCTGGGCTGTGCCCGCTGCCACGATCACAAATTTGATCCCATTCCGGCTTCCGATTACTACGCGCTGGCCGGCATCTTTCGCAGTACGAAAATGCTGACTCCGGGAAATGTCTCGGGCTGGACCAAACGCCCGCTGCCACTGCCGGCGCCCGAGAAGACAAAGTACGACGCCTACCAGCAGACTCTGGCCAGCCTGGATTCTCAGATTAAATCAAAACAAAGTGAATTAAAGCTGCTGCGAACCAACCTGAATACGATCACGCTGGATGATTCCGCGGCAACGCTGATCGGCGACTGGACCGAATCCACTTTCTACAAAAACTATGTCGGCAAAGGCTATATTCACGATAAGCATACCGCCAAAGGGGAAAAGCTGGTGAAGTTTTCCCCTCGCAAGCTCAAGTCGGGCCGTTACGATGTCCAGCTGGCCTACAATTCGGCAGAATCGCGGGCTTCACGCGTGCCGATTACGGTCAAGACGCCTTTAGGAAAACAGACGGTTTATTTGAATCAGCGCATCGAGCCGACAGACGGTACGTTCGCCTCCGTCGGCCAGTTTGAATTCTCAGGGACCGCCGATGATGAAATCATCGTTTCCAATGAGGGGACTGACGGCTATGTGATTGTCGACGCCATCCGTTTTATTTCCGCGCCCGCCGATCCTGCGGACAAAACACAAGAGCAGGCCGCTGTCTCCGAATACAAACAGACGTTGCTGAAAATCAAAGAAACCAGGCAGCAGCTTACCGCCCTCAAGACCGAAATGGAACATCACAAGAAAACCGCTCCCCCCGAAGTTCCTGAGATCATGTCGGTCTATGAGCAGGACGAACCGGGCGATTACCACCTGCTGCTTCGAGGCGACGTCCATCACGTGGGCAAAAAAGTGCCCCGCGGATTCCTCACGGTCGCGCAGACTTCGCAAGCGCCGGCTATCCCCGCAGATGCCAGTGGTCGCAGAGAACTGGCCCGCTGGATCACTGACCCCCACAACCCGCTCACAGCCCGCGTGTATGTCAATCGGATCTGGCATCACCTGTTCGGTTCCGGCCTGGTCCGCACAGTGGACAATTTCGGTTTCCGAGGCGAGACACCTTCTCACCCCGAACTGCTGGATCACCTCGCTTTGAAACTGATCGATAATGGCTGGTCGACCAAAGCCATGATTCGCGAGATCGTGCTTTCGAAGACGTATCAGCTTTCCAGCCACTCCAGTGCAGAACAACGCGAAACAGATCCGGACAATCGGCTGCTATCTCACCAGAATCATCGACGCCTGGATGCGGAAGCAATCCGCGATACGATCCTGCTTGTCAGTGGGAAGCTGGATCTGTCGCAGCAAGCGCAGACCATCCGCCCCGATACAAAGTCGGAGTACGGCTACCAGTTCCAAAATCATTTCCGCAGTGTGTATGTGCCGGTCTTTCGTAACCGCCTGCATGATCTACTGGCGATCTTTGATTTTCCCGATCCCAACCTGTCGGTAGGACGACGAAATACCAGCACGCTTTCCACGCAGGCGCTGTACCTGATGAATAACCCGTTTGTCATCGAACAGGCGCAGAATACCGCTCAGCGACTGCTGGAGAAATACCCCGACGATGATGCGGCCCGGATCAATGCCCTGTTTCGTTTGTCCCTGGGACGGCTTCCCAGCCAGGCGGAACGAAATAATACTGCTGCCTTCCTGAATCAGACCGATGCGCAGGACTCTGCTACAGAACTGGAACGGTGGACCGCCTGTTGCCAGACGATCATTGCCTGCATCGATTTTCGCTATATTAAATAAACCTGGAGTGATTCCATGTTCCCACAATATCAACCCGTTACACGTCGTCAGTTACTGGCCAGTTCTGCCTGCGGGTTTGGTTCACTGGCACTGAACGGCATGCTGAATTCCGCCCGCGCGAACAGTCCTTCCGTCTCCCCGCAGAATCCACTGGCACCGCAGGAGCCGATGTTTCCCCCGCGTGCCAAACGCATCATTTTCATCTTCATGCAGGGCGGTCCCAGCCAGGTAGATACCTTCGACTATAAACCGCTGCTGGCTAAAAAAGACGGAGAAGAACTGGAATTCAAGGATTCCCGCAAGATCGCCAAGACCGGCGGTTACGGCAAAGAGAAAGTCATGCAGTCCCTCTGGAAGTTCCGCCAGTACGGGGAAACCGGCCACTGGGTTTCCGACCTCTTTCCGGAAATCGGCAAGCAGGTGGACGATCTGTGCTTCGTCCACAGCATGCACACCAACGGTGTAGCCCACGGTCCGAGTACCCTGTTCCTGCATACGGGAACCACCAACCTGATTATGCCCTCGGTCGGTTCATGGGTGACCTACGGCCTGGGAACCGAAAATGAAAACATTCCCGGCTTCATTACGATTTCTCCCTCGGCGTCGAATGGCGGCCCCCGCAATTACTCCAATGCGTTCCTGCCCTCCCATTACCAGGGAACCGCACTCGGTCGGGCTGCACAACCGGCGAAAGAAGCCCGCTTTAATAATGTCAAAAATCAACAGTGGTCACTTGCCCGGCAACGCCAGCAGTTGAACCTGCTGCAGTCACTCAACCAGAGTCAACGGCAGTCCAACCAGGACGATGACGAACTGGCGGCGGTCGTGAACTCGTTCGAACTGGCGTTCCGGATGCAGCAGTATGCACCGGAGTTGACGGACCTGTCGAGAGAATCTAAGGCCACGTTCGATCTGTATGGAATCGGCCAGGAAGAAACGGATGATTTCGGCCGCCAGTGCCTGCTGGCCCGTCGCATGGCGGAAGCGGGAACACGCTACATCCAGGTGAATTACGCCGACAATGGAAATACGCCCCGCTGGGACCAGCACAGTAAAATCCAGAAACATGAAACGCATGCCCGCGCCACTGACAAACCGGTCGCCGGCCTGATTCAGGATATGAAACAGCGCGGACTGCTGGAAGACACGCTCATCTGGTGGGGCGGTGAGTTCGGTCGCAATCCGTTCAAGCAGGGCGTTGACGGCCGCGACCATAATCCCAAAGGCTTCACACACTTCCTGTGTGGTGCCGGCGTCAAAGCCGGTTTCTCATATGGTACCACTGATGAATTCGGCCACGAAGCCATCGAGAATAAAGTTCACATGCACGACATGCACGCCACGCTGCTGCATCTGCTGGGCATCGATCACGAACGCCTGACCTACCGTCATGCTGGCCGGGATTTCCGTCTGACCGATGTTGAAGGTCGTGTCGTTTCCGAACTGTTTTCCTGAAACAATCGGCGTTCCTTTATTTGAAGTTTCAGTGAATTCAGGCTGATCCGCTGCCGGTAGACTTAATCTGTCCTACTCGTGCGCGATATAACCGGACTGACAAACTCATTACGTCTCCCGCCGTTCGACCGAATCCGTTTCTGCTGTTTCAAAGATGAAGGCACATCATGTCCCACTGCTTTTGTATTCTATCAGTCCTGTTCAGCCTGCTCCTTGTGCCGTTTAGTGCTCCTCAGGAGATCTATGCCGGGGAGGCGGACAGACAGATTTACCAGCCGACGCCGGTGCCCGATCGTATCATGCTGACCTGGAAACAGGATCCCGCCCATGCGCAGTCCGTCACCTGGCGAACCGACACTTCCGTCAACGAATGTTTTGGCGAAATCGCTTTCGCGGGCGAGGGCCCCGAGTTTGTCAAAAGATCGCGTCAGCTGAAAGCGGAAACCAGTGAGTTGAAAACTGATCGGGGAGACTGCCATTTCCACGCGCTGACCTTTACCGACCTCAAACCGGACACCCTGTATGCCTACCGGGTCGGTGCCGGGGAAAACTGGAGTGAATGGCTGCAGTTTCGCACCTTGAGTGACAAAGCAGCCCCTATCACTTTCATCTACTTCGGCGATGCACAGAACCAGATCAAATCGCTCTGGTCACGCGTGATTCGCCAGGCGGTACTGACAGCCCCCCAGGCTCGCTTTCTGCTGCATGCCGGTGATCTGGTGAATCGCGGAAATAAGGATGAGGAATGGGGAGAGTGGAACAATTCCGGAGGCTGGTTGAACGGGATGCTCCCAAACCTGGCCATTCCGGGCAACCATGAATATGACATCAACCGTGTGAACCCGACGGCTGAGGAACAGAAAACCGAGAAAAGGCATCTGGCGCGACGCTGGCGACAACGGTTTGAATTTCCGGAAAACGGTCCCAGTGGAATGAAAGAAACGGTCTATTATCTTGACTTCCAGGGCATTCGTCTGATCGGGCTGAATTCGATGGACGACATCGAAACACAAGCCAGGTGGCTGGAGACCGTCCTCAAAGACAACCCGAACCGCTGGACGATCGTCACACACCATCATCCCATTAATTCGGTCAGTGAAGGGCGGGACAATCCGGAACTCCGCAAGCACTGGCAGCCGCTGTATGATCAATACCAGGTTGATCTGGTGTTGCAGGGACACGATCACTCTTATGGACGCACGGGACTGGTTCTGCAACGAAACTCCGGACAGAACACCGGGCAGAAAGCACGTCGCCAATCAGCAGGGGGAACCGTGTATGCCGTCTCGGTCAGTGGTCCGAAAATGTATGAACTCAAAGCAGAGAATGATTTTCTGAGACGCGCCGCTGAAACCCAGCTGTACCAGGTCATCACTGTTGAACCACAGGAGATCCGCTACCAGGCATTCACCGCGACGGGAACGCTCTACGATGCTTTTACCCTGCGAAAGAATTCCCGCCAGGGGGGGCCGAATGAACTGATCAATCAGATTCCCGATACCCCGGACCGCGTCGGTTCTGCTGAGAAAGATTAAGTCCACAAAAAAAACGCCCGGAGAATATCCGGGCGCAATGTCTGTTCAGTCCAGCGGTCTATGACTAGTCGACGACTTTCACGCCTGTGGCACAGGGACCTTTACGACCCTGACCGACTTCGTATTCGACCAGCTGACCTTCCTGAAGTTCTTCGAGTGTGACACCCTGTACTTCGGAATAATGAAAAAACAGGTCGCCCCGTTCGCCTTCAATGAACCCGAATCCGCGATCTGAAACAATTCTCTTAATCTTACCTTGTGGCATTTCTGCTCTCCAACCAAATAAACCGGTGACACGCGACAGTACTGCAATCGAGCTGTTGCGGATCAAAAAATGAAAGCAGATAAAGCTACAAAAACCGAAGCGGATACTTACGTAGTAGGCCAGCTACGCACAATGGAGCGGGAAGAGATGAACGACCCGAAGGAGGTTATTCTACACCTTGTCTCTGCTCGTCATACTTTCATGACAGGTTCATTATACTGAAAGCCGAGTACCTGTAAAGGTAAACAGGCCGGGTTTGACGCTGTTTCAAGATCCCCATTGGCCGCCTGGCGAAGCAAAAAACAGGCCTCTCCGATTCATTTCGGCAGTCGGCCCGGGAACCGGACAATCCCGACCTTCTCAGTCTTAACAGGCTGCAGATTGATAAACGGAACGAATAGCGGAAACGTGCCCGTTCCACTGGAAATCCCGGGGCAATTTACCCAGTCGGCCCACTTGCCTGTAATACCAGATCACAGGCGACCTGGGCTTTCACGAAACTCGTCTACGGTCATCAAACTGATATTCAGGAATTTTCGAGATGCGTTTTCAAACGATCCAGTGCATCGTCCCATTGCCTGGAAATCAGATCGAGGGCGGTCCGTACCTCCTCCAGCGGCTTTTTTTCAACCTGGAAGAGTTTTTCACGTCCCTGCCGCACACCGCGTACGAGTCCGACCTCGTTTAAGACCTGCAGATGTTTGGTGATGGCCTGCCTGGATACGGATTCCCCTTTCGACAGCTGGGAGATGGACTTGGGCTGGCCATCTCCCAGCTTCATTAAGAGCGTCAATCTGGTTTCATCACCCAGGGCCGCAAACAGGGGGGCGCGCCTGCATAACTGCCCGACATCACGTTTGAATACTTTCATTGAGATAGGTCTCGATATTTTTGATTTGTCCGGTCCAGCCCCCGTCGTTCATACGAAAGGCTTCGTCGCGACGTACCGCAGGTATCGCATCAAAACCGGATTCGATGACCGTCAGGAGAGTTCCGTCTTCTATTGCTTCCAGGTGAAACTCAACCAGCGTCGGCTGCTCCTGAGAATAATCATAGTCAGGCTCAATCGCATAAGGGTGCCAGTAGAACGAAAATAACGTTTCGGGCTGTAACTGGTGGACCTCCACTTCCATTTTAACATGCTCGTAACCCGGAATTGTAATTTGTCCCACAGTTGTCTCCCCCGGCACAAACGGGGATTCCAGGTTCACGCCAAACCACGCGCTGAACTCCCGATAGTTCGTTAATGCATTCCAGACACGATTTTGGGAAGCCTGTAGCTTGATCTGCTTTTTAATGACATCACTGTTGGAAGATACCATCACTTGTCTCCTCTCGATTATAGCAACTGAACCACTACTCGCAACCCAGCGGTTGCACATCGACTGTCTTTATACGCAACCATACAGTTGCATGTCAAGTCTGTAGTTCTGGAAATATTCTGGGGTATCGTTTCTCTCCAATCAGATATTGCAGACAGATTCTCAAAAACGTCTCATCCCCGCAATGAAGCGTCCGGCGTACGCCGGGCAGCTAATGAGAGAGGCACGCGAAACGACACGGGGATACTGCTGTCTTCCCTGCAATCACAGAATTTCTGAATCCGCTGCCGGAACTGGCTCGAATTCAGAACTGATCAAACAGCGATCCGGACTGGGGCAGAAACAGGCTGCTGTAGAGACGACTGGCGTAGAGGTCAGTCATGCCCGAGACATAGTCAGACAGAACCCGTTTCGAATTGGAAGTTTTATAAAGCTCATACTCGTCCGGCTTCAACAGTCGTTCCGGATTTTCAAGCAGAGCGTCGAACAGTTTATCGACAATCATCTGGCCTTTGATTTCCAGAATCTGGTTCTGACGCTGCCGAATGACATGTTTGAGGACAAACGTTTTCAAGATCTCGAGAATCGCAGCCGAGTCCGCTTTCAGGCAGGCATTGTAACGGATCAGCTCGTGTTCGCCTGATTCCAGATCCCGGATTTCGGTATCGCGAATCAGGCCGCCGACGATGTTGCTGATGCCGTGCTTGAGCTGTTTATGCGAGCTGGAAAACAGCTTTTCCGTGTAACGGGTGACGACATTCGCCAGGTACGAGTCTTCAAAAGCCCCGATCTGCTCCATGACTTCGGCTTCCCAGATCTTCTGGGAGACCAGCCCCAGCGCAATGGCATCTTCCAGGTCGTGCACGCCGTACGCAATGTCGTCTGCCAGTTCCATGATCGAGGTATCGAAGGACTTGCGGACCGTTTTCGCATGCCCGCCTGGCCTGGTCCTGATTTCTGAGAGAATCGCCTGATCGCTGGCGGAGAAGGGCTGCAGGATCCAGGCCAGCAGATCCGCGTCATCGTCGTGAATGCATTTGGGAGGTCGATAGAGCGAAAGTTTCGAGGGGGAATCGCTATCGTGATCCTGTAATTTTTCATAGTTGGCCACCTGCGAATGGGTGGCGGGATATTTCAACAGCCCCAGCAGGGTTCTCCTGGTGAGATCCAGGCCATGATGATCGGAAAACTCACCCAGGCGGCAGACGATGCGCAGGGTCTGACCATTGCCTTCAAAGCCGCCAGCCTGGTGCATGTGTTTATTCAGTGAATATTCACCACCATGCCCGTAAGGGGGATGTCCCAGGTCGTGCGCCAGGCAGACTGCTTCGATCAGACTGTTGGAGGGAATCAGCGTGGAGAGCTGATTCTGGGGTGACGAAAACCGCAGGTGCGAGGCAATACTGGCACCGATCTGCGCGACTTCGAGAGAATGCGTAAGACGCGTGCGGTAGAAGTCACTGTCCCCGAGTGAGAAGACCTGCGTTTTCGACTGCAGCCGACGAAACGCGGACGAATGAATAATCCGGGCTTTATCGCGGAGGAACTGTGACTCAAAGTTTTCCGAGTCGGGATCGTTAAACGTCTTTCGCGGGTGCCCCTCTTCGTCCTCACGTCTGCGTAGTATCCAGTGATCTTCCATCGTAGCCCTGAAGCGGTTTTCCTGTATATTTGTAGTTCATTCATGTCAGCATGGTGCAGGATTATACACACTTCCGGCGCAAATCAGAAGCATGGCCAGAGCAGGGGAAAGATCACTCTGTTTTAATAGTCGCAACTGCTCAGATGAGTCTTAACCAGAGGCTGACATAGGCGCTGAACAGATCGCGGTACGAGGCGCTGCAATCGGCGGGCCAGCTTAAGGGGGCATACAGGAAATTGACGAGCCGAATCTGATCGGGGGACATATACCCGTGAGAATAGCTAAAAATGGCAATCACGGGTCCCACACTGAGCACATAAATCAACACAAACAGGCCCAGCATGAAACTTAGCGAGCGCAGAATGCTGGTGACTTTAGTTTGATGATGTGCAGACATGCCCGAATCCTCAGTGTGATTTCTTTCAGCTACAGATAGTTTAAACAAATAGTGAATCAGTGTAAGTGCAAAATCGGGTCTCGATGAAAGGAGCAGGGGGATTGATTTTCGGATTCCGCCACGATGATTACAAAAGCAGTGCAAGTTCAATGAAATCCGGAACAGCTTTCGATCCAGTCAGAGGCATTTTAATCTGATTATTCTTACGCTGGTTGGACTTTAATTTCACAGTCAGAATCAAGAAAGCACAGGAATATTAACGCGAAAGGAGGCATACATATCAAGAACAGAAAAACAAATAATATCGATACATCGGCTCCGAGAAATCTGAGAAAGAAACTATTATTCCTGTATTTTGAAGGAGCGGTATAGCGTTGCTTAACGAAGTTAGCCGAGTCGTAAGCAATACCGAGGTCGGCTATTGAGTGAAATGGTGTGACGATGTGATCGAAAGGCCGCACTTCCGGCACAGGTTCCCCGAGAAACAGCAGCAGAATCGTGGCGAGCCCCACAGGAATGAAGTACAGGAATAGATGCCAGCTGAACCCGGTCAAGAGAACGATGAAGAGACAGGTGAATAATAACACGGCAGCGGCAGGCTGTGTCCAGGACCGGTCACTGGAATACTGGTAGGAAACTGTTGAATTGGATTCCAGCAGCAGAAGCAGTCGCTGAATGTAATCCCACTCCTGTTTTGTGAGGGCGTTCGCATCGTTCTCCGGTTGAATCGGGAGTTCATCAGCAACAAAAATAAGTGCAGGGTCATCTGACTTGTAATATTCAAACGGCAATTCTTCGAAATCAGCTGATTCAGCTTGCCCGTTAAGGTATTGGCGAATCAGGGATGCCAGCTGGTTGCGTTTTTCGCGATCGATCATCGTCTGTCTTCCCGTAATGAAAGGGGCTCAAAAAAAAGATTCAGCAGCGCACATCATAGAACAGAGAGTAGCAGTTGACGGTGCCATCCTGATCGTAAATAACCATGATCAATTCACCTGGATTCCTGAACTGGATCTGTCCTGCCTCTTTGTCACACTTCCAGTAGAGCCCTCCTTTGCGGGTGAATTCGTCCTGATCGGCGTTAGCCCGGAAGATTCGCATCGAAGCTGGCAGCATGCTGACTCCTTCAGGGTGGTCGGTCGGTTTGCGCAGGGCCGAGGTAAAGATAAGACGGTATCCGGACGGAGTGGTCTTGAACGTCCGCTGGGCTGTGAACATGAACCGGGAGGGATTTTCGAGTGCCGCCTGCAGCATTTTGTCTTCCGGCTGAGCGGGCTCTGCACCTGCAGCGTCTCGGGTTGACAGTGCCCCCATGCCGAAGCCGAGTCCCGCGACCAGTTTGACGGCGTCTCTTCTGCTTAAATCACTCATATCTGCCTCCCGATTACCAGGCAACATTCGCCTGTTAAATCGTTGTTGAAGAAATGATTCCTCGGAAAATACCGCGTGTTATTGTGTCTGTTTTCTCTGCCTGAATCATATCAGATAGCAAGCTGTGTTCAATATTATTCCGCTGGAGGTTCGTAGCGGGAGAGAAACAGCTGATAGTTCACTTTTGACCTGGAACTGGTCTTGGTCGATCCCTGTGTGCTGTCTGATTCTATTTCAAACCTGCCAACCCAGGTCTCTGTGTTGAGTTTCACTTCGACTGTCGTTTGGATTTCACTTCGATCCAGTACGGGTTCGGTGATGACGATGCCATCCCTGTCGATGGAAACGGGCACGACATTCCCCACATCAAGCAGTCGCTGGTAGTGCAGGCGGACATTTAGCTTTCCCTCCTTAGAATAGAATTTGCCCGACAGCATTTGCGTTTCCGGCCCTGAAATCACTTTGCTGTGAAACTGTTCATCGAGGCGTGCCACGACTTCGATACTTTGCAGGACCTTCTCCTGCGGCGTGTCTGCGGAAGATTTGACGTAGCCTACGGCATCCAGACGCAACAGATAGAGTTCCTCTGCTGCTGCGGTTCCGCAGGTGAGGAAACAAACGAGAATCAGTAAGAGCCATTTCAACATCGTGTTTTCAGGTTCCTGTTAAAAGCAGTGCGGGTATTAAAGAATGTCTTCCCAGAACTCAACATATTTCTCAGCGATGCTCAATAAAAAATCATTACTGTTAACAGCCCAGATTACGGGAGTGTAGAAAGACTCAATCCGTCCAAGTGTTTCAGAAGAGACATCGTCCCGCAGGCCGGAAGGAGTGACCAGATATCCGGAAACGGGGCCGATACTCAAGACATACAGTACCAGCAACAGGGGAAGGGCCGCGGACAGAAAACGAATGAGGAATGATCTTTTATTTTCTGACATCAGAATGTCTCCTGCGATGACCAGGTTGAGCGGTTCCTATTTTAATCAGTTACAGACAAAACGTAACCGTAATCTTATGAAAATGTGTGCGGCAGGTTCCGTGCGGGATGTTCCGCTCGCGGAATACGGGCTCTTTGGATAAAATTCATATTGAATTGAATCACTCTCATGGATGGTACGCGCAGGTCTGATTTTGCAGGAGACATTTCAACTAAGATAGAGATATCCGTGTGCCACGGTCCGGCTTGTCCGGCCGTGCCGTGTGAGTATAAGAATCCTGATCATGGAAGCACGAGGCAGCTGCAACATCCTGCTCGCTTTGCTCGGCCCGAATTATATTCGGGCTTTCCCTTTTTCTTTTGACTGGTTTCGGGTCGTTCGTGGTCATAAATTCTGACTGGGGTGTCTCAGCTGTTCCCATTGTGGGTGATACGCGGTTGATACCCGCCAGGCGGGTCGACACATGGGTCGACCCCTACGAAAACGGGTTGGCTTTTTTGTTCTGATTTGAACGATTGCCCTGACAGTTTCCTGTTGTCTGCGACAACCTCGAATTGCATTCGAGGCTACCCGCTTCAGGAGTTTTCTCCGGGTTTGTACCAGCACTGTCGGATCGGCCCGGTGCCATCCGGATACCTCTTAAGTAATTGGAATATACCCAACAGTATACGACGTCCGTGTGCCACCGCTCGGCTTGTCCGACGGTGCCGAATGGGTGTGGAAACTTTGGTTCTGGATGGTACGTGG
>PAJV01000021.1 GCA_002706765.1 Gimesia sp.
ATACAGTGTCATGCCGACTGCTGCCAACGCTGTTTACTTGAAAATGAAAGGTGCTCTGATTGTGATGCGGAAGAAGAACTCGAAGAAACAGAGGAAGAAGTACAGGAAGCCCAAGCCTCAGCAGCAAACCCGGTTGCCCCAACTGCGGTTCAGCCCGACTGCCTGGGCGAAACTGTTGTACCTGCGTGATTATGGCGATACCGAAGTCGGTGGATTTGGAATTACTTCAGAGGAAGACCTGCTGCTGGTGCAGGACTTGCAGCTGGTGGAACAGACCTGCTCGGTGGCTCATGTAGCCTTCGACGATGAGGCGGTGGCGAATTTCTTTGACGACCAGGTGGACGCGGGCCTCCGTCCAGAACAGTTTGGGCGGATCTGGATTCATACGCATCCGGGAGATTGTCCGTTACCCAGCCAGACCGATGAAGCCACCTTTGAACGTGTGTTTGGTCGATCAGATTGGGCCGTAATGTTCATTCTGGCGCGGACAGGGCAAACATATGCCCGGTTAAAATTTAATGTGGGTCCGACGGCCGAATACGAAATCCCAGTCAAACGGGATTACACTCACACATTTGCTGGTTGTGATCCAGAACACTGGGAAGAGGAATATTTAAGTCATGTGCATCCGCAAAATAATCGTCGCCTGCTCCAGTCTGCTTTTGATCAGGCCACAGACTTTGACTGGGAAGAGGACTGGCTGTTTGCTGAATACGGATTGAAAGGAGAACAAATTTGAATACATTAAATGTGACTACGGATCGTTTCCAGAGACAGAGTGACCTGATCCCGGCAGAACGGCTTTCTCAACTGACAGCGACCGTCATTGGCGTGGGAGCCATTGGCCGTCAGGTGGCCCTGCAACTGGCGGCTATCGGGACACCACGGATTCAGCTGATTGACTTTGATAGTGTGGAGTCGACCAATATTACGACTCAGGGGTACCAGGTGGCAGATCTGGGCAAGTACAAGACGTCAGCGACGCGAGAAGCCGCTGGAAGTCTTGCTCCTGAGATCAGCATCACGGAGCTACAGGACCGTTTTCGTCCACGGCACAAAACGGGCAGCGTAATCTTCTGCTGTGTGGATTCCATTTCCGCCCGGGAAGCAATCTGGCGTGCCATATCAGCGAAATGTGAGTTCTTTGTTGATGGTCGGATGCTGGGAGAAGTGATCCGGGTACTGGCGATCTCCCCTCCAGCGATGCAGCAATATTATGTATCCACGCTGTTTGATCAGTCGGAGGCTCACACCGGTGCCTGCACTGCCCAGAGTACGATCTACACAGCCAATATTGCGGCGGGCATGATGCTGCACCAGTTCAGTCGTTTCCTGCGTCGTATGCCGGTTGACAAGGATCTGAGCTTGAACCTGTTGGCGAGCGAACTGGTTCTCGCTCCTGAGTGAACTCCAACCACTTCTGGGTAAGTGATTTTAAGCTGCCGAAACCAGCTCATTACTGCGCCTGGTGAAAACTTCGATCAAGGGCAAGAATTGTCTTTGAGCGGCTTCCAGATAATGTTCCCGTAACTGGTCCAGATGGGTGTAAGTGCTGATCGCAGCCTTGCTGACGGCATGGCCCATCAAGTATTTACGGTAGTATTCTGGCATCCCGGCGTTCATCATGGCTGTGCTGAACAGATGGCGAAAATCTTTGAGCGTCGCCTCGGCTGGCCAGGATAACTGGTCAGCCAGGCGATGAAATTCGTTTTCAATATGATCATATTTCAGTCCGCCCGCTTCCTGAAGCAGCTGATCTCGAATCTGTATCCCCAGCTCTGCGTTGAGGTTCGTGCTTTTTCTGCAACGACGGGTGTACTCCTTTGTGATCTCATCCAGGGAATAATTCACCAAAGGTGAGTTTTCAGTTCCTTCCCACACGCTACGCCGGTAAAGTAACAGCCCTGATTCCATGTGGCGGGGTTGTTTCTCAAATAATGTCCGAACAGGCTCGAGCAAAGGTAACCGCTTATCCCGTCTCCCCTTGGTCCTGTAACTGATCAGGGGTAGGCAGACGACTTTCAACCAGCCATCTGAGGTCAGGTTATCCCGGAATAGAAAACAGGGTTCGGAAGCCCTCAGGCCATAAAAAATCAACAGGGCGAACAGTTGAAGCTGATAGCTGTCACATTTTTTCAGAAATTCGACCGCCATGGGGACTGTGATATCAGGTTCACCAAACAAGTCCGGTGCGACTGACTCAGTTTGTCTGAATTTACCCTGGAAAGGGTTTCGAAAACCAGAAGGCATCAAGTTGCCACGATCTGGGTCCGCCGCCCAGATATACATTCCTCTTACGACATCGAGAACATAATCAGAAGAAACCATGGTATGTTTCTCTGTATTGGGGTGTCCGTTTGAAGAAATCTGTAGGTTTTTCAGATGCGATTGAAACTGTAAAACCAATTCTCGATTGACGTTAGTGGCAGAAGGGCAAGTCGTTGCTATCAGTGGTTGACTTACAAAGCATCGATAATGTTCTAATGCTGACGCGTATCTTCTGACCGTTTTGGGATCGATTTCACCGGCATCGGCTCGACGTTGTAAGTGACTTTGATAGAGGTCCAGTAGACTCTGATGTTTCAGTTTCCCTCGCCCCAGACCGGATGAGCGGAAGTGTTTGAGGCGCTCCTCAATTTCCCGGGCGCGAAAGATGGCGGTGACCAGGTCACCGTCGACTCGTTCTGTGAGGTTTTTTTTCGCAGCAGGGTCCCAGAACTGAAGCCGAAAGTAGTCGTTTTGCCTGTAAATACGCACCTTTTCGGGTGGTTCGATTCCGTCAGGGAATTTCTCGATACGAATCCAGCGATGTTTTTCACGATATTGTGTCCAACATATTTTAGATTTTTGATAAGATGCTTTTTTGTCCATAACATGCCTAGTTCAAAAGGGTTTCATTTCCCTTTAGGCATGTGCGCGATTGGTATTCGTCATCTCATAAGTATCTATTTTATTTATAGTTATGGGCCTCATGGTCTGTCAGACGGAAGAGTGATAGGAACTTCAAATGCCAAGAACTAAAACAATTGAATTAACCAAGAATAGTAGATCGTTTACTTTTGAATTATGTCATCGCAATCTCGATTTTGGTGAAGGTAACCATGGCGAATATTACTGGATGGACGGTAGACACTTCCGAAGAAGTTCAGGTGGTCAGAACTTACGTGCTTGCATCGACTTCTGGTGGGCGTGTGTCGAAGAAGCTGAAGATTCTGAAGATGTCGCGAATCAGTTAAATCTCGTCTTGGCTGAGTGTTATCCATTAGTGAACACTTCTCGAGCAATGCAAAGTGTGTTTCTTGATGCTCATCTCCACATAAAAGCAGATAGGAAAATCAGCCTTGAAACTGGATCACAAGGTAAGACAGAGAAAATTGTAGAAAGAACTTATAATCTTCCTGATGAGGAATATTCACGCATCAGAAGTATTGTTGATTCACGTAATATTCTCGAAATTCAGAATGAGCTAATACGGCTTTTTTCAGGAGTGCAGCCATCTGGAAAAGACCTCCCAAAATTTCAAGAAGCACTTCGGCATTGGACCGGGAATGGGATAGTCGCATTTCGGAAAGGAGGGATGCAACTATTGCATGAATATGTTGATGGCGATCTGAAAAAACAAATCACAAAATATAGAAAAGGAGGAGTCGATGAAAACGTTCGGTTATTTCTAAATCTATTCTCATATGAAAGCAAAGTAGCTTTCTATTTATGCTATGCGAATGCCTGGGCTTTTATTTTACCTATCTTAGAAGATGAACACGGATTGAACGAACAGTCAATTCGTTTTATGAAAATGTGGCATCATCAGAACCAGCCTTTGTTATTTGAGGGAAGAATACATCAGATATTCTCGGGCCAAGTGCTCTCACTACATCCACTTTCAGCACTTGTCCTGACTGATCCTAGCACTTTATCAGTAATCAATAAATGGGTTGGACACCCCGACTACCAGCAACTGATCGATTCTAATAATGAAGCTACTTCCAAGGAGTATTGGGATGTCGTATTAACTATTTTGGTCGCCGCTAATGAATATAAGCAATCTCACCAAAGGTGGGAGGAATCTCGGATTAATAAAGAAATAATAAGTTCCCCAACAGTTGAAAATGCAACAAACACTGATCGGAACCACTCGGTAGCCAAATACCTTGAAGCCTACGTTGCTGAACAAGGATTATTCTGCCAAGGGTGCTCAGGCTTTCTGAAATATAAGGATCATGAAGTAAACGAAAATCTATGCCCTGTCATCTTTCAATGCCAAACCTGTGACAATATCAGAAAAATCAACGTTGACTATGCAAACTTTAAAGATCACTTTTTCAATTCTACCAATGAAGAAGATAGCTAAGAGGGAAATTGATTTCTTTATTCAAATCGAACTCTGAATTCCCTGTTTTGCTTTTTCACTCTGATTATATCGACCAATCAGAGCTTAGAAAACCTGATTAAGATACTGAGTAGACAACGGCTGAAGGCGTTAGATTCGACCATCCAGACCAACGCTCCCATGCCTTTGCAGAAACTGGAGAAAACCACCAGTTCCAAGATACCAAACGCTCTCACATAATAGCTCAATTAAGAAACTATTAGTAATAAAATACTTAAAGACCTCGCATTCGTCGTAACACTGCTTTATCTGGACGAATCCTGAGCTTCACTAAGAGAGCCCTACTGTATTTCGCCAGTAGGACCCCAACTGAAGTTCCCATCTCTAGTTTCTAAGCTTTTGAGCTTATAGGAACTGCTCAACCTTCTCTCGTGTCGTCGATCTCAAAAATCACTGTCAGGGAAAGATGCGGCTACGCTGGTTCAGTCTGGCTACTCATCGGGGCAATACCACCGCTTTCCCTCTCATGTGTTTCCTGTTTCAACAACCATGATTACCAAAGAAAACAGGAGAATCTCATCGCTGATTTTATCCCGCATAGTAGATGAGTCATTAGGAGTATTTGGCAGCTGTCAAAACTCCAGAATAAAAAAAACGTACCGAATTTTCATCAAACTCTTTTCCAAAAGGAGGTGCCAATGGCTGAATGTGAGAGAGGTAACAGGGAAATGCAAACCAGCCACAGTGATTGTGGCCAGTTATTTAGTGGGGCGACTTCTAGGGAACAGTTGACTCAAATTTCTCATCTTGTAGCTGATGGTGACTTAAGTCTTCTCAGTGAACTTCCCCCGAAACAACTTCAAATCGTAATTCAGTTAGTTCGTGAGAAACGACGCATAAAAATGCTGCAGTTGATCGCAAAAGTGATCTTCGAAGATTTGAAGAACAGACGGTAACCAGTTTTATTTAAAGATCTTATGGTGATTACCTTCTGCCAGTTTCAAACTTAAATCACTTTGAAAAAAACCTGCTGCGCACATGCCTATAGGGTGTCTGACGTGGCTCAGATCAGTGCCTTAACAGGGACTGTTCTCAACTTACGGTATTTGTTTCGAAGACATCATCTTAGAGATCAAATATCAAAATCCCCAATATATTCTGGAGGATTTAATGTTAAAAACAAAATTTGGGAGAAACCCAAACCCGCGTGTAGTCATTTATGTTCGAATGTCTAGCAACAGGCAAAACCCAAGGAGCCCGGACCAACAGATCGCTACCATCAAGGACACATTAAAACGTCTGGGGCTGAATTGGCAGGTAGTCGAAGTTTATCGGGACGATGCCATCTCGGGACGTTATTTTCGTAAGCGACCAGGATTCCGAAAAATGCTTCGGGATCTTAAATCAGGCGTTTTACGGGCTGATTATATTCTTGTTGACACCTTTGAACGACTGTCTCGCGCTGAAAACAACGCAGAGATTCGTCGTATGCTGGTTAAGGCAGGAGTACTTGTTTTGACTGCAGACAGTCAGTTTTCAGATCCGAACAGTGTGTCAGGCCGCGCATTGTCTTTCATGGAAACCTATCGTGCGTCAGAAGAGTGTCATGTCAAAGCCCATAATGTCTTACGCGGTAAGAAAGATGCGATTCGACAAGGGAAATGGCCAGGTGGGCCTGCGCCTTTTGGTTTTTATTTGAAGAATGTCATGGTGGTCCGGAAAGGAGTTGAGGAATTGGATCACAGGGTTCTGGTGCCGATACCTGAGTTGAAGTGGATTGTCGAATTTATTTTTACCTTGTCTGCACAGGAAAACTTTGGTCCTGTCCGCATCAGTAAAAAACTCAATAGCCATCCGGATATTCCCAGTCATCTGAAACCCTTCACGGAAGCCACAGTCGCCAGCATACTTCGCAATGAACTGTATTATGGTGAGATGGTCTGGGGCAAAAACTGCACAGGGATCGAGGATGATGTGAGGGTCCTGCAGAGTATTCCAGAGGAAGAATGGGAAGTAAACTCTGAATTCTGCGAAGCCATAATCACCAAAGAGCTATGGCAGCAATCGATGCAGATGATTAAGTCACGTCGCCATAGAGTGACAGAGCCTGATCCGGACGGTCAGGATGCCGCTCATTCTGTGCTTCGTCCCCGGGGAGTGGCGCTGAAGTACCCACTATCAGGACTGGTGGTTTGTTCTTTCTGCGGTCGGGCTATGGTTTCATCAGCCAGTTCAGCTTATACGACCAAAGCCGGTGAGGTTCATAATTATGCTTCATACGGTTGCCCAGGTTATCGTTCTGGAGCGTGCGACAACGATCGTCGGGTTCCGGAATCCTGGCTGCGTGAAACCGTGATACAGCTTGTAAAGGACAGGCTGTTTCCTCACTAAAACCTACAGTTACTTTTTCTTGAAAGGGGTGACGGTAAATCACCGTCACCCCTCTAAAAACTATATCGAAAGGATTCGACTGATGAATCATAAATCGAAACTAATTGAATCAGATGAATTTAACGAGTTAGCGAAATTAATTCAAAAGCAGTTCGAAGAGGACTGCCCTGAGTTGTCTGTGAAAATGAGTAACCTGCAATCTGAGTTGAAGCAGTTGGAACGACTGCGTCAAGGATGGCAACATTCTCTGGGAAATCCCGATCTGCCCCTCGAAACCCGTTCTACTTTAGAGCAGGATCTCGCCAATGCGGTTAAACAGGGACATAAGATAGAGACCAGGATTTCTGAACTGGAATCAGCAAGTTCGAAAACGCAGGCAGCATTAGATCCAGAAGCGATAGCAGAGAGATTGGATCATCTTGCTAAACTGCTGGAAGGCGATCATGCATCGGCGATGAACGTCGCATTATCGCAACACATTGAAGGGATTTACTGTGATGGCACCGGTAAAGTTGTTGTTCGCATGTGTCGGCTTGGTGCGCTGGCAAATCCGGAGGAGATGCTTCAGCTTCTCGCCAGACCAGATGTTGACCTTTTAGACGGTCAGGAAACTCGTACTGAGGAGATCCAGAATAGGGGACGACGACGTACCAGGCGTAATCTGGGTGACCATTTTGAAGACGACGATGTCGCAGACTTCGCGAACGACTTTGCTGTCGACCCCTACCGTTATTCACAGCTGGGAGACGAATGGTTTACAGAAGACGTCTTTCACATACCGGATCGCCCTCCCTGCTGGTCAGCCGCACATGCACGTGAAGTCGCGGAATACAGGCTGGATAATGAAGCTTCCATGGAAGAAACTGTGGATCATTTCAAGAAGACAATGCCTACTATTCGTAAAGCATTAAAGTATGCGAAAGAGCATCATGGTATTGATGCATTAGGTAAAGCCATCAGCCAGCCTTCCCGTCGGTATTGGGCAAAAGACCATGCACTTCAGGTGGCACAATTCTTTAGACGTCCGGGGGCCAGTGTGAAGAAAGCGGAGGCAGTTTTCGGTAAATCACAACCAACACTGGCAAAAGCCAAACGCCTGGCAGTTGAAATCGAGAAATCGAAGGAAACTACTTCGAGTCCTGACTAATTTTTTACTGCCGCTATGCTTTGCTGCTCTTCGGTAAGATGATTCCTGTGTGACCAGCTGATGGTAATAGTGACTGTCAGCTGGTCGCCCTGCCGGCGTCAGAGAGTCCTGCTGCATCAGTGGGATTACCCGGGCGGCTACCTTTAAGGTTTAGTCTGGTTCGTTCAGAGTGAAGGAATTCCGCAAGGTATTAGGCTGGCCTGCAGGCCAGCCAGCAAGACTTTTTTTTAGCTATGCAGGGCCGAGTTTGGCGTCTACATTTTTCATTCAGAGCTCTTCTGGTGCGGTAGGTCAGATTTCGAACGCAATCCCTACGACAGAAATGGTAAAGCCACTTACCTGTCTCCTGGACGCTAAAAACGAGGATTTGTCAGAGTTGGCCTGCATTCCTGAATTCGAACTTGAGCAGTGTGGCGTCGCAAGTTCTGAAACCATAACAAAATACAGCCCATAAATTTTATAGTAAGCACTCTCTCATCCCACCCTGTAGATGGTCATATACAGGGTGGGATACGAGAATACTTTCTGATGTGGTTGGGACTGCTGGTATCTTTGTCTCGACAGACTCATCAACCCGCGAGCACTATAACAACACCATGTTGTCCCAGGCGGAAGCCCAGGCCGGTTCCCTGCACTTCCCGCAGCACCATCTATTCCGCTGTCATCGCTGCGGGGCTAATTACTGGAAACACGTACAAAAGGACTCAGGCAAAATCAGCTTTGGGACGAGGTTCAGAGCAGGGGATCACAAGAACGAAGATCCGGAAGCGAGTGCAACGTCGTTTGCAGATCTTCAAGAGCGCATCACATTTAACTCTAGCGAGAATGCGGTAAGTCAGGTAGACTGGTGAAGTCTCATTTCATGGAACATTTCACATGTTGATTTATTTCAAAGAACGCCTCCTCGAAGTTCTGAAAGCATAGGCAGTCGGTTTAATGACACGGGAGATTGTGTTGCAATTTCAATGCAGCAAATCGTGGTTTAGAGTGGGCAAACAAGAATTTCGAGAGCAGGGAAAGACCAGCCCTACCACTAGATAGTACGGACATTCAAATGATATCGGTAACGAGTGCTTCCAGCCAGATGAAGCCGGCGAAGTCGGTGGCTTTTTTCTCGTAACGAGTCGCCACACGTCGGCAGCGTTTGATTCTGCCAAAGAACTGTTCAGTCTGGTTGCGATGTTTGTAGATCATCCAGTCAAATCGCTTCATGACCTTTCTACTTGGATTCGGTTAGATGCAAACTTTTGCTTTCAACCGCCTGCCATGCTGGCGAATCGAATCGGAGTCATAAGCGGTATCTGCCACGATGACGCCTACCTCTCCTGGCTTAATATTCTCAAGAAGTCGTTCGCCTTGTGGAGCATCACCTCGTTGCCCGGCAGTGAGCAGAAAATGAACTAATTTCCCACACTCACCAGTGACGGCGTGGATTTTTGTTGTCAATCCTCCGCGACTTCGGCCGAGACAGCGTCGTTCGTCGGCATCACTTTTTTTCAGTGGGTTCCCGGCGGCCAGTCGAAGCGGTCTGGTGTGCCTTGATGATCGACGAATCGAGATGAACTTCTGCGGGTTCCTGTTCCAGTTCTTCCTCACCAAGGGCTCGAAAGACCTGCTCCCAAGCTCCCTTCGCACACCAGCGATCAAACCGTTTCCAGACAGTATTCGGTTTGCCATACCGCCCGGGGAGATCTTCCCACGGAATTCCGGTCTTCAGAGCAAACAGAACTGCGTTAACAAATAGCCGGTTATCCACCGCAGTGCGTCCCGGATCGCTCGCCTTGCCTGGCAAATATTCCTGAATCGCTTCCCACTGAGTAGCAGTAAGCTCATGACGCCTGACCATCGGTTCTCATCCTTGAGAAAACATAATCCTCACTAAACAGTACGGAAAATGCAAGATTGAATGTCCGTACCACCTAAGGCTCGTTTTGGGGAAATACATTCCATTCAGCGACTCGATCCGGCACCATTCTGAGGCCAATTTAATAGCCACGAGTTGGGATAGTTCAACCGTCGAAACCACAGCGACTTTTTCAGGGACGACGAAATAGTGACCACTTTAAGGAGATCGGTGTAATTAAGGTCGTAACGATAACCATCACGACCAGGGCGGAAAAGACTGAGCCGCTGACGACTCCCAAGCCCTTGCCAATGCTGGCGAAGATTAGCCCCACTTCGCCGCGCGGGATCATTCCCAGGCCGATCGACCAGCGGTCGCTGCTACGGCCGGCAGGCAAGCCGCAAACCAGCTTGCCGACAATCGCGGCGAAGCTGAACGCCAACGCCAGCCAAAGGGTCGTGGGATCAAGAAACGATAGTAGGTTGACTTGCATGCCCATCAGCACGAAAAAGACTGGCGCGAAGATTCTTTCCAGAGGAGCGATCAGACTTTCCATCGTCGCGTGCCCGGAAACTTTCTTGAAATGCTCTTCGCTTAGGATCAAGCCCGCCGCGAACGCGCCGACGATCGGCGCCAATTCGATGGCACTGGCAGCCCACGCCAGCAGGAATGCCAGGGCCAAGGGAAACAGCAGTTTAACGTGGTGTTTTTCCAGCATCGCAAAAAACGGGATGAGCCAGCCGACGATCCTTCCACCAAACAAGAGTACTGATCCAAGAAACAGAATAGACAATAGCGAGATGCGGCTGATTTCCAGCGCGTCAATCTGTCCCGTCGAGGCGATGCCGACGACCACCGCCAGGATGATCAGTCCCAGCACGTCGTCAATCACTGCCGCTCCAAGAATGATTTTGGCTTCGCGTGTTTGCAATCTGCCCAGATCGCGAAACACGCGGGCTGTAATGCCGACACTAGTTGCGCAAAGCGTGGCCGAGAGAAAGATGTGGACCATCGATCCGGCGTCGGGCAAGAGCCACATGCCCATCAATAGTCCCAACACGAATGGTGAGACAACGCCGACGCTGGCGACCATCAATGCCCGCCAGCCAACCTTCAGCATCTCGTTGATTTTCGATTCCAAGCCGACCGTGAACAGCAGCAGGATCACGCCCAATTCGGAAAACAGCCACAGCGCGAAGGCCATAGCGACATAACGAGGTCCTTCCGGGCCAGTCATGATGTCGACCAGTCGACGCGCGCTGCCGCCCTCTGCCAATTGTGGCTCGGAGAAAATCTTGCTGGCGGCATCCGCCACGGAACTACCTGTCAACCAGACTTCGTTGAACAAGGGCAGGACCTCGCCCAAATGCATCACCATGATGAACAAGGGCAGCCCCAGCCAGAAGCCGACGTTTCCCACGACGACACCAATCAGCAGCTCGCCCAGCACGGCCGATTGCCGGAGTGATTCGGCCAGCCAGCGCCCCAGCATTGCTATGCCAACAATGACCGCCAGCTCAAGCAGGATCGGTGAAATCGACGTTTCGTGTGCCGACTCGTCATGCTCGGATTTGCGAGCGTCAGGCGTCGATTTGCTCTCATCCTGCTCGCTGCTTATCTGATCGGAACCTGTCGTCTGTTCCTGATTGATGAACACAAAGATTCCAGGGACGGTCAAGCCAATCATGGTTAAAGTCAGTAGTCGGTGATAACAAGTACGACAATGGTCCATTCGGCGTGCCTTTACCAATATGACGCTTGATATCATCGGCTACGTTGAGTCGTTTCGCTCGCCGATGCGGATCTTCACGGTAGTTTCACTTCGATTACGAAAATGCAGCCGTCGCCAAGATTGCCCGTATGTGCCCCGCTTTGAAGAGCTTGGACGATGGCATCCACAATGTCGTCGGGCACCATAAACTCCAGTATGATCTTTGGCTTAGGTGTATAGTCTGGATGCACGACACTGTAGCCGTCGACCTCCGTCTCGGTGGCGGCCGGAAGATGGTCGACTTTCTGCAGTGCTTCCAGCACCGGCTTGGGCATGAACGGCTGAAATACGGCTTTGACTTCTTTCATGGAATGGTTCCTCCAAACAGGATAAGACGCTGCCAGGCTCGACGCTGCCGAGCGGTGGCAGATTTTGGTTCTCCATCAGTGTGCAAAGCTACGGCGCTGGATGGGAGTTGAGACAAGACATTATCGAAGTATTCCAGCAGCGCGAGACTAACGATCATCTTGCGATCGCGGTTGGAAATGGGCGTCAGGAACTCCACACGCGGATGCTCGTCGGTGTTGAGCCGAGACGGATTGCGCGGCATCCAGTCGCCTTGATAGTTGTCGTAGAACTGCTCGACAGTGCGTAAGTCCTGGTTGGACGACGTGGTCGCTCGCTCTAATGCCGTAAGGCGTTCGGCGAGCCGGTCAGCGTTAAGTTCCAGCGGGGCGTCGCCGCCCACCAAGGCGATGACCGGCTTGGACGCGTCCATCTCACTCCACCAAATCGTCGTGACGGGAAATACGCTGGCGAAGCTGTCGGCGATCAGCTCAAACTCGCGCGCGCCCAATTGGTAGAGCGGCAGCCATTGGCAGAACAAGCCGTCTGGCTTCAGACGATCGCGGGCCACCCGGTAGTGCTCGACCGTGTACAGATAGCCGGACTCGCTCTCCCAAGGCACAAACAAGTCGGAGATGATGACGTCGAAACGGAGGTCTGTGGCCAGCAGGTAGTGTCGCGCATCATCGACGCAGACATCCACCTTAGGATGGTCAACAACCCCGTAATTGTACTCCGCCAGTAGCCGAGCTGCCTCTAGTACTTCCGGAATCAGTTCGACGGCGACGGCATTTTTGACTTCGCGGTGCGGGATAGCGCCTCCCGCAGTCAAGCCCGTTCCAAGCCCCATAAACAACACATCCTGCGGCTGCTCGTGCAACAGCAGTGGGAGATGCGCCTGGCGGTACTCGCGGGCATTGTCGCCAGTTCTGCCAAACCGGTAGTGCAAGTTTTGTCTTACTCTGAATGACCCCGTGTTCTCATCCCGCACCACGTCAATCCAGCCGTAGGGGGAATTCCAGCGACGCACGAGTTGCTCGTCAAGTTGTGTGCCTCCATAGTTGATTTCAACGGGACTACGCAGCGCAAACATCGCAACAGCGACGAGTATCAAGGCCCCTCCACATGCCCAGACTAGTCTGCCGTTGCGCAATAGTAAGACAAAACCGGCAACGTAAAACAGCGCGGCCAACAATACAAAAGACTGCCACAGTCCAAGCCACGGCAATAGCAAAAAACTCGCGGCCATCGCGCCCAACGCGGCCGAAATTGTGTTGACCGCCGTCAACCGGCCCACCACGATGCCTGCTCGCTTACCAAGTCCCGCCGCTTTCCACACCAGCGGTAGCAACATGCCGAGCAGTGTAATCGGTGGAGCTACCACAAGGATCACCAACATCAGTGCGCCGCTTATGTACTGGGAGAACGACTCGCCGAAATCGTAATAATCGAGACCGGTCAGCGCGACGAACGTGAGCACAGAAAACGTCACAGCTAATGCGCCCGAGCACGCCGACCATCCAACCAGACCCTCGATGCGGTAGCGTCGTTGCAGCCGAGCTGCCAAAGCGGCGCCCAATGCAAGTGATGCCAGGAAGACTGCCACAACCATACCAAATGTATAGGTACTATTATGGAATACCAGCGAGAACATTCGCGTGTAGAGAACCTCGAGTGCTAATGTTCCGAAGCCGGATAATGCGGCGACGAAGAACCAGGATAGCTGAGAGTCGCGCGCCGACTGTCCAGAGCCGGCAGATGCTCGTCTCTCGACTCTTGACTTTTGTTTCTTGGCAATTAGGACCGCGGCCACGCCACACGCGGCGGAAACGACGGCCGCGACATAGCTGCTGGTGCGGACGCCAACTACGACCAATAGAAAGAAGGTGGCGGACAAGACGCCCACGAGCGCTCCGGCCGTATTCAGTGCGTATGCCAGCGACACGCGGCCAGCATTTGTCGGGTCGGCCATGTCGCGACTTCTTTGCCGAGAAAGATACTCCGCCATCATCGGCAGCGTTATGCCCAAAGCGGTAGTCGCCGGTAACAGAAGCAAGAAACAGAAGAGAACTCTCGCCGTCAATTGCCAGCCGATCGACGAACTGCTTAAAAAGGCAGCGAACGAATGTGATTCAGAGCACGCCAGCAGAAAGGGAATCAAGCAAGCCCAGGCCGCGACCACCAGTTCTGCGACTCCATATCCCAACAACGGCAACACGCGCAACGACCACTTGGCTCCGACCAGATAACCAACCGCCATGCCCGCAAAATAGGTCGACAGCACGACCGCCGAAGCCTGAATGGTGTGGCCGAACAACAACCCAACCTGGCGCGACCAAGAGATTTCGTAAACCAGCGCCGCCACACCAGAAAAGAAAAATATTAGATAGCTGAATGTGTCGGGTTGACGTTTGAGGTCTGAAATACTTCGCCAGCGGTCTGCAGCCTGAGTCGTTTCGACTCTGATGTCGCCCTTCTTCGTCATTGGATTCACGATCATAAAGCTCATGCTTCGACTCTCTTCGCTTTGTACCTAAAATAACGATTGTGAGACGACTAGGAAAAGTGCAAAACCGAGCAGGAAACTAGCTGCAGACCAGCGGCTGTCCTCGGAGCTCTCATGGGCCTGCGTAGCATGTCCTCGACGGCTGCGAGCGTGTAAAGGCCAGCCACAAAGACGAGGGCGTCCACTTTTACAGCTTCTCCCTGTCCGCGAAGCGCAAAGTACGCAAACGCCGCTGCTGCTACCACGGGTACTGCAAAGGATGCGGAGATCAGAATCCGCTTCGTCTGCCCCATGCCCTTCTCACGAAAATTGGCGACCACTGCGAAGCCCTCCGGGATGTCTGCCAAGACCTGACCAAGTGCCAGGACGAGCCCCATTTGGCCTGATAGGGCGGAGCCCGCGCCGATCAAAAGCCCGTCGCCCAACAAGTCAGTGGCGACCGCCGTGTACACCATCCAGGCTCCCGTGCCGGCTCCCTTGGGTTTGCTCCGTTGCCAGCGATCAATTCCAGCTTCCAGGAGCAAGTACGCCGCACCTCCCGCGACAAATGACAGTGCCAGCAACCAAGTCGACGCTTTGTCCAATACCTTGGGGATCACCTCGACGGCGATAACGGCTAAGATGATTCCCGTCGCGGCGTGCAATGCCCGGTTAAGCGTCTTCTGCGAAGGATGTAACCACTCAGCGATCACGCCTCCCCCAAAATTTCCCAAAGCCGAAAGAAGGGCAAGGCCAAGCACTTTCAGGAACTCACTCATCAACTCGTCTCTCCGGCCCTTGCCTCTCGACTCTTTTCATAATTCCACATCTTCTTCGCCTTTCGGCTCGAACCAGCGGTAAATGGCCGGCAGGACTACTAGAGTCAAGAGACTCGACGTAATCACGCCGCCGATGACAACCGTCGCCAAAGGTCTTTGGACTTCCGCGCCGGAACTGGTTGAGATGGCCATGGGGATGAATCCCAGTGCATCAGTCGTGGCAGTCATCAAAACGGGTCGAAGGCGGTCCAGCGCGCCCTGGTAGACGGCATCCTTAATGCTTTGGCCCCGATGCCGCAAATGCCGCACGTGTTCGATCAGGACGACGCCGTTCATCACGGCGATGCCGGATAGGGCAATGAATCCGACACCCGCCGAGATCGAAAAAGGCATGCCGCGTATCCAGAGTGCCAAAATCCCGCCGGTCGTGGCGACTGGCACATTCAAGAAGATCAACAGGGCCAGCTTGCCGGACCTGAATGTCATGTACAGCAACGAGCAAATCAGTAACAGTGCGAGCGGAACAGCGATCGTCAGCCGCCCCGTCGCTTCTCGCAGGTTTTTAAAGCTGCCTCCCCAGGCGATGTGGTAGCCAGGTGGCAGTTTCACTTTCTCCTCGACCGCTTTCTGGGCATCCGCCACGAAACTCGCTAGGTCACGGCCGCGGACATTCACTTGGATCAGAAAGCGGCGGCGAATTTCATCACGGCTGATCTGCGCGACTCCAGGACCAACTTCAATCTCAACAAGCTGTTCCAGTGGTATCTGTCGACCGGTGGGATCAGCAACCTTGATGTGCTTAAGCGCCGTGACATCTCTCCGCCATTTTGGCTCCAGACGCACCTGCAAGGGAAACCGACGTTGGCCCTCAAACACTTGCCCGACCTCCTTCCCGCCAATGATTGAGATCGCGTCGAGCACATCCCCGACGTTAATACCATACCGGGCGATCTGATCGCGTCGAACGCGCATCTGGACATAGGGCAAACCGCCCGTCTGTTCGGGCTGAACGTCCGCCGCTCCGGGCACTTGCTGGACCACACCAGCGATCTCGTTACCGATCTCTTTCAGTTTCTCCAGGTCGTCTCCATAGAGGCTAATGCCGACATCCGAGCGCACGCCAGCAATCAATTCCTGCACTCGCAATTCTATTGGTTGCGTGAAGCTGAAATTGTTCGCCGGAATGTTTTTTTCCAGCGTTTCCTTCATGGCTTCAATCAGTTCCGGTTTGCTAGCGAAACGCCACTCGCCTTTCGGTTTGAGAATCACGAAGATGTCGCTCATCTCAACGCCCATCGGGTCGGTGGCGATTTCCGGGCGACCGGTCTTGGAGATCACTGATTCTACTTCTTTAGGAAACTCCGCCAATAGCGTCTTTTCTATTTCCGTGGTCATTTCGATCGAGCGTTCCAACGAAACGCTCGGCAGTCGGATTGCCTGCACCGCCATGTCGCCTTCATCCAGCTTAGGGACGAATTCGGCCCCAAAACCCATTGCGATCACTATTCCCATGGAAAATGCGGCGATGGCAATCAGAAACACGGCCAACGGCCAGCGGATCGCCAACCGCAATAACGGTTCGTAGCCCCGTTTGCACCAGCGGACGAGGAAGGAATCCTTTTCGCAAAACTTGCGGGCCAGAAACAGCGAGGCCAACACAGGCATGACGGTCAATGCCAGGACCAGCGCTCCGGCCAGGGCCGACATGAACGCAAAGGCCATCGGGCCAAACATCTTCCCCTCGATCCCCCGCAACGACATAATCGGTAGAAAGACGATGATTACAATCGAGCCCGCGAACACGATCGGCCGACCCACTTCGTGGCCGGCGTCGCGAAACACGTCCAGCCCCGCGCGTTTCAACTCGGGGTTGCGGCGTTTTGCCTCGCCCACATGGCGGATCGCATTCTCGACCATCACCACCGCCCCGTCCACGATGATACCGAAGTCCAAGGCCCCCAAACTCATCAGGTTCGCAGAGACGCCGAAATAATTCATAGAAATGAATGTAATGAGCGCGGACAACGGAATGGCCGATGCTACGATCAACCCGGCGCGCCAGTCGCCCACAAGCAGAAACAGCATGATGATGACTAAGATCGCGCCGCCACTGATGTTCTCGGTGACGGTGCCGATGGCGCGGCGCACCAAATCGGTGCGGTCGTAGAATGTGTCGATGTAAACACCTTCGGGCAGCGAATTTTCGATCTCGGCGATTTTCTGTTTGACACGATCAACGACCACGCGGGAGTTTTCGCCAATCAGCATCATCACAATACCGGTCACCGCCTCACCGCGTCCGTCGCGCGTGACGTAGCCTTGACGTAGCAGCGGGGCGAAATGCACCTCGCCAATGTCACGCAC
Source organism: Gimesia sp. (assembly GCA_002706765.1). Taxonomy (GTDB): domain Bacteria; phylum Planctomycetota; class Planctomycetia; order Planctomycetales; family Planctomycetaceae; genus Gimesia. The sequence continues at coordinate 17,396 of PAJV01000021.1, forward strand.
GCGAACCGCAGTGCCATCATCGCGGGCGTCCAACACGATGTCTGCGATATCATTAAGGGACTGGATGAGCCCTTCGCCGCGGATCAACCGTTGCTCTTCGTGATGAACGATGTACCCTCCGCCCGCGTTGGCGTTGTTGCGCTCTAAAGCCTCGAATACACGGTTCAGCGGGATCTTGTAATTCAGTAAGGCATTCGGATTCACCTGCACTTCGTACGTCTTCAGTTCTCCGCCGAATGTATTGACTTCAATGACACCGGGCACGCTGCGCAGCTGAAAGGCAATCTGCCAATCGAGGATCGTTCGCAATTCCTGAAGGTCGTAGTCGCAGCCCGGCTTGGTGCGCAACTCGAATTGGTAGATTTCACCCATACCCGTCGCTATCGGCCCCATCGTGGGAGTTCCCAACCCAGCGGGAATTTCCCCGCGGGCTTCAGTCAATCGTTCGTTGACCTGCTGCCGTGCCCAGTAGATGTCCGTGCCTTCCTCGAACACGATCGTCACGTTCGACAGACCGAACCTCGTCACGCTCCGTATTTCATCGACGTGGGGAATACCGCTCATCGACGTTTCGACAGGGAATGTGATCAGTTGCTCCATCTCGACAGGACCGAGTGAAGGCGAAGTTGTCAACACCTGAACTTGTACGTTGGTCAAGTCAGGTACGGCGTCGACGGGTAATGTAGTCATCGACGACAGACCAACCGCGATCAGCAATACAACCAGCAATAATACGACGAAGCGGTTGTCCAATGAGACGTCGATGAATTTGTTGATCATAGCTGGCTCCGAAGCTGGCGAGCGAGCCCCAGAAAATTGTAGAGCAGAAAGGTAATCACCAAGAGGGAGTGTAGACGAAAATGCTCTCGACTTTTAATGGCCATGCGAGATCGATCCTTTCATCAGTTCCGATTTCAGGGCAAAGCCACCGACCACAACCACTTTGTTGCCAGGTTGTAACCCGTCGCGGATCTGTACGGTGTCGCCGCTGCGCATTCCAACCTTGACTTTCCGCTTCTCGAACGCTTCCAGTCCGGTCTGTACGAATACGACATCATGCCCTTCCACTTCTTGAATGGCAGACGCCGGCAACGTCACGATGTTGGACAGCGTTTCTCCCGGCAATGCGATTTCAACGAACATGCCTGGTTTCAGATGACGATCCGGATTGTCAATCGTGGCACGCAATCGCACCGTCCGAGTTTCTGGATCAAGAATATCACCCGTGTAGAAGATACGGGCTTCGTGAAGATGGTCTGAGTCCGGGGAGCGAAACCGCAGCGTTTCACCGAGTTGGCGAGTCTTGGGCAAATCTTTTTGATAGATATCTGCTTGCACCCACAGCGTCGATAGGTCAGCAACCTGAAACATCTCGGTATCGGGTCCCACCCGCTCGGCCAGCACTACGTTTTTGCCAATTACCGTGCCATCGAACGGGGCGCGAAGCTCATAATGTGCGATCATCTCGCCCTCTTTGATCGGATCAATGCTTTTCAGGTCATCTTGCTGGTAGCCGAGTATGAGTAGGCGTGAACGACTGGCCGCCACGGTCTGCTCGGCTTGCTGAAGTTTTTGTTCGGCGAGCAAAGCCTCCTGTGATGCAGTAAACTTCAATTGTTCCAAGAGTGACTGAAATGTGGCTTGGTCCGCCTCGAACCGGGCTTTGGCTTCGATCAATAACTTGCCGGCCACCACGCCACTTTCCGCCACCGACGTGAGTCGCTCGTAGTCGGCACGCGATTTATATAGGTTCGCGTAGGCAGTCATCAACTGCTGGCGGTTCTTGCCGAGCTGCTTGTCATCAAATGTCGCTCCAATTTTCTCCAGTGGAGGCCGTTCTATTAGAACTTTGATGAGCGCTTGTGTGTTCTCGTTGATCTCTCGCATGAACTCATAGTTGATCTTGGCGAACTCGGCATCGAGCCGATCTTTATATAAGTCCAGCTTGGCCAAGCCGACCTCTTTGCTGTCGATAACGGCCAACACCTGTCCCTGCTTTACGTCGTCCCCGAACTGGACCTTAACTTCATGAATTTGCCCATCGACCAAAGAATAAACATGCGCCAGGCGGTCTTCATTCAGGGCTACCTTGCCCGTGATCCACTCGGTCCTCGTCAGATTGCTGCTGGCAACCTCAGCAATGCGAAGTCCAGCTACGGCCCATTTGTCTTTTGCGAGTGTAACCACATATGAATCCTCACCATGCTCGTCATCCACTCCGTGTCTCGCTTCGGTAGAAGCTACACCGCTTACAGGCTCAGTCAGAAAAGCTCGCGTGACCGCGTACATGCCTGCTGCGCCTACAGCGACGGCCAAAAGGCCGTAGCCCATCAAAGCTGTCATGCGGTGCTTATTACACCACAGGTTTTCAATTCGATCTACGTTCATCATGAGCACTCCCCGTAGTTCTTTTAGGTGATTGCCCTTCGCAATTGTCAACTGAGTCAAGATCTTCGTCGCAATTGCCCGCAAACGCGATCAGTTCGCGAATGCGTTCAGCAAGTTGGTTCGGGGTGAGAGGTTTCGCCGCGTAATCGTTCACGCGGAAAGAACGCACATCAGGTAATGCCTGCTCACAGGTGTGATCGTATGTCACCAAAACTGGCACGTCAGGAATGTCGGTACACTCATCCAATATAGCCAGAACATCTGTCGCTCGGCCCCACAATAACCCGGCATCCAGAACTATTAGATGAGGTATTCGATTGCGGAGTCGAGCCAGACATTCAACTCCATTGCAAGCCATGGTCACTTCAAAACCCAATAATGACAGGTGAGTCGTATAGATTTTGGCAAGAGAAGAATCTGCGTCCGCCACCAAGATGCGGACAGCATTTATCCCAGCATTAGAGGGCGACAGCGGCTTGGTCCGCGCCGAAACATCTTGGCTATGTACTGGAATTTCCTTCGGTGGAGAAACAGCCGGACGCACACGCCAGCCTTCAACACTCTTAACAGTCCGGGAGACACTAAGCGAAGGAGGCTTGGTTGCCTCAGAGATCTTTTGGGTAAGAACTAACATGAAAAACACCTATTCCAGGCACCCTATTGTGCCAAAGGAAGATGATTGAACACAATTAAGAAGGGAAAACGGCTTAAACTGCTCGTCAAACACGAGGCATCGGACAAGAGAAAAGCGATGCTGACGGCAGCCTTATGCTGCTTGGAGACACTAACCGTTCAATCCACGGATACATATAACCCTCGCGAAGGATTACAGAGTCAACCGCGAAAAAAGCACACAACGTTCGAGTGCCGTTGTTGGTGGAGGGGAAGAAGCATCTTCCTGAAGATAAGCCCCAAATAATTCGGTTACATCCGACTTGGCTATACTCAGATCACTTTGCTCTATTCGCTGACCAGAAATCTGAAAGAAAGCGGCAAAAACCGTCGTTCGATGACATTCGCATAATGGACTATCACAAGGAATGCTACGTTCGGCATTTTGGCAGCAATGTGGAGAAGTGATGGAATGGTAGCAAACTTCGAGTGGTATAGCGAACAACAAAACTGCTGCTAAAACCAATCCATGCTGAAAGATATGAGTGCCATTCTTCATCATAATCAGAATTTTACAAAGATACAGTAGACGTGTCAAGACCGAAGTAGGGTTTCACCAGGGCTGCTCAGAATATGGCATTGAATGTGTGTAGTAGGTCTGGGTAGGAAATAACGTCCTGTTTTGGGGATATTTTTCCACAAAGTTACAAAACGGAGTTCAACTTTTACAAGACCAAGGAGGCAATACGATGCAACCCGCCGACTTGTGCGACCTGTTTTCCATTTTGGATCAGATCACCGACCATCGCGGGCGTCAGGGACAACGCCACACTTTTAATGCCATGCTGGCGGCTATTATTTGCGGAACACTTAGTGGAATTCGCAGTATGCGAATGATTGCGAAATGGGTTCGCCAACTTGAGCGAAGTACCTATCATTGGCTCGGCTTCAAACGAATTCCACCGTGTGCGAACACATACACAGATCTCCTCAAAAAGATTTGTCCAGAAGAATTTGAGCAGGCGATTCGCGAATGGATGTGCACTTTAGAAGGCGTCGAAATTGATAATGATTCTCTGTGTGCAACTTCCATTGAAGGCAATACGTTGTGCGGCAGTTTACAGACGCATCAACGCAATACTGTTCAGCCCACCGTTTGCATTTGATTCTGATTTAATACTTTAACTTTTGTGCGCAGTATTTTGCAGAGGTTTTGTCTACGAGCCTCTTTTAGATGGGGCTCATATGCGACAGCTGAATCTTATGAACTGCGCAGCATGAATCATCTCGTCACCAACAGTCAGTAGTCAGGCGAGAGCTCTCGTTTTATCTGGATTCGTGGGATTGCAGGCGGTTTATATGGTTGATCAGATCTTCCTCATCCGCCAGCCCACTGAAGTAAAAACACAGCATTTCATATGTTCGGAGTGTCGGTTTTTTACCTGTGATCAGACTAATCAATAAACAATCAATCATCTCACAGTAAGTCTGTATCTGAACCCCCTGTGGATCCTGACTGAACAAGCGACGACAGCCGAGTACATGCTTCAAAAAACGAAAGAACAATTCGATCTGCCAACGGTGCTGGTAAATCAGTGCGATGACTTCTGCTGGTACATCCAGCAGATTGGTGGCTACAACCAGGTCCTGGGTAGCACCTTCCCACCTCCGTCCTCCCCGTTTAGGATGAGGAGTAATTTTCACAGTAATCCGCCGCACCAGATGATCTTGGCATTTGGGTTCTCCGTGACTTGGGAGAACCCAAATACCCTGACTGATCTTCCAGTATGCCTGCTGCTTGGGCTTCTGCGGTTAATTTACGGGATTCCTGTTCTACAAAAATGTGATCCCCACGGATCCGACAGACATAGCTGCTGCCGGCATTAACAATCTCATTAAACAGGGCATATTTTTCATATGCCTGATCGAGAATGTAGCAACGATCTTTTTCCAGTACTCTGGACAGTACTGATTTTTCATACCGGTGGCATCTGTCAAATCCATGCGAACAGGAATTCCCCGTAGTATTTCAAAATGTGTATGCAACTGCCATCCCTTATCTTGTCGGGTTGAAAAACAGGCCTGAGTGATCTGAGGCAGTGTTTTTAGGAACGTACCATCTACGGCAGTCAGTGCCTGAGCCAGATCCTGCAGACGCCGATCCTGAGGCTCTTGGACAGGCAGTTTTTCAATTAATTCGCCCACGATTTCCCGCAGTAGCTCGGGATCAAACACGCGAACTGCCTCCGACAGAGATCTCAGAGAAGATCGTGGACAGTTGAGTTTTCTCTGAACTTTTTTGAGTTCACTGGCCTGCTGTAATCCACGTAGTGAAGTAACAATCGGGTTGAAGAGATAAAGCAACTGCAGCGCGCAATACTGATCGTAGAACAGTTGCCGATTACCGGCTTTGTCGCGTTCTGTACCCTCGGGACGCAAGCGTTTAAACAGCGGAAGACCCGATCCAGATACTTAAGACCGGTGATATCACTTGCTTCAATCTGATGAGGTCGTTTCTTAACCATGCTGATTCCTGTCGTTATGGCAGTATTTTATACTACTATGCGACAGTGCGCAAATATCGTGTCGAACAGTATTGGCATCAACGCGCAGTGCATCTCCTCGCTGCACTCGATCATCAAACCGGTTGCGTGCTGAGTCAGACGCGTGTTGATTGTAAAACGAATGAAGCGAAGGCTGTCTTTGATCTGTTCAAAACTCTTGTTTTGAAGGGAAAAGCGATCATTGGAGACGCCATGTGTTGCCAGCGAGATATTTGCGAAGAGACCGTTGATTCGGACGGTGATTACTTTTTCACTGTCAAGGAAAATCAGCCAACCTTGCTGAAAGAGATTCAACTCGCCTTCGCTGAAACCGAAGGCTTTTCCCCCCTGGCAACGACGCGAAATGGAAGCGGACGTAAAGAAGCTTCGACGCTTTGTAAGGGACATGGACGTGTTGAACATCGAAGACTAATCACGACGACGATGCTCAACGAGCATTTCGATTGGCCGGGCATGAAGCGGGCTTGCAAGATCATCCGAACGACAACGCATAAGCTACCGGTTGCAAGACGCGAAACGTCGACACACAAAAACCTCAAGCAGCAAGTCAAACGAGACGAAGTAAGATAAGGACCCAATCTTCGTCCGAATCTCCAAGCCACACATCGGACGAATCTTTCCATAACCAGCGCTACGTTTTTCAACCGGCAGGCGCTACGTTTTCTGACCGGTGTTTACAACTTAATACCTTATGAAGGGGCAATTCTGACGGAGAGCGGTCGAAGACAGACTCACCTTACGGTCCGTCGGCGTCGACTTCTCGAATTCTTCTTTTGCCAGTCGTTGGGAGTCACCTGGAAAACACTGGAGAAAGACGCCTTCCGACTGGAGCCTTGTGCTTCTGACAGACTGATTGATTATATCGATGACTTTTTGAATCATCCTGAATATGACCCGGGTGATGCTCCCATTCCACAAAAGGATGGATCGATTTGCAGGCTGCAGATTCGCTGAGATATCTCTCAGAAATTGGTGTTCTCGTCGACTCTGAAATTCTGATCCATCATATTTCATCCGAGGTCAGTGTGATCACGTTGGATACTTTTCAGGGGCGATGTGCGATTGGACATGATGTTGCAAGAGGGGTGCTTGTAAAGCCCTGCCACTAAGTTAATATCATCCCTGTTTTGATCTTGGCAGATCTTACTAATTAACCTAGGATTCAACACCCTTATTCCCTCTCTGGATGTATGGGGGATATGCATTGATTACACGGTTTTCGCTGCCTTTGTCGAAAGTTTTTAGACTAATCGACAGAACCAGTATTATTATCCAGTTGTGATCAAGCGGCAGCACTTCGCATGTCGATGCTAGAAGTGCTTGTCTTGTATGATTACGAGGGATACAGGATATAAAATCCATTGATTGCTTGAGGTCTATCTAAAGTCTTTCAAGCCGGCAGAATGCTGTAAAACTTTTTTTCGCTAAGATGTGTGATGAAACTGATTCGCTTGTTCATGATCGTTCTACTACTGCAACCCTGCCCGGTCTGCTGGGGACATGGATTTGCTGCGCAGGGAGAATCAGTTCAGCACGAATCCGGTGACTGCAAAGCTGTTTCCACAGCCTGTTTCTGTTGTGCTCGGTGGAATCAAAGACAGGGAGTCCAGCAGCAGTTGCCGCTGGATGAAGAACATGAATGTCCCTGTACGTGTCATGTTTCTGACGAAATATTTGCCTCTGTTGGGCCGGTAGTGCATCTGGAAAGTTGCACCCATCCGGTGACGTTGGTCGTTAATCTGGATCAGTCCTGCCGCTTCGTAACTCATCTGAATGACGTAGCGAATGACACTTCACAGGCGGCTGTAATACTCCCGCTGCGCTTATAAATTTCTCTCGGGCTCGCTTGCCTACTGGCAGTAACGGTCACTAATTGTCCACAGCAATCTTGCTGACCGTCTCTTTGAATTCAATTCTGATTCAAATGATAACTGCTGCGCCTGTGTCTGTTTAAATCAGACTGCATTTCGCTGCTTCTGCGCGCAATTACAGGTCGAGCCCATTACCTCTTTTTGCAGATCAAAATCGCAGCATAATCAACAAACAGGTAAGGAAGTTTATAATATGAAGTCTCACACTTTTTTAAAACTGTTCAAAAATAATGGTATTCGTCTGCTGGCCGCAGGCACTCTTCTGGTTTCCATGTCGAATGTTTCCCCGGCTCAAAATACGCCCCGGGTGGCATCATTGAGCAAGGCGGAAGCATCACGTGCTTCCGCAGCGGAACAGAATAAATACACGTTTATCATGTTCTGGAAAGACCAGGATACAACCACCAAAAGCATGTGGAGCACACTGCAGCAGAATCTGTCCGACAAAAACACAGCGTCCGTTGTGGCGGTTAACACCGGCGATCCCCAGGAACGCAAGATTGTTGAACAGTATGGAGTCTCACGCGCGCCCATGCCGCTTACGCTGGCAGTTGCTCCCAATGGGGCGGTCACCGGTTCCTATGTGAAACAGATCAACGCTGACTATATTCAGCAGGCATTCGTATCCCCCGCCAAATCCCGGTGCATGTTGAATCTGCAGAACCGTAGAATGGTGCTACTGTGTGTGAATGCCTCAAATAGTACAGGAATTCCCAATGGGGTTCAGAATTTCCAATCGATGCCCTGTTACAAAAACGCGGTTGAAGTAATTACCGTCTCACAATCTGAGCCGACCGAACGCGACTTTTTGAATGAACTGAGAGTGCCTGACTCACAAAACTCGTCTGTCATTTTTATGGCACCTCCTGGTGTGATGGTCGGGAAGTTCAACAATAGTGTGACCAGCCAGCAGCTGATCGCCGAGCTGAAAAAAGCTGGAAAAAGCTGCGGCGTGGAAGGCTGCAAACACTGTAAATAAACCGTCGCATCATATACTTTAAGGAGGTCTCTCATGACAATGGGAACAATAATCTGGAAAGAAATGAAAGAGCGTCCTACGGCGCTGATTGCCAGCCTGCTGGCGATCATTTTGAGTGTGACAGCGCTGGTAGCGATCCGCAACGTCACAATTTTCTCAGAACAGGAGGTTGCTGGTAAACTCGATGAACTGGGAGCGAATGTACTGATTCTCCCCGAAGGCGTCACACTGCAGGATTATTATGCTGCAGACATGCACAAGGAAACCATCCCTGAAGAACACGTGGCTGAACTGGCACTGGCGGGACTGACCGGAGTGGAAGCGATTACCCCCAAACTCTGTGTCCCCACCAAACTGGACGACCGCAACGTGATTCTGACGGGTATCCTGCCACAATCCGAAATTCAGAAGATGAATGCTTGGTCGGGAGGCGGCATGCTATTCAAAAAGCATGAAGGTTGCAAAGCTAAGATTAACGTGGCTGATGAAAATCTGGACGCTCCAGACTCCCTGGCAGAACGCAGGGCTCTGCAACACCTGAATCAATCTGAAGTTTTGCTTGGTTCTGACTTTGCCGCCAGCAAGGGTCTGAAAGAAGGTGACCAGCTCCAACTTCTAGGGGAAACATTTGAGGTTCTCAGCGTGCTACCGTCGACGGGGACCGTCGATGACAGTCGGGTGTTCGCCCACCTGCATACCGTGCAGAGGCTGTCAGGGACGGGACCGGTTGTGAACATTATTGAGGTCATGGGCTGCTGTGAAGATGTTGCCAACGGTCTGGTAGGTGAGTTACAGTCATTACTACCCGGTACCAAGGTGGTGACGATCGCCAATGTCGTCGAAACTCAGGTTTCGATTAACCGGATGATGACAAATCTATCGTACCTGTTCCTTGCGATTCTGGTGGCCGTCGGTGGTGCGAGTATGGCGAGTGCAAGCTTTGCGAACGTCATAGAACGTCGTCGCGAAATCGGCACGCTGATGGCTCTGGGGGCCACGCCGAGATTCGTCACGCAATTGTTCCTGGCAAAAGCTGCTCTGCTGGGCCTGGCCGGAGGGATCAGCGGTTATGTTCTGGGAAGTCTGATAGCAGTCCTTCTGGGGCCTGTATTTGCGAATGTATCAGTGTTTCCTGTCCCGAGCCTGGCAATCGTTGCCGCTACGGTCGCGGTGCTGGTGACTCTGGCTGCCAGTTATTTTCCGGCGCGCCAGGCTTCCCGCCTCGATCCCTGTCTCTGTTTCAAGGAGGTATAACTAAATGTTAAAGTTAGAATCTGTTAAAAAAGTATACTGCAAGCACCAGGACGAAGTGGTTGCGTTGGATACGACCACTATTGAAATCGCGCGAGGTGAGTTCGCTGCGATCATCGGTCCCAGCGGGAGCGGAAAAACGACGCTGCTCTCCATGCTGGGGGCAATGTCGGCCCCTTCTGAAGGCCGCATTCTGCTCGACGACGTATCAATTTATGATTTGCCGATTGAGCAGCGCGCTGAAGTCAGACAGAATAAGATTGGATTTGTCTTCCAGACATTCAATCTGGTGCCTTATCTGACCGCGATTGAAAATGTTCAGGTCCCTATGATGCTGTCACAAAAGTTTAGAACAGAGCAACAGGAGCGGGCGGAGGAATTGCTGGGCACGGTTGGGCTGCAGGATAGACTGCATCATAAACCGAGTGAACTCAGTATTGGTCAGCAACAGCGCGTCGCACTGGCTCGCATGCTGGCCAACGACCCGTTGATCATCCTCGCTGATGAACCGACAGGGAACCTTGATCCGGAGACCCGTGATCAGGTTCTTGCTTTCCTGCGTCAATTCAATGAGGAAGGTCGCACGATCATCATGGTAACACATGATTTGTCTGCTGCGGAGTGTGCCCGCAGAACCTTACGTCTTTCTGAAGGTCGCATCCAGGCAGGTTCAGACCAGAATCTGTTGAAAACAGCTTAAAGAAAGACTTTTATTGGACGGTCTATCTCGAGCTCTCTCTTACAAAGAGAGGGCTCGAGAATCGGCCAACGAGAACATCTCAAAATTATACGTTGGGATGGATTATGAGATTAGAATTATCAGGTTCAGGAGAACTGTGATGCATGGAATGCCGGAAAAGTTAATTAAACTCAGCACCTTTGGATCGCATTCAGTCAGGTCAATCCGACTGATCCTAATTCCCACTCTGTATTCGACGAACTTACGGAAGTAACAGATACAGATTTAGAAGACTTAAGAATAAATACAGTATATATACGGAAACTCCTGAGTTGGAACGCCTGAGTGATTGAATGTTGCGCTAACAAACGACACTCAGGTGTTCCATGTAGTCTTTAGTGAAAAAACATCGACATTAAGAATCTCATCCAACAGAGAACGAAACATGAAAAAGAAGGTCAGTACCTGGAAAGAAGTAGCTGCAAATTCACATATAACAAAATATGTTGACCTTCCCCCCGTTTCTTGATCCATGCGGAATGCGAGAGAATTTGTTATCTTGTATTCAGAAAAAGGACCAGGCCTATGAAACAAAAACGCTACACAGAAGAACAAATCGCCTTTGCTTTACGCCAGGCTGAAGTAGGAATTCCGGTAGCTGAAGTGCCCCGCAAGATGGGGATTATCCATGACCACCATATCACCTTCCTGGAGAACAGAAACCAGATGCTGTTGTACGTAAGCCACAAACACATCACCATTGATCGCTCCATCAACAACGAGGGGAGCCACTAAGCCGCTGGTTCGTAAACCGGCCAGGAATGTGGTTGTTTTCCAATGCCCGTGGGGCGTCCTGGCAATCAACCGCGTGCTTTTCAATGAACGTCCTCTGGGACGCGTCATATTTGTTTTTGCCCATGTTTCATCGAGAAAAACGAACCGTTCCGGATCCAGTCCCTGCTGTCTGACTTTCCATTCAGCACGACGTTGTTGAACATCGGGACGAACCTGCTCTGATGCGATCAGGACTTTTTTTTGAGAGTGAGCTTTAAAAGTGTTAATGCGCGACACAACGTCTGACGACAGAGCGCTGTACCAAGCTGATCCTTCAATTCCTGCAGAGTGATATCCGGTTTATTTGAGACTGCAGTTTGAATTCGATCTGCCAGCGAATGCCACTGGGGAACTCGTTTACGCCTGGTGGCAGGGCTGGTTTTTCCCTGATCTCGAAACTCTTGTTTGACCCGTCTAACCCACGATTCACTGCATTGAAATTGCAATGCAATCTCCCAGGTTGTTAAACCGGCTGCATACGCTTTGAGAACTTCGAGGCGGCGTTCTTTGGAATAAATTAACATGTGAAATCCTCCATGAAATGAGACTTCACCAGTCTGCCAGACTTACCGCATTCGCGCTAGACTAAAATGTGACGCGCTCTAGATTCTAAATTATTGCCAACTTTCTCAGCGTTCGTGCCGATGATAAATTGAAGCAGGCAGTTCGGAATGGGCTTGACGTCAGCCCTGCCAGATCGTAGGATACACAGAAACTATGCAAATTCGTTCTAGAGCGTAGAGCAAGGTTGTAATCAGATGTTCCGTTTCACCATCCTCACCTTCATCACACTTCGTGTGACTTTTTGCCCGCTTTTTTGTGTGGCAAGTGGGGATATTGCGCGACCGGTCGCCTTCTCGCCAGCCCACACTTGTACGTGTGTTTCAAGTGAGAGTCGTTCATGCCCGGCGGGCTGTCCCTGCGATTCGCCATCTCCGTGTGAATCCGGCTGTGTTTGCCAGATCACGCCCGAACTGAACAGTCGGATCGTTTCCTCCGATCTTGCGTGGTCCCTC
>PAJV01000022.1 GCA_002706765.1 Gimesia sp.
TCCTTTCTAAGGATAATTGATGGCTGTTTATCAATAGCAGCCCGATCAACAACCTGAAGGACGAAGCTCTTAAAACTTGACCACCAACCTTTTGCTATACGAAAGCCTCACTCAGAGAAATCTGGGTGAGGCTTTTTTTGCGCGCTGCTGTAGAATAATGTCTGTATAACTTATGCTCTCTTAAAGAAAGAAGCTCGATGAATTATGATGATCTGTTTTTGTCACTTGATGATAGCAATGGAGTGAAAGAGCTCCAACAGTTCATCGCTGAAGGGGGAGATCTTCAGCAGGTACACTCTGTTTCAGGCTGGTCGTTGCTACATAGTGCCTGTGAACACCAAAACAAATCATTAATTTGTGCTCTTGCCGAGGCAGATGGGAGGCTGCTGAACACGAGAGCTGCCTGTGGCTATCCACCAATATTTCAGGCATTGGACATCGACATCGATGGAGCAATTCAAACGGGGCATCAGATGACTTTTGAGACCACCCGGTTAATGCTGGAATTAGGTGCTGATTCAAAAATGAGAGATCAGGAGCAACGAACTCTGAGAGAACTAGCTCAGGTTTATGGCGATCTGGTTGTGGCTGAATTCGACAAATTCGTTGCACCTCTGTTATAGTTGTATAAATACGTCAAATAATTAAATATCTGATGTCTTCTTCAGAGTCTCTTCCAGGTATTGTTTCAAAACCAGGCTGTTCTTTTCCACATCAAATTGCTCTTCAACGGTTTTTCTGCCTCGCAGACCCACCGACTTTCTCAGTTCGGGTGAGGTCAGTAACTGTTCCAGTGACTCGTGCCATGCCTCAGTTGTTGTTGCATAGAATCCATTCACACCCTGTTCGATGATGTCTGCATTCACTCCCACAGGTGACGCGACCGCTGGAATTCCCAAGGCCGTGTACTGCAGCAGCTTTAAGCCGCATTTGAATCCGGACCATTCATCGTCTTCCAGAGGCATGATGCCGATGTCGAATGCAGACAGGTCCTGAAATTCCGTTTCCTGATTCCCGGTGATATGGTGAACTTCGACATTCTTCAGGGCCAGATTCTGAATCAGATCAGGTGTGGCTGAGATGATACAGAGTACGAAGTCATGTTCCTGGGTTAATCGCTATAGTACAGAGACGACCAGTTTAAGATTGGGGATGTTCGTATCCAGACCAGTCCAGCCAATCACCGGTTTATCGGACGGAGGCTGGCTGTAGTCTTTGACCGTGCATTCGACTCCCGCCTTACGCAGGCAAGGCAGATAATTCAGAACGCGAAACCGGGAGAAAGGAGCATTTTTCCTGGAGATCAGGAACAGGACGCGCATGAAGGCTCTCTTCAATCAATCAAACACTGATAATTACTGACATCAATCGTTGTGTATCTACTGATGATACACTTTCCTGACAAAGAAACCAGTCGTCTGTCTCCAGCGTAACAAGCGTGAGGGATGTGACGTCAGACTACTTGACAGCCTGGCCGGTGTTGGGATCGATCGACAGATTCAGTCGTTCATCGGCGTAGGTGTAGAAGAAGAAGGCATACATCATTTCATGATAGGTTTGTGGCCCGTTTCTGACGCTGGTGGTGGGATCCGGATTGAACGGATTGAATGCAGAATTGTCATAGTGTGCAATCGCTTCGATGCGGGTTCCAGCCGGGAAGAAGTGCCGCTGGTCTTTCCAGAGATATCCGATCTGCCAGTCAAAGCTGTAGTTGGGGATGACCAGCAGCGATTCGTCTTTTCCGTCCGGATAATGCGCCAGGAATGACATGTCTTTCCCCCGCAGGTGCATATGGGCAAACAGGCCGATGCCATGTGCGTCGCGATCGAGCGTTTTCGAATTTCGGACTTCATGATGGGACGCGTCAGGGGGGATCGTGAATTTCGTATTTCTGCAGATCAGAAAACGATAGCGTTTTTGCACTTTGCCTTCCACATATTTAAAGCCTACGGATATTTTGCATTGCTCCGGTTTTCCGGTAGAGGTGTAATGAATCTGTAGCGCCAGGGCACTCCCTTTGGGGATCAGAATACCCAGTTCTTTGGGCAGGACGGTCGGACCTGATCCCGGGACTTTACCTGTGATAAAGTTGGATTCATCCCATTTCTTCGTCAGGCTGACGGCGGCCATATTGCAGTGATGCAGAACGCCGGGATTATCAGGCCGGATCTGGATGGCGGAGATCCAGGTATCTTCGGGGAAAACATAAGGCAGCACGGTGTAGCGATACGGGATATAGCCATCCGCGGGAAGTGTATGTGTCTCCAGCATGCTGATTTCGAGGTCGGGTTCGCCAATCAGCCATTTCTGTTGAGCAGCAGGGGCGGGCGTGAGGTTTTCAGGTTCCTCTCCGGCTGGCATCCCTGCCTGGTACCAGTCGGCAATTGTCTGACGTTCTTTTCGGGACATACCCCGGTGATTGGCAAATTCCGCGTGTGCACTGCCGCCATACCAGGGAGGCATCCGTTGATCCTGCACGACTTCTGCGATCATGGCTCCGTTATTCTGGACTTCTTCCAGTGTCGTTAAGGCAAACGGGGCTTCGGTCTGGGGACGATGGCAGTCGAGACAATGTTTTTTGATGAGTGGCTGGATGTCCTGGTAATAGGTGACCGATTTCATTTCGCGGCTGACTGCGTGTGAAGAAATCGTGCAGCCATCGACATTGGTTTCAGGAGTCTTTACGGCTTTATTATTCAGAACCGCCTCAATCGCTTCCACCAGATTGTTCTCTGCTGGCTGGGGAAGTGCGCCACCAATCCGGTATTGATCGTCAATGCGGCCGCGATAGCGGAGTTTGAAATCAGAATCCAGAACAGCGACTTCAGGAGTCCGCTCCAGTCCCAGTGCTTTCACTGACTGGCTATGGATATCCTGTACATTCGGGAAAGGGACATCATGGACGATCGCATACTCCGCAATTTCCCGGATTGAATCTGACGGTCCCGTATGCAGCGCGATGAACTGTACTCCCTGGGAACTGTATTCCTGCTCCAGTCGCTTCAGTCGGGGAAGATAGCGTTTCACCAGCGGGCAGGTTGTGTTGCAGGCAATCACCACGAATACTTTCTGCCCGCGAAAATCCCTCAGGGACCGGGTCAAATAGCGAATATCTTTAAACTGAAGTGGCCCTGTCACAGTTCCCACCCGGGCTCTCGCTGTCGGAGCCTCGGCCGCGCTGACTTCTCTCTGGCTGCCTGAGATCAGGAAAGTGAGAAGAAGTAGTTTGCATAGAAGTTGCATGTAAGGTCGAAACATCAGCAAAATCCATTAATCAAACGTCTGCAGGTATGATCGAATCGAGACGAACTCTCTGGCTGATATACCCGGGAAATGGAATTTCCGTTTCACGGAATCGATGAAGTTGTGATTTTTCTTGTGATCCATGTCATGATGCCGCAGAATATTGTCAATGGTTAGAAGGCTCAGCAGTCAGATGTATTGTACTGTTTTGGAACGGGGAAGCGATCATGAAGTTCTCAAGAAGGCAGTTTTTGAACGTAAGCGGCGGTGCTGTCGTCGCTTCCTGTCTGGCAAAACCATCCTTGACTGTCGGGCAGGATGTGCAAAAGCAGGCCTCAAAATCGCTGGGCGGGCTACTGGGGATCACTACTTCCTCGCTGGCTTATCAACTGTCTCCGCGGGCGAAAGTTGATCAAATCACCCTGCTGGAACTCCCCCGCATTTTGCGAGACGAACTGGGAATGACGGTCATAGACCTGAATACTTCCACGTTGACTTCCACCGACCCGAAATACCTCGATCAGGTCCGTGACGCTGCCGACAAAGCGGGTTGTGTCTTGACCAACCTGAAGATGAATCAACCGAAACTGGATATGAACAGTTCCGATACAGCGGTTCGGAACAAGGCATTAAATACCTATAAGGCGTCGATTGATGTGGCCTCTCACCTGGGACTAAAGTGGGCACGCCCCTTGCCCCTGGTGCCGAAGCCCGATATGAAAATCCATATCGCCAGTTATCGCGCGCTGTGCCAATACGGGGCAGAACGCAATGTGCAACTGCTGGTCGAGAATTACGGTTGGATGCAGGACGACCCTGATTCTGTGGTCAAACTGGTTGACCTGATTGGGGAAAACGTCGCCGCCTGCCCTGATACGGGGAACTGGAACAGTGATGAAATTCGCTACGCCGGGCTGAAGCAGACGTTTCCCCTCGCGGTGACCTGTGATTTCAAAGCACGAAATCTGGGGCCACGGGGAGAACATCCGCTGTACGACCTCAAACGTTGTTTTGAGATTGGCTGGAAGGCCGGATTTCGCGGCCCGTGGTGTTTTGAGCATGCCAATCAGGATCGCAAAGCACTGTTCCAGGAACTTTCATTACTGCGTGAAATGCTGCAGTCATGGATGAAAGAAGCAGCGAAGCAGTCATCCGGATCATGAGAGAGCATGCGTTCGCTGCCAACTGTATTACGGCAAGGTCAGGGTAAGGGGGTTTCCTGGTAAGAGGTTTCAATCCATTTTCCTTTTTTCCTGACCCAGGATTCCAGAATCTGGACATGCTTTGTCAGCGTTTTTCCTTCAAAGGTTCCCTCAATCTGAGCTTCGTATCGAATCAGGGCGGTGCGGGGAGTGGGATGAACAATGGTTTTAGGACTCGCTTTGAAAAGAGTCAGTTTGAGTTCCGGCAGCGCTTTCAGTTGATCTTCCTGTGTGAAAAACTGGTACGCTGGCGAAATCGACATGTGCAGGGGGTCGGTCATGCTGCGGATGGTTTCTTTGTCCCGTCTGGAAAATGCCTCATCGAGGGTTTTTACCGCTTTCAACAATTCCGCGTCTGTTTCAGATTCTTCTGCAACAGCGGAACTGGAGAGAATACAGCAACTGAGAATGGCGAACAGGAAGGATCGAAGGGGCATTGGAATTCCTTTCAATGAAACAGGCGAAGTGTGAATCACTGCAGACAATATAGCCTCTGAGCGACCTGGTCGAACAGTCGAGTTGATAGATATTCATAACATATTAAAGAACGCAAACAGTCTGTTTTCAGGCGATCTGATATCTGCTTTGTACAAGTCCATTGGAAAAGGATTGTGTCTGTAAGTGCCGGAGTTTGATATCGGCATCGATTTCTCCGAACAATGGAATACCTGAGCCAATTAATATCGGGATGCGGGTGATGATCAGTTCGTCAATCAGTCCCGCTTTCAGAAAACTCTGGATTGTGATTCCTCCGTCCACGTAGACATGTTGAAAACCCTCTTCTGCGAGTTTCTCAATCAGTTCAGCGGGAGTACAGGATGATGCTACTACAGTCGCTGATAATTCACCCGGGATGGAAACGGGGTGACTACTCAGAATAATCATGCGTTTGTTACCGTAAAACCAGTCGCCTTCGAAGGAGAGCACCGTCTCAAATGTATTGCGTCCCATGATGAGAACATCGATGGAGACCATGAACTCATGATAGCCATAGTCCTCACCTTCCGGGGATTCAGGGTCCTCGATGCCGGGCAGCCAGTCCAGTGCACCGTCTTTGCGGGCGATAAATCCATCCAGGCTGGTGGCGATGTAAACAGAGACTTTCATGGCAGTTTTCCGGTAATCAGGCAGGTCAAAGGTTTTCGTCAGGCTGGAGGGGTGGCTGTTCTTCCGCTACAGAATAATCGCGCTCTTCAATGGGAGGATGTCCCAGTGGTCCGAACGTGCCAAATTCTTCGCATTGGTCTTCGCCGGGAATGTATGTGACTTCAATTCCAGAATCAGTCACATCACAACGATGAAAGCCGAAGCTGGTATCTGCATCAGGCCAGCGTTCACTCAGTTGCCCGGTGTTGCCGGCTGCCTGGGTACGGTAGAGACGAATTCCGTCTACGTGTTGGACGGGGCGTCCTGTGTGCACGTGGCCGCAAAACAGTATTTCGACTTTTGCCGTTTTGAGAATTTCCCATAAACGCTGACGATGGGGCGGATCAATGGAGAAGTACCAGTTATCGTATTGATCCCCGTCGGTCAGGTCCCACGCCGGTTCATCGGGGTGTTCCATGAAAGGCCAGTAATGCATGACAGCAACATGGTGTTTCGCGGGGGGGAGATCCGGCAGTCGCTCCAGCATCCGCCAGAAACGTTGTTCATGCGGCAACCCTGTCCCGGCAACGGCTGCGTAAAAACCTGTGAAGCGAACATCGCGGTGCAGAAACGACCACTGCAGCGGACCGAAATAATTGCTGAACAGGTCCAGGCGTTTCGCCGTCATATTCAGATCAGGATCATTCCAGCCCAGCCCTTTGGGGTCCCAGCGATGTTTGACTCCGGTCTGCGAGGCATGTTTGTTGCCGACATCCATGTTGCCGGGGATGACAAATGTGGGGAAGGGGAGTGTATCCAGATCCTCGCGTGCCTGTTGATATTCGAATTCATGGGTATCGCCGTCCCGGGTCAAATCGCCGCCATGTAACAGCAGGTCAGCATCAATGGCCGCCATCTGCTGTTTAATGGCGGCCCAGCGTTTGTTGATGGCAGGACGAAAACGATAAGAACGCGCTGTCCCCATATGGCTGTCATTGACGTGCAGAAAGGTCCAGGGAGGAGCTGATCGATTCATGGTTAATCTGTTTCCCTTTTTAAATTCGTCTGATCTTTGGGGCAAATGGCAGTAGAGAAGCAGGTTCAATACAGAACCGAAAAAATGGAATTTTGTATGATGATATCATCCTGAACCTGGCAGGGCATTCCAGCTAACCGGTGAGAATACAATTCTGGATGGCCGTGAGACTATTTGTTTTCTGCTGCTCAGGAAAGGATCCGGTTTGAACTTGCATTAACAGGTGCCTGAAAACGACAATACATGGTTGGCACACATTACAGGTAATAGTGTGCCGGAGTTATTTAATTCCTGTCAGTGATGACCCTGTTATGGAGGATGATAAAGCACATGGTTTGTACACACCTGAGAGAACTATATCAGTTTTGTGAACAGAATAAGTTGAAGCTGGGAGGCTCTGACCTGATTCATGTAATCTGCAAACAATGCGATCAGGAAGAAACCTGTCCGTCCACGCTGATGGACGAATACGATTCCAGGCACCCGGAACAGTCAGCGTCTGCTGAATCGAAGACGGATGATAAGCGGGCTGACTGATTAACGAATCATGATGCATGATGGACTGGAGATTTCTACAGGATCTCCCACGGGGGAGAGTTTCCCTGTCTTGGCATCAATCTGGAAGACAACTACATTGTTACCAGGCATATTGGCACAGATCAGAAATTTCCCGTCTGCCGTGACAGCCAGATTCTGTGGACCTTTACCCAGGCTGGGGGTGATTTCGATCAGGGTCAGCTTTCCCTGAACATCCACCTGATACGCGGCGATACTGTCATGTCCGCGATTCGTGCCGTACAGGAATTTCCCATCGGGAGTGAATTTCAGATCGGCACAATGACTGGTGCCCGTGAAGTCTTCCGGCAGCGTGGAAATGGTCTGGCCTTCGATCAGCATGCCTGATTCGGGATTGTAATCAAATTCCGTGATCGAATTTTTCAATTCGTTGATCACATACATCTGCTTTCCATCTGGGTGAAATGTCAGATGCCGGGGACCCGCACCGGGGATCGTTCGCACAAATGGTTGAGCGGCTGGAGTCAACTCAGCTGTTTCGGGGTTAAGCCGATAAGCCAGGATTTTATCGAGTCCCAGATCCGCAGCGAATACAAATTTCTGGTCGGGACTGATTACACTGCAGTGTGCATGTGGTTCTTTCTGACGCTGTGGATTGACACTGGAGCCGGTGTGTTGGATGAATGTTTCCGCTTCGCCGAGAGAGCCATCCGCTTTCACTGGTAAACAGGCAACACTGCCTGTGGTGTAATTGGCAACCACGACTGACTTGCCGGATTTGTCGATATCAAGGTAACAGGAAGCCGTTCCCTGAGAGGACTGGCGGTTGAGCAGCTTGAGTTTCCCGGTACGTCCTTCCAGTGCGAAAGCGGAAACAAATTCATTGTCTTTCCCACTGAATTTTCCTGGAGCATGAATGGAATACAGAAATTTGTTATCGGGAGAAACCGCCAGAAAAAAAGGATGTTCCACATCGGGAGTGCGTTCTACAAGTTTGAGTTCGCCGGTCTGCGGGTTCATTTTATAAGCATGAATGGCTCCCTTTTCACCAGGAGCAAACGCAGAGATAAATATCAGGGGCTCTTCAGCGGCAGTTGCAGTCACATTACTGAAGGCAATTCCCGCCACCAGGGGAAACAGAAAAAAAACTTGTTCGTAAGACATGTGGTACTCCCGGGCAGGTGGACTATGGTGGATCAATCAGTGGTGTCGCAAATTATATCAGGCAGATATTGCTGCTACCAGACAATGGCCTAATAGCGCTGTTTTGTATTGTCTATTTCGCAGGACCAGGCATCGATTCCGCCCTGCATGCTTTTGACATTCGTAAATCCCTGCTGCTGCAGCCAAGTTGCTACCTGCAGACTGCGCATGCCATGATGACAGTAAACGATGATTTCTGCCTCGCGCTGGTCATCCAGTTCTGCGATGCGATTCTGGATTTCGCTCATCGGCAGCAGACGCGCTTCAGGAATATTGACCAGGGTATGTTCATCCTGTTCGCGACAGTCAAGCAGCAGGAAGGGATGATCGGAGTCGAGTTTCTGTTTGACTGTCTGGCAGTCAGTTTCCAGGGAGTGCATCTGCTTCTCAGTTTCCAGTTAAAGTTCGCAGGGGGATGGTGTGCAGGCATTGGTTTACCTGGTTGACGTTGTTTGCAGGGTCGGCGGAACGGGATGATCTACTTTGGCAGCCGGTCGCTGGTTGGCTCCCGGCTGATTGGTATCCCCCAGGTCCGCACGGGCTTTTTCAGCGAGTGACATCAACTCTTTTACGATTTCAGGATGCTGATCGGCCACATTGTGTTCCGAGCTGATATCGGTGACAACATTAAACAACAGTGGTTGAGAGCCTTCCCCTTTTTTGAAGTGCGGATGGCGGCTGAATTCTTTCAGAGGCACGAATAATTTCCAAGGCCCTTTGCGTACTGCCTGCAATTGTTCCATCGCATAATAGTAGAAGGCGTTGTAGGGAGTTTTTGCATCCGCTTCACCTTCGATCAGGGGGCGAATATCATGGCCGTCGATGATCCGATCGGTGGGGACTTTGCCACCGGCGAGTAAGGTAAACGTGGGCAGCAGATCCATCGTGGTTGCCAGTTCATCACAGACGGTGCCTGCAGGCACTGTTTCAGGCCACCACATGATGGTGGGGACACGGAATGCTCCTTCTGCAGTCGTGTAGCCTCGGCCATTCAACGGTTTATTTGTGCCTCGCTCTGTACTGTTCATATCTCTGGCCATGGGAGAGCCGTTATCTGAAGTCCAGATCACCAGAGTATTCTGATCGATACCCAACTCGACCAGCTTGTCCAGGATTTCTCCAGTAGACCAGTCCAGTTCTTCAATGCTGTCTCCCCAGGGACCGTTTTTACTTTTTCCCCGGAAGGCTTCACTGGCGAAAGGCTTACTGGTACTGCCGGGCATGGCCTGGGGAAAGTAGAGGAAGAAAGGCTGGTCTTGATTCTTCTCGATAAATTCGACCGCTTTCTCGGTATAGTCTTTGGTTAATAAATTTCTGTCGACGCCTGCTTCGATCACCGTGTCATTCAACATGACGGGCAGGGGAGGCCAGTTTTTACCATCCAGTCGATCCCCCAGCCGCTGTCCCACTGCCTGGGTCATATCATCGCTATAGGGGATTCCGTAAAAGTAGTCGAAGCCCTGTTTGGTGGGGAGAAAAGGTGGCTGGTCTCCCAGGTGCCATTTCCCGATCATGCCTGTTTTGTAACCCTGCTTTTTCAGAAGTTCGGCGACCGTGATTTCTTCCGGGTTTAATCCGTAAGGGGAAATGGGACGCAGCACCTGGCCGTCACGAGGGTTCCAGTGCATGCCGACCCGTTGGGAATAACAGCCTGTCATAATTGAGGCACGCGAGGGAGTACAGACACCCGCCGTCACACAGTAATGAGTAAACTTGCGCCCTTCTCTTGCCATGCGATTGAGACAAGGTGTGCGATTCACTGCCGAACCAAAGGGTTCAATATCACCATAGCCCAGGTTATCGCAAAAGATGACAATGAAGTTCGGCTTCTTCTGTTGCGGAGCGGCAGACGCGGATTGCAGTGTGAGGGTGGAAAACAGTCCAGCCAGGCAGAGTAATGTAATCAATTGTTTCACTGCAGCATCCTTATTTTGTCTTTGGTGACTTGAAGTTTAAAACCGCGTCATGCAGGTGGTGAGCACAGGGGAGATCAAAACTTACTTTCCGGTCATTCTTCTGTTTCATAGTAAATGGTACACCGACTGTTTTCAAAATAAAACCGGACAGAGTCTGAAATGGATTGTGTAACGGGACAGGTTTCGCATAATGAATAACTGATGCTTTGTGTCCCGCAGATAAAACTTACATCATGAGGATACCCGGAAACGTGACAGAAGAACAAGCAGCGAGTGGCAAGCTACACTGGTGGCAGCGGATTGGTCCCGGACTGGTAACCGCCTGCGTTGTGATTGGCCCTGGCAGTATTTTGACCAGTTCCAATCTGGGAGCCAAAGATGGTTACAGCATGATCTGGGTTGTGCTTGTTTCTGTGGTCTTCATGCTGGTCTATACTTCACTGGGGGCCAGGCTCGGTACCGTGACGACTGAATCCACATGTACGCTGCTGGCGCAGATGGTAGGTCGTCCGTTGACCGTACTGATTGGCTGCGGCGTGTTTTTCATTTCAGCCGCCTATCAGTTTGGGAACAATCTCGGAGTGCATTCGGCTCTGGAAAATTATACCGATTTCAAATATGGAATCGTAATCTTCAATGCAATTTCGATCGCGTTTCTGTTCGGGTTTAAAAACCTGTATAAGCTGGTCGAACGACTGATGTCTGTCTTCGTGGCTGTGATGCTGGCATCGTTTGCCATCAATCTGTTTTTTGCGAAACCGGATCTGGCAGAAATGGCACAGGGTGTGATTCCCGGTTCCGATGGAGCGGGGCTGGAGTCGATTACAGACATTTCCCTGCTGGGGCTGATTGGAACCACGTTTGTGATTACGGCTGCTTTCTATCAGTCTTACCTGGCACGATTCAAAGGCTGGAAGATCAAAGACCTTAAAGATGGTCGGATCGACGCCTGTATCAGCGCCAGCATCATGGCTTTGATTACGATTATGATCATGTCTACTGCAGCTGCTGTTTTGCGCGGCATGACTCTGACCAGTGTCGCCGATGTCGGAAACGCATTACAGCCTCTGTTTGGAGATAAGGGGCAGATTCTGTTCTGTATTGGACTGTTCTCAGCCGCTTACTCTTCCTTTATTGTGAATTCGATGATTGGCGGATTTATTCTGTCCGACAGCCTGGGGCTGGGTGGAACACCTCAGGATAAATCGACGCGTATTCTGACAGCAGCTGTATTGTTGACCGGGATGTTTGTCGCGATGTATGTCATTGAATCAGGAACCAAACCGGTTGCTGCGATAGTGGCTGCTCAGGCGGTAACCGTTGTTGCTGCTCCCCTGGCGGCAGGTGCCCTGCTGTTATTGACCAGCAGTAAAAAAATCATGGGGGAACATCGAAACGGGCCGATACTGAATCTGTTTGCGGGGATCGGATTTGTTCTGCTGCTGGGCATGGCCTGGTATATCGCGACAGAGAAAGTCATTCCTCAGATCAACAGTATGCGCTCTGAATCTGCTGCAGTCGAAATATTACCCCAACCTGAAAAGAACCTGGTACTCCAGAAGCTAAGTTGAAAATCTTATGAAACGCCTGATCCAGACTGTCTGTGTTTGTGTTATCTTTTTTAGCTGTCTGCCTGCGCAGGCGGAAGAAAAAAAGGACATTCGACCCAATATCATATTTATCCTGCTCGACAATGTCGGTAAAGACTGGTTTCGCTGTTACGGAAGTCAGGAGAATCAGACGCCGAACATTGATCACCTGGCTTACACGGGACTGCGGTTTCGTAACTGCTATGTCACGCCTGTCTGCAGTACCACCAGGCATATGCTGCTCACCGGGCGCTATCCCTTTCGTTCCGGCTGGCATACGCACCATGATCCGGCCATTTATGGCGGCGGATATTTTGACTGGAATCGCGAGATCTGCTTTGCCCGAATCCTGAGAGACGCTGGTTACAGTACGTGTATCTCGGGGAAATGGCAGATTAATGATCTGTTTGATCCTGCGCAGAAAGATGCGATCAGGGAGCACGGGTTTGAAGAATACTGTCTCTTCCCGGAAGGCAAGAAGGGGCACCCGGCTCATAAGCAGCGCTACTGGGATCCGTATGTGATCCAGAATGGTGAACGGCTGGAAACAAAGGGTAAGTTCGGGCCTGATATTTTTATGGACTATCTCATTGATTATATGAAAACACATCGGGATAAACCTTTCTGTGCATACTACTCAGCAATCTTGACTCACATTCCGGTCGTGCATACTCCGCATAATATCGGGAAAGATTTAACGCCGCGGGAAAAATTTGCGGGGATGTTGAACTACTCCGATTTTCTGATCGGGAGACTGGTCAAAGCGATGGATGAACTGGGGATTCGGGACAATACGATTCTGTTCATCGTTCCCGATAATGGAACGGATAACGGAACCGATCAGAATGCCGAACAGAGTCTGGGAGGGCGGATTAACGGTCGTATTTCTGCTGAAGGCATTTATTCTCTCAAGGAACAGGGAATCAATATGCCATTGATCGTCAATTGTCCCGCACTGGTGGGGAGTGAGCGGATCAGTGATGATCTGATTGATATCGCAGATGTTCTGCCTACGCTGGCTGATCTGGCAAACGCACCGCTTCCCAACGGGGTGACGATTGACGGGAAATCGTTTGCACCACAGATTCTGAATCAGCCCCGCAATGAGCCGTGGCGCTCGTGGTGTCTGACACAGTATTATCAGCAGCGTGTGATCAGAGATGAGCGATTCAAACTCTATTCAACGGGAGAGTTTTATGATCTCTCCGAGGACCCGCTGGAACAACATAATCTCTCCCAGACCGACCGGTTGAAAAACGAAAACACCAGCCTGAAATCGTATGCTCAGCTGAAGAGTGTCCTCGACTCGCTGCCGGAGAATGCAAAGCTTCCCTGGGAGTTTCGCAGCATCTCAGCCCGAAGAATTCGCGCTCAGGAAGAATTGCTGAAAAAGTCCGGTTCCTCAGACAAGGGGCAGTAAAATTCTACCGCACGCCCCAGCAGATTCAGGCATAGAGATCTGTTCTAATGTTTCGTTAACAGGCCTTGAGTGAAGCAGGTAGAGGGGATCCTGCCCTGCGATTGAGCCTCGAAGGCACAGTTCTGTCGACTATTCCGCCTGATCAGACCGAGACGAGCGTGAAATCCCGGAATTTGCGTCAATTTGCAAAATCTGCTCTTTATGTTCGAAAAAGCTTGTATATGATGGGGGGATAAAGCTTGAAAATAAGCTTTCAGAGCTCGATTTTCAGTTTCCTACCCCTTTCGCTCAAGGCTGTATTGAGCATGCAGTATTTTGAGCCGATTGCGACCGAGCCCGATTGGAACAGGGGCGGAGCCCAAATGTGAAAGGTTTTCGCGCTCTCGTTGCGGAAGCCTTTAAATATAAATAGGTTAGGTGCCGACTTTTTGTCTGCAAAGCCTGCGACACGAATTCAGTCAGTACCCGCCACACAAGTTCAATCTAGAATGTATCTGGCCTCAGTAGCTGTAGGCCTAAGCTAAACTAAAGAGAAATTGGAGATTCTAAAGGATGGTTTATCCTGTTGCTGATGTTGTGCGTTTATTACCTTCGTCCCGTCTGCCTGACTATACTTTTGTGCCGGGTAAAAGCTTACCCCATCCCTATCGAGATCCCAAGGGACACAGTTATGGGAATAAGCCGAAACCACCCAAGGCATTGACAGAAGATAACTGGGTGGAGCATCGGAATTATCTGAACGCGATTGACTATTTCAATCTGGGTTTTTATTGGGAAGCCCATGATGAATGGGAGCGTCTGTTGCGGGTCTGTGGTCCTGATTCGATTCCCGGTCGTTTCCTTAAAGGTCTGGTGAAACTTTCCGCAGCGGGCATCAAGGTCCGTGAAGGCAGTATTCATGGCGTGCGTCGACATGCTGCTTCTGCTGGAGAAGTCTTCGCGGATGTCGCAGCAGAGTCAAACGCAGATCACTATTGCGGGCTGGAACTGACCAAGCTGCAGTTTGCCGCGGACCGTGCTGCACAGTTGCGTTATCCGGACGATCTGACCATGGGTGAGCCCATTCGCGTCTTCCCGTTCCTGCTGGAGCCGGAACCCTTCCCGCTGGGATAATCAACCACTGAATCGTGATTTCAGAATTCATTCAAAGAGCACATTTTTGTGCTCTTTTTTTCTTTTTACTTCTGGAGTATCCAGGCATGTGGTTCAGCGAAATGTTCCGCGAATTGTCCGTCTCACCAGGCTGCGGTTATTCTGAAATTCCCAGGCGAGATTTTCCAGCAGCGATTTCAAATCCCGTTGGTTCGCGGGGATTCCCTGGAAAACGAGTTTCACATCGGACAGCACGGTATTACTGTCAGCATGATACGAGTGCCCCAGCGCAAACAGGTTGGTATCGATCTCTGATGCATCGACCACATTGATTTGCTGATATTCGGGGAACACGGTTAAATAAGAGCCTCCCTCGCCCAGCCTCTGGTGCCAGAACGAATTTACGACCCGCGAGGCTTTCAGGGCCAGGTCTTCTGAAGAGGAATATATCGTGAAACGCTCTGCGGTCTGGATAATATGCGGGGCGATCGATTCTTTGAATACCTGCGCATCAATGTCAGGTGCCGTCAAAATCACTTCATTAAACAGGGGCTCTGGTTCCCCGGTGAGGATCAGCTTCTGTGAAATATTCTTCAATGCCCTTGATAAAACGCGGTTTCCCATGCTGTGTGCGATGAGGTGTATCTTCCGGGCGCCTGATTCCCGCGCAATCGCTTCTATGAACAGGGTTACGTTTTCTTCACACCACTGCGCCGTGCGGCCATCTTCCTTATAAGCCCAGATGGAACCTTTCTCCTGGGAAGGCCAGCTATACATCAAGGGCGCTCCTTTGAATTTCAGGTCATACGCGATCTGGGCAGTGCGACGCGCTGCATCTTCAAACGAGTTATTGAAGCCGTGCACAAAGATAAATGCTTCCCCGCCAACCCTGACCAGACCGCTGGAGGTCTCTTCGACTTCCACCGATTTTTCAATGGTTTGTCGCAACTGTGCCAGAAAATCTGAACCGGAGGCGGGCTCAACTGATTTCAACACGACATGATTGTCAGGATTTTCCCGGAATTCCAGTTTCCAGATTTTGGGTGATTCGAGTTTACCGGCTTCGTGATTTTTCGGGATACTGACATCACAGAAACCCAATGACAGGCTCGCTCGTCGGGTTCCATAAAACTGTCCAGGATGGGGCGAACCGGTCAGATTTCGGTCGGTGCCATAAAAGACTCGAACCGTCTCATGCTTTTCTTTTTTTTCTGCATTTTCCCCGGCACCTGGTTCCGCTGAAGCCGGCATCGGCTGTTCTGACATTTGCGGCGTTTGCGATTCCCGGGGCGCGTGTTTGGAATCTTTCGCGCCACTACTACATCCTGTCAGCGTGACTCCGGCAATCGCCAGAGTGAAAAAGAATTTGGCGGCGTTCATCGTGCATCCTTGCAGATTGAAGCGGTTTCAGTTGAATAGGAGTCAATTCAGATGCGAAAAGTAATCCATCTGGCTGGATGGCTCAAGGTGAGATTCCACTGTGTATTGGAAGCTGTTTTTAGCTTAACATCATTATTTGCCATGAGTTATGCGGTCTGGTATGCTGAAAGAGTGTGAATCGCCAGCTCTTATGCTCTACCAGTTGTTCGCATTGTGAACCCGTTTGACAGGAATTCCTCGTGAAAAGCGCTCATCGAATTGTAGTCGGTTTCGTATTTGTATTCTTCTGTCTGCTACAGACATTGTCGGCCAGTGAAATAAAAGCCAAACCGAATTTCATCGTGATCTTCGCCGACGATCTGGGATATGGTGATCTGGAGTGTTATGGTCATCCCCGTTTTAAAACCCCGCATCTCAATCGGATGGCTGCAGAAGGCGCCCGATTAACTCAGTTCAATGTACCGGTTCCTTATTGTGCCCCTTCACGTGCGACCCTCTTAACAGGCCGCTACCCCTGGCGCCATGGCGTCTGGTATAACCCTTCACCGGATGGAAAACAGTTTCGCAACGGGGTCGGGATTGCCGAGAGCGAACTGCTGTTGAGTGAACTGCTCAAAGCGAATGGCTATGCGACGATCTGCATCGGCAAATGGCATCTGGGACACGATCCGGAATATTTCCCAACACGGCATGGCTTTGATGATTACCTGGGAATTCTCTATTCCAATGACATGCGACCTGTGAATCTGATGCAGGGAGAAAAGCTGCTGGAGTATCCGGTCATCCAGGCAAACCTGACGAAACGCTATACGGAACGAGCCGTTAAATTTATCAATGAGAATCAGGAACGTCCGTTTTTCCTGTACCTGCCTCATGCGATGCCTCACAAGCCACTGGCTGCTTCGGAAGCGTTCTACAAACAGAGTGGAGCCGGTTTGTATGGTGATGTGATTGCAGAACTGGACTGGAGCGTTGGTCAAATCTTCAAGACACTTGATGAGCTGAATCTGGACAGGAACACGCTGGTGATCTTTGCGTCTGATAACGGTCCCTGGTTTGGAGGCAATACCGCGGGTCTTTCCGGGATGAAGTCAACCAGTTGGGAAGGGGGCTTGCGCGTCCCGATGATTGCCCGCTGGCCCGGAAAAATTCCACCAGGGCAGGTGATTGATACCGTCTGTGGTTCGATTGATGTCTTTCCCACGATTCTGAAACAGGCAGGGATTCCTGTGCCCGCTGACCGGGTCATTGATGGCAAAGACCTGTTCCCCGTCTTGACAGAGCAGGCACCGACACCTCATCAGGCTCTGTATTCGATGAAGGGGAATTCGCTGTTTACCGTTCGCAGCGGTCCCTGGAAGCTGCATGTGAAACCATCTCCCCGACAGGTACTCGCCGGTAAAGGTAAAGACTGGATTGACCCGCGCGGGCCGGATGGAGTGACCATCATTGCCCCGTATGAGCAGGCGATGCCAGACCAGCAACCCGGCCTGCTTACTGGCGCCAAACCCGTGCCCATGATGTTGTTCAATTTGCAGGAGGATCCCGCAGAGCAACACAATGTCGCCAGCCAGCATCCTGAAGTCGTCGTGCGGCTGATGAAACTGTTTGAGGGAATGCAGGCTGAAATTCCCCCCTCGATCCGGAATTTCAAATAGCAGACAGCGGGTTCTCTCCAGGATTCGATGAGCTTTTAATCCAGCTGTCGCTCCGCGTGTTTCGCGTCATTGCCTGTTTGCAAACGGCATCGTTCAGTAACTCTACTTTTGCCTGTCAGGTTTTTCCGACTTGAACGTCGTGGTAGAAACCGAGATCTTGTTGCCAAAATCCAACATTCGTGCTCTGCAGTTCGTAGAGAAGGTTAGATATTGCAACAGTTTGGAAAGTGCTGCTGCCGCGGCCTGTTTTCGAATTCAAACAAATTGTGATGTCTTTTTACACCTGATGTTGTTCTGGTGTAGAAAAAATACAACAACTCATATGAAGAATTAGTGAATCTGAAAACGGCTGGCATTTCTTAAGTCTCAATTATATAGCGGTTTACCTGCTTTTTGAAACACAACTGAACGAATCAGGGCAACAATGGCCCGCGCTTTGCGTCTATTCAATCTTCTTAACAGTTCACTGTTCAGCAGCTTTGATATTCCACAAGAAGAACAAGCAGAAAGTGAGAACAACGGCATGGCATCAAAACGCGATCGAATGAGTGTCTACGAGCGTGAAGGAGTGACCGTACTGGATTTCGGAACCATGGAAATCTGGGACGGAGCTGATCTGGCCTTGCTGCGCGAAACGTTGACACGCCTGGTAGATCAGGAAGGATGTAAGTCAATCGGCGTTGAACTGTCATCGGTCAAATACATTCCGAGTGGATTTTTCGGTATGCTGTATGACCTCTATGAAAAAGGGATCGCGGTGACCTTATACAGTCCGCAGCCTAATGTAGCCAGTATGCTGTGGTTCAAACAGTTCTGCATACACACTGAAGATGGTCGTTATCTTTTGAAAAGCGATACCGCTGCCGCTCAACAGAGCCCTACCGAAGAGCAGGTCAGGTCAGAAAAAGAAAAGTGGGAAAAGAGCCTGAAGCAGTCCAGCGATTATTCCACGACCGTTTCCTGAAGGGAAAAGGCTCGTTCCCGGCATCATACCCAATCGTAAGAACAGACTTACTCAGCCGAATGTTCTTCAAGTAGCACAGCGTATTTCTCCAGACGGTTTTTCAGGGAAAGATAGTTCGCTGCCGCCGTCGATTCTGCTCTCAGTTCCTGGTCAATCTTCTCGGCCAGTTCGAACAGCTTAAATTCCGGCCACGCTTCATTCAAAGTTAACAGCTGCTGGAGCCCCTCCGGGTTCTGTCTGAGTGGATCTGGTATCAGTGACGCCACTGCGACTGCCGTTGCCGGGGTCTGCCCCAATTCATCATCGGTCAGCATTTTCAATCCCTCATGATGCAGATAGACCGAACAGATCAAATCATCAGGAAATGACCAGTCCAGCATGACGTGCGCAGCCGCTTCACAATGATTCCACCTGAAGTGCTCGCATTCATAATCACTGAGAAGACAGGGAGAACTGTCCTGGCTGATCGTAAACTGCAGATAATGATCAAATCGTTCGCGTGAGAGGATGGGAAGCAGAAAATCCTGAAGCATGGCTGCTGAAAATGCCACATCAGGATCCACCTTCATCAGCAAGGCCATTTCACGAGCCATCAATGCCCGTTCGAGATTGGTGCTCCAGAAGTTTGGCAGATTAATCAGTTTCGAGTCAGACGTCGACATCGCCTGTTTCAATCCGGTTGTGACCAGAAAGAGCTTTGTGGAGCGGATGCCCAGCAGGGTAATGGTCTGCTGGATAGTAGAGACTTTTCGTCTCAAACCCAGTGCGCTGGAATTGACCATTCGTAACAGCTCGCACGAAATTCCGGCATCGGTTTCGATGATTTTACTGAGTTCTTTTGGCGTTGTATCAGGATCTTCTGCCTTCCGGGAGAACTCCATCACCGCCTTAGGCAGCATCGGAAGTTTGATTTCTGGCGGCAGTGGACTTTTTTTTCCTTCTCCGATCAGCTTTTTACGTAACCTTGTCCAGTCCGTCATTTGTATCCTTGTCAATTTCTGCGAATTACACTACTTCAGCAGTAGCTTGATGTTTGTATCTAATTCATTTTGTAATGCGAGTACTCTGCATCGACTGTCGAAAGTCTTCAAATGAGGAGTGGCAGGTCGGCTCGCATGGTATCGAAAGTCTAGCTTAAAGAATTCCGGAGGACGGGGACTTTTTGTTGATTTTCTACTGCGGGAAAATTGTATTTCCGGCGGATAAATTCGCTCCAAAGCAGTGTTGAATCACACATTGAATTAAATCCTTAAGTTACTAGAATACAGCTACTTACAATTGGACGTTCAGGGACAGGCGCTGAAACTGCGTTTCAAAGTGCCCGTTCGCATTGCAGGCAAAACCCTCAACCAGTCAGGATCAGATTCATGGATGCTTCATCATTGGATTTCTTAAAAAAACTGCTGCACTCTCCCGCTCCTTCGGGCTATGAAGGTCCGATTCAGGATGTCGTGCGTGAGTTCGCGCGTGAATTCGCTGATGAAGTCACTACAGACCTGCACGGGAATGTGATTGCCGCCGTGAATCCAAAAGCGGAACGCAGGGTGATGTTCGCCGGTCACTGTGACCAGATCGGTCTGCTCGTGCAATACATTGATGACGAAGGTTACCTCTGGGCGAATCTGATTGGTGGCTGGGATATTCAGATGTTGCTGGGCCAGAATATGCAGGTCCATACGTCTTCAGGTCCCGTTCATGGGGTGATCGCTCGCAAGGCCATCCACCTGCTGACACCGGATGAACGTAAAACCGTTCCCGAAATCAAGGATCTCTGGATCGACATCGGAGCAAAAAATGGCGAAGAAGCCCGCAAGCTGGTCGCCATTGGTGATCCGGTAACCTTCGAATTGGGATATCGGCCGATGTTGAATAATCTGGCGTCTGCTCCCGGAATGGACAATCGGGTGGGCGTCTGGGTTGTCATGGAAGCCCTGCGTCAGGTCAGTCAGAAATCACCCGGTGTCGGGGTCTTCTCCGTTTCCACGGTTCAGGAAGAAATCGGACTCCGTGGTGCGAAGACGAGTGCTTATTCCATCCAGCCGGAAGTGGGGATTGCCGTTGATGTCACCCACGCAACGGATTGTCCCGCTGTAAGCAAGCAGGAAAATGGCGATATCAAACTGGGAGGCGGACCGGTTGTCTATCGAGGTCCGAACGTGAACCCGGTGGTATTCTCCTCGTTAACTTCACTGGCGAGTGAATTCAAAATCGACTGTCAGATCAATGGAATCTCACGACCTGCCGGAAATGATGCCAATGCGATGCAGTTAAACCAGGGGGGCATGGCGACGGGAATTGTGGCAATCCCCAACCGGTATATGCACAGTCCGGTGGAAGTCGTCTCATTGGACGATCTGGAACAAGCGGCCCGTCTGCTGGCGGAGTTCTGTCTGGCCATCAACGATCAGACAGATTTTACGCCTTAGACGGTGTCCCGTTTTATCGCAGCGTCTCCCATACTGATGGGACCGGGTTTCATCAATGGAGAGACGCTATGATTAAATGTAATGCGCTTCAGTCTTTGCCCCGTTAATCAGCCAATGTCCTGTAAGACTTCTTCTGCTGCCTGAATGATGTGCGCAATATCTTCATCGGTCAGCATGACAGAAGTGAAGTTGGCTTCAAACTGGCTGCAAGGCAGATAAACACCTCGATCCAGCATACCCTGGAAATAGCGACCAAAACGTGCCGCATCATTTTTAGCCGAGATGGCATAGCTGGTGACTTTTTCCGGGTTGAAAAACAGGGTAAACATGGAACCGCATTCCGCGAGCGTGTGAGGCAGATCTGCTTTGGCAGCCGCGGCACGCAAGCCCTGAGTTAAACGGCTGGTTTTTGCTTCCAGTTCTGCATACGGATTGCTTTCCCGCAGGCATTCCAGTGTGGCAAGTCCGGATGCCATTGCGATCGGGTTCCCGGAGAGGGTTCCCGCCTGGTACACGTTGCCCACGGGGGAAATGACATCCATAATTTCCGCTTTGCCTCCATAGGCGCCAACGGGCATACCACCGCCGATCACTTTCCCCAGCATGCAGATGTCCGGCATGATATTAAAACGTTGTTGCGCACCACCCAGGGCAACGCGGAAGCCCGTCATCACTTCATCCATGATGAAGACGGATCCATGTTGGGAACAGACTTCACGCACTGTTTCCAAAAAGCCGGGTTCGGGCAGTACCACTCCCATGTTCCCCACTACCGGTTCCAGAATGACTGCAGCGATCTGATCGCCCAATTGCGCAAAGGTCTCTTTTAGCTGTTCAATATCGTTGTATTCCAGGACCAGTGTGTCGGCGGTGCAGCCTTGCGGTACACCCGGGCTGGAAGGCGTTCCCAGGGTCAGCGCGCCACTGCCTGCCTGAACCAGCAGGCTGTCGACATGACCGTGATAGCAGCCTGCAAATTTGATGATTTTATCGCGTCTCGTGTACCCACGAGCCAGGCGAATCACGCTCATGCCTGCTTCCGTACCGGAATTCACCATCCGCACTTTTTCCACACAGGGAACCAGTTCTGCAACGAGTTCAGCCAGTTCCGTTTCTACTAAAGTCGGAGCACCAAAGCTGGTGCCTTTCTTCAGGGCGGCTTCTATCCGGGGCATCACCCGGGGATGCAGGTGTCCCAGAATGTGTGGTCCCCAGGACCCCACCAGATCGATATAGCGGTTACCATCAATGTCGTACAGGTACTGACCTTCGCCCCGATCGATCATCACCGGGTGTCCTCCGACTGCTCCAAAAGCGCGTGCGGGACTGTTGACGCCCCCCGGAATAACTTTCAGGGCGCGGGCAAACTGTTCTTCACTCTTGGTACGTTGACTGACTGACATCTGTATGAGAAATCCTTAATTTGAGTTCGAGTTATCTGGAGTGGCAGGAGACTGGCCTGGCTTATTGAGTTCGAGGCATTTGAGGGTTTTGGTATCCCGGACGAACAACAGGCCATTTGATAGTGCAGGCAGCGCCCGGGTCGTCGAATTCAAAACCTGTGCGCGCCCCAGTTCCTGGTATTTTTCTTTCGAGCCGGTCGCCATGACGAGTGTGCCATCTGTTTTCAGAATCAGAAGTTTGTTGTCTGCTTCCAGCAGGGTGGCATATCCGAAGTTTTCTTTGGACCAGAGCACTTTCTGCGATTTCGGATCAAAACAGATCAGCCGCGCAGGACCAACATCCTGTCGACCGTCAATGCCAATGAGGGCTCCATCGTATTCGATCGGTGTTGTGTACTGACTGGACATGGGCTTTTCACTCCGCCAGATCTCGGTAGTGCTGTTGCCTCCTACGAGTCCCCAGAATCCACCGACTCCATAGCTGGCGGTGGCAAACACATGTCTGCCAACCTGAACCGGGTTCGCCCCGTTTACAGTAGGGCCCCGCTTACCAAAAGGGAATTGAAACAGAATATTCCCGTTTTCCGGGTCGACGCCGACCAGGTGCTGACGAGTGATAAACAAGGCATAGAAACGGCCATTAAAAAAGCCGGAGACAGGTGAAGAGTAGCTGGCATCATCAGGCATTGACTTCCAGAGCGTTCTGCCCTCGTCCAGTGAAAATGCGACAATGCCGGCATTCTGACGTTTGCCTCCTACATTCACCAGCAGTTTGTCTTCGATAATAAGGGGGGTACTGCCGACTCCAAAATACCCTTCTCCTACCTGAAAGTCCTGGTGGGTCTGACGTGACCAGATCTGTTTCCCCGTTTTGAAGTCCAGGCATTGCAGGTGCCCGGCAATCCCAAAGACATACACGCGGTCTTTATCAATCAAGGGGACGGCAATGGGGCCATCGTTCGGGTTAAAAGTCCCCTTGTAGCTGACGGGAGACGAATGTTTCCAGAGGACCTCCCCGGTATCGGCGCGAAGTGCTTCGACAATTTCTTCATCTTCAATTCGATGAAATAAAATTGCCACATTCCGGGAGATCGCGAGTCCGGCAAAGCCGCTTCCGACAGGTCGCTGCCATTTCAAGGGGGGACCGCCGGCAGGCCACTCTGCAGCCAAAGCTTCGCCGGCGGCAGCATGACCATTTCGATAAGGACCCATAATTTGAGGCCAGTCACCACCGCGGCAGGGAACACTCAGGCAAACGAGGATCAGCAGGCTCAATTGAATGATTCGCATATGTCGGGCTCCGCCTTCCATTTGAAACAGAATATGATTTGATCGAATCCCATTTTAACAGGATCGGGGCTTGGCTGCATAGGAACGTCTGTTATAGTCTGGTAAGATAAAAAGTGAAACCGAACCAGGGCGGCACCGCACTTCCCGAAGAGGATTTTCGTGAGATCGTTTGCTTTGCAGGAGAAGACCTTGGACTCAAATCCATTTCGATTAATCAGAAACCTACGTCGAAGTCGCGAAATTGTCACTGTCCTGATGAACTATGGTTTTGATGACCTGGTCGATCAACTGGGGTTAAGGCGTTATCTCCGCTGGGGACGTCGGCTGATGTTCTGGAAGCGTACAGAACCCGAGATCAAACTCACTCGCGCGAAACGCATCAGGCTGGCCCTGGAAAGCCTGGGAGTGACGTTTATCAAGTTTGGCCAGGTGGTCAGCACCCGCCCCGACCTGGTACCCCGCGATGTCATTCGAGAGCTCTCAAAGCTTCAGGAGCGGGTTCCTTCGTTTCC
The DNA here is from genome assembly GCA_002706765.1 of Gimesia sp. GTDB lineage: Bacteria > Planctomycetota > Planctomycetia > Planctomycetales > Planctomycetaceae > Gimesia. The sequence continues at coordinate 23,937 of PAJV01000022.1, forward strand.
CGGTGAAATTGCGATGGCCATTGTGGAACGCGAACTGGAAGCTCCCATCAGCGAGCTGTTTGCTGAGTTTGATCCCCAGCCCCTGGCCGCCGGCTCATTGGGGCAGGTGCATCGGGCGCGTCACCAGGATGGTACGCCCCTGGTTGTGAAAATCAAACGTCCCGACATTGATCGAGTGATTGAGCAGGATCTCAGCCTGATGTATGAACTGGCAACGATGATCGAACGCCATTTTCCCGATGCGGAAGTGTTTGATCCTACCGGGCTGGTCAATCAGTTTTCCCGCACGATTCATCGCGAATTACAGTTTTCCCGCGAAGCCCGTTCTACCGATGAATTTTGTCGACTGTTTCAGGATGATGCCACGCTGTATGTCCCCAAAATTTACCGGGAGATGACGCAGGGGGATGTGATCACTATGGAATTCATCGATGGTTATAAAATTGATGATGACAGGGAACTCAAAAATCTGCCGATCAGCGCGCATGAAGTGGCGGCGAACGGAGCCCGTATTTTCATGAAAATGACTTTCGAATTCGGCATCTTTCATGCGGACCCTCATCCAGGCAATTTTCGAGTGATGCCGGATGGCTCTCTGTGTCTGTTGGATTATGGAATGATCGGAATCCTGGAAGAAGAACGTCGTGATATGCTCGTCGATCTCTTTCTGAATGTCGCCAGAAAAGACACGGCGAAACTGGTGGAAGTCGTTTTGAAAATTGGCAAAGCGAAACGGACCGTCGACCATCAGCTCTTACGGGCGGACCTCCGCGATTTTATCGGCAACTACTATGGCGTGCCCATGGACGAGATCAGTGTCGGCAAGATGCTGACGGATTTTATCAATATACTGGCGATCCACCGGATCCGTTGTCCCGTGGACATCATGCTGCTGATTCGCGCCTTAATCACCCTGGAAGGCATTGCCACACGTATTGCCCCGGAACTGAATATCGCACAGGAGATGGAACCTTATATCTATAAGCTTTCCTCGGAACGTTATCATCCCAAGGCGATTGTCAGCCGGATCTGGTCAGAAACATGCAGTCTGTCGAAAGTCATGCATGAACTTCCCGAGCAGATTGGCCGCACGCTGGGGAAACTGAGTGAAGACGAACTTAAGGTACATCTTGAACATAAAGGCTTCGATCACCTGACGACAGAAATGGATCGCTCCGGTAACCGGCTGGCGATCGGCATGGTCATGTCTTCTCTGATTTTAGCCTCTGCCATTACGATCTCTTTGGATTCGAATCTGATCTTTGTCAGCATTCCCATCTTCATGATGTCGAGTCTGCTGGGGATCTGGCTGATCTATGGCGTCTTTCGCAGCGGCCGACTGTAGCCGGATTTCAATTTGAAGTATTGGAGTCGCTGATGCGTTGTCTCAGGTAGTTGGCCCGGGCCGCGTTCCGCTCTCCCGATGCCAGTGCGCCGCCATGCAGCTTCTGCAAATGCGCCGGTTGCGTGAAAATGAACATTTCATTGACTGCTGAAATCGGCAGCCCTTCAATCAGTCCCAGATTGACACCCATGCGCACGCTGGAGAGCAGGTGCATGGTCTCCTCCGAACTGATGGTCTGGGCGGTGCTTAAAATTCCATAAGCCCGTGAAACCTGGTCGTGGAGCCCCTGGCGGTTCTCCTTGATCAGGGAAGTTCTCACCCGCCGTTCGTACGAAATGATATTGGGAACCACTTCCTTGATGCTGTCGATTAACTGGTGTTCGGTCTGTCCCAGGGTTACCTGATTCGAAATCTGGTAGAAGTCACCCATGGCCTGACTGCCTTCCCCGTATAATCCCCGGACGGCCAGATTAATCTTCTGCAGTGCCTGGAAGACCTTCTGGATTTCTTTGGTGATGACCAGTGCCGGCAGATGCAACATCACACTGACCCGAATCCCGGTTCCCACGTTCGTCGGGCAGGCTGTCAGGTAGCCGAACTCTTCACTGAAGGCATAGGTCACTTCCTGTTCCAGCAGGTCATCGATCTGGTTAATCGTATCCCAGCATTCATTCAGAGAAAAACCGCTACGGAGTACCTGCAGGCGGAGATGGTCTTCCTCGTTGACCATGATTCCAATATTTTCTTCACTGTCCAGTCCGACACCGCGGGGTCCGGATCGTTCCGAATGCTCACGGCTGATCAGTTGACGTTCCACGACAAACTGACGGTCCAGAGTGCCCAGGCTGTTTACATCCAGATAGGATAGTTTTACATCCATGGGGAGCGAGGTAATAATCGGACGCATCAGCTGTTCGATTTCACCCAGAGTTGATTCCGTACAGCGATTGATAAAGGGGAACTGTGCGAGGTTCCGGGCCAGACGGATCCTGCTGGACATCACGATATCGGAGTCCGGGCCGATTCCTCTCAGCCATTCACCACTTGTGCGAGTGAACGCGTCCAAATTCACCCTATTCTCCTTTGATAGTATTCAAAACCGCTCAGATCCCTGGGGTGGGGATCTGGTCTCGGGCGTTAGTATAACTCACGTGACTTTCTTTCCCAAAGGGTGTAGACTCAGGGAACAAATAACATACTCATTCATTACGTGAAAACAAAGCCTAATCCACTTTGATCTAAATGAAAGATCAGTAAGACCGGCGATATGCTTACATTTTATGCGATGAGTGTCATGAATACCATTCCTCTCAAGCGATTCCGAAACTGAAAATCTCGAAACAAGCTGTAAGGAGCCTGTTTTCCGGTTCAACCAGCCAGACTTTTTGGAGTTTTTTGAGAACTGGAGCCATGGGCAGCTTGTCTCTCCGAAAGGAAATGTTCATAAGAGAGTCGACTCTGAGTTTTAGAGAATCCGGGATGCCCGCTCATCCACTGACACTGCAATTAAGATAGTCCATGAAATACGTTCCCGATTTTGAAACATTTAAATCACTTTCCGGACAGGCGAACCTGGTCCCCGTTTATCGAAAGTTGACCGGGGATACCCTGACGCCGGTCAGTGCCTATCAATTGCTGGAAAAAGGCCCCTACTCCTTTCTGTTTGAAAGCGTGGTCGGTGGCGAGCAGATCAGCCGTTACAGCTTTCTGGGAGCGAATCCGTTTTTAACCGTCGATGCCTACGAGCAGCGGATGGTCATCCAGCGGCAGGGGCAGACGGAAGAACGGACAGTCGCGGACCCGCTGGAGGAACTGGAACGGGTGCTTGACCAATATCAGGCGGCAGAGCTTCCCGGCCTTCCCCGTTTTTGCGGAGGCGCGGTGGGATATGCCGGTTACGATGTCGTCCGCTATTCGGAACATTTACCCAACGCTCCGGAAAATGATCGTCAACTGCCTGATCTTTCCTTTGCCTTGTACGACCACATGGTCGTTTTTGACCAGATCAATAAAACGGTGCTGGTTGTCGCTCATGCGCACCTCGACCCCGATCTGAAAGAAGCAGAGCTGAAAGCCGCCTATCAAAGTGCCTGTGATAAAATCGACCGGACCTGTCAGCGGTTTCAGGATGGTAATCCTGCTGCATTAAAAATGGCAGATATCAACGTTGATGCTCACGCCGAACCGGATCTGAACTGGACTTCAAATTTCACACAGCAGAAATTCGAATCAGCCGTCGATGCCTGCAAGGAATACATTGTTGCCGGCGATATTTTTCAGGTGGTCTTAAGCCAGCGACTCAAGCTGGAAACTACGGCGACGCCTCTCGATATCTATCGCAGCCTGCGCGTGGTTAACCCCAGTCCATTTATGTTTCTGTTGAAAACGCCTGAAGTGGATCTGGTGGGCAGTTCACCCGAAATCATGGTGCGGGTGGAAGATCGTCTTACGACAATTCGTCCCCTCGCCGGCACACGCAAACGCGGAAAAACCGAAGCTGAAGACAAGCGTCTGGCAGAAGAACTGCTGGCGGACCCCAAGGAACGGGCTGAGCATGTGATGTTGATCGACCTGGCTCGCAATGATGTGGGCCGCGTTTGTGAATTCGGATCGGTCGAACTGTCTGATGTGATGGTGGTGGAACGCTACAGCCATGTCATGCATATTACCTCGAATGTTACTGGTACTTTAACCTCAGAACGTTCTGCCCTGGATGCACTCCGGGCGGGACTGCCTGCAGGAACCGTTTCCGGCGCCCCCAAAGTCAGGGCAATGGAAATCATTGATGAATTTGAACCACATCGCCGCGGCCCTTACGCAGGAGCTGTCGGCTATCTCGATTTTACCGGGAATATGGATACGTGTATTGCTCTGCGCACACTGGTTATGCAGGGATCTACGGCCTACGTTCAGGCCGGCGCCGGGATCGTTGCTGACAGTGTACCGGAAACGGAATATCATGAGACACTTAACAAGGCAAAGGGCTTGCTCAAAGCAATAGAGGTCGCAGAAAAACAACTCAAGTAACAGGGCAGGCATGCCTCGATGAGATCGAGATGTGCCAACTGATTTTGAGTGATCACTGTGAGGATTCTTACGGCTCTGAGTAATGTTTCGACAGCCCCCTTTGTCGAAGACAAAGATGAAACAGGAGTACGATGGAATCTCAACAGGAGAATAACGCGCTCGATCCTTCCGTTGATTCGACTCTCGAAGAATCAATCAAAGCTCCCACCGATTTCTGGGGAATCGTGAAACGACTGGGACCGGGGCTCATCGTGGCCGGCAGTATTGTCGGGTCCGGAGAACTGATTGCCACGACCAAGACCGGTGCCCAGGCGGGTATCGCGCTGCTGTGGCTGATCATCGTCGGGTGTCTGATCAAGGTATTCGTCCAGATCGAACTCGGCCGCTATTCCATCTCGCAAGGTGAAACCACGCTGGCTGCCCTGAATCATGTGCCCGGGCCACGACTCGGATTTCTGAATTCCGGCAGACAGAAAACTCCCAACTGGATCCTCTGGTTCTGGCTGGTAATGAGTATCTGCACCATCGGGCAACTCGGCGGAATTGTCGGGGGCGTCGGGCAGGCACTGGCTTTGACGCTGCCCATCAAAGGCGATTATCTCCAGGCCATTCAATATCCTGCCGAAAAAGAATTCGTACATTACCTGGAACTGGAAGAAGCTTTGAAAAATCAGGAACAGGCGCTGTCAGATTTATCACCTGCCGAACGCGAGCGATATCTGCGCGGGCATGACAAAATGAAACAGCGCATCGAACGTCTCGAGGCAGCCGGACAGGTGATTCTTGAAAAAATACGAAACGAGGAATCGCTGCTGGATCAGAATGGTAATTCAATCCTCGAACCGCAGACCTGGGACGACAAGATCTGGGCCAGTGTGATCGCGGTATTCACAGCCTTTTTATTGTATTACGGCCGGTATAACCTGATTGAGCATCTGTCGACGGTCCTGGTGGTCTCGTTTACATTCATTACGATCGGCAATGTAATTTCCCTGCAGACATCCGAGATCTGGAGTATCTCGACAGAGGAAATCATCCGCGGACTTTCGTTTGGTGTGCCGGAAGTGACCGGCGGTATGAATCCGCTGCTGACCGCACTGGCGGCATTCGGGATTATTGGCGTCGGCGCGACAGAACTGATTGCTTATCCTTACTGGTGCCTGGAGAAAGGCTACGCCCGTTTTACCGGCCCGCATTCTGAAGACGAGGCCTGGGCTGAGAGAGCCAAAGGCTGGATGCGTGTGATGAAAATCGACGCGTTTGCTTCGATGTGCATTTATACTTTTGCGACCCTCGCCTTTTATCTGATGGGGGTCGCGGTACTGCATAAGGAAGGCCTCGACCCGGACGGCATGCGGATGGTGAGTACGCTGGCAGAAGCCTATGTCCCTGTCTTCGGTGCGTTCGCCAAGTGGCTGTTTCTGGCAGGGGCAATCGCCGTATTGTATTCGACGTTCCTCGTGGCGAATGCCGCCAATGCACGCATCTTCTCCGACGGCCTGCGATTTTTCGGCATCGTGGATGAAAGCAAGCCTCATGCGGTGCAGAACTGGATCAAGATCATGTCACTGATCCTGCCTCTGTTGTGTCTCGCCGTATTCCTGACGGGGGCAAATCCGGTTCGACTGGTTTTGATCGCGGGGACCATGCAGGCCATCATGTTACCGATGCTGGGAGTGGCTGCCATCTATTTACGCTACACGAGAATTGATGCCCGTCTGACTCCCGGCCGGTTGTGGGATCTGATGTTGTTTGTTTCCTGTCTGGGGTTATTGCTGGCAGGAGGCTATGGTGTTTACAAGCAGCTGTTTACCTGAGATGCTGGACACAATCTATTTTCCGTTTTCAAACGGTAATTTAAAAATAGTAGCGAATGAAATGTAAAGGAGGCAGGTTAGATGTCAGGTGAGAAAACGATTTTCAAGAAAATCATTGATGGGGAAATCCCGGCAGACATTATCTATGAAGATGATTTATGCCTGGCTTTCAACGATGTGAATCCACAGGCCCCCGTACATGTACTGGTCATTCCGAAGCAGGAAATCCCATCCATGGCACACCTGCAGGATTCGGATCAGGCACTGGCGGGGCACTTGTTGTTGACGGTCGGAAAACTGGCGAAACAGCTAGGACTGGATTCCGGATATCGTACAATCGTTAATACCGGTAAAGAAGGAGGTCAGTCTGTCGATCATCTGCACCTGCATCTGCTGGGAGGGCGTTCGCTGCACTGGCCACCCGGTTAAGGAGTCACCCGGATCATGATCTGCAAAATCTGCCTCTGTGGACAGGGGAACTCCGGAATCTGATTGTCAGCAGTAGCGGCCATACGTCATAATAATAAATGCATACACGTCTAAAAGAATTGAATAGAGGAATCGAATCGTGAATATTTTCAGAGCTGACTGGCATGTTCAATTACTGTTTCTGGGAAGTGCTCTGGCCGTTCTACTGATGTCTGAACCGGTGGCGGCACAGAGCGCCAAAAAGACGAACGTCAAGCAACTCAATGTGCAGGCAGACAAACTGCGGGATTCTTTCATCAGAGAGTCTGCAGAAATTGCCCGGAAATATTCTGAAGCAGGCGACTATGAAAAATCCCGCGAGATGCTGGAAGTGATTCAGAGCATTCAGAAAGATGTTCCCGGCGTGAAAGCCATGATAACCCAGCTCAACGAAAAACTGATGAGTTCCAATTCTTCAGATTTCGACATTGATGTCGCACGCAACTGGAGCGTACCGGCAGGGTTGGTCGCGAAGGATAAGATGGTTCGGATTCAGGCGATGGGGGCCTATGATTTTGTGATCGACGTGAAATCCACCGTCGAAGGCTTGCCACATACGACCGCCATGAAAGAACTGGCAGACGGAATTCCCACCGGGGCACTGATGGGCATGGTCATCTCGCAGGAGAAAGGAAAACCGAAGATGGGTAAACCGTTTCTGATTGGTGAGAAAGCCGAGTATACGCCCAAAGAAGATGGCGTCTTAATGATTGGATTGAATCTCCCCGCCGGACATAAATCGACGGGTAAGATAAAAGTCCGCATCAGCGGTTATATCAATCGTGGATCCAAGTAAGAGTCAATTAGCCTGTTTCTTCTGATTGCGGCGCGCATCCATTTCTGCCCGGATTTCACGTCGCAGCAACTCGGTCATCTGACTGCGTTCCTGCAGGATGGGTGCAGTCTGGGAAATCACGCGGCGCATGTCGTTGATGATGCCACTTTCCAGTTCTTCGGTGGTGATCCCGTCGCAGGCATTCACACAGGCAACCACTCGACGAACTAACTCCTGGTTCTCAGGAGTGTCTTCACCTAGAAGCTCTCCCTCACTGGATATCACAAAATGAGGGGGTTGAATGGATTGACGCGCTCCAGTCATTCGCCGAGTTCTCCGGTTTCTTAAAGAGACAGAGTCGAATCGTTCTGCCCATTTATTCTGATTGAGTGATTGAATTGAACTCAAAGCATTAAGAAATATTAATACCTGATATCTAAACTATCGGCGAAAATTCAGGCAGCGGTTGAATTTCTCTAATGCATCAGAGCAAATTGAAACCTGTTTTTGTATAAAACGATCCTGTTAAAATAATGTTGGTGCAATTAGGCAAAATGGGATAGGTTTTACAGGCATTGGCTCACACCTGTTTCTGTTGGTGAGGATGTGATTGATACACTGCAGCAGGGGAGGTGAATACCTTGTCGATATCGGAACATCCGTGAATCAGGTCCGAGAAAACCTGACTCACGGAATGCATGTGGATCAGTTCAACCGAGTGGCTATTCCAGTACGATCAGCAGGTCACCCGATTCCACCTGGATGCCCGGTTCGGCTAGAACTTCTTTGACCACACCATCCTGTTCGGAGATCACACTCGTCTGCATTTTCATTGCTTCCAGCATCAGCAATTGATCGCCGGCTTTTACCTTGCTGCCGACCTTGACGGCCAGCGAGACGATCACGCCGGGCATGACGGCACCGATTTGCTTGGGATCTGACGAATCAGCTTTGCGTCGCGCGCTATCCTGTGGCTTCAATGATTTGTCCACGATCACCACTTCCCGAGGCTGACCGTTCAGCTCAAAAAAGACCGTGCGACAACCATCTGTCTGTGGCTTTCCGACGGCCAGGAACTTGATGATCAAGGTCTTTCCGGGAGCAATCTCAACAGCGATTTCTTCTTCCGGTTCCAGACCATTGAAGAATGCATACGTCGGCAGACCACTTGTATCGAAATAGGCTTTCTGATGTGCGGCAAAATCTTCGAAGACTTTGGGATACAACAGGTACGAAACCACTTCCTGGTCGGTAGGCGTGCGATTAATCATCTTCTGAACTGTCTTCGCAGCATCTTCGAAGTCGGCGGGAGGCAGAATACTGCCCGGTCGTTCGGTAAGTGGTTCTTCTCCCCGCAGAATCTTTTTCTGGACATCTTCCGGGAATCCGCCGGGAGTCTGTCCCATGCGACCGCTGATCAGGTCCAGAACCGATTCCGGAAATGCCAGGTCACGATCACCGTTGACAACATCCTCACAGCTCAGATCATTCGCGACCAGGAATAACGCCATGTCGCCAACTGCCTTCGAAGTGGGTGTTACCTTGACGATGTCTCCCAGCAACTGATTGACTTCCGCGTAAACATGACAGACTTCGATCCAGCGGTCCCCCAGTCCCAGTGACTGTGCCTGTTGCAGCAGGTTTGTGTATTGACCGCCCGGCATCTGATGTTCGTACAGATTCGCACCCGCGGGCAGAACCGGGCTTTCAAACGCGGTGTAATAATTACGCACGGCGCGCCAGTATTCCGAAATTTCGTCCAGGTACTTCACCTGCACCGTGGGTTGATGTTCGCTGAATCGCTGGGCTTCGATGACGGTTGTCAGGTTCGGTTGTGAAGTTCCGCCTGACATGGAAGGGACGGCACCATCGGCGATATCCAGTCCGACTTCCGCCGCTTTCAGAATGGAAGCCGCCTGGCCACCGCTGGTATCATGGGTGTGAAAGTGAATCGGAATGCCAATTTCCTGTTTCAGGGTTTTGACCAGCAGTTCGGCTGCATACGGTTTACATAATCCTGCCATGTCTTTGATGGCGAGGATGTGCGCACCCATCTTCTCCAGTTCTTTGGCCATGTTGACGTAATATTTCAGATCGTATTTCGTTTTGGAAGGATCGAGAATATCACCCGTGTAGCAGATGCTCGCTTCACAGATGGCGCCGCTTTTCTGCACTTCCTCCATCGCCACTTTCATGTTGGGCACCCAGTTCAACGCATCGAACACGCGGAACACATCAATGCCTGCATCAGCGGCTTCTTTGACGAATGCACGGACGACATTGTCCGGATAGTTGGTATATCCCACCGCACTCGAAGCACGGATCAGCATCTGAAACAGGATGTTCGGCACCCGGGTTCGCATTTCAGCCAGTCGCTGCCAGGGAGATTCTTTCAGGAACCGCATTGAGGTATCGAACGTGGCACCGCCCCACATTTCCAGTGAGAACAGTTCCGGACAGTTATGCGCATAAACCTCCGCGATCTGCAGCATGTCATGGGTGCGGAACCGGGTGGCATACAATGACTGATGTGCGTCACGGAAGGAAGTGTCGGTCAGCAGAAGTGGCTTCTGTTCCAGAATCCATTTGCTGAATTTCTCTGCGCCCAGTTCCAGCAGTTTCTGTCGCATCCCGTCCGGCGGTGAGATCTTTTTCTTGTTGTAAGCTGGTACGGGGGCAGGGCTCCGACGGACAGATTTAGGACGGTCCTTGACCAGGGGATTTCCATTCACGACTGTTTCTGCCAGGTAAGTCAGCAGTTTCGTAGCGCGGTCGTGTCGCTTGGGGAACTTGAACAGTTCCGGTGTATCATCGATGAAGCGGGTATAACATTCGCCGTTCAGGAATGTCGGATGCGTGATCAGTTTCAGCACGAAGGGAATATTCGTTTTCACGCCCCGAATTCGAAATTCCTGCAGACAACGTTCCGTGCGCGCCGCTGCATCTCTGAAGGTGCGTGCCCAGGTGGTGACTTTCACCAGCAGTGAATCGTAATACGGGAAGACCATTGCTCCCGAGAACGCCGTCCCTGCATCCAGTCGCACGCCCATCCCGCTGGCAGACCGGTAATGCGCCACGCGACCATAGTCGGGCATAAAGTTATTCGTTGGATCTTCCGTTGTGACCCGGCACTGCAGTGCAAAGCCGTGGGTCTGCAGTTCTTCCTGCGAATTGATGCGGATTCCCGGGTCATTCAGCTTGGCCCCCTGTGCCAGCAGAATCTGTGACTTCACGATGTCCACGCCGGTCACTTCTTCCGTGACGGTATGCTCCACCTGAATTCGTGGATTGACTTCGATGAAGTAAAACTGGTTCGTGTCGGCGTCGAGCAGAAACTCCACGGTTCCCGCCAGTTCGTAGTTCACACTTCGCCCAATTTTCAAAGCCGCTTCGCACAGTTCGTCTCTCACGGCCGGGTCAAGATTCGGTGCCGGCGCGATTTCCACTACCTTCTGGTGACGTCGTTGAACCGAACAGTCTCGTTCATAGAGATGGACCAGGCCGCCATGTTTGTCGCCCAGTAACTGCACTTCGATGTGACGGGCACGCGAGATGAATTTCTCAACGAAAACATCCTCGCTGCCAAACGCTGACATAGATTCACTCCGCGCCGTTTCGTAAGCCGCGTTGAAATCTTCCTCTTTCTGAACGACCCGCATCCCGCGTCCGCCGCCGCCGTGCGCTGCTTTCAGAATGATCGGGAACCCGATGTCGACCGCCGTCTTCCGGCCCGAGGCGGCATCCGCAATCGCTTCGCCACTTCCCCCCAGGACGGGAACGCCGACCTGCTGGGCAATTTTGCGAGCCGAGATTTTATCCCCCAGCGCTTTCAATGTTTCCACGCGAGGTCCAATAAAGATGATCCCAGCGTCTTCACAGGCCTGGGCGAACTCAGCATTTTCAGACAGAAAGCCGTAACCTGGGTGGATTGCGTCAATTTTCTTCTGCTTGGCCAGGGCGATGATCGCTTCGATATCCAGGTAAGATTTGACCGGATGCCCCGGTTTTCCAATCTGGTATGCTTCGTCTGCTTTGGTGCGGTGCAGGGCATATCGATCTTCATGGGTATAGATACCGACCGTGCGAATTCCCAGTTCGTGCGTGCTTCGAAAAATTCGAATGGCAATTTCACTACGGTTGGCAACAAGCAGCTTCTTAATTTTACGCTCTGACATGAACTTTCCTAACTCTTTGTATACTTTCGGCTTGAAGGCTGAATAGCCGTGTTTTTTCTACGGATTTTCTCTGCAGTCCAATGGTCATTAGGGTACATGCATGAGCCCGGAAAAACAATGCAGCACCAACGTTTGTCTGGATTCTCGCTGGAACACGATTTTTCGGTGGTCCCAGGTACAGATATTTTCGCTAAATCCTCTTTAGAAACCGGTTTGGAATGATTCATATTGACCTGTTTTCCTGCACTGATTAGTGTTAACTCCGGTCTGCTCAGTTCTATCGTCTCCGGCACCTGTTTCAAGGACCTGACTCGATAGAAATTATTAGTATTCTGACGAATCAATGTGGTAAACCCAATGGGACAAAAACAGTGCGATCTGTGTGCAGGAACGGAGTTCGAACCAATCGGAGAACGGGATCGGCATGGAAAACCGTTGACGACCGTGATCTGTAAAGCCTGTGGCCTGGTCGCGCACGGACAAATTCCTACCGATGAGGAACTCGCGCACTATTATGCCACTGAATATCGTAAGAGCTATCATGGCGAACTGACTCCCTCGGATCGCCGCGTGATGCGCGCCTGGAAAAATGGCGAACGTATCTTTCATCAACTGCAACCACATATTGATGCTGATGCCGCTGTCTTCGAAGTCGGGGCTGGTATTGGCTGTACCGTGAAAGTGTTCGAACTCAACGGCCATCAGTCGGCAGGAATTGAACCTGGTGAAGGCTTTCAGGATTACTCGCAGCAGCGACTGCTGACCAACGTCGTGCGGGGAGACCTGTTTGAACAACCCCGCGATCACAGTCGCGAACTGGTTCTGCTGGTCCACGTCATCGAGCATTTTAATTCTCCCCGTCGTGCCCTGGAATACATTCGAGGCATGATGGCGGATAACGGATTGTTCTATGTGGAGTGTCCCAATATCGCTGCACCGTTTGCCCGTCGCAGTAAAATGTTTCATTACGCCCACATTCATAATTTCACTCCTTCCAGCCTGAAGATGCTTGCGGAAAGCTGTGGCTTCCAACTGGAAATGCAATTTGGATCGAAAGAAGATCCTTATCTGCAAATGCTCTTTTCCTGCAGTGACAGCAGGAAACTCAAAATCGATTACAATAACTATCAGCAGACCATGCAGGTGATCAGGCAGGCAACCCCCCTGCGCTATCACCTGCGTCCCCGGTATCTCTCAGCACGCTTTTCCAAAGTCGCCAGTTACCTGCGCGAGCATCTGACAGCGAAACAGTTTGTTGCTGACGTTGTGAAGAAATGCCAGCAGTTCGCTTCTGATCACGAAGACGAACAGCCCACGGAATTGCGTGTAGTTGCCTGAGATGCTTCTCTAAATTGACTGTTTTCTCCCGTTTGTGTTTCGTCTTGGAAAAAAGCTGACTGCTACTGTCTGTTTGTGTCCTGATCGAAAAACGGCACTACGCGAAATAGACTGATTTTCAGGGGCCAAACTGCCGTCAGTGACGGACTGGTTCTGATTTGAGCACCCAGATTCGCTTGCGCAAAACTGCGTTTCGGCGCACAATCGCGCCACTTTTCGCACTCATTCACGCCAGTGACCCGCCGCTGCTCACTCTTTTTTCACCAGTTTTCGGCATAACTTTTTCAGTCGTTCTTGAACATTCTGATCCAGATCCTGAAGGCACAGGCGGACACATTATACTGGAGATGCTCTCAGAGCGGAGAGATGAAAATCGGGAACCGGTATCAGCCGTAGTTCAGTTCGCAGCCGGTTTCAGATTCTCGGGGCGGGTCAGCCTGGCTGCCGGTCCCAGCGGGCGTTCTTCCTGGTGCGGAAACGCGCGGATCGTGGTCACGATCTGTTTCTGCTGTTCGAATTCCTTGCCACTGGCCAGTTTCACCGTGGTTTCCAGGAAGCGTTCGATTTTCGATTCGAGGGGCAACCCTGTTTTGCGGTCGATCAGGCACGATCCAAAGGATTTTCCGCCCCGGATGTAGAGCTGCACCGATTTTCCATGCTGGTTAATCGGGCTGCTGATTTTGGAAGCAGCGATATCACCGGCAATATTAATGCGGGCGATGTTGTCGTTCAACTCGCGCAGCGTGTATTCGGTTTTGAGAACCATCGGGATCGGTTGCGTCAGGCGGCGGGTTTTGATCCAGGTCTCTCCCACGCGGATCGCGCCTCCCTTGTGATTTTCGTCAATGTTGTAAGGCAGCAGACCAATACTGTCGTCGATGAAATTGGCGACACCATCATCACCCGACGATTCTGAGATCTTGGCCAGCACGGTTTCCCGCTGGCCGGCAGCGGTATTCTGCAGGCAGCGTCTGATAAACTCGTCAAAGCCTACCAGTTCTACGATTTTGTTATCCGGCCCGATCCAGAAGGAAAAACCGTTATTCACCAGGTATTGATAAGCCTGAACCTGCGGAGGCACGGGGCCTGATGAGCGGTTGGAGTCGTAGTGCACCTGTTCGCCGGCGATATCATGCGAATATTTCACGCCTGTATAACTCACTTTGAACCGTTTGCGACCATCGTCCCGCAGTTCCTCCACTGTCAACGCCAGGATCAGTTCCAGTTTTGATGTACTGTTGATAATACCCGCTGAGGAAGCCTGGGAAAGTTTCTGCTCGACAGTTTTAATCATCGGAAATCGCTGGTTGACTTCCAGGTTCAGTTCCAGCACTTCCACTTTTTCATCTTTCAGCGAAGCGTTCTGCACCTGAATGGTGTTCTGCAGCGGTTTCACAACCTCGGTGGGCTGGGGCGGAGCCTTATCCTTGACGACTTCCACGGCTTCCTGGCGTTTGGCCCAGAATGACCAACCGGTCCACGCCAGTATCATAATTCCCAGCATCCAGCTGATATAACGCTTGCCCTGCATGGCGACTTTGTCCAGAATAGATAAAGAAAGCTAACGAATGAAGGTTTTTCAATCATTTTGAGATGCAAAACTTATCAGTAATATCGATTTAGTGAAAGACGAATTCGGCATCTTCTGATGCGGTTCTTCTTGACGGGGAGATGACAATGCCGGTTGTAATGCGCGCGTTTCTGGCTGCTTTTGTACTCAGTTTCTGCGGATTCAGCGCCGCTGCTGACCAGAATACAGACACGAAAGACACTCCCCCCAATATCGTGTTTCTGCTCAGCGACGACCAGCGACCGGATACGATCGCTGCCCTGGGCAATTCGATCATCAAAACCCCGAACCTGGACGAGTTAGTGAAAGCGGGGACCAGTTTCACCCGCGCTGTTTGTGCCAATCCGATCTGCACACCCAGTCGGGCGGAAATTCTCACGGGCGTCAGTGGGTTTCATAACGGCTCCCTGGATTTCGGTAAGCCGATCAAAAAAGAACTCCCCACCTGGTCCCAGACCCTCTCAAAAGCCGGATATGACACCTGGTACGTCGGCAAATGGCACAATGATGGTAAACCCGTGCTACGTGGATACGATGAGACGCTGGGCCTGTTTACCGGAGGGGGCGGACGCTGGGCGGTCCCTTCGTATGATGGCAACGGTGTCCCGGTCACCGGTTATCGAGGCTGGATCTTTCAGGATGACGAACGCCATTTCTTCCCCGAGAAAGGGGTGGGGCTCACCTCAAATATCAGCGAACACTTTGCCGACGCTGCCATTGAATTCATCGATCGCAAGCACGAAAAACCGTTTTTTCTGCACGTCTGTTTCACGGCACCCCATGACCCGCTGCTGATGCCCATTGGCTATGAGCAGTTCTACGATCCGAACAAGATGCCGGTCCCGAAGAACTTTCTGCCTGAGCATCCCTTTGATCATGGTAATTTTGAGGGCCGCGATGAAGCACTCCTCCCCTGGCCACGCACAAAACAGATCGTACAGAACGACCTCTCCCTCTATTATTCCGTCATTTCCCATCTGGATGCGCAGGTCGGCCGAATTGTCGATGCGTTAAAGAAATCGGGCGAGTGGGAGAATACCATTCTGATCTATTCCAGCGACCATGGTCTGGCGATGGGCAGTCACGGCCTGCGGGGAAAACAGAACATGTATGAGCACACCGTCAACGTCCCCCTGATCATGGTCGGTCCCGGAATTCCCGCCGACGTACGATCGAATGCCCAATGCTACCTGCGTGACTTATATCCAACCAGTTGTGATCTGGCCGGTGTTCCCATCCCGAATACGGTCGAAGGCAAGAGTCTCAAGCCGGTTCTCACAGGTGCACAGGATGCTATCTACGACGAGGTCTTTTGCTACTTCCGCAACTTCCAGCGGATGATCCGCACCGATCGCTGGAAGCTCATCTACTATCCCCACCTGGATCGGGTCCAGCTGTTTGATCTCAAAGAGGATCCACTGGAACTGCACGACCTGTCAGGAGAGGCCGCACATCAACAAGTGCGTGACAAACTCCTGAATCAGTTGAATGCCTGGCGAAAACAGCAGGATGATCCTTCTCTGCAGCAAACGGCAGAAAATTCCTGAGGGCGGGTCCACAGTGCCGCGAAAATGAGTCCCGTTTGAAATCATTCTGATGGCGCAGCGCGGCTTTGTGTGGATCTTACAATCGATTCCGCTGGACAGTCTGTCTGGAGTGAAAAAACGTAACTCTTTATTGTGTTATGTTTTAAAGAGTCGGTTTTTCTGTCTCTGAGTTCAAATCGATATAATTGGCATATTTTACGCTCTTCTCTCAAACCGTTCACATCACAACGCGGGCAGCAACGGTTTTACCAAAGGGGAGAGAGTCATGATGATCCATAAGAAAGTCCGTTATTTCAAGCAGCCGTTTCGGATGTTACTGTCATTGGCACTGGTGGGGGGGATCTGTAGCTCTCCCTTGATGGCGGCTGATAAATCATCAGATCGCAAGAACCGCAGTTCCAGTCGCAGCATTCAAAGCAGCAAAAAAAGTTCGTCCAGTTCCACTAAGCCCCAACGTATCGTACGTCCCCAGACCACTAAGCCCCAGATCACACGGCCCCAGTCCACACGGCTACCGTCTTCTTCTAACGCGAAGACTCTGCCACGACCTTCCGGCAAAAGCGTCAAAAACTTTTCAGGGAACATCAGCCCGAAAGTCAGCGACAGGGGAAGCAGTCGGCCTTCGAAATCATTCAAAGCCATTCCACCGTCAACACGACCTGACTTCAAACTGCCTCAGTTTGGAAAGCAGAACAGCATCAAGCTGGATACCAAACATCTGAATCCGCGGATTCCTGATCGCAAAGTACCAGATCGTAAAGTGCCCGGTCGCAAAATACCAGATCTCAAAATTCCTGAGCACAAAATCCCAGACAGAAAAATCCCGGATCGCAAGATTCCCGACCGAAAAGTTCCTGATCGTAAAATTCCGAACCTGAAGATTCCTGATCGAACAGTCGATCCTGGTAAGTTTGTGCCGAAACCAGGCAAGATCACAAGACCATCAAAGCCTGGTTTTGACAACAACGTCTTTAAACCCGGCAATGGAAAATTCGATCCGAAGCCTGGCAAAGGTAATCACGTCTTCAAGCCAGGAAATAACATTCAGAAACCAGGGAAAAAACCGAATCAGATCGGCAAGTTCCCCCAAGGAATTGATCTTGAGAAAGATTTTTCCAAAGGCAAACAGTTTGGCCCTTCCAAAAAGTGGCTCGGCAAAAATGGCGTGCCTTTGAACAAGGATCTCTTCAAAAATAAAAACATCAAACCACTCAAGTTGAATCTCGATAAACAGCTGCAGGCTGGAAAATTCAACGCCCTGATCAACAGTAAGCACCACAAACAGTGGAATCTGAAGAAACAGTTTGAACTGCATAAGAAAGGTGACGTTGCCCGTCAGTTAAATCTGAATCACCACCTGCTCAAGCATGGTGGCTGGAGAAATCGAAGCCTGTTCGGCAATATGGCGAATTCCTTCACCCACACTCACTTCGGCAGCTGGTACGCCGGACCTGGCATGTACCCCAGCTATTGCTGGAGCCCACACTGGTCTGCCTGGGTGGACTGGTGCTGGTGGGACTGGTGTCACCCCATCTGTGATCCCCGACCGATGATCTGTCGTCCCATCATCTGGGAACCTTGCGGCCCCTGGGTCTGGTATGACTGTCCTGTCTGGCAGCCGCTGCCCATCGTGACCTGTGGTACCTGGGTGGATGTGGAACCGATCGTCATTGACAGTGGTCTTGACCTGCAGATGCTGGCAGTCCGTTTTGTTGACTCAGGACATGCGGAAGAAGAACTGGGACCGCGTTTCCGCGTCTGGTTCCGCAATAACAGTGTGGTTGATATCAACCAGCCCTTCAATGTCATGCTGCTGGCTTCCAACTCACGGGAAGCAGTTGCCGGAGTGCCTGAAGCAGGGACCCGCGTTGACAATATCGCTGCAGGCCAGATCCAGACTGTTGATATTCGTCTGCCTTTCGCAGCCAGTACACTCTCGACGGATGCAGAAGGAAATCAGGTTCCCTTCGAACAGTTGCACGTGCTGATCGATTCCCACCGGGAAATTCCGGAAGCTTTTGAAGAGAACAACGGTTCTGTCGTGGCACGCGTTGATGTGCTGCCCGTCGATCCGGCCCTGTTTTCTGCAGATTCCGATGTCGTCTTCAGTGGCGGCATGGTCAATCTGGCCGGTGAAGGTCTGGGACCGGAACCAGGCAAAGTCCTGATGTCTCTGAATGGCATGAACTTCGAAGCAGAAATTTATGGCTGGTACGACCTGGGTGTTCGCATCCAGCTGCCCGAACTGCCTCTGCTGGATGCAGCGGATGCTACCTTCGTGATCGTACGCGGCGATGGTGCGGCATCCAACCCGATCGATTTGCAACTGGCACCGCAGGTCGCTGCTGTCAGTGCTGAGTAACGGAAGTGTGCGTGGGATGGCTTGGAGCCATCCCGGGTTCCGAACAGGGAGCAGGCAATGTGTCTGCTCCCTTTTTTTAATTGGAGTCCTTGTTGCAGGCGCACTACAATGGGTTTTCCAGACTCAGTAACTCTGTTATCCCGCTCGCAATGGATTGAATCTCCTGAAAACGTTTCTCCATGAATTCTGGCTGTTCGGAATCAAACAGGCGTCCGCCTGTATCTTTGGTGGTTTTCTGCTGACGCTGATGATCATCACCCGCTTCTGGTATCCGATCGATTTTCTCTATCGATACGACTTTCTGTTTCTGGCTGCGATTGCCTTCCAGGTCTGCCTGCTCTGTTTCCGACTCGAATCCCCGCGCGAAGCGGTCGTGATTCTGATCTTTCATATCGTGGCAACAGTGATGGAACTGTTTAAAACGTCGGACGGCATTCGTTCCTGGCAATACCCGGAGCCGTTTGAGATAGGTATCGGCAATGTGCCTCTGTTTGCCGGCTTCATGTACAGCGCTGTGGGCAGCTACATCGCCCGGGTCTGGCGGATCTTTGATTTTCGTTACTCAAGTTATCCCCCCTTCTGGAGCACGGTCGTACTGGTGACGCTGATTTATGCCAACTTTTTTACCCATCACTATGTCGTGGATATTCGCTGGGCGCTGATTGTTGCCAGCCTGTTGATGTTCGGCCGGGTGATGATCTATTTCAAAATGAACCGCGTCCATCGTCGCATGCCCCTGGTGCTGGGCTGGCTGCTCGTCGCGTTGTTTATCTGGTTCGCGGAAAACCTGGCGACGTATGCCAATGTCTGGATCTACCCCATGCAGAAACACCACTGGCAGCTGGTTTCGCTTTCGAAACTGGTGGCCTGGTACCTGCTGATGATGCTCAGCTTTGTGCTGGTCTCCCTGGTAAATCGTCCCTTAAAGATTGGTGATCCTGCCCTGCAGGAAGTGAATCATAATTGAGCCGGTACAGACTGTTTGGTTTCAGTCACTCAGTTCCAGTTTGATTTCCGGGTTCGATTCCGACACCGTAATCTTGAGCGGTGTGGTCGTCGGGCTGCTGTATTTGATCGGAATCGCACTTTTCATCGAAACCCCTTCCGGCGTGGATTCATAAGCATTCACGGTCACCTGGTGTTCGCCGGGAATGGCGCCGTCATCTTTCTCGAAAGTGCGCAAGGTGAATTTACCGGTTGTGTCCGATCGTCCCGTTGCCGGTTTACGCCCCTGCAGGGGATAAAACATGATCGACGCATCGGTCACCGGTTTGCCCTGGTAGGTGACGACTCCCCTCACGGCAACGGTTTCCGGCAGATCCTCATCAGTGCCGCCGCCACAACCGCTGCACCACAGGCAGAGGGCGAGGGAAAACAGGATTCCCGCCCGGGCAGGATTCTTTGTATTCAGCATCTTTATCTCCCGCTCAGATTTCATGAGCAACTTCAAGTGTGATGTTTCGTTGTCACTCAATAGCTGAAACCACCGACGGGCAGGCCGTCCTGGGGATGTCCCAGTTGTTGATAGGTGAGAAAATCCATGTTCTCACTGAAGAAGTGCACGCTGCCATCCACCAGGAGAAAATGGGCGCCTCCTTCGTGATAACTGGAGGCGGCGAAGCCATCCACCCAGCCATGCGCGCCGGAACTGATGCGGGTCTGCGCATTGCCCCAGACCGCAAACGGGTGGTTAATGGGATACGCGGTCGTCATCGGTGAGTGCCAGGCAGCCCAGGAGGACCAGGCATGAAATCCGGGAGAATTCTCACCCACAAACAGGACATTCGACGTGCCATCCAGTACATCACGCATCTTCATGGTCCGGTTCGGTGTCACAAGACTGTTGCCGCCACCGCTGGCCTGCAGTCCCATTCGACGGTCAAACATGCCGTGGGGCATCGGCGAGGCAGCCAGGGTCTGGTCAAAGGCGCGGCCGTCAACACCCTTGTAAGTGGTCACGGCAATGTTGTTTCGCGAAGCAGCCGGACACGTTGCTGGAAAACACCAGTTCGACCAGACCATATTTCCCCCGCTCACATTATTCGCCGAGGGATCACTGGGGCAGTGATACAGGTTCAATGGCGTCTGCGCGACTTCCAGGTTCCCGGCATCGACAATATTTCCGTTGAAGTTGATTTTGTTATACAGGGGAGACTGATCTACATAGGGCAGGATCAATGCCCGCCAGCCAAACGAATTTCCCGTATCGCCGTGACTGATGGGGAAGACATTGTGGCTGTCGTGGTAGTTGTGTGTCGCCAGTCCCAGCTGCTTCAGATTGTTTTTACACTGGCTTCGGCGGGCCGCTTCCCGCGCCTGTTGAACAGCGGGCAGCAGCAGGGCAATCAGAATGGCAATAATAGCAATCACAACCAGAAGTTCGATGAGCGTGAATCCGCGATTCTTAAAGATGGAATGTTTCATCTTTTGTCCCTCTCAAACAGTTAAAAATACTGCGCAGGCCTGCCCGGGGGGAGTGGAGCGAACACAGTCGCACCTGGGCCTGACAGCGATGGATAAATATAAATGATTTAAATGTAGATCGATTGCGCTTTCTGTCTCAATTTCTATGTTTTGGGTGGTGTCACCGTTTCCGGTGCCGGACCAAGTGTCATCCCGGTATAAACTTCTGCAGGGATGATGCTGGTTTCGGATGTTTCGATGGGGAGCGCGCCGCTGCGCATCTGGTTCAGTAATTCGACTGCACGATGTCCCAGCTGGGTTTCGTTTACGGTGACCGATGCGATCTGCTGCTGGAGCACGCTGTGCCGAATCTTGTCTCCGACGCCGATCAGCGATATGTCTTCAGGCATCCGCAGTCCCATTCTTGTCAGATGCAGGTAAATCCGCTCCGCCATCGAGTCGAAGCTGGTGAAGATTGCCGTAGGACGCTCTGGTCGATTCAGGATTCGCTGCAGGGCCGCTTCGATTTCACCGTCCAGTTCCTGCATATCAATGACACCGTCCGCTCCGAAGTAGCAGTGCTCGGCTGCCAGTTCGCAGTTGACGTGGGCCAGGGCGTTGCGAAAGCCGTCCAGGTAGAGATCGGTTGTCTGCGTGCAGTGCGGCGCGAAAAAGGAAACGCGACGATGACCCCGTTTGACTAAGGCGTCTCCTGCCAGCACGCCGATCTGTTGAAACGGGAGTCCCAGCAGTGGAGCCGTGATTCCTTCGACAGGACGGTGACACAGGACCACGGGGATTCCCGCTTTCTGTAACTGGCGGATCTGGTAGGCGGGAGTGGGGGGCGTACTGGCTGGTACAATCGCCACGCCCCCGACCTGATTGTCGATCAGCTGCAGAATCGCATTCCCCTGTTTATCAATATTGTTTCGCGTACAGCAGACCAGCATCTGATTCTGGGACTGGCTGGATGATTCTTCAAAGCTGTGCTGCAGAGACGGGTAGTACCCTGAGAATACTTCCGGAATCACCAGAGCCAGGATATCCAGGCCGCTGGCCAGTCGCTGTCGCGCGTTTTCATGTACGAACGTGCCTTTGCCCTGGACACGGCTGACCAGGCCATCCCGTTCGAGTACCCCCATCGCCTGGCGAATGGTGCTGCGGGCGCTCTCAAACAGGGTAGCCAGCTGCTGTTCAGACGGGAGTGCCATGCCGGGCAAAAGGACTCCGTCCTGAATCTGCTTTTTGAGATGATCCTGTATGCGTTCATACTTCGCGCGGGGTGAATTTAATTCACCATCATCGGGCAAAGTGGTTGTTTCAAGTAATCTGGTGGCTGATAACACCTTGAAGGTATCCCTGAATTGAGATAGAAATGAAAGGTACGTACAATATGGTACAAGTGGAACTCTGTCTGTCAAACAAAATTCAGAGAGAATCGACCTGAAAAATGCAGCAGGTCCTGAAATGACCTGCCCCGTTGGTACAAAAGAATACCTTGTTTTGCGTTAAATACGTACGTACTATAGCAATACGGGTTTGCGTGAATTCAGGTTAAGTTCCACCCAGTATTTGAGAAAGTGGTTTTTCCGGCAGGGAAAAAGGAACCACTCCGCCTATGATCAAAGGGGGTGTGGCAGTCACATCAGCGGCAAGGTTGCCTGCGTATGAGGGGGAACCCCACTGCCGTACAGTGCAAAGTCTGCGGTGTCTGCAACAGAAAATTAATCGTTCCCGGTATTCAAAGCGGAATCCTGCTTGCATCCCGTGAATAAACTGTTTCTACTATTTAAGTAGTGTATATTGCGAAAATTCCTGCCTGATCTGAATCACGGGACAAACTCCCGGTTTACCTTGGGTTTAGAACAAACTGACCCCCAGCAAATTGAATCATGCCTGACGATCTAGTCTTTATGATGGGGAATTTCGAAGCCCGAATTCCCCAGGACCGTGTTTATAGTAAATCACACCTGTGGTTTCAGCAGACTGCTGACCACTGGCGCGTGGGCTTTACGGCCTACTCGGTGCGGTTGCTGCAGGATGTTTATTTCCTGGACTGGTTTATCGACCCGTTTACGAATGTGCAGGAAAAGCAGAAGATAGGAGAGATCGAAAGCTCGAAGGCGCTGTCCGATCTCTACGTTCCCGCCAGCGGCAGGGTTCTGGAATTTAATCAGGAATTATTAAACGACCCCTCTGGCATCAATCAGGCGGATAACTACGACAAAGGCTGGCTGTTTGAAATGGAGTCCGATGCGCAATGGTTGACGCCGGCGGAATATCTGCAAGTATTAGATGACGGCTGGGAACAGACCCAGCGGATTATTAAAGGACAACTCAACTAAGACGGTCCAGCACAGTTGTGCTGCAGTTTCATGTTGAAAAAGGTTTACGGAATGGCTGATAAAAAATTGACAGTGGTGATCTCGCAGGCGCAGGGAAAAAATCCCGCCAAACGTGACCTGGAAGAATCACTGGCAGCGGCGCTCCTGATGGAACCTGATGTCGAAGTTTCTCTGGTACCCCATCTGTACGATCTTTCCGCCGATCATACCGGAACACTCTTCCTGCAGGCCTTGCGCGGCGATCTGGTGGTGCTTTCGTGGCTCTATCCCCGTGCGAATCACTGGATCATGGATCGCCTGGGAGTCCGCGGCAGGGAAGGAATTGTTCTGCTTAAAGAAGAAGTGGATGAAGAGGAAGAAGAAGCGCAAAAGGAAAAGGCACCCCCCTTCGAAAATCCCGAACGGCAGAAATCGATTCCCGATCGCAAAATTTACTCCATCGATCTGAAAGTCAGTTCCAATACCGACGATTATCTGACGGAAATCAAGCGGATCGCCAGTGACACGCAGGTTCAGACATTTCAACTGATGGATATGATTCAGCAGAGTCCGCGACCCGCACAGATCGAGAAATATCTCAAACCCCTGGACATCATTCAGGGACAGAAAAATAATACCGCGAAAGCAGAAGTTCCGCAGCTGGAGCCCACCAAACGTCGCTGGTATCCGGTGATCGATTACGGCCTGTGTACCAACTGTATGGAATGCATCGACTTCTGTCTGTTTGGCGTGTACGGCGTGGATCAGGGCGGGCAGATTCTGGTGGAAGAACAGGACAGCTGCAAAAAAGGCTGCCCGGCCTGCAGTCGCGTCTGTCCCGAGAATGCGATTATCTTTCCCGGTCATAAGACTCCGGGCATTGCCGGCGCCGATGGTGAAGTGGCCGGTCTGAAAATTGATCTCTCCAAACTGTTTGGTGCCCCCGATGCACTCGAGATGGCTGCCAGGGAAAGAGATGTCGAACTCGTCGCCGAAGGCCGCGATGCGGTCGGTATGTCCATTGGCATTCCCCAGCGAACAAAGATATCGAAAGAGACCAGCGATGAACTGGATGATCTGATCGACAGTCTCGATGCCCTCGATCTGTAAGCACCGAAAATAAATCTGACCCCGTAACTTAGAGACCTGTATGAGTGAGACCATCTCCTGCCAGCGAGTTCAGGCAGCATACCAGAGATCACGCGCGGAATTACTCACGTTCCGCAATCAGGCTGGCTACTGGACGGGAGAACTTTCCACTTCGGCACTCTCCACGGCAACCGCCGTGATGGCACTCGAGATGATCCGCCGCAAACGACCCGCCGCTGATACTTCTCTCGACACTCATATTAATAACGGTATCCGCTGGCTGGCCGAGCATCAGAATTCGGATGGGGGCTGGGGTGATACCGTCAAAAGTTTCAGTAATATCTCGACCAGCATGCTCTGTCATGCGGCCTTTCATGCTACGAAGAGTACCGACAGGTTCGTTGCGCATGTGGTCAACGCCCGGCAGTACATCGATCGCACCGGTGGTGTCGACGCGGTCGTGGCCCGTTATGGAAAAGATAAAACGTTCTCGGTTCCCATCCTCACCCATTGCGCGCTGGCCGGGCTGGTCAAATGGAAGACCATTCCCGCACTTCCGTTCGAGCTCGCCTGTCTGCCGGCGCGATTTTATAAAACGGTGCGGCTTCCGGTTGTCAGCTATGCCTTACCGGCTCTGATTGCCATCGGACAGGTCAGGCATCACTTCCGTAAACCGCGCAATCCGATCACGCGATTCATACGCAATCTGGCAGTCAAACGCAGTCTGAAAAAACTGATTTCCATCCAGCCCACCAACGGCGGCTTTCTGGAAGCCGCTCCCCTGACCAGTTTCGTGACGATGAGTCTGGCAGGCATGGGGTTGACCGATCACCCTGTCGTGCAGAAAGGACTGCAGTTTCTGCTCGACTCCGTCAGACCCGACGGCAGCTGGCCCATCGATACCAATCTGGCGACCTGGACGACGACTCTGTCAGTCAACGCGATTGAGGGGACACTCCCGGAGTTTGAGAAAACCCCCCTCCGCCAGTGGCTGCTGCAGCAGCAATACAAGGAACTGCATCCCTACACTTCGGCTGAACCCGGCGGCTGGGCCTGGACCGATCTGCCTGGCGGCGTACCCGATGCCGACGATACTCCCGGCGCCATCCTGGCATTATTGAATCTTCGAGCCGAAGAATCCGATCCGCAGCAGACAGCCGAGTTACAGATGGCTCTCCGGAACGGCGTCAAGTGGCTGCTTGACCTGCAGAACAGCAACGGGGGCTGGCCGACATTCTGTCGAGGCTGGGGCGCACTCCCCTTCGACCAGAGTGCCGCTGATATCTCGGCCCATGCGATTCGCGCCCTGCAGGCCTGGTTGAAAACAGAACCACTGTCGGCAGAAGCTGCATTACGACTGCGGGCAGAACGCGCCATCAGGCGCTGCTTCCAGTATCTGGCGACAGTCCAGCGGCCCGATGGTTCGTGGCTCCCGCTCTGGTTCGGAAATCAACATATCGACAATGACGAAAATCCGGTTTATGGAACGGCGCGGGTCCTGGCTGCCTATGCCAGTGAAGCAGAACGCGCTTCGAGTCAGGCAGAGCAGGGTATCCTGTTTCTGAAATCGGTCCAGAACCTCGATGGAGGCTGGGGCGGTGCCACGGGGGCTCCCTCCAGCGTGGAAGAAACGGCTCTGGCCGTCGATACGCTGCTGGCGCTGGGGTTAAGCCCGGAGGAACCTGTGGTGGCCCAGGGGCTGCACTGGCTGCTGGAATCGGTGGAGACCGGGACCTATACAGAAACAACGCCCATTGGCTTTTACTTCGCCAAACTCTGGTATTTCGAACAACTTTATCCAATTATCTTTACCGTTGCGGCGCTGCATCGTGCGGAAACCGTTTTGAAAAAATCTGTGGATGGCAATTTAAGATTGTCGCTTGAGGAGGAGGATTACCCTATAATGAGCGTCAAGGAAAAGTAGATCCCTCCCGTTTCCAAACCAATTTGAATTCAATCCTTCAACAATCGCTCGATTGAGTTATTAACCATAGAGGAGTGTTCCGTGTCCATTGCACCTTTAGACCAGCAAAGTTCTGAAGACAAAATTGTACCCGGCTCAAGCAAAGCTGAAGTACACTCTTCCGAAGACAAAAAACCGGTCAAAAGAAAACGCCAGAGTACCAGCCATCTCAAAGCGGTACCGGAAACCTCTGCGCTGCGCGAAGAAATGAAGGCCGAAGCGGAAAAGTTCGTCGAGAAGCTCGACTGTGCCAATCCCTTCAATAAATCAGCGCTGGAAGCCTGGTCGCGCGAATTACTGGAGCAGATGAATCAGCCCGAAAAGTTTCTGGGCTTCATGATGGTTCTGATCGGGAATTTTTTCTGGAAACGACAGTTCCTGGCAATTCCTTTCGAGCGCCGCCTGCTGTTACTTCCACACTGCCTGAAACACGCCGAAGGCTGTCCCGCGGAATACGATGAGTTCGGCCTCGACTGTGAAAAATGCGGCGCCTGTTCGATTGCCGACTACAAAGTCAGGGCAGAACAACTGGGTTACAAAGTCCTCGTTGCCGAAGGCTCTCCCGTCGTCCTCAAAATCATTGTCGGCGGTTACGTGGATGGCATCCTGGGAGTTGCCTGCCTGAACGTCCTGGAAAAGTCGATCGATAAAGTGTTGATCGCCGGCGTTCCCTCTTACGCGGTTCCCCTGCATTCCGGCGACTGCAAAAATACCAAGATGGACGAACCCTGGATCTGGGAAGTTCTGGAAGAGTACCGTCCGCTGGATCAGCCGCTGACCCGCAGCTATCTGCCTACCATGCGGGCCGCGAATGCACTCTTTGAAGATAACTTCGATCAGATTCTGCCTCCGCTCCGTACCAAAACAGAAGCTGCCGCCCGGACTCCCCTGGGTAAAACCGAAGCCATCTCTTACGACTGGCTCAAGCATGGCGGAAAACGCTTCCGTCCTTTTATCACACTGGCCGCCTACGATGCCCTCATCAAGGCTCAGCAGTCTGATGAAACTGCAGAGACCACCTATCCGCTGGGTGTGCAGAAAGCCGCCATGGCCATTGAAGTTTTCCACAAGGCTTCGCTGATTCACGATGACATCGAAGACGATGACCAGTACCGTTACGGTCGCGAAACCCTGCATCGTCAGCATGGCACGGGCATGGCCATTAACATCGGCGACTACCTGATTGGCATCGGCTATCGCCTGCTCAATGAAGCGCGGGCAGATATCGGAGCGGAAGCCGCCTCCGACCTGATCGAAAAAATGTCCGCCGCCCATATCAAACTCTGTGAAGGGCAGGGGGCCGAAATGGCCTGGCAGGAAAGTGAGACCTTTGAACTGGCACCACTGGACGCCTTGCAGATTTATGCTCTCAAAACCTCACCTGCTTTCGAAGCGGCCCTGTACGCCGGCATTCGCATGACCGGTTCGGTGGGCAAGTATGAAGCTTTGATCTCCTCGTTCTCGCGTCACATTGGCGTCGGTTTTCAGATTCTGAATGACCTCAAAGACTGGCAGGGAGACGACAACAACAAACTGATCTCCGGACAGGACGCGCTGGCCATGCGACCGACGCTGCTGCTGGCGCTGGCACTTCAGACCGCCGACGATCAGCAGAAAGCGGACCTCAAAGACATTCTGCAGGGGCACTCCAGCGATGGGGCCCGCATCGACCGTCTGCGTGAGATCTATCAGGACTGCGACGTCTTCACCAAAGCCGAAGCCCTGGTCGATAAATCACGGGCTCGTGCCGAGGAACTGGCAGAAAACGTCGAGAACGAAGACTTCAAACAACTGCTGATGTTCTTCTGCGATACCGTACTGGCCGAAGAAACTCCCGAAGCCAAACCCGAACCCCAGGTGCTGATGCCGACTGCCTGATGCGTGTAATGCTGGAATATATCTGACGCTTCCCTTGTCAGTTTTCAAAATGTCTGGTTGATGTTCGCGAAAAGTTGCTGCGCCGCGATCAGGTTCTCTGTCTGTGCGGGCTGTCTTTCAGCTTACTCTGATCGTTTCTCCCATTGGCCTGTCCGGGGTTCGTGTTATGATTCCAGCGAATTTCCGGTCTGAAAACAGGAGAGAAACGATGTGGGATGAAAAATACAGCGCCGCGCATTACGTTTATGGAGAAGAACCAAATACTTTTTTGCAGGAACATATTGACTGCTTACCCAAAGGCAAAATTCTCTGTCTGGCGGAAGGAGAGGGCCGGAATGCCGTCTTCCTGGCCCGGCAGGGATACAGCGTGACTGCCGTCGATGCTTCTGAAATCGGTTTACAGAAAGCACGGCGTCTGGCAGGGAAACATCAGACCTCAATCGAAATTATCCATGCCGATCTGGCAAACTATGATCTCGGCGAAAACCGGTGGGATGGCATCGTATCCATCTTCTGTCATGTTCCCCAGGAGATCCGGAAACGAATTCACTCTCAAATTGCCGCGGGGCTGAAAACGGAAGGCGTTTTTCTGCTGGAAGCCTACACTCCCCAGCAGTTAGAATATGGCACAGGTGGTCCTCCCGATGTAGAATCAATGATGTCAAAAACTCGACTGCTGGAAGAAGTCTCCGGGCTGGCTTTCAGCCATCTGGAAGAACTGGAACACGTAATCATTGAAGGTTCCAATCACACCGGCATTGGTGCTGTCGTCCAGGCCATTGGTAAGAAACAGGATTCATGAAAGCGATTCCGGCAACAGTACTTTTGTTCTTGATGTTAATGGGAATGCTCCCCGTTTCTGCAGTGGAGCCAAAATTAAAGCCCCACCCCGACGCGGTCGCGAACACCCACGCTCCCGGCGAAGTCGATAAGCCGGAACTCGTGCCTTTCATCGTGGCCGATCCGACGAAGCTGAAAGGCATCGTCGTCGATGAAACCCAGGCAAAGCTCATCGGCGTCTGGCAGTATTCTACACACACGCCCCCCTACGTCGGGCTCGGCTATCTGCACGATCAGAAAAAAGGGAAGGGGGAGAAAGCGGTGATCTTCACCCCCGATCTGCCAAAGGCCGGCCGCTACGAAGTTCGGCTCTCACACTGTTACAACATCCGCAGATCGACCAATACTCCGGTGACGATTCACCACGCCGAGGGTGAAAAAACGATCCGCATCAACCAGCAGCAGATCCCCGCACACAACAAACTGTTTCGCAGTCTGGGCACTTTCCGTTTCGATCAGGGCAAATCAGGCTGGGTGAAAATTTCCAACGACGGCACTGATGGCAAATACGTGATTGCCGACGCCGTGCAGTTTTTCTATGTCGGCGAATGAACGTTTCGTGTGGTTTCGTGTCTTTTCGTGGTAGAAAATTTCATTTCAAGTGTTTCATCGGTTCCCATTCCGGGGTGAAACGGGTTTCTCCCTCGCCAGGCGGGCGGACACATGGGTACCGCCCCTACCGTAGCAGGTTGGTGACCTGGAACCTGGATGTACGATTTCACTGACAGTTTCCTGTTGTCTGCGACAACCCCGGATTACATCCGGGGGCACCCTGTCTTTCTCATGAGCCGTTCAGCGTGAGACGCGGTTTCTGCAGGTCGGGAGACAACCGGAGCTAACGCTCTGCGGCTAATTGAGAACGCTCTTCGGTTTATTACACTGCCACCACCCACTTTTACTTTCGTGTCTTTCGTGCATTTCGTGGCGGTAAAAAAGCCCGCTGCAGCAAATTCAGAAGTGAGTCTGCTAAACGAGAAAGCCGGGTTTTATTGTAAATATGACAAAATGAAATAATTTATCGATCAAAATCCTGTCCCGTACTATAACATGCGAGTTTGGATCACTCATGCGGAACCCTCTCTCCCAGCTTATTGTATTCTCCTCTCGTTCTGGATCGCATTACAATTAACCATAGCGTCTCTCGATCTATGATACTCCGTCCAAATCGACTTGGAGACGCTACAATAAAACTGGACACAGTCTAAACTGATGTCATGGACGACTGATGTTATTGTTACGACTCTTTTTAATCTGCTCACTTTTCGGATTTGCTTTCAGTATCCAACCGTATCTCTATGCGCAGACTGAAACGCCGGGATATGCCGACGCTTCAGAACCTTCGGAAACCGTACTGGCGGGATTCCTGCCCCTTGATCGCAGCCTGCGGGTGGAAGATGGCCTTCCCCTGGATGAGGTCCTACCACCGACGGAAGAACCATTTGAGGCAGAGAGCGATCAACCTTCCTCTCCAGAGCGACCACTAGATTTCAAATCTCTCATGAGACCGCGGTTTGACAGCTCAGCCGAATGGGAACCAGAGGTGGGTGGAGTGGGAATCAGTTCTTATGACTTGTCGATGAAGATACCCGTCTACCCGATTTTCGGACCCCCGCCTCCGTTTCTCAATTTCGGTTATTCGTTCACGCAGATCGACGCTCCCGCCGCTCTGGATTTGCCCCAGAGTCTGAATGAATTTTCGTTCGGCATGTCTTGGATGCGCCCGATCAATGAAAAATGGATGGCCCGTTATATGCTGAATGGGGCATTCGCGTCGGACATGGATTATACCGGCAGTACTGCCTGGCAGATCCGAGGCGGCATGTTTGCCATGTATCGTCCCAATGAGACCTGGAATTTTGCGTTTGGGGCGCTCGCCACCGGTCAAAGTGATCTTCCGGTGTTGCCGGTCCTGGGAGCGATCTGGCAGCCGCGACCTTCACTCAAAGTCGATTTAATGCTGCCCAATCCAAGAATCTCTCTGCTCGTGTCCGAGTCAGAGTCGCGTCAGCACTGGGCCTATGTTGGCGGCGGATTCTCGGGAGGCACATGGGCCTACCGACGCGCCAATGGACTGGGAGAGCGTCTCAACTATCGCGAGTTTCGCTTTGTCTTGGGATGGGAAGCCACTCCCCCCAAAAAGCCGGGAACCTTCGGTTCCAGTGGCACGACCATCAATGCAGAGATCGGCTACGTCTTCGGCCGCAAGTTTGAATTTGACAACAGTGTGCCCGACATCAAGATTGATAACACACTCCTGCTTCGCTCCGGAATCAGCTTCTAGACTGTGTCCCGTTTTAGCGTAGCGTCTCCAGTACCATTTGGAACGAGTATCATAGATTGAGAGACGCTCCGGTTAAATGCGAAGCGCTCCTGACGGATCGTTGAAAATTAGTCTCACTTCTCTCTGCATACCATTTCGAAAACAGGTTGCTCACTTCTCTCGGACTATTTAACGGTTCAATCCACCTGAGGCGGCAGGTTCCCGTATTCCCAGGGATTGTTGTTGAACGCGGGAGCAGCAGGCCGCTCAGCCAGTTTGTCGGGAGTCAGCTGTTTGGAAAGTTCGACTGCCGCGTCGACCATCTGCGGGCCAGCGGTGATTTCGAGGTTGCTGTAGCTGGAGAGCCGGGTTTCGTAACCCCCTCCGTTTTTATCGAACGCTTCTTTCGTGGGCACGTATCCGACACAGCCGTTTGCCAGTGAAACCGGGAACGTGATCGGGAAGGGGCTGCCCTCCTTGATGTCCAGGCCGAGCTGACAGAAGAATTCTGCAGGGTCGGTTAACAGAACCACGGGCCCTAACTGGACGGCCTGCACTTCGACGTCGGCCACGGGCTCTTTTTCCAGGCGGGCTTCCAGCAGCAGCGTCTCTTTGGCGAAGATCCAGTTGGTGGCTCCCGCTTTGCCCGGTCCTGCTTTCACCTGTTCCAGCGCTTCTTCCAGATGTTCTTTGCTCGGTTTGCGACGGGGAATCTTCAGCATTTTCGTTTTGCTGGCGATGGTCTCAAAGTTGCCGCGCGGCATCGAGAGCAGAACCTTAACCGCTTCCGCTCCTACGCGACCGCCGACAAACCGTGATGAATCTTCACTGGGACGACGCTGATATTTTGAAAGGTTATCGACCTGCGTGACATCTCCCGAGGCCCCCGCCAGGAAAACCACGACCGTATCTTTTCCAAAGAAACCGCGAATCACCTGTTCGACATAATAAATGTAATTCGCCGAGATACCACCCGGGTTGGTCGTTGCATGACAGACGAAGTTGACCAGACAACCTTTCAGATTCCCCTGTTCGTCCCAGACACCGATCACGCCGACTTCGGGATCGACCGGACCTGCCGGTTTGACAATATCCGGATTGCCGGGGCGTGGATGAGTGTAGGTGATGCCGTTCCGCATCAGGAACCGGCGGTTAAAGGCGACCTGTTCCTCAATGCCCACACCGGCGCCACACTCGGATGCACTCCGTTTCTGGTAGGCTTCACAGATCGCTTCAACTGACTGGTCAACGACTGTCTCCAGGTAGGCGGCGTCCGCATTGGAGGATTTGACATAAGCCAGTTCCTGCACGAATTCGGAAGCGTGATCAAATTCGCCCGGAAGAATCATGCCCGTCGGTCCCGAGGAATGGGAATGCGTGGCATGCAGCAGAATTGAACTCGCGGGAATTTTGCATTTCGCTTCCACGCGTTTGCGGATTTCTTCAACCGTGACGCGTCGAATGAGGAGCGCATCCAGGCTCACGACCGCAACAACGTTCGTGCCATTATCAAAGACAGCTGCCCGTGTTTTACAGGGATCGTGAAAGCTTCGATGAAACGATTTACCATAACCGCCCGGCTGTTCCATGCCGATTTCCGGCGTAATGTCACGTTCCGCAAAACCGACTTTGACCTGCGGCGTCTCAGCCGCGTGGATGTGAGTTGCTGTCAGAATCAGAACGCAAAGTGGGACAGCTTTGAATAACAGGAGACGTATCTTCATGGCAAAAACTCGATCTTGATCAGGTAGGAAAACAGAAGGAACGTTTTCCTCATTGTAAGCAGAATCAAAATCAGGTGGCTACTGAAGAAAGTTAAGAAAATTGCGAGTGTGTGAAATTTCTCTCTCAACTGCCGCGTTTTGTTAATAGATAAGTATAGAGAAAGCGAATCCAGTTTCCGGGTAAGCTAACCTGCTCAACGTAGAGGTCGACCCATGTGTCGACCCGCCTGGCGATGTTCGGATTGGTATCACCCTGCAAAGGAAACAAATGAAACCTTCGCAATTGATTTTTCTATCGCGAAAAACACGAAAAGACACAAGAGCAGACAATGGGGGCCCCCGGATGCAATCCGGGGTTGTCGCAGACAACAGGAAACTGTCAGAGAAAACGCACAATTAAGTTTCACGTTACCGATCTGCCCCGCGGCAGGGGCCGATCCATGTGTCGGTCTGCCTGGCGAGATGCGAATCCGATTCGCTCTCCCGCAGGCAACAGTGAAACCATTCGAAAGCCATTTACCAAAAGATCGATACCGCGGAATCGAATACTGCCGAATGTACCGGCTTACGCCAGTTCGTATGGTTTGCGATATTCTTTCGAGAGCCATTTGGTGGCTTCGGCATCACCCACAATGGTTTCCTGTTGCGGATCCCATTGGATTTTCTTACCCGTCCGCACGGCAATATTACCGAGGTGGCAAACCGTTGCGGAGCGGTGTCCGATGCTGATGTCGGCAACCGGCTTCTTGCGGGTCTTGATGCAGTCCAGAAAATTGTCGACGTGTGCGACGTTCGCATCCCGGTTCACAATCCTGGGCACATCGACTGATTTTAACAGCTCGGGCGGATTGGCAATGATGCCACCGCGATAGACGAACAGGCTCCCCTTGTCTCCGACGAACTCGGTTCCCTGTTTTTTACTCGCGATGCCGGGAACCTGTCGACAATTCAGCACGACGCCGTTGTCATAAGTGTATTTAATATTGGTTGAGTCGGGTGTTTCGTACCAGCCATCGGGATTAAACACGGCAGAGCCTTCCGCGCTGACGGGGCCACTTTCATCCATTCCGAGTCCCCATTGAGCGATGTCCAGATGGTGAGCACCAAAGTTGGTCTGCTGGCCGCCACTGTAATCCCAGAAGAAACGGAACAGGTAGTGCACGCGATTTTTGTTGTAGGGTCGTTCTGGTGCCGGTCCGAGCCAGCGGTCAAAGTCGAAGCCCTGGGGAGGTGCACTGTCGGGAACCGGTTTGCCGGCGCGTGCGATCCAGTTGGGGCCGGGCAGTGTGACGTTCACGGTATGGATCTTGCCCAGCAGACCTGACTGTACCAGTTGCGTTGCCAAAATGAATTCCTTTCCGCTGCGCTGCATGGTGCCTGTCTGAACGACCCGCTTGTGTTTTCGAGCCTCATCAATCATGACGGGGCCTTCGTCCACAACGAGTGTCAGCGGTTTTTCACAATAGACGTCTTTGCCGGCGCGACATGCTTCGACGGTCATCTTGGCATGCCACTGGTCGGGAACCGTGACGACGACGGCGTCGAGGTCTTTGGAATCGAGCAGTCGTCGATAATCATCTGACATCATTGCCGACTTGTTGGCATTTTTCTTCAGGAAGGCGTCTGCTTCCGCGAGGTAGTTCTGATCGAGATCGCAAAGTGCTTCGATGTTGTTGAGGAAGTACTTCATGTTGTTCCGCGGGCCACCCTGATTGCCGACACCGATCATGCCGATCCGCACGCGTTCGCTGGGAGGGACGGCAGCAAAAGTGGAGCGATAGCTTTTGGCACTCAGCCCCATGAAGAGCCCACCAAAGACGGATTTTTTCAGAAAGTGACGACGTGACAGGCCGGACATGAAAAGGCTCCTCGAGCGACTGGACAATAAATTAAATGACCTGAGAACTCCCATTCGTCTCGGGACCATGTAATTCTATAGAGCGATCGTTTATGATAGCATCACCCTGACCTGTGTCAAACCGTTTGCGATTGTACGGATCATCGATTTCTGATGCGGTCAGGGACGTCTGAATTCAAATGATGCAATGACTTGCTGATTACTCTTTGAGCAGGTTATCGATGATCTGGTTATCTTTGCCGCCGACGATCTGGATCGCCTGCGCGTTTTGACTGTCCGGCAGATCGGTACGGATCAGACAGTCTGAAACGCGGCTGTCGGTCACATTTTTTAGCAAGAGTCCCACGGTAGAATAATCGAGGATAGTGCAGTTCGTCAGATTCATCCGCCGGGAATCGCGAATTTCCACAGCCGGTGTCTGGTCACCCGTGCCATTAATCAGATTGCCGCTGACGGTAATTCCATCGCAGTCTGTAAACAGCATGCCGACCTGGGCGGTCGCGCCATCTTTATAGTGATAGCGGGGATTGCGGTCGAGTACGTTGTTGGAAATCAGAATATTGTTGCAGTCGTGGATGCGAATGTTATGGGTGTATCCTTTCCACATGGTATTCCCGGTAACCGTGACGCCCCGCGCGCTGGTGATTTCAATATTGGTCTGCACGTCTGACAGCACGTTGTCGGCGATCGTGATGTTGCCGTCTCGATGTTCGCTGGAATGCGGGCGGATGTGTGCGTTTTCATTAATACGAATGTTCGCCGAGCCCGGGGCAAAATGATCGTGTTGAATCGTACAGCCCACGATGGCAATTTCACCGACCATTGCTTTTTCAGAATCAATGAGTACATTCGCCGTGGGTTCCGAATCTTTGTCACCCATGTTTCCTTCGATATCACAGGTCCCGATCTGAATGTTCCGGATATCTCCTTTGCGCACGACCACTCCGCCGCCGGCATTGTAAGAGATGTGACATCCCACAATATTTGACTGATGAATACTGACGTGATCATAAAATACGCCAGCTCCCCTGTTTTCATACAGGTGGCAGTTGGAAACAATCACATTGCGGTTGCGTTTGATAAAATGAATCGCATGCAGCGTGCGGCGGATGGTGAGCCGCGTGAGCGTGATCTGCATCGTACCGGTCGCTTCGACGCCACAGGCTTCCGGGTGATCGCCGACAATCTCCAGGCCATCCACCATAGGCGAACGCTGATTGCGCCAGACATTTTCTTTGACCGTATCCGGGCTGGCGGTTCCTTCGTGTGTGCCGATAAAGCGAAACGCAGGTCCCGCGCCTGCCATGATGATGGTGGCGGTGCCATCCGAACTGAGCGACGTCGGACCCAACTGATCCAGATCCACGTTGATTGTTTTTGTGATCCGGTAAACGCCTTTAGGAAATCGGATCTGACCGATTTTGGAATCGACGGCACGCTGAAGGGCGGCTGAGTCATCTGTTTTCCCGTCTCCTGTTGCGCCAAACGATTTGACGGTCGTGACCAGCACGGGTTGAACAGGATTGGGACCGGTTTGTGATTTCGTGTTTTCAGAAGAAAACAGCAGATATCCCAGAACGAGCAGCGTTGAGAGACAGATCAGGGTTCCACGCATGTGTCATCACCTTGTTACAGGGCAGGGGAGATCGTATAAGAAAAGACAGTCTTTATATTCTAAGCGAGTGAACTGCGGAATCACAAACGGGTCGCTGTAATTCGTGAAAAGAATCCGAGCGGGAATCCACGGTTTGCAGGTTTCAGAAGGGAAGCTGGCAGCAGCGACTTTATTTCCTGCCGGTTCTGGATTATGTTGTGCAGAGAAGCCCTTTCTTTCTCTGGTAGAAATGTAGCGAAATGATTGATCGACCTGATGACTCTGGAATCTCTCCCGGCGACCGCGACCTGTTGCAGATGCATACGCGCTGGATGCGGTTTGCCTTTGATGAAGCGCGTGCTGCTTTTGAAGAAGATGAAGTTCCCGTCGGTGCCGTCATAGTGCACCAGGATCGAATCATCGCCGCCGCGCATAATCAGCGCGAAATGCTGAGCGATCCCACAGCGCATGCGGAAATGATTGCCATCACGCAGGCAGCAGAATCACTGGGAACCTGGCGCCTGTCGGACTGTGTGCTGTATGTGACCCTGGAGCCCTGTCCGATGTGTGCCGGGGCCATCGTTCAGTCACGCCTGCCGCTGGTGATTTATGGAACCCGCGATGAAAAAGCAGGCGCCTGTCACTCGCTGTTTCAGATTACCAGCGATCCCCGGTTGAATCATCAGAGCACCGTCATCAGCGGCGTGATGCAGGAAGAGTGCCGCGGCATTCTCCAGGAATTCTTTCGTCGCAAGCGCGCGGAAGGAAAAAAATGAGAACGCTGTGTGTGATGTTTCGATGAAGTTCATCACAAAATCAGAACAATAAATCTGCGACAGAATGACATGCAGTTTCAGGATACGGGAGGCGTCTCACTCGTCATGTGAATGCGAAATAAAAATCGTAACTTATTTGTCAGATACGACGAAATGAATTTTGTCAAGTGAGATTCAGAGAAAAGAAACCTCATTAAAAATCGTTTCAATTTTTGTTTACTTTCAGCTTGTCCTTCTGATTCGAGTTCGTCAGAATGTGCTTCACAATAACTATTCACAATTCACAGATTCAATTCTGAAATATCTTTGAGGCCAGCGAATGCATATTATCTCTCGTGGTGCGAATGAGAGTATCCTCATTGGGGAACATACCGTTGTTAAAGTACTTGAAGTATGTGAGGATCGCGTCAAACTGTCCATTGAGACACCGGGAGCGGAACCTGCCTATTGGGAGGAAACGGTGTACCTGGACCACTCTGAAGAATTAGAGTCCCTGGAAATCGGTGGTTAAGCCCCTCTTCAGCTGAGTTTCTGATCAGAGTTTCTTCAGAAGCGCCTGTCCTGAATATCAGGTTCGCTTTCTTTCTCTTAAGAAGCTGTGCTTTCCAGCAGCGCAGCCTTGGCGTTTGAGCCGAAATTTCTCACAATAGGCGTGTCAGAACCAGGTTCTGTGTACGCTGGTTGTTAAGTCAGCGAAACGTCGATTCTTTTGTTATCAATTCACTGTGAGGCTGATTGTGCCCGCCATATCGGAACAGGATGGGGAGTCGCTGGGGCTGGAGTCACAGCAACTGCCACGTCACATCGCGATTATCATGGATGGCAATGGTCGCTGGGCT
Organism: Gimesia sp.; assembly: GCA_002706765.1. Lineage (GTDB taxonomy): Bacteria > Planctomycetota > Planctomycetia > Planctomycetales > Planctomycetaceae > Gimesia. Next base: position 61,909 of record PAJV01000022.1, read on the forward strand.
TCTCGACGAGGGTTTCCCCGCATCGAGGGACATCGCCAGGGCGTGAACAGTGTGCGCACGGTTGTGGAAGAATCCACACGCCTGCGCATTGAACAACTCACACTGTATTGTCTCAGCAGTGAAAACTGGAAGCGGCCAGCGCTGGAACTCAACCTGCTGATGCAGCTGTTGAAAAAGTTTGTGATCGGCGAACGCGAAGAAATCATGCGGCAGAATATCCGCTTCACCACGATCGGCCGTCGTGATGATCTGCCCCGCGATGTGCTGGCAGAAGTCGATAAAACGATTCGCGAGAGCCAGGACAATACCGGGATGCAGCTTTGCCTGGCATTGAACTATGGCAGTCGATCTGAAATTGTGGACGCCGTCCAGTCAATTGTCGCTGAAGTGGAACAGGGAAACCTGAAGCAGGAAGAGATTAACGAAGAAGTGATCTCCGCGCATCTTTACACGGCAGGCATGCCCGACCCTGATCTGGTCATTCGCACGGCGGGAGAAATGCGGGTCAGCAACTTTCTGTTATGGCAGATCAGTTACGCCGAGTTGTGGGTGACCGAAACTTACTGGCCCGACTTCAATATCACAGACTACTGGCAGGCACTGCGCGACTTTGCCGCCCGCGACCGCCGCTTTGGTGGTTTGAAAGGATAAACGCAGCATGCTGGGCTGGCGGTTACTCGTCTCTGTGATCCTGATACCATTCCTGGCTGGTCTGTTTTATCTGGATCAACGCGCGGGAAGTTCTGCTCCGATTCTGTATGGCTTGTGTTGCCTGATTATTTTTCGCGGCTGCTGGGAACTGACACAGCTGTTAGCCGTGCGGAATCTGAAACCCGGATTCGCAATCACCAGTCTGCTTTCATTATTGATCTGCACCCTGGCCTGGCTGCCCTACTTCAGTCAAGCCGATCCAGGCAGCGCACAGGAAAGCTCACTGGCTTTGATGTCGATTGGCTTTTCGGTTTCCATTCTGTTGATCTTTCTGAAAAGTACCATTCTCTTTCAGGAGCCCGGGCGAAGCGTGGAAACGATGGGCGCGGAAATCCTTACTGTCTCGTATGTGGGCTTTCTGCTGGCGCTGCTGGCTCAACTTCGCTGGGTGGCAGGACCCGAGACCGGTTACCTGGCATTAGGTTCTCTTATCATCAGCGCGAAAATGGGAGACATTGGCGGCTACACTTTCGGTCGTTTATGGGGCAGGAAAAAACTGGTCCCGCGTCTCAGTCCCGGCAAAACCTGGGTGGGTGCCTACGGCGCGATTTTCGGAGCCGCCCTCGGTTCACTGCTCTGGTTTCAATTCACGCCTGCGCTGTTTAATCCTCTCTGGACCGGCAGCAGCTGGTACTGGGCCATTCTGTTTGGTGCGATCATTGGCCTGGTGGGCCTCGTCGGTGACCTGTGTGAATCGCTCATTAAACGGGACGTCGGGAAAAAGGACTCCGCAGAACTCCTGCCTGGATTTGGTGGCCTGCTCGATCTGCTGGACAGTCCGCTTTATGCCGGCCCCGTGGCGTTGATACTCTGGAAACTGCTGCCTCTGATTACCGTGGTTACTGCGACCGGCAATTGATCTGTTCGCAGATTGCACCAGCGCAAAGCAGGCAGTTGATCGGCGAGTACCGCCAGATAAGCATCCACGGCTTCCGCAGCTGCCAGTGACGCGACTGTTGAGTCAGCGGGTAGATCTTTCGATTTCAATAAAATCAGCTCATCTGCCGGCCAGGTCAATGTCACCCAGGCCGCGATGGAATCACTGGTCACTTCCCAGGCAGCGGGTAACGGCTTGAAGTCCTTCGAGATCGTCTGTCGCAGATAATCTTCTGCGCAGAGGATGGGTATCTGATGCTGCTGCCAGACCTGTTCGGCAGCCTGCTGATTTGAAACACTACAGGCGTCCGGTAGCAGCTGACACAGCAGTCGTTCATTCAACTTCATCGCTGCAATGGCCAGCCAGTGAGCGGTGGTGGCATCGAGTTGATGAAGGGCATCCCAGTGACGTACCAGGTCGGCGGACCTGCCTCCCCCACAGATCAGCAGCGGTCTGCAGTCGGTCAGTTGTCCCAGGAACTCAGAGAGCCTGTCTTTCAAATCGGGAAGATCGAACAGGCTGCCTCCGAGTTTTAAGACGCAGATCTTCATCCAATTCAATCCCGCAAAGAAAGCGGACGGGTTACTGACTCACCGCTTTATCGTCAGTCGATGATTTTGGAAATCTGGTATTCCACAATGCCACACGCGCCGGCTGCTTTCAGTTTGGGAACGATAGTGCGGACCACCGATTCTTGCATGATCGTACTGATGGCGACCCAGTCCGGATCGGACAGGGAAGAAACCGTTGGCTTCTGCAATGCGGGGAGCAGATTGAGCACTTTCTCCAGATCGGTGCGGACCACATTCATCATCACGCAGACTTTGCCTTCCGCAGCCAGACAGGATTCCAGCATCATCGCGATGTTCTCCAGCTTCTCGCGTTTCCAGGGATCTTCATACGCCTGTTTGTTGGCGATGAACCGGGTTGTGCTCTGCATCAGCTCTTCGACGATCCGCAGATTATTGGCCCGCAGTGAAGAACCGGTTTCGGTCACTTCGACAATCGCATCAGCCAGTTTGGGAGGTTTGACTTCGGTTGCACCCCAGGAAAATTCCACATTGGCTTTGACGCCATGCTGTTCCAGGTAGCGCTCTGTCATGCCGACCACCTCGGTGGCAATGCGTTTACCTTCCAGGTCTTTGACGGACTTGATGGGCGAATCTTCCGGCACACAGAGTACCCAGCGGACCGGGCGACGGCTGACTTTGGAGAACTGCAGCTCGCAGATTTCCTGTACGTCGGCGTTGGTTTCCAGGATCCAGTCGTAGCCGGTAATCCCTGCATCCAGGATTCCCTGATCGACATAGCGGGCCATCTCCTGTGCCCGGATCAGCAGGCACTCGATTTCGTCATCATCAATCGTCGGGTAGTAGGAACGGGATGAAAATTTGATGACATAGCCGGCTCGTTTGAAGAGTTCAGCCGTCGATTCCTGTAAACTTCCCGCGGGAATACCGAGTTTTAAGACCTTGTCGGACATGGTTCCTGTTTTTCTGAATTCGATGGTTTAGTGCGTAATGTGTATGATATTAACAGTTTAAGTATATGATCCATCACCAGCGGGGAATGAAAATGCAGGCAGATTCTCACCAGTCGGTGATTGATTTCTTCCCGCAACTTATCCCCTGCGCGTACTCTAACAGCTGAAAAACCGCAGTTCCAGTAGCCCGGAACGAGAATGTTCATAGAAAATCCCAATCAGTGGGCTTCCATCAAGAGTGCAGTTTCTCTAGGATCGTGCCAATACGCATTCAGGATACCCGATTCCAGCTCGATTTTCACTGCTGGAACCCGCGTGCATTCCCTGGAACGCCCCGGTATCCCCCCGGAGATTTGAATCCGAACAGCCACAGAGGCCCACGAAATTGCCTCCGTTCCGGCTTTAAAGATAGATTTCGTTTCCACAGATATTTTTTAATGAGTAAGGAGAAATTCCTCGATGGCCGAGCAAAAAGCCACTAACGTGACCTGGCATGATCACCGTGTAACTAAAGAAGAACGCTGCAAACAGAACGGACACAAGGGCGCTGTCCTGTGGTTTACCGGCCTGAGTGGATCCGGCAAAAGTACGATCGCCAATACCGTTGATCACAAACTGTTCGAAATGGGCAAGCATACGTTTGTTCTGGATGGCGACAACATCCGCATGGGTTTGAACAAGAACCTTGGCTTCTCTCCCGAAGACCGTACCGAAAACATCCGCCGCATCGGTGAAGTTTCCAAACTCTACACCGACGCCGGTACTCTGGTGATGACTGCCTTCATCTCTCCTTACCGGGAAGACCGCGATCAGGTTCGTGAAATTCTGGGTGATGGCGAATTCATCGAAGTCTACGTGAAGGCTTCCCTGGAAACCTGCGAAGGCCGCGATCCCAAGGGACTCTACAAGAAAGCCCGTGCTGGCGAAATCAAAGGTTTCACTGGTATCGACGCTCCTTATGAAGAACCGGAAAAAGCGGAACTGGTTCTGGATTCCGATGGCAAAGGCATTGATGACCTCGCAGACGAAGTCGTCGCCTTCCTCGAATCAAAAGGCTATCTGACTTACGCGTAATACGTGATCATGTCAGTGCAATTCAATATAAAACCTCAGGAGGTCCTGCGCTTCCTGAGGTTTTTTCTATTTTGATCCACGTATTTCAGCAAGTTGTGAAGAAGTATCTTTTGATTTCAAATTTTACGTGCCTGAAAAAATAGATAGATCATGTGGATTAACAGTGATATAATTTTATGAGAGCTGGACCCAACGTTTTTCTGCGTCCAGAGACATTTCATTTTGGTTTCTTATACTGCATGAGACTCGTGTATGGCTCCTAAAATTACTGAAGAAATGCGGCAGGCATTGAACCAGCAGCCTGATCGCCCTCTCAAAATAGAAGACGATCAGACACAAAAGACGTATCTGTTAATCCCTCAAGAAAATTTCAGGCAGTGGATGGACGACGAATTACGTCGGGAATTACAGATCGGTTTTGATGAAGCAGACGCAGGCCAGGTAGCTGAGTGGAATGTGGAATCCATTCTCAAAGAAGCACACCTCCGCCACGCAGCAAAGTCTGAGTAATGCCTCGTATCCTTCGTACTCGGCAGGCGAATGAAGATGTCTTGAGTATCTGGGAGTATATTGCCACTCATAATACAGGTGCCGCCGATCAACTTGTTTTCCGAATAAACGAAGTGCTGAAGCAACTGGCTGCTCATCCGGGAATAGGAGAAAAGCAGGAACAGTATCGCAAGGACCTTCGCTGTTTTCCCATCGGCAACTATCTGATTTTCTATGAACCCATTGAGAAGGGAATTCAGGTACTTCGTGTACTGCATGGTGCCAGACAATGGGAAGATTTGTTGTGATTGAATGAGTGATTTTTTAGCTTCGTTGTTCCCGGTTAGTCGTCTTTTTTCTTCTCAATCTTATAAGGCCCCAGCGCCGCGTCTCTCAGGAACCAGTCTTCGGGACGGTTCTTGAGATTCTCTGAATAGACGCGAATTGCCCGTTCGTCCCAGAATTCAGGAATCGAGGGATCTTCCGGAATACGGCCTTTGTCATCGATTTCTTCCATCCAGGTATTCAAAGCAGATGCCAGTCGCTGCTTTGTCTGCTGGTGCGCCGGGGAATCTGCCAGGTTATTTGTCTCCCAGGGATCCTGTTCTAAATCATACAGCTCTTCTTCCGGTCGAGTCTCCGCCATCAGCTTGAGAGGCGGCCCGGTCAGTTCTCCTCTGCTGTGCAAGTCTCTTAAGAGCCCGATTATCGGGTATGACTTCTCCTTGTAGCGATTGATCTGCAGGAACGGACGTTCGGGGTACTTGTTCCGCAGGTAACGATACTGCTTGTCCCGTACCGTGCGGATGTGGAACACCGTTTCATCGCCTCGATCGCGTCCGCCAAACAGATACTCGCGCGGCGGCTCGGCCTGTGCGCCCAGGAAGACCTGTCCCTGCATTTTTTTCGGCTTCGTGATGCCGGCGACCGCTAAAGAGGTGGCGCTCAAATCAATCGAAGAAATCAACTGCTCGCTTTTTTGACCCCGCTGGTAATGTGCGGGAACAGGCAGGTCTGAGTTTCCTTCGGGCCAGTAAATGATCAGCGGGATATGCAGGCCACTGTCGTAAGGCCACTGTTTGCCGCGTGGCATTGCCCGGCCATGATCGCCCAGAAAAACTACAATCGTATTCTTGTCGAGTTTGTCCCGCTTCAGCAAATCCAGGATGAACGCGACCTTCTTATCGACTGCCATCACGGCATTCAAATACTGCGCCCAGACCCCTCGCGTGACGGCATGATCAGGATAGTAAGGGGGGATCTCAACTTTGGCAGGATCCGCCTGGTAGCCGATGTGTTCGTGAGATGTATTCCACGCGCCGCCTCGATGCGTTTCCGAAAAGTTGATCTGTGCATAGAACGGCTGATGCTGTTTCAATTCGTCCCAGTCCTTCAGGTCAAAAGGCTGTTTGCCTTTGGGGTACGTGAAATTCCAGTCGGTCTTGCCGGTCCCTTTGTAGAACTTTGCCAACTTTTTATCGTCCGTCAGATTTTTAATATTCGCCGTCGTATAGCCGGCGGAACGGAACCAGTCAGTGATGACCCGCACGCCTTCAGGCAGAGGGTTTGTGCCATCCCGGTGCGAACGATGGTTCTGAGCGTCAATGGCCATCGCGTACATGCCGGTCATGAAGGAAGAACGACTGGTCGAGCAGACCGGCGTCACCGTGAATGCATTCTGAAACAACATCCCTTTCTCAGCCAGCTGATCCAGCGTGGGGGTTTTGACTTCGGGCGTTCCGTAACAGCCCAGTTCGGGTCCCATGTCTTCAGCGATGATCCACAGAATATTGGGCCGCTGCTCTGCTGCCTGCACCGCGTGGCTGTGGCAGAAGTACGAGAGAAAAACAAGACTGAGCGCGAGCAGAAATCGATGCATGGATGAGTCTCTTCACTAAAAGAACCCGGTGAGATTGAGGAACTAAGATTGTATGGTTTATCATCAGCGATCACACAGCGATTGTCAATTATTGAGTGGATTTAGATGAACAACAGCCACACGCAGCAGCCTGGAAGTGTTGTTCTCCGCGTCGGTTGGTGAAACCAGGCTCTGCACACCCCTGCTCATGTTCGACTTGACACCGCCGCGCCAACAGCGATAAGCACCAAAGTGAGTCGCGCGCGTGACCAGTTTACTGTGCACTGAAACACAAGCCACTTGTTCTGACTCTTCACTAAAAATGAGCCTGTTTTTTCCCGATTTGCACTGCCTGAATTCACACCCGTTCGAGATGTAACCCTGCGGGTCGACGCACATCGCAACGCTTCGTCCCGGCACCGCCCCGACGTCGCAGCAGGTCGGTCCCCTGTCAACCCGTATCGCCACATGATATTGTTCATCCCCCTTGACGCCCCCATGACTTTCCACAAAATAATCCAGCATGCAAAGAACCACAGAACCACAGAACCACAAAACCACAGAACGAACACAAAATCAAACACCAGAATGAACCCCACAACAATAACAATATTTCCATGTCCTCTCCCCCGTGCGTGTGGCACCGTTGGCTTACCCAACGGTGTTTTGAATAACCATCCCAACCCAGCGAAACAGGGTAGGCCCGAATGCAATTCGGGCCGAGCGGAGCGAGCAGGAAACTGTCAGAGTAATCAATCAATGCAGTTACAGGTATCCAACCCCGATAGAAGAGACACACGGGTTCGTCCCCTGTTGCTACTGGTAGGGAAATGATTCTCATACTTCAAACATTTACCCTGACAGTTTCCTGTTGTCTACGAAAACCCCGAATTACATTCGGGGCCACCCACGAATCTGATTTCTCACCTGCCAGATTCTTTCATGATTTTTATAGTTCAACAAACAATCACTTTGATCCCTTCCATTGACCCACCAACTTCCTCGAACACGGCCGGACAAGCCGGCCATGGCACCCGGAAACCTGGATATTAAGTGCAATATTTCCTGTAAAATCAGACGAGCGTGTGCCACTGATCGGCTTGCCCGACAGTGCTGGTATTAACGTCCCCTGACACGTTTCACATCACATTATAAAAGAAGTGCCCCAACCTCCGCAGATGAAAATCCCGAACCACTGAAAACAGATCACGGGTAGCCCCGGATGCAATCCGGGGTTGTCGCAGACAACAGGAAACTGCCAGGTCGAGCATCCAAATCAGGGAAACAAAACCAACCCCTTCCATGTAGGGGTCGACCCATGTGTCGACCCGCCTGGCGAGGTTCAACCCGCTTCACATCACAATGGAGACAGATAAAACATCCCCATCAGAATTTTCCACCACGAAACCCCCAAAACCAGCCATAAGAAAAAAAGGGTGAGCCCGAATGCAATTCGGGCCGAGCGCAGCGAGCAGGAGGTCGCAGCTACCACATACCTTCCGGAACCAGGCTCCCCGCAGCCATTCGGCACCGTCGGACAAGCCGAGCGGTGGCACGCGCACGTCCAATACTGTTGGACATATTCCAATTATTTAAGAGTTTACCGGTGGTACAGGACTGGCCCGATGGTGCTGGTACAAACCCGGAGATCCCTCCCGAAAAGGGTAGCCCCGGATGCAATCCGGGGTTGTCGCAGACAACAGGAAACTGTCAGGGCAAGCATCCAAATCAGAGAAACAACGCCAACCCCTTCCATGTAGGGGTCGACCCATGTGTCGACCCGCCTGGCGAGGTTCAACCCGTTTCACATCTCAATGGGCACAGATAAAACACCCCCATCAGAAATTTCGACCACAAACCCCCCAAAACCAGCCATAAGTAAAAAGGGTGAGCCCGAATGCAATTCGGGCCGAGCGCAGCGAGCAGGAGGTCGCAGCTGCCACATACAATTCGGAACCAGGCTCCCTACCCCCATTCGACACCGTCAGACAAGCCGTTCAGACCAGGCACACATTCCAGATAAACTTGTGCTGTGTCCCCATTTATGGAAATAAAAAAAGTCCTGAACCGGATTGGGTTCAGGACTTTTCAAGTTGCCCGACTAGGATTCGAACCTAGACTAAGTGAGTCAGAGTCACTCGTGCTACCGTTACACTATCAGGCAATACTTTGTGCCCGGCAATATTGAAGTTGCCATTTCGTTGATAAGCTCAGTGGATAGCATCACTTGCAGCTTTCTCTGGCCATTATAGGGATTTTTTTCTGTACGCCAAGTCGATCAGGGAGAGAATTTTCTATTCTTTTCGGTCTGTTTCACACTTTTAAGCGGTTTGCGAGTATGACAGTATATAATCAGGGCCGGTTCACCGGAAACGGCCTGCCCCTGTTCACTTTTCCCGGGAAGTCAAACTTTGATGCGATACTGGATTTTGCGGCACAGTCTCTGTTATTTCGCTGGTCTGGCCTGTGCGCTGGGAACAATTCAGGCAGAAGAACCACCAGTCCCACCCCCTGCGGACCAGGAAGCTACAAACCAGGAAGCAACGGCCCAGGAAGCCTCAGACCAGGAAACCGCCCGGCTGCAGCTTCAATTAAAACAGTTGATCGCGCAACTGTCTGAGCAGATCCAGCAGACACCCGGGGAGTCAGCCCTCTATTCCCGACGCGGCGATGCGTTTTTCTTCAAGGGGGATTTCAAAGCAGCGGTGGCGGACTACAACAAAATGATCGAGCTGAATCCCGCCATCTCAGCCTCTCACTGGAGACGGGGGATCGCCTGTTTTTATGCGAAGCAGTACCAGGAAGCGGCAAAACAGTTCGAAATTTATCATTCGTTCGATAATGTGGATCGCGAAAACGGCATCTGGCGGTTCTTTTCGCAGTATAAAGCCAAAGGACCCGAGGCGGCCCAGGCAGGTCTGCTCAAATATGAAAAGGATGATCGCGAACCCTTTCCCGATCTGTATCGGATGTTTCAGGGCAAAACGACGCCGGAAGCCGTTTTGAAAAATATTGAGACAGCGGATATTGATGCCGGGGAACGCAACAAACGCTATTTTTATGCGTATCTATATATCGGGTTAAACGAATCACTGCACGGTCAGCAGGAACGGGCGCGCCTGTTTCTTAAAAAGTCGGTTGCCAATGAGTGGGGCCCGGCTGCCGGCTTTGGTCCGAATTATATGTGGCATACCGGTCGGCTTGAGTTACAATTGCTGACACAACCAGGCAGGAATCCAGAAGCAAATCCGGAAGAATAGCCGCTGTCTGTCCTCAAACCAGAGTGGCTGGAATGCCAGTCCTGCGAAGTACTTGAAGGGATCCCGTGAAGATGAAATGGAACCAGTCCGCCTGCTGTCTGTACCTGTTGCTGGCGATATTGTTCGTCCCGTTTCTGTCCCGGGAAATCTGTCTGGCTCAAGCCCCCCCATCGGAAGTAAAGCCGGAAAGCCCGTCCGCTGAAACGCTGGAAAAACGAAAAGCAGCATTGGAACATGCACAGCAGGGGCAGACGCTGCTTAAGCAGAAAGACTGGAAAGGGGCGATTGCTGAATTCGAAAAATCGGTTGAATTACAGCCGGGAATCAGCATGCTGCACTATCTGCTGGGGATTGCCTACCTGGAAGATTCCCAGGCCGAGAAAAGCTGGGTGCAGATCCGAAAAGCGGTCCTGCTGGATGCCGAGAACAAACGGGCCATCCAGGATTTCCTCAAATTCTGGAGTTTTTTTGATCGCAAAGGAATTCTGAATGTCGGGACGCCGGAAGTCGAAGTACTCAAACTCCTGGGAAAACCAGACAGCCAGCGGGAGAGTAACGGGGAAACCCAGTTGATCTATGGATTCATGTGGCTCAATTTTCGCAATGCCAGCCTGTATGCCGTACTTGATACGCGAGACTTGTCGGCAAAATACATGACCGCTGTGAAATCAATGAAATTTCATCTGGGAGCCCCCTGGCGGGAAGGCTACCGCATGATGAATTCCACGAACGCATTGACTGAATATGTCACTTCCGGTGAAACCGTACAGGATTACCAGCAGATGTTTTCCACGCAACGACTGTTCAAACTCGGCGAGCAGTTCTCTGCCCGGGAAATGATGAACCGCATGAAGGCACAGGTGGAGAAGTCGTATGAACTGGAAGAATGGAATGTGATCGCAGACGGCGAAAATGATATTCTGTATGAATGGCGGGTTGCCCAAAGTGATAAAACGCCTGCTCAACATGAAATCAATCGAATGGTGCGCGGCAGTCGCGACATGCACCGCCTGGGATATGTCTCAAGAAAACTGCCTCTCAAACCAGCCGATCGTGAGGAATGGATAAACCGACTGAAATCAGCAGAACTGATCCTGGCACATCCCGAAACGGCCGATCTGACCGCAGCCCAGAAACAGGATCTGGCCCATCAGCTGAAACTCAAATCGAGAGAAATTATCGAGAAGCAGTTGCAGTTCATCCGTGAAGGTGATGTGGCAGCGATGCAACCTTATTTTACGGAACGCGTCAGGAAGCTCATCACCAAAGAAGCACTCGAACAGGCAAAAAAACAGGCTGAAACCGCTTCGCTGGAAGAACTCGTTCATGAGATTGAAATCCAGGAAGTGGACGGGGTACTCCAGGCAAAAATCAAGATGAAAAATGGCCGAACCCTGACGACACTTGTCCCCGTTCAGGGGAAATGGGAAGCTGACACAATCTGGTTCAAGTAAGTTCTGGCTACATTCGTAAGTCACCCAGGCTTCCTGAATTGCGGGATCAGGCAAATCGTTACAGGCGACAGTGGCCAAAAGGCCACACATTGTTCGCTGCTGACCATGATTTTTGCTCCAAAAATATTGATTAATTTTTGCAGCAGATTCCCCGCGCTCCCGCTTTCGAACTGAACAAGATCACTTCTTCTAAGATCAATAATTACAAGTGCTTGCGCCTTGTGGATTGCAGTTCGATGTCTCTTCTTTGCTGTGACGTTTTCCAGGCACCCCTGCGATTAGCATATTTCGTCTCAACTTCACAATGCGATTATTCCGAAAGATCAGAATAACCGCTTGTATCCGGATAATCGGAATAGTTTCACATCCGACCCGGAATGAGTGGCAGAATGGACCGGGTTCCACCCGCCTGTTCGCTTCGACCGGTTTTGCACACGGAGGATCAGACATCCTGTGAGTGAAAGACCGGGAGATGTTGAGGAACGAAGTTGATCGTCTGGAATCGTAAGAGACGAGTAATACATCGACGTTGGAGCATTCGATGAAGAAATTAAGTGTCAGCCTGGCCTGCTTCTTTTTAGCCTCTCAGTACGTACTGGTGTCTGCGTTTGCAGATCCGGCTCAAACTGAAGGTAATCAAACAGAGGGACAAGCGACGATTGGTGAGCCAGAGGGTTCTGCTGTCGTAGGAAACGTTTCCTCGGGTGTGTTCAGGCATGATTTTATTCCTGATAACACAGTCCAGAGAAATGATGTTCCCGGTTTTACAACCATGAAGGATGTAAGTTACCAGGATAACCTGCAGGGGTATGCTCCGTACAAATATCCTGATCCCCGCACGATGGAAGTCAATGAATTCATCGATAACGGCGTGGGCTATGAGCCGATGTATGCCGATGCTTTCCATCCGCTGTTCCGCCTGGACAAAGGCATCGGTGGCGGTATTGGTTACGACGATGGTTATTCCAACCTGGGCGTCTTACTGCCGTTCACAATCAATCCGGAGCAGAGCATGCTCTTCCTGGATCTGCGGGCCATGATCACGGACATGGGAGCCGGTGGTGTGAACCTGGGTGCCGGGTGGCGGGCCTACAACGATAACCTGGATAAGATTTTCACTGTAGCAGGCTGGTACGATTACGATGACGGACACGCCCAGGATTATCACCAGCTCGGTTTGAGTGGTGAAGTCATTGGCCAGTATCTGACCACCCGCGTGAACGGTTATTTTCCGATCAATAACAACGAGATCATTATCTCCAACAATCTGTCGGGCACTGGTTACTTCCAGTCAAATCGAATTTTTCTGAATCGCCTGCGACAGTCGGAGTCTTCTTATGGTGGTGTTGACGCCGAAGTCGGTGGTCCGCTGCCTGTGCTCGGGAAATTCGGCATCGATGGCTTTGTTGGGGGATACTACTACAATTCCGATCACGACAAGAGTGCTGCCGGTGTCAAGTTCCGTGCAGAAGCAAATATCAACGACTGGTGGCAGATGAGTGTCAGCTATGCCAAGGATGATGTCTTCGGTTCCAATGCCTGGATGAATGTGACACTTTCGATTCCGGAAGGTCGCTCCGACAAGTGGATGCGTCCCAAAACACTGCAGCAGCGCATGTATCAGCCTATGAATCGTAACTACCGTGTTGTTGCCAACGTGAAAGAGACAACCACGAACGAACTCGCGATCAATCCTGATGACGGCCTGCCTTACACCGTAGCCCACATCGATCCGGACTTCGGTGCCGCCGGCAATGGTACTTTTGAGACGCCCTTTGGTTCTGTAGCCGCCTATAATGCATCACCGCCGACTTCCACGACAGATATCATCTTCGTACAGGATGGTAATGAACTGAACCTGGATGGTCAGATCACACTGCTGGATAACGGCGGCGGTATCGGTGGTGTCACCGGACAGCGTCTGTTGAGTGAAGCAGTGGTCCACAGCTTTAATACTCTGGATATCAATGGAAATATTGTCAGTGCGACTCTGCCAGGTTACAACCCGGATGCCAGCCGTCCTACGCTCAGCAATTCCGCAGGGGCAGGCGGTGCAGCAGGAGCTGTGGTTGTGGGACAGGGAGGGGCCTGGGAAGTTTCCGGTTTCAATCTCAGTGGTGTGCGGGCTGGTGGAACGCCGCATAACTATGGCATCTACTCAGCAGGAACACGTGGCTTTGATATCAACCGTAATACCTTCGTGCTGTATAACCGTGGTGTCGATGTCGTAAATACTGCCAGTGAAACAGGCATCCTCTCCGGCAATACATTTACGGGAGACGGGGCGAACTCATTACATGCTGCCCGCATCACACAGACGGCCGGCACATTGGAACTGTCAGTCCAGAACAACACGGCCACGAACAATCTGGGAGTTGTGCCTCCCGGAACAGGCACCGGCTTTGAAATCATTGCCAACGCGGGAAGTTCCATTGACGGGGTAGGTACCGCCGCTGATGGAGTGACGACACTGGGCATCACCGGAAATACGTCCAACAGTAATGGCACCGGTATGATTCTGACCGCCAATGGTGGTTCCACGATTGAAACTGATTTCTCCAGTAACACCTTCAGTAATAATACCAATGCCACGACAGGTGGTCTGCAGGTCAATTCCAATGCGAGTACCGTTACCTTCAACAGCTTTGATACGATCACGACCAGCAACAACGCCGGCTACGGTATCGGCTTTAATGCGACCGCCGGCGGTACGATGTCTGCCTTATCAAATGGCGTAGACAATCTGGGGATGACCAATATCATTGCCAGCAACAACGGCACCGATGGCTTTGTTGCTACCTCCGATGGAGCAGGATCAACCATCAATCTGAATATCGGGAATGCCAACTCCACCACAAACGTCTTTAACGGTAACGGGCAGAATGGTATCAGCCTGAATACCACGAATGACGGTGCTATCGGTGGCAGTATTATCAACAACACCGCCACCGGTAACACACTGGATGGTTTAGCCTTTACTCTGACCACAGGTACGATTGATCTGACCGGCTTTGGATCGCCTTCCATCGGCAGTAACACATTCACAGGCAATACCCGGCACGGGATGAGCATTGTGAACAACACCGGCGGTGTCTTCACAACCTCCCTGATTTCTGAGAACGATTTCAGTAACAATACCGCAGCAGGTATGTTCCTGGGCGGAGAAGCTCTGGGTGGAACTGACACAGCTGTCAATACGCTGGGCAGTATCGACTCGAATAATTTCAATCGCAACCTGACAGGAACCGACGGGATCTCGTTTGATACGAGTGATGTTCGGACAACGGCCTCCATCACCAGGAATACCTTTGTCGGTCGCGCTCCGGATCTGCCTGGTGATGACGGTTCTGGTTTTGGTGTCGGAGGTACGGTTGATGGTACAACGACCATCGGCGGAAATGGCGGGGTGACTCTGGAGTTTGGTGATTTAGCAGCCATTGATAACTCTCTGACCAATACATTCCAGAACAACGGCGATGCCCATATCGGGCTGCTGTTAATCGGAAATACAACTAACCAGGTTGACATTGATCAACATAACTTTGATACCACTTTCGATACTACATTAAACAGTGAGTTTAACGGTGAGGGTGTCGGGTTTATCGTGCGGGATACAGCCACCTTAACGAACAGCACGATTCAGCGGAGCATATTCCAGAACAGTGCGGCATCCGGTCTGTTAATGACCGTGACCGGAAACAACCTGGGTGACTTTGGTACGATCGACAACATCACGATCGGTGGCAGCTCTTCTGACTTTGGAAACGTGTTCACAAACAACGGCGGCAATGGTCTTGAAATGGCTCGTACCTCTGATGCTGTGATGACCAATATCGATATCTTTTACAACACCTTTACAACGAACTCACTGGATGGTATTGATTTGACAGCGTCTGCTGCCAACAAAACGGATACCTACACCATCAACAATAACACCATCACGGATAATACTCTGAATGGTATTGATATGAGAGTGGAATCGGATGCAGTCTTATCTGCTGATATTGACAGCAACATCATTACCGGTAACGACACCAACGGTATTCGCACCACGGAGCTTACGAATGCTCCTGGGGACGCCCGCGGGATCACCGGAGACTGGACCCGCAACTACATTGCTGAAAATGATGGCGACGGTATCCAACTGGCGGCTGCCTCTGACGGGCTCGTCATCGGGAACGCAGCAGATTCTGCACTGGGTAACATGATCGTGGATAACGGTGTCGACGGTATTGGTATCACAGGCGCTGGTACTGTCACGATCGCCCGCAACTACATTGCGGAGAACGCGGTCGCCGGTATCGATATGGATCTGCCAGGCTATAACAACATGACCATTACCAACAACGATATCACCCGGAACGGGGGAGACGGTATCGAGTTCATGAATGTCCTGTCAGGGCTTTATGACCTGAATATTGACGGCAACGTGATCGACTTCAACGGAGGTCGTGGCTTCGATGTCCTGGCCCGACCTGGTCTCGGCGGTTCAGCATCTACCATCAACATTGCGTTTAACAATAACATCGTAAACGAAAACCGTCTGGAAGGGGTGTATGTCGTTTATACTGCTTCGCTCACACAGAATCAGACGGACCCCTCGACAACTGCACTGGCAGACGACGGAAGTCTCTTCCAGGATGTCTACCTGAGAATGGATATGGATAATAACCAGATCATCAACAACGGTCGCGACAGTGGCTTCAGTGCCACAGGTCTGGTCGTACGCGTCGGTACCACTCGATCCTTCACCGGAACTTCTGGTTCGGAATACGGCGGTGGGTTTGCCAGCGATGGTGCGGGTAACTTCGTGACATCAGGTGTGATCATGTCTGTCACAAATACTACACTGACGGGTAACCTGGGTGACGATGTCTACTTTGAATCGTTTGTCTCAACGGTTGATCCGGCTGCAACCACCGGAACCTGGGGGGCCACTGTCGACCCGACAGTCATCAATACCTTCCAGTCCGATGCACTCGCTCGACTGGACCTGTTGTGGGATAATAACACAATTATCTCTGGTGATGTGAATAATGCCGGAGCATATTACGAAAACGCTGATACCTTCAAATCTCGACTGAACACAACCAGTCCTCCCTTCGATGGACCATTTGTTGATACAGCACGACGTCGAAATGCTCAACGTCTGGCAGCTCGTATCAATGACTTTATCGATCCTGGTGCAGGAGACTTCCTCTACTCAGGTATGGGGGCCAGTACCTTCCGACTTGACAATAGTGGAGACCTCGGGATCTTCGTCCTGGATGGGTTTCCGTATACTACGACGACAGATTCGCTTCCGGGAGTACAGCATCCAGGGTCAGTGTATGGCCAAGGCGAACTGCCTTACGGCTGGGGACAGTACTAAGATCAAGACACTTGTCTGATCTGAGTATCAGTGAAAAACAAAAACACCATCCTGAGAAATCGGGATGGTGTTTTTTTTGTTGTGTCAGTTGAAATCAGTTAACTGTTAAGCCGGTGACAGAAACTGCTCGATGCGGTCCAGGCCGGCTTCGAGGGTTTTCAGGTCCGTCGCAAATGACAGGCGGACATAACCCGGTGCCCCAAAGGCATCGCCGGTCACCAGTGCCACGTGGGCTTCTTCCAGCAGCGCGGTGCAGAATTCGCTGGAATCGGTTACCACTTTGCCGCCACCCAGCGGTTTATTGAAGTGGGCACTCACATTGAAGAAGGCATAAAAGGCTCCCCCTGGCTCAGCAAAGCTGATGTCCGGGAATTTGCGCAGGCGTTCCAGCACATACGCCCGACGTTCTTTGAACGCGGTCAGCATGTCGGCCACACTTTCCTGGGGACCGGACAGGGCAGCGATCGTCGCGGCCTGGCTGATGCTGCAGGGATTCGAAGTCTCCTGGCTCTGCAGCTTGGTCATCGCGGCGGTTAACTCGGGGCTGGCCAGCGTCCAGCCAATCCGCCAGCCGGTCATCGCGTAGGCTTTACTGACGCCACTCACAATAATCGTTAGTGCAGCGACTTCGGGGCCGAAAGAAGCGAAGCTGCGGAATTCGGAACCTTCGTAGATCAGCTTTTCATAGATCTCGTCCGAGAGGACCGCCACGTCTTTTTCAACGGCGACTTTCGCCAGCGCTTCCAGTGTTTCCACCGGGTAGGCGGCGCCCGTCGGGTTACAGGGGTTGTTGAGCATCATCAGTTTGGTTTTAGGAGTAATCGCGGCAGCGAACTGTTCCGCGTTCATGCAGAAACCGCTCTCTTCTGATGTTTCGACCATCACGGGAGTCGCACCCGTCAGTTCAACCAGGGCACTGTAACTCACCCAGTAGGGAGTCGGGATGATGACTTCATCGCCAGGTCCACACAAGGCGGTCAGCACATTATGAATTGAATGCTTGGCACCGTTGGAAACGACCACCTGGTTCGGCTGATAGCTCAAACCATAGTCACGCTGGTAGGCATCGCAGATCGCCTGTTTGACTTCGGGTGTTCCGGCTGCCGGGGTGTAATGGGTCTGGCCGGCATCCATGGCATCTTTTGCTGCCTGGCAGATATGAGCGGGGGTCGTGAAGTCTGGCTCTCCCAGGGTGAACTCGTAGACTTTGACGCCGGTACTTTTCAGTTCCTTGGCTTTTGCTGCAGCGGCAATGGTCGCGGAGGGCTTGAGTTTCTGAACAGTAGCTGAGAGCTGCATCGACATAATGGTGATCTTTGTTCTCTGAATGGATAAATGTGTGTGGATCTGAAAACCGGTATCAGATCTCGAAAGTTCCCCCACGCAGACACGGGGGAAGCAATTATGTTCGTAAACACCTGATTCTTTTCACCTGTGAAGACAGCGTCAAGTCTCGGGTGGCATTGTTTGCAAATCGAACGGGAATCCCGCCTGAAATACGGCCAGGCAGAACCGGGGCGGCTTCTGACAGTTCAGTCGGTCTTCAGCGTGAAGCCGGCAGTTCGCTCTCGGCGTTATTCCCCACTTCGTGGGCCGACATGTTCACCTGGATCAGGGATGTCTGTTTGAATTCGGATCGGGCCTGCGTGCCCCCCTTGGTTTCGCGGGTTATCACGACCGACCATTTCGCCACGCCGAACGGAATTTCGGAGGTCCGCCAGATTTTTCCCTCATTTTTCGAGCGGGTCGTGGTGCTTTCGCTGAGGAAGGTTCCCTGGTATTGCCGGGCAGAGAACGTTCCCGCCGGTGTTTCCACACTCGCGGGCTCCCCGACGGAATCCCATTGGGTGTAATGTCCCAGCATGGTGATCATGGGATAGAATCGCAGTACGTTTGTTTTCAGTGGTTCAACGGGACGGTCGCCGGTTTTCCGATAACCGCGGACGATTGGCAGAAAGGTAACCGGCAGCTCATTTTTCCCGATATTTTCTTTGATCTCTCCGTTCACTGCTTTTTCGGGAACCAGAACCTTGTAAATCCGCGGGCCGGATACCCCGGGGGCCACACCCGATTCCGTCGATTTTCCGGTGATGCATTTGAACTCCAGCCAGCGGCAGGGGGTCTGTTCGCCTTCAAATTCTGCCATTTCAGAGCCCACGGAACTGATTACCAGATGCCGCGTCCACTGCAGTTTGATGTTCAGATCGTTGGATTCCGGTCCCGGCATCTCTTTTTCATAAGTCCCTTCGAAGCGGACCCAGGAGCCCTCGGCGGGCAGTTCCCAGATCAGTCCCTGTGCCGAAAGGGAGCCTGAGAAGGAAACAACGCAGATCAGTGACAGTAGAAAAGTACGTACGGACATGTTTGTTAAACCACAGTGAGTACAGGGAACGAAGCAGTGACCGGAGATCACGCGAGAAACCAGCGGTTCCAGTGTGACAAATGAAACATCCTCTGACAACACTTTTCGGTTTTTCACACAGGAATTTTCTGAAGCAAACAGATTTCAGTGCGTATAACGGGAGCATCAGTCAACTCTTTCTTGACCGTAGCCTGCCGTACTACTTAGACTGCTTATAGGAGTTAATACGAATTTAACGTTTTTCAGAGTGACCTCTTCCGCTGCTGCACGCTGCTCCCGGCTCTGCAAACAATACATACGTCCCTGTTATGGAGATTTCTGATGTCGATGCCTGTTCATAAAAATCGGTGGTTCCTGGTTGCGCTGCTGCTGGGCTGTGCGTTCCTTCTGACTCAAAATTTAGCGTCTGCTGCAGAAGAGGATGCCAAACCAATCCGCGAAAACTGGGCTCACATGGTAATCAAGGGCTCGTACCCTGAAGGTCCGCAGATGCCCGGCCTGTTCGGCGATGTGACCGAATCCCTCTCCAAAGCGATTTCACGACTGGAGAAGGCGGCGGAAGATAAATCGCTGACCGGCGTCGTCCTGCATTTCAAAGGGACAGAGATCGGCTGGGCCAAGTTGAATGAACTGCGGCAGGCGATTAAGAAAGTCCGCAAGAGCGACAAGAAAGTCTTCGCCTGGATTGAATCGGGCATGACCAAAGATTACCTGCTCGCTTCCGCCTGTGATCAGATCGTGATGCCCGAGTCGGCCTCGCTGATCCTGCTGGGGCTGCGGGCCGAGGTCAGCTTCTACAAGAATCTGTTCGACATCCTGGACATCAAACCCGATATCCTGCGCGTCGGCAAATACAAGTCGGCGGCAGAACCTTATACGCGTACGGAAATGAGCGACGCGTTCCGCGAAGAAATGGAAGCGATACTCGATAATTATTTCGGGCAGATTACGGAAATGATCTCCGCATCACGGGGATTGTCCGCCGAGAAAGTGGAAGCGGCCATCAACGGCGGTCCCTACATGGCAGCCGAAGCAAAGAAGCTGGGGCTGATTGATCATATCGCCTACGAAGATCAACTGCCCGGACTGCTCACCGGAGATAACAAAAAGAACGACGTCAAGTTCATCAAGAAGTATGCGAAAAAACGTGCCGACACCGATTTCTCCGGCATCGCGGGATTGATCAAACTGATGGACCTGCTGGCCGGCATCGATTCCTCACAGCGTATCGGCTCCGGTCCGCGGATTGCCGTGATCTATGCCACGGGCGCGATCATGTCCGGTTCTTCCGCGCAGGGTGGTCTCATGGGAGGCAATGTTCTGGGGTCAGACACATTTATCAAAGCCGTTGAGAAAGCAGCCGACGATGATCAGGTCAAAGCGATCGTGGTACGCGTCGACAGTCCCGGCGGCAGCGCCCTCGCCAGCGATCTGATGTGGCGCGCACTCGAAGAAGCCGGCAAACCGCTGGTGGTCAGCATGGGCGATGTCGCCGCCAGTGGGGGCTATTATATCTCCATGGGCGCCGAACGTATTTTCGCCGAGCCGGGCACTCTGACCGGTTCCATCGGTGTCGTGGGCGGCAAGCTGGCGATTGAAGGTCTCTATAAAAAAATCGGGATCACGACCAGTGTCATTTCGCGAGGCAGCAACAGTGGAACCTTCAGCCCGCTGAACGGCTTTACGGAATCAGAACGGGTGGCCGTCACAGGCATGCTGAATGCCATCTACAAACAGTTTACCGAGAAAGCAGCCACCGGCCGCAAAATGGATTACGACAAGCTGGAAGCATTGGCACGAGGTCGCGTTTATACCGGCGAAATGGCGCTGAAACTCGGACTGGTGGACCAGTTGGGAACACTGGACGAAGCCATCGATCATGCCCGTAAGCTGGGAAAAATCAAAGATGACGAGAAGTTCGAAAAACTGATTCTCCCGCGACCGACCAGCCCCTTCGAACAACTGTTCGGGTCCGCTGACAGTGAGACACAACAAAGTCACCAGATCTCCCGTATGCTGGATTCCCTGGCACCCGGGTTGGCTGATCAACTGAAAAGACTGGACCTCATCAATATACTGGCACGGGAAAAGTCACTCACAATTATGCCCTTTGAGATTCGCGTCCAGTAACGATTCCGGTTATGCTGATCGGATCAGCAGAGCACTCATCTATATAAAGATGTTTCGCGGCAGTTTTGAATTTACAGCAAAGGAACAGGATGTTGAACGGCTCCAGCAAATCAATCAGAATTCTCTGCCTGGCACTTCTGGCAATTTATTGTGTCACCGCTGATGGGACGCGTGCTTACTCTGAAGAGAAGGCCAGGCTGGCAGATTCCTATGGTTTTAAACCGCTGGAAATTTTCAAACTCTCCGATCGATCTGCCAACATGCTGGCCCAGGATCTGAACGGGGACGGCTTGAATGATCTGATTCTGATTGATAACAGCAACAGCCGCATCGATGTCCTGCAGCAACGCGCACCCGGGGAAAAGGTCTCACCAGATGAGTTGACAGACGAAGTCAACGGGATTCCCAATGATGCCCGTTTAAAACACATCAAGATCCCCGTCGATGTCTCCATTTCCGCTCTGACTGTAGGAGACTTCAACGGTGACGGCCTGAACGATCTGGCGTACCTGGCGCTACCCGACCGGTTGATTATCCGTTATCAGACCAAAACCGGTGAGTGGTCCGACCGCAAACGCATCCGACTGGCTGACCTGCAGCCGACACAGTGGACGATTGCTGCCGGCGATCTCAATTTCGATCAGAAAACCGATCTCATCGTGCTGGGGACCAATCATACCTATGTTCTCCACCAGGATCAGAATGGGGAACTGAAAACGCCCCGTTCCATTCTGAATACGTCTCCCAAACTCGGGCTCGCTGCCATCGCGGATCTGAATGGCGATGGCCGCAATGACTTTACTTACGCCACCCGCGACGGCAAAGATCAGATGCTCTGTGCCCGTCTGCAGAAACCGGATGGCGACCTGGGACCGGAAATCCGGTTTGAACTTTCGAATCCACGTTCGATCACCCTGGCTGAGATCGACGACAAACCAGGCTCGGAAATTCTGACGATCGACTCACAGACCGGGAGAATGAGAATTCAGCAGCTGGAAAATTCGTCGACTCAGAATGGCGATCTTTCCAAACGGCTGACCATGTATGGTTTCGGTGAAGAAGGGTCGGGACGCAATCGCGGCTTTGACCTGGGCGATATCAACGGCGATGGAATTACCGACGTCGTTGTTTCAGATCCGGAAACCGCACAGATGCTGGTTTATCTCCAGGCGAAAGAGCGTGGCCTTGATCTGGGGCAGACTTACCCCGGACTCCTGGGCGTGGAACAGTTACGCACTCAGGATCTCAACGGCGATGGACGGGCCGAAGTGTTTGTCCTCAGCGAACGGGAAAAGATTATCGGCGTCAGTTCGTTTGAAAATCAGCGGCTCTCCTTTCCCAAAATCCTGCCGATCAAGGGAGAACCCGTTGCCTTTGAAATGGCAGACCTCGACGGCAATCAGTCGGCTGAACTGATCTATATATCCAAGGTGGAATCCAATCAGTTTAAACTCCAGGCGTTGAAAAGGAATCAGGATGGTTCCTGGTCCGACTACCAGTTCCCCAGCGATCCTCCCAACCTGGAAGCTCCCAAATCGTTAGTCAAACTCGATGCCAACGGCGACGGGATCTTTGAACTGATGGCCTTTTATGGGCTCTCCCGTTCTCCCAAAATGGTCACTCTCACCCCGAAACAGACTCCCCAGCTCATTACACCCTCGGGGGGTATCAATCTGGATGAAATCAAGCCGGAATCGATCTTCATCGGCGGTCCGAAACGGGACTGGATCCTGACCGCACAAAACAATTTTGCCCGCAGACTCGTTTTGAATTCCGACAATCAATGGCAGGTGCTCGACCAGTTTAACGCCCCTGAAAGCAAAGCCCGTGTCGTCGGTGCCGTGAATATTAACCTGGATGGAGAACCCGGTGATGAAATCGTATTGATCGACCTGGGCGTTCAGAAGCTTCGCATCCTGCGAAAAGAGGCAAACGTGTATCGCCCCTGGAAAGATGTGGAGATCGGCGAGTTTCCTTTCCTGTCCGCGCATGTCGCTGACCTGAATGGAGATCAACTGCCTGACCTGGTTTTATTTGGTCGCGGGCAGTTTGGTGTCCTGTACTCAGGTCAGACTCCCCCCACGTTAAAAGATGTGGGCTCATTTGAATCTCGAATTCCCCAGGCCTATTTCACTGACTCTGTCGCCGGCGATCTGAACGGCGACGGTCAGCCCGATGTCATTATCCTGGATTTGCGGACGCATCACGTGGAAATTCTGCATTTCGAAGAAAACGAAGGACTGAAGCACGCATTAAACTTCAAAGTATTCGAAGAGAAAACGTTTTCACGTTCCAACCAGTCGGGCGTTGATCCACGGGAAGCAGTCATCGCCGACCTGACTGGTGACGGGCGGAAGGATCTGATCCTCCTGTGCCACGATCGCGTGTTGCTCTATCCCCAGGATAAAGGCGGCTCTCAGAAAGATGTCGGCCCCCAGGCTGCCAGCGGAAAGTAATCGCGGGAAGTAATCGCAGTGCGATCAGAGTTCGGAGGTCCCGTGCATGGCATACTTCCGCGAAACCGCATCCAGCCCCCAGATTAAAATGGCAGCCACGATGATCAAGACAATCGAAGTCCAGAACAGGCCGTCAAACGTCGTGGGCCACACATTTTCGTAAATCCGATGTTTGAACGAAACCATTTCCGGCGTCTGGTCGGCGGTGTAAGGAGTGACATCCACTTTGAACGGCCAGATGCGTCTGAGTGAGCCCACCATCAGACCGCAGAGCACAGCCATCGTTAATGTATGATAGTTGTGCAGCAGCCAGCGTAATACTTTGCTGAACAGAATCAGGCCGATCAGGCAGCCCATCACAAACACAAATACGGTCAAGAGTCCGCTCCAGTCGATGTGACCCTTGAGCAGTTCTTTGGGAATCGTTTTCAGCAGTCCCGTCACGTCGTGATATTTGCCCAGCAGAATCAGAATCAGGGCACCGCTGATGCCCGGCAGAATCATGGCGCAGATGGCAATCATCCCACAGAAAAAGACATACAGGTTCCCCTCGGGCGGCTGGATCGAATGTTCGCCGACCAGAATATAAACTCCCGCCAGCGATGCCAGAAATGCCAGCACATTTAAAACTGTCCAGCGTTTGACCATCTGTCCCACCAGGAAACTAGATGCCAGGATTAAACCGAAGAAGACAGAAAGCGTCAGCTGCAGATGATAATCGAGCAGGTAATGCATCAGGCTGGCCAGGCTCACCACACCTGTGAGAATCCCTACGCCAAGCGGGAGTACAAACCGCAGATCGAGGTGTGTTGCCGCTTCAGACCACTGTCGTTTCGCCAGTAACTGAAACAGCCGGGCATCACAATGGCTGATGGCGGTGACCAGACGCTGATAGATCCTCAGGATCAAAGCCACGGTGCCACCGGAAACGCCGGGGATGATGTCGGCGCCGCCCATTAACAGCCCGCGACCGACCTGGATCAGATCGGCTTTCGCAGGGAACTTCGCGGGAGACGGGGGGGCAGGCTGCTCGGAATCTGACATCAATAAACCTTGATTTAATGAACAAAAGAATTTTCGCTGCAATTATTTTTACGCCAGCAATTGAACCGGGCATACGGGATCAGCTATCTTTAGTAGTGTCGAGAGTGTAGTGTAGTCAGGCGATTCTGAAAAGTGTTGATTTCTGGACCTCCAGTAGCAAAGCGAAGTGAACTATGAAAGGCCCCGGATTAAAGCTGGATCTTGATGTCAGACGGCTCTGGAAGTGCCCCCAGACCGGACAGACGATCCGCTTAAGCGGAAACGTCGTTGCCAAACCGATCGAAGTGGATGGTAAAGCGGTCTTTATGCAACTGGTCGAAGAAAAACGCAGTCAGTATCGGGATCCCTTTCATTTCGAATACTACGAACCGCCGGCTCACGATCAGTCCTCTTCCGAACGTGCTGCCGCTGCCGCCCGTTCCCGGGACGAAGTGGAAACGCTGCCGGATGATTCGCCAGTCGATACATTGATTGACACACCGGTTGACAATGTCGCCGATCACTCTATAACTGAAGTAGCTTCAGCAACTCCCTCGCCCGAAGCCGAAGCTGTGCCCCCGACTCCCGCCCGGGCAGAGCCCCCGAAGCCTGCTGAAGCTGAGCCTCAAAAACCTGCTGAAGCAGAGGAAGACTCATTCGGCGGCGGATTGCTGTAGCCCTGTTTTTGAATGCCCTGCGTTCGATTAGATTTCATTCCACCAGCGATTTTCAGCGCGGCGTCAGCCGATTGGTATAACGCGGTCCATGTCACAAAAAGATATCATTATTACCGGTGCCCGTGAGCACAATCTGCAGAATGTCAGTGTTCGACTCCCCCGCAATCAACTGATCGTCATGACGGGTGTGAGTGGCTCCGGAAAAAGTTCACTCGCCTTCGATACCCTCTACGCCGAAGGTCAAAGGCGCTACGTCGAATCGTTGTCCAGTTATGCCCGCCAGTTTCTCGGGCAGATGCCGAAACCCGAAGTCGATTCGATTTCCGGGCTGGCACCCTCGATTTCCATTCAACAGAAAATGAGTGGCCGCAATCCCCGCAGTACCGTGGGAACGATCACGGAAATCTACGATTACCTCCGCGTGCTGTTTGCCCGCGTGGGGCAGGGATTCTGTGAAAACTGTGGCAAGCCGATCAGCTCACAGAGTACCGAGCGGATTATCGATTCGATCGCCGTACTCCCCGAGAAAACCCGGTACTCAATTCTGGCACCGCTGATTCAGCAGCAGAAGGGAGAGTACAAAGACCTCTTTGAAGATCTGCTCAAACAGGGTTTTCTCCGGGCCCGCGTCGATGGCCGCATCATTCAACTCTCGGACCAGCTGCAGCTCGACCGCCAGATGCGTCACACGATTGAAGTGGTGATCGACCGACTCGTCGCCGGCAAAGTCAGTCGGGCCCGTCTTGCAGAGTCCGTGGAGCTCGCCTTGAAACTCGCCAATGGCACCCTGATTGTCGCCACCGAAGTCTCAAAGAAAACAGAGAACAGTGACAGCGAAGAAAGCCTGCAGGACAAACTCTACAGCTCCCGCTATGCCTGTACCGATTGTGGCATCAGTTACGAACCACCCACGCCGCAGCTGTTCAGCTTTAACAGCCCGCTGGGGATGTGCGGCGAGTGTAACGGGCTGGGCATGCGTTATGATTTTCCGCTCGACGCGTTGCTTTCCAAAGAGAGTCTGTCGATTCAAAAAGGGGCTTTCGAACTGCTGGGCCCGCTCAGCAAAGTCGGAAAGTGGCGACGCCACATTTATAACGGCGTAGCACGCTCGATTGAAAACGATCTGAATCTTTCCGAAGACAGTTTCCTTAAAACGCCCTGGAACGAATTGCCAGAAGCGGCGCAGCAGCAGTTTCTGTACGGAACCGGCGATCGTAATATTACCTTCAGCTGGCGGCATTCCGGCGGCATCTGGAAACATGGTGGCACGTGGGATGGCTATGTCGAAGAATTGCTGGAAAGCTATCGCAAAACCAGTAATCCCATGCGTCGGAAACAACTCGAAAAATACATGGACTTTGTCCAATGCTCGAGCTGTCACGGCACGCGTCTGAATTCGCAGGCCCGGCATGTGCGCATCACCTCTGTCAATGAGGCGAACACCAGCAAGCAGACACACAGTTCAAAAACACTGCCCGAAGTCTGTGCCTTCAGTATTGAAGAAGCCGCCGGTTTCTTTGAAACTCTGGACCTGGACGAAACCGGGTTGCTGATCGCCGATGAAGTCCTCAAAGAGATTCGCGGACGACTCGGGTTTCTGCTGCGTTGCGGGCTGAATTATCTGACACTGGATCGAACCGCGCCTACACTTTCCGGGGGGGAAAGCCAGCGGATTCGCCTGGCCGGACAGATCGGCTGTGGACTGGTCGGCGTTGTCTATATTCTGGATGAACCCTCAATCGGACTGCATCCCCGTGACAATACGATGCTGCTGGAAAGTCTGTGTGACCTGCGGGACCAGGGCAATACGGTGATCGTCGTCGAACACGATGAAGAAACCATGCGCGCCGCCGATCACATTGTAGACTTCGGTCCCGGCCCCGGTGTGCGTGGCGGATACATCGTCGCGGAAGGCTCGTATCAGAAAATACTCAAAACGAAGAATAGTGTCACCGGGCAGTTTCTTGCCGGTAAAGAGAAGATAGAGATCCCCGAAGAACGCCGCTCGCTGGTCAAAAAAGATTCGATTGTGATCAAAGGAGCGAAACATCATAACCTGAAAGACATCACCGCACACATCCCCACCAAAGGGCTGATCTGTGTGACGGGGGTGAGCGGGTCCGGGAAAAGTTCGCTTGTGAATGATATTCTCTGGCCGGTCCTGAATAAAAAAGTGAATAAAGGCAAAGGTAATCCCGGCGCCCATCAGAGTGTCACCGGACTGGAACGGATCGACAAAGCCATCGACATTGATCAGTCCCCCATCGGACGTACCCCACGTTCCAATCCCGCGACTTATGTCAAGGTCTTCGATCTGATTCGGGACCTGTATGCGAAACTCCCCGATTCCCGCATGCGGGGTTATAAAGCGGGTCGCTTCAGCTTCAATGTGCCCGGCGGTCGCTGTGAAGCCTGTGAAGGACATGGCGCGAACAAACTGGAAATGGACTTTCTGGCAGATGTCTGGGTTCCCTGTCCGGTCTGTGAAGGCCGCCGCTTTCATCATGAAACGCTGGAGATTCGCTATAAAGGTGCGAACATCGCCGAAGTGCTGGAGATGGATATTCAGCAGGCGATTGAACATTTCCAGAACGTTCCCAAAATCTTAAAACTGCTGGAATCCCTGCATGATGTCGGCCTGGATTATCTGAAACTCGGACAACCTTCGCCAACACTTTCCGGCGGGGAAGCACAGCGTGTGAAACTGGCCCGCGAACTGGGGAAGCGTTCTACGGGCAGTACCTTTTATCTGCTGGATGAACCGACGACCGGCTTGCATTTTGCCGATGTGAAACTGCTGCTCAAGGTCCTGCATCACCTGGCGGATGCCGGCAATACGGTGCTCGTGGTGGAACATCACCTGGATGTGATCAAAACCGCCGACTGGGTGATCGACCTCGGCCCCGAAGGAGGCGAAGGGGGAGGCATGATTCTGGTCGAAGGCACACCAGAGGAAGTCGCCGCCTGTCCCTGGTCTTACACCGGACTGGCACTCAAAGAACAGACCGATCTGGTTCCCGCAAAAACCGTCAAAGGGAAAAAGAAACAGGCTCTGATATTAAACAATCCGCATCTGCGCTGGCAGTCTGGTACCACGAAGCGGAACGGAAGGTCCAACGGCGACAGCACACAGATCACGATCCGCGGCGCAGGTCAGCATAATCTGCAGAACCTGGATCTGCAGATCACCCGCGACCAGATGAATGTCTTCTGTGGCCCCAGTGGCAGTGGCAAATCTTCCCTGGCCATGGATACGCTCTACGCGGAAGGTCAGCGTCGCTACGTCGAATCATTATCCGCGTATGCCCGCCAGTTTCTGGGCCAGATGCCCAAACCCAAATTCGAGCACATTCACGGCCTTTCGCCGGCGATTGCCATCGAACAGAAAACAACCGGCCATTCGCCCCGTTCCACTGTCGGAACGGTCACGGAGATCTATGATTACCTGCGCGTGCTCTATGCCCGGCTGGGAAAGATGTACTGCCCCGAATGTGACGTCCCCGTCGAAACGCAGACAACCGATGAAGTGATCAAACGCATTCTCGCGCTGGATACAGGCACCAAACTGCTGATTCTGGCACCCGTCGATATCAACGTGGGTCAGGCTTACGAAACGCTCTGGGAAAAATTACGCACGCAGGGCTTCCTGCGGGTCCGCATTGATGGCGTGACGTATCGCCTGGAAGATGTTCCCGATATCGATCGTCGTCGCCGCCATGAAGTCGAAGTTGTCATCGACCGCATTACCGTCGCTGCCAAAAATCGATCCCGCATTGCTGATTCGGTAGAATCCGCTTTGGCACTGGGTGAAGGCCTGATGTATGCCTGCTATTGTGACGATGAAGTTCCCGAACAGGAATGGGATTTCGAAACCTTCAGCCTGTACTACTTCTGCGATCAGTGTGGTCAGAGCTTTGAAGAACTGACGCCCCACAATTACTCCTTTAACAGTCCCCTGGGCTGGTGTGAATTTTGTGAAGGGCTGGGAACCGAACTCGGTACGAACCTGTCTGAGTTGATTCCCGATCCCAACCTCAGTCTGCAGGACGCCGCCGTCGCGGCCTGGCCTGATCCGCGAACCAACGCCGAATTCAATAAGACATTAGCGGCGATTGCCAAACAGTTCCGAATTCCCCTGGATGTCCCCTTCAATCAACTGAGTGTGAAACAGCAGCGATTTGTTTTGTACGGCGATGAAGATCGCTGGATTCCCCTCGACGAGGCAGGCACGGTCCAGTTTCAATACAAAGGGTTGTACCCGGCTATCGAAGAAGCCTCGCGCCTGTCGTTCGGCTTTCGCAGTCGTCTGCAGGAAATGACGGGCGAAGTTCCCTGTTCGGTCTGTAACGGGAGTCGTCTGCGCGCGGATGCCGCCGCGGTCCGCTTTCAGGGAAAAACGGTCGGCCAGTTTTGTGATCTCCCTTTGAAAGCGGCGCTCGCATTTATCAAAACCGCAAAACTCGACAAACGGGAAAAGCAGATCGCGGGCGACCTGGTCAAAGAAGCCACGAGTCGGTTGCAGTTCCTGGTCGATGTGGGACTCGAATACCTGACGTTGAGCCGACCGCTGCCTACACTCTCGGGCGGAGAAAGCCAGCGGATTCGCCTGGCAGGGCAGGTGGGACGTTCGCTGACGGGCGTGCTGTATGTATTGGATGAACCAACAATCGGCCTGCATCCCCGCGATAATACGCGGCTGATCAACACGCTGAAAAAACTCCGTGATATCGGCAACACGATTGTGATGGTCGAGCATGACCGGGAGGTTCTGGAAGCCTCGGACTGCCTGTATGACTTTGGACCGGGTGCCGGCCGCTTTGGGGGCACGATCGTCGGTAAAGGTTCGCCGAAACAGCTCAAACGCAAAAAGAAGTCACTCACCGGCCAGTATCTTTCGGATCAGCTCTCGATTCCACTGCCGCAACAACGCCGTGTCATTTATGAAAAACAGGGCAACACGGAAACGCCGATTTCCCCCACCGGTCACTGGCTGGAATTGAAGGGCGCACGGCAACACAATCTGAAGTCCGTCGATCTGAAAATTCCCCTCGGTTCCTTTACCTGTATCACCGGCGTTTCGGGATCGGGGAAAAGTTCGCTGGTGGAAGAAACACTGGCCCGGGCGGTGACGAAAAAACTGCACCGTTCCAAAGAAGCACCCGGACCACACGACGATCTGCTGGGCCTGGAACAGATCAACAAAGCGATTATCGTCGACCAGAAACCGCTGGGTAATACGCCCGCCTCGAATCCGGCGACTTATACAGGCGTCTTCGATCAGATTCGCGAACTCTTCTCGCGGCTTCCGGATGCCAAGGTGCGCGGCTATCAGCCGGGACGTTTCAGCTTTAATCGCTCCGGCGGTCGCTGTGAAGACTGCGAAGGAAACGGCCAGCGCTGTATCGAAATGCACTTTCTGCCCGATGTCTGGGTGACCTGTGAGACGTGTAACGGCAAGCGTTATAACCAGGAAACACTCTCGGTTAAATATAAAGGAAAATCGATCGCGGATGTGCTGGAGATGTCCATCGGAGAAGTCGCCGAGTTATTCAATAACATTCCCGCCATCCGTCGCACGATGGAAACACTGTGTGCCATCGGTCTGGATTATCTGACATTGGGGCAATCTGCGCCGACGCTGTCCGGCGGGGAATCGCAGCGGGTGAAACTGGCAGCCGAACTGGCACGCCCCAGTACCGGCAAGACGCTCTACCTGCTCGACGAACCCACCACGGGTCTGCATTTCGATGATATCGCCAAACTGTTGAAGGTGTTGAACAGCCTGGTCGAACTCGGAAATACGGTCATCGTCATTGAACATAATCTGGATGTGATTAAAACCGCAGACTGGCTGGTCGACGTCGGTCCGGAAGCGGGCAGTGGTGGCGGACAGATCATTGCTGCGGGAACACCCGAGAAACTGGTCGAACATGCCGAGCGTTATCAGAAACAGGGCAAGGCAGCCGGCAAGACAACCAAAACGCGGAAAACCAGCCAGGCACCGTTGCTCAGATCTTATACGGGAGAGATTCTTCAGCCGATCATCTCGACAGGCAAACGGGTGGAACGCGAAATCTTTGACGCACAGAGCCTGGGTGAAAAGCAGGAAGGCGACCTCGATCTCAGGCAGATCGGTCGCGATGCCCAGATGCCGTGGCAGACAGAGGGACGCCGCTGGCATACCCACGATCATGTCTCCCTGTCAGGAGCCGCCTGTCAGTGGGAAGGGGCCGCCCTGGAAAGCGTGATTGATTTTATCGAAAACAAAGAGGGCTTCGGCGAGATCAACTGGAATCATCGCAGCATTGTCGAAGTGAATGGCCCGGTGAAAAAACAGGGCTGGTTCCTGCATGCCAATACCGGCGATGAATGGCTGCTGCGACTGAGCTTTCGCGTAAAACGCAATACGTTCAAACAGGACGAACTCCGCGATCAGCTGGCATTGAAGTCCCTGGACGACCTGGATGAGCTGCCGATCTACGGACGTTCCAATCGGGTACGCGTCAAAAATCTGAAAGGACCCTGGCAGGAAGTCAGCCTGACGATTCACTGGCAGGAAGAAATAGCGACGCCCGGCTTCCAGGAGTTTCTGGAGACCGCCTGCGAATCGTAC
Source organism: Gimesia sp. (assembly GCA_002706765.1). Taxonomy (GTDB): domain Bacteria; phylum Planctomycetota; class Planctomycetia; order Planctomycetales; family Planctomycetaceae; genus Gimesia. The sequence goes on from PAJV01000022.1 coordinate 93,747, forward strand.
CTCGGTCTGATTCACCGTGAGGAAATCAAGCCTGAAGAGATCATGCCCTGGAAAGTCTTGAAGAAGAAATGGCATCTTTCCCGCAAAGGATTCCCCAACAATAAACGGGTCCGCTGGGATGCGGAACTGCTGGAGTCGTTATTTGATCTGCTGGAACAGACTTATCCGGAGGCATCGTACCAGTGGGACAGTAAGTCACTGGTCAATCTGTCGCACGCCGGGAAAAAGAAACCGTTTCTTACCGTTCATACCAAACGCCGCGAAGGCGTGGATCTGACGCTGCAGGGAACCGCGGGCCAGATCACTCTGGGTAAAATTGCTGACCTGGGGGACGAGCGGGAGATAAAAACGGATGCACGGGGGAAAGAACAGGCCCGGATTCGCTTCACTCAGAAAAAACAGGTCGAGTCAAAATCGTTCAAAGCGTTGCTGACATCAATTAAATAAGTGACGCGCTGCGAGAACTGCTTGTGGAAACTCCCTGTATGACAGTGGGAAATCACGCCGCCCAGGAAAAGATGTTGACGTTTTTTCCATGAACAGATAGGATACTTCTTGTGGTAATAGTCTTAATATTACCTCGTCGTATACAAGTCGAATCTTAATCAGGTCAAGCTGCTCTTTTTTCTCTCACAACTCAAAAGGTGGGGACCTGTTCAATAAACGAGGAAAGACTCGTTTTTCAGTAGGAATTTTGGAATTGTGACGGATGCTATTCGCTTACTCCCATCCTGGCACCCTGACGGTTCACGCTCCTGCTAAGTTAAATTTGTTTTTAAGCATCGATGATAAACGATCCGATGGCTTTCACGAAATTACTTCGTTGATGCTCTCGGTAGGAATATACGACACTTTAGTTTTCACGGAGGAACCTTCAGCAGAAGTCGAGTTGCGTGTTACTGAAGCCAATTCACTGTTAACCCCTCTCAAACAAAACCGGCAGCGTATCCCTGCAGGTGAAGAGAATCTGGTTGTGCGAGCAATCCGGTTACTTCAGGAACAGACGGGATCGCACCAGGGAATTCGAATTGAGTTGATCAAACGGATTCCAGCAGAAGCCGGCCTGGGCGGGGGATCGAGTGATGCCGCTGCAGCCTTATTTGCTGCCAATAAACTTTGGCGTTTGGGTCTGTCGCTTTCCGAACTGTGTGAAATCGCAGCGAAACTGGGCAGTGATATTCCTTTTTTCCTGACAGCCAGTCACAGTGCCATCTGTCGGGGAAGAGGCGAAATCATCGAACCGGTTTCCGTTCCCCAATGTCTGCACTTTGTTGTTGTTCGACCGGAAACGGGATTATCAACGGCAGACGTTTATCGGCACTGTCGAGTAGGACGCCACGCGAAAAATCAGGTGGAGCAACTTGTCAGCAATCTGGCTTCTGGTCAATTTCATTCATTATCCAGGCTGATGTTGAATGATCTGCAGGCACCCGCCGAAAAGCTGAATTCCGATATATTAAAATTAAAAGATTACTTCTCAAAACAGTCCGTTTTGGGGCATATGATGAGTGGAAGTGGGACTGCCTACTTTGGAGTCTGCCAAAACAGAGCACAGGCATCTCAAATTGCTGCGCGATTACGATCCACAGTGAAAGGGCATGTATTTGTCGTCCAGAACCGCCTATAGATGAGCATTTTAAAATTTGGCACAAATGGAGTGAGGCCATGGAGATCAGTGAAGTACGCATCAAGTTGATGAATGATCCACACGAAAGATTACTGGCGTTTTGCTCAATCACTTTCGATGTCTCGTTTGTCATCCGAGATCTGAAAATCATCCAGGGAGCAAAAGGTGCCTTCGTGGCTATGCCCAGCCGCAAACTGATGGACCGGTGTCCCAAGTGTCACACCAAAAATCATCTGCGGGCTTCCTTCTGCAATCAGTGTGGCATCAGGCTTGATGAAAATCGTGCCGACAAAGATGACGCCGGTCGCGCGAGGCTCTATGCCGACATCGCGCATCCCATCAATTCCGAATGCCGCGAACTCATCCAGGAAGAAGTCCTGAAAGCCTACCAGCAGGAAAAAATCTCGGCGCAGCAGGATGGTTACATCTGTCGCTACGACGATTTCGGCGAAGAAGACTTTGCCCGCCTGGGGCCCTACGAGGAAGATTACGAAGAGACACCCGTCGAACAGCCTTCTGCTACCGAGTCGACGCATATTCGTAAGAATAATCAGGTATTCCGGATCGATCCTGGCGAGACCGGTTCGGACCGGAGCCGACCACATCACACGGCAGCGGATCAACCCTCCCCGAACAAAGTCAGCTCAACAGAAAATGAGTCGGGCGGTAAGGGAAAGGGTGATGCCTTCGGATCAGGTATTGTTTGAAATCAGCCGGGTTTCTGATTCTGCTATGCGGCAGGGGCTGCGGTCATAGCAGAATCACGTTACGGGTGCACGTCCTCAGGCTGTCTGTCCGGTAAAACTGTTACATCATGAATAAGCCGACCACCATGATGGTGATGCCGGTGGCTTTGGTTGTCAACATATTCTGCAGTCGATTCAGCACGTTCTCGCTTGGATGGAAAGCGACAATTTCCCGCTTTTCGACTTCTTTACGCAGTTCCGCATTCAGCCACTCCAGCACGGAAATGCTCAAGATCTGTCGCTGATCAGCAGTTCCAGGCTCTTCCATTCGCTGTGAGAGAACGGCAGGCTCTGAGGGGATTGTCTTCAATTCTTCTCCAGGCGGAGAAGTCACTAATTGTTGCATGATAGCCCATTTCTATCCCGGTAAGTTACCGAGGTCGTGTGTGGAAGACACCGGTCGCCGGGGTCAGTTGGTTTGGTTCTGGTGAGAAACAGTTTTCTGTCAGGCGATTCAGTCAAAGGAGAGTCAGTATTATATATCGGTAGTTTCTGCGGCATCTCCCGCATTTCTTCATCGTTTTCTGTAGTAAATCTGCAGTGTTGAAGGAAGCTGTATCGATTATAGCTGTCTTGAGAGACTGATGGTGTGACTGGTTGTCGCATCTCCCGAATTGTATGTCTAAAGTGTCAAAAGCGTTTTGCAGTTTTCGCAACCGCTCTCTTATGTGTTGCCGGTATTGTACGTTAGAATGTGAATACAAGATGAAGTTATGCTTCAGATAAGAATTTTGTTTGACTTTTCGGAAAGAGACGTTTTATGAAAACCCTGAATCGCCTTATCCCTCTGCTTTCACTGGCCTGTCTGCTGGCGGCCTGCTCCGATTCCGGTCCGACCGAAGCGCAAAAAAAGAAGGCGGCCGATGAAGTTTCGGCCATCGATATTCCGGAAAAAACGTTGGAATCGTTATTCGATGTGGAAGAAGGTTTCACCCTGCTCAGTCTGAAAGACTTTGAAGTTTTCAATGAGAAATCAACGGCTCCCTCCGAGGAGAAAAACTGGAGCGAAGCAGACGGCGTGATTTCCTGCAAAGGGACTCCCCGCGGCTATCTGTATTCCAGCGAGTCATTCGGCAACTGTACGATCCGTCTCGAATATCGTTTTCCGGGAGCCGCTGAGAAAAATGAAAATCCGAATACCGGATTCCTGTTTTTCATCACGGGCGAAAACCGGATCTGGCCGAAGTGCCTCGAAGTTCAAGGCAAATTTGCGGAGATGGGCCACATCAAATCGAACAGCAGGGAGATCCAGCTGGATGTGACTGATAACGAATCAGCCAGAGAGAAAGCCCGCCGTCCCCTGGGCGAATGGAATACCATCGAAGTCGTCTGCAAAGACGGCGCGTTGACATCGGTCCTGAATGGAACTCAGATCGCGACTTCCAAACCCACCGAATTGAAATCAGGTTTTTTCGGCATTCAATCCGAAGGGGACGCCGTCGAGTTTCGCAACATCCGCGTGCAGAAACTGACCGATTAACTGTTTTGCTTTGCATTATTTGAGAGGTTCTCCTTAAAATGGATGTCTGATTTCACGCAACATCAACATACTCAACTGTGGAGCGATCACCATGAGTTATCGATTTATGACAGCCTGCTGTCTGCTGATTTGTTCTGTCCTGGCTTTCTCAGCTGACACGTATGCAGCAGAAGGGAAGACCAGGGTGCTGATGCTTACACAGAGCAAAGGCTTCACTCACGGTTCCGTCAAACGACAGGAAGAAAAACTGGCTCCTGCCGAAATCGCCATGATTCAACTGGGCAAACAGTCCGACCTGTTTACCGTGGATTGTACCCAGGACGCCGCCGCAGATTTCACCAAAGAGAACCTGCAGAACTACGATATCGTCATGTTCTATACCACAGGCATGCTGCCCATCAAAGAAGAGGACATGCAGTATTTTCTGAACGACTGGCTCAAGCAGAAGGGCCACGGGTTTATCGGCTTTCATTCGGCGACCGATACTTACAAAACATATGAACCTTACTGGGACATGATTGGCGGCTCATTCAACGGGCATCCCTGGAATGCCGGGAACACCGTGACAATCACGGTTCACAATCCTGATTTCCCCGCGATGAAACCGTTCGGCAAAGAGTTCCAGTTTAAAGATGAAATCTACCAGTACAAAAACTGGCAGCCGGAAAAAGTGCATGTGCTGATGAGTCTCAACATGGAAAAGAGCAATCCCAAACGTCCCTACCAGGTGCCGGTCGCCTGGGCGAAAGAGTGGGGCGAAGGCAAAGTCTTCGTCAATAACCTGGGACACAATCCGGAAACCTGGGCCAATCCCAAGTTTCAGGAATCCGTGATCGGAGCCATCAAATGGATTCGCGGCGACGCACCGGCCGCAGTGCCCCCCAATCCGGAGCTTTCCAAAAAAGAAGACGAAAGAGCGGCAGCAGCAGCCAAATCGGAATCGAAGTAATCTGACGAACAGCGGAGACAGGGACAGCCAGCATGTCGAAAGTGATTGTCATCACCGGCGTGACCCAGGGACTGGGCCGCGCTATGACTCAGGCGTTGATTGCAGCAGGGCACACCGTCGCTGGCTGTGGCCGCTCTGCAGATAAAATTGCGGAACTCACAGTTCAGTTTGGTGCGCCCCATCAGTTTTCTACCGTCGATGTGTCTGATGACCGCGCGGTCGCGAACTGGGCGACGACGATCATCGATCAACTGGGCCCACCCGATCTGCTGTTGAACAATGCTGCCGTGATCAATGACAATGCCCCGCTCTGGGAAATTTCGGCAGACGAAATTGATAAAATCATGGACGTCAATATCAAAGGGACCATCAATACGATCCGTCACTTTGTACCCGCGATGATAGAACGCCAGTCTGGTATCATCGTTAATTTCAGTTCGGGCTGGGGACGTTCGGCTTCCGCGGAAGTCGCCTCCTATTGTGCGACGAAGTGGGCCATCGAAGGTTTAACACAGTCCCTGGCGCAGGAATTACCATCGGGGATGGCGGCGATTCCCCTGAACCCGGGAGTCATCAACACCGCCCTGCTGCAAAGCTGTTTCGGATCGCATGCCGAGCACTATGCGACGGCAGAAGAATGGGCCGAGTCGGCAGTCCCTTTCCTGCTGAAGCTCTCCGCGCGGGATAACGGTAAACCGCTGACCGCACCTGGTTGAGCTTATATCGAATCACATTTAACAGTTGCGTCTCTCAATCTTTTATGCTCGATGCAGATGGCCTGAAGACGCTGCAGTAAAACGGGAACTGGTCCTGCTTGCTCTCTGATTCTGCAGTCTTTCGAATCCGGCTGGTGAATGGCATTTCACGATCGGTTTGAGTAAACTCGTTGCAGTAAAAAAATGAACTTCCGCGATCTTCAACTGCATGCGAAAAGTCTTTCCTCATGGCCAAATATTTCAAGTATAAATCTCCCGCCGACGTCGTGGCAGACTCTGAACGCCTGGGCTGTCCGATCCAGGTTTCCGATAACTTTGATGTGCTGTATCAACCCATTCAGATCGGTCATCTGCAGGCGAAAAGTCGACTGGGAATTCAGCCGATGGAAGGCTGCGACGGAACCACTGATGGTTTCCCTGACGAGTTGACCTATCGACGTTATCAGCGCTTCGGAGCCGGGGGCGCCTCACTCATCTGGGGGGAAGCCACCGCCATCGGTCCGGAAGCGCGGATGAATCCCCGCCAGTTGATGATCAATGATAAAACAGCCTCCTCACTGGAAAAGATGCTGACAGGTTGTCGCGACGCGCATGCGGAAGTATTCGGATCGGCTGACGGTCTGGTGATCGGCCTGCAGTTAACGCATTCGGGCCGGTTCAGTTTTGAAAGACCACTGCTGGCCACCCATGATCAGATCCTCGATCCCCGGACAGTAGATAAATCAAGCGGGCGGATCGTTGACGACAGTTACCCGCTGCTCTCAGACGATGATCTGAAATACATTGAAGACCAGTATGTGACTGCCGCTAAACTGGCGGAATCGATCGGGGTCGAATTTGTGGATATCAAGCAGTGCCATCGGTACCTGCTTTCGGAATTGCTGGCAGCGAAAAATCGTCCTGGCGAATATGGTGGTTCACTGGAGAACCGCACGCGCCTGGTGCGCAACGTTATCAAGCGTATTCGCGAAGAATGTCCGACGCTGGTGATCGGCACCCGTATGAATGGTTACGACGGGATTCCTTACCAGGGCGCCGGCGATGACTTTATCGGCGAACCCTGCCCGCACGAACTGCCGCTGCAAACCGCGTTCGGCACCAATCCCGACGATCATCTCCAGGAAGATCTGACCGAACCGCTCGAGGTGGCCCGACTCCTGAAAGAGTGGGGAGTTGGTCTGATTAACATCTCCAATGGAAACCCGTATGCGAATCCCCATATTGTGAGGCCCGCGGAATTTCCGCCCACCGATGGCTACCATGCTCCCGAACATCCGTTGATCGGCGTCGCCCGTCACTTCCGGATTGCCGGTCAGATCCAGGCAGCGGTCCCGGATATTCCCGTGGTGGGCAGTGGTTACAGCTGGCTGCAGGACTATGCCATGCACGCCGCGGCTGCGAATGTTGAGTCCGGAAAGATCTCCATCGTGGGGATGGGCCGGGCCACGCTCTCACAGCCTGAGTTTGCGAAACAGCTTCAGGAAGAAGGCAAGCTCAATCGCAAAACTGTCTGTCGGACGTTTTCGTATTGCACCAACCTCATGCGCACGAAGGACCATCCCCTGGGACAGTATCCCACCGGATGTCCTCCGTTTGACAAAGAGGTTTATGATCCACTCTGGAAAGAAGCGAAAGCAAAGCTGGAAGAAAAGCAGAAGGCTGCAGAGTAATCAGGCAGCCTGTCGGATCGGCGATTCTTCCACCTGTTCGTCGGCAATGATTTCCTGCACCAGTCCGCCATAGTCTTTGGCGCCGGGACAGGAACTGGAATAATCAAAGACCGACTGACCATAGCTGGGTGCTTCGGCCAGTTTGATATTCCGTCGGATCCGACTCTTAAATACTTTCGCAGACGACCAGGGGGCTTCCGGATCGCTGTGATTCAGGAACGCGCTCAGGTCATCAGTCACGTCGGCTGCCAGTCGGGTGCCGGTTTCATACAGACAGAGTACCACGCCGGAAACACGCAGTTCCCGGTTCAATCGTCGACGAACCAGCGCCGTGGTTTCGAGCAACTTGGAGAGCCCCTGTAAGGCGAAGAAGTGAGGCTGCAGAGGAATGATCACTTCACTGGCTGCAGTCAACGCGTTGATGGTCAGCACACCCAGTGAAGGGGGGCAGTCCATAATGATGTAATCGAACGGTTCGGTCTCTGCCATTTTCCGGATCGCCTGGCGCAGAACGATTTCCCGGTTGTCGGCGTCAACCAGTTCCAGTTCTGTCGCTGCCAGATCGAGTGTCGCAGGCACGACCCATAAGTTTTTGGCGACCAGTTGCCGGGTTTCGGCGAGCGTTTTAATACCCGAAAAGACATCGTAGGCGGTCGGGACACTGCCGAATGGTTCGATGCCCAGGTGTAACGAGGCATGTCCCTGTGGGTCCAGGTCGATCAGGCAGACTTTCTTGCCCTGCATCGCCAGGCCGGCAGCCATGTTCACGCTCGACGTCGTTTTGCCGACGCCCCCTTTTTGATTCATGATTGCTATGATACGCATCGGGAGTCCTTTCCCTCTTTCTCTTTAATAAAGCGGGTCGCTTAATTGTTTCAAACTCTTGTATGGTTACGCTTTAGGTGAATGGTGTGTTTCTGCCATCCGGGCGGGAAAGACACCAGATTCATGCTGAAGGTGGGGCAGTATATCGGGAAAATCGAATTTTGGAAACAGGAATTGAGCGGTTGAAAAGCGAATTATTTTGACGGTAATTTCACTCATGTCAGCGAAAATGAAGGACAGGCCGGTGACCGGCTGCGCTTGAGAGCGCATCACATTTCAACATCGCGACTCTCAATTTATTCAACTCAGGGCAACAGACCCTGTAGACGCGACAGAAAAAGGGACACGGTTAGTGTGTGATGGGCGTGGATTGACCCGTCGAAGTGTGATGGGAGGCAGGGAGTTCTGCCGGTCCTTCCACACGCTGCAGGACATAGAGGACATGCTGTGCCCGCAGGTTGGCGAGCCAGGCTTTTTCGACAGCCTGGTGATTGATGATCGGAACTTCCTGTAGAATTTCGATGCCCAGCAGGCGCATCAGATCCTGAAAATCATGCATCGACATCAGGTGCAGGTTAGGGGTGTTGTACCATTCGTAAGGCAGAACTTCGGTAACCGGGGCGCGGCCCTGTTTGAGTACCTGCAGCCGAATCCGCCAGTTCCCGAAATTCGGGACGACGACCAGCGCTTTTTTGGCGACCCGGACCATTTCTTCCAGCAACTGTTTGGGGTGCAGCACCTGCTGCAGTGTCTGACTCAGAACCACATAATCGAATGCGCCATCGGGGATATCCAGCAGTCCTTCGTCCAGGTCGGCCTGGATCACGGGCACGCCACGGGCGATGGCGGCGTGATGCTGAGTGATATCAATTTCGATGCCCAGAACGGAAGCATCCCGTTCTTCGCGCAGCCGCGCCAGCAGACGGCCATCACCACAGCCCAGGTCGAGCACGCGACTGCCGGGCTGGATCTGTTCCAGCAGCAGCTTGTCGGTCACTTCCAGTGAAGGATCCTGCATACAGTATCGATGTTGAGCACGCATGGTGGAGTTCCGCTTGACTAAGTCCTGTTACTTTCCGCGAGGCGGGTGGAGTAAGCCTGTTCCAGAAAAGGGGTAATCATTCTATTCAGCTGTTCGATTTCAATCAGAAAGGAATCATGTCCGAACGGGCTCTTGAGTTCAATAAACGAGACATGTTTTCCACACTCAATCAAAGCCCTGACGAGTTCCTTGCTCTGGCTGGTCGTAAACAGCCAGTCGGAATCATAAGAGGCGATCAGGAAGCGTGCTTCTGTTTTTCCCAGCGCATTGACCAGCGAACCATGCTGGGATACCAGGTCAAAATAGTCCATGGCCCGCGTCAGGTAGAGATAACTGTTCGCATCAAAACGCTCGACAAACCGCTTGCCCTGGTAATGCAGATAACTCTCGACCTGGAACTCCACTTCCGGCAGCATTTCGTAGGTGAAAGTATCGTGATCCTGCAGACGCCGGCCGAATTTCATTTCGATCGACTGGTCGGACAGGTAAGTGATGTGTGCGATCATGCGCGCCAGGGCCAACCCATAGCGGGGACCGGCACCGGTTTCATATTCGCCATCTTTGAATTCCGGATCGGTTTTGATGGCACGTCTGCCGACGGCGTTGAAGGCAATTCCCTGTGCCGAAAGTTGAGCGGCGGAAGCCAGACAGATGGCGCCCCGCAACTGGTCAGGAAAGCGGGCGGCCCATTCCAGGACCTGCATGCCTCCCAGGCTGCCGCCAATGACAGCCAGCAACTGCTCAATGCCCAGATGTCTGGTGAGGGCCGAATGTACTTCGACGATATCGCCGACGGTAATAAATGGAAATCCGAGTCGGTACGACTGGTTGGTTTCCGGGTTGATGCTGCCTGGCCCCGTTGTTCCCTGGCAGCCTCCCAGAACATTGGCACAAATCACATAATATTTATCCGTGTCGAGCGTACGCCCCGGGCCGATCAGATCGTCCCACCAGCCCGGCTTGGCTTTCTCGTCATCGTCTTCATAATAACCGGCGGCGTGAGCATCTCCTGTCAGGGCGTGACAGATAAAGATGGCGTTGTCTTTCGCAGGAGTTAATTCACCATAGGTTTCATAGGCAACCTGAATGGGCCCGAGTTCCCCTCCCCCTGCCAGCTTGAGCCAGTTGGGAGGCGCAAACAGAGTCGCCAGTCTGGTCTGTACAATACCTACCCCTGAATCCTGCCGGGTTTCTGATAGTTCCTGTTGTGTTGCCATAGAATAAATGCTTTTCAGTATTCCCGCAAATTCATCAGCTGTCTGTCATTCAGTTCATTATACTTCTCATGGAATTTCCCATGCTCCTGGTTCGGTCTGGGCAGAGACCCGGTCAGGCAGGATCGGTTTTCCATCGTTCAGACAGTATACCCGGGCTTGTTAAGAATTTCGACACGCTCTGGATCGAAAGACCCCAGATCCTGCTGCATTTCAGGCGGAACTCCGGACAGATCCGTCATGGAAACAGCATGATTCAGTCAAACAGGGCTTTTTTCGGTAAAGACACGGGTTTTAAGCATAATGTCATCTCAGGGTTCAGTCTGCCAGTTCCAGGAACCGCTCGACGCGGCGGTCGATAATGTCAATACTTTTGTTCCAGAACTCCGCTTCTCCCAGATGGTAGCCAAATGTATTGGACACTGCGTCTTCAGTTACCTGACAGCCGGTAGCAATCAGGAGTTCACGGTATTGGTCCGCAAACTCTGACTGATCGGCAAAGGTATCAGCCAGGGCATAGACGCCCAGGGAGAGCAGATAACCGAACGTATAAGGAAAATTATAGAAGGGCAATTCACTGATATAGAAATGGAGTTTGGAAATCCAGAATGAGGGATTCCAGCCGGAATCATCCAGGGCGCCGGCGTAGGCTTCTTTTTGCGCCTCAAGCATCAGTTCCGAAAATCGCTCGGGCGTCAATTCCCCAGTTGCCCGCTCCCGATGCAGGCGGTCTTCGAACAGGAAGCGGGTATGAATATTCATCATGAATGCCACGGAGTCTCCCAGCATGCCATCCAGGATCTGTAATTCTTCATCGCGGGACTGAGCGGCTTTAAGGCGTTGCTCTCCGAGAACGGCTTCGGCAAACGTGGAAGCCGTTTCTGCCAGGTTCATCGGGTAATCGCTTAAGACAAACGGCACATCCTTCAACACATAGGAATGATAAGCGTGTCCCAGTTCATGGGCGAGTGTCGACATGCTGTCAGCCGAATCGGTATAGGTCATGAATATCCGGGACTGTTTCTGATGGGGGAAAGTGGTGCAGAAGCCTCCCTGACGTTTGCCCTGTCGATTTTCCGCTTCGATCCATTGTTCGCGGAGTGCTTTCTCTGCAAACTGGCTCAGGTCGGGACTGAACTTTTCAAAGGAATTGACGACCAGATCACAGGCACGGTTGTAACTGAGTTCCGGAGATTCCCCGCCTGAAAGTGGCAGTGGTGCATTCAGATCGTACCAGCAGAGTTTTTCGAGTCCCAGCAGTTCCGCTTTCTTTTCGAGAAACTGGACCAGCTTCTGTTTCCGCTGGGAGATGACCGACCACATGGTATCCAGGGTGCCGCGCTGCATGCGATTGTAAACTAACGGTGCGTCCAGATGATCTGTAACGGGCAGATGACTGTAGAGTGTCAGCCTGGTTCCTGCCAGGTGATTCAAGGCATCCGCGCACGAATCGGCAATCGTATCCCAGGCTTTGTTGGCTGCATAGAAATTATTCTGGCGCACGAAGCGTTGCGGCGAATCGAACTGGACTTGTCCGGGCGAGCGTTCTACCAGTTCCCCTTTTTCCATCAGCTGAATTTTGAGATCACCTGACAGCCGATCATAAAGTCGTCCCCATGCATGCAGTCCATCGACGGCCAGTTGCGACGCCAGGATCTCCTGTTCCTTAGGCAGCCGTAATGTCGCGTTCCGTTTCGAGTCTTCCAGGAAAAACCGAATTTCCTTCAGGCGGGAATCCTGTTCTGTGAATTGCTGAAGTGTTTCGTCAGGGATCTCCCGGATGGTCAACTGCAGCTGGGTTTCGATATTCTCCCTGAGGGGGCGAATACTGGCCAGGCGTGCCAGCAATGTTTGAAAGCGTTTGTTGTGTGCGTCTTCGGCACAATAGCATTCCAGAAAGGCAAATAACCCTGACAGCTCCGCGACCGCATTTTGATAATCAGTCAGAAAGTCACCCCAGAGTGAGGCATGCTGCCCGGGATCGGTCGACTGAGATAATTCCGCAACGCGTGTCACCAGGTCTTCGAGTGACATTTTTATCTGCTGCAGACAATCCTCAAACGCGGATTGCTCGGGATGCGGGTACAGTGAGGCCAGTTCCCAGGTCAGCGGATATGCGGTCGTCTCAGTCATGGTGTTAAATCCATTTCGGAAAAAGAGAAGTGATTTATCTGTACTGACTGTATTGGATCAGGAGTCATTTCGTCAATTTAAGCGTGTTCTGATTTGAAATCCAGTATGCGAGGCAGGAATTCTTCCCACGCCCCAATCCCGGCTGTGGTATAATAATGATAAAGAGAATACCTGGCGCATTTTCCAGAGGGAACCACAGAGAAAGGCAGTGCATTGATTTATGAGACCCCGGCGATCCTGATGTGTCCTCCCGATTTCTATGGGATTGAGTACGAAATCAATCCCTGGATGAGCCGCAGCAAACAGAGTGATCCGGCAGTGGCGCGGCAGCAGTGGGAGTCGCTGTATCAACTGCTGCAGGAACAGGAGGCCCGGATCGAACTCTTGACGCCCATCAAGGGACTGCCCGACCTGGTGTTCACGGCGAATGCCGGCTTGATCTGGAAAGACCGCGTATTTCTTTCGCTGTTTCGTCATGAAGCCCGGCAGGGAGAGACGCTGCTGGACCGCCAGTGGTTTCAACAGGCCGGGTTTGAAACCATCGACATGCCCGATGGCTTTTATTTCGAAGGTGCCGGCGATGCGCTGTTCTGTGGCGATACACTCTTTGCCGGCTATCTGATTCGCAGCGATGTCAGGGCGCTGCAGTGGGTGGGCGGAGAGATGAACTGCCGCGTGATTCCCCTGCAACTGGTGGACGATTTTTATTATCACCTGGATACCTGCTTCTGTCCGCTAAGCGAAACCGAAGCAATTTACTATCCCCCCGCGTTTGATGAATATGCACAGCATGCCTTGAAAGAGTATATCCCGCATCTGATTCCCGTCGTGAAGGCAGAAGCGGAGCGATTTGCCTGTAACGCCGTGGTGATTGGGGAGACTGTCGTCATGAATACGGGCTGCCCGCAACTGGAAGCTGATCTGCAGCAGCGCGGTTATCGAACTTTGAGTACACCGCTGGATGAATTCATCAAAGCGGGAGGCTCGGCCAAGTGCCTGACGTTAAGGCTGGATGGTGAACGGGCGGCTGTATGGCCTTGAAGGTCCGTCGAGTTTGAGCCGACTTGTGCGCGAGATGCCGGCCGACGTTGTTTCGCCCGGAAAGAATCGGGTCCCGGTCGTGGCCAGTGAGGAATCCCGGTTGAGGGAGACGTGTTTCAAGGGAACTGCGGGAGTCGAGGCGGCGAAGGTGCCTTTGCCGGGAGAGATCAGGGTGACCTGTACTTCTCCCTCCGCGTAAATATTCAGATTGTGTTCGGGAATTTGCGGGAAGAGTTTGACAATCCAGGTCTGATCTGAAACCTGACCGGTGCCGAACTGATTTCCTGCCCGGGGAGCCTGCGCCAGGGGAGTTGTGGCACAATTGCGGGTCCACTGCCCCAGTGTCATCGTTTCCTGAGGGACAGCGGCAAAGCGTTGATCCCAGACCGGTAACAGCATTTGTCGCTGACCGAATAACTGGATTTTTACATTTCCCGTTAACGCAGCAGGATTGCCCACGCGGTCCATTCCCTGTACGCGTACAGCCAGGGCGTTCCAGTCTGCTTTACCCTCAGTATTGATGGGGGTGGCCTGAACGCTGATCCGGGTTAATTTTCCCAGCAGCGGTTCGGGGGCAGGCGGGGGAGGGATCGCGCCCGGAACAGGGCCATAGCCCAGCGCCTGTTGGGTCACGGCGGCACGCATCAGCCCCAGGGCATATCCGCGTTCCAGTGTAGGTACGCCATGGGGGTAGTACTGTTTCAACAGAGGCTCGTAGGCACTCAAGGGGTCTTCGTGGACGCCGAGGATGATTCCCCGACTGCAACTGATGTCGCAGGGAGCAGGGTAAGTTGGCATTGGTTGCATGGGCACATACAGGGGGCGCTGGTAGACGGGGACAGGCAGCGAGGAATACTTCTTGTGTTTATGGAACGCGAACTGGACCGACTGGCCCTGGTAGTATTGGTCTGCCGCCAGCTGAATGGTTTCCTGATCGTAGACGGAATTCTCAATCTTCAGACGTTCGATCTTATTGAGAGAGAGGGAGCGGGGGTGTTGATTTTTCTGTTCCAGAATCAGAGTGGAATCGGGCCCCCATTGGATACTGTCTGCATGAAGCGTGTTACCGGAGTTCAGGGTAATTTCCACATCAGCACGGGAGAGAGTCGTGGAAAACAGAACGAGAGGCAGGATGAAAAGTACGAAATTGAAGTGGCGTTGCATGACAGTCCCCGGTTGAACAGACAGTCTCAATCATGGTGTTGTGATGAGATGAAGTTGGTCCTACAGCAGAGAAAGGCAAAGAATGCGCCCGAAGCGAAGGATGTGACTGCGGCTGCCGCTGGTGGAATGGATTCTGCGGTCAGGAGCCCTGTCAGCAGGGGAATGAGAGTGGCAGATGTAGTGTCTGTTTCTGTCTTTACGAATTCGAACCGGCTGGATACGAAAGGCGGTTTTATTTCATGAAAACAACTCAGGTAGCTCAACGAGCTGTTTCAGTTTCTTAACACAATTTGCCGGTCGTTGTCTGAATGTCTTAACAAAATCCGGTTTCAGAACAGGCGGAGAGGGGAGGCGTGAAAGTGCCTGGAAGGTTCGATTTCGCTTCAGAATGGGGTATTTTAACATTCTGAGACTGCGAGATTACACAAAGTGTGCTGAATATGGCACTTAGACCCTTAGAATCCGGCAAACAATCTTATGAATATGCTTGACAGCAAGGAAAGAAAGCGTGATGATCATGCAATACCGGGGACTTGTGGTCCTCATTCAAATTGATGTTAGTCTATCGGGAATATCTGTTTAGATAATTTCCTTTTCCAGATTAACACGTATAATTTGATACTTGATTCAATTCGTTTTATGATCGATTCCGATCGGGCCAGGCAGTCGTCGATACGCTTTATCTGCGATAATGGATTCACCGGGAAAACATGTGCCTACGTCGGGTTTTGTCTTTTTAGAAGAGGGTGGGCTGGAATTATGGCAGCTGGTCACCGTCGTGTTGACATCGAGGAAGTATCGGATGTCACCATTGCAAAATTTATTGACAAGAAAATTCTTGATGAAGGAAACATCCAGATCATCGGGACACAATTATTTGGACTTGTTGATGAAGATGGACGCAAGAAGATCATTCTTGACTTTTCCAACGTGGAATACCTTTCCAGTGCTGCACTGGGCAAGTTGATTACGCTGGATAAAAAAGTGAAAAAGGCAAAGGGGAAATTGAAGCTGTGCTCAATTCGTCCTGATATTTACGAAGTATTTGCCATTACGAGACTGAATCAACTGTTTGACATCGCCGAAACACAGGAGGCGGCTCTCGAAGGATTTTAACTTTGGCTTGGTAATTGCAGATGACTTAACCCTCTGCGAAGACCAGTTCTGAGTAAGGTTCTTTGAGAACAATGATTGTGAGAGGTTCAAACCGGGGAGACTGTTGTAAACGCAGCCTGCTCGGAGTGAGTTTGAATGCTCTTTGAATTAGTTACTGGATAAACACCAGAAATCGTGTGCTGGCCAAATTCATGTCATCGGACGAACACTTTGAAGTAACGATACCCAGCGATACCTCGGAAGGTCAGGCTGTTCAAGCCCGCATCGTCGAGGCTCTCGAGGTACGTGAATACCCTGATAAAGATGTTTTCTCCGTGCGCCTCGCACTGGAAGAAGCATTGGTGAATGCGATTAAGCATGGTAATCGCATGTCTCCTGATAAAAGTGTCGAAATCAACTGCTGGATCAGCGATGAGCGGGTCCGCGTTGAAATCCAGGATGAAGGGGAAGGTTTCGACCGCAGTCACGTTCCCGATCCGACCCTGCTGGAAAATCTGGAACGACCCTGTGGCAGAGGGATCATGCTGATGGGAGCCTTCATGAATCTCATCGAGTATAATGAACAGGGCAACAAGGTGGTCCTCGAAAAGATCAAAGGGGTTGCCCCCAAACCACCAGACACCGAAGCCGAGTGAATTAAAACAGTTACGATTCTTACAAGCCGGCAATATTCTTAAATATTTTGCCAGAACCCCGGCGGTTCCTGTTAAACATCGGTTGACTTCATTGATTTCTCACAATATGTTATACGCACTCAGTGGTTGGGAGTTTTCCTGAATCACATCATTGATCCTCGATAGCTCAATCGGTAGAGCGAGCGGCTGTTAACCGCTAGGTTCAAGGTTCGAGTCCTTGTCGAGGAGCTTGTTTTCTCAGAAAACACAATTCAATCAGACCCGGTATCGCAGTGTTGATACCGGGTCTGTTTTGTTTCCTTCCAGCATTTCGCAATGAAAGCTGAAGTTCCTATCTTATTCAGTGCATGCAATGCACGCTCTCCCCCCCAAAAAACGAAAAAGACCGGGATTTCCCATATTTCTGTTTTGAATAGCAGAAATCAGGTTGCTTTATTTTCGGAAATTCAATACCAAACGCTGGTTCTGATAACGGATTGCCTGTCTGGATTCTGCATTTGAAGTCCATCTGCATAGTTCGTCTGGAGAGAGGTTGCGTGCATTTTTCTCAGCAGGGACGCTCTGACGTCCCGGGCGTTTTCATTATTGTCTAGAGAATAATCGAGGATGACAGATGTCAAGAAAAGGAATCGTTCTGGCAGGAGGTACGGGAACCAGATTGCATCCTGTAACGAAAGTGATTTCGAAACAGCTTCTTCCCATTTATGATAAACCGATGATTTATTATCCGTTGTCATCGCTGATGCTGGCGGGAATCAGAGAGATTCTGATCATTTCCACCCCGCATGACCTGCCGATGTTTCAGGATTTACTGGGCAGTGGCGAGCAGTGGGGTGTGAGGTTTGAATATGCAGAACAACCTTCCCCCGATGGACTGGCCCAGGCATTTCTGATTGGTGAAGACTTTATCGGAAACGATGATGCCTGCCTGATCCTGGGGGACAACATTTTTTATGGCCATGGATTTACAGACAGCCTGAAATCAGCGGCGGCGCGGGAATCGGGTGCGACCGTATTTGGTTACCAGGTACATGATCCGGAACGATTTGGGGTTGTGGAATTCGACAGTGAGCAACGTGCGATCTCCATCGAAGAAAAGCCGGTCAAACCCAGATCGAACTATGCAGTAACCGGCTTATATTTTTACGACAATGATGTCATCGAAATCGCGAAAAATGTGAAGCCTTCTGCGCGAGGCGAGTTGGAGATCACGTCTGTCAACAACGCCTATCTGGAACGGGGCGGGTTGAATGTCGAATTACTCGGCCGCGGTCACGCCTGGTTCGATACGGGGACTCACGAAAGCCTGCAGGAAGCCAGCCATTTCTTTCAGACCATCGAAAAAAGGCAGGGACTGAAGATCGCCTGCCTGGAAGAAATCGCGTTCCGGAAAGGCTGGATTAACACAGAAGAGCTGAAAGCCCAGGCGGAACAACTGGGTAAGACCAACTATGGCGAGTATCTGATGCGGATTGTAGATGATCTTTCACTAAACAAATAATTCTAATATAAATCGTTGCTCTAAGCTGTTTTCAATTACAGAGATGAGTTTTAAAACAGATTTAGGGGGGAGGGCATAAAACCGTCCTCGTTTCATTTAATTCATTATTATTACTGAATGAAGTTTGCCGACAGGATGTTAAAAATAAATTTATTACAAGAGCCGAAGTCTGAGGGGCACTGAAATGAATCCATATAATTCAGTGTCAATTGCGCCTCGGCAATTGTTGAAAAGTCTGATGATTAATCGACGATTAATTTACCAGATGGCGAAACGAGAAGTGATAGGCAGGTATCGAGGATCGGTACTGGGGCTGGCGTGGTCGTTTTTTAATCCTCTGATCATGCTGGTTGTTTATACCTTTGTTTTCAGTTTCGTCTTCAAATCGCGCTGGCAAACCGGTTCTGACAGCAAAACAGAATTTGCGCTGGCACTGTTTATTGGCATGATTGTGCATGGTTTACTGGCAGAATGCGTCAACAGAGCGCCCAGCCTGATTGTGGGAAATGTGAATTATGTCAAGAAAGTCATTTTCCCTCTGGAAGTGCTGCCCTGGATTGCGATGGGAGCCACGCTCTTCCATACACTGATCAGTCTGGTGGTCTGGGGGCTGTTTTTTGTTCTCGTGAATCAGACGTTTTACTGGACCGCGTTGTTTCTGCCGCTGCTGTTCTTACCGCTGATCCTGATTACGATGGGACTGACCTGGTTTCTCGCCTCATTCGGCGTATATTTGCGGGATGTAGGGCAGATCACGGGCGTGTTTACCATGGTCCTGCTTTTTATGTCACCGGTATTTTATCCGATCTCAAACCTGCCAGAATCCATTCAACCTTTAATGTATGCAAATCCGCTGACATTTTTTATCGAACAATCGCGTGCCGTGCTGATGTGGGGCCAGTTTCCGAACTGGGGAGGACTATTGATTTCATTGCTCATCAGTATGGTTGTTGCCTGGATGGGGTTCGCCTGGTTTCAGAAAACACGTAGAGGATTTGCTGATGTCCTATGAGCCGGTTGAGAACCAGGAACTTGCAGTGAATCTGGAGGGGGTCTGTAAATACTTTCAGATTTATGAAAAGCCTCATCATCGGCTTCTGCAGGGAATCTACAGAGGTCGGAAGCAGTTCTTCAAGGAATTCAAAGCCTTGGATGATATTACCTTCCAAATCCGCAAAGGTGAGACAGTGGGCATCATTGGCCGAAATGGTGCTGGCAAGTCGACCCTGTTGCAGATTATTTGCGGTACGATGTCTCAGAGCGCAGGGAAGGTTGAAGTCAATGGCCGGATTGCTGCACTGCTGGAACTGGGCTCGGGATTTAACCCGGAGTTTACCGGTCGAGAAAATGTTTATATGAATGGCACGATTCTGGGGCTGTCGCGCGAAGAACTGGATGCTCGTTTTGATAAAATTGCAGCCTTTGCAGATATCGGCGAGTTTATAGATCAGCCGGTAAAAAGCTATTCCAGCGGGATGTATGTCCGCCTGGGGTTTGCCGTGATCGCCCATGTGGATGCTGATATACTGGTGATTGACGAAGCGCTGGCTGTCGGAGACGCTTATTTCACACAGAAATGCATGCGGTTTCTGCGACAGTTTATGAAGAAAGGAACCTTGCTGTTTGTCAGTCATGATAATTCTGCTGTGACCAATCTGTGTCAGAACGCGGTCTGGCTGCACCAGGGTCAAGTGAAAATTGCTGCCGATGCGAAGACGGTCTGTGAACGGTATTTTGAAGGACTTTATTCGGAAAATCAGCATGTGGAACAGAATACAGAGTCAGACGAGAAAGCGGCAATTGATAAGACGAGTTCGAAGGTCAAGTTTGAGAACGAGTATGTAGATGGGCGGCTCGCATATCTGAATTCGACACAGTACCGCAACGATCTTAAGATTTTTCAGTTTGATCCTGATGGAGATAGCTTTGGAGCCGGAGGAGCTGAAATCCAGGGCGTGAGTCTCTGCAACATGCAGGGAGACAAGCTTTCCTGGATTGTGGGAGGGGAAATGGTGAGTCTGGTCGTCAATGCAATTGCCAGAGAGAGAATGAAATCACCCATTGTAGGTTTTTTCGTCAAAGATCGTTTGGGACAGAATTTATTTGGTGACAATACATTTATCACCGGCGCACCTGATTTATTAGCCGAGGATCACTTTTCTGCTCGATTCACTTTTCGAATGCCGTTACTACCATTGGGAGATTATTCCATAACTATTTCCGTGGCAAATGGCACACAGACAGACCATGTTCAACATATCTGGATCCACGATGCTCTTGTCTTCAGATCTGAAGCCAGTAGTACCGTCCATGGATTGGTAGGTGTTCCCATGCAGTCGATCAAGGTGTTAAAAACGAACTCAAAAAAACACTCTGATAGATAATACAAGATCTCAGAATGGTTGGTTTGAAGCAGATAGGGTGTTTTGTATGTAATAGGTCAAAACTCATCCGTCCTTAAATACATGAAGAGCAGGTGATTAAGTTCGAATCTGTGATATGTGGGGGCAACCAGCTTAGTATACAATCGCATGAAAGTCATTGAGAAAATTGGGCAACAAACTTTAAGGTTTATTTGATGAATAAGCTAGATGTTCAGATTAGTCGTCTTGGTGCTGAGATGGCTATATGGGTTAAGAAAGAACGCTATTGGTTAAGCTATCTTTTTGTGTTGTGCTTTATCTCTTTTGCTTATGAGCTGTTCAATTTTACGTTAACAATCGATGAAGAATTTTATGCAGAGCGGTCCGGATCTTCTGCTCATCACTGGTGGGCTAAACAGGGACGCTGGTCGATGTATCTTCTGAGTTTCTTGTATCCCGTAAATCCCATTATTCCATTCGCCCCTTTGTGTTTGACTCTTTTGTGTGCAGCATTGTCTTTCACGTTGATTGTCCGGGTTTGGTCAACAGAGCGGACAGTTAAAGATTATATCGCCGCGCCTCTATTTATGGCATGTCCGACTCTGTACTATGTCTATAGTTTCAATTCTTTGAACTTTGGGATTGGTATTGGTTTTTTAGCTGGTGCTTTAGCTGTTTATATTTTTTCTTACGGGCAGGGAATAATCAGGTGGATTATTCCTGTATTATTAATCGCCTTCTCNATTGGCGTGTATCAAGCCTTTTTACCTTGGCTGTTTGTACTGTGTTGTTTTTCAGTAGTGAGAGAACACTTCGAAAATGAAGCTACAGCAAAACAAGTGCTTCTTTCGTTTTTTTCTTTTCTGGTTTTGCTTTTTGCAGGAACCGTTGCTTATTACATTATCGCATTTGTCTTTCGATTCTGTCTGGATATGCTGCACGATGAATACATAGATTCATTTGTTAGATTTCAGTTCAGCTATGAATACATTTCCCAAACAGCTTCAAATATTATCTCGTCAATGAAAAATACTTATCTTGGCAGAGATGATATTTATGACCAGAATATTTATTCGCTTTTTTTTGTGTTCACTCTGGCGGTATCTGTTGTTCTCTTTCAAATACTGCATAAATCATCTTCATTCGCCAGCAAGCTTACTGGTCTGATGCTTTTGTTTTTAATCGTGTCAGCACCTTTTTCATTGAATCTGCTTAATGAAGGTGTAATGCCTACCAGAGCGCTGTTGGCAGTACCACTGGTACTTAGCGGCCTTGTTTTTCTGTCACTTTCAATTTCTTCACAAGCAATCCGGGCACTGATCATTCTGGGAGTGGTGACAACTCTATTTCAGTTCATTTCGATTAATAATCGATTTGCCTTTTCTGATTATATCACGTGGCAAGCGGATCGGTCCTTGAGTATACGGATATTGAATCGTATCGATGAACTGGATTATGGGCCGAATGTCAGACCAACAGATAAAAAAGCCTACGCGTTGGTAGGACATATCACTCGAGAAAAATATTCTTTGATTGTAGAAAAAGAGTCTCTCGGTGCCTCGTTTTATAGTTGGGATCAGGGAAGTGTCCACCGTGTATTATCGATGATGCGATCGATGGGAGTTGATGAATTTCGCCCGGCAACATTAGAAGAACAACGGTCCATAATGCAATATGCAGATCGTATGCCTGTCTGGCCTGCAAACGGCTCAGTGGCCTTGAAAAACGGAATTACAATTGTCAAATTAGGCCCTTATTCATCTCCACAGCTTTCGATGCTCTGTACTGATGAAATTCCCTGTGCCATGTGTCGAGTTCAATACAATCCCGGGTTTGGGGGAATCCGAATAATAGAACCGGATACTGAGATCGATAAATCAGAACTGATTTTTGATTTGAAGACAGATCTGGATCAGGTCAGGTTTGTCAATTCCACAGGAAAATTAGAGCAAGACCAGGTCACCGTGAATGTTAGGAATGTGCCGGGACAGATTTACATACCGTCATTAAAAGCTGATGGAGGTGATACAGTTTTCTTACGCTGTGATATGAGTTCCCCTGCAGATACGACATTGTTTTTCTTTTATCGCTATAAAAATCAAGCAGAGTACGTTGCAAGAAATCAGCTGCAGATCAAGTTAAATCAGGGGATGAATCATTTACTGTTTTCCATACCAGGTGATTTACTCAAACAGTCATTACGAATTGATCTGATGAATATTACAGAAGAATATGAAATTCAAAATCTTAAATTTCTGAGGAAAAAGGCCTGGGGCAATAAAGTCAATCACGGGACACCTCAATGAGTGATAATATGTCTGAAAATCAGCCCCTTTTAATCAAATGGATTAAAAAAGAGCGTTACTGGCTAAGTTATCTGTTGGTGCTGTGCTGTTTTTCGTTTACTTACGAACTGTTCAATTTTACCCTTTCGATTGATGAAGAAAATTATGCGGAAAGATTAAGGCCAGATGTATCACACTATCTTGACTGGGTAGAGCAGGGACGCTGGTCAATGTACCTGCTTAATTACTTATATCCAGCAAATCCCATTATCCCATTTGCTCCTTTTTTCTTCTCGCTGGTATGTTCCGCATTGTCTTTCTCTTTGATCGTTAGGATTCTCTCCTCAGAGCGAACAGTTAGGGATTATATCGCCGCGCCTCTGTTTATGGCTTGCCCCACTCTTTATTACATATATAGCTTTAACACATTAAATTATGGGGTTGGCATAGGGTTTTTAACAGGAGCCTTGTCAGTATATATTTTTATTTTCTGGCGTGGAAAAATCAACTGGCTCATTTCTGTATTATTAATTGCTTTCACGATTGGCGTCTATCAA